>CBDCPI010000001.1:0-250873 GCA_965220245.1 Dehalococcoidia bacterium
TGAGGACAACCTGATCATCAGCAGCTACCGCCCGGTCAGGACCGGGTAACCGGCCAGCCCGGAGCCGGATCGGAGAAGGAAAACGCCATGTCCGGAGAAACCATGCCGCCAGCCGCACCCCAGGAACCCCTCAAGGTGGACACCGGCATCGGCAAGAGTCAACGCGCCGCCGCCGAGTACGTCAACGCGGTCCGCCTCATCCACAACTCCGGCGCCGGCCACGCCGCCGCCGGCACATGGTCCGGGAAGCCGCCGAAAACGCCCTGGAAACCGCCAGGGGCGCCGCCCTGGACATCGAGCCGGGCCCTTCCGGCGAGGACGACGACCTCGGCTACATCTACGAGGAAACCCAGGAAGCCGCCCGGCACGCCGGGATGACCGCGCTGGAGGCCGCCCTCACGGCGGCAGCGAAAATCGACGCCAACCGGGGCTTCTACCCGGATGCAAGGAAGCAGGCCCACATCGCCCTGGCCTGTGCCGCAGCCGCCATGTTCCACGCGGCCCACGTCACCGTGGAAACCGTGCTGAACGCCGCCGAGAGCGGCATCGGCGCGGCGCTGGCCCGGCACGGCGAAGGCGTCAGAGACTTCAACGCCGCCCTGAGGGAAGCAGGGAACAACAGCCTGAGCGTGCTGGATATCGCCAGGACCGACGCCCTGGACTTCCGGAATACCGCCGTCGGAACACTGAACACCATGACGGGCAACAAGGACGAAGCCCCGGCGGACGAATAGCCCGCCCCCAAGGGAAAGAGGACGAAAGAGATTGCAAAACCGCTACACCGGCGACATCGGGGACTTCGGAAAGTACGGCCTCCTGAGAGAACTCTGCGGCCCTCCCCAAAAACTCCGGCTGGGCGTCGTCTGGTATCTCTTCCCGGACGAGTCCCACAACTCCGACGGGAAGCACACCGGCTACCTGGACGGCAGCCCCGGAAACCGGGCCCGGTTTCGCAATTGCGACGCCCCTCTGTACGACACGCTACGGCGGCTGGTGCAGGACGGGAAGGGCCGCCGCGTCGCCGGGATCCGGGAAAGCGGGCTCCTTCCCGACGGCACCGTCTACCACGAGCCGGAGCTGTCCTACCCGCCCGGGGCCTCCCGGCACTCCCGGCAAGCAACCCGCCGGGACTGGCTGAGCGCCGCCCTGGAGGCCACCGCCGGAGCCGACGTAGTCTTCCTCGACCCGGACAACGGGATATCAGAAACGGCCGACCCCCTGGGGAAGAACGGGCCCAAGTTCGTCTTCATGGAGGAACTCCGGGAATTCGCCGGGCGGGACCGGAGCATGGTCATCTACCACCACCAGGGACGCCGGGGCACGGCGGTCCAGCAGATCAACCACCTGGCCGGGCAGCTGCAATCGGAGCTCGATCTGCCCCGCCGTCCCTGGGCGCTCTGGTATCACCGGGGCACGGCCCGGGTTTACTTCATCGTTCCCAGGAAGCGGCACGAGCCCATTCTGGAAGACCGGCTAGCGCGCTTCCTGAACGGGCCCTGGCGGGACCACTTTGAACCGGTCAAATAAAACGGGAGAACAACCAACATCCCCCAGACTGAACCCGGAATGACGGACACCAGGAGAACGGACGCCCCATGACCAGCGGCCTGAACGAAGACTGGGAAATGCCCGAGGGACCGGGCGAAATACCCGGCGACTTCGAGGAAACGCCGGAGGACCTGCCGGAGACGGACAAGTCCGGACCCCCCGTGCCGACCAACGCGATAGAGCTGGCGGGATACCTGGTCCGGCACTGCGAGAAGTGTCCCCTGAGCCGGACCAGGACCAACGCCGTCCCCGGAGAGGGCCCGATGGACGCGTAGGTGATGTTCATCGCCGAGGGACCGGGAAAGAGCGAAGACGAGCAGGGCCGGCCCTTCGTGGGCGCCGCCGGGAAGTTCCTGGACGAGCTGCTGCCGATGGCCGGACTCAGCCGGGACCGGGTCTTCATCACCAATATGATCAAGTGCCGGACCCCGGGCAATCGGGACCCGGCACCGGAAGAGATAGCCGCCTGCAGCCAGCACCTGGACCGGCAGATGATCATCCTCAACCCGAAGCTGATAGTGGCCCTGGGCAAGTTCAGCCTAGGCAGGTTCCTGCCGGGAGAGACCATCGGGAAGGCCCGGGGCCGGCTGCGCCGGAAGAACGGGAGGTTCATCTACCCGGTGATGCACCCGGCGGCCGGGCTGCGCCGGGGGGAGTTCAAGGAACAGGTCATCCGGGACTTCAGCGCCATTCCGGACGTCCTGAGACAGATCGACGAGGACCCGCCGGAGGAGGAACCGGAGAGCATCCTCAGGACGAAACCGAAGCCCAAGCCCGAGGTCACTCAGACCAGCCTATTCTGAGAGGAAAGGGCCCACGGGACCAAGCGAGGAGGAAGAGAAACCATGAAGGCGGCAACGAAGCACAACACCACATTCAAGCTACGCCTCTCCCCCAGGTCACAAGACCGCTTCTCAGTCCTGGAGAGACGCCCGGACCGGGCATCGGGGTCCCCGGGCTGGACCTGGAAGCCAGTCGCAACGCACCTGGACCTGGACGAGGCCTGCCGGCTTCTGAGGTCGGTGGACACGGTCCTCCCCCGGCCAGCCGGAAGGGGGAACAAAGGATGAGCAGCGAGCAGTTCGTGACAGTGACCCTGGTGCACAGATTCCAGACCTGCGAGGTAAAGATGCCCGGCGCCACCACCGCCCGGTACGCCGCCAAGCGGATGGCGGAGGCCGCCGGACTGGACCCCGACGACCGGGACTGGGCCCTCGGCGAGACCGAGACCCTCAGGACCATCCCCCAGAACGCGGTCATCGCCGAATGGGCGGGAAAGAGGCTGAGCCTCAGGCTAGCCGGACTGGGAGAGTAGGAACAGGCTGCAGCAGCCATCTCCCGCAGCGCCGCCGGCGGACCGAACCCCAAAACGGAGGCTGAAGATGGACTTCGAAGTAAAGATAGTTTCCCTGGCCGAGGTCAGCAAGCATGAGAACGCCGACTCCCTGGACATCGCCAGAATCGCCGGATACCAATGCGTCGTCCGCCGCAACCAGTTCCGGACCGGAGACCTGGCGGTCTACATACCCGAGGGCTCCATCATCCCGCAGGAACTCCTGGAGAAAACCGGCCTCTGGGACCCGGAGAACAACAAAGGCAAGCTCGCCGGACCCCGGGGCAACCGGCTCAAAGCCGTCCGGCTGCGCGGCGTGGTGTCCCAGGGACTCCTGGTCCCGGCCCCCCAGGGCCTCGGGGCGGGCGACGATGTCGCGGAGCACTACGGAATAACCAAGTACGTCCCGGAAGTCCCGGCCGGCATGAGAGGCCAGGTCCCCCGGCCGCCGGCATCACCCCCGCCTACGACATCGAGGACCTCCTCAAGTGGCCGGACGTCATCCGGGAGGGGAGCGGCGTCGCCTACACCGAGAAACTGCACGGCACCCTGGCCTGCTACGGCCACATCCCCGGGCTGGAGGACCCGGCCCTCATCAACGGGAACGTCATCGTGGCCAGCAAGGGGCTGACCGGAAGGATGAGCTTCAAGGACTCCCCGGAAAACCGGAACAACCTCTACGTCAGGACGTTCACCGAGCACCTGCTCAACACCGGGACCTGGGAACGAGCAGAAGCCTTGGCCCAGGGCGAACCCCTCATCATCTTCGGCCGCGGCGTCCAGGACCTCCACTACGGCATGACCAGGGACAAGGGCTTCCGGGTCTTCGACATCTACACCGGAGCCCACCCCACTGGCCGCTACCTGGACTTCGCCGAACTCACGGCGGCTGTCCGGCAGCTGGGGCTGGAAACCGTGCCCGTCCTGTACCAGGGACCCCACTCCGAAGCAGCCCTGCTGGAGCACCGGGACGGCAGGGACACCATCTCCGGGTCCCACGTCCGGGAGGGCATCGTGATTACGCCGCTCCAGGAGACCTACGACAACGACCTGGGGCGGGTGAAGCTCAAGGCGGTGAGCCCGAGCTACATGTTCCGAAAGGGCAACCAGACCGAGTTCAACTAGCCGGGCCGGGACTCATCATCCGGGAGACTGCCATGGGTGAAAAGGACGGAAAAACAGGCAAATGACCACGATCCTGAAAGCCGCGCCGATCCCGGCGGACCGGACCGGCCCCTGACCGCGCGGTACGGGAAGGACGGGCAGGAGATCCTGGTCCCCCAGGAGGGCCGGAACCCCGGGCGGCTGACGCCCCGGGAATGCAGCCGGCTCATGGGCATGAAACGCTTGGAGATCCCGGTCTCCGACACCCAGGCCTACCGGCAACTGGGCAACTCGGTGGTCCCGCCCCTGGTCGAGGCCATCGCCGCCCACGTGATGGACTAGGAAAATCCCCGGATGACCGGGACAAAGGCCATCCGGGCCGAAGCCAAGAACTTCCGGGACCCCGGTGCCCGCGCGCCGGAAGAGACGATCGAAGAAGGGCGGACCGGGACCCCGGAAACCGCCCGAGGAGAGGAAATAAGAAATGGAAGGCACAGCGGCTTGCACCCGCTGCGGCGGTTCCCTGAACTACGACGTCTTGGACTCCGAGCGGCGTTGCCGCAACTGCGGCAGAAGGGCCTGGCCGGAGCAGGACGGAAGAGTGGGCCAGCCCCCGGCAGGGCCGGACGCCGGGCCGGTCCCCGAACCGGCGCCGGTACACGCCCCGACCCGGCCCTGGCAAGAAACGATCTGGAGAGGTGGCTGGAGGAGGTGCGGTGGCCCCAGAGGAAGCACTGCCCCCGCTGCGGCAGCGCCGAGGTGAGCGAACGCCAGACCCGGGCCCAGGCGCCCTACAGGTGAGGTGCCGGCCCTGCAAGAAGACCTTCTCGGCATGGATCGGGACAGTCCTGGAGGAAAGCAAGCTGTACAACCGGACCTGGCTGATAGCCTTCAGGCTGTACTTCTCGTATCCTGAGGCCGGACCCGACAGCTGGCCAAGCCTCATGGCGATCACCCCGGAAGCGGCAGCCACGACCCATGGACTGATCAGCAACGCCATCCGCACCGGGGAAGACGAACTGGTGAACCGGATAACCGCCCTGGTGAACAGCGGGCAAATCAATTGGGAGGAATTGACCGAGCACATGGACAACACGAGGAGCGATAACAGGGAAGAGCAGCCGGACGAAGCCGCTGGAGCCCCGGTCCCCGGACAGGCGCCCGAGGTTGCCGAGGTCCCGGAGGGACCGGATACCGGCGTTCCGGACGAGGCCTTGGACAAACCCGATGCCAGCGGCCTGGACGAAGCCCCGGAGGCCGGAGGGGAGCCCGAAAGCGCCGGAACCCCGGAGGAACCGGCTACCGGCAGCCCGGACGGGACGCTGGATGAAGTCCAAAAGGGGGCCATCGCGCTCCGGTTCCTGGAGGGCGTCGCCCAAGAGCTTCAACAGAACATGGATGACCTGAGCCGGAGACCGGAGTCCGTCCAAGGAGCGGCAGCGGAGATCAGGAGGAGCCTGGCCTACCGCCGGCGGCAGGCGGACCGCCGCCCGGGAGCTGAACGTCGACAGCGACGAGGACGTGGTTTTCGGAGAGGAGATAGACTTGCCCTTCATCGCCAGGCTGAAGTCCCGGAGCGGCGAGACCGGCGGAGAAAACCAGGCCACGAGCGAGGCCGGCAAGAGGGGGAAACACACCGTCCACGTCCGGAGCCACGCGGGAGCCCGCGGCGCCTTCGGGGTCTGCATCCGGAGCAAGACCGGCAAGATCACGCTGGGCCAAAGCTTCAGGGACAACAGCCCCTTCACCTGGGAGCTGGCCGGGATAGCCGCCGGACTGGAACACGTCCCGGGAGAGGGCCAAGAGGTGGAACTGACCGTCACCGCCCAGTACATGGCATCGAGGGTGAGAGACTTCCTGGAGGGAGGCCCAATCAGGGGCGGGAACGAAGAACTCTGGGAGAGGGTCCGGAAAGCGGCCGGGAAACACGACGTCCAAGTGAGACAGACCCCGGTCACCGCCCTCGAAGAGGGAACAGCGACCGGGGCCGGGACGGCTCTCACAGCAGCCTCATTCCGGAAGGAAGACGGCCTGAGGGTCATAAGGACCGGACAGTAAACCCGGCGCGACAACCGGAGAAGGAGCAGAGCAGTGAGACTGGCAGGACAGGCCAAGGCCGGGTTCTACCCGACGCCGCCCCGGGTGACCGGGCTGATCGCCAACCTCATCTCCCCGGCAGAGGAGGACAGCCGGACCCCGGGAGTCCTCCGCATCGACCGGCCTGCTGAAGGCCCTCCCCGAGACCCGGCTCCGGATACTGGAAATGGCGGCGGAGGCCGCCCGGCCCGACGGCTCGATAGACTTCGGCCGCCTGGTGAAACAGGACTCCGAATTCGAGACGGCCAAGGCGGAAGCGGAAAACTACTCGAACGCCACCAAGCGGCTGTGCCGAGGACTGAGATGGAAACTCACGCTCCACCAAGGCTGAGCGCCCTGGCCGGCTTGGCCCTGCGGCCTCCCCCATCACTCCACGAGCTGCTGCTGATGGCCGGCGGCGCCGAGAACTACCGGTGGTTCGACAACCTCGTCCGGGAATACCTGCCCGGGGAGGCCGGAGCCATCCTCTCCGGCGCCGGGACCGGCCACAGGATGGAAAGGTTCGCCGCCGCCTTCGGCGAGAAGTTCTTCCCCCTCTCCGGGTATTTCATCTCCGGCCTGGCCGACAGGTTCGAAATGGAAGAGGAAACCCCCTGGGGCTGGCTCCGGGGGGGAATACCCTACGGGCTGCAGGGAATCGGCTGGGAGGACCTGCACGAAGTATGGGACTGCTACGGCGTTCCGGCCTGCCTGATGGCCCTCCTCCCGGCAATGGAGGAACCCTACTGGAAGATAGACGCCGAGATGCGGGTGTCCTGGCTGGAATCGGCCAAGGAGGCCGTCCCCGAAGAAATCCTGAAAAGGGTCCCGGAAGACGGGATTCACCCGGCGCTGGTGCGGGAAGCGGTCAAGGACACCAAGTTCGAGGGAGTCTGGGACACCGTGTCCTGGGTCTGCTCGGTCTCCGGCAACTTCTTCATCGACTACTCCGACCCCTGGGACCGGGAGGTCATCGAGTACGCCGCCGGGGAGTGGCGGAAAGCGGAAAAGGTCATCAACTCAATGGACCGGACGGCGGAATGGATGGAAAAGGACCCGCCGGGCAGGTTCGCCGAGGTGCTGGACTTCATCCTGGCGCGGCTGGAGACCATGGACGTGGAAGCCGTCCTGAAGGAAGCGGAACACCCGGAACAAGGCCCGGAGGAACCGGAACAAGACCCGGAGGAACCGGAGGAAGACGGCAATGACTGAGACGGAAAACCGGACCCGCTGGGCGCTGCCCCCAAACAGCGGGGCGCCCGAAGACCGGCTGGAAGCCCAGCTGAACATCTACTCGGAAAGCATAATCCTGAAGACCTTCGACGGCGGCACGGTCCAACTGAAGATGGTCTCAGCCGACGACGTGGCGGCGGCATTGACCCCGCGCCTGGACTTCTCGTCGGGGCTGCTGCCGCCGGACACCCTGTGGTGGAAGCAGAGCGAGGCGGGATCAACAGCGGCGCTGTGGCGGCCGCCGGGAGTATGGCCCACGGCGCTCCAGGCAAAGGCCTTCGAAGCCCCGGCGCGGCTGCGGCTCCCCATGCCGGGGCTGCTGTTCATCTGCTCCCCGGCGCGGCCGCCGTGGGTCTTCGCCGCCAAGGGCCGGCCCACCGGCGAGAAAGACGAGCTGTTCCGCGCCCCGGCCTTCAACGTCTTCGCCGACGGGCGGGTCTGCCCGGGCAGCCACAAGTTTCCCCAAGAGCTGGGGGAAATCCCCGAGTCCTTCTTCCAGTCATACTTCTCGATGACCGGGGACCTGCACAACCGGTCAAGGAAATACCCGGACAGGCTGATGGACCTCTGGGAGGAGCTTAATGACCAACCGGAATACCCCCTGGACGACCTGGTTTTCCAGTGTACGGTCGCTGACGCCATGGGACTCCCGTAGGAAGCCCGAAACCGCCGGAGGACCGGCGCCCGCGCCCACGGAGCCGGTGGGATACCTGGTCAACCGGAAGGACGGGCTGACCGGCTCCCCGGGAGTGGGCTACGACTACGTGCTGGCCGGGAACGGCCTGTACGTGCAGGCCAACAACCGGGTGCTGACCGCCCGGGTGCTGACCGCCCGGGCAAAGGTGCGGGGACTGGCCCCTCTCACCGGGAAGGTGGGACTGGCCAACGGACTGATTCCCGGGGCCCTCTTCGAGCTGGGCCTTCGCTGGCTGCAGGCCGCCCCGGACACCGAGCGGTTCTTCGCCGTCCGGTGGGACGGCGAGGAGTACCGCCTGGTGATGCCGGAACAGGAAGGGACCGGGGCCTCCCTCCGGTACCAGCCGCCCACGGGCGTAGTGGCGGAGTTTCACTCCCACCCCGGGATGCGGGCCTTCTTCTCCGGGACCGACGACCGGGACAAGCAGGGACTCCGCATCTACGGCGTGGTGGGAAGGGTGGAGTCAATGCTGCCGGAACTGGAGCTGAGGGCCGGGGTGTACGGCCACTTCGGCCCGGTCGGCTGGCCCCAGGGCTTCAGCGGCCCCAACCCCGGGGTCAGGCTGATTTTGGAAGGACCGGAATAGGCATTCCCTTCAAGGAGAAGTGAACAAGCAATGCCCTACTACCTGAAACAGCTTTCTGGCAAACAACCCCCGGGTGGTGACCGTCGGCTGCGGCGGCACCGGCGGGTTCGTCGCGGAACACCTGTGCCGGCTCTTCACCGGGCGAAACGCCAGGGTCGTACTGGTCGACCACGACCGGGTGGAACCCCACAACCTGCTCCGGCAGAACTTCTACCAGGACGACATCGGCAAGTTCAAGAGCCAGGC
This sequence comes from Dehalococcoidia bacterium, assembly GCA_965220245.1. Classification (GTDB taxonomy): domain Bacteria; phylum Chloroflexota; class Dehalococcoidia; order Lucifugimonadales; family UBA3495; genus CBDCPI01. Next base: position 8,824 of record CBDCPI010000001.1, read on the forward strand.
GCTCGCCGAGAGGCTGGCCCGGGCCTACGGCCGACCATGGAATACTCGACATACCCCTTCGCCCCCGACGAGAGAGGAAACTATCCCGGGCTGTCCCGGTACAAGCCGGCGCTGATGATCGGCTGCGTCGACAACGCCGCAGCCCGGAGGGAAATGGCCGAAGCTCTGGACAGAAATTACGGCAGGATGTGGCTCATCGACGCCGGCAACGGGAACAACTGGGGACAGGTGCTCATCGGAAACACGACCTGCCCGGAGCAGCTGGCCGAAGCCTTCGAGGGAACGGTGTGCCACCGGATGCCGGCGCCGACGCTGCAGCGCCCGGACCTACTGACCGCGGTCCCGGACACCCCGCCGGAGGTCGACTGCGCCGCCGCGCTGGACCTGACCGACCAGGACCCGGCCATCAACAACGTGATGGCCTCGCTGGTGGTCCAGGTGGTGCGGCGAATAGTCGCCGGGACCTGCCCCTTCATGGCCCTGGACCTGGACCAGGACCAGGGCACGGTGACGCCAACCCACGCCACCCCGGAAGCGGTGGCGCAGATCGCCGGGAAGCTTCCAGAAGCGACGGCAACCCGGGAAGACGAGGAAAACGACGACCAGGACGGCGAGTACTGCCACATCTGCGATGGGGTCCACTAACAGGCAGCAGGAGCACCCAAGATAAGGAAAGAGAGACGGGCCATGACTGACGAAACGGAGACCGGCGAAGTCCGGTCAGGAGAGATAGACCCAGGAGAGATAGACCCCGGAGAGGCCGGGAACGAAGAAGCCAAGAACGAAGAGGACAACCATGCCGATCCGGAGAACGAAGAGACCGGCGCCGGCGGGGACCAGGAGGACAACGGCGAGGCCGAGGACACCGGACCCGCTCCCGAAGCGGAGAGCGGCGAAAACCCGGAGGACCTGAAGATCGTCCTCTCCATCAGAAACGGGAAAGCCCTGGTCGGCCTGCAGCGCGCCGGGACCGACCCCTTCCTGGAAACCTTCGACCACCCGGACATCGACCGGCTGCTCCGGGAACTCCCCGGCGTTGTCGAAAGGGCCAGGGCCCAATGGGAGGTGAACCCCAGGCACCCCGCCCGCAGCCGGCCGTCCCCCGCCCGCAGGCGGCAGTCCTCGCAGCGGGAACCCCGGACCCAACAACCGGAGGCCCCGCGGGAGGAAGGCCAGGCACAACAGCCGGAGGCCGCCCCAGCCCAAAACCAGCCGCGGACCCTGTCCCTGCTCAATGACCTCTAGGACCGGCGTCCCCTGGTTGAAGGGCGGATGACTAGCACCGCAACGAGGAACCCAAAGGAATGTCCAGAAACAAAATCGCAGGTCTTGCCCTCACCTCGGGAGTAGGCAGCCTCTTTGACATTCGTCCTGACAGGCCATCCCCCCGTATTCGAACAATTGCTGGTGTTCCAGCAACTTCCTTGATGGCTGTGGCAAACAGGCGCAATTGTCTTCTGGATACAGTGTGGGATCTGCCTGCTTACGCTTTGGTTGGAAAACCGAAAGGACTAACATCCAGGACCGGCAGCCCCGAAAACAAGCGCCACAGCGAAGGTCCCGCCATGCCGGACCGAAGCATATTTCTCCACGCCCCCGCCCCAGGCCAAGCCTCAGCCCGGGACGAAGCGGCAGCCCGGCGGCTAGGAGAAGCAAACCGCCTGCTCAGGGAAACATTTCCCGGCACCGGCAGACAAGCCGCAAACGAGCTCCTGTTCGCCGAGGCCAGGCATTCCGCGGCCATCGAGGGCGAGCACCGGAAGGAAGCCGTCCTGCTCCACCACGAAGCTCTCCTGGAATACGTCCAAGCCCCGGTATCCCAGGCGGCCCTGCTGGACATGCACCGGGCCATGATGGCCGGACAACACCACGCCCAACCCGGGCGGTACCGCACCAGCAGGGCCGCCACCGGTCTGAACCCGGTGGCCCAATCCGCCTGGGCCCACCTCCAGTTCGAGACCATCCACCCCTTCGCCGACGGCAACGGCCGCGCTGGACGGGCCCTGATCAACCAGCTCCTGGAAGCGCCCCTGCCCCTCAGCAAATACATCCTCCGCCACCGGCAGGAATACTACCGTCTGCTGGGCGCCGGAGACTGGCACACCTACCTGGACTGGTTCGTGACCGGGGTGATGGAACAGGCTTTGTCATACCGGGAGTCCAAACGGAAGAAGTCAACGGAGACCGGACCACACACCGTCTCTGAAGGGGACTGACCATGGAAATCAGCACGGAAATCACCGATAAGCTGCTCCGGCAGGCGGCATCCGCATACCTGAACACCAGCGCCGCAACCGACGAGCGCACCAAGCCGCTGGCCCGCGCAATGGTAGTCCTCGGCCACCACCACTACCGGGAAGAACCCCTGTCCCGGGAACCTCTGGACGCCCTCGCCCACTTCCTGGCAGAGGCCTGGGACCCAACCAGGCTCGACGAGGCCAACCTGCACACCGCCCTACTCCTGGAAACGGTGAAAGAGCTGGCCAACGCCGCCGTGAACGGTCCATACGGTCCATAGAGGAGAAGGGCGGCTGCGTGATTGCCACAGTGACCAGCGCAACCAAGAACCCGCTCATCGCTCCCTCACCAACGGCCCTGATCGTTTGCCAGCCCCTACTGGTGCAGTCATCCGGGAACGCGCCTTCCCCGAAGCCAGGGAGGAGCTTATCAAGCCGGCGGCCAAGGCCACCGGGCGAGGGAGCGGGACTATTCCGCCAAGCCGGGCAACCAAAGGAAGAGCGGTCCCACTGACCCGCGGACCCCAGCCTGACCAACCCAACCGGCCGCAGACAGCAAAACAGGAACGCAGCCGCACGGAGAATCCGATGACCATCAACGAATACTGGCGGGAACGAGCCTGGGAAGCTCTCAGGCAAGCAGACGCAAAGGAAAAGATAACCGCCATGTGCTGTCTCAAATGCGCCCTGGCCATTCTCAACCCCTGGACCAAGTGACATGGAACTCAAGGAGATTTTCCAACTCGTCGAAAAGGAACGCACCCGGCAAATTGAAATGTGGGGGGCCGACCGGTGCCTGGACCCGGAGACATACCTCCGGATTATGGTGGAAGAGATGGGCGAGATAGCCCGGGCTATCCAGGAGGAAGACTGGGAGAACCTGCAAACGGAAATCATCCAAGTAATGGCGGTCGGCGCCTGCTGGCTGCAGAAAGGCTGAAAAACCATGACAAGAAGACGCTATTTGGCGTTCGACCTGGAAACCGTCAAGCCGTTCCCCCAAGGGGAGGACTGGCGGGAACACCGGCCCCTGGGAATCGGCTGCGCCGCAGCATACGCCCTCGACTTCCCCGAGCCCCTCATCTGGCACGGCATGGCACCGGACGGCGGCATCGCAGAAAAAATGGGCCGGAACGAACTGGGACTGATGGTCCAAGATCTGGCAAGCCGGGTGGACCAGGGCTACACCCTCCTCACCTGGAACGGCCTGGGCTTCGACTTCGACGTACTGGCGGAGGAGTCCGGGATGCAGGCCGAATGCCGGCAACTGGCCGTCCGCCACGTGGACATGATGTTCCACGTCTTCTGCGAACTCGGCTACCCTATAGGCCTCGCCGCCGCGGCTCGGAGAATGGGCACCGCCGGCAAGACCGAGGGCATGGACGGCGCCCTGGCAACCCGGTTATGGCGGGAGGGAAACCGCCAGGCAGTGCTCGAATACTGCGCCCAGGACGTCCGGGCCACCCTGGAACTGGCGGAGGCCTGCGAGGAAAGGCGGCGGCTGTCCTGGACCAGCCGGTCCGGCATCCTGCACACCCTGAATCTCCCCAGGGGCTGGATGGCCGTACACCGGGCCGCCGCCAGGCCCAGGCCCGACACGTCGTGGATGACCGACCCCATCCCGCGTTCCAACTTCACCGGCTGGCTGGAAACGGGACCAACAACCTGACCGGAGATGAGAAACCGATGCAAGCAACCCTGATGCTGCCCCGGACGCCGGAAGAGGCCGCCTACCAGGAAAGAATTGCCTAGAGCGAGGCTCCATCCTGGTGACCACCAACCTTCCATTCGACGAATGGATCGAGGTGTTCGGATCGGAGAGATTGACCGGAGCCCTGCTGGACCGGCTCACCCACCATGTCCACATCCTAGTAGTCCAACAATATCGTAATGATGGGATGAACGCCCTCACCCCCTGCCTTCGCAGGGGCAGGCTCTAACCCTCTCCCAGAGGCAGAGGAAACTATTAAATGAAAGACCCAGGGACCACGCCAATCTCGGCTACTCATCGTTTCAAAAATTTCTGACTACTAGAGATGAACGGCGACAGCTACCGCCTCAAGCACAGCCGGGAGAACGCCGTCCCAGCGTCGGAGGAGCCGGACGCCTCCTGACCAACCTCGGTGCCGCTCATACCTGCCCCTGAAGTATCCCCGTGCGGTTCTCGGTCTGGTTCTTTGTCATCGTGTCGGTGGGACACTTTCTCTCCGCCGCAGTGGTACACAATGTCGCCGCCCTTGACACTGCGCGTTTGCCGTCATTATCTATTCTCCTGTGAAAAGTCTTTTGTGCCCCTCTGATTACGTCGGCTCAACGTAAGAGGCTTGTGCGAACCGCAAAATCCCTGTCTATGGACCATCCGGATCTTCGTCTACAGAGGTCCGGTCCCGACAGGTGCAGATGCCGCCCCACCCAGCGCACGCAAGCGAAATCCCCAGTAGCTCGCGGCCTACAGCTGCGTAGGCGGCTTGTACCCTTATAGCATCGATCTGTTCGGGTTCGAGTTCGGCTGGATCAAAGAGGTCAGAGCCGGATGTCAGCAGTTCCTTGCCGACGCATTCCCTTTCCTGGCCCGGCGCATAGCCTTCAGGAAGGGCGACTTGACCAGATTCCATACTCGCAATGCGTGTTTCCGCATCGGCCCTTATCTGCAAGGCATAGGCAAGTGTTTCGGCCTCAGAGTGCACGCGGTCCATGTAAGATTCAGACATAGTTACTCTCAGGATTCGATTTGCCATCCCTAATCCAGCGGGGCTGCTGCCAGTGATGTTGACGTAGCAGGTGTCGTCTTCCACCCCCATAACCGCCCCATACCCGGCGTTGTGCGAGATTGACCCACATGATCCCCGTCACCTACGGCTACGCCCTCATCAGCAAGACCGAAGACGCCACTTGGAACTTGGAGACCCAGCTCAAGATCCTGGAAGGGTATGGCGTCCGTGAAGGGATCATACATCAGGACGTCGCCAGCCGATCACCACCTCCTGCCTCGCCTTTAACCCCTTGAAGGGGCCCGAAACCAGGCATTCTGGCGTTCGGGGCTGATACTGTGAACTCACTTCTGGGAGTTCTCAGGTATCCCGCCATGGGGCCGGTGTTGCTGCACCGGCCCTTCCGCTTGTTTAGAATATGGGCACCGGGACCTCAGGTCCCAGGTCAGCATCCCACACCGGCCCAGCCCCGGTCAACCGGGAAGTCTGCCAGGGCAATCGCATTTTAATTTTCTCGCGGATTTGGCAGTGATTCACCCCCGGCGATGCCATGAAATCACGACCACTCTGGTTGATTGGATGGCATTTTCGACACGTTCGGAACTGCATAATCCCTGGAAAATGGTCCTCAAGGGACCGGTCCACCTGTTCAGAACAAGGATTGGATTCAAAATGCGATTGCCCTGGCCCAGCCGGTTTGAGTGTGTCAGGAGCGACCGTGCTGTGCTACCATAGTTTTATGGGAGACTTGCAGAGGGCCGACCATGAAGTGGATTAGCAACAACCTTGGCGCTATCAACATTGCCCTCACGATAATCATGCTTTTCGTGTATGGCATTGGTGGCATCATCTGGCTGGCTAACCTGGGCTCGGACGTGGGACACCTGCAGGGCGACGTGACGGAACTCAAAACGACTTCAAAAGCACCGAAATCAAGATAGGCACTCTTGAGAGCGACGTTGCCGTATTAAAGTCGGATGTCGCCACCCTCAAGGACGACATGGCGTCCGTGAAAGCCGATGTCAGAGCAATACTTATTGCCCTCGCCAGCCAGCCCAGAGCTAGTAGAGACACTTCAGCTCACGAGGAAGCCCAAGACGCGGTCCAAACACGTACTGTCCTAGGCCATCCAGACATCCGCACTTCTCGGTAAGCACTTCGCCATGGGGCAGGTTGCGGCTAAGGCCTGGCGTATCTGCGCCCTCCTTGCCAGAGACGTACATGAGTCATCCCGAACTTTCTTGACGGGTTGTGAAGGGGGGGTGCCTGCCAGAGCAAACTGAGGGCAGTCGAAAAGCTGGGCGGCAGCGCGAGGGGGAATGGAGAGATTGACCATGATCTCATACACCACAGGACTTGACCCTCCCCGGCATCTCTGGAGGTTGGGTTTGTGAATTCTCAACGACGCCGCGAGGTCTAACTTTACAGCCGGTGCGCCCTTGAAGTTCCCGGCCCCAATGCACCGGTTGGATATTCTCAACCAATATGAACAACACGGAAATATAATCAATGCGCTGCCAAGAACCGGGCAACAAGAGGAAGCCCGCATACATCGAATTGGCACGGTAGGGGGTGCCATAATACGAACCCCTGGCTGGGAGGTTTCGATATTGGGGAGGGGGGACTGTCCGTCAACACCACACAAGATCGACGCGTCCCTGACCTGTTAGGACGCCAACCTTATGGCGACCCATAGCTCGGTTGTCTGAGGTGCCGGCTTGTGGATGGTTAATTCAGGACGTGTCGGAACGCACAGGCCAATCATTGCTGGTATCAAGGTGAGGGAGAGGAGGCCACGGCCTTGTTAAGAGGGAGGCTACTTCAGAGCAACTCCATCCCATTGGTGGGAGAGGAGACGACGATAAACGCGGACGACAAGGGGAGATTACGGTTGGCAGCGCGTTTCCTGCCACTAAACTTGGATAGACCGGCCTTGACGGGGCAGGGTATGGTGTGGTCTTCTCTTTGAGACCGAATCCAAAGCGTGAAGTTTCCGTGGATGGGGAATATCGAACAACATTTAGTGAATGACTTTGCTGCGTGCTGCAATTTTTTCGTTTCTCCTGCTGGCCCTGGTTACCAACGTCGCCTGCAACACCAGTGCGCCGACTCAAGAGGAACTGCAGGCTGAGGTGGTTTCCGCCCTGGATGCCTTGGCCGCAGAGTTGTTGGAGGGGCGGCCCGCCGATGCCGCCGCGTACACGGAACGCCTGCGGTCCTACCTGGATGCCTACCCCGCGTTCTACGGCAGCGCCGCCGCCCTGCTGGACCGAGCCGGAAAGATCACAGCCAGTCCATACGTCTATCGCACCGCCGACGGATACGCCACCCTCGATCTTGCCGTGCCGTCCTACAACATCGAATCGCAAGCTTGGGTGATGGCGCCATTGGCCGCAACCGCGGGAGTCTGGATGGCCCCCTATTTTGATGCGGGCGGCGGTGAGATCTGGATGATCACCCGCTCCGTTCCGGTGCGCGATGCCGAGGGCATCTTCGCCCTCATCACCACCGATCTTCCCGTGGAAGCCCCTGGCCAGTAACGCCAACACAGCGTCAACTTCTCCCTCTCCACAGCCACTGAGTCGTTTCCGTGTTTATAAGGCGTTTCCAGGGAGTGTAGCAATGCCTGGCTCCGGCTTGCAGCTCCCCGGAGGCGGTCCGCCCACCCGGTACAAGATACCTGTTATCCAATCGACACCAAGAGCTCAGCCATAAATGGGCCGTTGGGCTTAAAGCCAGTTGACCGCGACGAATCGCCACGCAAGCCTATCGCAACGGTTGTCCGGCAGCGATTGATGGTTCAGCGGTAAATGGGACGGCGACGGCTCCATGCGGCAGACCCACTACTGCGTGCGGCTCATATCGTTTACTCCCCGCCCTCAGCGGCCTCTCGAAGCAGAACCTCAATTCCGCCGGGAACCTACCAGGCCAGACGCATGATGTGCCACACCTCCCCGCCGGTGAGGACCGCACCATTGAACCACTCCATCACGCGGTCATAATCGACGCCGAGGCGCTCGGCGAAGTCCTCCCGTGACAGACCGGCGAGCTCCACGAACCGCTCCAGCCGCTGGCCGAAGTCCTCCGGGAAGGGCTCAGGGTAAGAGCCTTCCCCATGGTTGCGTGAGTCCATAGTCTCACCTCCTGTTTCCGGCAACCATCATCATCCGATTCCCATTATATTCCCTCGCCAGGCGGCCATCTCCCGGCCTTTGTCTCTTTCGAGACGACCTCCACCAACGGGCCGAGAGACGCCCTTGCCCGCTCCCCACAAGCGGTTTTCGGCCATCGCACGACGATATGGGCAATCTATTGACCCTCCGCAGACGTATATTAAGTATCCGACATGCGAATAACACCCTCTCGGGTGCGGCCAGTAAGAAAGACTCAAACCGCAGGGCAACCGTAGTGAGACTGACGGGCAGCCGGTCAACCGCCGCGAAACGGGAGGGGTTGTGGAGACAGGAGGCGCAGCGATGGCCCGGCGGGAACCGTTGAACGAACAACAGAGACGACTGCTGAAGATAGCCGCCAGGATGCCCCTGGTCAGTGTGGCCAACCTGGTGCCGGTCCTGGGTCTGGACGAAGACAAGGTAAGAAGGATGCTGGGCGCCCTGCGAAGGGGAGGCTGGATCACCTCGGTGGTGCGGGGCATGACCGAAAGACGGCAGCACCGCTGGTTCCTGACCCGCCGGGCCGTGGACGTGCTCTACGTCACCGACCACCAGCACCCCAGCCCCAGGGAGGAGACCCGGGCCGCCGGTCTCGCCGAGTTCCACCCGGAGGGGGAGTTGCCGCCTGAGTTCCGGGAGCGTTTCGCCCTGGACCACGACCATCCCGCCCACCTGGAGGGTCAGGGCGACTCCCCCTTCGGCGGCGGCGACACGGCTGACCAGACCGGCGGCGGCGTTGACCACGAGCACCTGCCGTGGACCGCCACCTCCCGTGGCGTGGAGACCTCACTGCGCCGCCTGGCCATGCTGGAACCGGTCTACCGCCTGGCACCGGACCTGATACGCAGCGACAGGGTCAACCGGCCCGCCGCCGATGCGGCGGCCTCCAGGGAGGTCAGGATGACCGACTTCCGGTTGTTGCGCCGCGGCGGCTTCTACCACGCCGTGGCAAGGTACGGACTTGATCTATGGACTCCCTTCACCTACACCGGTTTCCACGCCACCGAGCGGGCACTGCGGCGCAAGGAGCAGCACCGCTTCTGGGGCATTGACTGCTACTCCCACGAGGAGGACAGGTATCTCCGAATCGGCAACCGCCTGTTCTACGAAGACCCGGACCAGGCGGTGGAGCCCTCGGCCCAGGTCGTGGTGGCCCAGGACGCCTGGGCCAGGGAACTGGCCCAAACCACCCTGTCCAGCTCCACGCCCACGCTGTTCTGCACCCCGGACGGGCAGTGCACCCCCGCCGTGGAACTGAGGTCCTCCCGGGACCTGGTGTCCGACCCCTCGGGCCACCCCAGCGTCGGCAGGCCGGAATCCGCCGCACTGTGGCTGAGAGAAAACCCCGACATGGAGGCCATCGACGGCAGGACCGCCCACCGGCTGTTCCTGACCATCTGCCAGTTTCCCGCCATGCGGGCCTCCTGGCTGCGGAAGGTCGTGGGCGGCTCCTCCGGTGAGGCTACCCGCCACCTGGGGCGGTTCGTCCAGACCGGGCTGGTGGCGGTGTTTGATGGGAGGCACTACCTGTCGGAGCTGGGAATGAAGCGGACGGCCAACATGAGCCGGGTGCTGCCCTCGGTGATCCGCAGCCGCCACGGGGCCTACCTGGACCACTGGTACCGGGAGCACGAGCAGCACCACAACGACGGGGTGAACCGGCCGGTGGTGCGGTTCGCCAGGGAGGGAGTGGAGGCCGTGGCCGGTTGGCGGGGCGAGATCAATGTGCCAGGCCTGACCCAGGTGCGGCCCGACCTGCTGGTGCAGGTCAGCGAGGGCGCCCTGGGATCGGGGGTCCACTGCATCGAGTTCGAGCGAACTGCGGTGTCTCCCCAGGAGGTGGCACAAGCTGGAGGCCCTACCGCCGGATGGCGGCGGGCCGTGCCCTGCCCCTCCTGATGGTGTGCGAGACGGCCCGGGGACGGCGGAACTTCCGGGCCGCCGCAGGAACCCTGCCGATGCTGACCACCACCCTGGAGCGGGCGCTGGCCGGACCGGTGACCGGCGCGGTTACGGTGTGGAGCAGGGAGGGGTTCCGGCGGTGCTGCACTGCCGGTGACATTGGGAAAGGAGAAGGCCCTGGAGAAGTGTTGTTTGCTGGACTTTCCGCATTTCAAGCGGTGTAAGCGAGGGAATCTACAAGTCGGTAGGGCTTTGTTGCATGAATATTGGCAGCACATGAAATGTCCCAACACCCTTTGAATCGAGCTATGCTACTCGATAGCTATCCGGCATTCCCAAGTGGGTCATCCGATTCAAAGCGGCACACTTTACCTTGGCTTCCACCTTCTGCTGCGGTAACTTCCTGGCCTGAAGATAGGAACCAAAGATGGTCTTGAACCGAAACATGGCAGTCTCGGCCAGGGAACGCCGATGATAGCCCGACTCTTGTTTCCACCGCTTACGTCCTACCTTCCGAATCCTTCTCAGGTTCTCGTCCCGCACCAGGGGCGGGGTGGCACAGTTCCCATGCTGCCAGATACGGGCATCCTTTCGAGGTGGAATTGCTACCCGCCTGACACCTCTGACAGCGCAGCCCTCATATACCTTCCTTTTGTCGTAGGCCCCATCGCCACCCACCTGCTCCACTGACTCGGTGCTCTGGTCCAGAAGTTCGGGCACCGCTCCCGCATCGTCCAGGCTGGCCTCGCTCAGTACCACGGCCTGGATCTCCTGGGTTTCACTGTCCACGCTTAGATGGAGCTTCCTCCAGGTGCGCCGTTTGGTATAGCCATGCTGACGCACCTTCCATTCTCCCTCCCCAAAGACTTTCAACCCGGTGCTGTCCAGTACCAGGTGCAAGGGCCCAGCAGCTTTCCTGAGCAAGGAAACCCCCAGGCGCTTGGCGCGCTTGCAGAGGGTGGTATAGTCCGGCACCGGCAAATCCCACTCCAGCAAGTGAAACACGGACCGGAGAAACCCTTCGGCAGCCCTCAGGGTCAAGTGGAAGACGCTGCGCACCATCAACAGACACTGGATTGCTCCATCGGAATACTGAAACTGCCCACCGCGCTTTCGGGGGCCGTCGGGCTTCCAGGCCCCAATATCCTCTTCGCTGGTCCATAGGGTTATTGAACCCCGCTGGACCAGGCTTTCGTTGTAGTCATGCCAGTTACGTATCCGATACTGGGATTTCCTGGTGGTGGTGCGTTTCTTGGGACGAGCTTTGGAGGCTTGCGGTGTTCGCTTCATGCCTCCAGCTTAACACTACCTCCCATTCATTCAACAAAGCCAGTCGGTAGTACAGAGCTACGGGGAGTTCCTGAATATCGGGGTCGGCTGCGGACGGTGAAAAACCCTCCGATGCCAGCCATAGGTGGCGTCGGACCAGAGCGATGGCGTCCACGAAGGTCGGTGACGGCTTGTCGTACCAAGCCGCCCTGCGCTGGGTCATGGGGCGTCCTTTTTGCAACGCGTGAGCGGCCAGGGTGGTCCAGGAGAAGAGCCCCAGCAGGACGGGCGTGGTGCGGGCGATAGCACGGTCGGACCACTGGCGCTCCACGCCCAGGTGGGTCCGCACCTCCTGGAAAGTGACTTCCAGTTGCCAGCGCAGGACAAACCATTCCAGGATCTGCGCCGGGTCCGCCGCCGGGCCGGTACAGAACCGGGCCTGGGGGGCGAAGGCGCCCTGGGGGTCTCGGATCAACACCCAGCGAATGAAGACCGGGGACTTGCCCGAGCGGTACCAGACCGCCGTCTGGGAGGTGAGTTCCACCGTGCGGGTGGTTCCGTCGTACCAGGCCACCGCGACGCTGGCCCAAGTTACCTGGGGCTGGTCAAGGAGGGCTTTCAGCGGCGGACGCCGTGCGCCTTTCAGCGGCGGGCGGCCGTTCTATCCCGGCTGACGGGCTGGCGCTGGCGCATAGAGGGCGGCGTCCAGACGCAAACGGGCGATCAGGGTAACGGGTTCACGGAGGGATTGACAGCAGTGGAGCAGGTCCAGCACGGCATAACCGTTGTCGCCCACCAGCACCAGGGACCGGTGGGGCAGCCAGCGGCGCAGTTGCATGATCATCTGTCTGGCCCAGCCGGTGAGCTTTTTATGCCGGCGTCCTTGTTGCCGGTAGTACCGCGCCGATGGCGCCAGCACCGTGAGCACCGGCAAAGCCCAATAGCGTCCGGCCCAGGGTGCCTGGCCCAGCCACATCAGGGAAATCCAGCGCAGGCCGCTGGCCTTGACCAGTTGATGGCGACTGGAGCGCACCGCGTCCCGGTAGATGCCCCGAGCCTTGATCTTGGGACCGCGACGCCGTTCCAGGGTCTCGTCGATGCCGAAGATCAATGGGCCGTCGCCGCGGTCCAAGTGCTGGAGCAGCAGCGCCAGCAGGACGCGGGCCGCCTGGCGGGGCGACCACACCGCCCGGTTGAGCACCTCAGCCAAGGTGAGATGCGCATAGATTCGTATGCGGGGTAATGCAGATTCCACTTTGGCCTTAGTTTAGATGGCGAAGGATAGAGAGAGCTGATGGCCTGACGTGAAAGGGCGTGCCGCAGCAGCCAGCTAGCTAGGTCTCGCTGTGCGAGAAGCGAAAGGTCTGGAAAGCGTTCATCCATCATCTTGATCCATCGCGAAGTTCTATGAATGCTCTCGAACTAGCCGCTCCAGTTCCTTGTCCAACAACTGCTGCGTGATGCTGAAAGTTTCTCCCCACTCGATTGTTTTGTTGGTGAAGAGTTCGTCCAAAGTGTGAAAAGAATCTGTGAGCTCTTGGAGTTCCTTGATCATTGAGGTCCGTCCAGATTCGAATAGAAATTCGATCGACCGCTCCCAGAAGTACTGGTGCGCCAGCCAGTTCCTTTTGCGGAGCGCTTTCTGCAATCGCTCTTCCTCGCCTCCACTTAGCTCTGCGAGAGTTCCGACCTCGTTCACCAGTTGGCCAAGAGTTCTCGAGAACAGACCTTCAAGGATGTTGTCAAATGCCGTTATCGAGACTCTGGTCGGATCAGGCACGTACTTCGTCGCCAATATGATAGCAAGCTGCCGCTCTAAGCATTGCGCATGAAACATCGTAAGCCCGAACCAGGCGTACACTTCCCTTATCTGCTCTGATTTAGGGTCGATGTGCCATCTATTCATTATCATCTCTGGACTCTTAACTTGACTCGCATCTACCTTGTACTCCCCTGCGTGGATTGGAGCGACCCCGCAAACGGTTAGATTCCCTGTCCGAGGTTTGGAGCGTCACTAGATACCTGCCGACAACTCCTCGCTCTGCTATGATAGCTCCGGCGGCGCTTATCCTCATTGTGTCGCGGCATAAACGAGGCCAATAGTGAGGCCGTTTTCCCCTTAGGCGGTTCTTCGCCACAGGCAGTCGTACCGGGCTAAGGCTGGACTGTACAGCGAAATGCCAATACCACGCGACCACCTGAAGACACCATAGCACATACTTGGCAAAGGACTCTAACAACCTCACATCGATCTTTGCCAAGCCGCGCCAGCAACCGGGCGCCAAGACAGAAGCGCCGAGGCTGGTAGTGCCGAGACAGTCGAACCCGCCCTTTGAACTGGCGGCGTGCCAAAGCCCGCGCTGGAATGGGGCCTGAACCTGATTACAGGTTACAGGTCCAGAACGAATCTCAAGGTGAAGGTTCTTTAGACGCAAATGCGACGGAATCGGGCTCAGGGGAATCGGGTTCGGAGGAATCGTCGTCGACGGGTATGGCCAACGTGATGTCCACGTTGTTGTCCCGGTCGATGACGACCTGTTCCACCACCATCTGGAGAATCTCCTTGCGCTGCTCATCGTTCAACTCGTCCAGGCCCTGGCCGACCTCCCTCGCCCACGTGAGGATAGTCTCCATCAGCCGCCGCTTCTCGACTCCGCCAGCCTCCCGAGCCCGGTAATCGTCCAGCTTTGCCTTGGCGCTCTCCAGCCGCTCGGTGATGAATCTGCGCTGAAGGTCAAGCTGGGCCTCGGTGATCTTCCCCGATACGAACAGCCTGATGGCGCGGTCCTCTTCCATCTGGATACTCCGCAGGTCCCGCTCGGCCTGGGCCATCTCCTCCTCCAAGCCGCCGCCCTCCTGGGCATCGAGGATGTCGATACCGGCGACGGTCAGGTCGGGGTTCTGGATCACCCGCTTCACCTCGCTCCAGATCGGCTCTTCCAACCGTTCGGCCCGGATATGGGGACGCTCCCGGCAGCCCAGACGCATGCTCTGCATCCCGTTGCACATGTAGTAGCGGCGGGGGGTGGCCAACTCGTATTGGTATTTCTTGCCGTTGCGAACGCTGGTGTTTGTCCAGGCGGCCCTGGCATGGAAGTTGTGGCCGCACTCACCGCATTTCAGCAGGTGCTGCAACTGGTAGAGCACCTTGGTGTTCCTCTTGGCCTTCCGGCTCCGCTGCTTCTTCAGCGCCTGCGCCCGTTCCCAGGTCTCATCGTCGATGATTTGCGGGATCGGTATCTCAATCCAGGTGTCTTCCGGCTGGTCGTAGATCTTCATGCCGTCCTCGGTGGAGACGTGCCGGTACTTGCCGTAGAGCCAGGTGCCGGTGTAGGCGGCGTTCCCCAGGATGTGGTGCACCCGCGACTGGAGCCACAGCGTCTTGCCGCTCTGGGTGGGGATTCCCTCGTCGGTCAGCCGCACGTCAATGGAGTAGGACCCCATCCCCTCGTGGACGTACATCCGGAAGATGCGCCGGACGGCCTCCGCCTGCTCCTCGATCACCTCGGCCCTGCCGTCGTCTCCGATGCGGTATCCGTAGGGGAGTTTGCCGGTGGGCACCCGTCCCTGCTTGGCCGTCCCCCGCTTGCCCAGGGTGGAGCGCTCCCGGAAGTTGTCCAACTCGATCTTGCCGATGGCCGCCATGAGTCCAAAGGTCTTCATATCGATGGCGTCCATGACGGCTTCCAGCCGGATCTGGTGGGCTTCGACGACCTCCATGAGGGCGGCGGCGGGATACATCCCCCGGCTGAGGCGGTCGGACTTCCAGCAGACGATGGTGTCGAAGCGTTCCTTCCTGGCGTCGGCCAGCATCCGCTGGAACTCGGGGCGCTTCTTGGACCAGCCCCGGCCCACCTCCTGGTAGCGTGCGGTGATGGTCAGCCCCTTGCCTTCGCAGTAGGCTTCCATCTCGCCGGTCTGCTCGGAGATGGAGGTCTTGTCCTCCCCGTCCTGGCTCTTGTCGGAGACCCGGGCGTAGATGGCGGCGCGGTTGCCGCCGGACTTCTGACGTTGCACTTTCGTTCCTGGCATGGTCGCCTCCTATCGGTTCAACCGGCTGAAAATAAAAGAGACCCGCCTCCTGCCGGGAGCGGGTCTGCGAGTAGTACAATGCTACTGCATCACCTGTTTCCGCAGGTGGCGCCACGGCCCGGGGTGCTGCCAACACCGCCGGGCTAACTTCCGCTCCCATGATACCGCGATTGGCGGGGCAGCGTCAAAGCGCGTCTCCGCGGAGAAAATTGCGAAGCTCCCGAACCCTCATCATCCCTTACGAATAAGGGCAACACAGTTGCTGAAAACGTTTTAAGCCTCAAGACCCAACCCATGCCCGCTGTTCTAGTTTCGGGTAAAGTTAATGCGGCATTTAGACCAACAGGAGTTCCACGTCTCGGCGAACCGCTCCATTACCAGTAGTCCGCAATATTTGTAATGATGAGTTGCTCGTTACAAGCCTTTTCCCTGAATCTACCAGGCTATAGAGACCATCCCGGAGCGACTTGGTACTCCACCCATCAATACAGTAATGTTGGCCCACTAGGGGACTTTAGGCTTTCCCTTGGTCTTCGAAGCGATTGGCAAATCCTTATCGAGCGGATACCCACAAAGTCCCCGATCTCCGAATCGCCTCACCCACTGGACGAATTCGTGGACAGTTTCTTCAGGAAATTTGCACTTGTGACCCTGAGTGGTGCAAAGAACGGTGACTCCGCCAAATTCAGGCGGAATTGGAGGCCCGTCGCCACCCCAATAGATGAAGTCGTCGCTAACGAGAACTTGATCAGTGTTTGTATCGCGGCAAATTTCATAGTCACAATGGGCTTTGTTGAATGAATGGGAGGTAGTGTTAAGCTGGAGGCATGAAGCGAACACCGCAAGCCTCCAAAGCTCGTCCCAAGAAACGCACCACCACCAGGAAATCCCAGTATCGGATACGTAACTGGCATGACTACAACGAAAGCCTGGTCCAGCGGGGTTCAATAACCCTATGGACCAGCGAAGAGGATATTGGGGCCTGGAAGCCCGACGGCCCCCGAAAGCGCGGTGGGCAGTTTCAGTATTCCGATGGAGCAATCCAGTGTCTGTTGATGGTGCGCAGCGTCTTCCACTTGACCCTGAGGGCTGCCGAAGGGTTTCTCCGGTCCGTGTTTCACTTGCTGGAGTGGGATTTGCCGGTGCCGGACTATACCACCCTCTGCAAGCGCGCCAAGCGCCTGGGGGTTTCCTTGCTCAGGAAAGCTGCTGGGCCCTTGCACCTGGTACTGGACAGCACCGGGTTGAAAGTCTTTGGGGAGGGAGAATGGAAGGTGCGTCAGCATGGCTATACCAAACGGCGCACCTGGAGGAAGCTCCATCTAAGCGTGGACAGTGAAACCCAGGAGATCCAGGCCGTGGTACTGAGCGAGGCCAGCCTGGACGATGCGGGAGCGGTGCCCGAACTTCTGGACCAGAGCACCGAGTCAGTGGAGCAGGTGGGTGGCGATGGGGCCTACGACAAAAGGAAGGTATATGAGGGCTGCGCTGTCAGAGGTGTCAGGCGGGTAGCAATTCCACCTCGAAAGGATGCCCGTATCTGGCAGCATGGGAACTGTGCCACCCCGCCCCTGGTGCGGGACGAGAACCTGAGAAGGATTCGGAAGGTAGGACGTAAGCGGTGGAAACAAGAGTCGGGCTATCATCGGCGTTCCCTGGCCGAGACTGCCATGTTTCGGTTCAAGACCATCTTTGGTTCCTATCTTCAGGCCAGGAAGTTACCGCAGCAGAAGGTGGAAGCCAAGGTAAAGTGTGCCGCTTTGAATCGGATGACCCACTTGGGAATGCCGGATAGCTATCGAGTAGCATAGCTCGATTCAAAGGGTGTTGGGACATTTCATGTGCTGCCAATATTCATGCAACAAAGCCGTCACAATGGTAAGAATACTCTGCCTGGGCCCATCCATTAGTGATAGGGTCCCACCAGTATATGTTGTCGCCGCAGGCGCTCTTCCAACATCCTTCTTGTCCAGGCTTCTTTGCCCGAAAACGGGGGTCGCTCCAGTATTCGTCGAACGACATTGTTTCGGTTACTCTCATGGCATAAACGATATAGCCATTCCTGTTCCTGGACTTCGACCCGGTGCCAATTACCCAATCACCGACGTTGGCAGTCTTTCGTATCATTGGTTTGCATGTCGCCAACGTGCAAAAACCATGAAACGGATTAGGGGCAAAACCGGTATCGTGCGTGAGGATGTATGAATACAGGCGCGTCATTCCTGCTGATTCTCCTTGGATTCCGATTGAATTTAGTCAATTGTAACAGGCACCACTGGTCCGAAATATGTGAAGTCTTGGATTCCCGAGTTGGTGGCTATCAATGGGAGAGTCTATTATCATTATTACAGCGGCCTATTCGAGAATTTTACCCCTCAATGCAAAGCAGATGAACTACTAAACTGATACCAAGGTGAAATGTGCATATGGCGGAGGCCCAGTGGCCGTCACGGACCGTCTTTGATGTACGGGTGGATGAGCTTCACCGGGGCGCCCTGGCCTATCTTCATCACCCCACAAATGTAGATTCCACCTTGGCTTTGGTTTAGATTCCTGACTCCGCCAATAGCATAGGCTTTGTTGTTTTGGGCAGCCTGCCCGGATGTCGTGGTTGCTTGTTTTTCGTCAGGAACGACCTGTCAGGCGCGTTGAGGGCGTGGACTTCTGGCCCCAGGATGGGCATCACTTGGTCAATGCGCCCAGGTAAAATGCGGATGCCATGTTCTCCCCAGGCGGCTATCACTATATCGGCTCGTTTCACCATGTCCCTCAGTCGCTCGTCATTGAACGGGCCTACGGGGGCGGGATGGCTCTTCAGGTCATTCGGGTCGGTGGCGCGATATGCGAAGAGATTACCCACCTCCAGGCTTCCGTATCCCCATGATTTACTGGAGCGAATGCAACATGTGATGGTGGAGTCGTCCTTGACCGCATCTGCCGTCGAGGGATTCAGCATCACCCATAGGGCCGTAGGGAGTTGTTCATCCCAACAACGCATTAGTATTACAACGACGGTTCAAGGAGGGACGTGTGGGGAGGCACGAAGGGCGGCTCGACGCTTGGCATGGGAGTGTCTGGCCCGCTCGTTGCATTCTTGCGTCTCCTCCAGCCACCGCAGCAGTTCAGCCGGCCCGAACCGTTCCCGGGGCAGCATCTCCCGCACCACCCGGTAGACCTGCGGTCTCGTGATCCGGGGCATCTTTTCCCCCCCAAGCCTGTTGCAGGCTCAGGAGAAACGCTCCGCCCAGCAGGCACAGGGCGACGTGATGATGCCATCCCGCCCAGGTGCGGGTCTCGTACTCGTCCAGCCCCACGTTGCTCTTTTCCGTCTCGAACTCCGTTTCTATGCGCCACCGGGAGCCACCCACGTATGCCAGGGTCTCCAGGGGAGTATCCTCCGGATCGTTGGACAGGTAGTAGCGGGGCTCGCTGCCGTCCAGGTTCCGGCGGTAAATGGCCCAGTGGATTTCGCCAGGCTTCCGCCTGCTGGTTGGACGCACCCTCTGAGCGCTGAACAGGTAGCTGCGGGGACCCTGGCTTCCCTCGGCCACCGTAATCTCACGCCAGGCCTCCTCCGGCAATTCATCGCTGCGCTGCTCCATGGTCCGGCGCTGACCGTCTCGCAACTTGGGTTTGCGGGGACGCCCGAATCCCTGATGCTCCGGCCTGGTCCAGGCTGGCTCCAGCGGCCAGACCGTGGTGCCGCCGGGAACGTCCAGCACGTAGCGCATCCCCAGCGCCGCCAGTCCCTCACGGAAGGACGGCGACATCCCGAAGGCGTCGTCCCCCGCAACCCATCCGGCCCTCAGATGTCCCCGCTCCAAGGCCCGCTCCACCATCTTCAGCGCCAATTGGGTCTTCGACTGGTAGCCCTGCCTCTCCTCCGGAACCCCCGCCGCCTCACACCGGTCTTGGTCCGAGGTCCAGCTCTCCGGCAGATAAAGCCGTTTGTCCACCAGGGCCCGTCCCAGCGGGCTGACGTAGGCGAGGAACATTCCGGCCTGGCAGCTGGCCACCTTGCCCAGCCTCCCGCAATACTGACGGGCCACTCCCACGGACTTCCTGCCCTGCTTCGGGAAGTCGCTGCCGTCCAGCACCCACACCGCATCCGGATGTCCCAGCCGGGGTCCCAAGTACTCTTGAAGGCGTCCTATGACTGTGTCGTCATCCCAGGGGGATTCAGCGAGAAACCGCTGCATCACCCTGGCTGACGCCGGAACCGTCTCCGACAGATTCTCGGCGTTGCGCCGCTCCCCGGACTGTACCAGGAGAGCCTGGAGGTAATGGCGGCTGTGGTCCCGCGCTTCCCTGCGGCCAAACAGCGGAGCGAAGTAAGCGTGAAAATCCTGAAAGGTCCCGTACACCTGCTCGAAAACCGCAGCATCCACTTCCCTGCCTCACTTGCCCAAGCCTTCCCCAACTACCCCGTCATCCTAGCATCCCAACCGTCGTTGTAATACTAGGGAGTATCTGTAAATTCCATCCTCGGAAATTTCCGCTTCTTTCTTCATTCCCAGTATCTCCGCGACTTTGAAACTTTGGGCTGCCAAGATGTTCATAGCCAACTCCGAGGAGTGGAACCACGTAGCATGGCTGAGCTTATGGGGCTGTCAAGGAATGCTGTTTCTTAGGGGCGGACTGGCGAATTCCGCCCACAACTCATGGACTTATCCCTTCAGTCGGTTTGAGGTTCTCGGTGCTGATATTGCTGGTTCCGTCGCCGGTTTTCAAGGTCCCCGAGTTTCGCAATTTTCTCCCTGTTGCTGGGATTCCTCGCTTGGGCTCACTCGTTCCTCCGGGTTGTCCCCTGACAGTGATGCGCCCGTTGCGGGAGCCTCCAACGTCATTGAGCCGCTCAGTTCTATCGCCTGCCTCGACCGGTCAAGCTCCGCTGCTAGGAGCTTCTCGTCGGGCAGAGTGATGCGGTACTCCGCAGCCATCCCGTTGTTTGACAGCCCCTCAACCGCATACTGGGCCAGTGCCTCGTCCTTCTCGGAGCAGAGAATCAGTCCGACGGGCGGGTTCTCGCCCTCCCAGGGCTTTGCACAAAAATTGCTCTTATTGCCCGATTTTTGTGCAGAATTCTCTAAATCCGGGTTTCCTTGGTCCGGCTTCCCGGGGCCTTGCCCTTGGTCTGGCTCATTGCCTGGTTCATCCGTAGCGTCGTCCTATGCCAGTTGAGTGTGCAGCAGTAGAGGCGAGCTGGTGAAAGCCCGCCTCTCAATTTCTTGGTCGGCCCCATATCGGCGCTCCAGTTGGTCGCGGCTTAGGGTGTTGACCTTCTTTTGTCGGCAGGTTTCAGCCGCGTTGCTCTTGGCTGAAGGGATTGATGACCCGGAGTCCGCCGTAGTCCTGCTGGTCGTTCATGTCCTCGGAGTAAACCGCCTCGCAGCCGATGGCTCCTGCTGCCGCGAGTATCGCCGCGTCCTAGTAAGATATGCCGAAACGGTCGCTGAGTTCCGTAGCCCTACGGAAAACCTCCTCCGTCACCGGCTGCACGGGTATTCTCCTAAGGGTTTCGATGAACCTGAGAGCCTCCTGATGGGTCAGCCTGTTGGCCCGGGACTTTCTGGTGGCTTGGTAGTAGAACTCGGCCAGCACTTGGACTGAGAGGGCGAGGTTGTCTCTGTCGGTTAGAACCTCGATGGCCCGGACGCGCTTGTCGGCCTCTGAGGGGTCGGCGCTGACGGCGTAGAGGAGGATGTTGGAGTCAGCGAGCCGCATTGCGCTGGTACATCTCCTCTCTGGACAGGTTGTCGGTCATGGATATCCCGATCCCCTTCTGTTGAAATTCTTCCGTTATCTCCCGCAGCTCTCGCTGGTGCTTTTCGATCTCGGTTTCGCCCAAGGCTGCTTGGGGAGGTGGGTCTAGTAGCCTCATCATTTGGTCCCTAATCATTGCCGAGACGGAGGTCCCCTGGTGCGCAGCCATTATCCGCAGTCTTCGGTGGGTTTCGTCGTCCACGCTGACGCTCTTCATGTCTTTCGCTACCACTATTTCACTGAATCACGAATATCCTTGCTGGAGTTTATCTGCTGCACCTTCTGGTTGGCAACTTGGCTGGCGGGCTCCCGCCTTTAGCTCGGAGTTTCTGCAGCTTACTGCGTCATCTCCATCTGGGATGATGTGCCAAGCGGTTCCTGTCCCCTGGGACTGAAAGCGGGTGTGCAATCGTCCTGTAGGGTTTGGCGAGGCGCATTTTTGTGCAGGAAATCCTTTTATTGTTCGGAAATTCAATTTTTGTGGAAACCTCCCTCCCAGACCCAGTGCTGCCGCGCGTAGTTCAGGTAGAAGTGCATCTGGCCGGCGTCGGCGTGCGTAAAGCTGCCGAATTTCAGGTCGATGACCACGAGGCATCTCAGGGTCCGGTGAAAGAACAGCAGGTCCACGGGGTACCACTGGTTCCCAACGCGCAGCCGCCTCTGCCTGCCCATGAAGCAGAAGTCGTCTCCCAACTCCCGGGCAATCTCCCGTATGCCGCAACCCGCTCCTTTCATCTCGTAAATCTCTTTCACGTCTCCCATTTTTAGCAATCCTCCAGACACCTCCAAGCGGTCGGCCCGGATGATGCCACTTATTTCAGGTGGGTCAATTCCAACTTGCTACTTTTGCAAGTCTTAAGGTTGCTACTAACACCATCCCCCGCGCAGCGCCTCGGTCTCATAGAACTCGCGCCCTGGTTCCTGACCGACAGCAGCCGCACGTAGGCGGACCAGGGCAGCGGAAAGGCCGCGAGAAGGTCTCCCATGCGCAGGTCGGCGGAAGTGGCGTCGAATTCGCCAGACGGCGTCTGGCGAATCTGATCGGGTGGGTAGGAGAGGTAGAACAGGCGCATCTGCTGGACGTTCTGACGGGAGAAGCCCCGCCCGAAGCGGCGAGTCAGGTCCGCCGCCAGCCTGGCGATCAATGCCGTCCCGTACCCGGCCCGCTCCGTTCCCGACTACTCGACCTCGACGGGGCGGCGCCCGATCAGCAAGTACGCCGCAGTCATGGCGGCGTTCACTGAACGGGCGGCCGACTCCCTGGCCGCGTCGATGATCTTCGACACGTCTCCGAAGACGGCTTCGTACGGAGCCTCCTGCTCGCCGAATGCGGCCACCTTACTCACAGACTGCACCTCCACGTTCTGTCGATGTGGAGCGGGCCTCCGCTCACTGGGAGCGTCATGGCTGAGGACCGAAAGCCCCCCGCCGAGGCTGATGGCGGTTTGGGACGGCTCGGACCGCATCACGCCTCCTTCTCGGCGGGGTCATCAGTGGGCTGGGCGTCTGTGGGCGAATCCTGCTCCGTCTCGGCCTGACCGTCCCTAGTGGCGTACCTGACCATCAGGGACAACAGGCGGCGCAGCCGGTCCTCGGCGTCGGGACCGGGGTTGGAGAAGACCCTGACCACGCCGATCTCCGGGGCGGCCTGAGCTGGCCTCCCCCGTCTTTTCTGGTCCTTCCTAATCTTGTAGCCAGGGCGGCTTTTTCCTGGGCCGCCGTTCTCTCGTTACTGGTCTGGTGAATAAGCCGCCGGCGCGGGCGGTTGGGACAGGCACCGGCGGCCCTATGGTCTACCTCTAGGCTTCGTCGTCGTCCTCCTCTTCCCAGAAGGTCAACTGGAAGCCCTCACCCATGAGGATTTCCAGGCCGCCGGGTATCCGCATGGCGAAGCGGAGCAGGGTCAGCATGGGTCCCCCGGACGGTTCCGCGCCCTTTTTGCGCCAGCGGCGCACCTGCTTGCGGTCCACGCCCAAGGCTTGGACGAAGGCGGTCCAAGTCAGGCCGCTGGCCTCCTTGAGGCAGGTCAGGCGCTCCGGGAAGTCCTCCGGCAGCACGCCGGTCTCCAGGGGCAGCACG
Organism: Dehalococcoidia bacterium; assembly: GCA_965220245.1. Taxonomy (GTDB): domain Bacteria; phylum Chloroflexota; class Dehalococcoidia; order Lucifugimonadales; family UBA3495; genus CBDCPI01. The sequence goes on from CBDCPI010000001.1 coordinate 31,990, forward strand.
CGGCCGTTGATGGTGATCCGGTCCGAGCGCCCGTGGAAATGGGGTTCAGGGTTGCGGCTGGACCTGATTTTGGGTTTGCTCGCCAACTCGTTCACCTCCCTGCGGTTGGCCGGGAATCAGCGATTCGCGGCTACTGCAAGAGAGTGTGAACAACTCAGGCCCCCGGCATAACTACCTATAGGGCCCCACATATGAGGGGGCCTACAGGCCCCTATGCAACCGCACCCTTTCGTGATGTCATTGGGGTGTACAGGGAAATGACAGCAGTTGCAAAAATGCAAGTCGGGTAATTTCGTAGCTGTTTCGTAGCTGAATTGGCGGGAAAACGCCCCCTACAGGAGGTAAACAGTGAACACTTTGACTTGCGGGTACGTTCCGGTCGCGAGGTGCATCGTCCGTAGCTGAAACGTGCATTTTTGTCGGCCTGGAAATCGGGGCAATCGTACAAAGTCCCAACGTGAAACGTACATTTTTGTACACGGAGGCGGGATCATGGCATCGGAGCGGCCGGGCATGGGTCCGGGCATCGACCGGAGCAAGAGCATCGAGGACCTGCACCATTTGAGACTCATGGCGCTGCTGGACGAGCTGGTGCGGGACAAGGGAGCGCGCAAGGCGGCGGCGGACCTGGACGTGGACCACCGGACGCTGGCGGCCAGCCTGGAGAGCGGCCGGCTGACCCGGCGGATGCGGGTTGCGCTGGACCGGGCGCTGCTGGCCGGGGGTGGGTCGCCGGCCCGGGAGCAGAAGGAACGCAACGAAGAGCTGGCGGAGCGGTTGGCGCAGGTCGAGGGCCGGGTGGAGGTCGTGGGCAACGACGCAGGCCAGGGCCTGGCCGCCGTGGGGGACGAGGTGAAGGCACTCAGGGACGAGCAGGGCCAGGCGTTGCAGCGCGTTGAATCACGCTTGGCAAAGGTGGAGGGAGGCGGCGCGGACGCTGGGGACGCTGAGATGGAAGAGGGGGAGTCCGGCCCGGTCGGGAGGCCTCCGCAGCGGAAGACCCGGCTGCGGCGGGAGTTTCCCGAGCTGGCGACCCTGGAGCCCGCCGAGGACGCCGCAGCCGGGTTCGGCGACGCCTGGGCGTTGATCCAGGAGTGGCGGGAGCTGAAGGAGACCCACCCCAGCCGGGGCAGGGGCCTGGAGTGGCTGCGGCAGCAGCAGCGTCTGTTGGAAATGGAGCTGGCGTTGCTGGAAGAACACGGGCTGACCCTGCCGCCGGAGACCTATCCCCTGCGGGGCCTGGACCGGGGCGCCCAGGTCAACTGGCGGCAGAAGGCGCTGGTTGACACGCAACGGGAGCGGGAAAAGCGGGAGATTCTGCTGTGGCTGCGGCGGGTGCTGAGCCTGGGGATGTGGCGGAAGTAACCGGCGCGGGGGGTCGGAACGAGCTGCCAGTTAAGTTTTCTGAACTTTATTGAACTTTACTGAACACTTTGGGCGTCGAGGCCCCCAAACCCTTTATTTCCATCGTGGGGCGGGTCGATAATAACTGCGTTGTCAGGCTTTTCCAGCGTTTCCCGCCATAGAAACCTGGGGGTCCCTCCCTCAGCCCGGGTCCTTACCGAAAGGTAGCGTCCCACGAGGGAACGCTGCTGACGCGGAGTGTTTAAGTCCTCCGCAGGCAGCATGGGCCGATGGTTGGAGTGTTCAAGTCCTTCTTCCTCGGTCCGGTCCGGCGGCTGGAGTGTTTAAGTCCTTCTCCCGCCGGGCACCGTTCAGCGGTTGGAGTGTTAAGCCCTTCTCCCGCTGGACACCGTTCAGTGGCCGGGGCTGATCCCTCCTGCTGCTGGGCACCCGTCCGGTGATTGGGGTTGATCGCTCCGGTCATTGGGCGATGGGTACGGAGCGTTTGATCGTGCTTCGTTCTCACCCAGGCTGAGGCGTTCGTGGGTCTTGCCTGCGGCGCCCCAGCCCGAACCCTACCCATCGAGGCGCACGGTGCGCTTCACCAGGAATCCCTATCCCAGGCGCGGAACTCCCAGCCCAAGGCGCATCACTTTTGAAAGGAGGTGGCAGCTAGAAACAGCACGGCATCCCGGCACTCCTTACCCTTCGGACTGAATCTCCTGCGGAGCGGCTGAAACGCTTCGCGTTCTTCACCCGGCGGCCGAGCGGATAACAGGCTCTGGCCGCTTCCCCACACGGCTGCGGCGCAGTTGCCAGACACAGACAGCGGCACCGCAGGTTTCACACGCTCCGGTCCGTCGGCAACGACACCAGACCGGACGCTTACCATTGCGACGCAGTTTCCGCCTGGCTGGTCAGTGAACACGTAGCCGGTGTCCGGACTGCGTTCCTCTCCCTTTCCCTCGCTTAGCAGCTTCCCAGGAATTACACCCTGGCCGAGCTGCGTCTTTTGCCAACTCCCAACTCCGGCGTTCTCCGTTGCCTGTCTCACCGTGGGCGCATTGCGTCCAGCGCCAGGCCCGTTGTGCAGCCTGACGGACAAGACCCTGGCCGAACTGCGTCTTTCGCCAACCCCCCAAATCGGCGTTCTCCGTTGCGTGTCTCAGACCGTGGGCGGAGTGCGTCCGGCGCCGGGCGGCGCTGCAACGTCATCCACTACACCACGGGCCGGCTGGCGGAACCTGTGGACCGGCAGGAACTCAAGGCCCGTCGCTCCAAGGGTGACGGGGCGGCAACCAAGGGCGGCCGGATGAGCCGCCACTGACAACTGAATAACTGAAAATCCACAACTTGAAAACGAGCGGGGTCGTCCTCATCGCGAGGGCGGCCCCGCTTTCTGTGTTTCGGAGGAAGCGACATGAAGGCGATCACCAACATCGATACCAACGACACCAAGGCAAGCTTCGGCACCAACACGAACCCAGCAACGGCGGCGGAACAGGAAACGAGTCACCGGCAGGCCCGAGAGCGAGCTTCGGGCTGCGGCCCGGCGGCACGGCCTCAACCTGAAGGAGCTGGCGGACCTGATGGGCGTCAACTACGGCTACCTGTCCTCGGTGGCCAGCGGGCGCCGGCCCTGGACTCCCCTGCTGCGGGAGAGGGCCATGGCGGTCCTGGGCGAGGTGCCCGGCTAGGGCGTCGTCTACCGGCAGGGCGGCCTGGTCCAGGGGGAGAGCACCTGCATCCGGGAGCGCGCCCGCGAGTTGGGCCTGAGCCAGAAGGACCTGGCCCACCGGGTGGGGGTGTCGGTCGGCTACATGTCGGAAGTGGCGCGGGGCCGGAAGAACATGAGCCCGGCCGTCCAGACGCGGGTCGAATCGGTGCTGGGCGGTCCGGTGAAGATCGCGCCCGCCACGTGCGCCAACCGCCAGGACGGCAGGGTGAAAGGGAGGGGTGAGAGCAGCTACATCCGGGAGCGCGCCCGTGAGCAGGGCATGAGCCTGAAGGGCCTGGCGGAACACGTCGGGGTGTCTCGCGGCTACATGACCCAGGTGTCCCGGGGCGAAAGGAGCATGAGCCCGGTGGTCCAGGCGCGGGTGGAGGCGGCGCTGGACGGTCCCGCCAGGATCGAGCCTGCCCAGCCCCGCAGCGTTGACCCGCGAGCCCTCTGGGACCGCATGGAAGCCCATGACCTCAGCCAGAACGAGACCGCCCGGCTGGCCGGCATCAGCTCCGGTCATCTCTCCCAGATCATGAACGGCCAGCGAAACCCGTCGGGGGAGGTGCTGAGGAGGCTGCACGGGGTGCTGTTCCAGCCGTCGGCGGCGGAACTGGTGGTGCCCGCCGAGGTCAAGGTGATGGCCTGGAAGAAGGGCGGGCGCAACGGCGTGGTGGTGCGCGGCGCCGGCGGGCCGGGGGCTGGCGGCAATCAGCCTGGCGGCGGCACCGTGCGCATCGGCGGCCGGGTGCCCTGGGGCGCCGAGGTGGAGTACGCCTACCGCGCGGGGTATGACAGCCGGGGCCGGGTGTCGGTGACCCACGTCGTGGACGAGCGGGGCTATGGCCGGATGTTGACCCAGCCGGAGCCGGACGGCGTTGGTCCCAGGGAGGACCGCACCGGCGTCTGAGCGCGGCTACAGGGAGCGACCGACCGTCACGTGAAAGGGGAGACCGGCGCCGGTGTGGCGCTGGTCTCCCCAAGGTTCTCTATCACGGGGTCTGTTCCGCTGCCGGTTCAGCTTTCATCTCCTTCCGCCTCCGCCTCCGCCTCCTCCAGGGCCTGCTGCCTCTCCTCCCTAACGGACGGGTCGTCCGGGTCCAGGCGGATGACCTCGTCGTAGTCCTGCACCGCCTTCTCCGGCTCGCCCAGTTCCAGGTACATGATGGCCCGGTTGCGCAGGGAGTCGATGTCCTCCGGGTCCAGGGCGATGGCCCGCCCGAAGTCCTCCAGGGCCTTCTGAGGCTCGTCCAGTTCGGCGTGGGCGCAGCCCCTCATGTGGTAGGCCATGGCGTCGTCCGGGGTGAGTTCGATGAGCCGGTCGAAGTCACTGACCGCCTTCCCGTGCTCCTCCAGCGTGGTAAGGGCGAATCCCCGGGCCAGGTACGCTCCCGCGTTGTCCGGGTCGATGCCGATGATGGCGCTGAAGTCCTGGACGGCGCTCTCGTACCGGCCCAGGCGCATGTGGCCCATGCCCCGGCTGTGCAGGACGGCCGTATGGCCGGGGTCCAGTTCAATGACCCTGGTGTAGTCCTCTATCGCCAGTTCGTGCTGCCCCAGGCTGGTGCGGGCCAGCCCCCGGGCCGTGAGGGTCTCGCCGTTGCCGGGGTCCAGGGCCAGGGACCGGTCCAGTTCTCTCACCGCCTCGTCGTTGCAGCCCATGCTGCCCAGGGCCACACCCCGGCCCCGCAGCGCGGCGGCGTTGTCAGGGTCCAGACCGAGGACGGCATCGAATTCCCCGAGCGCCTCCTGGTACATTCCCAGGTTGAGCCGGGTGATTCCCAGGGCGTGGCGGGCCAGGCCGTAGTTGGGTTCCAGCTCGACGGCGGCGCCGAAGTCGCTGATGGCCTGCTCCGGCTCGCCCAGGTCCCGGTACACCAGCCCCCGGTGGTAGCGGGCCTCGGCCAGGCTGGGGTCCAGCTCGATGGCCTTGCTCAGGTCCTCCACCGCCCGCAGGGGTTCCCCCATCTCGGCGTAGGTCAACCCCCGGTTGAAGCGGGGCTCCACGTCGCCTGGGGCCAGGAGGATGGCCGCGTCGAAGTCGCTGACCGCCCCGGCCAGGTTGCCCAGATGGGCGCGGCACGCCCCCCGGCTGTAGTGGGCTGTGGCATCGGCGGGAGCCAGGCGGAGGGCGGCGTCATAGTCCTCCAGGGCCGGGCGGTGCTCTCCCATTTCGGAGTAGGCGCGGGCTCTCTCGAAGTAGGCGTCGGCATTATCGGGGTCCAGGGCGATGACCCTGCTGTTGTCCTCCGCCGCGCGGCGATGGTCCCCCAGTTCGCTGTATGCCAGTCCTCTGGCGAGCAGGGCTACGGTGTCTCGTGGGTTCGCCTTGAGATCCCCGGTCAGATGCTCGATCATCCGCAGCAGGCCTTCGCGGCCCGCGGCGTCCATCATCCGGCGGTACTCGCGGTAGTCCTCCGATGGCTGGCCTTGACCTGTCCCGTCGTCTTCCCCGGCCATGATGCTCCTCCGGTCTGCCCTGCTGTCCCGCTATCGGGCAGGCTCCGTCGCGGGACCGGCGCGAATGTTGCCCTTATAATGGTGCAGCCCTTCCATCAATGCAACGCCCGTTTGACAGGTGGCGTGGGATCGCCGCGGGCAAGCGCCTGGGCCGGAAAGGCCGGGAGCAGAGGGACAGTCCATTCCCCCTTGCATTGCGAAGGGGACGTCTTTCTGGTGAAACTTCCCTATATGCCGCTCCTTTTGCATTTCAGTCCCGCCGGTCTCGGCCTCCGCGCTGGCCTGGGACGGGCGTTCCGTCCGGGACTGTCCACGCGGTGAACAGGTGGAGGAGGCCCAGGTCTTCAGCCAGGTCCAGCAACGCCATCAGGTGCCGGAAATGGGGACGCACTCCCTGGTTCCGCCAACGGTCCACGGTGTAGGGATAGGTCCCCAGACGGCGCGCCAGCTCCGCCCAGGACAGGCCGGACTCCTCCTTGAACCGCTCCAGCCGCTGCGGGAAGTCGTCGGGGAAGACGTAGACTATTCTGTTGTGGCGGGTTTGCTGTCTCGGCATCCAGCCGGTCCTTCGAAAACAAGTGTGCGCCGTCCCTCTCTCCAGGGGGAACCTACCGTCCCTCCGTCATGCGGGAAGCAGGACGCACCCGGCACGCGTACTCCCGCCGCAATCTCCCTCGGAGACCAGGCGCATTTACTTCATATCCTGTGTCGCCTTGCCACGGGAGTGCCGCCACCACCGCGCCGCACTCCACCCGGGCCTTGGTGCAGTCGGGCCTGGTGAAGGGGGCCGCCGCTGGCGTCGCGGCGACCCCTTCGGGTTGCCCATGTATGACGCCCTTTTGCGTTCCAGGCTAATCGCCGCTTGAGACGGTCAGGCGGACCTCCACGGTGTCGCCTTCCGACAGGTCCGGCGCCCCGTTCTGCCACTGGTACTCCGCCTGGGAGGATGACGTGTTGACCGAGGCGTCATCTGAGCTGAGGGTGGTCTCCCCCACCTGCAACGTGAAGGCGCCCGGCAGAGCCTGGTCCAGGGCGAAGATGAACCACTGGTCGGTCGGCCTCATCAACGTCAGGACCGTGCAGGTTTTGCCTTCCAGGTTGAACTCAGCGGGCGTGAGGTCTCCCATCCCCTCGGCCTCCCAGTAACCGTAAAAACTGCCGGACCTGCCCACGGTCAGTTCCGCCGACCACGAGGGGGGAGTCTCTTCTTCAGCTGCCGCTTCCACCGCCGCCGTCGGCGCACTGGTCAGCGTTTCCTGATTGTCGGCGTCGTCGGTGAAGGACACCTTCACCTTGATGACCTTCCCCTCGTCGGCGTTTACCAGGGTGTAGGCTTTATCGGTCGCCCCGGCAATCTCCGCGTCGGCGGCGAGCCACTGGTAGGTGAATACCGCTTTGCTCAGACCATCGTCATCCTCGATGTCCCCCGTTTCCGCCATCAGCGTCTCGCCTACCTGGGCCGTCCCGCTGATGGTGGGCTGGCCCTTGGCCGGACTGTTGGCTGGCGGGGCAGTGCCGTTCACCACCACCTGGCCGCTGAAGGACGAAGCGGCATTCCCCGCCAGGTCCCGGATGCGGGCGGCGGCGGCGTCCGTGGGCGCGGCGTAGCCCACCGTGACCGTGTCCTCCGGCTTCACCGCCGAGGCCAGGGTCAGGGCAACCGTGCTGCCCGCCGCCGTCACGCCGTCAATCGTGCGCTCCACGCCGCCGACGGTCACCGAGAAGGCGTCCGCCACCGGTTCCGATACCTCGTCCAGGGCCTCGTCGTAGGTCAGGGTCAGCATCGTCCCGTCCACCGTCGCCGTGGCAAGCTCCGGCGGCGTTGTTTCGCGCGGGGTTCCGGTTGCCTCGCCCGAGGGCGCGCCGTCGCCCACGCTGTTGATGGCGATGACCCTGACCGTGTACTCCACGCCGTCGGTCAGCCCGATGATGGTATGAGTCGTCCCGCTGACCGTTGTTTCGGAAACGTCCGCTGGCGTATCCCAACTACCGGCAGTCTCCTTCCACCGCACTTTGTACCCGGTAACAGGCGAACCTCCGTCGCTGGCGGGGGCTTCCCAGTACAGGTCCAGCGCCCCGGAGCTATGCAGGGAGACGTTCAGGTGTTCAGGCGCGCCCGGGACCGTTGCCGCAGCAGCAACCGCAGCTGTCGCCGCGCTGGTCAGTGTCTCCTGGTTCTGGGCGTCGTCGGTGAACGACACCGTGACCTTGATGATCTTGCCTGCGTCATCGGCTACCGGGGTGTAGTTGATGTTGGTCGCCCCTGCAATCTCCACATCGTCGGCCAGCCACCGGTAGGTGAAGACCGCTGTGCTCAGCCCGTCGGCGTCGTCAATGGCAGAGGTCTCCACGGTCAGCGTCTTGCCCACCTGGGCCGTGCCGGTTATGGTCGGCGCTCCCGCAGCAGGTCAGTTGGATGCGGACAGGCTGACTGTCAAAGTGTCCCCAACCGACAGGCTTAACGTATCCACGGCCCACTGGTATTTGTAAGTGAAGATCCGGTCCTGAGTCTCGGCGTCTGTGGACACCAATCGAACCGTGCCCATGTGCAGTACAAAGTCAATCGGAATCGCCTGGTTCAGGAAGAGGTAGGCCCGACTTTCGTCGTCTTCGCCCAACACCCGGACCCGGTAGTCGCTCCCCTCCAGCGAGAAGTCCTTGGCCGAAAGCTCTCCGGTTACTGGGTCGGTGAAGTCGCTGTAGCCAGAGGCCGTTCCGCTCCTGCCCACGGTCAGTGTTGCCGACCAGATGGGGCGTTCTGCCACCGCCGCCGTTTCCTCGCTGGTCAGTGTCTCCTGGTGTTCCCTATCATCGGTGAAGCTCACCCGGACCTTGATGGTCTGGTCCACGTGGGCGGCTGCCAACGTGTAGCTGTCGCTTGTTGCGCCTGCGATGTCTGCGTCGTCCGCAAGCCACTGGTAGCTGAACACCGCCCCGGTCATCCCGTCGGCGTCCGAAATGCCGGAAGTGACCGCAGTGAGCGTCTCGCCCACCTGGGCCGTTCCACCGATGGTCGGCGCGCCCGTGGCGGGACTGTTCGGTCTCGGCGCAACCTCCGCCGTCGCCGCGCTGGTCAGCGTCTCTTGGTTACCGCCGTCGTCGGTGAAGGTCACAATGACCTTGATGGTCTTACCTGCGTCCGTGTCTGCCGGGGTGTAGCTGTCGTTCGTGGCACCGGGAATCTCCGTGTCCGTGGAGCCGGCAATCCACTGGTAGCTGTAGACCGCGCCACCCAGCCCGTCAGCGTCGTTAGTGTCCGAAGTGGAGGCCGTGAGCGTCTCGCCCACCTGGGCCGTCCCGCTGATGGTGGGCTGGCCGGTGGCGGGTGTGTTCTGGTCCTCCGGACCGCTCCCAGGAACGGTCTCGCTCACCGGGTTCGATTCTGGGCCCGGGTAGCCATCGTAGAGCGCCTGGGCGATCCAGACGTAGTCGCCCGGCGTCAGGGCCGGGTCCGTCCAACTCGTGTCCGTCGTGCCGGTGTCCGCGACGTGCACCGTCGGCGTTGCGCCGTCCGTCCCGCGAAGAATCCGGTAGCCGGTGAGCAAACTGACGTCCTCCGGCGAGTCCCAGTTCAGAACGGCGTCGCCCGCGTTGAGCGTGACGTTCAGGTTCTTGGGCTTGGTCTTCGTGAGCGCATCGCACACGCGCGGCGCCATTACGTCGAGATGACCCGCAAAGAAAGTGGAGCTCCAGAATCCGGTCGTGTTCTGAGAGCCGAGGGCCGCACGGGCCACGGGTCCGCCCGCTCCGAAATGGAGGCGGAGCTTCTGGATCAACTCGTCCTCTGCCGTCGCCTCACCAGGCTCATAGAATAGCAACAGGTCTGCTCCCCTCGGGGCTGAGGGAAGGATGGCATCCGCGTTTGATACGTCCCGGTACAGTTTCCTGACGATGGGTTCCCTTTCCCAGAGGTCCACGACCATCAGGAAAACCAGCGCTCCTCCCAACTGTGCGGACTCAGTGTAGAAGTAGTCGGGAGCCACGTGGATTTCTCCGATACTGCCCCCTTGAATGCCCTCCCCCGTATTCGACATCACGGCTGGATTTTGCTCCCCTGGGGTGAACAGTCCAACGGCGTGCTCACGGGCAGTGTTGCCGAAATTCACGGACGTTTTTGTTTTACATATGGTCTCTTCAGCGACGGCCCAGTAGTCCTCGCGGGCCTTCAACCTGTGAAACAACACCTCTGCATGGCGCCACGACCAAACGGTGCCGCCCTCCTCGACCACGGTATAGAAGTTTTCGTAGCCTCCCGTCTTCAGGAATCTTGCGTGTCCGTCGCGCCGGCTTCGGAAGTAGGATTCGGAGAAGTCAAGCGGCTCGATCCGCGGGTTCGTTGAATCCATAGCGTTCTTCGTCGCCTCTATCCCTTCCGTGTCAGTCGGGTTGACATACTCGGTTCCGTCCCAGTTGAGATATGCGCCCCAGAGCGGCTTGTTCAGAGAACCGTGACACACCTGACAGGAGGCGGGCTGCGTGATGGAAGGCGTGTCGCCGGAGAAATCGATGATACCGGCAGACCACCGGTCATCCCCTTGCCGCAGAAACTCAATGACCTCCGAGAACTCGGAAGGGGCGTCGGGATCGGTGTTCCAGGCGAAGGTGAACCGTCCGTCTCCTCCCCAGGAGGCGATTCTCGGGTAGTCACCAGAAACGTGAGCCACGGCCGGAGACTCCGAGGTGTAGACCATGGCGAAACGCTGTTTATGGTCGGTGGGCAGCGAGTCGATAAACTGCTCCGCCGTTGACACGCCGTGTTTCTGCAGAAAGCCCTCCAGGGTTTGCGACCCCCACCGAGACCCGTCAGGCTGCAATCCGGCGAATCGGGAGAAATCGCCAAACATCCCGTCAGGCAGGCTAAGCTGTGGGTTGCTGTGCAGGGTGAGTTCCTCCAGCAGAGCAGTTCGTCAAACAGTCGTACCGGCAGGCTCTGTAGTTGGTTGCCGTCGAGGTGGAGCGTTTTCAGGAGCAGCAGCTCGTCGAATACGCCCTGCGGCAGTCCGGTGAGGTCATTGCCCGACAGGTCGAGCGTATCCAGGCGTACTAGGCCATCGAAATCGCCCACGCTCAGGCTTGAAATACTTTGGTTCGACAGTTTAAGGGAAGTAATCTCCCGTATGGGGCGCAGCGTGATGTCTTCGCAGGTCGCTGCGCCGCTCGCGCTTACGATCGCGTCGCGCACCTCGTCGGTGCGGTCGCAGACGTCCTGTCCCACGCCCGGCGGCGTCCGCGCGAGATTTTCTTGGGCCTGAATCGGCTCGCCGGTGAGCGAGAGGGCCAGCGCGGCGAAGGCGATCAGCAGGATCGGGAGTTGGCGTCTAGCCGCGAGCATCATCGCTGTTCCTCCAGGGGGTCGGTGTGTTTCTCGGCCCGACGCGCATCGTGTCTGGCCTATTGGAATTGCTCGATTCAACCATTAACGTAGCGGCGGTCGTCGCAGCGGCCTGCACCGCCGGTGCGCCCGGTGTATTCAGCGGGAGTACTGGCCCCTCGAATGCCAAGCGGGCATCCCCCCTATCGACGTATGTGCCTATTGTCATTTGCAAGTCCTTTTGTGTGTAACTCGGTGAATATGTAGCCGAGGACCAGGGCCTCGGCCTGCTCCGGCAGCGTCACCCTGTGCTTCACGTTGGGCCGAACCACGCCTTCAGCCCAACGCGACACCGTGTGGCGATAGGTCCCGATGCGGGAGCGGTCTCCGCCCACGGCAGGCCCGACTCTTCTTGGAACCTCTGCAGCCGTTCCGGGAAGTCGTCGGGGAAGCCGTAGGTTCTTCTCTTGTAATAGATGCGCTGCCGCGGCATGGCGCGCCGGTCCTCAGCCGGCGACTCTCTCCATTGCGGACGCAAGCGCTCCTTTTTCTCCGCCTCAGACTCCCGGCGGTCCGGTTTCTCGGTGGGGCCGCCTGCCTCACCCGTCCGTCCGAATGTGCTTTCTTTCTTCTTTCCCCCTACTGGCCCGGCCCGGTGACGGTGAAGCTCAGCGAGCTGGAGAGCTTCCTGCCGTCTTCGGTGCAGATGGCCCCTTCGGCGGCGCAGTCCGTGGTTACTGGGAGTTCGATCACCACGTCTCCCGTGGAGGTCGGATGCACCGTTATCCTCCAGCCGATGTTGCTGGTCTTGTCCGGGTCCGTTCGCTGTGCCTTCAGGACTTCGCCTCCGGTCACGTTGAAGGCGTTGAACTTGAGGGTCTTGTAGCTCAGGCCGAACTCCTCGCTGAACTCGATTTCAAAGGTGAAGTCCGCCGAGCCGTCATGGGTCGCCGGGGCAGCGGCCGTCAGGCTGACGGTCAGGGGCGGCGCCACTGCGTGTGTGGCCTCGCTGGTCAGCGACTCTGCGTTGTCCCTGTCGTCGGTGAAGGTCACCCGCACCTAGATGGTCTGTCCCTGCTCGCTGTAGGTGAGGGTATAGCTAGAGCCGGTGGCTCCGTCGATGTCGGAATCACCGGCGATCCACTGATAGGCGAACGTGGCGTCGTCCGTACCGTCGGCGTCGGCGATGCCCGACGTGTCGGCCATCAGCGTCTCGCCCACCTGGGCGGTGCCGCTGATGATGGGCGCTCCGGTCGCCAGAGAGTTGGGAGCGGGTTCGGATGACGGATCCCCCTCGCTGGCCGGCAGTCCCTTCACCGTCGCCGACGGGCTGTTGGTCAGCGACCTTGGCGTGTCCTCGTCGGTGCAAACAGCCCCGGCCTCGCCGCAGTCGCGGTCCGGCAGTATGATCGTCATGTCCTCGCGCGAGTCGGGTTGGACGGTGATCTCCCACAGCGTGTTGCTGCCGTCGACACGTCGCGTCTCCGTGACGTCGCCGTCGTTCACCGTGAAGGAATCGTCGCGCAGCGACTGTTCGTCGCTACCCATCTCGTGGCTGAAGGCGACCTGGAAGCTGACGGCGTTCTGGCCGTCGTGCGCCGCCGGCACGCTCCTAAAGCTCGCCGTCGGCTGGCCCGGCGCGCCGCGCGCCACCGCGGACCAGGCGCTCCGGCCCGAGACGTTCTCCGCTAGGACGCGCACCCCGTACGACCTGCCGTTCTGGAGCCCGGTGATCGTGGCGCTGTTCGTCGTCGCATCCAGTTCCTGGAAATAGTCGTTCTGGCGCCACTCCACCGAGTAGCCGTCCGCCCCCGCGACCGGGTCCCAGTCCACCTTCAGTTGCGTGTTACCCGGCGTCAGGACCACATTGGCCGGCACCGCCGGCACCGCCTTCGGCGTGCCGCTCACCGCGTCCGACCAGTCGCTCACCTCCGACTGGTGGCCCTTCTGGTCGTCCTGCCACTCCTGAGTCGACTGCGCCCGGAACCAGTAGGTCGTGCCGTTGTCCAGATCCCAGAGCGCGGTGCTCACCGTGCCTGGGCCGCAGTCCATCGTCTCCGAGGTCTCGAACACGGTCTTCTGCCGCGCGATGCGGAACGCTTGCGAATCCGAACGCCACTGCACCGTGTGGCGGGTCCCGCCAACCGCGTCGAAGCACACTTTCACGCGCCCGTCGCCCGGCGTCACCGGCAGCATGGTCGGCGGTGCCAGCCCGCTGATCACCAGCGTGGAGGTCTTCGAGAACGACGTGCCGCCGTGCGCGGCCTCGATCACGATTGTCTCGCCCGCATCGTCGGCGATGCCGTCGTCCAGTACTTCGATGGTTGTGGTGACCTCGGTCAGGCCCGCCCCGAGGGTCAGCGTGTCGTCGCCGACCGTGTAGTCCGCGCCCCGCACCGCGGCTCCCGAGAAGGACAGGGCGATGGTCTGGTCCTCCGCGAACGCCGACCCGTTGGTGCTCGTCACCTTCACCGTCGCGGTGTCGCCCTTCTCGACGAACGGCGGGGTGACTGAAAGATCCAGCGACGGTTTCGGATCGTTATCGGTGATCGTGATCGTCACTTCGGGGCGACTCACCTTGTTCCCGTCGCCGTCGACAAAAATGACGGGCGCTGGCAGCGTGGGAGAGCGCTCAAGTTTGACGACGAACTGTTCATCGCCCTCCCAGCGGCCCGCATGGTTGTTGTAGATCGTGACGTCGCGCATCTCGTGTGCCACCCATCGCCCGTCCGCTTCCTCTGTGAAGTTGGCCTCGCTGAAAGTGGTGGCAGCGGTGATCGACTCGTAGTCCTGTCCGAAGCGCGCTGTGCGGGCGCTGGTGGAGAGGGACACCGTGATCTCAAACGGCGTCACGTTCGGCTCCATGCGCGCGACGACCTTCACCATCACCGTGCCGTCGCTCTCCTTGACCGTCACCGGCTTCTGGTCCATCGAGACCGTCGCCCGCACGTCGCCCTTGTCCACCGCCTTCATCGTGGCCGAGCCCGCCGTCTGGCTGATCTCGCTGCCGGACGGGACGCTCGTGATGGTCACCGTGATCGACCCGTTGTCCTCGCCCACTTCGTCGTTCACCGTCGGGATCTCGAGCGCCACGTCCGCGTCGCCCACAGCGAAGGTCACCGACGTCGGCGGGGTGCCGTCGATGTAGTTCCCCTCCTGCGTCACCTCCACCTCCACCGTCAGCGCCGCCGTGGTCGAGCCCGTGCGGCTCAGGGTGAACGCCGCTGTCTCGCCTTCCCGCACCCCCACCGTGTCCGCCGCGATCGAGACCGTGCCGTCGTCGTTCAGGATGGTGATCGTTATCGTATTGGGCGTCCCGAGCATGATCGCCGGACTCAGACTGACGGTCCGTTCCAACTCCGCCGTGAACGTCTCGTTAGCCTCGATGTCATCATCGACTACGATAGGGACGACTGTCGTCTTTTCCGCCTGCCAGCGGGGGACGCCGTCGATCTCTGTGGCGCTGAAGTCGTTGACATTGAACCTAATCAGTGAATTTAAGGGAACGTAGTCGTCAAACTGGGCCGCCGTCCCGTCCGTAGTTTTAAGTATGATCTCGAAAGGTCGCGGCGGCTGGGCATCGATGCCGGTGATCGCCGTGACGACGATCTCCGCCCCGCCGTCGTCCTCCAAGGTTGACAGCGTCTCTGCCACCGTGACCGTGATCGGCACGTCTGCCCCCGTCACAGTGCCGTTGATGCGGATTTTCTTGGTCTCGGAAAAAGGGCTCCAGGCGCCTCCGCTCAGGGCCCTATAAAGGGTGGTATCGCCAATGGTCCAACCGCTCGCTCCCCCGGAATCCTCCGCATCGGAACTGGTGTGCCTAAGTTGGTTATCGGAATAAGAGCTACTGTTCACCATGACAAAGTAGGTCGTGTTCGCCATCAGATCGATGCCGGATGTCGTGAACGTATTGAGGGCGTTGGCCGCAAGGGTGGCCGGGCCCGTGAGCGAGCCTATGGAATTTCCCGGGCTGCCGGAATTGTTGGTCCGGATGCTTACAGCGTAGGCGATGCTGGCATCGGCAACTTGGCCAAACTCGATTCCGACGCTGGTCAGCGTATAGCCGTCGCTGTCGCCGCCGGTCGTAAACCCCTGGGCATGATCAAAATCGCCAAGGTGGCCTGGGCTGGAGTTAGCTTTACCGATATTGCTTACCAGCGCGGTGGTCTGGGCGCCCTGGGCCTGGGCAGGCGCGCCGGTGAGGGACAGGAACAGGGCGGACAACGCCGCCACTGCGGCCACGGCAGCAAACAGGATGGTGAGTCTGTATTTACCGGTCAGTGTCATCGAGGTTCCTCCTTTGAATGTGCAACAACCCGGCGGGCATAGCCGCAGCCGGGTATCCATGAGTGGAAATCACGGGCGTCGGCCAACGCCGGTGCGGGAGTCGTGGCGCGCACCGGTATTCCCCTATGGACCGCGGGGGACGACGGCCGTGGGTGGGCGAGAATGCCGGACAGGTGAACACCCCGCGTACAGCGACGCGGAGGGTGCGTAAGAAAGAAAAGGAAGGTCCCGGCTATGGCCGGGCGAGGAAAAGTCGGGGGGGGGGGGGCTGACAGGGGTATGTAACGGCTGAAAATGGCTCGGAATGAACCTTGGGAAGGCGCCGGGCCATCCGGCATTCTGGTGTTCGTTACGCAACCGAACACCGGAGGTTCCCCATGCGCCTTCCCAGCGAAACCTATCAGATTCGGCAAACTATTGAAACGCATTTACCTCACCTCTCCCAGCCACAATTGGCCGGACTGGCGCTCTGGGTCTGCGGGGCTATTCTCGCCGGCAGCGCCTGCCAGAACGCCGTGGCCTCGGCTCTCTCGCCCTGGCGCAAGTGGAACAACCTCCGCCAGTACCTCCGGGAGTGGCTCTACGACGGCAGCGACCGGGCCCGTCCCTGCAAAACCGAACTGGACGTAACTCTCTGCTTCGCGCCCCTGCTCCGATGGGTGCTTACCTGGTGGCGTTCCGGCCGGCTGGCCCTGGCCATCGACCCCACTCTCAAGGGCGACCAGACCACCGCCATCGTCATCAGCGTCCTCTACCGGGGCTGCGCCATTCCCGTGGCCTGGAGCATCCACCGCGCCACCCAGCGCGGCTCCTGGATGGACCCCACCGTGGAACTGCTCAAGGAACTGGCCCCAGCCGTTCCCAAGGAAATGACCGTGATTGTCCTCTGCGACCGGGGCATATCCAGTCCCAAGCTGTGGAAGCAGATATGCGCCCAGGGCTGGCACCCCTGTATGCGCTATCGGAAGAACATCACTTTCTGCGCCGATGGTGGGCGCCGGTTGCCCGCTCTGCGCTTCGTTTCCTGTCCTGATACAGCTTGGATTGGCCGCGGAACCGCCTTCGGTCCCCCAACCGCCCAGCGCCGTTGCACCCTGCTCGTGGTTTGGTACGCCGAGCAGGAGGAACCCTGGGTCATCCTCACCGACCTGCCTCCCCAGGAAGTGGGGCCCAGTTGGTACGCCCTGCGGTTCTGGATCGAACTGGGCTTCAAGGCCCTCAAAAGTCTGGGCTGGAAGTGGGACAAGACCAGGCGAACCGACCCAGCCCGCGTATCCCGCCACTGGCTGGTGCTGTCGGTGGCCACGCTGCTGGCCCTGGCCTACGGCACCAGGGTGGAAGACGCCCATGACCGCAGGATCGCCCCAGGCAACCTGAGAACTCCGCCCAAGGCGCTGTCGTCCCGGCATCGCAACAGTTGGCAGAAGCCGAAACGGAAGGTCAGCGTAATCCGCCACGGCATCGACTGGCTGCGGCGATTGCTGCTCAAGGGCCGCCTCTGGAACCGGGTCTGGCTGCTGCCCGAACCCTGGCCCAAACCCAAGCCTAACGTGGAAATCACCTACCACGCCCCCTCCTGAAATCACCTTACATACCCCTGTCAGGGGGGGGGGGTAAACTTGCAGGCGGACGCGCACACCCGGCAGCAACTGGGCGGCCTGCTTTATTCAGCGCGTATGTTGGCCTCTCGAAAGCCAAGCGTCCTTACCTCTATCAGCGTAGAGCTACTGATTCTCTACTTTACTCCGATTGGCGTGTAGCAGGTGTGATTCACAAGATTTGTAAGCGTATAATCAGCGTAGAGTTTTGGATTTGGAGAAAATTGGTTCCTGGAAACGCTGGGCACGGCCTAAATCCCGCCAGCCGTCCAGCCCGGGTCTCACTACGGGCGCCAGGGGCCTATGGCAATTAAACGGGGGTGAGAAGTTGCGGAATCCCGATGATCTGCTAAACGAAAATCAGGCCCTGCGGGAGCGCCTCTCCAGGTTGAGCGAGGCCAGCATCCGCATCACCGAGGACCTGGACCTGGACATCGTGCTCCAGGGGGTCGTGGACGGGGCGCGCTCCCTGACCGGCGCGAGGATGGGCGGGATCACCGCCCTCGACGAGCAGGGGCAGTTGCAGGACTTCATCACCTCCGGCCTGACTCCGGAGGAGCACCAGCGTTTTGTTGACCTGCCCGGCGGACCGGATTTCTTCGCCTACCTGAGCATGATTCCCGGACCGCTCCGGCTGGCGGACTTCTCCTCCCACACCACGTCGGCGGGCCTTCCCGAAATCGACCCGCCGTTGGGTCCGGTGGGCACCTTCCTGGGTGCGCCCATCCGTCACCAGGGCGAGCACGTCGGCAACCTCTATCTAGCGGACAAGGAGGGCGATTTGGAGTTCACCCAGGAGGATGAGGACACGCTGCTGATGTTCGCCTCCCAGGCGGCGATGGCCATCGCCAACGCCCGCCGGTACCGGGAGGAGCAGCGGGCCAGGGCCGACCTGGAGACTCTGGTCAACACCTCACCGGTGGGCGTGGTGGTATTCGACGCCAGGACTGGAGCGCCGGTATCGCTCAACCGGGAGGCGAGACGGATCGTCGACGGACTGCGCAACCCCGACCAGTCGGCGGAGGGTCTGCTGGCGACGCTGACCGTCCGGCGGGCTGACGGGTGGGAGATTTCCCTGCGGGATTTCCCCCTGGCCCAGGCGCTCAGCACCGGGGAAACTATTCGGGCCGAGGAGATGATCGTCATACAGGTCCCGGACGGGCGCAGAATCACCACCATCATCAACGCTACGCCCATTCCAACGGAGGACGGCGGCGTCGAGTCCGTAATCGTCACCATGCAGGACATGACGTCCTTGGAGGAGTTGGAGCGGCTGCGGGCCGAGTTCCTGGGGATGGTGAGCCACGAGCTGCGGGTGCCGCTGACCTCCATCAGGGGATCCGCGGACACGCTGATGGATGCCCAGGACAGCCTGGATCCGGCAGAGACGTGCTCTCGGAGGCTGGCTATGCGCCGCAGGTGACCGGCGACCCCGAGGCGGTGGGCCGCCTCATCCGGGAGGACAAACCCCACCTGGTGCTGCTGGACCTGATGCTGCCGGGGGCCGACGGCGTGGAATTGATGGGGAGCGTCCCCGAGCTTGCCGAGGTGCCGGTGATCTTCCTGTCGGCCTACGGCCGGGACCAGGTGATCGCTAGGGCGCTGGAGGCCGGGGCCGACGACTACATAGTCAAGCCCTTCTCGCCCACGGAGTTGGTGGCGAGGATTCAGGCGGTTCTGCGGCGGCGGGCGCCGGTGGAGAGGCCCGAGCCGTCGCAGCCCTGCGTGGTGGGGGACCTGACGGTGAACTTCGCCGAGCGGCGGGTCACTTTGGCGGGCCGTCCGGTCCGGCTGACCGACATGGAGTACCGGGTGCTGGCCGAGCTTGCCGCCAGCCCCGGGCGGGTGGTGAACCACGCCGACCTGCTGCTGCGGGTCTGGGGTCCGGCCCACGCCGGCGGCTCCG
Source organism: Dehalococcoidia bacterium (assembly GCA_965220245.1). Taxonomy (GTDB): domain Bacteria; phylum Chloroflexota; class Dehalococcoidia; order Lucifugimonadales; family UBA3495; genus CBDCPI01. Next base: position 50,619 of record CBDCPI010000001.1, read on the forward strand.
GCCCGGTGCGCACCATAGTGAAGAACCTCCGCGGCAAGCTGGGCGACGACGCGGAGAATCCCACCTACATTTTCAACGAGCCGAGGGTGGGGTACCGGTTGGGGGAGGGGGAGACGATGGAATCTGAGACAGCATGGGATTGAACGAGAATTGTCTCATCCTTAGACATCTCTGGAGGCTGATAGATGCCAGAAGCCCTATATCGCCGCATAGTCCACCAACTCTATATCGGAGGAAATGTCGGTAGAATGTCAAAAAATTAGTCGAGGCACCTATGCAGTTGGACAAAGTTCGGGCCATGCTCCGGCACCAGGGTTACAAGCGATTGGCGTCCTTATTGACGCATGCGTGGGTGACTCTCGACTATTATGACGAGGCCTATAGCCTTCCAGATGGTCTCCCAATTCAATTGTTGACTGCTGACATTCCCGCCCCTATAGACGACTCTGTATGGTATTACGAAAAATGTCCTCCTCCGACACGGCCGTTATTTTGAGTGCTTTGCAAGAAGTAGGGACTGATGGTGAGGGAGCCATATATAAGGTGGTCTTTAGCATTGACTTGGAGACATTGGACGATTCAACCCCTTGGTTGCCAACTGGCTGGGAGCAGATAGACCAAGAGTTGAGGGGTGCTGAGGAAGCGTTAGGAGACTCCACAACATCCAGAGACTTCCAACTGGTGGCGTCAGCCTGCCGAGACTTGTTGATTTCCTTGGCCCAAACTGTATTTGACCCGCTGTTGCATCCAAAATTAAACGTGAACGACGTAGAAACCAGTGACACCGATGCCAAGCGTATGCTGGACAGGTACTTTTCTTTCGAATTGCCAGGGTCAACCAATGAGCAATATCGCAGATTCGCAAGGCACCTTGCCAGCGATGCTTGGGACGTAGTGAATGCAACCTTACATGGCCGTAACGGAACCTACCGCCGAGCCTTGTTATGTGTCGAAGCGTCGAAGTCACTCATCAATATTGTCGCTATCGTTTCCGGCAGGCGTGACCGTGACCCTGCCGGTGCCGATGCGGATGGCACCCAATCCGACTAAACGTCCACAGGCCCTTACCTGCGCCCCTTACACCAAGGTGGCAACCACTTGGGTTGCAGTAGCCGAAGGTGCTCAGGACTGTACCGGGATTTCTTTATGGGACGATGCTTCTTTGGCCTTGCCCCATTTTCTGTACCAGGCTTAGTGCGAGTTTTGCGGGTCAATCCGCCGTTGCTGTCAAGGCGGCAAACTCCCTGGGGGACAGGTTTCCCAGCGCACTGTGGGAACTTTCCCCATTGTAGTGTTTTCTCCGGGATTCCACTTTCTCCTGGGCGTCCTCCAAGGAAAGGAGCCGGTTCTGGTGCAGGCACTCCTGCCGGAAGCGTCAATTGAAGGTCTCGATGAATGCGTTGCCGTGAGTTTACCTTGCCGCCTGAAGTCCAGACCCACCCCTTCAGGTATGCCCACGTATTTTCATTGTGAGCCAATTGGCCATGGTGCCGTCCTTAGCAAGGTTGACCGGCATAATGGGTTTCAGGATAATGGATGACACACCATATGTTCCGTACAGGAAACGTGCAGTGATTAACAGACTGGATGTACGGCTGGACTCCGAACACCGGCGGCGGTTGGAGGAATTGGCCGAGGAGAATGGAGTACCCATTTCTGAAGTCGTGCGACGCCTTATCGACGGAGCCTATGAGGACATCCTGCGAGCGCGCCGCAAGCAGGCGATTGAACGGCTGATAGGGTTGAATGTAGAAGACCCGCCGGACCCTGATATCCTCTCCCGCGAGTTGGAGGCCTCCCATGAACCCGGCGGTCTTTATTGACGCCAACGTTCCCATCTACGCTGCTGGGCGGGAACATCCCTATAAGGAACCATGCGCTCGGATTCTCCGTATACTGGCGGATGACCCCAAGTCATTCGTAACCGACTCCGAAGTACTCCAGGAAATCATGCACCGATACCTGGCCTCGGGTCGGTGGACCTTGGGTCGGGAGGTGGTGCGGGCTTTCGCCGAGGCCATGCGCGGGCGTATCGAACCCGTCCATGCGGAAGACGTTACCCTGGCGGCGGAGTTGGCAGACCGCCATCCAGGGGTTAGTGCCAGAGACCTGGTTCACTCGGCAGTGATGCAACGGCTGGGAGCTGAGCGCATCATCTCGGCGGACACAGACTTCGACCGCTTGGAAGGCATAGACAGGCTGGACCCCGCCCGCATAGGTGAATGGGGCAGTTCCATCCTGACTTTCCCCGAAGCTTAACGCAGCTTGTTGGACATTTGGGAGCCTAGGGGACTTGGGCGAGAACATGGCGCTTCACATTGACATAGACGACCCCAGGTATCGTGATGCAGCGGCGCAGGTCCTCCTGCGCCATGACAACTTTCAACCGGAAGCCAACATCACCAGCGCAGTTCGGGACTTTCTCATCCTCACCGGCCTGACCAGCAGTGAGGAGATTGTCGAGGAAAACCCGCCCTCGGACGTCTCCCGGCGCGCCGTCGACCTGACCACCCTGGACACCTTCGTCGAGTTCAAGCGGCGGATTGGCACTGCTGCCGGTGGCGACCCCGATCCGGAAAACGTGCGGCAACTGGACGACTACCTGGCCCAATCGGCGCGGCAGGGAAGGGTCGGCATAGGCATCCTCACCGACGGGAAAAGGTGGCTGCTTCGCTGGCCCGGAGCGGGCGAGGTCCGTCTGACCCGTCCCTATGCCTTCACCTTGGAGGGACCGGACGGGTGGTTCCCCCTGTACGAGTGGTTGCGGGATACCGCCCTGGTGTCCCTGGAAGCCGTCAATCCCGATAAGGAGGGAATCGCGGGGCACTTCGGCCCCGGCAGCCCCTCCTACCAGCGTGACATCGCCGCCCTGAAAACCCTCTACCAAGATAACGCGGAATTGGAGACCATCAGGGTCAAACGGCGGTTGTGGCATGACCTGTTACGCACCGCCCTGGGCGAAATCGCCCGCGGCACGGAGGAGGTGGACGACCTGTTCGTCCGCCACACCTACCTGGGCGCCGTAATTGGAATGGTGGTGCAGGCTTCCTTCGGCATCGACATTCGCCGTCTGACCGAGACCGACCCCTCCGACCTGCTCCAGGGCCGGGAGTTGTACCGCGCTACTGGGTTACAGGGAGTGCTGGAATCGGACTTCTTCGCCTGGCCAATTGAGGTTGGCGGCAACCCGCTGCTGCAAACGCTGGCCCGCCGCGTGGCTCGGTTCAACTGGGCCGAAGCTCCGCCGGATACCGCCGCCACCCTGTACGAGACGGTCATACCGCCAGAGGAACGGCGGCAGCTGGGAGAATACTACACCCCCGCCTGGCTGGCCCGCGCTATGGTCCGGGAGTTAGTGGACGACCCGCTGAACCAGCGCGTTCTGGATCCGGCCTGCGGCTCCGGTACCTTCGTGACCGAGGCGGTCGCCCATTTCATCGCTGCCGCCGGTGCGACCAACTGGGAACCAAAAGAAGTTCTCAACCGCCTGCGGGAGGCGGTCACCGGTATTGATGTTCACCCGGTGGCGGTGCACCTGGCCCGGGCCGCTTGGACTCTGGCCGCCCGCCCTGCCATCAACGCCGCCGGCGCCGCAGGTTACGACGCCCCCCTGTCCATACCGGTCTACCTGGGTGACGCCCTGCAACTGCGCTTCCGCACTGGCGATATGTTCGCCGAGAACGAAATTACCATCCAGACCAGCGACGAAGACAACACCGAGCTGGTCTTTCCCGTGAGCCTGGTAGAGCGGGCCGAGGACTTCGACGCCCTGATGGGGGACATTTCAGCCCACATTGAGCAGGGCGACGACCCCTTCCTTGCCTTGGACGACAACCACGTCAACGACCCCGCAGAGAGGCAGACCATAGGGGGGACCATCAGGACCATGCAACGCCTCCACGACCGGGGGCGCGACCACATCTGGGCGTATTACACCCGCAACATGGTGCGGCCGGTGGCGCTGTCGCGGGCCAGGGTGGACGTGGTGCTCGGCAACCCGCCTTGGATCAACTACAATCAGACGGCGGACCTGCTGCGCACCGAGTTGCAGAGCCTAAGTCGGAACCGTTACGGCATCTGGGCCGGGGGACGCTACGCCACCCACCAGGACGTGGCTGGCCTTTTCTTTGCCCGCAGTGTTGACCTGTACCTGAAGGACGAGGGCGTCATTGGCTTCGTGATGCCTCACAGCGCGCTCCAAGCCGGGCAATACTCCAAGTGGCGTGTTGGCCGCTGGCGCGCTGGCAGGTCGGGTCTGAGTGTTCAGGTGGATTTCACCCTCAAGCCGCCCTGGGACCTGGAGCAACTGGAACCGAACAACTTCTTCCCCATTCCGGCCTCGGTGGTTTTTGCCCGCAAGTGCCCGTTGGATTCCGCAGGCAAACCTTTGGGTGATTCATTGGAACGATGGCTGGGAAAAACTGGAACTGAGAATATCCGCCGCGAGTCCGTTTCCATAATCGACACCTGGGTGGGAGGTGGATCCCCATACGCCGGGCTGTCTAAGAATGGTGCCACAATATTTCCACGGGTACTGTTCTTCGTCAACGAGACCGAGAACACCGCCATCGTTCAGGCAGCGCCGACTGTCACCGTCAATCCCCGGCGAGGCAACCAGGACAAAGCGCCCTGGAAGGACTTGGACTTGACCTCCATCACCGGGCAGACCATTGCCGGCATCTCTTCAACGTTTACCTGGGGGAAACCGTCGCCCCTTACGTCACCCTGGAACCACTCAAGGCCTTACTGCCCCTGAAGCGCGGCGACCCTGCTATACCCGCAGATGACAACGGCCCCGGCGGCATCAGGTTGGGGAGTCTGGAACGAAGGATGCGAGGGCGTTGGCAGACGGTCAGCGCATTGTGGGAGGACAACAAGGCGCCAGTCAACAGACTAAACCTTCTGGGACAACTGGACTATCTACATAAGCTATCATCGCAGTTGGAATGGCAAAGGAACTTTGACGACGGGCAAGTGAGAGTGGTGTACTCGAAATCAGGTGAGCCCACTGCGGCCATTTTGCATGACAACACCGCCTTGGTAGAAAATGTGCTGTTTTGGATTCCGTGTCGGGACATAAAAGAAGCCAACTATCTGCTGGCAATCATTAACAGCGACGCGCTAAGAGGTGCTGTGACACCGCTTATGACGAAGGGCCTGTTCGGGGCGCGGGACTTGCACAAGCGCCTGTGGAGGCTGCCCATCCCCAAGTTCGACCCTGAGCAGGGCTGGCATGCCGCCATTGCGGACGCCGGGGCAGCAGCGGCGGGGGGAGCAGCGGAGAGACTGGAGAAACTGCGGGGAGATAAGCTGACAGTGACCATTGCCCGCCGCGAGTTGCGGATGTGGCTGCGCACGTCTACGGAGGGCAGGGCCGTGGAAACCGCTGTGGGAAAACTGCTGACCGTTGCGAAGGAGTGATCTGAAGACAGTCCGATGGAGGAAGGTATTCGGCTAGTTGTCCGCGGACATTAAGTACGCATACCTCGAAGCCGACAGGGAAGGCAGGGTGACAACCGACTACCCCCCCACGGTCCTTGGTTCGGCGTTGGATGATGTGGGAGGCACTTGGAGACCCTTCTTATGCGACCAGTGAACAGACAGGTCAAACTACCCCAGATTCAGAGTAACTAATGCCATTTCCTGACCAAAGCCATATGGATCGAATTCGGGAGGCCTTATGGGACCGTCCAGGGTCTGGTGCATCCGTTATGGTGGGCAGCGGCCTTACCAGGTGTGCATTAAAGGCGCGCCCGAGTGCCCCTGACGCCCCTCTTTGGCAGGACTTGGCCATGGCGGTCACGGACCGATTATACCCTCTAAATGCCTGCGGAAGACGCGCTCCAGACAATAGCCGCCCACGATCAACCGACGATTTTCTTCGAATAGCTCAAGAGTATGAGACGGCCTTCGGTCGTTCGGAGCTTCACCGGTTCTTGCTTCAGCAAGTCCGGGACGATGACTTCATCCCCGGGGAATTACATGAACGATTATTGAGGCTACCGTGGCGTGGCGTCTTCACTACAAATTGGGACACCCTATTGGAGCGTACGCGTTCGAGGATAGTGGAGCGTGGCTATAGCACTATAGAGGACAAGGGTCAAATTCCTTTGGCAAGCCAGCCTCGGATAGTCAAGTTGCACGGTTCCCTGCCGGCACAATTCCCTCTCATCTTCACAGAAGAGGATTTTCGGACCTACCCGGCAAAGTTCGCACTTTTCGTGAACACTGTGCAACAAGCCATGATGGAATCGGTATTTTTCTTGATCGGCTTCTCGGGCAACGATCCCAATTTCTTGCACTGGTCTGGGTGGGTGAGAGACCAGTTGGGTGCAGCAGCACCGAGGATATATCTAGCAGGATGGCTTGCGTTGTCGCCCCATCGGAGGAGGATGTTGGAGGATCGGGGTGTAGTTCCTATCGACTTGGCACATCATCCTAGAGCTCAGTCGTGGCCGGATCATTTGCGTCACCGCTACGCTATTGACTGGGTGCTGCACTCCCTAGAACGTGGACAGCCCTATGATGTTACTAATTGGCCATCTCCGATGCTTGCTTGGGATTCCACGATACCTAGTCTCTTGCAACCCGTGGTTGAACTTACCGGTGGTCAGCCCCTAGAGGAGTCGGCCCATGGGTCTCAAGGTGGAACGGCGACCCAATTGGATCAGGTAAGGCAAACCCTCCGCGTTTGGAAGCACAACAGGATGCTGTATCCTGGTTGGCTGGTTTTTCCATCGGGTGAGGAACGAGAGACACTAAACTCACGAACCGAAGAGTGGGAGCCTCATATTCTCAGAGTGTTCCCCGAAATGGAAATTGTGGAACGCCTTGGGGCAATTCAGGAACTCGTATGGAGGCGGGAGATTCTGCTTCAACCGCTCTCGCCCGCTCTAGAGTCAGCGGCCGAAGCTGTCCTGATTTCCGTTGATTGTTCTAATCGAAGCATTGAAGAGTCCGTTAATACTGAAATTGACTGGATAGGCGTGCGTGAGGCATGGCGTGACGTTGCGCTTTCTCTCGTAACGGCGGCGCGGTTTCGTTTTGACCGAGATTTGTTCCACCGTCGCGTTGAGTCCCTGGGGCCTTTTTTAGATGACGATACTAATGTCGCGCATCGGTTACAGCACGAGCGATGTCTTTGGGGAGTCTACTCGGCAGACTTCGAATCGCTCGACGGCCTGCTTAGCGAATGGCGGGTTGAGGATTGCGACCTCGTTTGGAAGGTCCGGAAGGCAGCTTTGCTCTGGGAATCACACAGAGACGATGAGGCGAGTGAATTAGCGAGTGCAGCACTATATTCGATAAGGATGTTTAGTCGTGGCGATAACGATGTAGCCAGTGCTTCGCGAGAGAGTTGGGCAATGTGGTCTTCTTTCTCAATGGACAAAAGGCGCCTTTTCGATAAGAGATGGGAGGAACTCGCTAGACTAAAATGCGACGCGTCTTTTGAAAGAGACCTCATTACCCGCAGGCTGACCGAAAGTAGGGGGACAAGTGAGGCCCCCAGTTTCGACATAGGGAGAAGCAGAGGAAATCGCGTAACTTTTTCTAACTCTAGGCCGTCGGTTGCGGCATATCGGGCGATCCGGCTGACAGAAGTGGCTGGCTTGCCTCTGGCCGTCAGGCACAAGGAATTTTTCGGGGCGGACGTCGGTGGGCGGATGTTAAAGCAGGCCGCGACAAACATAGTCGGTTTTGATCAAGAGTTGGCGGCGCGCCTTATATTACGGACTTGTACATACGACAAAGACGACGTCCTTCAATCCGTTTTCTCCCGTACCAGTGTCGCTCTTTTGCCTATTGAATCTGTGCAAGAGTTGGCGTCGGAATGCACTTCTCTTATTGGATTCGGACTGGTCAAAGGTTGGGTCGAAAAAACGAGGGTCGCAATTGAGGTCCTATCTAGGCTTGTGTTGCGACTCGATGCGAATACGGCTTTGGCGATATTTGACAAATCGCTGGAGTATTACTCTAGCCATCGTGATAGGGTCTTGTCTCATTTCTGGTTACACGAACCCATCGGGAACCTGATGAGAAGGTCGTGGGAAACAATACTGCATGATAGTCGTTCTAGCCGGGGTTTGAGCGTTTTGGGAGCACCAATAGTTGGACTCGACGGGTTCGAATTGCAAATACCAGACCACCAACCAGACCCAGGGAATCTGCTTGGAGGGAGAGCCGGAGAGTACCTGACTGAACGTGTTCCTGAAAATGAAGATAGTTGGAGGGCAATATCCAGCCTATTGGTCCGTGGATTGAAGACAGGAGGTGAAGCGCGCAGGCGAGCGGCGACGAGACTTGCTGTAGTAGCGTCCAAGGGGAAACTTACGGCATCTGAGATCTCCGAAATAGGCAACGCGCTCTGGTCTGAGGAATACACCCCTGTTGATGATCTGCCTCAGGGCACCGATCTATTCGATTGGGCGTTTCTCGTTTTCCCAGAACCACAGCCCTTATTGGCGGACCAGAGATTTCGGCATAAATGGCTCTCCCCTAGGTCCATCAATCCTATGGAGGGCGATTCTGATGCCTATGGGACGATAGATATCACCTTGAATCGGAGTCGCAGTGAATCTGCCAGCATTGAAAATACCCTTTGGAATGTTGGTGCTGCTATCTCGATTTGTGCGGAACATGAACGGCCGTTCGCTCTTGATGATAACGAGCGTAAAAATATAATCGATCTTATTGATTCTTGGGCGAAAAGCGACATCTCCGGCCGCTCAGTTCCGTTTTTCCAAGGGTTAGTTGACGAGTCAACCTTCATTGCCATTGACGGGCTCACACGGGTCCTAGCACATGTCGAGATACCACAGAGGGTTGCCGAAGACCTTTACAGAAAGCTCAAAACCTTGACAGAGGCGGGCATTCCAGCGTTCAAGCCAATTGGAGAGTTGGCTAAGCTGATGCCAAGCCAAATGCGGGATATGGTGTCTTGGCTAAGGTCGGGACTCGCGTCTGTTGACGCTGCAATGGTTCAAAGTGCCCTGGCATGTGTGGCCTCGTGGCCAAGCAGGTCAGATGACGAGGCTCCGACGACACCTAGGCTTCCCAACGATATCTACCGAGAAGTTGGTCTAATAATTGCTTCCCGTAGGATTCCGTCCCTCTCATCCGCGCTCGAAGTAGCCAAGCTGGTCTTTGACTCCGAAACCGAAGAAGAGACCGAGGCTCTAAGCGAGTTTGCGCTTCAAGGACTATCCTACCTTTCGGGGGAACTGACTTATGAGGGCAACCAAGGTAGTACTGTTGACGTGCCCTTGCTCCGTCTGAGATGCACCGAACTCGCCTTGTCTATGTCAAGAGCTGGCTTCGAAAATGATCCCACGATTGTCAGGTGGCTAGAGCTTGCAACTCACGATCCTTATCCTGAGATTCGGCACGCGGTAGAAATCTCTAACGATGCTCACACCTCATAACGAGAATTAATGGAGGCAGGAGTTATTCCAGGGTTACAACGATTCGGTATCAGCGGAACGCTATGCCCTTACGCGCACAACTCTTCTCCAAGTTATTCTGCGAGTTGCTTCCGGTTCTCCAGTGCTCTGCACAACAAATTGCTGTACCAGTTTTCGGAGTGCAGATCACAAATGATGAATTTGTCAGGACGACAGAAAAGTATCCCTTAGACTGGGGTAAAAGCAGCCTACAACCCCATCCACATCTCAAAAACGGTACTGCCTACCGTCAAGTCAGGCCCGTCTGAGAGGGATGGATATGTCCCTGTGATCTTACATGCTGGCATCTAGATTGACCGCCCACGAGTAGTGCAGTTTTCCGTTGCTATTGTGTCTGACGGATGAAGGTTCTTGATTTTGTCCAGTTTGGTGGGCTAGGAAGCACTGGCAAGCCAGTCGCACACCCAGGGCTGGGGCATCTTCCGGTTCGCCCCGGTCCGGCGGGCCTCCCGCTCTTTTCGCCACGGGAACCGGCTCCACCCTATCTTTGGTTTCCCGATGTGCCCGGCTCATACCGAACTACCGCTGCATCTATCAGCTCCCGGCGTTCCGGGCCGTTATGTTGACCGCTTGAGGCATCTTGGGTTAGAGTCAACGCCGGAATAGGCAGACGAAACATAATCCTGTACAGCACGCCGCCTCCGGATGTCGTGACGCAAATTCCGGCCTGCCTCCTCGTTAGATACCAAGTTAGCTTTGCAACTCGCTGATGGAGGAAAATCGCCATGCCGTTCTACGAAAGAGGCCCCAACCGTATCTACTACGAAGAGGTTGGTTCGGGATTCCCCCTGCTGATCATTCCGGGTGGCGGACTTAATTCCACCGTGGCATCCTTGCAGTTGCCCTTCAACCCTATGGAGACCTACAAAGACGACTTCCGCTGTATTGCCGCCGACTTACGCAATGCCAATCTGGGCCAATCCAGTGGCCCACTGGAGATCGACCGCCCTTGGGATGCCCACTCTGATGACCAACTTGGGCTGATGGACCATCTCGGCATCAAGGAGTTCCTGGTCATGGGCTTCTGCATCGGCGGGCCGATGATCCACAACCTGCTCAGGCTGGCCCCGGAGCGTATTGTGGCGGCGGCGTTGATGCAACCCAGCGGGTTCAGGCCGGAGATGCCGGATATTTTCTACCAGAACAACATAACGGGGTGGGGGCCGCCCCTTTGCGAGAAGCGTCCTGAAATCACAATGGATATGGTACATGACTTCCTGACCAGTATGTACACCGACCGCGCCGACTTCGTTTTCACCGTTTCCCGCGACTTCGTTCGTACGCTGCAGACACCACTGCTGATAGCGCCCGACGATGTGCCGGCGCACCCATACGAGTGCGCGATGGAGGTTGCCAGCCTCGCCCCGAACTCCGAGGTGACTATTTATCCCTGGAAAGACTCGCAGTCGCACATCGACGAGGTCGTAGCCCACGCCCGGCGCTTCCTGAAGACCCATGAACCGGCAACTGCGACGGTCTAACAACTCCGTACCGCTAAATCTATTAAGGTCCCGCTGGCTTCCTGGCATCACCGGGTGATGAATAGAAGTGGCGGGGCCTTCGAATTTCGGCTGCCAGACCAGCTTCTAGTCCAGTTCACGGGTCCTGCTCGAAAATGTGGCGTGAACCAGGCCGACAGCATGTTACGGGTCTAACGCAAGTTCCGGGTCGCCCATGGGTATTGGTTGCTTGCGTGTTTCTGGACTTTGAGAAAATGTCGCCTCAGGCAACCGGCAACTCCCGGCCCGTGTCCGACGCCTGTTTGATGGTATCGAGGAAACGGTGCAGGTCAACCGCTACATCGAACGTCGGCAGGCGGCTCTGTCCGGTCCGGACCGCCTCGGCGAACAGGGTATACATCTGCCCGACGTTGAAGGGATCGCCGCGGGGGAAGTCGGACGGCACAAAAAAGAAACGCTCCGGTATATCCAGGTCCTGCAACTCATGGCTTCCCCGTGCGCCCTGCACCCGTAGCATCTCACCGCGCTGCGACGAGACGCTCCCCGTGGTGACCAGCGTGCCTTCCCGCCCGTAGATCTCCATTCGAATGCCGCTGCCGGCCCAAGGGACAGCTCCAACATGGACCGACGCTGCCGCGCCGCTCTCCAACTGTCCGCTGACTCGCACATTGTCCGGGGATGTGACTTCCACAAACTGCTGGGTATCGGTCTCGTACCATTGCTTTGCCTGGGTGCTGACCATGCACGCCACCCGGGCGAAGTCGCCAGCCACGAAGCGCAGGGCGTCAATGACGTGTCCGTTCGCGATGGTCAGGGAGTTAGCGCCCAGGCTGGCATCGCGCTGCCAGGTGCGGCTGGAAGGGCGTTCCAACGCGCCATCGCGCATGGTGGTCACATGACACGAGAGCACCTCGCCCACATAGCCGGCTTCAATTTGTTCCTTGACATACAGCAATGCGGGACTGACTCGCGATTGCAGACCTACTGTGGTTTGCACACCTTTGTCCCGGGCCAGAGTTGCAAGTTCCTCGGCTTCGGCGGTATTCCGTCCCAAGGGCCACTCGGTGAAGACGTGTTTGCCAGCTTCGATGGCGGCCTTCGTTGGCTCATAGTGCGATGGCACCCGCACAACCACGGCCACCGCGTCGATCTCCGGCGACGCTGCCATTGCCCGGAAATCATGGAAGGCGAGCTTCGCTCCAAAGGCTTGGCGAGCCTCTTCCGCGCTCTCGGGCCGAGTGGTGCAAACTGCGGTAAACTCGACATCCGGACTGGCCAGTAGCGCCGGGAAGTGCGACTGAGAGGCCCAGGTCGAGTTTACGTTCGCACCCACAAACCCCAGGCGGATCTTGTTTGCCATGATACTTACTCCTTAGATTGCTGGCATCCTGCATTCTTCTATTCTATATGTGGCGGTGGGCCGGGGAACCGCCATCTGGATGAACACGGAATGCGCAGCTTCGGGTTTTTAACTTTTTGTAGGGCCGGGAGTGTTTATTAACCATAGGACTTACGTAGTTGAGTTGAGCAGGTAGAACGGCTGTTGCAGATATCGCCGGACAGACTCTCTAATGATGGTAGTTTTGGCCTCATACCAACTGACGCCCGTCGTCAGTCTATGGACCTCCAGACGAACGAAGGCTCGAATCGAGAAGGAGATATGGTTCACTTGCGCCCCCCCGTCGGGGCCGGGGGCAGGCTCTGGCAGACCTGGCCTGCTCCTTCTCAACCCCGCAACATTGCTTGAGTCCCCGGTGATAGTTCTCAATGGACCACCCGCGTTGGGACAGTTCTTCAAGCCTGCTCCCGGGCATCTCAAGGCCGCTGGTTGCCCAGTGCTGCGCGTCTCCGTCCGGGGAGACGGTCCGGAACACCTTGATGAATCCATACCCCCTGAGATGTACCCTTCTTCCCTCAGCCCCGGTCTCAACGGCGCTGACGGGAACATTGCCGCTCCCGTCCGGGTTGACCCTCGTTTTCACGGGGGCAGGCTCTGTCGGTTGGACTTGAGCCGGGTGAGCCACTCCCAGCCGTGGGAGCGAATCCGCTTCAGATTCTCCAGAGAACTGTACCAGCCGTCGAACAGAACGCACTCCGGCTGAAAGCCGCGCGCTGGCGCTCTCAAGCATGTCCCGGAAATGCCCGTTCTTGTTCTTGCCTCCGATGGGCTTGTCATATACCCGGAAGTTGCAGGGAATGGCGGCGCGGTCATCCGTCCAGACCATGCTTATGAGGTTTATGCCCCACACCACCCGGTGATGCTTGCCGCTCCAGTGGCGAGTCACCAGTTCGATGCTCCGGGCATAGGGCTTGTCCAGGGTGGAGTCGTCCAAGACCAGGATGCCGCCATTGCGGTTGACCAGTCCGCGGGTCTCTCGCCACAGCGCCCCGGTGTCTGGGGGAAGCTCCTAGTCTTGGGTGCGGGTTCCGTCGCGGCGTTGACGTTTGCGGTCCAATGCAGAGAGCTCCGCCTTGCGGAGCCGAAGATTGAGGGGTGTAACTTCCAAAAGTTCGTCGTCGGAGATAAATGCCAAGGACTCCTCGAGGCTCATCCTCACGGTGGCGTTGAGGCGCTTGGCCACGTCGGCCGTCGACGACCGCATGTTGGTCAGCTTCTTCTCCTTGCAGACGTTGATCTCGATGTCGCCTTCGCGGCGGTGGGAGCCGATAATCATTCCTTCATAGACCGTAGTGCCCGGCTCGATGAAGGTATCGCCCCGGCCCTGGGCGTTGATCAGGCCGTAAGTAACAGCCACGCCGCCCTCGGATGCCACAAGTACGCCGCCCCGCTGGGACTTTATCTCACCTTCCATAGGCTCGTATGAGGTGAAGATGCTGCTCTTCACTCCGTCGCCGCGGGCGGTGCGAAGAAAGAAGGCGTTGAATCCAATCAGTCCCCGAGTAGGTATCTTGTACTCCATGTTGACGTAACCGTTCTCGCCGTACCGCATATCCCGGAGCTGGGCCATATGGGCGGAGAGATACTCGGTGAGTACGCCCACATACTCTTCTTGAGCGCTTATGTTCAGAATTTCGTAGGGCTCGTACACCTTGCTGTCGATCACTTTTGTGACGGGCGCGGGGCGCGACACCTGGAACTCGAATTGTTCACGACGCATTGTCTCGACCAGAATGGACAGGTGCAGCTCGCCCCGTCCGGCGACGACGAACACATCAGGGCTGGGGGTGGTATCCACTCGCAGGCTGACGTTGGTGCGCAATTCTCTAATCAGCCGTTCGTGAAGGTTTCGGGAAGTGCCATGGACACCTTCGCGGCCCATGAAGGGGGAAGTACTGACGCCGAAGGTCATCCGTACCGTGGGTTCATTGATGTCGATAATTGGCAAGGCCTCCGGGCTTTCCGGCGAAGCAATGGTATCGCCGATGGACACACCTTCGGGGCCGGTCACAGCCGCGATGTCCCCGGCCCGGGCTTCGGGTACTTCAACTCGCTCCATGCCGCGGAACACGAAGATGCGCTCGAGGTTGTGGGTGGTAGCCTCGCCATCGCGGCCCAGCAGCGCCACATCATCCCGCAGCCTGAGGGTACCATTGAAAATGCGGCCGACGGACACCTGACCCAGATAGTTGTCGTAGTCCAAGGCTGCTACCAACATTTGCAGCGGGGCGCTGGGGTCGCCGGTGGGCGGCGGCACCGACTCCAAGATCGCTTCGAAGAGGGGCTGCATATCCCCCCCTGCTATTTCAGGGTCCGTGGTGGCGTAGGACTGGCGGGCCGAGGTGTATAGCACTGGAAAATCCAGTTGTTCCGCTCTTGTAGCCAGTTCCAAGAACAGGTCCTGTACCATCTCAACCACCTCCGCCACGCGGGCCTCGGGGCGGTCGATCTTGCTAATGACGACCATTGGTGTGACGTTCTGCTGGAGGGCTTGGCGCAGTACGTAGGTGGTCTGGGGCATGGGGCCGTCGACGGCATCCACCAATAGCAGGCAGCCATCGGCCATATTCATGACACGTTCCACCTCGCCGCTGAAATCGGCGTGTCCCGGCGTGTCGATAATATTGATCCGGACACCGTCGTAGGAGACAGAGGCATTCTTGGCCAGGATCGTAATGCCGCGCTCCCGCTCCAGAGGGTTGGTGTCCATAATCAAAGCACCCACTTGTTGGTGGTCCCGAAAGACCTGGCCTTGTTTCAACAACGCGTCCACCAGAGTGGTCTTGCCGTGGTCGACGTGAGCTATGATAGCCAGGTTGCGAATGGCGTTGTTTTGGCAGTCAGTCAAATCTAATCACCCCGCATACTATGATAGCAGGAGGGTGGGCTTATTGTCAGAGTTTATACCTTGGCCTAGCAGTTTCTGTCATTTTGGGCTATAGTGCATGGGCACGCTTGAATACCGCACCAAGGTTTGACACAAGAACGGACCGCCCCCGTTGCCATCCTCTTCTTGTTCGCCCCCCGCTGATTCACCTGTGTTGCCACTCTAAATTAGGGAGTCCGTTCTCGTATGACTCATCGCTCTTCGCCCGCCCAGGTGCGCCCGGCCAACCGCACCCGGCACCAAGCCGTTTGTGACGACTGCGGCATATCTGCTACCCTCCCCTTCCGGCCAAGCCAGGGCAAGCCGGTGTATTGCCGCCCATGCTTCGATGCCCGTCGCCACGGGCATTCCTCAATGGACAGTACGGACAGTACAAACGGGAGCAAGTCGTCTACTGCAAGCAAGCAAGCCGTCGACAGCGCCCCGTCCGGTGGTCCCGTGTTTTCTGGAATGCCTTTGAAGGCCGCTACCAAGGCGGCGATTTCCCGGATGAACATATCAAGGCCCACACCGATTCAAGAGAAGGCTATCCCTCATCTCATGGCGGGACGAGACTTGATTGGCCAAGCGCGTACGGGATCCGGAAAGACGCTGGCGTTCGCAGTGCCCCTGACAGAGCGGTGCGACCCGTCGCTCCGGCAGGTCCAGGCGCTTGTGCTGCTACCCACCCGTGAACTGGCCATGCAGGTGGCCGGAGTCATAGAAGCCCTGGCTTCTGCACAGCAACTCCGCGTGGCGCTATTGTACGGCGGCCGGCCTCTGAGGTCGGAGTACGCAGCGTTGAGGAACGGGGCCCAAGTCGTCATCGGCACCCCGGGCCGGACGTTGGACCATCTACGGCAAGGGACGCTCGACCTGGCTTCAGTGCGATTTCTTGTGCTGGACGAAGCGGACGAAATGCTAGATAGGGGGTTTGCCCCCGATGTCGAATCCATCATAGGCCGGGCGCCCTACGAGCGGCAGACGGCGCTTCTGTCCGCAACCATGCCTGAGTGGGTGGCCCAGACCGCCGCGAAGCATCTGCGTCGGCCTGTAAGGGTGGAAGTGGACGCGGGTTTGCCAGCGCCGCCCACCGTCGAGCACCTGGTCTACACTATCCAGAAGAGTGACAAGATGGAGGCTCTGCGAACGCTGCTGGACCGGCGAAACGGTACCCCGGTGATCGTCTTTGGCAAGACTAAGCGCGGCGTCAAGCAACTGGCAAGACAGCTCGATTCGTTGGACTACCCGGTAGGGGCGCTCCAAGGAAATCTAAGCCAAAGCGCACGTGAACGGGTGATGACGGACTTCCGCTCCGGCGCCGCGTCGATCTTGGTGGCGACGAATGTGGCCGCCAGAGGCTTGGACTTCGAGGGTATTGGCCAGGTTATCAACTATGACCTGCCGGACTCGGAACAGCTGTTCACCCACCGCGTCGGACGGACTGGCCGCATGGGCCGCTCCGGCGAGTCGGTAACGTTCATCACGGTGGAGGATGAGCGGAAGTGGCGTGAGATCGAGCGGGGCCTCGGCCGTCAGTTCACCAGGAAGCCTTGGCATGCGGTCCGTAAGGCAATGTAACTTCGATAGCAACGCCTTGTAGGGCTCCGGTTGTTGGCAACCAGCAAAAGTGGGACACTTTGAGACCTGAGAGATCTGAGGTGGACCCGGTTAGTTGTACAGGATTGAGGCGGAATTAAGTGAGAGTCCCGCCGCTTCTGTTTATGATACCAAGACCGGTTCCGGTGAACACCTCCCCGCATTTGATTCTTCCTCCCGGAGGGCCGGGCTCATGGACCGGACCTCTCCGCCAAGAAATCCCGCTCCACCTTGAGCTGGCCGATCTCCTGGTACAGGCGGGCGACCAGGGCGGCGTCGCTCTTGGCCTTATGCTCCTGACCGTTGCCGAAGACGCCGGCGGCCCCCTCGGTCAGGGCTTTCTTCCAAGCCTGTACCTGGCCAGGTGGACCTCGTACCGGTTGGCCAGTGGGCCACCGTCTCCTCACCCCGCACCGCCTCCAAAGCCACCTTGGCCTTGAAGGTCGGACTGTGCTTTCTCCGTCCTTGGGACATTTCCCACTCCTTCCCGACAGCGACAGTTGCTCTTAATTTAGGAGCAGAACTCTCACTTAGCCACCTGTCCAGTTTCCAGGGTCCGCCTCAAATTTAGGTGGTTTCGTTTAGCGGGACAGGTCGTTCCCGGAGTGGTGAGTATTGAATCTACTGTAGCCCACGGACCAAACCACCTAAAACGGAACGCTGCCTTAGCGTCAACAGGCCGTTGACTTACGAACATAAGTTCTCTATCATTCCCCGGCGCTGTCCCCACCGGACCCCGTCATCAGGAATGCGTCTTTCGGGCAACGGGCGGGAGCATCACCAACCGGAGAATAGCCAGTAAAGGCAAAGGGCAGGCCAGCCAGTGGCAATGGACCCGCCAACCGTTGAATACTATGTTAGACCGCAACGACAAAACGCAGGAGTGGCGGAAGGTCGGCGACGACCTGTTGGAGCAGGACCTGTCCCCGGCGGAAATTGGCCGGAGGGTGGGTCTGTCCGGGCACCGGGTGGGACAGATTGCCCGCGCCGGGGAACCCAGGCCCGTTCCCGCGGGTGAACCGCCACTGAGGGAACGGCAGGCACGGATATTGGCCTTCCTCCAGGACTTCACCGCCCGCCACTCTTACCCGCCCACGGTGCGGGAAATCGTGGAGGGCTGCAACCTGAGCAGCACCTCGGTGGCGTTCTACAACCTGCAGCTGCTGGAGCAGCGGAAGTAGCTGACCCGGATGCCCACCGTCGCCCGCGGCATAGTGCTGACCGAGCGGGGCCGGTCGCAGTTGCCGGTCCCCGAGGCCCCATGAGAGTCGCCTGCGTGCTGGTCACCCACCTGCGGGCCAAGGTGGAGATGGGAAGGCAGCCCCACCTGAAGGACCGGGCCGCCCTGGTCATCGACCGCTCCCGGGGCCGGCCCCTGGTCATCGACCACTTCCCGGCGGCCACCGGCGTAACCGTGGGAATGACCCTGGAGCAGGCCCTGTCCCGGAACGTCAACAGCTCCGTTTTGGAGGTGGACGAGGCCGCCTGCCGGAGGGTGTTCCACCGGATGCTCACGTCCTTGCAGAGAGTCAGCGACCGGGTGGAAGGGGCGGAACTGGGCGCGGCCTACGTGGGCCTGGACGGCCTGGAAGCCCTCTACGGCGGCGAGGCCCGGCTGGTGACGGCCCTCCTGAACACCGTGCCCCAGGACCTGACGCCGCGGGTCGGGGTGGGGCGCCAAGTTCCCCGCCTTCGCCGCCGCCCGCACCAGCAGGCCCCTGGGGGCGGTCAGGGTCCCTCCGGACGTGGCCGGTTTCCTGGCCCCCCATCCGGTTGACCTCCTGCCCATACCCCTGGATGTCATAGAGGACCTGCACCGCTTCGGCCTCCACACCCTGGGGGACGTGGCAGCAATGAAGCAGGAGACGCTCACCGGCCGGTTCGGCCCCGCGGGTCAAAGGGCGTGGGACCTCTCCCTGGGCCGGGACCACACTCCCCTGGCCCCCCCTGACAAGGGTAGGCAAAGTATGAAATAGGCATAAGAACTTGGAAAGCGCACAGCTTTCTGGCATCTTTTTGGTGAGAATCAGAAAGGCTGCCAGAGGTTCGCCATGCGCTTCCCAACCGAATACTACCAGATGAAGCAGACCATACAATACTACATGCCGCATCTCAGAGGGTCTCAGTTGAAGGGACTGGTCCTGTGGGTGTACGGCATCATAATGGCCCAGAGCGGCTGCCAGAACGCGGTCGCCGCTGAGCTTTCGTTCATAGGCAACTTCAACAGCATACGGCAGTATCTCCGGGAGTGGCTGTACAATGGGCAGGACCGCGCCAACCCGTGCGGAGTGCAGTTGGATGTCAGACTGTGCTTCGTTCCACTGCTGCGATGGATTCTCAATTGGTGGAAGTCTGACAGATTGGTGCTTGCCATAGACCCGACGATGAAGGGCGACCGGATAAACGCCATTGCGATAAGCGTGGTCTATCGCAGTTGCGCTATTCCGGTGGCCTGGCACATCCTGCCCGCCAACAAACCCGGGCAGTGGATAGCGCCGGCGGTGAGTCTGCTGAAGTTGCTGTCCGAAGCGGTGCCGCCGGACATGAGCGTGCTGGTGATGACTGACCGCGGTTTGAGGAGTCCGCGGCTGTGGGAGCAGATACGCTCTGTGGGGTGGCATCCTTACATGCGGCAATCGGTCAACACCGTGTTCTGCCCTGACGGAGGAACCCGCCTGCCGGCGCGAGCGTTGGTGCCGGGGCCGGGGCACGCATATGTTGGGTCCGGGACGGCTTTCAGGGACAGCAGCAAGCGCCGCCGCGGGACGGTGATTGTGGTCTGGGACCAGGGCCAAGACGAGCCGTGGGTGGTGATGACCGACCTGCCGCCCGGCGAAGCAGGGGTGTGCTGGTACATGCTCCGGTTCTGGATAGAACTGGGCTTCAGAGCACTCAAGAGCTTGGGGTGGCAGTCGCAGAACACTCGCAGGACCGATCCCGAACGGGTGGCGAGGCACTGGCTTGCGTTGTCGGTGGCGACGTTCTGGACGCTGGCGTATGGGATCAGGGTAGAAGACGCCAATGAGCTTGGCATAGCGCCCGGCCATCTCAGAGCACCGCCGAAGGCTCTGGCGTCCACTCACCGCAGCGCTTGGAGCGCTCCCAAACGGACTATCAGTGTACTGCGGCAGGGCATCATCTGGCTGAGACGGCTGCTGCCCAAGGGCAGACTTTGGCGCAGGGTCTGGCTGCTTCCTGAACCGTGGCCGGAACCGTCGCCCGATATGAAGCTCATCTACCATGCAGAAACCTGAAACAATCAAATGCCTACCCTTGTCAGCCTGGTCCCCCTGAAGCAGGAGGAGTCCATCGTCGAACACACAACCCTGCCCTTCGCTTCAGCGTCGATGGAGTTGCTGCTGGCGGCAGTGGACACCCTGCTGAAACGGGCCTACTCCCGCCCCGGAATGCGGGGCCGCTACGCGGGCGGGGCATACCTGGAGTGCGTCCTCTACCGTGCCCAGCCCTGGGGAAGGGACTTCCACTTCAAGCAGCCCGTGGGCCGCTGGGACCGGGCCTCCCGCGTCATCCGGGGCCAACTGGAGGCCGACCACCCCCAGGCTCCGGTGGAGGAGATGACCTTGGCCCTGTCCAACCTCACCGGGGAATCGGGAGTGCAGTTGAGCCTGCTGGCCGACCTGCGGGGAGACCGGGAGCAGCGGCTGGCCGAGGCGGAGCGTCAACTTCAGGCCCGGACGAGGGGCAGGCCCGCCCTCTACCGGGTGGTCCAGGTGGCCCCCTGGCACCCGGCCCCGGAGATGCGGGCCATGCAGGTGCCCGTCGACGCTTCAGGCGCGGACGGCATGAAGCCTCTCTCAGTGCCGTTGTCAGTCACGGTGCGCGAGGGGCCGGACGGCCAACCGGAGGCGGTGCGCCTGGGGGAACGGTGGCGCCGGGTGGCCCGCATCGAGGACACTTGGAGCTTCGACCTGTGGTGGATGCCCCAGCCCCTGACCCGGACCTACTACCGGGTGGGAAGGGAGGACGGCGGGGAGGTGACCCTGTTCCGGGACCAGCGGGAGGACCGTTGGTACCGGCAGGACTCCTAGAGGGCGGGCGTCTTCCTGTGGCTGCCGGTTACGTGGAACTCCACGCCAAGAGCTTCTATTCCTTTGGAATGGGGGCGTCCCACGTTCACGAACTGTTGGCCCAGGCCGGGGAGTACGGGTATAACGCCCTGGCCTTGACCGACGCCAACCTGTGCGGCGCCCTGGAGTTCGCCCGGCTGGCCGACAGCCTGGGCGTCCGTCCCATCACCGGAGGCGAGCTGACCCTGGCCGACGGCTCCCGCATCGTGCTGCTGGCCCGGACCCGCCAAGGCTACGCCAACATCTCCCGCCTGTTCACCCTGGCCAACGCCCACGACCGCCGGGAACCCCGGCTGGACCCGGAGTTCTTGGCGGGACATGCTGGGGGAGTCATCCTGCTCACCGGCGGACGCGACGGCCCGCTCTCCAAGCTGCTGCTGGAAGGCCGGCGCGTGGAGGCCAACCGGCTGCTCAGTGACTACCGGGAGTGGTTCGGTGGGGACGGGATGTACGTGGAGCTCCAGCAGAATTTCCTCAAGGGCGATACGGCCCGCAACCGGGAGTTGGCGAAACTGGCCCGCAGAGAGGGCATACCCCTAGCCGCCACCAACGATGTCCACTACCACTGCCCGGAGCGCTACCGCCTGCAACACACCCTGGTGGCGGCCCGGCGCAACGTCACCATTGAGCAGGCCCTTCCCTACATCCGGCCCAACGACCACCTCTGCCTGAAACCCCCAGCCTGTATGAAGGAAATCTTCCGGCAGTACCCGGAGGCTGTCGCCAACACCGTCAGAATCGCGGAGCAGTGCGGCTTCGACCTGGCCACCGGCTTGGGCTACTCCCTGCCGGAGTGCGCCGTGCCCCAGGGGTACACTCCCGACAGTTACCTGCGGCGCCTCTGCCTGGAGGCCGCGCAACGGCGTTACGGCGCCGTATCCCGGCAGGTGCAGGAACGCCTGGACGAGGAGTTCCACCTGATTGAGGGCCACGGCCTGGCCGGGTTCCTGCTGCTCTACCGGGAGATTGTCCTGCTGGCCCAGGAAATCATGGTGGAGCAAGGGTTGACCCACCCGGAAATCCCCCTGGATGAGCGGCCCCCGGGCCGGGGCCGGGGTTCCTCGGTGGCCCTGCTGGTGGGCTACCTCATCGGCATCAGCCACGTGGACCCGCTGCACTGGGGCCTGACCCTGGAGCGGTTCATCTCCGAGGACACCTCCCTGCTGCCGGACATCGACCTGGACTTTCCCCGCGTCCTCCGGGACGAACTCATCCAACGGGTGCACCGGCGCTTCGGGCCGGAGCGCGCCGTCCTGGCCGGGGCCGTCGCCACCTACTCGGCCAAGGGCATCATCCAGGACCTGGGCAAGGCCCTGGGGCTGCCCGGGGAGGACCTGAAGCGCCTCTCCCGGCAATTCCACTCCCACGACGCCGCCGACCTGGAACGGGAGATGCTGGCCCTGCCCGGCTACCGCGACAGCGTGGACTCTCCGGGCTGGCGGGAGTTGGTGGAACTGGCCCCCCAACTGATGCACGCTCCCCGGAGCCTGGGCCAGCACGTCGGGGGCATGGTGCTGAGCAGCTCCCCCATCCCCGAGCTGGTCCCCGTCCGCGCCGGGGCGATGGAGGGCCGCCACATCATGGACTGGAACAAGGACTCGGTGGCCGACGCCAACTTCGCCAAGATAGATTTGCTGTCGTTGCCGGTGCTGGACCAGTTGGAAGAAGCCCTCGACCTGATAGAGGAGAAAGAGGGCCGCCGCCCCGACCTGGCCCGCCTCAGACCCGACGACCCCGCCGTGTACGACATGATCAACGCCGGACGCTCCAAGGGGGTGTTCCTGCTCCAGTCGCCGGCCCAGCTGAAGATGGGGCAGCGGCTGAAGTCCCGCAGCCTCCTGGACCTGGCCTACCAGGTGGCCCTCATCCGCCCCGGCGTGGGCGTGCAGGGGAGCGCCGTGTCCCAGTTCGTGGAGCGGTACCGCCACGGGGCTTCCTGGGAGTACGACCATCCCTTGGAAGAGCGCGCCCTGGAGCGTGGCTACGGGATCATCGTCTGGCAGGAGCAGGTGGTCCAGCTCATCAAGGACGTGGCCGGGATGACCGCCGCCCAGGCCGATGAGATAAGGCGGGCCTTCGCCAGGCCCAACAACGGGCATCTCATCGCCCTGCACCGGCGGCGCTTCCTGGAAGGGGCGCGGAAGAACGGGGTGCCGGAGGAGATTGCAGAGAAGATATTCGCCAAGCTGAACGGCCAGTATATGTTCCCCGAAAGCCACTCCCACGCCTTCGCCGTCACCGCCTACCAGGCGGGCCTGGCTGAAGCGTTACCACCCCCTGGAGTTCTTCGCCGCTCTGGCCAACAACCAGCCGATGGGCTTCTACCCGGTGGAGACGTTGAAACAGGACGCCAAGCGCTTCGGGGTGCTCTTCCTCAACCCCTGCGTGAACCGCAGCGGCGTGGACTGCCTCCCGGAGCAGGACTCGGTGCTGCTGGGACTGCGTTTCGTGAAGGACGTGGGTTTGGCGTCGGCAAGGATCATCGTGGAGGAGCGGGAGCGCCACGGTCCCTACGCCGGGGCCGCCGACCTGGTGCGGCGGACCGGCCTGAAGCCCCAGGCGGTGGAGTCCCTGGTGATGGCCGGGGCCTTCGATTCCCTCAGCCCCAACCGCCGGAAGGCCCTGTGGGACGCCGGGCTGGGTATCCGGCCCACGAAGAACGGGCAGCGGGCCTTCCCCGCTTCTGCCAACGGCAGCGTGCCAAACCTTGCCGACTTCTCCGCCTGGGAGAAGATGGCGGGGGAGTACCGGGTCATGGGCATCCACCCCAAGGGCCACCTGATGGAGTTCGTGCGTCCCAGCCTGAGCCCCCAGGTGCTGCCCGCCGCCGCCGTGGAGAGCGTCGCTGAAGGAGAGAAGGTCCTGGTGGCGGGCTGGCCCATCGCCCGGCAGCACCCCAAGGGACAGGACAGGACGGTGTTCGTCACCATCGAGGACGAGAGCGGGGACGTGCAGCTAATCCTGTGGCCCCGGGTCTTCCACCAAAGTCGCAGGCAGTTGGGGAGCCATGTGCTCCTGGTGGGGGGTACAGTATCCCGCTGGGACGGGACGGCCAACGTCGTCGCCTCGGACGTGCGTGGCATCCATCCTCGCGTCTCCATGCCCGCCGCTCACGACTGGCATTAAGAGCTAGCGGTTTGACCGCCGGTTCGAGCCTTGTCAGATGGTCTTGCCCTGCCTGAAGATGACGCGTGTGGGAACTGTGGAGTTGAACTCGCCGCTCAGGTTGGCGTAGGCGGTCATTATGTCTGCTCTTGGAATAGATTCAGTTACCGGCCCCGCTGTTGCCGGGCGCGGAACTTCAACCCGCATATCATAGCCAGCGGAGCGATCAACAGGAACATACTGATAGCCGCCGCGCCCGGCGGCGTATCTCCGTCCGGGTAACTGCACGCGCCGCCGGATTCCGGGGCAGGGGTAGGTTCCTGCGCCGCAATTGCGGTTGGCCCGGGGATCTTCGTGGGTTCAACCGGCGCGGGGGTTGACGTCGGCACGAGGGTAGGCGTTGGTGTTGGCAGCGGTGTCGCTGGCGGAATAGGCGCAGGCGTGTGCGGTGGCGGTGCCAGCCCGCTGATGGTCAGCGTGAAGCTGCCGGACAGTCCGGCTTCGTAGGTGGTGGACTCTATGGTATAGGTTCCGGCGGCCAACCCATCCTCTATCCTGGAGTATCTGTCCGGGGAGCCTTGACTCCTGAAGGACTTGCTAGTTCTTCCTGCGCCCTTCTGCAGGTACAGATAGGTATTGGTATCGTCGGATTCCAAGGTAATGAACACTGCTGAGTCCGCATCCAGAGTGAAGACGTAGAAGCGGGCATAGCTGCCGGGGCGGTTGAAAGAGAGGCAGGCGCTGCTCCATGCCCCGGAGACAACCCCGTCTGCGGCAACCATTTCCAAGCAGTTGTCCTCTACGAGTGTAGTAGTATGGGGCGCCGGCTCAACCGTTGGCGCCGTCCGGTTTTGGCTCCCGAACTCCTGCCAGCTTGCCGTCCCGTCGCCGTCGAAGTCAAACTTCAGGGCCGGATACTCGCTGCTCGTGCCGAAGTCCCATAAATCATCCGCCCCGGTGGCCGGGTCGTCATCTCCGTCGGCGTTCCAACTGCCGTAAATGCCGGTATATGCAGTGGGCGACTGCAACACGGCGGTGGTCTTGCCTTCCCCGCTGGCCGAGGTTTCTTGCCCAGTGGTTTGCGTGTCCCAGTAGCTGACCGATTCCTTGATGGTCTGGCTTTCGGCCCCAATCAGCCCGCCGGCTTCAACATCGCCCGACACGCTGCCGACGGCGTAGCTGGCTACGACCCTGCTGCTGTGACTCTCCCCGGCCAGCCCGCCGACATTGATTTCCCCTGACACGGCGCCGGTGGCATAGCTGGCGATAATTGTGCCGCCATTCGACCCGGCCCGCCCGCCGACATTACTACTGCCCGTCACTCTGCCTGTGGCGTAGCTCCCTCTAATGACGACGCTGCTCCCTCCGGCCAGTCCGCCTGCGCCACGACCGCCCGTCACGTCGCCGGTGGCATAGCTGGCGATGATGATGCCGTCAAGTCCCAGGGACCCGGTAAGACCGCCAACGACGCTATCTCCCGCGATGTCGCCCGTGGCGTAGCTGCTGCTGATGGTTCCCCAGTTCCCCCCGGTAAAGCCACCGATGAAGTCTCCATACTCGCCGCACGACACGCTGCCGGTGGCGTAGCTGCCGCTGATGACCCCTTCATTCTCCCCAACCAGGCCTCCGGCGTGGTGATGGTAGCCCGACACGCTGCCGGTAGCGTAGCTGTCCCCGATTTCGCCCATGTTTCGCCCGGCCAGCCCGCCAACATTTTCCAGCCCGGCCACACTGGCGTTGACTATGCCCGTATTACAAATGACGGCGGAATACCCGGTATAACCGAAAAGGCCAACAGTGGGCGGCTCCTCCCCTTGGAAGGCAGTGCGATTGACGTAGAGGTTGGCGATGGCGTGTCCGTTGCCGTCGAAAAGGGCGTTGAACCTGTCGCCGTAGCCGTCTTCGTCCCCGATGGGCAGCCACCCCTCGCCCGCCGTCCACGCAGCGCTGACCGTGCCGGATGCGTAGCTGTCGGCGTCATTGAAATCGAGCGGGCGGGTCAGTTCGTAGCTGTCACAGTTGTCGTTGCAGACCTCCTTCTCACCGGATACGGGATAGGCGGCGGCGTAGGCGTCAATGCCGGAATCGTCGTCTGCCTTCCCGTCGCCGTCCAGGTCGTAGCGGATGGCGTCCAACTGCTCCAGAAACTCGACTTCAATCAGCCCGTCGCCGTCGGTGTCGTACTTGCCATCGCCTGACTGCGAACTGGCAATGCCGTAGGTTGCCGACATTGCCAGCAGCGTTATCCCCAGGAGTAGAACTACAGTCCTTGCGGGAATCCCCATGAATATCCTCATTTCGTTCGGCGAGCTTGCCTCTGCCGGACGGCGGCGTTGCTCTAGAAGGCCAGTGGGTGGAGGCCGCCCCCATGTGCCGGACCGGACTCGCGCCAATGGTGCATTCTACGTGCGGCGCACCGGCTGTCAAAGGCATTTGGAATATATACGTGGTGAACGCCGCCAGCAGCAGGGTGAGCAAATTCATCAATTTCCCCAGCGAAGACAGCGCGCCAGCGTGGACGGGCCCATAGCCGGGGGAGTCTGCCCGGGTAGAAGGCTGTCTGCGAGTGATACGACGTTGCCGCCAACAGGAGCGGCCGGTCATCAGTCTTGGGCTTAATCGTAACCGGATGAGCGGGGGATACCGACCGAACTGGGCAGCCTCCTCAGCCTGATAGACTTTTGCCTCTGTTAGAAAACCAGTAGAGCAGTGAGATACCCGAGAAACCTGCCAGTCTCTCCAACCCACGATTTCTGTCCTTCGACGGCAACAAGTTGAGCGGCCGGGTTCCACTTAACCTATCCAGGTTGACGGCGTTGGAGCATTTTCAAATTCCAAGAAAAACTCAGGGCTCTGCGCGTCACGCGACAACGTTTGCCAAGCATGGCTCCAGAACATAAGCAATCGCAGCGGTGACAAATGGGTGCCTTAGCCGGGCGGTCACGGCGGGCAGCGTTTCCCTTCCATTGCGAAGGCAGACAGTGGTTACTGACACCGGAAGCCGGGCGCCACCGCAGATCTAGAGCGCCAATTTGAACCGTAGCGTGAAGGTGTGAAAGTTGTAGTGGACACGGAATCATCCTTAGTAGGTGAGGTGGACCCGGAATTTCGGACAGGTAGCTAAGTGAGAGTCCTGCTCCTAAACTAAGGGCAGCTGTTGCTGTCGGGAAGGAGTGGGAAATGTCGAAAGAACGAAGGAAACACAGCCCGGCCTTCAAGGCCAAGGTGGCGCTTGAGGCGGTGAAGGGCCAGGAGACGATAGGCCAACTGGCCGCCCGGTACGAAGTCCACCCGGGCCAGATACAGGCTTGGAAGACAGCCTTCACCGAAGGCGCCGCCGGGGTCTTCGGCAAGGACCAGGAGAAGAAGGCCAAGAACGACGCCGCCCTGATCCCCCGGTTGTACCAGGAGATCGGCCAGCTGAAGGTGGACTCGAGATTCCTATGTCCCCCATTGTTAGATTCTGACAGGGATGGCAACCTATGAATGGATCGCACCATGGGACTTAGCCACTGGCTCGATCTCTCTAGGTTGACACACGCCGACGCTTTGGGTAACGTTGGTCTACTACCCATATCGATTCGACGGTAGGGTCGAGGTGGTGTCTGTCTTTAGTTGGGGACTAGCCATTGATCACCAACGTCTACATGGGCGGCCTCAATCTCTACTACCACGCCCTGATTGACACGCCGCCAAGACCAGGGAGTACCGCCTGCGCTGACCGGCTCAGACTCCCATTTCCGTCTCTAGGGCGAGCGCTCTTCAGGGGACTCTGCGGACGCGGGTTCGAATGTAGGCCCACAGATCCGGCCTGCAAGTACCGTACCGCGATCTGCGGGAGGCTCTGTCCCCGGGATCGAAGCCACGCCCATGTGAAATCCTTGAGTTGTAGAGAGAGGAGATGCGCGTGACGACCTCCAAGGACACCGTTGACCAAACAGGCCCCGACGATTTAGGGATCGACCCCGAAGACACCCAGTTTCGTGACATCGAACGCCCGTGGGATCCTGAGAGCATTCGGGTCGCCACGAACAGTTTCTCGCTTCGAAACATGATTGATCTCATCGCCGACGGGAGTCTGGATCTCGCCCCAGATTTCCAGCGGTTACAAGTCTGGAATAGGGTGCAGCGAGCCCAGCTTATTGAGTCGATACTATTGCAGATACCACTGCCGGCCTTCTACTTTGCTGAAGACGCCGAAGGGATGCTACAGGTCGTAGATGGTGTCCAACGACTATCAACCGTAAATGACTTTGTCACCGGCGGTAGTAACGGCAAGGGAGGATTCCCTCTCGATGGCCTCGAATACCTAGCTGACGTCAAGGGAAAACGTTTCGATGATCTACCGAATCTCTGGAAGCGCCGTATCTACAATACGCAAATTGTCGCTCATGTGATCGCTCCAACGACTCCTCCTGATGTGATGTACGACATCTTCCGACGAATCAATACTGGAGGTACGCCACTCACTGGCCAAGAGATCCGACATTGCGTTGCCAAGAAGAGGAGTCGCATGTTCTTGAAGCAGCTAGTTACGTTGCCTGCTTTCGAGAAGGCTACTCCAGCATCACTTCACAACCACAAGCGAATGGTTGACCAGGAGATCGCACTCCGGTTCACGGCTTTCTGGCATCTGACGCCAGCAAAATATTCCAAAGACAATACACTCGAGGGTTTTCTCCTCCAAGCAATCCGAGAAATCGACGATCCGGCGGTACTCGATGACCGTGCCCTCGCTGGCATATCTGCGGCGTTCGAGCGCGGCTTGGATCTTGCCTATGCGGTATTCGGTGACGACGCGTTTCGCAAGTGGCCGACGAACAGTCATCGCCGCAACCCTTTCAATCGAGCACTCTTCGAAGCCTGGACCGTAGAGCTTGCCAGAGCCGATGCAGATGCTGTGACTATATCAAAGCGCGACATTTGTCGATCTGCTCGCGAGGTCATGACCACAGATGTTGCCTACATTAGTTCTGTATCATCTGCTACAGGAGATAGTGTCTCTGTCCATACCAGATTCTGGAAAACAAGGGCCATCATCATGGAGGCAATCAGCGAATGATTCGCTCCATGGAAATTCATAACTTTAAGGCATTTGAACGAATCGCACTTCGCTTCGGGCAATTGACTATGATCACTGGAGTAAATAATTCCGGTAAGAGTTCGGTGCTACAAGCGATCGCGCTTGCAGAGATCGCGTCCACGACCGGCCCACGGGTTCAGCTGAATGGGAGTCTGGGACTGGCGCTTGGCGAGGCCCAAGACGTGCTCAATCACCGAGCAACAGAGCAGCTTATCGAATTGATAGCAACCGGAGACAACGGCACGGATACATTCCGATTGGCAGTCCCGCAGGTTGACAGGAGTGTCGTGCTAGAGCGGGTCGACATAGTTCCTCGGACTGGCAGCCGAGACTGGTATATCGGCACGTATTTATGTGCTGAGCGTCTTGGTCCGCGAGACCTTTCCGAAGTTGCCGACGACGGCGCCGACCGCGTGGATGTGGGCACCCAGGGTCAGTTCACTGCACACGCACTGGCCCGCTTCTCGCGCCATCGCGTACAAAACCTACTGCTCCATCCGTCCAGTGGCGAGAGCAGCCTAGCGCCAACGCTCGTGGCGCAGTCAGAGGCATGGTTATCCTCGATTGTGCGGCCGGTTCAATTGCAAGCGACGTGGCTTCCACAAGCCAATGCCGCTACGCTCCGTTTTCGTGACATGGACGTGACCTCTGAGTGGAAGCGCCCGGCGAACGTAGGCTTTGGACTGACCTACACACTCCCGATCATCGCCGCCGCCCTGGGTAGCGTTGCTGGCACCGTGTTCATCGTTGAAAACCCTGAAGCACACCTTCATCCAGCAGGACAGTCGGAGATCGGAAGGTTCCTGGTCCGCCTAGCAGCTACCGGCGTTCAGGTGGTGATTGAGACCCATAGCGATCACCTTCTCAACGGCATCCGTCTCGCTGTTACGGGCGAACGTCTTCTCGCAGCAGAGGATGTCGCAATCCACTTTCTTGGACCTGATGAAAGCGAGAACACGGAGATATCACTAGGCAGTACCGGTGCACTCGACATTTGGCCTTCCGGGTTTTTTGATCGAGCCGAGCATGATCTCGCGGCACTGTCGAGGATCCGACGTCGTGGCTAAGGCTAAATGCCGCTTCGTAGTCGACGAGAACTCTCTAATGCTGGATCGAGTACCTGCAGGTGAGCGGGAGGCGGAGATCGAATCCATGATCGGCGAGTTACAGGCGCTGCAGGAAGGCGGCGAACGCGTTGATATTCTTTCCGGCTGGGGATCTATCAGCTGCTTGGAAGGAGAGGATGTCGCCGATATACTCGCTCACGGTAACGTGTTCGACCGTGACAGCTCATCACTCCTGCTGCGATTGCTCGGACGCTGCGGCGCTTGGGATGAAGACCCCACCACGGTCGTTGATGATAAGGTCGTAGTAGACCAAGAGCCACACAACAGCTTCGGGATAGCATGGGCGCAAGATGGTCATGACGCGCTGTGGAATGGCCATTATAGCGGCACCCCATCGCTTCAGCGGCGGTACACACACTGTCGATCAGCTCACGCAACCTGCACCGGTTGATGTCGTGTTTGTTGCAACTCCAGCTGATCATCCAACATTTTACCGAACGCTGTACAGCGTAGAAAATGTTCCTGAAGGTGAGTTCTTTGAAATCGCTGTGAAGGCGTTTCCAGACTTGGCTTTCGCACCTACGGTGAACTTTCAACACTTCCAAGGTGCGTATGTCCACAGGCGTCCTGAGGTGGTCCATCACCTATCATTGATCAATGATAGGTTTCTCGAATTATACAAAGCGGAGTTTGGTTCCTCAAGAAACATCTCCATACGCCTAGGGATTGACGTCAGTATTGAAGGAGACAATCGAAAGAGCCAGGCGTTAATGCGACACCGAGACGCGAAGTTTAGGGGCCGGGTATATCGGTGCGAATGGCACTCGAAACTGGAACCACATCGGAACCGCATCTATTTTCATAGCGGCGATGAAGGGACGGATGGAAGAGTATTAATTGGCATCTTCCATCAGCACCTGCCGTGAATTCAGCGGACCGACTGTAGTGCGGCACGGTCGCTGGTGGGATGCCCACCATTTCGTGGTGTGATCAACCCAATCCGCTCAAACGCCGCAATGTCTCTCGCACTCGCTGCCGAACCCGTTTCGCTTGAAGGGACTGACACCCCGGTCCGGTGGCTGGAACTGCGAAAGCTGGTCGAAACACTCTTTCCCCGGGACTCCATCAACCGGGTTTGTTACTTCACTACGCGGCTCGACGCGTGTCACGGCAATCCGTCCCAACGCTAGAGGCAACAAATGTACTTGAGGACACTAGCGACGCTGCCGGGCTTCGAAGCCTACTACGGCGTCTTCCGGTCCCGTTTCCTCAAACCCATCCTCTCCGCTAGGATGTTGTGGTGCACGCTATTGTCTACCAATGAGACCTAGCTTAAATTGACCCAAGTCGACCGCCCACGAGTAGTGCAGTTTTCCGTTGCTATTGTGTCTTTCGAATGAAGATACCTGCTATCCAATCAACACCAAAAACTCCGCTACTCCTGGGCAGTTGAGTTGAACGCATCTGGGAATGCCGGGCTATAGCTGCCACCCGCTTACTCTGACCAGGGGCCAGCCCTATCGATAGGGCTGGCCCCTGGCTGTTGCCTGGTTCGGGACGAGCGCCCGCTCGAATTACCGTCCCTGCCTTTCGAGGTTTCTCAACTCGCGCCGGTGATGTCAGACGCAAATACCATCCGTCCCCATTTCTCAATCGACACCAAAACCTTCGCTACTCTTGGGCAGTCGGCTTGAGCAACCCTGGAACTGACAGTCCGTAGGCCCCCAGCACGTTGGCTTGGGCAGAGGGGCCACCCCAACGGAAGGTGGCCCCTCTGCTGTTCCTAAACTGAAGCCAAGGTGGAATCTACATTTGCGGAGCGACGAAGATTAGCCCAGCTCGTCCGGTGAAGATATTCTTCCCGTACTCACAGGACGGCCTGTTGCCTCCACTTGACCTCCGCCATATGCGCATCCCACCTTGGCTTTAGTTTAGGAAGCCCACCGGCGCCGGTCACTGCCTGCGCACCACGACGGTGTCGCAGATCAGGTCGTGTAATGCTCTTTTGTCGCGGCGAAAGGCGACCATCAGGTAACCCCCCAATAGCAAGACGGTGGATGGGATATAGGCCAACCACCTAGCGAAAGCCCTGCCTGGTCCCACTTTGGAGCCGTCTGGCCTCAGCACATAGATGCCCACGGCCCGTTTTCCGGGGGTAGTGGACCAAATGGAGACGCCAACCGTGTAGTAAAGGGCGCTTACGATTATCTCTAGCACCTCACCCAAGGGCGCCAAGTTGAGGACTGCCCCGATAACGCTGAGAACGATGGCATCAATGATCGCGGCCGCTACCCTAATCCAGAAACCGGCTGGTCTCCCGGCCGGGAACATAACTACAGCAGGAGGCCGCCCTTCGTCAAAGGGCAGTCCACAGGAGAAGCAATAGGCCGCGCCGGGTTCGTTGACGTTACCACATCGCGGGCAGGTAGTTTGGTATCCCGGACTTTGGGCGGCTCCGCCGCGGTAGGCCGATGCCGGCGCATCCTCGATGGGCGCTAGAAGATTGAAGCCGCAGGCGCGGCAAAACTCACTGCCCAACGGGTTCGCGGTGTTGCAGTTAGGGCAAAGGTCCTGTAGCCGCGTGCCGCACTGGTTACAAAATGTCGCACCTGCGACGGTAGCCCTATTGCAATCGGGACATTGCACTGAGCCACACCCCCTAATCTTTACTCGTACCCGGCGCGTTCCAGAAGCTCGATGCGGACGTCGCCGGGAGCGCGGACGAAGGCGATTTTCAACCCCGGCCGCAGTTGGTGAGGCTCGGTGGAGAACTCGGCGCCCTTGGCCTTCAGGTCGGCCGCCGCCGCTTCCAAGTCGTCCACCCGCAGGCCAAAGTGGTCCAGCCCCAAGTGCGGGTCCACCGGCCCCGGGGGTGTTTCGGCAGTGGCCCTAGCGATGAAGATGATCAGCCCGTTGATGTCCAGATCGACCCGGGGCTGCCCATCGGACTGCACGGACTCCAAGATCTTGGCCCCGAACATCTGCTCAAAGTAGCGGGCCGTGTCCAGGGGCTCCAAGCTGCGCAGGTGGATGTGGTCGTAAGAATAGCTGACCATTTGCTACCCTCCTTATAAGACTGACGAATCAAGTTGACGATGTCCTGTTTAGTCCAAGCTCACCCGCCGCCGCAGCCAAGCGCTCAATAGGTCCACCCCAATGACCAGCAGCAGGTACCATAGAATGATCAGGAACACCTCGTCGTAGCGGAAGAAACTGAGATTGAGGCGGAACTCCCGTCCCAGTCCCCCGGCGCTGACGAAACCCACCACCACGGTGGTGCGGATGACCACCTCCCAACGGTAGAGCAAGTAAGTGGTGAACCGGGGTAACGCCCTCGGTAGGATACCATACAGGAACATCTGCACGTTACTGGCCCCGGCAGCCCGCAACGCCCGTGCCGGGGCCGGGTCCAAGTTTTCCACCACTTCGGCGGTCAGCCGGCCGACGACGCCGTAGTTGTGAATCCCCAGGGCCAGGGCGCCCAACAGGACACCCGGCGAGAGGAAAAACACGATTATCATGGCCCACACCAGTTCCGGCACGCCCCGGGTCAAGGTGAAGACCACCCGGACTAGGAAATACAGCGCGAGGCCAAGACGGGACGGCGCTCCCCCCAATTCACCGCTGCTTAGGTTGCGGGCCGCCGGCAGCATGGTAAGCAACGCGCCGATGCCAGCGATGCTGATGGCTAGCACGCTCATCGCCAAGGTGTTGTAAGCCAGCTTCCCGGTCTCCAGCCACTTTCCCGGTTGCAGGAACGCGGGCGTATCCGAGGAATCGGCCCCCAGCAACTGTTGAACGAAACTCCCGGCGTTGCTCCAAGTCTTGGCCGCGAACAGGTCGGCCAGACCGCTATCCCCTGGCAGCAAAATGAATCCCCAAGACGCTGCCATCAACGCCAAGAACCCGTACAATGACGCCCGGGCGAAGGTTAGGGGCCTCCGGCGTTCCCGGTAAGCCCGTGCGATTCTCCGGGTATAGATCACGACAGCAAGCTCCGGCGCACCCGGCTGCTCCAAAGGTCAACCACCACGATTATGGCTACCATAAACAGCAGCAGAGTCCACACTTGACTGAAGAGCAGGTCATGCAAGGAGAGGTGTATCTGGTAACCCAAGCCCTGGATACCCACAAAACTCATAACCGCTGCGGCGCGGACGGCGCACTCAAACCGATAGAAGGTGTAGCCCAGAATATCGGGCAACGCCATGGGAATGTACCCGTAGAAGAGCAGGTGCATGGGTGAAGCGCCGGCCCCGCGCAACGCTCGCAGCGGCTCCGGGGGCACGTCTTGGAGTTGGTCGGCAAATACCCGGCCTAAGATACCGCCGTAAGGCAACCCCAAGGCGATGATGGCGGCCACGGGCGACAGTCCGAGGGCAGTTACCAAGAGCACCGCCCACACCAGTTCGTGGACCGCCCTCATGCCGCCAAGCAGCAAGCGGCTCCCGGCCATCAGCGGCCCTCGCAGACGCGACGTTGGCGAGAACACGACCCCGGAGGCGACTACCCCCAAGGGGAAACCTATAACCAAGGCCACCGTGAGCCCGGCTACCGCATAAGCCAAAGTGTGCCAGCTAGCTTTCAGAGCGACGGCCAGAAATTCCGGCGACAGGTCCGGCGGGAAGAGGGCTAGCAAGAAATTCAAGGCGGCCCGGGCGCCTCCGGTGTGGACCCAAGGGCCGTTCCAGTCGAGGCTGCTCAGGCTCCAGCCGAAGGCCGCCACCAGAAGGAAGGTGAGAAACCAACTGCTCTCAAGGAGCTTCAGCGATCACCTCCGGGGCCAGTTGGACCATATCGTACAGCCGCTCCAGCAAATCTTCCGTTGCGGGTGAGGTGGGCGCGTCAAACTCCAGTTGGCCCCGGTTGAGGCCGATGACCCGAGAGCAGTACTTACGGATTAGGTAAGGGGAGTGGAGACTGACGATCAGGGCTTGACCACCGGTGGCGGCTAGGCCGGTCAACAGGGCCAGCATTTCCTCGGCCCGGGCCGGGTCCAGAGAGGCGACGGGCTCGTCGGCTAGCACGAGCCACGGCGACTGCATCATCAAACGGGCAATGGCTACCCGCTGCTGTTCGCCGCCCGACAAGTGGGAGGTGCGCTCGTTAATTTTGTCGGCAATGCCCAATTGGCCCAGCACATCGAGGGCCAGTTGCCGGTCTTGGGCCCAGACCAGGGAGAGGATGGAATGGACCAAACTCCACTGCCCCAAACGCCCGGCCAGCACGTTGTGAATCACCGGCAGGTGGGGGACCAGGTCGTATTGTTGATGGACCAGCCCCACCAATTGGGACAACTCACGGCCCGGCTTTAACCGTGACAGTAACTGGCCGCCGATGGTGATCTCTCCGGTGTCGGGCTGTAACAATCCTGCCAGCAGGTACAGCAGCGTGGTCTTGCCGCTGCCGCTGGGGCCGGCCAGGGCGACGGTTTCCCCCGGCGCCACGGTGAGGCTC
Source organism: Dehalococcoidia bacterium (assembly GCA_965220245.1). Lineage (GTDB taxonomy): Bacteria > Chloroflexota > Dehalococcoidia > Lucifugimonadales > UBA3495 > CBDCPI01. The sequence continues at coordinate 86,204 of CBDCPI010000001.1, forward strand.
AGAGGGGCTAGGGCCTGGGTCCGCGGATAGCTCTTGGACACATCCTTGGCCGCTACCACCAGCGGGCTTGCGCCGTTGGAACTTGGGGTCAGGGAGCCTAGAGTCATCGTATCAGCCCCAGTCCTCGGGCCACGTCTTCAATGGCTTGGTAGTTGCTATTGGTGGTGGCGATGAACTTCTCGGTGCTGAACAGCTCCAAAATCTCCCCGTGATCGCTGGGATTCAGCGCAAGCAGGGCAGCTTGGATACGCTCGGTGAACCCCTCGCCGTAGACCTGGTCCAGCTCAGCCCGCGCCGTCCAGTTATAGTCAAAGTAGTCCGGCGTGGTATAAAACTCGCGGACCTTGGCAGGGTCGGCCCGGTCTTCCCGCACCGCCCGTTTCCACACGTCCTCGTTCAGCGCCCCCACATCGAAAGACCCACTTTGCACCAATTCCCAAGTCAAATCGTGGGACCCGGAGAAATTGGGAACGCTGCGAAAGTCGTTGTCGGGGTCGATTCCCGCCTGAACCAGAAAGTGCCGGGGCATCAGGTGGCCTGACGTGGAACTCTCGCTGCCGAAGGTAATGGTCAACTGGGAAGACTGGGCGGCCACGTCCTCCAGCGAGTTAATGGGAAGGTCGGTCCGCACGATGAACTTGGAGTGGAACTTGGCGTCGTGCTCCCGCTGGGCGATGGCGGTGGCGCCCGGGTTGCGCAAGCGGGCCTGAACGCCGGTAAGACCGCCGAAAAAGGCCAGTTGCAACTCGTCCTGCGTGAAAGCCGTAACCACGGCAGCGTAATCTACGCTGGGGACGTACTCGACCTTGACTCCCAGTTCTTGGGAGAGGTAGTCAGCGAACTCCTGGTAACGCCGGGCCAAGCGGGCGGTATTCTGATCGGGAATGCCGCCCGCCTTGAGCACCGGAAGGTCGGCGGCGCCGTTCCCTCCACAGCCGATCAGAGCCAAGGGCAGTAGCAAAGAACATAACAACAGTAGAAAGATGGCCGCGTTGAAAGGCCGGTGTACTACAGACATAGAAAAAACTTCTGCCGAAATTGCTTGAAAGATGCCCGGAGTATGCCCCTGAAGTGGGACATGGTACTCCAACGGAATACCTTGGGGCGGGAGGGCAGAAGGTCTGTCGAGGGAGGCTTAACTCAAGAATTAGAGGAGTGGGGTAGCCGCCCGGTGGGACCGCCAGCCTTTCCAGGCCCCGCGGTCGCCACCTCAAGTGAATCCGGATGTTCGCTGTTGCAGCGCGGTGATCAGTGGGTTCACCATAGCAGCAGTCTAAGAAGACTTTACAGGATTGTCAAATGGCGCTTTCAGGGTCTTTTCATTGTCACCCCGTCACCCCGTCACCCCGAACGCAGTGAGGGGTCTAAAATCCCTCTGGAAAGGCGAAGTTGGCCCCAGCAAGAATTTTAGATTCCTCGCGCTGCTCGGAATGACAGAACAGAAAGGAGCTCAGAGTGAGAATGCAAAGGCCCTGATGGCGCTTACCGGGCCAGTCCGTATGGGATAGCCTTAACTTCCGGGTCTTCCGATTCTTTCATAAAGTCGGCCACCTGTACGACCAGTTTCCCCACCGCAGTGCCGCCCCAGAACCACTCGTGCAGTTCGGGCTCGGTGGCCTGAGGTCGCTGTTCCATTCGGGCCTCGTAGCAGAAGGCCTTCAGGTCGTCGACACAATACCGGATGAAATGGGGAACAGTGAATTCCGCCGGCCGTTCCGGCGTGTCCGTATCCTCTCCCTGGCTGTAGGCTTCCAGGAAGCGGATGATACCCCGGAAACGGCGTTGGGGAATGCGGCATACGCCGACCGCGGTGCGGCCATTATTGTTCTTGACCCACCGTTCGTAGTAGGGCCGCAGGGCCGTCACTTCGTCGGCGGCGTTCAGTCCCTCCGTCTGGGCCGACTCATTGGCCTCCGATGCCTGCAACAGAATCTCCGGGTCGGTATCGTCAGGATAGTCCTCCAATACCGGGCCGCGGTCCCGGTCCAGCAGGTCGAGGGCGGCCTTGAGTACTTGGTGCTGGAATTCCGGGTCGCCGGGGCGGCCCAAGGCGTTGCCGAAAGCGAAAGGCACCCAAAGCATACGCGGCGGCTTTACCCGCTGCACATGTTCCCTGACCATAGCGATACCGGTGGTGGCGATACCCGCTTCCTCAAAGCACCGGGCAAGCACGCTGACCACGTGCGTGCAGAGGGGTCAAGTAGGGGTGAGCACGACGGCATCGACGCCGTCGTCCCGGAGCCGCTGCGCCACCTCGGGGCCGGTCTGCTCGACGATTCCCGAAGGGTCGCGCAGGGCGCCCATAAAGGAGTAGTAGTTGTCCGCCAGAGAGCCGATGACGCCCCATTCCTTCAGTTCCCGCAGCCGGTCCATGGGAAAGGTGACGTTGATGTCGCGGTAGATGCCAGTGTGGTCGAAACCGATGCTGACGTGGCTTTGGATGATGTCGGCGGCGCTGGTGTCCCGGGGAATTACCCGGTAAGAGGTGTCGCCGCCCCGCTGCGGAGCGCTGACAAAGGGTTCATCCTCCCGTAAATGCAACCCGGCAGAAGTCCCCAAGGCCACCCGGCTCTCCGGCAACGGCTTGCTCATCGGAGTCCAAGGCGTATCGTCATGCTCGAAGCAAGGGAACATTTGCAGCATCTTTCGCTGCACTTCACTGAGTAGCTCTAGTTTAGGCATGGGGTCCGTCCTACCCTTCGTTTGCAGTTTCTTCCAGCAGTTTCTTCCAAAGGAGGTCCAAGGCACGAACTAAAGTATTCCCGCCGGAGAGACTTGTCAAGAATACTCGCCCTTCGTTACTTTAGAGCTAGCGGCGTTAGTGGCAACCGCCCCTTGGTAACGGCGTCAATCTCCCCGGGAGACGTCTAGGCTAGCCAGGGTATCTCTCCGGGCAGGTAGTGGGTGGCCCGGAACACTCGGTTCCCCAGCAGACCCTCCACGTCCACGTGAAAGTGGGGGTTCACGTACTCCCACACCACCTCTCCGGCCGGAGTCACTTGGAACATCCGGCCGAACGACCCTTCGGTGATCAGGGTGTTGCCGTTGCCGAGGCGGCAGGCGCCGGAAATGAACGGGCTGAAAAAGTTATAGGCGGGGCTGTCCCGGTATTCCCAGACGATTTCGTTGGAGGCCGGGTCGACTTCTATAACCCTGGAGAAGGGCAGATTAGCGTCGCGGCGGTGCGCGCCGTTGTCGAAGACCAGCACGTTCCCATTAGGCAGCAGACTGGGGTCATGCTGCTGGGCGAGGGTTTCGTACCCGAGTTGCCAGACGATCTCGCCGCTGGCCTGCTCGACGATCCCCACCGTCGAGATGTTGCGGAAGCTGAACATCACCCGGCCACCGGGCAGGGGTACAATCGTGTTCCCGTGGCTCCACTCGTCCCGCAGGTCGTTGAAGGTGATTACGTGGGTATCGGGGTCCAGGTGTTGGTAAGCGTGCCACTCCCAAACACGGTTGCCGGCCGCGTCCACCTCCACCAGAACGTCGGCCCACATCCCTTCCGGGGCTGAGCCAGGAATCCCGCCTTTGACTCGGGCGGCCAGTTCCGGCGGCATGGGTTCCACAGTCAGATAGATGGCCCCGCCGGACTCGGTGCGCCGGGCGTCGTGATGGTGGTCCGGGTCCCGGTGCTCCCACAGCACCGTGCTGTCGGGGTCGGCCTCCAGCATTACGCCGCTCTTGAACCGCTTCCCTTCCTGGAAGCGGTTCCAAGTCTGGTCTTGCAGTTTGCCACGGCTTTGTTGCATGAATATTGGCAGCACATGAAATGTCCCGACACCCTTTGAATCGAGCTATGCTACTCGATAGCTATCCGGCATTCCCAAGTGGGTCATCCGATTCAAAGCGGCACACTTTACCTTGGCTTCCACCTTCTGCTGCGGTAACTTCCTGGCCTGAAGATAGGAACCAAAGATGGTCTTGAACCGAAACATGGCAGTCTCGGCCAGGGAACGCCGATGATAGCCCGACTCTTGTTTCCACCGCTTACGTCCTACCTTCCGAATCCTTCTCAGGTTCTCGTCCCGCACCAGGGGCGGGGCGGCACAGTTCCCATGCTGCCAGATACGGGCATCCTTTCGAGGTGGAATTGCTACCCGCCTGACACCTCTGACAGCGCAGCCCTCATATACCTTCCTTTTGTCGTAGGCCCCATCGCCACCCACCTGCTCCACTGACTCGGTGCTCTGGTCCAGAAGTTCGGGCACCGCTCCCGCATCGTCCAGGCTGGCCTCGCTCAGTACCACGGCCTGGATCTCCTGGGTTTCACTGTCCACGCTTAGATGGAGCTTCCTCCAGGTGCGCCGTTTGGTATAGCCATGCTGACGCACCTTCCATTCTCCCTCCCCAAAGACTTTCAACCCGGTGCTGTCCAGTACCAGGTGCAAGGGCCCAGCAGCTTTCCTGAGCAAGGAAACCCCCAGGCGCTTGGCGCGCTTGCAGAGGGTGGTATAGTCCGGCACCGGCAAATCCCACTCCAGCAAGTGAAACACGGACCGGAGAAACCCTTCGGCAGCCCTCAGGGTCAAGTGGAAGACGCTGCGCACCATCAACAGACACTGGATTGCTCCATCGGAATACTGAAACTGCCCACCGCGCTTTCGGGGGCCGTCGGGCTTCCAGGCCCCAATATCCTCTTCGCTGGTCCATAGGGTTATTGAACCCCGCTGGACCAGGCTTTCGTTGTAGTCATGCCAGTTACGTATCCGATACTGGGATTTCCTGGTGGTGGTGCGTTTCTTGGGACGAGCTTTGGAGGCTTGCGGTGTTCGCTTCATGCCTCCAGCTTAACACTACCTCCCATTCATTCAACAAAGCCGTTTGCCACCGTAAAACAGATTGCCGTTGGGCAGCAGATAGCCGTAAAGCCCTGGCGGGTAGGGCATTGACCAGCGATGCACCTCGGCCCCATGTATATCGATCAGGTACATGTCGCCCGGCCCGCTCATCGGGGCATAGAGCACGTAACCGGGGCAGGCTTGTCCCTCATCTAAGGCAGTCAACCCGGTGCTGCCCATCCGGCGGCGGGTCTGTTGGTCGACGGGCATAAGCTCTCCCTCCTGAGAAGGAATCGTGGTAGCTGCTTTACTGCTTTATTTGTGATTCCGTCTAATTATTACCATCTTTCGCGGCGCCTGTCTCTTACGGAATGATTATTCCGCAGCTTCTTAAAATGATGTTAAAGTGTTAGAGCGTATCCGCAACTGCCAACTGCTCAAGGCTAATATTTGCAGTCAGGATTTCAGCAGAGGTAAGGGACTGTGACCGAGAGAGTGATTGGGAAAGAAGATTGGCCGGCAATTCTATATCGAGGACCTTTTGGGTCGGCCGGTTGATCTGATCACCGATAAGGCGCTCCGAAAAGAGTTGCGGCCTTACATCGAGGCCGAGGCCGTCCGTGTCTGATGACAACCTGGTCGGACGGCGAAATAGGCTATAGAAGCAAGACTGTGCAGCCGCATTGACCACACTGCCCATTAGTCGCTAAGGTGACTGTGTGGTATCAGCGGCAGAAGCGAATACGATACTTGTGGAGAACAAGGTAATCGGGGTGAATCTCGCCTGGAGGCGTGAGAGTAGGGGTTTCAAACTAGAAGCCAAGGTGCTGTCAATGGACTCCGACGCGGTTCTGAGCTTGCGCGGCTATGTCGGCCCAAAAAACCGTAGCCTTGTGCTCCTGTATCGGAACACGCCTATTCGGAAGTACACAGTCCATGACCGGCACAAGAACCCAGCCACAGGAGAGATAGTTCTTGGTCCACACAAGCACACTTGGGACGATAATTGGGAAGACAGATTAGTCTACGTTCCAGACGACATCACCGTCGGCGACCCAAACCAAGAACTGCTCGATTTCCTGAATGAATGCAACATCCAGTTAGGAGGCTCATATAGCCCACAGATGTTCTTTCCACCCAGCACAGGAGGGACTTCTTGAAGCAGAATGAATGCCCGAAGGCGGTTCCAGTCTACTGGGAACATCTTTCTAATGAGTTCGAGGTCTCCAAGTCCAATGATGGGTGCTTCGTGCTGACGCCCTTTTTACGACCGGACGGCGAAGCGATCGAGCTTCAACTTAAGGTGCGGCCTGATAATCGCGTCCTTCTTAGCGACATGGGAGATTCGCTGGGATATCTGTACGTGAATGGCCTCACCCTTACCAAAGCTGTAATGGACAAGACACGTCGGATTTCCCGTGGGTTTAGTGTCACACTTAGCCAGAACGAGCTGAGCGTCTACTCTGACGCTCAGTCGATCGGCGAGGCATTACACAGACTGATTCAGGCAACACTTGCTGTGACAGACCTCATTCAAACCCACAAAGAGGACTAGAGGGCCTGCCTCGAAGTGCAAGAGCCCCTAGCAGTTGTTCCGTCGAACCCACCAACGCCACCCCAAGATAGCTCACGTCAAATAGAGGCCGAACACTGACCACCGCAACTGAGCCAACAACCCAAACTGGCTCTAGGGTCATGGTCCCCGGACTGGCTGCCGGGCATGCGGTGTTCCACTGGATCATCCAGAGCTTCGTGGTGCTGCTGCCCGAAATCCAAGCCGCCTTCAGCCTGAGCGGTGTGGGGGTGGGCGGGGTGCTCTCCGCTAGGGAAATCGCTATGTCGCTGCTGTCATTGCCCGGCGGCGTAGTAGTCGACATGCTGCGGAAATACTGGGGGTTCTTGTTGGGCGCCTGTCTCGGTGCGGCGGGCTTGGGGTCCCTGGTTATGGGCGTGTCCCCCTTCTATTGGCTGTTGCTGCTGGGTATGGCGGTAGTTGCCGGCTCCCACTCCATCTGGCACCTGCCGGCCCAGTCCTCCCTCTCCTACCACTTCTCTCACCGGCGGGGCCTGGTCCTGTCGCTGCACGGAGTGGGCGGAAGCGTTGGGGACGTGGCCGGTCCGGTGGCCACCGGCGCCATCCTGGCGGTGCTGAGCTGGCGGGGACTGCTGAGCGTATACGCCTTGACGCCCCTTTTGCTTGGGGTACTGGCCATCTGGGTGTTCCGGCACATCGGGCTGGTCCGGGAAGAGGAGGCTACGGTGGTCACTCTTTCCCAGCGGGCCGAAATTACCAAGCAGCTACTAAAAAGCCGGGTGCTGTGGGGACTGATCATGGTGCGGGGCCTGCGGTCAATGACCTTGGTGTCGTTGGTCACCGTGCTGCCCTTGTATCTGGCCCAAGACCTAGAGCTGACCCCTTTCTCTCGGGGGGTTCACATCGGGCTGCTCATCGCCATCGGCTTGGTCGCCAAACCGGTGGCGGGCCAATTGTCCGACCGCTACGGACGCAAGCAGGTGCTGGTGCCGGGGTTAATTTGGTCCTGCCTCTTGACGTTGGCGCTGGCAGTCTTTGCCGACGGTATCCTACTCACCATTACCGTGGCCTTGCTGGGCTTATTTCTCTACCCGGACCAACCCATTCTCATCGCAGCAGTGTTTGACGTCGTCGGCCGCGACGTGGCATCAACGGCCACCGGGGTTACGGCCTCTATCGGCTTTTTAATGTCCGCCGGTTCCTCCCTCGCCGCAGGGGCCCTCTATGAGACGATGGGCTTCCAAGCGGTGGTTTTCTACGTCGCCGCCCTCTTTGCTTTGGCCTCCGTCATCTTCCTGGCCCTGCCTCTGAGACGAAACGAAAGCTAGCCCCAACTCGGCCGTTGCCCGCATCGTCGCTCAACCTCGGTAACAATAACGCTGTTTCGCTGCTGATTGAGGTCCTGCTATCCCCGCCTACTGGGCGACGTAGCCGCCGTCTACTGCCATATTGTGGCCGGTTACGAACGAGGGCGGCGGGAGAGGATAGCCAGACCACCGCGGCGGCGATTTCCTCGGGCTGGCCCAAGCGGCCGATGGGGTGGCGAGCGATGATCCTTTCCTCGAAGCTTTCGTGGGCCGCGAATAGAGGCCGCAGCAGTGGGGTGTCGATGTAGCCGGGGCACACCGAGTTGACCCGAATACCGTCTTGGGCGTACTCCAACGACGCGGCCTTGGTCAGGCCGACCACGCCGTGCTTGGCGGCCATGTAGGCCACGGAGCCTTGGGTGGCGATCAGTCCCATGATGGAGGCGGTGTTTACGATGGCGCCGCCGCCCTGCTTCAACATCTGGGGAATTTCGGCCTTCATCGACAGCCAGACGCCCTTAAGGTTGATGCCGATAACCCGGTCCCAGTCCTCTTCAGCATAATCGGCGGTCAGCTTGCGGTCGCGGCCCCCGGAGACGCCGGCGTTGTTGAAGGCGCAATCCAGGGAACCGTAGGCTGCCACGGCCCGGTCCACCATTATCTGGGTATCGGCGGCGTTGGCTACGTCGGCGTGCACCAAGATGGCATCACCACCTTCCTCCTTGATCATCTGCACCGTCTCTTCGCCGCCCTCGGTATTCAGGTCCACCGCCACCACCCTGGCCCCCTCCCGGGCGTAAGCCAACGCCGCCGCCCGGCCGATGCCCGAGGCGCCGCCGGTTACCAAGGCCGTCTTGCCTTCCAGTTGTCCCGCCATTCGATCATCTCCGTGAGCGGAATCAATTATCGCTTAACCCCGCCCAAACCAGTCGGGGTGGACGGCCTGCAGACCCAGTTGCGGCCAAGCGGCGGGCGCGCTGCATTTCTCCAGCCGTTCCTCCAACGGCAGCGTGTCATCCCAGTAATAGGCGATGATACGCCGCCCGTTCCAATGGCTGGCGGCGTCGGACGCGATCCAGACTACCGGCGATTGCATCACCTCCGGTTGGATGAGGGCGTCGGTAGTGGCCCCTTCCGGCGGCAGCACCATGTTGGTGGCGGTGGCCCCGCCGGGGGTAAGCACGTTGGCGGTGACCCCGGTGCCTTCCAAGTCTTGGGCCATGATGGCCACTAGGGCTTCATGCCCGGCTTTGGACGGCCCGTAAGGCGCGCCGCCCTTGCGCCACATCGTGTCCATGCTGGTGGTCACGCCGATGATGCGGCCCGACCCTTGCTCCACCATGTGACCGGCCACGGCATGGGACATCAGGAAAGGCCCGCTCAAGTTCACGTCGATAACCCGCAGCCAAGCGGCGGGGTCGATGCCCCAAAAGTCGGTGCGGCTGCCGGAAGCGCCAGTGGATGTAAACCCGGCGGTGCGGGGATTTATGCCGGCGTTATTGACCAGAATATGAAGCCCGCCCATCTCGCTGATGGTGCGGCCCACGGCGTTGGTCACCGAGTCCGGGTTGGTAACGTCAGCGATTATGGGCAGCACCGCGTCGTCACCGCCCAGTTCCCGCATGTCGTTGGCCGTCTGCTCCAGCCAATCTTCGTTGATGTCCAACATGGCTACCCGGGCTCCGGCCCTCACTAGGCCGGTAGTGATGGAACGGCCCATGCCGATGGGGCTGGCCGCTCCGGTAACGATGGCGACTTTCCCTTGCAAAGTGTCTGCTGGCGTTGTCATTACTTACCCTCTCTGCGCCCATGCCGGTGGGAGATCGGGGAGGAACCGCAACATGAAAATGGGCGAGGCATTATGGTACTCAGGAACCCATTATACGTTGCCCCTCTATAGCCAACAACACTTCCTTGCGCTCCAGCCCCCAACGGTAGCCGGCAAGGCTGCCGTCTTTCCGCACCGCCCGGTGGCAGGGGACGATCAGGGACACCGGGTTGGAGGCGCAGGCCCGGCCCACGGCGCGGCTGGAATTGCGGTCCAGTCCCAATTCCTGGGCTAACTGCTGGTAGGTGCGGGTCTCCCCGTAAGGGATGGACTGGAGCAACTGCCAGACCCGTTGCTGGAAAGCCGTCGCCTTAACGTCTAGCGGCAGATCAAGCCCGGGCAACCGCCCTTCCAAGTAGGCCAGGACCGAACCCACCCACCCTTCGAGGGCTTCGCCTCCCTCCTGGTGGACGGCCTTCGGGAACTCCGCCCGAAATTCCTCTATTAGAGCCGAGGGTTCGTCGCCCAGCTTTACCGAACACACTCCTTGTTCGGTGGCCCCGACCAGCAGATAGCCCAAGGGCGATTCCGCGACCAGGTAGTTAATCATCATGCCGACTCCACCATTCTTGTATTTTCCCGGAGTCATGCCCAAGTGGAATTTTGAGCCTTCGTAGAGGCGGCTGGAAGCGCTGAACCCGGCCTCGAACATGGCATCGGATAGGCCGTGGCCTTGGCGGACCAGCGATTTGAACCGCTCCAACCGGCGGGCGTGGGCGTATTGCCTCGGGGTCAGTCCCGTTTCTCTCTTGAATACTCGCTGAAGATGCGAAGGGCTGACGGCAGCGGCTTGACTTAACCGGGCCAGCGTCGGCAGCCCGTCAGGGTGTCTTTCTAGGTGGTCTCGAATATGGCCGGAGACCCGGCGTACCAACTCGGAATTCCGGCTCTGCCGGAAGGGTTGGTCCGGGAGGCAGCGGCGGCAGGCGCGGTAGCCCGCCTGCTCAGCATCTTCAGGGCCGTCAAAGAAGCGTACTTGGCCCTGCCGGGGGCGGCGGCTGGGGCAGGTGGGCCGACAGTAGACTTTGGTGGAGCGCACCACGTAGACGAAGCGGCCATCGTAGCCCCGGTCACGGTCCAACACCGCCTGCCACAGACACTCGGGGTTGGCCTGCTGTATGTCTATTGGCGTCGGCGGGAATTGTTCCTTCGGCCAATTCTGCAAATTGCCCTCCCAAGGTATCTGCTAGTTGCCGTCGGCATACACCAAGACTAACCCAACCTTGCGGGCAATTCTATCCGGTTCTGGCCCTCAAACTTTGGGCCCTAGCTCCAAGTAATAGACGCACCCTCTTCTACACAACGGGTGTCCGTCAGAGTTTTGCGTAGGGAAGTGCGAGCAGTAGGGAATCCTCTAATCTACCTTGTGCTAGCTGCGGTCGAATCCAGCGGATGAACAGTTACGGACCCTGGCGGCGTAGTTCTTCCTCCAGTCGTTGGACGCGCGCCTCAGCCGCGGCGGCGCGGGCTTCGGCGGCATGGCGGGCGGCGACCTCCTCCATGAACGTGTTCAGGTAGCGCCGCGCCACCGGGTCCCAAAAGCGCAAGTTCCCCTCTTCCCAGCACAAATCCAGGTTCAGCGCGTCGCTGTGGCCCCAAAGATGCTCGCCGTCCGTCCGGTGGATGGGGATGGGGACGTAGGTCCCATCCACCAGTTGGCCGCCGGCCAGAGACTCTTGGTACCGGCCCCCGCCGGTGGGGTCGAAGCGCCAGTATTCGGGGACGGCCATAGCCGCGTACAACCCCGGCTTGACGGTCTCGTCGCGCCGGGCAGTGCGGTCGGAGGCTACTTCCATTACGAAGTCCGGCGGCTTGCCCTGCTCCGGGATCGAATAGCCGTTGCGGGGAAGTATCGTCGCAGGGTTTACGCCGAACGCGACGAGCAGGTCGGGATACAGCACACCCTCATAGCTTTCAGTCGGTATCAGGGCGGCGGCGACTTCACTGAGGATGACGGTGCTGTCCCTGTTGCCGAAGTGTTCGGCCAAGGCAGCCGGATGGGCCGGGTAATTTATGGAGTGAAAACCGGTCAATTCTTCTGGCGGAGCGTCTGGAAACTGGATAATTTGCCCGGTGTCCGGCGGGGGGGTAACGGGCTTGGTGGTCATAGCGGCCTCGCGGGGCGAGCAGTTGGCACGAGGGCATTATAAGCCTATGGTGCAAGAACGACAAAAGCTCCGAAGGGAAGGTTTCGCAAAAACTTGACGGACACCCATCTGTCACTCCGCCCTTGACACACGCTAGCCACGCCATAGCCTTCAAATATCAACGGCCCAACCAAGTCAATGGAGCGCAAGCCATGACTACCACTGCCACCCGCACAATCATCGTCCTGGACCCGACGGCTCCCCCGAGGGAAATTCGCCAGCCAATGGCGCCGCGCCTGCCGGACCTGCGGGGCAGGGCCGTGGATTTCCTCTGGAACAGCAAGACCAAGGGACACTCATAAGGGGTACTAAAAGAGCGACGCTGGAAGATCGCCCAAAGGGAATAACCTAAAAATACGCGGCGCCGCCGTTGACGTGGATGGTCTGGCCGGTGATGAAGCCGCAGTCGTCGGTAGCCAAGAACACGCAGGCGGCGGCGATGTCGTCCACCGCGCCTAGCCGCCCCAAGGGTATCTCGGAGGTGTCGGCCATGTTTTGCCGGGGGTACCACGAGAGGTCCCGAGTGGTGTCGATGCGTCCCGGCGAAACGACATTCACCCGGATGTTGTCGGGAGCAAACTCCGACGCCAATCCTCTGGCCAGTCCCACTACCCCCATCTTGGCAGCCGACACGTGGGAGCGCTGGGCCGAGCCGTTCCAAGCGCCATCGCCGGTCACGAACACGATCCGGCCGAAGCCGTTTTGCTGCATCGACGGAATGGCGTGGCGAGCGCAGTAGAACGCCCCGTCCAACACCACGCCGCGCACCCGCTCGTAGTCGTCCAAGGTCAGCTCGGTGAAGGGCTTGTGGGGACGGATGGCGGCGTTGCTCACCAGCACGTCCACCTTGCCGAAGCGCTCCACGGCCGCCGCGAACATGCCCCTAACCTGCGGCTCGTCGGACACATCGGCTAGGGTCGCTATGGACTCCACCCCCAAGGCCGCAGCCTCGGCGGCTACCGACCCCGCCTCCTCGCGGTTGGAGCGGGCGTTGACCACCACGTTGGCCCCCTCGGCGGCCAGCTTTAAGACGATAGCCCGGCCGATGTTCCTACCCGAGCCGGTGACTAGGGCGACTTTTCCTTCCAAGCGCGGCATGTGACCAGACCTCCTGATTCTGTCGAATCATCATAGCGTAGAAGTGCGGAACCATCAGCGCCGGGAGCAGAGTGAGCGCTTGTTGAGGGCCTGTACCAAGGCTCCACCCCGCTCATCCTGAGCGGAGCGACCAACGGGAGCGAGTCGAAGGATGGTTGTAAGCAGCGCCCTTCGACTCCGCTGCGCTTCGCTCAGGGTGAGCGGAAGAGGATTTGTGTCTTTGTGTTGGCTTCCATTCACTTGAGATGAGCGGATTTGCTCACACGCTCTTGGCGTTTGACTCAGGGCGCCAGCGCCTCGATAGTCAGCCGGTGACTGGCCTTGTTGTCGCCGACGGCGAAAGGGGCGACCACCGGCAGTTGTAGTCCGGCTTTCCGGCGGCTTTCCAGCTCGGCCCGGCAGTGCTCGACCGTGCCTACGATGGCTACTTGGTCCTGCATTTCCGGCGTGATGGCCGCGGAAGCCCGGCCTAAATCGCCGGCGGCCAAGGCGGAGGCAGCCTCGGCCATTTCCTTGCCGAACCCGGTCTCAACGAAGAAGTTGCTGTAAAAGGTGTTGCTGGCGTAGCGGGCCACCTGCTGCCGCAACGACTCCCGGGCCGCGTCCTGATCGTCGCCCACCGCCACCCGGACGTAGCCGGCGACATCGATCTCGGAGAGGTCCCTCCTGGCTTTATTCGCGCCCCGCTTGATGTGGCCTACGGCTTCGGGGATAAACCTAGTATTACAACGACGGTTGGGATGCTAGGATGACGGGGTAGTTGGGGAAGGCTTGGGCAAGTGAGGCAGGGAAGTGGATGCTGCGGTTTTCGAGCAGGTGTACGGGACCTTTCAGGATTTTCACGCTTACTTCGCTCCGCTGTTTGGCCGCAGGGAAGCGCGGGACCACAGCCGCCATTACCTCCAGGCTCTCCTGGTACAGTCCGGGGAGCGGCGCAACGCCGAGAATCTGTCGGAGACGGTTCCGGCGTCAGCCAGGGTGATGCAGCGGTTTCTCGCTGAATCCCCCTGGGATGACGACACAGTCATAGGACGCCTTCAAGAGTACTTGGGACCCCGGCTGGGACATCCGGATGCGGTGTGGGTGCTGGACGGCAGCGACTTCCCGAAGCAGGGCAGGAAGTCCGTGGGAGTGGCCCGTCAGTATTGCGGGAGGCTGGGCAAGGTGGCCAGCTGCCAGGCCGGAATGTTCCTCGCCTACGTCAGCCCGCTGGGACGGGCCCTGGTGGACAAACGGCTTTATCTGCCGGAGAGCTGGACCTCGGACCAAGACCGGTGTGAGGCGGCGGGGGTTCCGGAGGAGAGGCAGGGCTACCAGTCGAAGACCCAATTGGCGCTGAAGATGGTGGAGCGGGCCTTGGAGCGGGGACATCTGAGGGCCGGATGGGTTGCGGGGGACGACGCCTTCGGGATGTCGCCGTCCTTCCGTGAGGGACTGGCGGCGCTGGGGATGCGCTACGTGCTGGACGTTCCCGGCGGCACCACGGTCTGGCCGCTGGAGCCAGCCTGGACCAGGCCGGAGCATCAGGGATTCGGGCGTCCCCGCAAACCCAAGTTGCGAGACGGTCAGCGCCGGACCATGGAGCAGCGCAGCGATGAATTGCCGGAGGAGGCCTGGCGTGAGATTACGGTGGCCGAGGGAAGCCAGGGTCCCCGCAGCTACCCGTTCAGCGCTCAGAGAGTGCGTCCAACCAGCAGGCGGAAGCCTGGCGAAATCCACTGGGCCATTTACCGCCGGAACCTGGACGGCAGCGAGCCCCGCTACTACCTGTCCAACGATCCGGAGGATACTCCCCTGGAGACCCTGGCATACGTGGGTGGCTCCCGGTGGCGCATAGAAACGGAGTTCGAGACGGAAAAGAGCAACGTGGGGCTGGACGAGTACGAGACCCGCACCTGGGCGGGATGGCATCATCACGTCGCCCTGTGCCTGCTGGGCGGAGCGTTTCTCCTGAGCCTGCAACAGGCTTGGGGGGGGAAAGATGCCCCGGATCACGAGACCGCAGGTCTACCGGGTGGTGCGGGAGATGCTGCCCCGGGAACGGTTCGGGCCGGCTGAACTGCTGCGGTGGCTGGAGGAGACGCAAGAATGCAACGAGCGGGCCAGACACTCCCATGCCAAGCGTCGAGCCGCCCTTCGTGCCTCCCCACACGTCCCTCCTTGAACCGTCGTTGTAATACTAGCGGCGGTCCAGTTCATCAATACCCCGTCGGCCATTTCCCCGGCCAACTCCAGCATCTGCGGGCCCAATGCCGCGATGTAAATCGGCACCTTGGCGTCCGGCGCCGCCGCGCCCAACGACGCATTCGTAGTATTGAAGTGCTTGCCGGAGTAGGACACCTGCTCGCCCGCCAACAGGGAGCGGACGATACTGATGGTCTCCCGCAACCGGGTCATGGGTTGGCGGAAGGGGACGCCGTCTCGACTCTCCACCGCCGGGCGGTGCCCCACTCCCAAGCCCAAGATAAACCGGTTTCCCGACACGGCAGCCATACCGGCCGCGCCCATCGCCGTGTTAATAGCAGTGCGGGCAAAAACTGGGAGGATACCGGTGGCCAACTGCACCCGCTCGGTGACCATGGCAATGGCCGAAAGGGCGGTCAGCGAGTCGCGGCCGCCGCCTTCGGGCACCCACACCATCTCGTAACCCCGGTCTTCGGCCAACCGGGCCAACTCCTGAAAGTCCTGAGGAGTTAACGAAGGGTCATTCTCGAATCTCACTCCGTAGCGGGCCATGGTTGCTCCTTAGTGTTGGGTTAAACTCCCAATGTCGCCTAGAACAGTCTAGCGCGAGTTATCCTCTGCACCAAACACTCGCCTGCCTGGTCTACCATAAGACCTAAGTTCTCCAGCGTGGTTGCACCTAACAGGAAGTTATCTTCAGGGCCGAAGTAGACCAGGCAGGGCCATCTTTGGCCCCGTCCTACAAGCCCGACGAGGCCAAGCTGGGCAACGCCAATGCCCCATTCAGTAGTCTCGCCGTTGGCAAGTTCGATACGGTCAATGGCTTGGGGCTCCACGTGTAAGCCCGCCAGCAACGATGCCGGCAGGACGGAATGAGTAGCGCCAGTATCAACCAGGACATTCGGCACGGTGATCATGTCCCCGCCCGAAGGATGTCCCAGCAGAACGTCCACATAGACCATTCCCATGCTATGGCTCCTGTTCTTATCGGCCCTCCAGAGGAATTGGGGGCAAGGCCGCATATACCTTAGCGGGCCATGGTTGCTCCTTTAGCGTTGGTCTAACATTCCAACTGCGACGCCAAGTCCCGGAAGTCCTCGGCCACCAAGTCAAAGGAGGGGTCCGGCGTCGGGTCGGGGGTGCGGTTGGGGCCAAACTCCATTGGCCGGGGAACAAAGACAGTCCGAAGCCCCAGAGCGCCCGCCGCCAGCAGGTCGCCTTGGTGGGCGGCCACCATCATCACTTGCTCCGGTTGCAGGCCCAGCAGTTCCACGCCGGTCAGGTAGGTCTTGGGGTCGGGCTTGTAAGCCTGGGCCAGTTCGGCGCCCAGAATGCAGTCCCAAGGCAGTGCCGCGTACTTGGCCATGTTGGTCATCAGCGCCACGTTGCCGTTGGACATGGTGCCGATGATGAACTTCGCTTTCAAGCGCGCCAACCCCGGCGGGGAGTCGGGCCACGGGTCCAAGCGGTGCCAAGCCAGATTCAAGTCGGCTTTGGCTTCCTCGCTAACGCCGGTGATGCCGAACTCGGCCAGCAACTCTTCCAAGCCCATGCGGTGCAGCATGTCCAGCTTGGTCCAAGGCAATTCTCCCGAGCGCACCTTGCCCATGTAGGGCTGGTACTTGCCCCGCCAGCCATCGGCGAAGGCCTCCCAGTCGGCGCTGATGCCGTGGGTCTTGCCGAAGGCGGCAGCGTGCTTCGTGACCGAACTGCGCCAGTCGACCACCGTGCCGAACACGTCGAAGACCAGCGCCTTGACTCCTTCCATACCAAAGCTCCTCAAGCGGGATATTTTCAACCACAGAGAACACAGAGGTTTTTCTATATTTTCTCTGATCTCTCTGTGGTTAATGCTAAAACGATGCGGCGATGGACAGCAGGATATCTGCCAGTTCTTGGGGGTGCGAGACCATGGTGTCGTGGCCGGAATCGACGTGATAGACCGGCCAGCCGTCGACGGCGACGTGCTCGGCCACTGACTGAAATCCGGCCTCGGCGCCGCAGACGAAGCTGCGGGGGAGGTTGGCTGCCTCGGGCCGGCCAATGCTGACCGTCCCGGCCATGGCCGCCGCCGGTTGCGGGGTGACGTGGGAGAACATCCATTCCCGGTCGGCCGCGCTGGTGATGCCCCAACGGCGGCCCAAGTCCTCCGGGGACGTTGGCGGGACCAGAAAGCCTTCCCCGCGGTCGATGTGCCCGCGCACCCAGGCGGCAAACTCGGCCCCGCGCACCGGGACCAACTGGTCGGCCATGGACTCGCCGTCGGCTGGCACCACGCCATTTACGTACACCAGATGCGAGAGCCGCTCCGGACACGCCTCGGCCACCCCGGTGATCACCATGCCGGCGTAAGCGTGACCGACCAGCACGACCTGCGTCAGGTCTTCGTATTCCAATACCTGCACGATGTCTTCAATGTGTAGCTTCAAGTCGATGTCGGACGGGGCCATCCGCTGGGCCAAGTGCGACCGTTCGCCCAGACCGCTCAAGGTCGGGGTGTAGACCTCGGCCCCCGCACTGCGGAGCAAGGGGACCACCTTCTTCCAACACCAACTGCCGTGCCAGGCCCCGTGTACCAGCACGAATGTCGCCATCAACGCCTCTCAGCCGCCTTAATGCTTATGAACAAGTCCGCTCATCCTGATGTGCTTACTTAATCGACCGTCAGACTCGCTTCCCCCAGAGCGTCTATGGATATGGTGGCCGAATCTCCCGCCTGCAACCACTTGGGCGGCACGATGCTGCCGGTGATGACGACTATACCCGCCTTCAGTTCCCGGCCTTGCCCGGCCAACACGTTGGCCAGCCAAGCCAAGGGCTCCAAGGGATGACCCATAACATCGGAGCCCATTCCTTCGCCCACCAATTCCCCGTTGATAGTCATGGCCCCGCGGCAGCCAGGCAGGTGAATGCCCCGCCAGTCGGTGACCGGCTCTCCCAGCACCACTCCAGCATTGAGGATGTTCGATGCGATGGTGGTGAGGAGTTGCACTTGCTGCTCCTGCCCGGTGGTGCGCCGGTTATCGACTACCTCAAAGGCGGTCATCACCGCGTCCACCGCTGCCGAGACCCCGTCCCGGTCATAAGGCGCGCCCGAGCCCGGAAGGTCCGCCCCCAACCGCGCCGCCACTTCACACTCGATGCCGACCTGCAAGTAATCGGCCGACGACAGGAACGCCGGAGAATGCCGGATATTGTTGGCCAAGATCACCCCGGCCACCGGCTCGGTCAACCCGGTGGCTTCCTGCACCACCCGCGTGGTATAGGCGATCTTATAACCCGCCACCGGGCCAAACTCTTGGACCAAAGCCCCCTGATACTCGGCCTGCACCGCATAAGCTTCTTCCAAACTCCCCGGCAGGGTGTCGCTCGCCAAAAGGTACTTCTGCTTCCCTCGAAACTGCTCCAAAAGAGTCCGGGCGGCCCGGCTGATACCGGCGGTGTCGGTCATATTGCACCTGTCCTGTCGATTTCTGTAACATAAAAGTTCTTATATCAAACGGAATCCGGCTGCCGGTCAATGAGCATTTTGAGAAGATTTACTTAAGGGAGGAAGGCTATAAACGTCTGCCTCCTTGTAATATACTGGTTCCTCTCAGATTACCGCAGATTCCCGGCTGGAATCAGGAAACATCAGATTATAGCGAAATGACTTCTCCGATGTTCGATACCTACAGAGCCGTCAACGCCCTCAAGGATGCTGGCTTCGATGACGATCAAGCCGTAGCGGTGGTCTCAATCATGGCTGCCCACCTATTGATGCACCGCACAACCGCCAAGTCGTGTATCAATATCCTAAAGCGTAGTGGTAAACTTGCCCGCGTTAGCAAGACGGTCGGAACGGCAGGACATGTGCAAAGTCCCAGGTCGGACCAAGACGGTCTGCGAGGGCCGGTTTCAGTAGACCCCACCGTCTTTCCGGCGGAGGCCGGAACCGAGGAATGCTAAGACAACTGCACCGTTTTCCAGTAAGAAATCCTGGATTCCGGCCTCCGCCGGAAAGACGGCGTGTGGTTTTATAGACTTTGCACAAGCCCTGTCGGAACGGTGCCCGGTTCGCAATATACGTCCCTGATAACTATCAGATTTACCGCCATCCTCAGAAGAACCAACCCAGGCAGGAACCTCTCCGATAATTATGGACTCCGACGTTAGTTACAGTACCTCTCCCTCTCTCCCCGAACTCGGTAGTGGGGGGAGAGAGGGACTTTCCGCTACCCAGTTGAAAACCAGACTACGGCTCATGACTATAGGTATCGTAACTCTCACCGTCACCCTAACAGTTACCCTGCTCAAGCTTTTGCCATGTTAGTGTTCTAAGCTAATCCCTCAGCTCCAGCAGGCTCCATTGAAGGAAGAAGGCCCAGCCAAAGAGCAACACCGCCAATGTCCGGCCAGTTTCCATCGTCGAAAGACGGTGGCCCCATTGCCCTCGCGTTGTCGAAAGTCTAAGCTCCGGGTTGGGCCAACATACCGGGGGAGACTCTCCGGCTTAGCCAGCGCCCATCGGTAGTGCTTCCCACCAACCGGCCGTCCTCGACAATCACCTTGCCCCGCAGCATGGTCATCACCGGATAGCCCTCGCACTCGAACCCCTCCCAGATGGAATAGTCGGCCTCGGAATGCAAATCACTGAGAGTCAACCGCTTTTTCAAATTGGGGTCGAATATCACGATGTCGGCGTCGCTGCCCACGGCGATGGCGCCCTTTTGGGGGTACATGCCCAGAATCTTGGCGGCGTTGGTGGAAGTGATGGCGGCGAACCGCTCCAAGGGAATTCGTCCGGGGGCTACGAGTTTGGTGTAGGTCACCGGCATCCGGGTCTCGATCCCGTTGTGTCCCCCGCACACCGTGAAAATGGTGTTCCCGGACAGCTTCACCTCTTTGGAGGTGGTGTAATCATCGGTGGCAGTGGTGCACATCGGCCCGTCCACCAAGCCCTGCTGCAAAGCATCGCGGTCATCGGCGTACTTGATGGCCGGATAGGTGTGAATCATGGTGCCCTCGGGCTTCCGGTAGTCATCGCAAGTGAATTCCAAGTAGTTATGTAAAGCCTCACCGTAGACCGGCTGCTGCCGCAAGCGGGCTTCGGCCACTGCGGCCACTCCCTCCTTGGCGGTGGTATGGACAAAGTAGATGCCGGTCTCGGTGTGCTGGGCCAGCCGGATTATCTTGCGGAAGGATATATCCTCGGAGATGTTGTTGTGCGCCAAGTGCAGGTTATACCCTTGGTCTCTACCTTCCCGCTGGAGCTTCCTTTCCATGTAGGTGACAATGTCGTCTTCCTCGGCATGGACCGCCATGATGCCGCCGTGGCGGGACACTTCTTGGAAGATGTCCCACAAGTGTCCGTAGGAGCAGCGGGCGTTGAAGGTGGTAAAGATTTTGAAGCTGGCAACGCCGGCTTGAATCGCTTCTCCCAACTCCCCGATCATGCTGGGAGGCACCGCCCCCGCCAGGATGAAATGGAAGGTGTAGTCGGTGTAGGAGTGGCCGGTGAACGCCAAGCGGCGCTGTTCCAACTGCCTCATGATCGGCTCGTCGGAAGGCGCTTCTCCCGGCGTTAGCGGAAGGCTCCCGGCGAAGTCGACAAAGGTGGTGACTCCTCCGTAAGCCGCCGCCCGGCTGGCCGCCTCGGGAGGCTGAGTGAATACTTCGGGACGCCCGGCCCACATTTCGGGGACCGGAATGCCGATGTGGGTATGGGGTTCAATGCCGCCGGGCAACACTATCTTGCCGGTGGCGTCGATGGTCCGCTGGGCTTCCACCTCCAGGGCTCCCGGCGAAGCCACCACCGCGATTTGCTCCCCTTGGACTCCCACATCCATGATTCCGGCGCCGTCCGGAGTTACTACTTGGCCTCCGCGAATAATCAAGTCCAGCATCTCTCCCTCCTATCCGGGGGTTTTAATTAGCTTTACCTTATTTAACCGGCAGCGGCGCCGCCAAGGTTGCGGGGATCCAATCGCTTAGGAGTTCCTCCAACTCGTCCCGGCACTCTTCCAAGCGGTGCTCGGCCCCCTCGTAGAGCACCAGTTGCTTGGGCTCTTGGGCCCACTCGTAGATCTGCTCGGCGCAGCGGAAAGGGAGGCGGGTATCGGCCTTGCCGTGGACCACCAGCAGGGGCGCCGGTGAAATCATCCCGGCCATACTGGCCCCGTAGGTCTGCGGGGACAACGAGACGACCCCCTTGATGTGGGAGCCCGCCGCCCCGGCAGCAACGACCACCGCGCCGCCGAAGGAGTGACCCACCACCACGGCAGGCCCGTATCCCGTGGCCCTCAAGAAAGCGACTCCCGCCAGCAGGTCCAACACACAGGCTTCCAAGTCGTTGGGCCGGCGATAGTCCAAACGAAGCGAGGTGATGCCTTGGTCTTTGAAGCGCTCCGCCAACCGGGCGTAGGTCCCCGGCCCGGGTCCGCCGAACCCGCCGCGGGCGCCGCACACCCAAACCACCGCTTGGTTGGACCCTTCCGACTGGTGAAGAATCGCCCCCAAGTCGCCCAGGGTGGTCTTGAATAATAGGCCTTGGCCAGGACCGTCGTCGGGGGTTGGCCCGGACAAGACCTGCTGAATGGTCATCGACGGCCCATCGGGGGGGTTGTCGGACGATTGCTCTTCCGGCGGAGCCATAAAAACACCTCGGCGCTGATAGGGATAAAATAAAGATAGACCGGAAAGGCCTATTGCATCGCCTTAACAGGCCTTACTTCAAGAAAGCAGTGACCTTGGCGATGAAGTCGTCGGGATTGTCTTCGAAGACCATGTGTCCAGCCCGCGGCACCTCCACCAGCTTCCCTTGGGCCAGGGTCTGCTCCATCTGCTGGGCCACTTCGGGACTCAGCGTGTCGGTCTCTGCGCCCCGGACGACCAAGGTAGGGCAGGTTATGGTCCTGACGGAAGGCCAAAGGTCGGCCGCCGGAGGGGCCGTGCCCCGCCGCCGTTGTTCCCGGATTTCCAGGTCGTAGCGCCAGCCAAACTTGCCGTTGGGCAACTGCCGGGAAGCGTATTGCAAGCGACGCCGCAACACGGCCTCAGAGGCAAAGCGATTCTGCTTGCTCATATAGGCCACGACGTCTTCGAAGGTATCGAACTCTTCGGGGACTTGTTGAATTTCCCGGGTTATCCGCTCGCCGCC
This sequence comes from Dehalococcoidia bacterium, assembly GCA_965220245.1. Classification (GTDB taxonomy): domain Bacteria; phylum Chloroflexota; class Dehalococcoidia; order Lucifugimonadales; family UBA3495; genus CBDCPI01. The sequence continues at coordinate 108,221 of CBDCPI010000001.1, forward strand.
CGCCGGGTTAATCTCGGGGCCGATGTCGACAATGACCAACCGGCTGACCTTTTCCGGGTAGCGGCCGGTGAAGGCCATGCTGTTGCGCCCACCCATGGAGTGGCCGAACAGAACAAAGGACTCCAGGCCTAACGCTTCGCTGAAGGCGTGCAAGTCGGCCACGAAGGCGTCGGTAGAGTAGTCCCCGCCCGGGGCCCAATCGCTGTCTCCCCGGCCCCGCTGGTCCAAGGCTAACACGTGATAGTCTTGGCACAAAGCCGCTGACACATCATCCCAAGAGTGAGCGTGGCCGCGCAGCCCATGGAGGAGCACCAGGGCCTGCTTACCCGCCGTACCCCAGTCAAGATAATGCAAATTCAGGCCGTTAGCGGATACCGTTTTGTCCTGGGGTCTGGTACTGGTTGTCATCTCTCGCCCTCCAGCAATGGTTGTTAGACTGCGGACCGTTCCGGACCGCCGGGGTCGTGTCTCCGGTGGCCGACGATTTGGTGGCCCCAGTTTAGCACACCGCGCCCATACACCCAATGGAACCTGCGGGCCTTTGGTTCTCCGCCTAGCGCCAATCCCCACCGATCACCCTGCCCTTCGGCAAGCTTTCAAGTACCTGAGCAGTTACTTCCACTGGAGCGGCTCCGCAGGCGGGGCGTAACCCTGCTCAGGGTGAGCGGAACGCAGCGCAGCACAGTCGAAGGGCGTCCGCATTAGAGACCGCGATTATCGGTTAATAGAGTATGTATCGGGCGGCGTCACGCCGTGGAAGATGGAGTACTGGGAGATAACCACATCATCTCCATCTGTATTACCCCACAGCAAGACGGTGTATACGCCGTCGCCATGCTCGCGCAGAACGCCGATCAGGTCGGCAGTCACGGCAAAGGTCTTACCGTTGGCAGTCCATCTTGACGCGGTAATCCACGGCACCGTAATGGTCTGTGGCTTGCGGCGCTGACTCGCGTTGTAAGCTTCCTGCCAAGATTGGTGTGCGTCGTCGTGCGACTCAGGACTTGGAGCCTCGGGGCTAACATCGTAAGGGTTGGGGCACGGTTGATAGGTTTTGGTGAATTTATCCTCATTATAGTACCAGCCTGCGGTCAAGGGTTCCCGCAGTGAAGCGGCAAGCCGGCCAGAGTCGTAACAGTAGGTTGCGGAGACCTGCCTCCTGGTCAGGCGGTGCGGCGGCGGGTCGTAATAGACTTGTACGCCAAGGTCCTGCTCCTCCGCAAACCGGAGGCCATTCTTTGTCTCACCTGCCAAGGACAACATGCCGTTCTCAATGGCGGGCAGCCGGTCATACTCGACGTAATCGCCTTCGAAATGCTGGACCGCCTTAAAGTTGTAGTGGTCCCACGCCAAGCCGATGTTGACCTTCTTGTGCCACCTGCCGAGAATGTTGCGCCGGTGGCCGGGGCTGTTCATCCATCCTGCCATTGTTTCTCGAATCTCTGCCTCGACACTGCCTAGAGCGCGGTATCCATCCCTACGGGTGATGCAGTAGTCCAGGCCGCTGTTATTCTCCCCATTGGACTGATAGCCTCCGGCCAGGCTGTAACGCATGTAGGGCTTTAACCCGTCTATGCCCCAATGGGACGATGTACAGTTTTCGAGGGATGACTCGGCGTGCAGTTGGGCGGCGCGGTTGTTTCCCAAGACAACTGGGGGGACGTCTGCCCTCCCACGCTCAGCATTTATCAGTTCCAGCATATACCGCTTCTCTTCGCTATGCCGCAAGGACAGCGCTGGAGTGGGGTGGACTGCCGACACGGGCGTCCCAGACCGCCTTGGCGCTGGTGTTGATGCAGGCGTCAACGCCAGTCCTCGGTCTTCTCCCTTTTCCAGAAGAATTTCCACAGTGATGTTGTCTCTGACCCATTGGAGGTTATTCTTATAAATCCGGTCCTGGTCAACTATGACAGCCCCAAAGTAATCGCCGATGTTGGTCTCATTAAAGAACGTAAGGGCTTCGTCGATTGTGCCGTCCCCATGGGATACCAAGGTCTTGAGCTGCGCCTGGGTGCCGCCTCCCGGGATTTTGGCAGCTTTCAAGTAGAGGGTGTAGGAAATCCCGGCAAAGGAAACGCTAGTGACTTCGACCGGAATAGTGGCCGGTGTGGGTGTAAGGCTCGGTGTGGCAGTTGGGACCGGGGGCGGCGCAGCAGATGGAGTTGGGATTGGTGTCGTCGTGGGAACGGCCGTTGGCATTGGAGACGGTTCGGGATTTTGTAAGCTAACAGGGAGGTCTGTTGGCATTGGCGTAGGTACAGGTTCTTGCTTTTGTGAAGCGGGGACAACCCGAGTATCCGGCGCTGGAATAATCCCAGGCGCAGGAGTTGATATTACTCTTTGAGTGCCATTGGCGGAGCCGCCTTCGGATAGTGTTCCGCCAAGCCTCTCCTGTATCTTTTCTGTGTCGATGCCAATCTCAAGATAGCCTTGCCAGTACGCAACTGCGCCTGCAACCATAACTAATAGGACGGCTAGGACGAAGATTTTTCCTGCCCGCATACCCGGCCTCCTTCTCCGGCTGGCAGTCTGGCTGCCAACATTCTCCCGTTGCCGGTTCCCGGCCCCCTGCGTTCGGCTGCCAGGCCGCTCCCGTTTCCTGCCCCTGGCTCCCTGTCCGGTGCACTCGGCGCAGGTGCAGGCCGGTGGGTGATCGTAGTACCAGTTTGTTCGACCACTCATAACCTGTCCCAAAGTGAACAATGGATTAAGAAGGGACACTTTTAGGAGAGAAGGAGTATCCTTCTCAAAATAGAACCCAAGAGGTGTCTCGTGGCGAGTCTACTAGACCCGTTTTGCGATGTCGATGATTCTTAGCAACGGTCCCGGTCCTACTGGGCCCAAGCCATGTTCCAAAGCAGATCCGCCAAAGGCTGTGTCCCAGTCAACTGCCAGCCAGCGAAGCGATAACCATCATGATGCACTTCCACCAGAGCCACTACCGCCATTTCAAAGCCTATTACACCGATTGAGCATACCCGCCACCGCCCTGAGCTTGCCGAAGGGCTCAGGGGAGCCGGAATCCAGAAGCGTTTGCAACCGGCAACGTTCCCTTTCCTTGGCATTTCTGGATTCCCGCCTGCGCGGGAATGACGGGTTGGGTATTTTCATAGTAGTGACTATGGGGAGGCAGCCCTGGGTTTAGTTTATTGTTCACGTATCAGTAAAGGGTGATGCTAGCCAGCAATCGATTCGGTTGACCCTCCTGAGGGGCACTGGTACACTCCCAGCCACCGTAGGGGTATATGTTGGCGAATTCCAGAACATAACCGGGCATATCGAAGGAGATAGCACATGCCTACATCAAAGGTAAGCACGTTTTGGGAAAGGACTCGCGCCGAGTTGGATGAGGTGGAGCTAAACGCCTCATTGGAAGAAGTGGAGGACGCTGACGTTTTCACTATAGAAGGACGGGTCAAGACCCGCACCATCTACCGGGTGATTATGTCCAGCTTCCAAGGCACGCGAATCCGGGGCTGGTACACTCTCCCCACCGGCACCCCTCCGGCTAGGGGTTGGCCGGCAATAATGGAAGTCCCCGGCTACGGCGGCACCATGCCTCTGCCGTCCCACCTCTCCCAGTTCGGCTACGCCACGCTGTCGCTGTTCCCCACGAGCCAAGGGGAGAGCCTGAAGGAGTGGGAGATCGAACACAGCACCCGAGTGGTCTACAACATCACCGACCCGGAGCGTTACTACTACCGGGGGGCCTACATGGACTGCGTTCGCGGCGTGGACTTCCTGGACAGCCGCCCGGAGATCGATTCCAGCCGCCTGGGCGTTTGGGGATTCAGCCAAGGCGGGGGGCTGACGCTGGCTACCGCCTCCTTGGACCGGCGAGTGACCGCAGCGGTGGCGGGAGTCCCTTGGCTCTGCAACTTCCCGGTGGCGGCGACAATCACTACCTCCCCCTATCTGGAGTTACATGACTGGCTGGAGGAACATCCCGACGACCGGGAGACCGCCATGTCCACCCTCACCTACTTTGACCAGCTAAGCTTGTCCGACGGCATCACTTGCCCAATTTTGGTGGGTAGCGCGATCATAGACTACGTGCATCCCCTGAGTACCGTGATGCCGGTGTTTGAAAACATCAAGTCCTTGAAATCGATCCTGGTATATCCCGACTTGGAGCACGAGTACCGGACCGACTTCACCCACCACGGCAAGGCCTGGATGGACCGCTACCTGCATTGATTAACGCGCCGCCATTGGCTGGCCGCTTATCTTTTGATTATGAGGACGGAGAAGTAATCGAAGTCCTCTTGAGTAAGCTCTTGGAGGTCCTGAACCACTTCTTCTCGTTGGGTGGTGGCGCGCCGGACGTAGACGGCCTTGCCAGCCAACCCTAGTTTCTCCAGGTTGGCCAGAGAGTCTAGCAACGTCCGGTTCACTTCCATCAGGACGATGGTGTCGTAGTTGGTGATGGCCTCCCGGAGGTCGTCGATGCCGTACACCGTAGGCAGAATGGCCAAACGCTGACCATGAGTAACCAGAGGCACCCCGGCGCTAGCTGCTGCCGCCATCACCGAGGATACACCGGGCATCACCTCGGTCTTCACTTCCGGGAAGGCGGCGCGGACGCTGTCCAGCAGGTAGGAAAACTCGCTGTAGAGCATGGGGTCGCCCTCGGTGATGAAGGCGACGTCTTGACCTTCATTTAAATGCGCGCCGATTCGGGCCGCAGCGTCGCTCCAAGTCTCCTCACTAACCGGGGTATCGTCGGACGGCACGGTAATGCTCAGGTACGCGGGTTGGGCCCCCCGGAGATGCTCCCGCACCACGCTCAGGGCGTAGCTCTCCCGCCCGTCGTCCAGTTGGGTAAAGCAAATCACCCCCACCCGCTGCAAAAGTCGTTGCGCCTTCAAGGTGAGCAACTCCGGGTCTCCCGGACCTACGCCGATACCGTATAAACAGCCAGGGCTAGTCATAGAGCGGTCATTAAGTTCCTTTCGATTGAGTTAGGGCCATCTGAGTTAGGGTCAATGGAGTTACCGGCGATTGGGTTGCGGGAGAAATACCCTTATTCCACCACCACGTTCACCAATCGTCCGGGGACATAGACAGTCTTGCTCACCAACTTGCCATCGGTGAATGACTTGACTTTGGGGCTGGCCAAAGCCAGCTCTTGGGCCGCCTGCTCCTGAATATCCGCCGGGACTTCCAGCTTGTCCCGGACCTTGCCGTTGACCTGCAACACCAGCGTGATCGACTCTTCAGCCGCCAAATCGTCATCCCACCCCGGGAAAAGCTGCTGGTGTACGCTGTAGGGCTGGCCGATAAGCTCCCACATCTCCTCGGACAGATGGGGAGCTATGGGGGCCAGCATCAGGATGAACTTCTCGATACACTCCCGCCAGGTGGCGGAGTCGACGGCGGAGTCTGCCCAGACGCGGTTGAGATGGTTGGAGAACTCCATCAATGCCGCGATGGCCGTGTTGAACTTGAACCGGTCCATGTCTTGGTAGCATTTGCGAATGGTCTGATGCAACACGCGGTAGGTCTCGCGGGCGCCCTTACTCTCCACCAGTTGCCCGTCCGGCCCGTCCGTGGCCGCGTCTAGTACCGCCGGGTCGCGGTTAACCAGGTCCCACACCCGGTTTAACCAGCGGGCCATGCCGTTGATGCCGACTTCGCTCCAAGGGCCGCCCTGTTCCCAAGGGCCGATGAACATGAGGAAGCAACGCACCGCATCGGCGCCCAGTTGCTCCACAACTTCATCGGGGTTGACCACGTTGCCCCGGCTCTTGCTCATCTTTTCGTGGTCTTCGCCCAAGATTACTCCTTGGTTGAACAGGCGCAGGAACGGTTCCTGAAAGTCAACGATGCCCATATCGTGCAGGGCCTTGATAAAGAACCGGGAATACAACAGGTGCATGACCGCGTGCTCGGCCCCGCCGGTGTACTGGTCTACAGGCAGCCAACTGCTGGCAACCTCCGGGTTTACCGGCCCTTGGTGATAGTCCGGGCTGAGGTAGCGCATCATGTACCACGACGAGTCCATGAATGTGTCCATGGTGTCCGTCTCGCGCTTGGCCGGGCCGCCGCATTGGGGGCAGTGGGTATTGACGAACCCCCCATTCGACGCCAAGGGCGATTCTCCGGTGGGCTTGAAATCCGCATCCTCGGGCAAAAGCACCGGAAGGTCGTTTTCGGGGACCGGGATGATGCCGCATTCCGGGCAGTAGACCATGGGGATAGGCGTGCCCCAGTAACGTTGCCGGGATATAAGCCAGTCGCGCAACCGGTAGGAAACCGTCCGCTTACCCCAGCCGTACCTCTTAATGTCGGCAGCAATGGCCTCCATACCTTCTTGGTTGGTCATACCGTCGTAGCGGGCCGAATTGGTCATGAACCCTTCGCCCAAGAAGGCTTCGCTCAAGTCCTTTCCGTCCCACTCCAAGGGCGCCACCACGATTTTGACCGGAAGCCGGTACCTCCTCGCAAACCCAAAGTCCCTGGCGTCGTGGGCCGGCACTCCCATCACCGCCCCGGTGCCATAGGTCATCAGCACGTAGTCACTGATAAATATGGGGACCCGCTCCCCGTTTAGCCGGTTGGTGGCGTAAGACCCCACAAAAACCCCGGTCTTTTCCGTTTCCGTAGACAAGCGGTCGATTTCGGAAGTCTGCCGGGCTTTGTTGATGTATGCCTCTACGTCCGGCCGCTGCCTGTCGGTAGTCAAGCCGACAACCAACGGGTGTTCCGGGGCCAACACCAGAAAGGTTACGCCAAAGATGGTGTCGATCCGGGTGGTAAAAGTACGAATTTCGGTCTCGGAAAGGCCCAGGTTAGAGATGTCGAAGCTTATCTCCACGCCCTCGCTGCGGCCGATCCAGTTGGTCTGCATCGCCAGAATCTTGTCCGGCCAGTCCGCCAGACCATCAAAGTCCAAGAGCCTTTCGGCATAGTCGGTGATCTTAAAGAACCATTGCTCTAGGTCGCGCCGGGTGACCTCGGCGCCGCAGCGTTCACAACTCCCATTCAAGACCTGTTCGTTAGCCAATACGGTAACGCAGGAGGGGCACCAGACCACCGGCGCCTCACTGCGGTAGGCCAGTCCGTGTTCGTAGAGCTTCAGGAAGAACCATTGGTTCCAGCGGTAGTACTCCGGGTCGCAGCAAATGACCTCCCGGTCCCAATCGTAGATCGCGCCAATAGAGCGTAGCTGACGGCGCATGTTACTGATGTTGTCCATGGTCCAAGTAAACGGGTGGATGCCGCGGCTGATGGCAGCGTTTTCCGCCGGGAGTCCAAAGGCGTCGAAGCCTATTGGATGCAAAACATTGTACCCTTGCATCCGCCGGAAACGGGCGTGACAATCGGCCGGGGCCATGGCGTACCAGTGCCCGATGTGCAGGTCGCCGGAGGGATAGGGGTACATGGTCATTTCGTACCATTTGGGCCGGGGATCGTCGCTTCTCACCCGGTGCAGGCCGTCTTGCTCCCAACGGTCTTGCCACTTGCGGTCAATGGCCACCGCCTGGGGTGTACCGGGCAAGCGCGATACCACTTGCTTACGGCTGGTCGTCATCTGCCGTCACCTCGCATAAGCTGCGCCCGCAGTATACCTTAGCTTAACTATATTAGCATAAGAACGGGGAACCCCACGCAGGGTCTTCAGTTTTCATGTTGGAGTGGTGCATTAACCCCCTACAATGTCATTCTGAGGAGCTTGCGATGAGGAATCTAAAGTCTTTCGGCGGCAAAATGGTTGGAATGGGCAGGATTTTAGACCCTTCGCTGCGCTCAGGGTGACAACTGAAAGACACTGGAACCCCACGCAGCTTTCTTCCAGATTTGGGTGTGATTAAAAGTGGTTGTAATATTAATGACAATAACGTAGAGGCGATTCGCGAATCGGCCTTACTGACCAACCGGTTTTAGTCACACCCTGCCATGGCGCGCAGATTGACACTGGATAAGCCGCTGCCTAGAATTCCATCCCATGGGTCTAGAGCGGCGCCAAAGACCCCGCGACTACGTCATCCGCCAACCTCGGCTTCGGGAGGTGCAACCAACCGCGACCGAGGCCGCGCCGCTGCGGCACCCGCGCCGTTTGTTCAGTTCACCCTTAATTCTGCTCTTCGGATTCGTGCTACTGATCGCCGCGGGCGGCCTGTTGCTCTCCCTTCCCATTTCGAATGCCGACAGCGGTTTCACCTCCCCGGTTATCTCTTTCTTCACCGCTATATCTGCGGTTACCGTCACCGGCCACACCGTGGTCAACACCCCCACCTACTGGAGCGTCTTTGGGCAGGCCGTTATCTTCATATTGATGATGGTTGGCGGGCTTGGGTTCATGGTGGTCAGCACCTTTCTGTTGTTGATTATTGGGAACCGTTCCACGCTGCAGGAGCGGCTGGTCACCAGTTCCTTCATGCGTGACACCGTGGGTGTTAACCAGATGGAGGGATTGCGGCGCATTGGCCGTAATGTCGTGCTCTTGGTATTTGCGTTATACGGCATCGGCGCCCTGGCGATTTTGTGGCAGATCCACGGTCTCGACGGAGCGGGTATCGGGAAGTCCCTGTGGCACTCCCTGTTTTTATCGGTGTCGTCCTTCAACAACTCCGGGCTTACTATCCTGCCGGAAGGAGCGGCCGGCGGCAGTCTCGCCAGGTTCGCCACCAGTCCGGGCCTGTTGTTGCTCACCGCGGCCTTGATGGTAGTGGGCGGACTGGGTTGGACGGTGCTGGTGGATGTCTACCGGCAACGGCGCTTCGCCAGGTTCAGTCTGGACACCAAGCTGGTGGTGGTAACAAGCTTGTCCCTATGGGCTTTGGGCGCCGGAGTTTTACTGCTGGCGGAGTTTTTCAATCCCAGCACCCTGGGTGGACTGAGCTGGGCTGATAAAACGGTCGGCGTGGTATTTCAGTCGGTCAGCGGCAGAACGGCCGGCTTCGCCACCATGGACTTCGGCCTAGTTGAAGACGTAACCAAAATGACCTATTCGGGTCTGATGTTCATCGGCGGCGCGGCCGGATCGGTGGCTGGAGGCATCAAGGTCGTTACTTTCGCGGTGATTGTCGTCGCAGTGGTCTCATCTTTGCGCGGACGTTCCCAAGCCGAGGCCTTCGGACGCGAGATTCCCGTATCCCAACTTTACCGGGCGTTGACCGTGGCTATCTTGGGGGTCGCCATCATATTCGTGCTGATAGCCGTCCTGAACTCCACCGAGGCCAGCGTCCCATTAATCAATCTGATCTTCGACACCGTGTCGGCCTTGGGCACCACCGGCGCCTCCACGGGCATCGTGCCCGATCTGAGCCTTACGGGCAAGTGTTTGTTTATGCTGGCGATGTTTGTGGGGCGGATGGGACCGGTAGTCTTGGCCTTGTCGCTGGCGCCTAGGGAAGACCCCACCGTATACCGCTTTGCCCAGGAAAGGGTTAAAATAGGCTGACCCTTCGGCAAGCTCAGGAGGTGGAAGACTGAGATGAAGAAGCAAGTGTGCGTGATCGGTGTTGGCCGCTTTGGCGCCGCCGTAGCCCAAGAGTTGTATCAAGCGGGGCACGACGTATTGGCCATCGACAACGACGAGGCTTTGATTCAGGACCTGCTGGGCCAAGTGACCTACGCCGTCCGAGCCGACGCCACTAACGAGTCGGTGCTGAAGGAGTTGGACGTAGCCGACTTCGACGTGGCGGTAGTGGCGCTGGGCAGCGAGAACGTCCAAGACAGTATCCTGATCACGGTGCTGCTCAAGAGTATCGGAGTCCCCTTTGTGATCTCGCGGGCCACCAACGAACTGCACGGCGCAACCCTGGAACGAGTCGGAGCAGACCGGGTAGTGTTCCCGGAAATGGAGAGCGCGCGACGGACCGCCCACGTGGGCTTCACCGCCGGAGTAATTGACTACATGCCGATAGTGCCCAACTTCGGCATCAGCAAAATGAGGCCGCCGGACCAAATGCACGGCCGGACCTTGGAGGAGGTTGGGCTAGGCGGCTCGCCTGACAAGCATGGTGTTTCCGTGCTCGCCATCCGGCGCGGCCGGACCTCCTTTCTACATCCGGCCAAGGACGAGGAGATCAAGCCGGGCGACGTATTGATCGTCGCCGGGTCCAATGAACACATCGGTCACCTTTACGATTCGGCCTTGGAGTTACCAGCGCCGGTCAACTCGGTGAACGGCGCCCGTGGCCGGATTTCCGCTGGAGGTCCAAGATAGTAGCGGGTTGGAAGCGCCCACGGTGCGAGTGGGATTGGTTGAGTGGTGGTGAAAAACAGGCGCATTCTATAGGGACGGTCCCGCCATAGGGCGCGGCGCTACGGAGCCTAATCTTAGCCAAACGGTCGGTACAGCAAATGCGAGTTAGTGCCAAGAAAATCCTGGTGCCAGTCAATGGACAACCGGTCAGTGAGCGGACCTTTCGGTGGGCCTGCCAGGCAGCCAAGGAATCGAAGGCGGAGCTACACGCTTTGTACGTAATCGAGGTCCCGTTGGAATTGCCCCTTGAGGCCGAGATTACCGAAGACATAAACCGGGGTGAAGAGATCTTGACCCACATCGAAGCCATCGGGGCCCAGGAGAAGGTCAAGAACGTGCAGGCCAAATATCTGAGGGCCCGAGACGCCGGACCGGCCATTGTCCTGGAGTCTCGAGACCGGGATATGGACCTGATTATGTTGGGCATCCCCTACCGCCGCCACTTTAATGACTGCGATATGGGCACTACCGCCAGCTACATCTTCCACAACGCGGTTTGCCAACTATTACTGTGGCGAGAGTCGGCCTCCACACCTGGTCTGCCCAGGGCCTAGCCCGATGCGGGTGCTAGTCTTGGGATGCAACCTGTTGGTCACCAAGTTGGTGGCCGATTTGGCTCAAGCAGACCACGACGTCACTGTAGTATCCCGGGACCGCCAGTGCTTGGCCCGAGTCGCCGCTGTGCCGCGAGTCACGGTTATATTGGCTGCCGAGCCCTTAATGCAGGACTACTTGCAAGCAGCCGGCATCGACACTACCGATGCCTTCTTGGCGCTTTCCAACGACGACCATCAGAACGCCCTCATGGCCCAAATTGCCTTGCACATCTTCAACGTGCCGAAGGTAGTTTGCCATCTGAGCGACCCACAGCTACAGACCCTGTATTCCGGTTTGGGCCTGGACATTGTCGGTTACTCCGCCGGCCTGCTCCAGGATATTCGCCAAGTCGTAGAGAAATGAGGCCAAGGCATCATGTACATAGTGGTCGTGGGGTGCAGCAAGGCCGGATACCACCTGACCAAGATGCTTTTGGCCTCGGGACATGAGGTCGTGGTAATCGACAAGAGCCCCGAGCGGTGCCAGCTTCTGTCCGACGAGACTGGAATAGTAACCATTCAGGGGGATGGGACCGACGAGCCTACCCTTCGCCGGGCCGGGATTTCCAGGGCCGATATCGTGGTCGCGGTGGCCGGACGGGACGATACGAACTTGGTTATTTGCCAGATGGCCAAGGAGAAGTTTCAAGTTCCCCGGACTATGGCGCTGATCAAAGACCCGAAGAACGAACCAATCTTTCACATTCTCGAGGTGGATGTGGTGGTAAACGCCATCCACCAAATCTTGGCCAGTTTTGAGGAAGGGGTCCCGGGACGGCCCTTGGTGCACTTGATGGACCTGCGCGTTCAGGGAATGGAATTGGTCAGCGTCTCCATACCCGACGACGCCGCCATCTTGGGCAAACGACTAGGACAAGTGGAACTGCCGCCCAATTGTTTTATTTGCTTAGTGGTAAAGCGCAGCGGACCCGAGTTGCCCATCGACAGTACCATTATGGAGTTGGATGACGAGTTGATGGTGGTGACTCGGACCGGACAAGAGCAAATCCTCTACGACATCTTGACCGGAGTACAGTAATGCCCCGACGCTTGGCATACTTTGGACCGGCCGGCACCTACACTGAGGAAGCTGCTGTGCTATACGACCCTGACGCCGACCTTCAGGCCTTCCGGACGATTGCTGCTGTTGGGCAAGCCGTGGTGTCGGGGGTCACCGACAAGGGCGTGGTCCCCATTGAGAACAGCCTTGAAGGCTCGGTGACCTTTACTTTAGACCTGTTAATCGGAGACTCCCAGTTGTCCATCTACCAAGAGGTAGTGTTACCGATCAATCACTATCTGTTGACCAACCCCGGTGTCGATACCGAGAATATCGAGATAATCTTCTCCCACCCGCAATCACTAGCACAATGCCGGGAGTATTTGGAGCGAAGGTTTCCTGATGCGCAGCAAATGGTGTCCGCCAGCAACTCCGCGGCGGTCTCCGACATGATGCAGAGCCGGGCCCCGGCAGCGGCGATTGCCTCCAAGCGGGCTGCCGAGTTGTACGGTGTGGAAATAATCGACCGGGACATTCAGGACGTCGCCAATAATGTTACCAGGTTCGCGGTGCTGGCCCGCCAAGACCATCCGCCAACCGGGAACGACAAGACGTCCATCTGCTTTTCCTTTGAACAGGACAAGCCGGGGCTGCTCTACAAGACCATCGGGGAGTTCGCTACCAGGGACATCAACTTGGTGAAGGTGGAATCACGGCCCACCAAGCAGTTGTTGGGGGAGTATATCTTCTTGATCGATTGTTGGGGTCACCGGCAGGACCCGGCGGTAAGCGAGGCGCTGGCGTCGCTAGAGGCTGAGGTGAGTATGCTGAAGGTCTTGGGGTCCTATCCACGTTGGGACGGTGGTAGCGTATAATAATGCTGGTCCTTCCCGGAAACCGCCGCTAGCTTCACCACCCTACTACAACCCCGCACAGTTAGCAGCGAATCCGCACCAGGAAGGACCAGCAGGCTTAGGCTCTTTATGTGCACCGGGGTCCTCATCCACCACACCCGGAAAGCGCCGCACCAGCAGACCCCTTGGTCACCGCCAGAGCCTATTCACCCCTTGGTGGCACCACCCCCCACCACCGTTAACCACGACACGCCCAGTGCCACCGTTGGGAATTTACTTAAAAAAGTATTAGATTAAATTTAATTGTTATGCCAATATTAGCCGTTATGTCAACGTTTGTCAACGGTATTATGTATACCTTTTATGTAAATAATTAGCTTTAATATAATACTGAAATCAGTTTCAGGCCAGGTGTAAGAGCCTTTACCAAGGTCTTTTCATTCTCATTCTGAGCCTCCTTTCTGTCATTCCGAGCAGCGCGAGGAATCCAAAATTCTTGCTGGGACCAACTTCGCCTTTCCAGAGGGATTTTAGACCCCTCACTGCGTTCGGGGTGACACCGCGTTCGGGGTGACAATGAAAAGGCCCTGGAGCCTTTACCGTAGTTGCAGACAGAGCAACCCATCCCGAAACTGGACTAGGCGCCGACAGCGGCCCCGAGGTCCTAGTTGACCTGGTAAATCGACACCCCACTGTTCCGAAAGACCTCTTGGATCAGGCCGAGTTCCTTCAATTCGACGAACTTCCGTAGTCCATCCGGCCGGTAATAGGTCCTCTCCAAGCCCCCCACCACGACGTATTTGACATCAAACCGACGCAACAGGTCCTGAGCTTTGGCTAAATCCGTGGTGTTGTAAGTCTCTGCAATCCGCGCCGCCCGGTCCACGATCGCAGGATAATAGTCGGACCTCTGCTGAGTCTGGTGCCAAGGCCAACCCAGCACCGTGGGTAGACCGGTGTAAGCGGCGATCCGCGAGCCCCAGTGATATTGCTCGGTGTGAGCTTCAAGCACTACCGGACTGCCGCTGACATGGTCTTGAAGCCACCGGATAGCTTCTAGGTCCCACTTCAAATCGATTGCCTGCTCCCGCTCGAAATGGACCGCCCGGCCCATGTATGCAGACCCGTCAAGAGTTGCCGGAAGGGAGTTAAACCGGTGGCCGGTCCGCGCTTTAGTGCCCAACGCCGTATAAACCAGGCTGCAACCCACCAGCAACACCACGAGGCATATCCACGCCCCTTTGGCCCAAGCCCATCGCCCTCGCGGCGCTAGCCTGAGGCCCATGGTCACCAACATATAGGCCGACACCAGGCTGAGCAATACCCACACTTCCAAAGAATACTTGAAGAAGGTATTCATCCGGCCGATGTCGCCTTCGATGCGCAAGAAGTCGAGGCCGATGGCCAGCGCCAAGGCCATCCCCAAAAGCAGCAGCACTACCGAGGTATAAGGCCGGTCTTCCCGGCCCGACTCTAGCAGAGTCCATGCCGACGTCGCAGTTAAGAGCAACAGACCCAGAAGGACGACCGCAGTCCAGTAACCGGTCACCCCGAGAAGTACCCCTAAGCCTAATCCCAAGACCCACGTCCAACCGAGCCAAGCCGGATGGTCCTCCGGCGGAGACATCTTCCTAAGACCCCTGGCCGATACCAGCCGGCCGATGGCCCCCTTGGCCACCAGCGACGCTAGGGTCCGCCGGGAGCTATAGACCAAGAAGCTAGCGATAATAACCAGGAACAAACCGTGCATCCCCAGAAACCGGTCTATGGGGGTGCGCCACCGGGACGCCTCTAGGCCAGCATTGAAAGCCTCATAGGATTGGTGAAAGGGCAAAAATAGTAGTAGGCTCAGTACAATCACTCCGGCGGCCAGGACCCCCAAGAGCAGGGGCTTCGACGCTTTGGCGGCCGGTTTGAAGTAGACTGCCACCGCCAGGAAACCCAGGGTAAGCAACAGGTAAGTGGGGTAGTCCCAGCTATTGATGACCCAGAGAGAACCCAGGGCCAAGGCCAAGACTACCGCAACCGCCGCCGCCCACCAGTTGCGGTACCTACCCAACCCCACGGCTAGGGTCATACCCAGACCGATGACCAACAGTGTAAACGGGACTACCATCATGTGGGGGTGCAGATCGGCAAATAGGAAAGTGAAAAAGGGAAACTCGGTGATGTGGGGAGACAGGTCCGGGGCGCCCGGCGCCTTGTCGGGGACCCAAAAAAGCAGCGGCGAGGGATCGAAGTTCTCCTGTACATCAAGCATCCGGCTGCTACGCCAAAAGTCGAAGGACGGGAGCGCTCCGCCATGGACCATCTTGTGCCAAGCGCCCTGTACTAGTTGAACAATGCCGTCCAAGTTGCCAATTACCGCCACAAACATTGCCGCCAGCAAGCCGCCAGCCATCGGACTCCAACCGGTAAGGCGCCAGCTAGTAGCCTCCGCCGCCAGCGACGAAGCGGGCCCGTCCCTACCGGAACCGGCATTCGGGGCCTCCTCGGGCGGCAGCCGGCCGGGTGTCGCTGCCTCCTCACTGGACGTCTCCACACCAGCGTCCCTCTCATTGACCATATTCCGGGCCATATTCCGGCTCCAGCGCACCCCTTCGGTCAAGTTGTAAACCAGGGTGTAAGCGCCGGTCACCGTCAACGCGAAGAACAGCGGCACCGCCAAGTTAAACGCAATCGTGGGAAGAATACCGGTTACCTGAATTAGTCCACCCAGAACGAAGTAGCCAAAGTAGTAGTAGTTCAAATATCCGCCGGAGAACCACGGGTCGAAAGGAGGCAGCGAGGTCGAGCGGACTACGGCGTTCAGGTAGGCTAACTCCATAGGCTTCTCTCCACCCAGCCACGGGTGCCACAGGTCCGGATTAGCCGCCCTTACCCCGACGAACGCCAAGAATGCCGCTAGAAACAGTGCTTCTCCCCCGGCCAACAACCGCCAATGCCGCCTGAGGAAACCCAGAATCTCTCGCCATTGGGCCATTAGCACCAGCCCCGACAGGACTGCCACCACTAAAAAACCCAAGCCCACCGGCCCACGAGAAAAGTCCAACCAACCCAGACTCACCGTCAACCAAGCTACGTAGCTCACGCCCAGCAGGCCGACGATTCGGGCCAAGATGATGCCCCGGTCCGGCAGCGGCCGGAAAATAAACATGCACAACGGCAGGGCGGCCAAGTAGGCCAACTCCACCACCAGCAACCAAGCTATCACCGGTGCCCGGTTGGTCCAGCTACTACGGTCAAAGAGCTTCGACCAAGTGCCCCCGGCTTGCTGCACTGCCTTCTCGTCATCCGAGAGCATCAGCCCCGCCACCGGGCGCTCCGGCGCACCTCGCAGCGGCGTTGTCAGCAGTAGCCGCAAGTCAGGCACGGAGAGCCTGTCCGCATTGCGGAAGACCAGGACCCGGGGATGATCGTAGCCGGTCACGTTGTCGTCGGCGTAGCCCAGGTTGAAACTTGCAGGAGACGCCCTTGCCGCAGAGAGGGCTCCTGGAACCGGCAACCCAGCACTTCTCAAGGGCTCGTCCCGGAACTCCACCCCCGCCAGACTAGGATAAGAAGTAAAGGCGCGTTCCAAGCGGTAACCCAATTCACCGCCGAACAGCCGCCGGTAGTAAGCCAAACTCAGCGGAAACCGCTCCGGGTCCCGGGCGGCGCTGCTAAAAGGCCGGTTGCTGTAAAAGACCAGGAAGTCGGACCCAGCCAGGTGCGAGGCCAAGTCCTGCATCTTGGCCGGTGTATCCGGTTCATACAGGGGATATTGCCAGACACTATACCGGTGCAATTCGGGCACGAATTCGTCCCAGTGATTGTCGCTGACGATGCCGGAGCCGTCCGGTACGTTCTCCCGGATCCATTGAGAAGCTTCCACCGCCGGATGGTCGTTAGCGTAGACCCGTTGGAAAGCCAAGGCGTGAAAGGCCGTGGCGGCTAGAACGATGGCCACCAGGCCCACCGGCAACCATTTCAAGCCCCACGACGATACCGGATGAGTCCTGCTGGTTTGCCGCCGGGACCACTCCACCAGCCAGACCAGCATCCTAGACCCCATCAGGACCAAGAAGGGCATCAGCGGGAATACGTAGCGAAGGAAGCGGACCTCAAAGCTCTCCAAGAGCAAGAAGGAGGGAACCACCCAGGCCAGCACCAGCAAATCGCTGCGTAGCGTAGAGCGGCGCCGGACTTGGTAAATGAAGGCCATAGCCAGGGTAAACGGGACCGCCGCCCAAGCAACAATGCCCAAAGGCAGGCCCAACCCCCAGAGAGCGCTTTGCCGGACCTGGTAAATGAAAGGCGACGTGTCGATGTATTGGACCGTAAAAGGCCAGAGCCCGGCGTTTCGGGCCATATTGGCTTGGGCCAGCAGATCGCCGACAAAATGGCGGAAGTCGATGAGGGCATAGGGCGAGGCGACAAAGAAAACGGCTGTGGCTACTGCCATCGCCGCCATGGCATGGAGCAGCATACGCAGCACTAACCCACTGGTGATACCGGTCCAACGGTTACCGGCCCCATCCAAAATCCAGTACCCGTAGGCCAGCGCCAAGGGGAGCACTAGTGGCAGCACATTCACCTTGGGGGCCAAAGCCAACCCTACCATCAGACCCAAGAGGGCGGAGTCCCTGAGCCTTCTTCGCTCCACCATCCGGAGCATCGCCCAGAAACTCGCCAAGGTGAACAGTACGGAGAAGGTCTCCGGCCGGTAAAAGTGGCTGTTCTGGATGTGGATTACCGCTAACGCCGTAAAGGCGGCGGCCAACACTCCCACCTCGCTGCCGTACATGCGCCGCCCCAACAGGTACACTAGTAATATGGAACCGGTGTCAGCCAATGCCGACAGAGCGCGGCCGATGTAGCGTAGGTCCAAGGCATCCAGGTCGGTAAACAACTCGACGACAGAACGAAAGAACAGAAGGGTGTAAATTAGGATGCTGCCCAGAGGAAACCAGTGGGGGTTGAGCGGACTGCGGTCGGGGTCCAAGAGCGTGCTAAGTCCGGGTAGACCGGGTTCCGCTTCGGGTTCGTCGTTGAGGTAGCCGCACTGGGAGTGGCCCGGGGCTTCGGTGAGCAGGTCGAACATGCAGCCGGACCGCATGTAGATGTCTCGCTCATCTGGGTGGAAACCGTAGCCCGAGTCCCAGTTTATCCCGTGCAAACGAAGACCCAAGCCCACCACGATGATCAACACCAGCAGCAGGAAAACCCAAGGCACGCGGCCATTAAGGGTTAGGAGTCGCAGCGGAAATCCTCCCGTTTACTCTAAGGTCTTTCGATTTGTCACTCTGAACACATATTGTCACCCTGGGCACAGCGAAGGGTCTAAAGTCCTTGACTGCATTCCTTTTCTTCGACTCAGACCAGATTCTTGCTGGCTGAAGGATTTTAGATTCTTCGCCTACGGCTCAGAATGACATTTTCCGAGAATCGAAAGGCGCTGCCGTCTAACTCGGGATCTAGGTGAGAAACCAAGGGTTTGAGAGCATCCCCATTCTCACTGGCTGAGGGTTTATACAAAGATAAGTCCCCCCGTTTCCCTTGTCCAAAGTGGAAATCGGGGGGACTTCTGGGGTAACTTCTATGGCGGCCTATCAGCGCTTTGCGGGGAATAAACTCCCCTTGGCAGTTAATACGCCTAAGGGTCCGGGTCAGATGCCTTTGTCATTCATTAGAGCGCACAGATCGGCGGTCCGGCAAGAGTAGCCCCACTCGTTGTCGTACCAACCCATGATTTTTACCATGCGCTGTTCCATCACTATGGTGGAGAGGGCGTCGAAGATGCAACTGTGGGTATTGCCCCGGAAGTCGGAACTGACCAAAGGCTCGTCGGTATACTCCAAGATGCCCTTTAAACGGTTTTCCGATGCCTCCTTGAAGGCTTCATTAACTTGGTCCACCGTTACATCCTGGGACACCCGGGCCGTGAAGTCGGTAATGGACCCGGTGGCGGTGGGGACGCGAAAGGCCATACCGTGGAGCTTGCCGTTGAGTTCCGGTATCACCACTCCCACCGCCCGGGCGGCCCCGGTGCTGGTGGGAATAATGTTCATCGCGGCGGCGCGGGCCCGGCGCAAATCGGAGTGGCGTTGGTCGAGGATCGCTTGGTCGTTGGTGTAAGAGTGGACGGTAGACATGAGACCGTGCTCGATGCCGAAGGAATCGTGCAGGACTTTGACCATGGGCGCGAAGCAGTTGGTGGTACAGGAAGCGTTGGAAATAATGGTGTGCTTTTCGGAATCGTACAAATGGTCGTTGACCCCCAGCACCACCGTCAAGTCCTCGCCTCTGGCCGGTGCCGAAATTATCACCTTCTTGGCCCCTCCAGTAAGGTGGCCCGCGGCTTGTTGCGCGTCGGTGAAGATGCCGGTGGACTCAATCACCAGGTCGACACCCATCTCGGACCAGGGAATCTGGGCCGGGTCGCGCTCCGAGAACACCCGGATGCTATGCCCATCCACTATGAGGTCGCCGTTGCTGGCTTCCACCTGCCCTGGATAGGCGCCATAGCTGGTATCGTACTTGAAGAGATGGGCGTTGGTCTTGGCATCGGTCAGATCGTTGACCGCCGCGACCTGGAGCTTGTCCTGGTGGTATGAAGTCATCGCCCTAGTGACCAAGCGGCCGATCCGGCCAAATCCATTAATTCCGACTCGCGTTGCCATTGCCTACCTCCGCGTCCTCTAATTACCGGTAGTCCCTGACCGGCAAATTCCGATTTTGACCCTTGACGCTAAGCTTCAACTAGTTGCAGGTTAAGTGAGGGCGTTGTTGCAGACCGATGCTCCTGCATAAATTGAGTTACATTTTGGATATCCACGCCAACCACAGTCTGGTCATCAGCCATGTCAATCAGAATATCGCCATCCACTTCAACGCTATAACCGATTGCCTTGTCGCTAAACTGAATATAAAGAGAATCTGATGGGCTGTCCTGTACTATGTTAAACATCGCTTGACCGCCTTTATTGATGTACGAAAGCATTAACAACGTGATTTGGAGAGCTGGTTTGGACAGCTACCTTCAGGTTCCGCCCATCCTCAAGTTGAACACAATACACAGTATTGGATCGATGTTGGTACGAATCAGTATAGCTGCCTAAACAGTATTGTATGTCAGTGAGCGAGATACCGCGATTCTCGATACGCCGACGTATTTCTGGGCTGATGAAGTCGACCACTCCTATGCCATTATGCGTGCTAGCGTGCTGTTAAGCAACTCAAGGAGTAAGCGCCGTTACAGTATAGTGGCCTTACGGATTGTTGGCTCGGCTGCTAGTTTAGGGGAAACTGGCTGGGCTAAAAGCTCAAATTGGGCAGATACCGGAAGGCTTCCCGTCCGGCGTACTTGGCGCCGGAGCCCAGCTCGGCCTCTATGCGCAGCAGTCGGTTATACTTGGCCACCCGTTCCGACCTAGCCGGGGCGCCGGTCTTGATTTGCCGGACGTCCCAAGCCACCGCCAAGTCGGCGATGGTAGTGTCTTCGGTCTCGCCGGAGCGGTGGCTCATCACAGTGCCCCAACCGGCCTCTCGCGCCAGCTTGAAGGCGGCCAGTGTCTCGCTCAAGGTGCCAATCTGGTTGGGCTTCAGCAACACCGCATTGCTGGCCCTCGCATCGATCCCTCTTTGAATGCGTTGGATGTTGGTGACCAGCAGGTCATCCCCCACTAGCTGGACCGAGTCCCCAATACGCCGCCGCAACTCCTGCCAGCCGTCCCAATCATCTTCATCCAAGCCATCCTCGATGCTGAGAATAGGGTACTCCCGGGTCCAAGACTGGTATAGCTCCACCAATTGCATTGAGGACAAGGTAGTGCCTTCCCGTTGTAGAACGTAGTTGCCGGTGGTCTTCTGGATGAACTCAGACGCGGCCACGTCCAAGCCAAGGAAAACGTCCTGCCCAAGCACGTACCCAGCAGACTCCACCGCCTTCAACACCAGTTCGATGGCGTTCCGGTTGGAAGCCAAAGAAGGAGCAAAGCCGCCTTCATCGCCCACGTTCAGGTTGTGGCCCCCCTCCCGCAACTCGCTGCGCAGCGACTGGTAGACCTCCGCTCCACATCGCAGAGCATCCGAGAAGGCCGCCGCGCCCACGGGCAACACCATGAACTCCTGTATATCCGCCGAGTCGGAAGCGTGCCTGCCGCCGTTAAGGATGTTGAACATAGGCACCGGCAGACTGACGGTTTCCCCTTGGGCGAGGTGGCGCCATAGCGACCCACCGTCACTTCCAGATGCCGCGGCGGCTCGGGCCACGGCCATAGACACGGCTAGGACGGCGTTGGCCCCCAGGTTACTTTTGTCGGACGTGCCGTCCAAGGCCAACAAACGGCCGTCCACAGCCCCTTGATCGAATGGCGAGAGGCCGACCAGGTCCGGGGCGATGATGTCGTTGACGTTGGTTACAGCCCGTAAAACCCCGTTGCCCCGGTACCGGCCGGCATCGTTGTCGCGGAGCTCTAGGGCCTCGTAGCTACCGGTGCTGGCGCCCGAGGGTACGGCGGCATGGGCGCGGGTCCCATCGGACAATCTTACCTCGGCCTCGACGGTTGGATTGCCCCGGGAGTCGAGGACCTCGCGCCCGCGAACCTCGGCGATGGTTACCCCGGTTACTTGAGCGGGGAGGCTCACCCCGGTTGCGCTGCCTGCGCGGCGCAGTCTCTGGCCGCCGCAGCAGCCAGGGCCTTGTCCACCGCGTCTACCGGGTCGTAGGCCCGGATAATTGCTTCGTCCACCGGTTGGCCGTCGCCATTGCGGGAAAGCTCCCAGGTATTCAGGCCTATCACCGGTATGCCGTCGCCCAAGGCGTGAGCGATTTCGGACAGGGTGCCGTAGGCCCCGCCCACCGCGATTACCGCTCGCCCGGAATGCACTACGATGACGTTCCGCGAGTAGCCCATTCCGGTTACTATGGGTATGTCCACATAGTTGTTGGCGTCGGCCACGTCATTCCCCGGAAGGATGCCAATGGTAACCCCGCCAGCCGACTTGGCGCCACGGCATGCCGCCTCCATTATTCCGGTCAAGCCGCCACACACTAGCTTGATGCCCCGACTGGCCAACTCCCGCCCCACCGATTCAGCCAAGTCTAAGTGCTCTTGAGTGGCAGGCCGACTGCTTCCGATGACCGAAATGATCATAAATTAAAGCACCTTTTGGTTCGAATACTTGCTTAGCTATCCGGACATCGTATGGGGGTTGATGAATTGGGGCAGGACTAGCCGGCCCGGATTATCTGGACCACCAAGGCGGCAATAATGCCGCCGCCGATGGCCCAAGTCGCCAGAAGCAGACGGTCTATCCTGGCGTTGACCGCCCGGAGTTCTTGGCGGAAGTCCTGAAGGGCCTGGTCCATCCAGTTGCTGACCGCCCGCATTTCTTGGCGGATTTCCGCCAAACCGGTATCCAACCGGCGGCCGAGGTCCTGAATGGCGATGGACTGCTGGTCCATCTGCCCTTCCAGCCGCCCCAGCCGGGACTCGTCGGACTCGGTTGTTGTCATTGCTAACCCATTATAGCAGTATGACCAAATGGCCTACAGCCCGGGCAAGATGGCCCGGCTGGCGGCCTCTATCGGGCCCATGAGCGGCGAGGGATAGACACCGATCCAGAATACCGCGGCCAAGCCAATGGCGATAACACCGAGAATTACCGCCGACGGGGTGGCGGCCAGACCCACCCGTTCCGTCTCTTGTATTGTCAACGCGGAGGCTTCTTCGGAAGTCAACCCGGATACGTCTTCCAGGATTTCGTCAGTGCGGTCGGAAGTCGGATGGATGTACATCCGGCGTATGACTTGCAAGTAATAATATAGGGAGACCAAACTGCTGAAAATTGCCAGTCCCGCCAGCCAGAGCAAACCCTCGTCGGCCATGGCGGCAAACAAGTAAAACTTAATGGCGAAGCCCGCGAAAATGGGCAGCCCTCCCAGGGAAAACATGCCGATGGCGATAGCCGCCGCCAAGAACGGCTGATCGTCGGCCATTCCGGCGAAGTCGTTAATCATCTCCCGGCCGGAAATGTTGAAGAAGGCGATCAAGGCGGCAAAGACCACCATATTGGTGACGGAATACCCCACCAAGTAAAGCATAACGCCGTTGGAGGCCAAGGTGGAGTCTTGGGATAGGGCGGCAATGCCCCCCAAGATGAAGCCGACGTGGGCGATGCTGGAGTAGGCCATCAGGCGCTTGATGTTCCGTTGGGCCAAGGCCACCAGGTTGCCCACCAGCATAGTGACGCCGGCCAGCACCGCCACAATAAGCTGCCACTGGTCCCACCGTTCCACTGCGGGCACAAATCCCTCGGCAGCTAAACGCAACACCAAGGCAAACGCCGCCGCCTTGGAGCCAATGGCCAGGTAGGCGGTGACCGGCAGAGGCGCTCCCTCGTAGACGTCCGGAGCCCACATGTGGAAGGGCACAGCGGAAATCTTGAACCCCAGCCCGACCAGGATCAGCGCCACCCCCACCCAGAGAGCCGGGCTGACCTCTGCCGCAGCGGTGAGGCCCATCCCGATGTCCTCGAACCGGGTCACGCCCAGGGTGCTGTAGACCATACTGATGCCGTAAAGCAGGATGGCCGAAGAGAACGCCCCGATAATGATGTACTTCAAGCCGCCTTCGTTCGACCGCGGGCTGGTCCGGGCGTAGGTAGCCAGCACGTAAAGGCAGAAGCTCAGTAACTCCAAGGCAATGTAGGCCGTCAGCAACTCACGGGACTGGGCCATCACGTTCATGCCTAGGATGGAAAACAACAATAGCCCGTAAAATTCGCCGGGGTTGTCCAAGAACTGATTGACATAGTCGATAGAGCTGAGGATTATGAAAATCCCCATTACCATGAAGAATACCTTGAAGAAGAGGGAGTAATCGTCGACGGCCAACAGTCCGTCATAGAGGGATGCGGTTTCGCCCCATAGCATGACTACCGAAACCGCGATGAGGGCGCCGAGGCCGCCGATGGACAACCAGGGCAATAGGCCCTTCTTGCCGGCCGGCAGGAGCAGGTCCACAGCGAAGACCAAGAACGCCAAGCCTGCCAGAGCAAACTCCGGCGTTAACAAGTCCAGGTTCGCGGTTAATGGCATCGCTTACCTATACTCCCGGCAGTACATCCACGCCGACATTGATGACCCGCATCAAAGGCGCGGGCCAAACGCCGACAAATATCAGAATAACCACGAAGGCGGCTCCAACACTCTTTTCCACTACACTGGCGTCGGTCAGGTGCTCCCATTGGGAATCCGACTCCCCAAGAAAGGCCCGGGCCAGCAGCCTCAAGATATAGACGGCGGTAAGCGCCGCCCCAACCACGGCCAACACCGCCAAGGGCAGATAGGTGCGAAAAGTCCCGGTAAACACCATGAACTCGGCAATGAAGCCGCTAAGCCCGGGCAGACCCAAAGAAGCCAGCCCGGCGATGGCAAAGAAGAAACTGGTTACCCGCATCCGGCTGGACAGGCCATTCAATACAGTGATGTCTCGGATGTGGGCCCGCTCATAGATAGCCCCAACCAACAGGAACATCAGGGCCGTCATTATGCCATGGGAAAACATCTGCAAAACGGCGCCAGCGACCCCAATGCGGTCCAGGGTGGCAATGCCCATTAGCACATAACCCATGTGGCTGACGCTGGAATAACCGATGACGTACTTCAAGTCCATCTGGGACATCGCCGCAACGGCCCCATACAAGACGTTGACGGTGCCCAAGCTGATGAGTACCGGCATCCAATTCTCGGCGCCCTCCGGCAGCAAGGTCACCCCTACGCGGATGATGCCGTAGGCCCCCAGCTTCATCAAAACCCCGGCGTGGAGCATACTGACCGCGGTCGGAGCGGCCACGTGACCGTCCGGCGACCACGTGTGGAAGGGCCATAACCCGGCCAGCACTCCGAACCCTACCATGAACAGCGGGAACACCCAGGTCTGGAAGCTTTCGCTAAACTCGCCATTCGCCGCCAGCGTTCCCAGAGCCGAGATGGAGAAGGTGGAAACCCCGGAGTCCCTGGCCTCTACGTACAGGGCCAGAATGCCTATCCACACCAGCACGCTGCCCGCCACCAGGTAAAGCATCAGCTTCAGCGCGCCGTACTCCTTGGTGCGCAAGAAGGTGCCGAAGTCGGTACTGCTGCCCCACACTCCGATGAGCAGGTACATGGGCAACACCGCCAGTTCGTAGAAGAAGAACAAGAAGAACAGGTCCTGGACGACGAACACCCCGTATACGCCCGCGCCCAGGGCCAACAAGAGTACGAAGAAGTCCCGGTTCCGGTGCAGAATCGTCTGGGAAATTAGCACTCCACCAAATAACACAATGCCGTTGAGCAGGACCAAGGGAGCGGTAATGCCGTCGATCCCCAAGGACAAGTTGATGTCCAAGGGAGCATCCAGCCACTCAAAAGTGCGGATGAACTGGAACCCGCCTTGGCCGTAGTCGTACCTGGCGAAAATGACCAGCGATAGCACCAAGGAGATCGTCGCCACGAATATGGCGAGATACCATACATCCTTGGGCCGGTCGCTGGGCATAAACATAGTAAGTAGGGCGCCCAGCAGAGGCACCAAGATAAGAATAAACAGCGCTGCTTGGTCGAAATAGCTCATTGCTTAAAAAGAGAGCCCTTCGACAAGCTCAGGATGAGCGAGAATGAAGGCTTGTGGCATGAGCCGTTGCCGCCACGGTCTGGTCATTAAGGGGGTAGTCATCAAGTGGACCTGAACCACCAGAAGATAGCCAGCCCTACCGACCCCAGCACCATGGCCAGGGTGTAGCTGTAGACGTGGCCGGTAACGTGAAGCCGCAGCGTAATCCCGAGCCGTCTGATGGAGTTGGCTGGCCCATTAACCGCAACATCGTTGACCATTGCCCGGTCGAAGAGCGCGATCATACCGGAGAACACCAGCACCACGCGGTCCACCACCCATTGGTAGACTTCATCGAAGTAGTACTTGTTCTCCGCCACCCTAAGCGCCGGGGCGAACCGGTTTTTGACGTTCTCCAAGGAGACCCGGCCCGACAGGTAAACCAGCCAAGCTCCGGCGAAGGCCCCGACTGCTATTAAGGCCGAGAGGATGCCCAGCCACCACTTGAACTCGAAACCGTGACCTTCGTGGAAAAATACGAAGGTGCCAATCCCGTCATAGCTGCCGGGCCAGTTGAAACTAAGGAAGCCAAACCCGACCGCCAGCACCGCCAGCAACACCATGGGCACGGCCATCGCCCAAGGAGCGTCATGGACGTGCTCCAACCCCTCGCCCAGCCGCCCAAAGAAGGCGACAAAAACCGCCCGGGCCATATACAGGGCGCTCAACACGACGGTAATCAGGGTGAAGACAATGAACGCCGCGTTCCGGTGATCGGCAACTGCGGCCAGGATTTCGTCCTTACTCCAGAATCCCGCGAGAATCGGAATACCCCCCAAAGACAGTGCGCCGAGGGAAAAGACCAGCGCCGTCAGCGGCATAACCCGCCGCAGGCCGCCCATTTGCCGGATGTCCTGATGTTCGGTGCTATGGAGCACGCTGCCCGCGCCCAAGAACAAGAGGGCCTTGGCAAATCCGTGGGCCAGCAGATGGAAAATCGCAGCAGTATAGCCGAAAGCCCCCAAGGACAGCATCATCAGCCCCAAGTGGCTGATGGTGGAATAAGCCAGGATACGCTTCAGGTCGGTGGCTACCAGCGCGATGGTGGAAGTCATTAACGCCGTGACCAACCCTACGATAGCCACCACCAGCAACGGGTCGGCGTCGTAAGCCGAGAAAATCGGAAAGGCGCGGGCCACCAGGTAGACCCCGGCCACCACCATGGTCGCCGCGTGGATGAGAGCACTGACCGGCGTCGGGCCTTCCATGGCGTCGGGGAGCCACACGTGGAAAGGCACTTGGGCCGACTTGCCCATAGCGCCCAACAACAGCAAGATAGCGGCCGTAGTGGTTACGCCTTCGCTCATTGCCCCGCTGCTGGCAGCGTCGAACGCCGCCGTCATGCTGAAGCTACCCACCTCCCGCCACAACAGCAGCACCCCAACCAGCAGACCCACGTCACCCAATCGGGTAACTATAAAAGCCTTTTTAGCTGCTTCCCTGGCTGCCGGCCGCTCGTGCCAGAACCCAATCAGCAGATAGGAGCAAATGCCCACCAACTCCCAAGCCACGTAGAGAAGCAGGAAGCTGTCGGCCAGTATCAAGGTGAGCATCGAGGCTGCGAACAGCGAATGGACCGCGAAGTACCAGCCAAAGCGCGGGTCTCCGGCCATGTAGCTCAGCGAGTAGACTTGCACCATCAAGGCGACGAAGGTGACCAAGCCCAGCATGACGATGGTCAAGGGATCGACGACGATTCCCCACACCAATTGCAACTCTCCGGCTTGGAACCAGGAGTGCTGGTAGCCGCAAGTGAGCGTCTCGGTGTGATGGCTGATGTCGCAGTCCTCGGTAGCCGGGGAGGCGCCCAAGAAGCCGCTAAGCACGACCCAGAAAACGACGAAACCGGCGCCGATGGCAAGGATGGAGAGGAAAGCGCCCTTGGCGGGCAAGCGGTCGCCAAGCACTACGATAATGGGGGCGGCGGCGAAGCAGAAAACGGGGATAAGCCAGGCCCACTCCATTACAGACCGGCTCCCGCCAACTTAACCCTGCAATTCCTCGCTTTTACCATTTCATAATATCGATTTCGTCGACGTTTACGGTGGAGCGGTTGCGGTACATGCGTAGGATGATCGCCAGCGCCAACCCCACTTCCGCGGCGGCGATGGTGATGATGAAGATAGCGATGATTTGGCCGTCGAACTTGATGAAGTTGCCGGAGCCGTCCAAATGGGCCGCCGCCGCGATCAGGTTGATGTTCACCGCATTGAGCATCAACTCGATGGACATGACGATAAGCACGGCGCTGCGGCGGGCTAGCACTCCGTAGAGGCCGATGGCAAATAAAGCGGCGCTTAAGACCTGAAAGTAGAACAGGTCGACCATGATCTAGCCTTCACCCCGGCCCGACCGGGCGATGATGATGGCGCCGACCAAGGCCACCAGCAATACCAAGGACGCGACCTCGAAAGGTATGGCCCATCGCGTGAAGAGGGAGTTGGCCAGCTCACTGAACGCCGGGCTCTGGGCTTCGGTGCCCTTCACGGCATTAATCAGGAACGACGGAATTAATACCCCAAGGAGTCCCAAGGCCGCGATTGCGGCCAATGGCCATTGCTTATTGTCGGAGATTCTAGGGTAATCTGCGCCTCGGGTCAGCATTATGGCGAAGAGCAGCACGATAATGACCGCGCCGCCGTAGATAAGCACTTGCACTAACGCCAAGAACTCGGCAAAGAGTATCAGGTATACACCGGCCACCGCGACCAAGGACAGCAAAAGGGCTAACGCAGCGTGGACCACGTTTCTGGTCAGGACCACTCCCATCCCCCCGCCCAAGGTCAACACCGCCAACAATATGAAGAGGAACCAAGCCATAGTCAACATACCCTAGCAAACGACCAGTCCCGCTGAGCGGGACTGGTCGTTTGGGCAATCATGGTGCGGCTTAGCTGGATCATTATATCCGATGGGAGATCGGGGAAGAAACGCAACCTCTACCGCTTGCCAAGAAGTTTTTTAATAATGCCGGCACCGCCCTGGGTTTTTTCTTGGGACAAGTCAATCGTGCCCAGTAGGGTGCAACTTGCACAGGCGCAGCCCACTGGATGCCGCTTCACCGGCTCCTTCATGCCCTTTTTCTTCTTTTGCTTTGGCGCCTTCTTCGCTTTTGCTGCTTGCTTGTTCAGGAACTTATCGGTGCAGTCCTGACAAGTACAAGCTGCCGGATGTTTGGCTGAAAGGTTCAGCCGCCGTTCGTCTTCTCGCCTTGGCATTGATCTTTCCTATTGATTTGGTTCCTGGGTACTGGCTTGCTTCGCCCGTTGTGTCGGCGGAATCCAATCCATCTCTTTTTGGAACTTGGAGCCTAACTCCAGCAGAGCCGGTAAATCCATACGGTCGCCGTTTCGCTGGTAGGTGCTCAACTCATGCTCATGGCTCATAACGATGGCGTCAAAGTTGCACACCTCAACGCAAATCCCGCACAGTATACACCGGTTTAGATTGATTTCGAAGTTGTCTACAATCTTGCGCCGGTGGCTGCGCCCCTCTTGCTGGGCCGGATTGTCCTTCATGGTAGCAGACATGCACTGGGTCGGACAGTTGCGGATACAGACCATGCACCCGGTGCAGTAGGGCTCCTCTATTTGGCCGTCCCAAGTCAAAGCGGGGAAACCCATGAACCGGTCCTGCACCGGCGTCGGAGCGTCAACCCGTTTCAGGAAGTTGCCCGTCTGCGGATATTGGCGGGTCACCGGTTGGCGGAGCCCGTTTACCGTGGAAATCAGGGTGACCCAGAGCCCCTTGAGACTATATAACATTCCCTACCTCTTTTATGACCCGGCTTGGGGCGCTAATCAGGGCCTTTTCATTGTCACTCCGAGCACAGTCACCCTGAGCGCAGCGAAGGGTCTAAAGTCCTTGATTACGTTCCCTTTCTTCGATACTCGGACCAGGTTCTTGCTGAAGGATTTTAGATTCTTCGCCTACGGCTCAGAATGACATTTTCCCAGAATGAATAGGCCCTGGGCACCTAATTGACAGCTCCCGGAGTCCCGTTGCTTTCGGCCCCGGGTGTAGTTAGCCGGTGCTGTAGCGCCTGCTGCCTGGCCCACACCTCGGCGACCCGGTGGGCGGGCCCCACCATCCGTTTGTAGATTACGTAGGCTACAACCACCAGTCCGGCCAGCGACATGAGCGACAGGGACCAAGCCGGCCAGTTATAAAACTGGTAAATTCCGGTAATCACAATGGTCAAGAAGGACATCGGGATCATTACTTTCCAGGCAAAGGCCATCAATTGGTCGATGCGCAGCCTGGGGAAGGTCCCTCGAATCCAGAAGATAGCCAGCACCACCGCATAGGCCTTTATCAGGAACCAAACGATCCCCCAATTGCCCGAAAGCCAAGGCCCGGACCAACCGCCGATGAACAAGAGCGTCACCAGTGCCGCGATGGCGAAAGTATTGATGTACTCGGCTAGGAAGAAAACCGACCAGTGGGCGCCGCTGTATTCCACAAAGGGTCCGCCCACGATCTCCGACTCGGCGAAGTAGATGTCGAAGGGCGTGCGGCCAACCTCGGCCAGCCCGGCGATGAAGAATATAACCAACCCCAAAGGCTGGACCGCTAGGAAGGGGTAGTCGCCCTGCCGGGCCACAATTTCCCGTATGTCCAAGGACTCGGCCAACATGCCTACCGAGATAGCCACCATGATGATCGGTATTTCGTAGCTGATTAGCTGGGCTGCCGCTCTAAGCCCTCCCAGGGTGCCGTACTTGTTGGCCGAGCCCCAGCCAGCCATTACCAGGCCAAGGATGCCGATAACCGCAAAGGCTATTATGTAAAACAGTCCCAAGTCCAGGTTTTTCAACACCGCGGTTTGAGCGCCCGGTATGGTAACCCAGACCATGAAGGCTGAGACGATGACGATCAGGGGCGCCGCCCAAAATATCGCCCGGTCCGATTCGGCGGGGACTATGTCCTCTTTGATAACCAACTTAATGGCGTCGGCAATGGGTTGCAACAGGCCCATGGGGCCGGTGCGGGTCGGGCCCAAGCGTCGTTGCAGCCGTCCGAGGACCTTACGCTCCAGCCAAGTCAGAGACAGCACCACCACCGACAAGGACACAAACAGCAGGAGCAGGCCCAGCAAAATCCAGCCGAAGCCGGCGGCGCTGATGCCGAGAATTGGCACCGGGAACGTCACCGGTCTACCTCTCCCAGGACGATGTCCAACGAACCCAAGATCACCACCGAGTCAGCAATCCAGGAATCCTTAAGCAAGTGCCTAATCGCCGATAGGTTGCAGAAGGACGGCGGCCGGACCTTTACCCGGTAGGGCTTGTCGGTGCCGTCGCTCACCAGGTAGACCCCAATCTCGCCCCTGGGGTTCTCCGCCCGCATAAAGACCTCTCCCCTAGGCGGGCGAATCAACCGACGGCCCAGAGACGACGCCACGTTCCCCGACGGCATCTGCGCCAAGGCCTGCCGGATTATCCGCAAGGACTGGTACATTTCTTGGACCCGAACATAGTGACGGTCCCAGCTATCGCCATCCAGCCCTACCGGAACGTCGAAATCAAACCTATCGTAAACCGAGTAGGGCGCCGCCTTGCGCAAGTCATAGTTGACCCCGCAAGCCCGCAGGCACGGACCCGTAAGGCCAAAGTCGATAGCATCTTCGGCTGAAATGACTCCAACGTCCTTTAGCCTTACCAAAAATATCTCGTTGAAAGTCAACAACTTGTCCGACTCCTCCACGTCCTCCTCTATCAGACGCAGCAGGTCCGTGACCAGTTGCTCGAAGTTGCTGGGCAGGTCCTCCTTCAAGCCCCCGACGCGAAAGAAGTTGTGCATCATGCGGGCGCCGGAAACGGCCTCGAATAGCGACTGTATCCGCTCTCGGCCCCGGAAGCAGAACATGGACGGGGTCATGGCGCCAGCGTCGAGCCCCATAGTGGCCACGAAAAGCAGGTGGCTGGCAATCCGGTTTAGCTCGCAGAGAATAACCCGGGCGTATTCGGCGCGCTCCGGGACCTCCAGCCCCATCAGTTTCTCGACCGCCATGCAGAAAGCCAACTCGTTGTTGAAGTTGGCGATGTAGTCCATCCGGTCGAACAGCGTGATTATTTGGGCGTACTGTTCGCCTTCACAAAGCTTCTCCGACCCCCGGTGGAGGTAGCCGATGTAGGGCTCCGAGTCTACGATTTTCTCGCCATCCACCCACAGGACCAAGCGGAAGACTCCGTGGGTCGAAGGGTGCTGCGGCCCCATGTTGAGGAGCATCTCGATGGGTTCCGCATCGGGGACGATACGCAGTTGCTCTTGCGTCATTGTTCTAAAGGACCGCCGGTCTCAAATATTACGATGTTCGGGTCTTTGACCGGGGCCACCTCGTTGCTGATCCAAGCTTCGTCATCGAAATAGAACCCGGCCTCGATCAAGACCTCGTCTAGAATACCCAAAGCGTCACAGTCTTCCAAGTATTGGGCAACTTGGACCCGCAGGGATTCCCGCGCTTCTTCCGAAGAATCGCCAAAGGCGGTAATCAACAACTCGGCGCACACGGCTTGGTGCGCCTTGGCGGAGCGAGATTCTTGAATTTGGTAAGTGATCCGGCATTTATCTTCACCGGTAGTTTCCGGCTGGTCTTCTGGTAAATCTTCTGGCAGTAATTCTTCCGGCCCTTCGACTGGGCTCAGGACAGGCCTCGGCCGGTTGTTCTTCATGTTGTTCTTCATTTAGAGGTTCGTTCATTCGATGTTCGTGGCCTTTGGGAAACTACTCTAAAGACTCGACCAGAAACTCCAACTGGAGCTCGGTGTCCTCTTCTACTCCGGGGAATCCGGCGTCGGCAAGGGCTTGCTCCAGATTCTCCAGCCCATCTTGGGCCTCGATCCAAGAGCGCATCGCTTGGATCAACTCATCCTCGGCGTCTTGGACAGACTCACCGAACCCTGCCAAGGGAAGCTGCTCTACTCTTGCCACATAGCCTTCATCTTCCTTAGCTACTCGGGCGGTCAGCAGCAGTTGTTCCATGTCCGGCTAGAACTCCTGATAGTCGTTAAACGGGAACTCTTTGCGTCCGGGATAGCCTTCGAAACCTTCGTACAGCAGCAACGGGGTCAAGCCAGGGTGCCCTTCAAACTCTACGCCAAACAGGTCGTGGGCTTCCCGCTCATACCACTCACCGGCCTTCCAGACGGGCGTCACCGACGGGAGCCGGGGGTCTTCGGTGGGGACCCTGGTCTTGACCACCAGGGTCCGGTCGGGGTCGAGACAATGGAGGAAGTAGACTAATTCGAGATAATCCTGGTAGTCGACGCAGGCCAAACACAGTAGCTGACGCATAGTTAACCTGGAGTCCTCTTTAGCCAAGCGGCACACTTGGGCGGTGTCTCCAGGCTCCACCGTGACCAACGGCAGATTATCCACTACCCCGGCCGTGGGATGAAAGTCTTTGAGGACTTCCTGAGAAGCCCGAAGCACTTCCAAGCCGGAAGGACTCAGGCCTTCGAATTCGACCTCAGTGACCTCCGCCGGTTGTGGACTAGCGTCTTCCGCCACCGTCTTTGGCGTCCTGCATTATCTTTTCTTGCAGCTTGAGAATACCGTACAGCAATGCTTCGGGACGGGGCGGACAGCCCGGCACGTACACATCAACCGGTACGATGTGGTCCACGCCCATAACGACGGAGTAGGAGCGATAGTAGGGTCCGCCATTGGTGGCGCAACTGCCCATGGCAATGACCCATTTGGGCTCCGGCATCTGGTCGTAGAGCAACCTGAGGGGGTCCGCCATCTTCTTGACCACGGTGCCAGCCACGATCATGACGTCCGACTGGCGGGGCGAGGGCCAAGTAACCACGCCGAACCGGTCGAAATCGTGATGGGCCATGTAGGTGGACATCATCTCGATGGCGCAGCAAGCCAAGCCGAAGGTCATCATCCACAAGGATGACTTGCGGGCCATGGCGAATAATTGGTCCGTGCTAGTGGTGATAACTCCCGGGATCTTATTGGATATATTCTGATCGAACAGGCTCGGTGCCGGAACGTTACCTGGCCCAGTTGTTATTTCTGCCACTCAAGCACCCCCTTCTTCCAAGCGTAAAGGATAGCGAAAAATAGCACTGCCAAGAACAGGAGCATGGCGTAGAAGGGAATCGAGTTGGCCTCGTTAATCTTTTGCTGCAAAAAGATCACGGCCCAAGGAAAGAGGAAGACCGCTTCAACGTCGAAGATCAGAAAGAGGATGGCGAAGATGTAGAACCGGACGTTGATATTGGACCAAGTGTACCTGGTGGGAGGAATCCCGCACTCGTAAGGCGTCAGCTTTACGTCAGACTGGCGCCGGGAGGACAGGACTCGAGATGCCGCAAACATGCCGCCGATGGCTAGGGCCGCGATAATGGCCGAGATGGCCACGGCGGCCCAGTTCTCGGCGAACAGGTCGCCATTAAAGGCTTGAAGCTGTAAGCTCGGCAGGAACGACATGCTTTTAGCGCAGATGAAGGCAGCTAGTTAGGTTACGGCTAAATACTTCAAAGCCCGCCCAATATATCATCGGCCCAAGAAGAGTGTCAATTTGGCTGGCCCAGTGTAACTGTTCAGATGTCGATCTCAAAGTCCTGACGCAGCTTATCGCTTTACGTCACAAGGCCGGGAATTCCTCCGCCCACTACATGGCGTAGGATAGGGAACGGTACCCAATAGTGCCGGAGCCAGTTAACTTAGGCGACCTGTGGGGTACGCCTAACGAATACGATACCCTCCCGGCCCACGTACCGGTCGCGCATCCGTTCAAAGGCCTCCAGTCTCTCCGGCTGCAAATCGGTGATATTGAAGTCTTCGTCCAAGTAGGGATTGGGGAAGTAACTGCGCACCAGGGTCTCTTCCTGGGCATTGGAGAACCGGACGTAGTAGGACATCAGGTTGCCGTGACTCTCAGCTTCGACGAACTGCACGCCGGTTATGCTGTCCAGCCCCAAGTGAAAGTGCCAGTTGTCGGCTTCCATAGTCACATAGTTGCCGTTGACTTGCGGCTCCTTGATGCCCTTGGAGTTGTTTTCACTTACCACTCCGGTACCGCCGACGACCCACAACATCCGATCATCGCTGGCCAAGACTTGGAGCAACTCCAACGCAACTTCCACGGACCGCCTCCTGTCTCATCAACTCTTGCTGGCGAAATTGTACTCCTTTCGCCGGCTGTTTCGCTACGCCCGGTCCGGTCGTACCGCCACTGCTACCGTAAGTTCCTAGTACTACAGCCGCACTTCTCGGGATTCATCACTTCTTAAAGAAGCGACGGAGGTGAATTTAGCTTTGTACACGAGGCGAAATCCCTGTCCCCGCCGCTTGCTAAGAGCACCAACTGAAGCTGTTGAATGTGATCTGCGGCTGTAGTACTAGGGCGTGTCGTCAAAGTAAGAGTGTGATGATAAGCTGACATTGCAACCAGTGTAGCAGGATTGGTCTATGCCAGCAGCAATTGCGGCGCCGGCGCACCGGCGCCACGACATTTCAGACCGGGTATGGGAAATCCTGGAACCCCTTCTCCCCGGCGGCAAGGGCAAGACGGGCCGGCCCGCCCAGGATAACCGCCGTTTCATCAACGCCGTGTTCTGGATTTTGCGCACCGGTGCCCCCTGGCGGGACCTGCCCCCGGACTACGGGGACTGGAAGAATACCCACCGACGCTTCTGCCGCTGGCGGGACCGGGGAGTATGGGCCATGCTGCTGGATGCCCTGATTGACGATCCTGATTTTGAATGGCTGATGATTGACGCCAGTTACATCAAAGTCCATCCCCACAGCACCGGCGCCCGGGGCGGCAACCAGGCCATCGCCCGCACAAAAGGGGGCTGAACAGCAAATTGCATCTGGCGGTGGATGCCCACGGAATGCCGGTAAGGGTAATAGTGACCGGAGGCACGACGGCGGACTGCACCCAAGCCTTGCCCCTGATTGAGGGTATTAGTGCGGAGTGTCTGCTGGCGGACAAAGCCTATGACACCAATGAAATCATAGCTGCGGCCTCGGAGTTAGGGATGAACCCGGTAATACCGCCCAAAAGCAACCGCCGGGAAAAGCGGGAGTATGACCGGGTGCTGTACAAGCTGCGGCACCTGGTGGAAAACGGCTTCCTGGACTTCAAGCAGTGGCGGGGAGTGACCACCCGGTATGCCAAAAACTCCCTTTCTTACTTGGCCATCTGCCAGATTCGGGCGATGGTCATCTGGACTAGATTGCTTTGACGACACCCCTTAGCCGACTGTCTCGGGTCAGACTGGCTCCCGCCCGGCGAAATTCCATCAATTAACCTTGACACCGTTCACTTAACCTGGCCCCCGGTTTTCCTGGCGGGCCTCGAGGTCGGTCTCCAACTGGAGATAGAGTTCTTCCAGCCTCTGCTTCATATCTTCGGGCGGGGATTCCCAGAGGCCGCGTTCGATAGCCTCAAGGAGCCGCTCCAAAATCCCTTTCAACGCCCAAGGGTTGCTCTCCCGAAAGAACTGCTGGGTCTCCGGGTCGAAGACGTAGCTTTCGGTTACGTCCCGGTACATCCAATCGTCCACCACTTGGGCGGTGGCGTCATAGCCGAACATGTAGTCCACCGTGGCGGCTAGCTCAAAGGCGCCCTTGTAGCCGTGGCGCTTCATGGAACTGATCCACTTGGGGTTGACAACCCGGCTCCGGAAAACTCTCCTGGCCTCGTCCTGCAAGTCCCTTTGCCGGGGGCGGGAGGGATCGGAGCTATCGCCCAAGAATTGCCTGGGGTTGCTGCCGGTAAGGGCGCGGACCGTGGCAATCATCCCGCCGTGATACTGCATGTAGTCGTCGCTGTCGAAAATGTCGTGCTCCCGGTTATCCTGGTTCTTGGCGGCAACGACGATTTGGCTAAAGCGCCGCCGAAACTCTTGGCGGGCGCTAACCCCATGTTCCTGACGGGTGTAAGCGTAGCCTCCCCAGGCAGCGTAGACCTCGGCGAGGTCTTGGGTTGTTTCCCAGTTACGCTCATCCAAGACCGGCAAGATGCCCGCTCCGTAGGCGCCGGGTTTGCTCCCAAAAATCCGGTAGAGCGCCGGTGAGACGGTGCCCTCACCCGGCGCCGATGATCCGTCCGACTGTCCGGAGGAAAAGGAAGATGAGGGCGAAGTATCCCCGGCTTGGTCCTCTGTCAAGTGTTTGACGACCATATTGTCTTGCGGAGACTCGTCGAGAGACGCCACCATCTCGACCGCTTGGTCCAAGAGATTGATCAGGTTGGGGAAGGCGTCGCGGAAGAACCCGCTGATGCGGACGGTCACGTCGATGCGGGGACGGCCCAACTCGGCCAAGGGTATTACTTCCAAGCCCATCACCCGGCGGCTCTCTTGCTGCCATACCGGCCGGACTCCTAGAAGGTGCAGTATCTGGGCGATGTCGTCCCCGTGGGTGCGCATGGCTGAGGTGCCCCAGACCACCAAGCCGACCATTTCCGGGTACGAGCCCTCTTCCGTCAGGTACTTATCCAACAGTGCTTGGGCCAATCCCCGGCCCATCTCCCAAGCAGCCGGCGACGGTATGGTCTTGGGGTCCACCGAGTAGAAGTTCCTGCCGGTAGGCAAAACGTTGGCCATGCCCCGGGTGGGAGCGCCGCTGGGCCCGGCCGGAACGAACTGCCCATCTAGGCCCCGCAACAGATTGCCGATCTCGTCGGAGGTTCGCATTAGGGCCGGGTGAACGGTCGCCGCCGCGTATTTCAGTGCCGCTTCGGTCTGGAAATCCGAATGGCCCAAAAGGCCGTTGACCACCCGCGCGGCCTGTTCCGGGTCAAACTGTCGCAGTTGCAACTCTTGGTAAGCTCGCCGACAAAGCAGTTCCAAGCGCTCCAAGAGGTCGCCCCGGGTCCACACCGGAGCATCGTGGTCCAGGTTTCTCAGTACCTCGGGCACACCGTTGTCTACCGGATGCCCCGGTTCTTCCAGGAGGCTTCGGTAGTCCAAGCCCAGGGCCTCCGCCAACGACCGGCGCAGGCTGGGCACGCCGTCGCTGTCCAAGCGGCTCAAAGCGCACAAAAGCCCGATGAGTTGTTCCTCTTGGGGCACCTCGCCCAAAGTGTGCAGACCGTCCCTTATTTGGGCGTCCTTTATCTCGCAGAGGTAGCCGTCGATCTCCAGAATGAATTCGCCGAAGTTGTCGGGTTGAGCGTCAAAGCCTAAGTCCCGGTGGAGTTCCGCTTCCTGCACTAGGGCCCAAATTTGCGACTCCAACAGCGGCAGCTTGGCGGGGTCCAAGGTTTGACATTGATAGTGTTCGTCCAGCAATTGCTCCAGCCGGGCGATGTCCCCGTAGCTATCGGCGGTGGTCATGGCGGGGATCAGGTGGTCGACGATTGTGGCGTGAGCCCGGCGTTTGGCCTGTGCCCCCTCTCCCGGGTTGTTGATAATGAAGGGATAGAACAAGGGCATGTCTTGAAGGGCCAATTCCGGGTAACAAGCCGCGGAAAGGCCAATACCTTTGCCAGGCAGCCACTCCAGCGTGCCGTGCTTCCCAACGTGGACCATGGCGTCGGCTTGAAAGACGTCCCGAATCCACCGGTAATAAGCAATGTAGTGGTGGGTGGGAGTCAGATCGGGGCTGTGATAGACCGCTATCGGATTATGGCCGAATCCCCGGGGAGGTTGCAGGCCGACGAAGACGTTGCCCAAGTCGAGGCCCGCTATCGCTAGGCCGTCGTTGCTGCGATATACCTGACCCGGCGCTTCGCCCCAAGCCTCCTGGAGTTGTTCCTTAACCTCCCCAGGGAAATCCCGGTACCACTGGGCATATTGACGAATGCTGACTTGGCCCGCCGCCAGGTCCAGTTGCTGTTGGGTTAAGGTGTCGAGATCGTTGCTGCAACGCTCCACGATGCGGTGGACCAAGTCATCGCCGCTTTCAGGCAAGTCCACCACCCGATAGCCTGACTGCTTTAATGCCTGAAGCAGCCGTACCACCGAGGCCGGTGTGTCCAGTCCGACGGCGTTGCCGATGCGGGCGTCCTTGGTGGGATAGTTGCTGAGGATAATCGCAATTTTCTTTTCGTGATTGGGCTTCAACCGCAGTCGGGCCCACTTGATAGCCAGGTTGGCCACCTGGTCCACCCGATCCTCCCGGGGCACGTAGCGCTGGAGTTGTCCGGTCATCCGGCCGGACTGTGGGGTACCGCTCTCTTCCTTAAAGGAGAGAGGCACTGAGATAATGCGGCCGTCGAACTCCGGCAAGGCTACGCTCATAGCGGTGTCGATGGGCCCCAATCCCAGAGAGCTATCCAGCCACTGCTCCTCAGTGCCGGTGCTGACGATGCCCTGGATAATAGGAACGTTTAGCCGGTCCAGGTAGTCTACCGACCATCCGGTGGCGACGGTGGCGCCATCCTTGCTCAAGTCCCCCATGGACATACCCATGGTGTTGATGATGCAGTCCACCCGGGGCGATCCGTCGGGATTCGCCAGCAAGTAGGAAAGCGCCCGGGATGGTTCCTCAACGCCGTCCGGATTGTGTTTCAAGCTGTAAGAGAACACGGGCAGTACGTTGGCGCCCAGCTCTTCCAGCCGGTGGATAAGAGCATCCACGGCTTGCAGGTTTCCGCTCATCCAGTGGGCCCGGTAGAAAAGCAGCCCCACGGCCGGGCGGTCCGGCGCAAACCGTTGCCGGATAAAATCTTCAGGCTCAACAAGCTCGCCCCCGTCGGGATGGTAGATGCCTTCCCAAGGGGCGGGAGCGGGCGCTTCAGGCCCGTAGCTGGTCCCTAGATAGGTATCGCTAAGGAACAGGAACAGGTTTCGCGTGTTAGCGACCCCGCCTCTCATCAAATAGGAGAACACCGTGTCGACCTCGGGGACGGAGACGTTGCAAGCGGTAATCAGGTCTTCATCCCACTCCTGATGGCCGGGGCAGGCGATCAGAGGCACATTCAGAGAACGGCAAAGCTGTACCAGAGGTTCGAAGGCGTCGGGCATGGCCCGCTTGCCACCCAAGAGCCGCAAGACTACCGCACCGGCGGAGGCAACAGACTCCAGCAAGCGGCCCTGGTCTTCGGGGCTGTGCAGGAATGAAGGATTGTAGGCGTGTACCGCCGGAAATTCGGGACCGGTGATTCCGGCCAAAGCTCGGTCGGCGGTCAACAGGTCGGTGTCTGCGGTAGTGACGAAAACTATGACTTTCTGATCGGAGATTACTTGGTCCGGCAAGAATCACTCCTAAGGGCCGTTGTCAGCGCTGTTGTCGCCAGTATTAATTAAGAGAGGGGCCTGGGATAGACCATGATGGTAAGGTCACTATGTTCCCCGGTTAAGTCGGCGCACTCTCTTAAGTTACCCCGCCACTCTTGCTCGTCCGGGAAGGTCAGGCGTTGGTAAACAATAAGCTCCTGCTGGTCGGAAATGCCGGCGTCAATCAAGCGGGCGGCGATGGCTGGCGGCATCAAGTCCCAGGGTCTTGGCAGCAAGATGACGTGTCGGCGCCCCTCCCGAAGGTAGTGGACCAACTCTTCTAGGTCGCCCTCGATGTCGCGCCGCTGGTGCAGGGTAATGAATATAGCGTCTTCCAGCGAGATGCCCGCTCTGGCGCAGGCTATTTGAATTGAGCTTACGCCTACCGCCAACTCCATTGGCAACTCCACTTGGTCCGCGCACCGTCTTACCCGAGCCAGTAGTTCCCGGGCGGAAACATTCAGGTCTCCCCAGCAGCAAACGACCAAGTTCTTACCTTGCTTGGCTTGGCCGACTGCATACTCCAGCACCTCTTCCTGGTCCCGGTAGGTCATCGGGCACACCTCAGCGTGGCCCAGCCAAGGCTGCACCACGTCCAAGACCGTCTTGAAGCCGGCCACCAAGTCTGCTTGCTGCAACGCTTCCTGCCCCAGCAAGGTAAGCATACGGGAGTCTCCGGGACCGACGGCGACGATGGTGACCCGAGCCTGTCCCTCTGCTAAAGCCAAGATTGACCTCGCGTAAAGTTATCTTTTGGAAACAAAAAAGCCCCCGGCTCCCCTTGGGCCAGAGGCGGACTGCATATTCAAGCCCCTTGGGTTAATTGCGGGAACCTGGAAACCTAAACGGCGCCTCGGGGAGCAATTCGATTCTTAATCATCAGCCGAGTTAATGATTGCTGAGGAGCAGCCCCGGCGACAAAGCCAAAACTCAATGTGCAATGCTAACCCCAATCACATGATACTGTAAGATGGCCCTATTTGAATGTCAATGACAGTTGGGCATTTTAATGGCAATCGTTTTCATGGTAACAATGGGGAGAAGAATCGAAGGACACTGAGCGCAACCTGATGATTTTGGGCGCTGATGTTGTTGGACTCTGAACGCACGCAACGGGAATCGCCTCTAAGCATCGCCCGAAAGTGGCTGCCTTGGTGCTTGGCCTTAATTTTCGTGCTGACGATTAGTTGGACTGCGCTCATAGCATGGGCCGAAGTTTCCAGCCGGAAGCACGAGGGTATCGCCGGAACCGCCATCGCGGTTGTGAGCGCTGCCGCGCCAGCCGCGTCGCTGATTCTCATATATGCGATACTAACCATAAGCGCTATTGATGTAATGGGAGGGCTTACTATGGTAACGGCACGATACTTAGGCAACAAGTTTGTTGAGCCGCTCATCGAGAAACGCCGGGCCGAGGGGCGTGAGCAGGGGCAGGCCGAAGAGCGGCTCAGGTGGACCGACTGGAACCGCCGGCGTCTAGAAGCCGAAGCGAGCGGCGTCCCCTTCAACGAGCCTCCGCCGGCTTCCTGAGCTTCTCCGGCAGAGACCGGAAGTTTCTCCGCCTGGACCCATTCCAGGTTCCTTCGGTTCTTCGTCCGAATCAAAATTGGCCGGATTTCGGGATTCTCAGCATGCCCGCATCCTGTTGCTGAACGATGAGGCGCCAGCAGACGGAGCTTTTCGACAAGCTCGGGGCTTGGCCCTTGGCTGAACCGGGGAAAATTGTCGTTAGGCGGAGGATCAAAAGACCCTAGCGCAAACGCCATTTTATGTTGACACCTTGACGCCACGTTGGTAAACTTCCAACTCGCTGTCCATTCGAACAGTCGGGAAGTATTATGCCTACTGTCAATCAATTAGTAAGGAAGGGACGCCAGCCGGTCCGCAAGAAGACCAAGGCTCCGGCGTTGCACTGGGTCCAGAACTCTTTGCGTAACCGGGTAAAGTGGGGCCCTGGTTGCCCCCAGCGGCGGGGGGTCTGCATTCAAGTGCGCACCATGACCCCCAAAAAGCCCAACTCGGCGCTTCGCAAAATCGCCCGGGTCAGGTTGACCAACGGGGTAGAAGTAACCGCCTACATCGGTGGCGTGGGCCACAACTTGCAGGAGCACTCGGTGGTGTTGGTGAGGGGCGGCCGCGTAAAGGACTTGCCCGGAGTCCGCTACCACGTGGTCCGCAGCGCCTTGGACTGTGAAGGCGTACAAAGTCGCCGCCAAGGCCGGAGCAAGTACGGAGCCAACAGGCCTCGGGGGTCCGGCTAACCGGAGACTGGCCCCAGTCCCCTCGGTCTTCCACCAAGAAAAATCTGGCAAGACTAAGCTGGGTGAAATAGCTATGTCAAGAAGAAGGCGACCCGAGCGGCGAGAAGTACCGCCCGACCCGAAGTTCAACAACCCGGAACTGGCCCGGTTCATCAACCGGGTGATGCAACGAGGCAAAAAGACCACCGCTCAGCGCATCACCTACAGTGCCTTCGA
Organism: Dehalococcoidia bacterium; assembly: GCA_965220245.1. Classification (GTDB taxonomy): domain Bacteria; phylum Chloroflexota; class Dehalococcoidia; order Lucifugimonadales; family UBA3495; genus CBDCPI01. The sequence continues at coordinate 150,188 of CBDCPI010000001.1, forward strand.
CATTATTCGCGGTCAGTCGAGCTTGGACCCTGTAGAGGTGTTTCAACAAGCCTTGAGGAACTCCACGCCGATAGTGGAAGTACGGCCCAAGCGAGTGGGAGGCGCCACCTATCAGGTGCCGACCGAGTTGCGCCGCACGCGCAGCGAGGCTCTGGCCATGCGGTGGTTGATCCGGGGGGCGAGGTCCCGCAAGGGGATACCCATGCGGAACGGCTTGGCCCAGGAATTGATGGAGGCTGCCCGCGGCGAGGGGTCGGCCGTACGAAGAAAGGAGGAGTTGCACCGAATGGCCGATGCCAACCGGGCATTCGTGCACTATCGAGGTTAAGCTGTCCCTGGGGTCTCCCCTAGAGTCTCCGGTATATGTGGAGTGAAGACGAAGCCGGAACGGAGCGGTGTTAACGCAGGCGCCAAATCATGGAAAACACTATTTCACTAGAAAAAATCCGTAACATCGGGTTCATTGCGCATATCGACGCCGGGAAGACCACGGTGACCGAGCAGGTGTTGTTTATCACCGGGCGTATTCACCGGGTAGGCGGAGTGGACGAGGGCACCACGGCCATGGACTGGATGCCCCAGGAAAGAGAGCGGGGCATTACCATCACCGCCGCCGCCACCAGCGCAACTTGGCGGGACTACCAAGTCAACATTATCGACACTCCGGGTCACGTGGACTTTACTGCCGAGGTCGAGCGGAGCCTCCGGGTCTTGGACGGAGGCATCGTAGTGTTGGACGCGGTGGCTGGAGTGCAGTCCCAGTCGGAAACCGTGTGGCGGCAAGCCGACAATTACAACGTGCCTCGCATCTGTTATGTAAACAAGATGGACCGGGTAGGGGCCAGCTACGAGCGGACCATCGAGTCCATCCGGCGGCGTTTGGAAGCCAACCCGGTAGCGATTCAGTTGCCCGTGGGAGAAGAGGAAGGGTTCCGCGGCGTAGTGGACCTGATAAACGGGAAGTCCACCCTTTACGGCGTCAACGGCAAGGGAAACGGCGCCCGCACCCGCAGCTACGCCCAAGCGCCCAAAGCGGCACCCGTTCCACCGGAGCTGGAGGACACCTTTCAGCAATACCGCCAAGCGATGATCGAGAAGATCGTGGAAACGGACGAGCACCTGCTCATCCGCTACCTGGAAGGGGACGAAATAGAGGAGACGGCCCTGCGTGAGGCGCTTCGCAAGGCTACGATAGAGCGCCGCTTGGTACCGGTCCTTTGTGGCAGCGCCATGACCGGCAAGGGGGTCCATCCGTTGCTGGACAGTATTATCCACTACCTTCCGTCACCCTTGGACATTCCGCCAGTGGAGGGCATCGACCCACGCACCGAAGAGCCCGTGGTGCGGGCCCCAGAGGAAAGCGCTCCCTTGTCTGCCCTAGCGTTCAAAGTAGCTACCGATCCCTTTGTCGGCCGGCTGGTCTTTCTGCGGGTTTACTCCGGAAAGGTCGAGGCCGGGGTTACGGTAAACAACGTTACCAAGGGACACCGGGAACGGATGGGACGACTGCTGCGAATGCATGCCAACCACCGGGAAGAGTTGGATCAGGTCTCCGCGGGCGACATCTGCGCCGTCGTAGGCTTGAAGAACACCTTCACCGGAGACACCATTTGCGGGCACACCCAGCAAGTGATCTTGGAACCCCCCAAGTTCCCCGACCCGGTGGTCTCCGTAGCCATCGAGCCCAGCACCCGCGCCGACCAAGACCGGCTAACCGATGCGCTGCGCAAACTTTCGGACGAAGACCCCACGTTCTTGGTGCGGTTTAACGAAGAGACCGGTCAGACAGTCATGTCGGGTATGGGTGAACTTCATTTGGAAGTGCTGGTTGACCGGATGCGCCGGGAGTTCAACGTCGAAGCCCACGTGGGCAAACCCAAGGTGTCTTACCGGGAAGCCCTGACCAGACCGGTGCGGGTCGAAGGACGCTTTATCCGGCAGACCGGCGGGCACGGGCAGTATGGGCACGTCTGGCTGGAGTTGGAGCCGCTGGAGCGCGGCGGCGGCATAGTCTATGAGAACGCCATTCAAGGCGGGGTTATCCCCAGGGAGTACATTCCGGCGGTGGAAAAGGGGGTGCGGGAGGCCATCAGCAACGGGCCGCTGGCCGGCTACCCTTTGGTTGACCTGAAGATCACCCTGGTAGACGGCAGCTTCCACCCGGTCGACTCTTCCGAGATGGCATTTCGCAGCGCTGGCACGTTGGCGGTCCGCGAAGGTACCCCCAAAGGGGCTCCAGTGCTCTTGGAGCCGATCGTAGACTTGGAAGTGGTAACTCCTGGTGAGTTCCTTAGCGACGTACTAGGAGACCTGGGCGCCCGCCGCGCCCAGATACGCACCATCGAAGGCCAAGAGGGCATCCAGGTGGTCCGGGCGATGTTGCCCTTGGGGGAGACCTTCTCCTACACTACAGCACTGCGTTCGACCACGCAGGGGCGAGCGTCCTACACTATGGAGTTTAAACACTACGAACCGGTCCCCGAATCTATCCTAAGGTCACTAGTGCGCTAGTATAGCCGCGGGCTATCCCTAAAACGGCTGACGGCGTCACCGGTAGCAGCCGTGACCCGGAGTAAACCCGTAACCCGGAGTAACATGGTAACCAGGCAAAAAGTACGAATAATACTCAAGGCGTTTGACCACAAGATGCTGGACTTGTCCGCCGGCCAGATAGTTGAGACTGCCGAGCGCACCGGCGCCAGGGTTGCCGGGCCAGTGCCTTTGCCAACCCACATTCGCCGTTTCTGCGTGATTCGAAGCCCGCACGTGGACAAGGACTCTCGCGAGCATTTTGAGATTCGCACTCACAAGCGGCTTATTGACATCCTCGAACCCACCTCCAAGACCATCGATTCCCTCACCCGGCTCAACTTGCCGGCCGGGGTCGACATCTCCATAAAACTCTAGCCTATACTCGGGGCGAGCGCAGCTATTATATGTGGCCCTTCGGCAAACTCAGGAGAAGGCAAAGCCGGCCTCAGCAGGAGCGGTGTTAACGGATGATCAAAGGTTTTCTTGGCCGAAAAATTGGTATGACTCAAGTCTTTAATGACGATGGCCGGGTGGTCCCGGTCACGGTCATTGAGGCCGGGCCCTGCGTGGTGACCCAAATCAAGACCAGGGATACCGATGGTTATGAAGCCGTCCAGTTAGGATTCGGTGAGTCAAAACGCTTAAACAAACCCCGGTCGGGCCACCTGAGGGCAAGCCGCAATTGCCGTTACCTGAGGGAGGTCCAAGCCGACGATGTGAGCGAGTTTGAAGTCGGCCAGACCCTGAGGGTGGACATATTTGAACCGGGAGAAAAACTGGATGTCATCGGCCGGTCCAAGGGCCGAGGTTTTGCCGGGGTGATGAAACGCTACCGCTTCAGCGGCGGGCCCCGCACTCACGGCCAGTCGGACCGGGCCCGGGCCCCCGGATCAATCGGGGGCGGCACCACCCCGGGCAAGGTGTTCAAGGGGCTGAAAATGGCGGGCCACATGGGTAACCAGAGGATTACCGCCAAAGGACTCGAGGTGGTTTCAGTCGACCCGGACAGAAATCTGGTGTTGCTCAAGGGAGGAGTACCGGGAGCGCCCAACGGCCTGTTGCAGTTTCGAAGGCGGACAAAATAGGCCGATAGCGCTCAAAGGACAGACCAATAGTCGTAACCCGAAGTATCCCGTAACCCGGAGTATCATGGAAATTACGGTCAAAAATCAACAGGGTGAAGCGGTCGAAACCATCGATCTGGACGACGCCGTCTTCAATGTCCCGATGAACCAATCGCTGGTCCACCAAGCGATGGTCATCTATCAGCTCAACCAGCGGCAGGGTACCCACAACACCAAGACCAGGGCCAACGTCTCTGGTGGAGGGCGCAAGCCCTGGATTCAGAAGCACACGGGCCGGGCCCGCCAAGGGAGTATCCGCGCGCCCCAGTGGCGTCACGGCGGAGTAGTTTTCGGGCCCCATCCCCGCAGCTACCGCAAGTCCTTGCCTCGCCGGATGCGCCATCAAGCCCTCAAGTGCGTCCTCTCCGAAAAAGCCCGCCAGAACCGGTTGATCTGCTTGAACAGCATGGACACGGTCAACGGCAAGACTAGGTCAATGGTCAATCTGCTGCAGAACTTGGATGTCTCCGGGTCGGCCTTGGTGATCACCCGCGAGGCCGATCAAACCGTGGTGCGGGCCGCCCACAATCTGAACAAAATCTGGACTCTCCCGGTAATTCTCCTTAATGCCCAAGAGTTGCTGCGGCGAGACAACGTAATTATCACCCTCGATGCGGTCCGGTGGGCAGAGCAGTTTCTGGCCCAAGAACCCCCCAGAGGCCGTGGGTCGCAGGTAGAAGGGACAGCCGACGACTTCGAGCCAGCCGAAGGAGTGGCAACCGCGGTTGCTGAAGCTGGGGTTGAAGAGGCTCCGGACGAGAGTTTCACCCCTGTCGCGGAGCAATCGGAGGACGCCGAAGATACGGAGGAAAATCCTGCGGAAGCCGATTCTCCCCAGGACGGCGCTTCGGATGATACCGGCGGTTCCCATCAGGAGGGCGAACAGTAGATGAACATTCACCAAGTGCTGCTCAAGCCGACCATCACCGAAAAAAGCACGATCCTCCAGGAATCCGGCAAATATACCTTTCGAGTCGCGCCGCGGGCTAACAAGGTCGAAGTAAAAGAGGCCGTGGAAAAGAGCTTTGACGTGAAGGTGATTGACGTTAACATCACCAAGATTCACGGCAAGCGCAAGCGCTATGGTCCTCGCACCTCAAAGCAGCCAGACGTGAAGAAGGCAGTGGTTACGCTGGCTCAGGGCAACCGGATAAATCTGATTGAGGGGCTATAAGGCCCGGGCCAATAGGTAAAGGGACTTCAATATGCCGCTAAAGAACTTGAGGCCGGTGACACCAGGGACCCGGAACGCGGTTAGGGCCTCCTTCGAGGAAATTACCGCCCGCAAACCGGAAAAGTCTTTGTTGTCTCCCTTGGCCAAGCACGCTGGGCGAAACAACCGGGGAACAGTCACCACGCGGAGCCGCGGGGGAGGCTCTCGCCACCAGTACCGCCGAATCGACTTCAAAAGGGTGAAAGACGGGGTCCCGGCCCGAGTGGCCTCCATCGAATACGACCCGAACCGGTCCACTCGCATCGCCCTGATTTACTATGCCGACGGGGAGAAAAGCTACATTCTGGCCCCACTGGCCCTGAGGGTGGGAAATTGGGTGCAATCCGGCACCGGCTCTGAAATCCAGCCCGGAAATAATCTGCCGCTGCGGTCTATCCCCACCGGGACCATCATCCACAATTTGGAGTTGACTCCGGGACGGGGCGGTCAACTGGTGCGCAGCGCCGGGGTGGGCGCTCAGGTGTTGTCGCGAGAAGGCGAGTACGTATTGATCCGGTTGCCGTCGGGGGAGATGCGCCGCGTCTTACTCAATTGCCGCGCCAGCATCGGCCAGCTATCAAACCCGGACCACAAGAACGAAAGCCTGGGTAAGGCGGGCGCCAGCCGGCACATGGGCCGGCGTCCTCACGTTCGCGGCGTAGCCATGAACCCGGTAGACCATCCCCACGGGGGCGGGGAAGGCCGTTCCCCCATCGGAATGCCCGGGCCCAAATCGCCCACCGGACAACCCACTCTGGGCCGCAAGACCCGGCGAAATAACAAAGCTTCCAGCAAGTTCATTTCCCGTCGGGGCAGGAGACGTTAGTATGTCGCGGTCGGTAAAAAAGGGCCCCTACGTGCACCCCAAGCTGTCCAAAAAGGTAGAGGCCGTCCAACGCTCGGGAAGCAAGACGGTAATCCGCACTTGGTCCCGAGACTCAATGATAATGCCCGAAATGGTGGGACTGACTATCGGGGTCCACGACGGCCGCCGCCATGTGCCGGTTTTTATTACGGAGAACATGGTGGGGCACCGCTTGGGTGAATTCTCTCCAACCCGCACCTACCGGGGCCACGTGGGCCGGTCGGAGCGGTCCAGCAGGGCGAGGTAAGCCGTGCCGCCAGTACGGGCTGTCGCCAAGCAAATTGGGGCTTCTCAAAAACGTTTGAAGCCGATTATGGACTTAATTAGGGGTCGAAGGGTGGACGACGCCTTGAACACGTTGGCCCTGCTGCCGTCTCCTTGGGCCAAAACCGTGGCCAAGGTAGTGCAATCGGCGGCGTCCAACGCCGAGAACAACATGTTCATGGACCGGGACTCCCTCCGCATTATCCAGGTTACTGCGGATAGCGCCCGCGTTATAAAGCGCTTCCGCCCGCGGGCCAGAGGTCGCATCGGCCGGATTACCAAGCGCTCCAGCCATATAACCGTCGTGGTCAACGAAGACGAGGAGGCCTAGCTCATGGGCCATAAGACTCATCCTTACGGTTTCCGACTAGGAATAATTAAAGACTGGAAAGCCCACTGGTACGCGCAAAATACCTCGGCGTACCGGTCGCTGGTCTTGGAAGACTTGCGGCTGAGGGACAGCATTCGGAACGAGTACAAGGCTTTTTCGGATGCCGGCATCTCCCGAGTGGAGATAGACCGCGGCGCGCAAGATAGCGTCATCAACATCCACTCGGCGCGGCCGGGGATCCTGATTGGCCGCGACGGAGAGCGGGTGAAGAACCTGCGCAGCAAGCTGGAAATCATCACCCAAAGAAAAGTGCAACTGAACATCGTGGAGATAAACCAACCGGAGATAGACGCTTATCTGGTGTCGCGGAACATCGCCGACCAGCTAGAACGCCGCGTCGCCTACCGGCGGGCAATGCGCCAAGCGGCCCAGCGGGCGATGCAAGGCGGCGCCCAAGGCATCAAGATAGTGGTCAAAGGCCGCATATCGGGGTCCGAAATCGCCCGGGTCGAAAAGCTCATGCTGGGCCAGGTGCCCTTGCACACGCTGAGAGCCAACATTGACTACGGAGTGTCCGAAGCGGCCACAGCGATGGGCCGTATCGGCATCAAGGCTTGGGTCTACCATGGGGAGATTCTGCCTCCCCCGCCCGAGGAGATAGTGGAGTTAGAGACCATCGAGGTCACAGTACAAGCCGACGCGCCCCTCGACGAAGGATTGGACCTGGTTGACGATATCTAGGCGGCGGATGAGGCAATAAGGAGCTGTTAATGTTACAACCAAAGCGGACAAAGTATCGAAAGATTATGCGAGGCCGGCGCAAAGGCGCCGCCACCACCGGGAACAGCGTGGACTTTGGTGAGTTTGGCCTGAAGGCCATGGCCGCCGATTGGATCACCGCGCGGCAGATCGAAGCCGCCCGCGTGGCCGTTACCCGCCATCTGCGGCGGGGCGGACAGGTCTGGGTCCGGGTTTTCCCGGATAAGTCGGTCAGCAAGAAGCCCGCCGAAACCCGGATGGGCGGCGGCAAAGCGGCCGTTGACCACTGGGTAGCGGTGGTCAAGCCCGGCCGTATCCTGTTTGAGGTGGCCGGAGTGCCAGCGGCAGATGCTGTAGCGGCGCTGAAGTTGGCATCCCACAAGCTCCCTATCCCCACCAAGGCGGTCCACCGAGACCGGATCGAAGCGGCCGGGGCCGCTCTGGGTTAAAGGGGACCTAGTATGCGGATGCACGACTTAAGGGAGTTATCCGACCAGCAACTCAGGGAAGAGCTTACCAAAGCCTACCGGGAATATCAGAACCTTCGTTTTCGGATGACTACCAATCAATTGCCGGATACCAACCTCCCCAGGTCGGTAAGGAAATCCATAGCCCGGCTGCGGACGGCCATGAAAGAACGAGGGCTGGAAGGGAGCTAATAGTGGCGAAGGCGATGCGAAAAGTCCGCACCGGGACCGTGGTGCGGACCAGAACTGAGAAAACCGCGGTGGTCGAGGCGGTTTGGAAACAGCGCCACCGCTTGTACCGTAAGCAACGGCGCCGGGTGGCCCGTTTCCAAGTCCATGACCCCCTGAGCCAATGTCAATTGGGCGACACCGTAAGGATTCAAGAAGTGCGTCCCATTTCCAAGACCAAGCGCTGGAGGCTCTTGGAGATTATGCACCGGCGCCAAGTCGCGGAGGTCCGGCCTATAGAACTGGAATCCGACGCCGAACTAACGGACGCCGCGGAGCCGGACGACACCAATTCCGATGATCTGGACCTTGATGAACTGGAAGATTTTGAGGACGATGACCGGATAGATGGTCTAGAGCCGGACGACGAGGAAGACGAACAATGATCCAGACTTATACCCGGCTCAATGTGGCGGATAACAGCGGGGCCAAGGTTATCCGCTTGATAAACATCCCTGGCAGCAGCCGACGCAAGTTCGCGCACGTAGGTGATGTGGTGGTTTGCAACGTTAGGGAGGCAGCCCCCAACTCACCGGTCAGGAAAGGGGATGTGGTCAAGGCGGTGGTAATACGCCAAGCCCAACCCCGGCGGAGACCCGACGGCACCTATATCAAGTTCGACGACAATGCAGCGGTGCTGATATTGGATAACCGGCTGCCCCGGGGTACCCGGATCTTCGGACCGGTGGCCCGGGAGCTTCGGGATAAGGGTTTCATGCGAATCATATCCCTGGCCCCCGAGGTGGTATAATGCGCATCCGTAGCGGCGATACGGTAATGGTCATCGCCGGGAAGGAAAAAGGTAGGACGGGACGGGTGGACCGGCAGCTAGTTAAGAAAGACCGGGTGGTGGTGGAAGGCGTGAATATGATGACCCGGCACATGAAGCCCCGGCCCAACGTGCGCCAATCAGGCCGGATCCAGAAAGAAGCGCCGATCCACATCTCCAACCTGGTACTAATCTGTAACAAGTGCAACCTCCCTACCCGACCCAACTCGGTCCTCCTGGAGACCGGAGTCCGGGTCCGAGGCTGCCCCAAGTGCAAGGAAGTGATCGATGACATCGGATGACGTCCAACCCGAGGCTGGAAGCGAGGAGCAGTCGGCAGCCACAACGGCCGGAGCCGCCGCAAATAGGCAGGAAACGCCGGCGCCCCGCCGCCAAAGGTCGACCAGGGGCGAGGGCCGCTCCGGCCGAGGACAAAGGGGCGGCGCGGTTGCGGTTGAAGAACCATCGGCCACCACTGAAGGGGCCCCGCCGCCTAGACTTTTGGAGACCTACCGCACCGAGATCGTGCCCACCATGGTCCGGGAGTTTGGCTACGCCAACCCGATGCGGGTGCCCCGGGTGGAAAAGATCGTTCTGAACATTGGAGTGGGCGAGGCGCTGACCAACAGCCGGGCCCTTGAGGGGGCCGCCAGCGACCTTACCACCATCAGCGGCCAAAAGCCGGTGATTACCCGGGCCCGTAAGTCCATCGCCGGTTTCAAAATTCGGGAAGGCAACCCCATCGGCACTTCGGTAACGTTAAGAGGGGCCCGGATGTACCACTTTCTGGACCGTTTGATCAATATGGCGCTGCCGCGTATCCGGGACTTCCGGGGGATTCCGCGCAGCGGCTTCGATGGCCGGGGGAATTTCTCCATCGGCATCCGGGAGCAAATAATCTTCCCGGAAATCGACTACAACCAGATAGACCGTATCCGGGGCCTCCAAGTCACCATCGCCACCAGCGCCAGAAACGACGGTGAGGCAATGCGTCTCTTGGAACTGTATGGAATGCCTTTTGTGCGGCAGACTTAGAGGAGATTTCCTTGGCCAAGACATCGAAAATTCAAAAGTGGTTGCGGGAACCTAAATTCCCCGGAAGGGCCCATAGCCGCTGTCACCGCTGTGGCCGCCCTCGAGGTTACATCCGCTACTTCGGGATTTGCCGGATATGTTTCCGGGAGTTGGCTTTGATTGGCGACTTGCCGGGCGTGCGGAAGGCTAGTTGGTGACGGTGGGCAAGGCGCAGATGTTGTTTAGTAGCCAGGAGAGATAACCATCATGCCAGTTACCGACCCAGTCGCTGACATGCTAACCCGAATTCGCAACGCCATCCAAGTACGGCACGATTCGGTCTTGGTCCCCCATTCCAAAATGAAGCTGTCCATCGCCAAGATTCTGAAAGAGGAAGGCTACATCCGGGACTACGATATGCCCCGGGGGCATGCCCATCCCACGCTGCGTATCCACCTGAGTTACCGGGAAGGCCGGGTGCCCGCGATCACCGGCTTGAAGCGGGTCAGTAAACCCGGTCTCCGTTCCTACGTGGGGAAGGGGGAGATACCCCGGGTGTACGGCGGGTTGGGCGTCGCGATTCTTTCCACTTCGCAAGGAGTCATGGCCGGGCGCCAAGCTTGGCGCCAAGGGACCGGAGGGGAGTTGCTCTGTTATGTCTGGTAGTAACGGCGCCGATCATGAGACCCAAGCCCGAACGCTGTCGCGCATCGGCAGAAAGCCGGTCCCGGTGCCGCCCGGCATCCAAGTCCAACTGGACTATGGCCAGATAAAAGTAACCGGGCCCCTGGGAACGTTGGTCCAGAAATACCATCCCGATGTCGTCGTGAAAGTCGAGGACGGGACGGTAGTCGTGGAGCGGCTGTCGGAACGCAAGTTCCACCACTCCCTGCACGGCTTGACCAGAAGCCTCATCGCCAACGCCATCACCGGCGTCTCCGAGGGCTACACCAAGACCTTGGAGTTGATGGGGGTCGGCTATCGGGTGCAAGCCTCGGGCGACGGCATCGTTCTCAACGTCGGTTACAGCCATCCCGTGGAGATCCATCCGGAGGATGGGGTCACCATGGAAGTAGAGGGCAACAACCGGGTACACATACGCGGCATCGACAAGCAGAAGGTTGGAACGCTGGCCGCTCAAGTTCGAAGAGTCCGGCCTCCCAACGCCTACAAAGAAAAGGGGATCCGCTATCAGGGCGAGGTATTGCACTTTAAACCAGGCAAAGCCGCCGCCAGAAAAGCCTAACCATGGACAGTCATGCGAAGCACAGGCCCCAGTCGGCCCTTCGACCCGGGCTCAGGAGGAGCAGTGTCCAAAGATAGAGACGCTAGAAAATACCGGGTTATCCGCCACACCAGAGTAAGGAAGAAGGTGCAAGGCCGGACCGACCGGCCCCGTCTGTGTGTGTTCCGCAGCCTGAAGCATATCTATGCCCAGGTAATCGACGACACCACCGGTCACACTCTGGCCCATGCCTCCAGCAAAGAGGCGACCAGCGGCCAAGACGCGGCCTCGGGGCCCAAGACCGCGGTATCTCAGGCAGTGGGCAAGATGGTTGCCGAGCGGGCTATCGCCAGAGGGGTTACTCAGGTGGTGTTCGACCGCGGCGGCTACAAGTATCACGGCAGAGTCAAGGCGCTGGCCGAGGGGTCACGGGAGGGCGGTCTCTCTTTTTAAGTGGCGCTGCGTTTAAGAGGCACAGCTAAGGGCCCCGGAGCAGACCTTGGACCAATCTCAGTCTCCTATTATATGCAGCCCTTCGACAAGCTCAGGAGAAGGCGGAGCCGACCCCGGCCAGTTTGCAAAGGCAGGGCGGTGTTAACGGAAATTTTGGGAGGTAATACCAAGACATGGTTTCATCTCGTGCGGAGCGTAGGCCCCAGCCGGAGCGGAGCGGTGTCCCAACCCCCGCAGATAGAGGCCAGTTTGGCCGCCCCAGAAGACCCTCCCAGGCAGAGGAGCCACTCAGGGACCCTTCGGGAATGACCGAGCGGGTAGTTTATACCCGGCGGATAGCGAAGGTAGTAAAGGGTGGCCGGCGCCTCCGGTTCAACGCCTTGGTGGTGGTGGGAGACGGTGAGGGCAAAGTGGGGGCGGGCCTGGGTAAGGCTCTGGTCATACCCGATGCGGTGCGAAAGGGCAACGCCATCGCTCGCCGGAATATGGTTGATATACCGCTGCGGGGCAGCACTATTCCTCAACAAATCACGGTAAAGCAAGGCGCCACCATAGTCTTGATCAAGCCAGCCCGTGAAGGCACCGGCGTAATCGCGGCCGGCGCCATGCGGGCGATGCTGGAACTGGGCGGTGTAAGGGACGTAGTGGGCAAATCCCTCGGATCGAGAAACCCGATCAACATCGTGTACGCTACCATGGAGGCCCTAAAACAGCTTCGTGACCCCCAGGAAGAAATGGCGCGACGGGGGCGCCGCCGTCTAACATCAACGGGGGAGACCCTGGCCTAATCAGGACGAGCAGCTAACCTCTGTATGCAGCCCTTTTCCTGAGCCTGCCGAAGGGAAGCTCAGGAAAAGGCGGAGCCGGCCCCGGCCAGTTTGCAAAGGCAGGGCGGTGTCACGCCAGGTTCAAAGCTCTCTGACATAGGGCAGCCGGGTACACTACTCATTGATTCTCCCCGCTAATTGCTGCTGTCCCGAATATTTTGGATAAACGGATAGACTTATGGCCCAACTAAGAATTACCTGGAAGAAAAGCTGCATTGGGCGACCTCAGAACCAACGAAGGGTGATCCGCTCCCTTGGTTTAAGGCGTCTACACCATTCCGTGGTCCATAGCGACACCCCTACGATACGCGGGATGGTAAACAAAGTGGCCCACTTGGTTTCAGTCGAAACCATTATATGCGGCCCTTCGACAAGCTCAGGAGAAGGCGTAGCCGGAAAGGAGCGGTGTTAACGGTATGATGGAACACCAACTGGCTCCTCGTAAGGGGGCCAGAAAATCGAGAAAGAGAGTCGGCCGCGGCGACTCCGCTGGCCAGGGCAGCACCGCCGGCAAAGGAATGAAGGGCCAAAAGTCCCGTTCCGGGAGAGGGGTGCGCCCGGGTTTCGAGGGCGGACAGCTACCCTTGATCAAAGGGCTGCCCATGAAAAGAGGCTTCACCAACCGGTTCAAGGTCTACTATTCCTTGATCAAGGTCGAAACCCTCGATAACTTCGAGTCCGGGGAGCGGGTCACCCCTGAGGAACTGCATAAAAGGGGCTACCTGAGCAACCTCAAACAACCGGTCAAGATTGTGGGCGACGGCGAAGTTAGCAAGTCCTTGACCGCGGTGGCGCACAAGTTCACCCGTTCCGCGCGGGCCAAGATCGAAGGAGCCAATGGGACCGTGGAGGAGCTTCCGGCCAGATGATCTCCCCGTACTCCGGCTCAGGCGAAGCTCAAGGTGGCCGCTTTCCCCGTCTAATCCAGGCAGCAATCGATGCTTTTAGCCTGCCTGACCTTCGGGCCAAAATCTTGTTTACCCTGGCGATTCTGGCCCTGTACCGGTTTGCGGCCCACATACCCTTACCCGGCATCGACAGCGACCAACTAGACCTCCTGTTCGATAGCAACCAACTCCTAGGCTTTTTGGACCTGTTCAGCGGCGGCGCGTTACGCCGGATGAGCATTGTCGCGCTAGGCGTTTTCCCGTACATCACCGCGTCCATCGTGATGCAATTACTTACCCCAGTGGTGCCTCAGCTTCAAGAGCTTTCTCGCGAGGGCGAGGCGGGCCGGGCCAAGATGAACCGGTTCACTCACTGGCTCACTGTCCCAATCGCTTTAGCTCAGGGGTACGGCCAGTTAGTGCTTCTCGAGCAGAGCAACGTGTTGACCAACATCGGTTTCAGTGGAGACGCTCTGCTGCCCACCCTGGCGGCGTTGTTCTCGGTGGTCGCCGGCACCATGTTCTTGGTGTGGCTGGGCGAGCTTATTACGGAGAAGGGGATCGGTAACGGTATCTCGCTCATCATCTTTGCTGGAATCGTCGCGGGCTTCCCCGGCTTGCTTAGCCAAGGCTTCTTGGACCGGGACAACGTTCTTGGTATCGGATTCTTCGCTATCATCGGGGTGCTAATTATTGCGTTGATCGTCATGTTCAACGAAGCCCACCGGCGCATACCGGTGCAATACGGCCGCAGCATCTTTCGAGGCGGGAGGATGTACCGTCAAAGCGGCGCAACCTATCTGCCGTTACGAATCAATTCGGCCGGTATGATCCCACTGATCTTCGCGTTTTCCATCGTGATCCTGCCCGGTACCGTGGCTACCTACTTCGCCACCACCACCGGATGGGTGGGTGACGTGGCCCGGTTCTTCGCCGACCTGCTGATCCCAACCTCGCCGCTTTATTGGGTGATGGTCTTTATCTTGGTGGTAATCTTCACTTTCTTCTACACGCTGGTGGTGTTCAACCAGCAGAATCTGGCGGAAAACCTGCAACGCAACGGCGGTTTCGTCTTGGGCATCCGTCCGGGTAGGCCAACTCAGGACTATCTAAACCGGGTCATCGTGCGCATTACCATGGGCGGTGCGATATTCTTGGGATTTATCGCAATAGTCCCTTACTTGGCTTCTTTAGTCACCGACGTGCAGGCCATATCTCTCAGTAGCACCAGCCTATTGATCATGGTCGGGGTTGGCTTGGATACCTTGCGTCAGCTTGAAGCGCAACTAATGATGCGTAACTACGAGGGGTTTTTAAGATAGCCGTGGCCCAAGCAGTCCGTTTGGTACTATTCGGCCCCCCGGGAGCGGGGAAGGGCACTCAAGCCAACCTCCTAACCGAGCAGCTGGAAATTCCCCACATCTCGTCGGGAGACTTGTTCCGGCAGAATTTGCAGCAGCAAACACCGTTGGGTCTCCGGGCTGCCGAGTATATGAAACAGGGGCAACTGGTCCCCGACGAAGTAACCATCGATATAATTCTGGACAAGGTGCTTTCGCTAGATTCGGCCTCCGGCTTCATTCTTGACGGGTTCCCTCGTAACACCAACCAAGCCCAAGCGCTGGAAGAGGCCTTGGACCGCCGCTCGCGTAGCTTGGACTGGGTGGTGCACATAGATGTGCCGGTGCCGGAGCTGCGCCGGAGGTTGGGAGGCCGCTACAGTTGCCGGCAATGCCAAGCGCCGGCCAACATCGACCAATTGGTAGCCGACACTGAGTCGTCGGCCGTCGACCCGGGAAGGGCCGGAGGTGTTGGAGCTAAAGTAGCTGCGGCTTGCCGCCAGTGTGGCGGGGAGCTTTACCAACGAGATGACGACAAACCGGAAGCAATACAGCGGCGTTTAGAGGTCTACCACCGGGAGACCGCCCCGGTCTTGGACTTTTACCGGGAGCACGGGCTGCTGGTGGAGATTCCAGGAGACGCCAGTATCGATTGCGTCAATCGCTGGGTGCTAGCGGAGTTAAGTAAGGAATAGCGACCGAAACAGCGGACCGAAATCCTTTGGGCCGGTCAATCCGGGTTCCCAAGTTTCCTAATCCGGAGTAGAATAGTTAAGTTGAAAGAAGACCGCAAAATCGAAACGGCGTCGAACTCGGCGTCTACTTATACGGGGGGGATTACTATCAAGTCCCCTCAAGAAGTAGACTTGATGCGTCACGCGGGCGCGGTGGTCGGGTCGGTTATCACCTTGTTAAAAAAGTCGGTGGAACCGGGGATGACCACCAAGGACTTGGACAACATCGCCCGCAAGGAAATCACCAGGTTGGGCGCCAAACCAACCTTCAAAGGCTATCGCGGGTTCCCGGCCTCGATCTGCACCTCGGTCAATGAGGAAATCGTTCACGGGATCCCCGGTAGACGGGTGTTGCGGGAAGGCGATGTGGTCAAGGTGGATGTGGGCGCAACCTGGGACGGGCTAATCGGTGATGCCGCCGTGTCCCTCCCGGTTGGAGAGGTTACCGAGGACGTAAAAGCATTAATAGAGGCCACCCGGGAGAGCTTGCTGGAGGGTATTAAAGCGTCGATACCCGGCAACCGCATCGGAGACATTGGCGCCGCGGTACAAGCTTTCGGCGAGGCTAGAGGGTACGGCGTAGTGCGGGAGTTTGTCGGTCACGGCGTAGGGCGTTTCCTGCACGAGGAGCCCCAAGTGCCCAACTACGGCGAACCCGGCAAGGGGCCGCTGCTTCGCCCGGGAATGTGTATTGCCATAGAGCCGATGTTAAACCTGGGTGACTGGCGGACCCGCATCTTGGACGATAACTGGACGGTGGTGACAGCCGACGGCATGTTGTCAGCCCACTTTGAGCATACCATCACCATCACCGAAAACGGTCCGGAAATTCTCACCAATCACGACTAAATTGGCGCCGTTCCAGCGGCTCCGTATAGAATACGGTCCCATCCCTAGCAAGGGGACCTAAAGAGGCAAGATATGGCCAAGAAGCAAGCGATAGAAGTTGAAGCCAGCGTGAAAGAAGCCCTGCCCAATGGAATGTTCCGGGTTGAGCTTCCCAACGATCACGAGGTGCTGGCCCACGTGTCCGGCAAGATCCGAATGCACTTCATCCGGGTTTTGCCCGGCGACCGCGTTTTGGTGGAGCTTTCCCCTTACGACCTCACCCGCGGCCGTATAACCTACCGTTTCAAGTAGCAGCAACCTTGGGGGTCTCGTGAAAGTTTCCGCATCGGTAAAACCACGGTGCGACAAATGTCGCGTTATCAAACGGAAGGGTGTGGTGAGAATAATTTGCACCAACCCGAGACACTCCCAACGGCAAGGCTAGCCTCAAGGGTGCCGGGAATATCCAGTCCCGAGGGGCTTGGTCTTGAGACCAGCAAAGGAGGCGCCCGATGGTTCGTATTGCAGGCGTTGACGTACCCGACCGCAAAAAGGCACACGTTGCGCTTCGCAGTATTTACGGCATAGGGCCGATGGTGGCCGCCGAAATACTGACGAAGGCGGATATTGACCCGGACATGCCGCCGCGGATGAATGAACTAAGCGAAGCCCAAGTGGACCGCATCCGCGAGTTGGTGGACCGGGAATACCTCTCCGAGGGTGACCTGCGGAGGGAGGTTAACCAGAACATCCGCCGCTTGATTGAGATCGGTTCCTACCGCGGGCTGCGGCACCGTCGGGGGTTACCAGCTCACGGCCAGCGGACTCGCACCAACGCTCGCACCCGGAAGGGGCCTCGCCGCACCGTAGCCGGCCGCGGCCGCCGTACCGGGGCCAAGAAGTAGGTAGGAGCAGCAGATGCCACGACCAAGAGCAAGACGCCGGGAACGGCGCTCGATCCCTTACGGGCGGGTCTATATTTACTCCACTTTCAACAACACCCTGATCAGCATCACCGATCCCAAAGGCGGCGTGATCTCGTCGGCCAGCGCCGGGACGGTAGGGTTTAAGGGCTCTCGCAAGGGGACGGCCTTTGCGGCCCAAAGAGCTGCCGAGCAAGCGGCCCGCCGAGGCATGGACCAAGGCCTGCGCCAAGTCGACGTATTGATCAAGGGTCCGGGCGCCGGACGTGAAGCCGCCATCCGCTCCCTCCAAGGCGCGGGGTTGATGGTTGCCAGCATTCGGGACGTTACTCCCATACCCCATAATGGCTGTCGGCCTCCAAAACGAAGACGGGTGTAGGATGAGAACCCATGGGTAGATATACAGGACCCTCGTGCCGGCTTTGCCGCCGGGCTGGTGAAAAGCTATTCCTCAAGGGCGACCGGTGCTTTACGCCACGGTGTGCCTTTGAAAGACGGCGCACGCCCCCCGGCGATGTTAGCCGCCGCCGCCGCCGGGCCTCGGACTACGGGGTCCACCTGCTGGAAAAGCAAAAAGCCAAGTACATATACGGCATCTATGAGTCCCAATTTCGCCGGTATATGGCCGAAGCCTTCAAGATGCCCGGCATCACCGGCCTCAATCTTCTACGCTCCTTGGAGCGCCGTTTGGACAACGTCATTTTCTTGCTGGGGTTCGCCGATTCCCGCAAGCAAGCCCGTCAAATGGTGATGCACGGCCATTTCCAAATCAATGGCACCAAGACCGACATCCCGTCTTACCAAGCCCGTGTCGGAGACATTATTACTTGGAAGGACTCCGTAAAGCGCACCGACTTCTATAAGGAGCGCACCGACGGGATACCCAAACGCCTGGTGCCGGCGTGGCTGGATTTGGAACAGTCCGAGATGAGCGGCCGAGTAATGTCGTTGCCGGCGGACGAGGACTTGTCCCAAAACATCGATTCCCGGCTGATAGTAGAGTTTTACTCGAGGTAGTAATCCACATGTTAGATGCTTATATCCTTCCTTCCCGTCCCGCCGAGGGAGGATCGGAATCCCTGAACCCCAACGTCCACGTTATAGAATCGGAGGATACTTACGGCAAAGTAGCAGTAGAGCCGCTCCACCGAGGATTCGGCCTGACCATCGGAAACCCGCTGCGCCGCATCCTGCTCAGCTCCACCAACGGCAGCGCCATTACCTGGGTGAAGATTGACGACGTGGTACACGAGTACACCGCCATACCCGGCGTCAAAGAAGAGGTAATGGAGCTTCTGCTCAATGTGAAGCGGATCCGCATTAGGTCCCGGTCGGAAAGGGCGGGAAAGATGCGGCTGAACGTTACCGGGGAGGGACGGGTGTGCGCGGGGGACATTTCTACTTCCAGCGACTTCGAGATAGTAAACCCGGAGCTTCACTTGGCTACCCTCGACTCCGTAGACTCCCACCTGTCCATCGAGTTTAATGTGGAACAGGGAGTGGGCTACCAACCCGCGGCCCAAAGCGACGGCACCACCAATCCACCGGTGGGTCTGCTGCCAGTGGATGCGATTTTCAGTCCGGTGCGTAAAGTCAACTACAGCGTGGAACGGACCAGGGTGGGCCAGATCACCAACTACGAGCGGCTAGTCTTGGAGGTGTGGACCGACGGCACCATCAAGCCGGTGGAAGCGGTGCGCGACGCAGCCAACAGGTTGGTGGACCAATTTTTCTTGTTTGCCAATCTGGACCGGACCTCAGAACCGGGCTTGGAACGCCCTCCGGTGGCAGTCTCTCTGGAGATTTACCAGACTCCCATAGAGCGCTTGGACTTGTCACCGAGGACCCTTAACTGCCTGAAACGGGCCCACATCACCAAGGTGGGCGAGCTTCTCGAAATGACCGATGACGAGTTGAGAAAGATCCGCAATTTCGGCGAGAAGTCGCTGGTGGAACTACGGGAGCGGCTTTCCGAACGCGGTATCTATTCCCCTCGCGGGAGAGGGTCCGAAGAACACAGTTTGGCGGCCCATCCCGCCGGGGAAGACGACTCTCCGGCGCTGGTATCCGGCCTCTCGACGGAAGACATTGGTGAGCTCATGGGAGGCGGAGACCCCTTGGCCCCAAGCGGCGATGGAAGAATCGAAGGCGGCCTATGGTCCGATGAGGATGCCGACGACGAAGAGGACGAGGACGACTGGGAGGACACCGAGGACATCGATGAGGAGGACTGCGAGTAAAGATGCCTTCTCACCGGGTAGCTGGAAGAAAACTCAGCCGTTACCGCGACCAGCGAGTCGCCCTGCTGCGAGGACTGGTCTCCGAGCTAGTCCTGCACGAGCATATCACCACCACTTTGGCAAAAGCCAAGGAAACCCGCGTCGTGGCGGAAAAGCTGATTACCCACGGCAAGAAAGGTACGCTGCATCACCGGAGGCTGGCGCTGGCCCAAGTCCCTAACAAACGAACCGTGGCCAAGGTATTCGACGACATAGCGTCCAGGTATACCGACCGGCCCGGGGGATATACCCGCATCATCAAGCTCGGTCCCCGGCAAGGGGATGCCGCCGAGATGGCGATAATCGAGCTAGTGTGAAGTGGCAGGCGGCAATTCCTCGGCACACAGAGTCCCAGCACCGGCAATTGACCCGCCTACCCAACCCCCAAAGGAGGCCGACGAACTAACCGCGAGACGAGTGGTCCTGATATTAGAATACGATGGGAGCCGATACAACGGGTTCCAACTCCAAGTGGACCGGCCCACCATTCAGGGAGAGTTGGAGTCCGGCATCACCAAGTTTACCGGGGAAGTTACCCGGGTCCGCGGCGCCAGCCGGACCGACGCCGGGGCCCATGCCAAGGGACAGGTAGTTGACTTTCTGACCAACACCCGCCATGGGGTTGAGCTTTTCCCTAGGGCCCTGAACTACCACCTCCCTGGCGATATTAAGGTACAGAGCGCCTACCAAGCGCCATTGGGATTTAACTCCCGCCGGAATGCCACCAGTAGAGTTTACCAATTCAATATCCTGAACCGGGCTTGGCCGTCGCCCTTGTCCAGCCACACCCATTTTTGGGTACGAGATGAACTAGACGCCGCCAGGATGGCGGAGTCGGCCCAAGGGTTAGTAGGAGTGCATGATTTCCGGCCTCTAGCCACCGGCCACCCTCGGGACAAAAGCGCGGTCCGCCGGGTTGACCGGTGGGAAGTCCGGAGAGACGGTGCTACCTTGGTGATTGAATGTGAGGCTAGCGGATTCTTGAGGCATCAAATCCGTAAGGCCAATGCTCTCTTGGTGGGGGTGGGCAAGTCGAGGTATCCGGTCACGATTACCAGCGAGGTGCTAAAGAGCAACTCCGGGTTGGGCGCCGAGGTCCCAGTACTTCCCGCGCATGGACTCTGTCTAGTTGAGGTAAAATATTCCGTGGACTCGAAGAGTCCGCCAGGGTGCAAATAGCAATGAAACGGACGAGTACCTATTTTCCCAAGCCGGGCCAAGTGCCGGCAAAGTGGCGGGTTATAGACGCTACCGGCCAAACACTAGGGCGCATAGCCCGGGACATATCCGTCGCTCTACAAGGGAAGGACAAACCGGCATACACTCCACACGTCCTTAGCGGCGACTTTGTGGTGGTGCTCAATGCCTCCCGGGTGAGGGTTACCGGACGCAAGTTGACTCAAAAGACCTACTACCGGCATAGCGGGTACGTGGGAAACCTGAAAACCTTCAGGCTCCGAGGGATGCTGGAAAGCCATCCGGAAAGAGTGATTACCCTGGCAGTCAAGGGCATGTTGCCGCGTAACCACTTGGGGCGCCAGATGCTTCGGAGGCTGAAGGTTTACGCTGGCGACGAACATCCGCATCAGGCCCAAGTAGCATCGCCCGTAGGGCCAATTCAAACTGAGGACGAAGGGTAGGTAATTACCTTGGTACAGGCTACAGCCCAAGAGCAATACTACTATGGCACCGGAAAACGCAAAACCTCCATCGCCAAGGTGCGGCTCTATTTGGATGACGGCGGCCCTACGATTGTCAACGGTAAACCGGTTGAGGAGTATTTCAACTGGCAACCGTGGCAACGAATCGTCAATGAACCGTTTCAGGTAAGTGAGACCGGCAACCGGTTTCGAGTTGTGGTACGGGTTACCGGCGGAGGCGTGCATTCCCAGGCCCAAGCAATCCGTCACGGCATCACCCGGGCGCTAATAGCCTTCGATGAGACCCTCAAACCCGCCCTGCGCCGCCAGGGACTGGTAACCCGCGACGCCCGGATCAAAGAAAGCAAGAAGTACGGCCTGAAGAGGGCGCGGAGAGCCCCTCAATACACCAAGCGCTAGCCCGCCGGTTACCCCAAGCGTCTACAGCCCCATATAAGCTACTGCGGCGTCAATCAGCAGAGCCACTTTGTCCTCTTGGTCGGCTTCAGCGTAGATTCGCAGCAACGGCTCAGTGCCAGAGAAACGGGCGGCCAACCAGGCGCCGTCGAACATGAGCCGCCTTCCATCAATCTCGTCGGAACTCCGGACCGGCAGTCCTGCCAACTCCCCAAGGTCAGGATTCCTTATTAACTCTTCTATTCTCGACCGTTCTTGGGGATCAAAGGGTAGGTCCAAGCGGTTGTAATAGTGGGCGCCGACTTGGTCAAACAAGTGGCCTATCAGTTGGGACGGCGTCTTGCCAGTAAGAGTCATGTACTCCAGCAAGTAAAGCCCGCTTAGGATGCCATCCCTCTCCGGGATATGCCCGCGAAAAGCAAACCCGCCGCTCTCTTCACCGGCGATCAGGGCATCGCCGGAGGACATCATAGGGCCGATGTACTTGAAACCTACCCGGGTCTCGTGAACGTCCACCCCAAACATCCGGCCCAGAGCGTTAAGCATCATGGATGAAGTAACCCCCTTTACCAGGGAGCCGCGTAGCCCCTTGCTCTCCAGCAGGTACAACGCCAGCAAGGAAAAGACTTCCAGGGTGGTGACAAAGCGGCCGGTCTCGTCCACCACTCCCAGCCGGTCGGCATCGCCGTCCAATGCCAGTCCAACCATCGGACCGTCATCACGCATTTGGTCAATCAGGGACGCCAAGTTGGGGGCGATGGGTTCCGGCTGCTCCATGTCGGGAAAAGCCGGGTTTGGATTACCCCGAAGCTCGCGGACCTCGGTCGACCCACCGGAAAGAATCTTGGGCAGATAGCCGCCGCCAGCGCCGTGCATCGCATCCACCAGCACGGTCAAACCGGCGGCTCGGATAGCCGGCAAGTCAACCAGGCCCTCGATCCCCCGCAAATAGGGCGGGTCGGGGTCCACGTCCACCACCAGACCTTCGTCTCGAGCGGCCCTCAAAGGCATCAGCCGGGGTTCGTCCACCCTCTGGATGGCGTCCTCAAGTTGGTCAGTAATTTCCTGGGTAGCGCTGCCGGCGTATTCAGGCTTGAACTTGAAGCCGTTCCAAGTGGGTGGGTTGTGGCTGGCGGTGATAATGGCCGCCCCGGCGGCTTGCTGATGTAGCACGTTGAAGCTAACGACCGGAGTGGGAGCCGGTTTATTGCACAAATATACTTTCACGCCGTTGGCCGCGCAGACACTGGCTACCGTCTCGGCGAAGTCCCGGGACAAGAAACGGGTGTCATGGCCTACCACCAACCCCTGCGCCGCAGTACCCCGAGTTTTCAGATAATCAGCTACGCCCTGAGCGCACCGGGCCACATTCTGAAAGGTAAAGTCCGCAGCCATGATGGCCCGCCAGCCGTCGGTGCCGAAGCGAATTTCAGTGGCCATTTCGGCCCCCAATAAAAGACTTGGCCATAGGCCAAATATTGACGCGGCCCAAATTGCCACTCATATCTGGCCGCCCGGATTATAAGTCATAGTTGATTACGCGGCATTATCGCCCTTACCCAACCGCATCATTTCCCGAAGCCGCTGTTCAGCGCGGCTGACGGGGTTGTCGCCGCCGATCATGTCGTTCAGCAACTGCCGGGACGGGAAGTTTGCTTCCGCTTCCTTCCGCAACGCCTCGGCAAAGGCCCCATCGGCGATCTCTTGGTGCACCCTGCGGTAGCTTGCCGCGCGAGCCTCCCGGTCCAAGCCCAAGAAACGAAGCATTCCGCCGTAGGCGGCGGCATATCCATGCAACCTCGCTTGTTGAAAAAACCCGTAGTCAGCCATGGCTTGAATCGACTTCCCCATTTCGCCGGACATGTACAGTTCCAAGACCAGAGCTTCCTCCGGCAGTCCGGCTTCCAGGCCAACCTGGAAGGCGCTAAGAATGGCGCACGCCAAGTCGGGTCCCACCGTTTGCTCTACAAACAGGTCCAAGCGGGCCTCTTGGGCGGCGCTCAGCTTCAAGGCTCCGGCCCGAAGGGAGCCTACCGCCTTGGCCAAGGCGCAAAGGAGTTTCCAGCCCTGCCCAGAGGCGTCCTGCTCCACAGACACAAAGGACGGAAATCCCTGACCTGTCTGGTACAACTCCCGGAGGGCTACGCCGATCATACGGGGGGCAAGCAGCAGTACGTCTAAGCCGGGGGCGGGGGTGATTTGGCCGAACGCCAAGTTAAAACCGGAGGCGAACACCACGGCGTTACCCGGCGCCAGTGCCGGAGATATATCTTCTCGGTAGACCGGCGGGGCCAGCTCGTCCGGGAGCATTACGAAGACGATGTCGGACTCAGTAACGGCTGTCTTAACTGGCTTAACCGGAAAACCGTCAGCCAACGCCCGCTCCCAAGCCGGTCCCGGCAGTTCCCCCACCACAATGGGGCTAAGGGAACTGTCCCGCATATTCAGGGCGAGGGGTCTTCCCAGATTACCGTAGCCGATTACCGCGGCCGACTTGTCCGCCAGCACTCTTAGGTCCCCATCCGACTCTTGGAGGAACCGAGATTTACTGTCCTGGCCCATGGACCTCGGAACAAGCCTGACGGTAGCTATCTAGGAAGGGGTGCAGCAGGGAGGTAAGCCGCCCCAGATTCGACGCGGAAACTCCTCGGACCCGGAGTTTACCCAAAAGCAGGGCGGCGCCGAAACTGGTCTTGCCGTAGGCAGCGTTATGTAAAGTAGCCGCGTCCATGGAAATCGTGCTGTCTACCGGACCGGACCAATCGCCCACACTTCGGACTTCGCCAAGGTCGTTTACCGTCAAGTACAGGTGGAAGCCGTAGTCCGGGAATTCCCAACGCACTGTTCGGAGGACTTCAGCTATCTTTCGCAGCGCGCATCCGGGGATGGCGTCCCCGACCAGTTGAATAGTCCGTTCCATGACCCCGGGAAAGACTTGAGGTCCCGGTACTGTTGCGGGACAGCGTTTCATTCCGGCTGCGGCCTGCATTCCACTATATTATCTGGCACAGGGGCTAGCCTCGTTTTTATGTCATTATCCGGCACAGGCATCGGTCTGGAGCGAAGTCGGGCCGGGAGATGAGTTGATGACAGGACCAACCTAGGCCGGAGGCAGACCGGCGTCGGCGCGAAGGGCGGCGGCTTTATCCGTATTCTCCCAGCTCAAGTCCAACTCCTCCCGGCCAAAGTGGCCGTAAGAGGCTACCGGCTGATAAATGGGATTACGCAGGTTCAAGTCGCGAATGATCGCCGCCGGCCGTAGGTCGAAGTGTTTGGCCACCAGATTATGGATGGTGTCGCTATCGACCCGGTTGGTGTCGAAAGTCTCTACCGAGACCGAGATCGGATTGGCCATACCGATAGCGTAAGAAACAATCACCTCGGCCCGGTCCGCCAGTCCGGCCGCCACCAGGTTCTTTGCCACCCAACGCGCGGCGTAGGCCGCCGAGCGGTCCACCTTGGTGGGGTCCTTACCAGAAAATGCGCCTCCCCCGTGCCTAGCGATGCCGCCGTAGGTATCAACCAAAATCTTGCGTCCGGTGAGGCCGGAGTCACCGGCGGGGCCGCCTATCTCGAACCGTCCGCTGGGGTTAACGTAGATCTTGGTGTCGTCGTCCAACAGGTCGGCCGGGACAACTTGTCGAATCACGTGCTCGGTAATGTCCCGGGCCAACTGTTCATTCCCCACATCGGGGCCGTGTTGGGCACTGATGACCACCGTGTCGACTCGGTGAGGCACCCCGTAGCGGTACTCCACGGTTACCTGGGACTTGCCGTCAGGCCGGAGATAGGGGAGGGTGCCTTCCTTGCGGACGATGCTCAACTGTTTGACCAGTTTATGGGATAGGCTAACCGTGAGGGGCATCAGCTCCGGCGTCTCGTTGCAGGCGAAGCCGACCATCATACCTTGGTCGCCAGCCCCGGTGGAGTCCAAGTCCTCCCGATTGCTGTCGCTCTGGTCCCGGACCTCCAAGGCCTGATTCACCCCGGCCTTGATGTCGGCCGACTGCTCCTGGATGGACACGGTTACCCCACAGCTCTTGGCGTCGATACCGAAGTCGGCATTGACGTAGCCGGCCCGGCTCAGGGTTTCCCTTACCACCTTGGGAACGTCGACGTAAGAGGAGGTGGTTATCTCTCCCATCACCACGACGAGACCGTTGGTGACCGCAGTCTCGCAAGCAACCCGGCCCATCGGGTCCCCGCGTAACACCGCATCAAGAACGCCATCGGAGATTTGGTCACATAGCTTGTCGGGGTGCCCCTCGGTTACCGACTCGGAGGTTAGCAAATACTTGGGGGACTCGTGAAACAATAACGCCATCTGGTGAACTCCTCATTAGCCTGGGACCTAGGTCCCTTCTTCCCAACTCTCTTGATAATTCTGCTGCTCCGGGGTTAGCGCGTCTATTCGGACACCCATGGAATGGAGCTTAAGGCGGCCGACCTCGGCATCGGTCTCTCTGGGAACGCTATAGACCTGGGGTGACAACTGGCCTTGATTCTTGACAATGTACTCGACGCTGAGGGCTTGATTGGCGAAGCTCATGTCCATTACTGCCGAGGGATGGCCTTCCGCCGCTGACAGATTGATCAAGCGGCCTTCTCCGAGTAAGTAAATCTTGCGCCCATCCCGCAGCGAGTACTCCTCGACGAAAGGCCGCACCTCCCGGTGGCTGGTAGCCATTTCCTGCAACGCCGGGATGTTGATCTCCACGTTAAAGTGGCCGCTGTTGGCCAGAATAGCGCCGTTCGGCATCGCTTCAAGATGCTCTTTACTGATAGTGTGCAGCCCTCCGGTGACGGTGATAAACACTTCACCGACCTTGGCGGCTTCTATCCCCGGCATTACTGAGAAGCCGTCCATGATGGCTTCAAGAGCCCGGATTGGGTTGACCTCGGTAACTATGACGTGGGCTCCCATACCCCTGGCCCGGGAAGCCACCCCGCGGCCGCACCAGCCATAACCGCCAACCACCACGCGGCGGCCCGCCCAGAGAATATTCGTCGCCCTGGTGATGCCGTCCAGAGTACTTTGGCCGGTGCCGTACCGGTTGTCGAAAAAGTGCTTGGTTTCCGCATCGTTCACCGCGATGATGGGGTAGCGCAACTGGTTGTCGCTGGCCATCGCGTTCAACCGCATGACGCCGGTGGTGGTCTCTTCGGTCCCACCAATGACGTTTCCGAGCAATTGGGCCCGCTGCCGGTGCAGTGTAGTTACCAAGTCGGCGCCGTCGTCCAGGGTGATTTGGGGTTCGGAGTCGAGGGCCGAGTTGATGTGTTGGTAGTAGGTCTGATCGTCCTCACCCTTTATGGAGAAGGTCGGGATGCCGTATTCTTGCACCAAGGCTGCGGCCACTTCGTCTTGGGTGCTCAATGGATTGCTGGCGCACACCGTCAGCTCCGCGCCGCCTGCTTGCAGCGCCAACGCCAAATTGGCAGTCTCGGTGGTGACGTGTAGACACGCCGCCATTCGAATTCCGGCCAAAGGCCTTTCTTCCCGGAACCGCTCTTGAATCAGCCTTACTACCGGCATCTCCCGTCCGGCCCACTCGATGCGGTTTACCCCATCCGAGGCCAACGACAGGTCTTTAACGTCTCCGGCTACCTGTTGTGAGGACAATACTACGCTCCTTTATCTCATTGGTCTCTGGTGTTCTTTCTGTCGCCAGTATCTTACATTATCGATATCGATGCGTGAAGAATGAACTAAGTCTGGATAGTTTCCCCATCGTCTCTCCCGCGAAAGCGGGAGACCAGAAGGCGGCGCAATGGATTCCCACCTTCGCGGGAATGACGGGGTGGGTATTTTCATAGTAAAGACAGGAGGGCCTGGTTTAGATGTTTACTCATGGATCAGTAGGACTCCGCTAGACTCCGGCCTACGGGTCGTTGCCATAGGAAGTCGGGTGACCCCCGGCGATCCAGAATGGGGTGCCGTCTTCGATATTGTAAAGGTTTTCGGTGTCGTAGCCCATGGAGGCGGCCAACTCGCAAGCCAACCCGCTGCGTACGCCCGCAGCGCAAATAAACAGTAGCTTCTTGTCTTGGGGCACTTGGTCCATTTGGTCGGCAAGGTCATCAACGTTGACGTGAATAGCCCCGCTGACGTGACCGGTTACCCATTCGTCGTCGCGGCGCACGTCTACCACCACCGTGTTTTCCGGGTCGGCATCCAATATGGCCCTCGCTTCGTTGGAATCTACCCGATAATATGGCTCACCAGGGTCTCGCCTGGGCATCACTCGACCTCCTGTAGTCCATAGACCTGGTTGCTAGCTAGCAGATTCTAGCCAAGGTATTTGCCAATGATTGGGCCAAGCTTCCGCCGGTAGTGCTCTGACATAGTTGCCGGCGGAGTGACGATGGCATTTTCCAGCGCCGTAACACACGAGCAGCGGCGTTCTCCGGTCAGTCTCGGAGTCACCCGATGAATTACTTCTTTCGATGTAGCCACGTTCTTCGAAAGGTTCTGTAAAATCATGTCTGCGGTGACCGCCTCCTCTTCAGGACGCCAACAGTCGTAATCAGTTACCCAAGCCATAGTCGTGTAACATATTTCCGCTTCCCTGGCCAGCTTTGCTTCCGGTAGGGTGGTCATGCCGATGATGTCGGCCCCCCAAGAGCGGTACATCAAGGACTCGGCCCGGGTGGAAAAGGCGGGCCCTTCCATCACCACCAGGGTCCCCCCCAAATGGGCTCTGACGCCCAATTCGGCCGCGCTTTGGTAGAGCACCTGGCTGGCCGCCGGACAGAAGGGTTCAGCTAGGGTCACGTGAACGACCATTCCTTCGTCGAAGAAAGTGCTACCTCTAAGCCGAGTGCGGTCAATCAACTGGTCGGGAACCACCATGTCTTGCGGCGCCAGTTCCTCCTTCAAGCTGCCCACCGCGCTGACTGAGATAATCCTCTCAACCCCCAGGCTTTTGAGGGCGTAAATATTGGCCCGTACCGGAATACCGGTCGGGTTGAGCCGGTGCCCTCGGCCGTGCCGGGGAAGGAACGCTACCAGGACCTCGCTGAGCGACCCCAGAACGACGGCATCGCTGGGTTTCCCAAAAGGGGTGTCCACCTCTACCGACTCAATGTTGGTCAGCCCCTCCATATCATAGAGGCCGGTGCCGCCGATAATTCCTATTCTAGCTTGAGAGTTTGGCATATCCGGGAATCGTAGACCGGTACTTAAGGCCGGGGATCAGCGCCCTGCACCGACGCCCGCCGCCAAGGATAAGCTTTCCAAGTAAGGCGCCCTAGCTACCCCGGCTTCGGTAATAATCGCGCTGAGGTAGCGGTGGGGGGTAACATCGAAAGCGGGATTGATCGCGGCCACCCCTTCGGGAGCGGTGGGAACACCCTGAATCCGGGTGACCTCTTCGGGGGAACGCTCTTCTATTTGTATATCGTCCCCGGTGGCTAGATTCAAGTCCACCGTGCTGACCGGGGCGGCCACGTAGAAAGGTATACGGTGCTCCCGGGCCAAGACCGCCAGTGTATAGGTGCCGATTTTGTTGGCGGTATCCCCATTGGCGGCGATCCGGTCGGCGCCAGTGATCACGCAGCTTATTTGTCCACGCTCCATCAGCATCCCGGCTGCGGAGTCTACCACCAACGTAGAGGGGATACCCAACTGCTGAAACTCCCATGCCGTCAGACGAGCGCCCTGAAGGACGGGGCGGGTCTCAGTATTGTAGACTCTGAAACGCTTGCCATCCTCCCAGCCAGCACGGATAACTCCGAGAGCGGTGCCGAATCCGGAGGTAGCCAGCGCTCCGGCGTTACAGTGGGTCAGGACGGAACCTCCTTCGGGCATCAGTCCCTTGCCGTGCTCTCCCATGCGCCGGTTGGTCTGCTCATCTTCCCTTTGGACCCTCTGGGCTTCCTCAAGCAACCGTTGCGGGACCCGGCTCAGTTCCGTCTCGGCTGCCGCGGTCTCCATCATGCGGTTAACCGCCCATTGGAGATTTACCGCCGTAGGCCTGGCCGCCGAGACTTCGGCGGCTGCGCTACTGAGTTGGGCCAAGAAGTCCCGGTGGTCTGTAGCCTCTACCTGCCTGGCGGCCATGGCGACGGCGTAGGCAGCGGTAACTCCAATCGCCGGGGCCCCACGGACCGTCAAGTTCCGGATAGCCGCCGCGGCCTCGCGGTAGTCATGTACCTCAACCGTAACTTCTTCCGAGGGCAGCCGGGTCTGGTCAAGAAGCTCCAGTACCCCATTGACCCACTTGATCGGTCTAATCTCTCTCAACGCGCCCTAGCTCTCCCGGCGTACCGTACCTAGGTTCCCAAAAAAAATGCTTCTCATGGAGAGAAGCTTAGATTTCCCCCTGGACCCACCGATGGCAACCGCGATTATGTTACAGGGGAGCACTTGCCGTGTCAAGTTACCTTTCCGATTGGCAGGGCGGTAAGTCACCTGATATTGTCAAAAATAATGTCTATGGCTACGAAAGATATGCAGCGTATTGCGGCTAACGTAGCCAAGTTATGTGGCTGATCAGCAGGCCGCTCCCTGGGCCCGGGAGGCGTTGGCCCTCTGGGGCGCCAGTTGGCTTCGGTTGACAGATTTTCCGCTGCTACAACATAATAACGACAGGTTGCCCCCTCTCCGTTTTCGGCGAATATCTCCGCTTTAGATCACCAGCAGCGGATATAGATGGTTGACGGCACTTAACGGATAGCTAGTGATGCAAGACACCAAGCTCCCGCTTCCCCGCGAAGACTTGGGGCTATTCACCGACTTGTACGAGTTGACGATGGCCCAGGCTTTCTTTCAGCAGGGAATGTCCCAGCCTGCAACCTTCAGCCTATTCGTTCGAAACTACCCGCCGCAGCGCGGCTACTTGGTGTTCGCCGGTTTAGAGGACGTTCTGGAGTACCTGGCCAACCTCCACTTCAGCAGCAGCAGCCTGGACTATCTCCGCTCCACCGGTATATTTCAGGACGACTTCCTAGACTACTTATCGGAGGTCCACTTCACCGGTAGTGTCCGGGCAATGGCCGAAGGCCGGGTTATGTTCATCAACGAGCCTCCCATCGAGGTAACCGCGCCGATTGTAGAGGCGCAACTGGCGGAGACCTTTATTGTCAACCAGGTCAATTTGCAATCGCTGTTGGCTACCAAAGCCGCCCGATGTGTCTGGGCGGCCCAAGGCCGAACCGTTAGTGACTTCGCTTCCCGCCGCGCCCAAGGGATCGACGCCGCGCTGAAAATGGCCCGGTGCAGTTACATCGCCGGCTTTCAATCGACCAGCAACGTGCTGGCCGGCCAACGTTACAACATCCCCCCAGCCGGGACGATGGCCCACTCCTTCATATCCAGCTTCCCTTCCCAAAAAGCGGCATTTCAAGCCTATGCCGAAGCATTTCCGGGCCGGGCCATCCTGTTGTTGGACACCTACGATACTGTGGATGGGGCCCACCAAGCGGTGGAGGTAGCCAAGGAGATGGAGGAGAGGGGTCACCGCTTGCTCGGCGTGCGGCTTGATTCCGGAGACTTCCTCTCCCTCAGCCGCCAAGTGCGTAGCGTGCTGAATGAAGCGGGCTTGGACTATGTTCGAATCGTCGTCAGCGGCGGCCTTGATGAATATGAGATAATCCGGCTCCTGCGGGACCAAGCCCCCATCGACATCTTTGGCGTTGGCACCAAAGCCGGCGTTTCCGCTGACGCTCCTTGGTCGGACATGGCCTACAAGTTGGTGTGCTATGACGGCCGCCCGGTAATGAAGCTCAGCACTGACAAGGCTTCTTGGCCCGGCGCCAAGCAGGTGTTTCGGGTCACCGGTCCCAGCGAAATATACTCTCACGACATCGTGGGCCTCGATGACGACCTAGATGGCGGAGAACCGTTGCTAAGCCCGGTAATGGAAAAGGGGACCCGCACCCGGCCCAACCCTGCACTTACGGAGATTCGAGACCAGTTCAACCAGGACTTCGATAAGCTGGAGGACCGATACAAAGCCTTGGCGGACTCACCGGAATACCCAGTGAAAGTCAGCCCCCGATTGGACCGGCTCATCAACGAAGTCCGGGGTGGTCTGCTCCGCAGCCTTTAGACAAAGGACCCCCATGAAAATCGCCGTCTGCGTCAAATACGTTCCGGTGGTCTCCCGAATTCAGTTCGATTACGAGCAAAAGACCATCATCCGGGAAGGAGTGCCGTCGGAAATCAACCCCTTCGATCTGCTGGGCCTAGTCCGGGCGGTGGAGCTGAAGTCAAACCCCGATGATGAGGTGGTAGCCATATCTATGGGGCCCCCCAACGCCCGGGAGGGCCTGGTCCAGTGCTTGGCCCTAGGAGCCGACCGGGCGGTGTTGGTGACCGACCGGGCCCTTGCCGGTTCAGATACCCTGGCTACCGCTCGCGCTCTGGCCTTGGCTCTGGACCGGGAAAAGCCCGACCTGATAATTTGTGGCCGCAATAGCGCCGACGCCGAGACCGGCCAAGTGGGACCCGAGATCGCCGAGCTAATGGGCCTGCCCCACGTTGGGCAAGTTCGGAAGCTGGACTGCCAACTAAGCTCCGGGACTATTATCGTAGAACGGGTCATCGACGAAGGCTACCAGGTGATCGAGTGCCCGCTGCCTGCCCTCGCCTGCGTTACCGAGGGCATCGCCCCCGAGACTTACCCCGGACGGGAGGAACTGGCCCAAGCGGAAGAGAAGCCGGTGGAACAAGTAACTTGCGCCGAGCTATCGGACGATCTCTCCCAGTTCGGCTCGGCCGGCTCGCCTACATTGGTGCAGGATATCCGGCTGGTCGAGCCGGACCGGTTGGGGATGGTCATTGAGGGTGAGACTCCAACCAGCGCCGCCGAGCAAGTGGCCGAGCTCCTGCGAGAACGATTGTCGGCAATGGACAGTGAAGGCAGTCCGAATGACCGCCCCGCAACGGGGCCCGGCGAGGTAGTCCGCTATCCGGAAGAGCGGGACAAGAGCGTCTGGATAGTGGCAGAGACCTTCCAGGGCGGGCTCCGGCGCGTAACCTTGGAAATGCTGGGAAAGGCCCGGGAGTTGACGTCGTTCACCCGCAGCGAAGTGGCTGCGGTGCTGTTCGGCCCGCCCCGCCCGGAACTCAACGAGGAGTTGGTTGCCTGGGGCGCAGACCGCGTGGTGACCTTGGACCACACGGCTTTGGGCCCGGTGTACAGCGCCAGAGTGGCTCACGCCTTGGCCGCAGCAATTCACGCTGCCCAGCCTTATGCCGTGCTTTTTGCCTCCACCGCCGATGGACGTGACTTGGCGTCCAGGATCGCCGCCCGGCTTAGCCTTGGACTGACCGGGGACGCCATCGACCTTGAGGTGGACGACGAAGGAAGATTGGTACAGCTTAAGCCGGCTTTAGGCGGCAACGTGGTGGCCCCCATTCTATCCAAGACCCTGCCGAACCTGGTTACGCTCCGGCCCGGCCTTTTGACTCCCAGCGGGCCGCAGCCGGGCATTGCGGCCAGGATAGAAGCCATTGGACCGGCCAGCTTTGACGGCCGCGACATCACACTGCTGGAGGAACACTTGGAGGAAGACCCCGGCGGCGTGGCCCTAGCCCAAGCTCCGGTGGTGATGGGCGTGGGTATGGGCATCGGCGGCCCGGAGAATCTCCCTGAAGTCTACGGCTTGGCCCAGTCCATCGGCGCGACCATCGCCACTACCCGAAACGCCGTCCATGCCGGCTGGCTGCCCCACCAAGTGCAGGTAGGCATTAGCGGCCGCACTATCGCGCCAAAGGTATATCTTGCGGTAGGAATCCGCGGGGCCTTTAACCACACGGTGGGCATCCAAAAGGCCGGGGTTATCCTCGCGATTAACCGGAACCGCCGCGCCGCCATTTTCCGGGCCGCAGACTACGGTATCGTCGGGGACTGGCAGGAGTACTTGCCGCCCTTGGTCGAGGCCTTGAAGCCCGTATTGGCCGGGGTGACTCTGACGCACTCCGGTTAATCAATCTATCCACGTCAATAGCTGTCCCACCTTCATCAATTTCGGTCCGGCCCCTGACCCGTCATTCCGGCCCCCGTATCCAGTACGGGGCAGGCTTTGAGCCGGAATCCAGAAGCGTTTGCAACCAGCAAGATTCATTTTCCTGGGCATTTCTGGATTCCCGCCTGCGCGGGAATGACGGTTGGGCTTCAGAATGTCGTAAAGGGATCATCATTCGAATGCCCGATGCGGCTCTCAGCAAATTTGCCTCACCAACTCTGAACAGTTACCTTCATATTCTTGCCCTTGACACCAATGTTTGGGAACAGCACAATGGCAAACGAGCGGGGAATTGTGCTCCTGCATTGGTAGCTAGGTTGTTCAGTACGCAAGACCGCTCGCCGTTCAAACCGCGCTTTAGTGAAGAGGCAGGCCATGGACTTTGGATACACTCCCCAACAAACAGTGCTGCGCGAGGAAGTAGCGCAGTTCATTAAAGAAAACGTAACCCCCGAAGTAATGACGGAGCTGGAAAGCTCCTTGGAAGGGGGCCGCGGTCCTCACTATGACGTCCTGATGAAAAAGGTGGCCGACCAAGGCTGGGTGGGGATTAGCTGGCCCAAAGAGTACGGCGGCCAAGGCGGCAGCCGCATCGACCAGTATATCGTCGAGGAAGAGTTTGCCCGGGTCGGCATCGGAGTGGGCGGGGCCGGCAGTGGCGCTCCGGCTATCCTGATGGCGGGCACCGAGGAACAAAAGAGAGAGTTCATTCCGGGCTTATTGACTGGAGAAATCATCTTTGCCTTGGGCTTCACCGAACCCCAGGCAGGAGCCGACTTGGCCGGGTTGCAGTGCCGCGCCGTCCGGGATGGTGACGAGTTCGTGATCAATGGGCAGAAGATGTACACTTCGGCGGCCCATTACGCCACCCACATCTATCTTATGTGCCGCACCGACCCGGACGCTCCCCGGCACCGGGGCATCACTATTTTGCTAGTGCCCATGGACACCCCGGGAATCACGGTGCGGCCCTTATGGACCATCCAGAGCGATCCGCCGGCGCCAGTGGGCACCACCTACGGAATGCCCCGGACCAACGAGGTGTTCTTCGAGGATGTCCGGGTGTCGGCCTCGGCCATGTTGGGAGAGGAAAACCAAGGTTGGTACGTGGGCGCTATGGGACTGAACTTGGACCGGGTCGGCGCCAGCCGCTATTTGATCTCCGTGCGCCGGGACGAGGACATCATCAACTGGATCAAAGAAAACCAGATGGACGGCCATTCGTTGGCTGGTGACCCGGCGGTGCGGGACAAGCTGGCCGAGCTATGGATTGAGGCCCAAGTATGCCGGTTAATGACCCTCCGGAGCATGTCCATCGTGGAAAGAGACGGCAACTTTACCTACGAGGGCTCCGCCGAAAAGGTCTGGGCTCCGGAGCACGGGGTAAGGACCACTGAAACCATCAGCCAGATCCTCGGGCCCTACGCCCAGCTATTAAACGGGTCGGAAGAGGCCATCGAGGACGGGCTGTTCGCCCACAATTTGTTGGGCTCCTTCCAGTCGGGCATCAACCACGGGAGCGTACAGGTGATGCGGGACCAGATGGCCCGCCGCGGCTTGGGTCTCCCTCGCGGGTAGCAAAGATACAGCCCTCTAGTCTCCCAGCCATGAAGGACCGGAGGATTCAAAGAAGACCATGGACATATTGCCCTCCGAAGAGGAACAGATGCTGAAAAACCTGGCCCGGGAGTTCCTGGAAGGGGAATGTCCTCCCAGCTTGGCCCGGGCTATGGAAGTCGACGAGTTGGGGCACCCGCCGGAGCTATGGGCCAAAATGGCCGAATTGGGGTGGTCCGGCTTGGCCCTCCCCGAAAAATACGGCGGCCAAGGAATGCCTTTGACCTACTTGGCCGTAATCTTGGAAGAGGCCGGTCGCGCCATCGCCCCGGTGCCTCTCCATAGCACCATGATCACCGCGCTGACCATCGCCGAATTTGGGACCGAGGAACAACAACAGGAGATACTGCCGCAAGTTATCCGGGGCGACCTGATGCTAACTTGGGCATTTACCGAGGCCGACCCCCGGTTTGTACCGGAAACGGTCAAGACCGAGGCTACGCTCGACGGCGATTCTTACGTGCTGACCGGCGCCAAGCTGTTCGTGGATAACTTTAACGCCTCCAAAACGTGCCTGGTAGCCTGCCGGACCGCGGCTCCCTCCGAGGAAAACGAGGGGCTGTCTTTGTTGCTGGTAGATACCCGCAGTCCCGGTATCTCGGAGACCCCCCTGACCACGTTGGCGAAGGACAAGCAAAGCCGGGTAACCTTCGACAACGTTAGAGTTCCCAAGTCTAGCTTGGTGGGGGAGTTGGACCAAGGCTGGCCCATCTTGGAGTGGATGCTGGAGAGGGCCACGGTACTGCTGTGCGCCCAAATGGTGGGCGCCACTAGGAAAGACGCCGAGATGGCAATCGAGTATTCCAAGAACCGCGTGGCCTTTGGACGGCCTATCGGCTCTTTTCAGTCCATTCAGCACCTGTGCGCCGACATGACCTTGTGGGTCGACGGCGCTCAACTCCTTACTTACGAAGCCCTCTGGAAGATTGACCAAGGAATGTCGGCCGCCGTCGAGGTTTCCCAAGCCAAGGCTTTTTGCAACGAGAAATGCGAGGCAGTGGTCCGGTCTTCCCAGTCGATCCACGGCGGAATTGGGTTCATGATGGAGTTTGATCTCCATCTCTGGTTCCGGCGGGTTACCTCTTGGACGATGCGGTTGGGCACCAGCTTCGAGCACCGTTCCAAAGTGGCCCAAGCCCTGTTGGACCGGCCCGGTAAAGTGCGGTTAGGGATGCCCTTACCCTGAACGTCTTTCCAGGCAGACCAGTTTCTTACGACTTTCTGAAGCGGAGATTAATTCATGGCCAAAGACCCGGTGTGCGGCAAGGAAATCGATGAGTCTCAGGCCCGCAACCAGACGGGCCAGACGATGCACGGAGCATCCGAAGTAGATCCTCAACAAGGGACCCGGATGTTCCACAACGGGCAATGGATGTACTTCTGTGGGTTGGAGTGCCGTAGCAAGTTCATGGCCAGCCCCGAGACCTACCTCGCTCAATCAGGCGGCTGAACACGGGGCGTCACTTATTAGGCCTCGGTTAGCTAACTCGTGCAAACACCTCTAATAGGAGAGAGCAATGCCCGATGCCCTTAAGTTGGACCCCAAGAAGTCGGTTGTCATATTGATAGATATGATCAACACCGTGGTGAAAGGAAGCGGCCCTCCCTTTGTCACCCCGCCCGACCGCGAGCCCGTGGTCAAGAACTTTGAGCGGCTGCTGGCCCACTGCCGCTCCGTGGGCACGCCGTTGGTCTTCATTACCACGCACCGGCGCCCGGACAACGCCGACGCTCCGCGGACCGTCTCCGACGTGGGAGGCGGTGGCGGCGGACCGCCGATGCTGGCCGGGACGCCCGCCGTAGAGTTCATTGACGAGTTGCGGCCCCAAGCCGAGGATTACGTCGTGGTGAAGTCACGGTTCTCGGCGTTCTACGGCACCAACATGGACAGCATCCTGAAATCCCTCGGCACCGAGACCATCCTAGTTGGGGGGATTTCGACGCAAAGGAGCGTCGAAGGGACGGCCAGGGACGCCAAGAACCGGGATATTCAATGCGTTGTCGTCAGCGACTGCTGCACTGCCGGAGAGTTGGAGGTGCATCAGATGACCATTGACCACGTCTTGCCGCTATTGGTCCGGGTCCGCAACACCGATGAGGTTATCGCCGCGCTAAGTCCGTAGCACTCAGTCAACCTTGGAATTCAACGGGTAGAGGCGATGGAGTTTGGCCGGAGAAAGAAATGGGAGTAATTCATGTAGCGGCTACAGTACGAAACCCGGGAGACCCGGACAGGGCTTGGGAAGGGTTGTTTCTGGTCGACACGGGCGCAGTTGAATGTCTTGTGCCCAGACAGCACTTGGAAGCCATCGGCCTCTCTCCCAAAGGCGAGCGAAGCTACGTACTGGCCGATGGCAGCGAAATCAGGTTGCAACACACTACGGGAGACATCGAATTCATGGGGGAGATTGTCGGCGTGACCATCATAATGGGCGACGCGGAAGCCATGCCGCTGCTGGGAGTGACCGCCCTGGAAGCGGCGCATGTCGAAGTTGACCCGCGCAATCAGCAACTCCGGCGACTTCCGACGATACGGTTGTAAAACTGGCTAACTAATTCTGTCCGTGGCTCATAGTTTTTCGACCGCGAGGTAAACCTTCCGCAAGCAAAGAAAACCCCGCCCATAAGGGCGGGGTTTTCTTTGCCTTTGACGCTTGGGGGTAGAAGTCGTTACCGGGCGGCAGGCACGTCGCCCCCGGTGGGCCGGTCGGCCCGGGGTCTGTTGTCATAGGGCTGTAGCTGGATCTCGTGCAGCGCGGGAATTACTTCCCTGCCCAACAACTCGATGGACCGCATCACGTCTTTGTGGGCCATGGCCCCTTCGTTGCCGTAGATGTGGATGTACCCGGGGCTCAGCCGCTCGATCATCTCGGTCAGCTTCCGGGTAACGGTGTCCGGGTTGCCCACGATGATGTTGTTAACGCTCTGGAGCTGCTCGTAGCTGAATCCGACACCCAAGCCGCCAGCGCCAGCAACGTTACCGGTGGGGCGCTGGGCCTTGATCTGGACCGAGGCCCGGGACTGGTAGCCCGCCGGGTCGTTGTGTTCTATAGGACCACGCTGGCGGTGACCGATGGTCCACATAAACTCGCGGCCTATCTCGATGGCTTTCTCATCGGTGTCGGCAACCAAGCAGCGCAGCAAGTAGCCGAAGTGCTCGGGACCGGCTTGGAACCCTTCTTCCTCGGCGGTGTCAATGTACACCTGCTTCAGCCACTCGGTAGTATCGACCAAGGCGCCCAAGTTCATGTAGGGGTGGCGGTGCTTCGCGGCCCAGACCACGCTCTCCGGGCTGCCGGTGCCGGGGAACCATATGTCCGGATGGGGCTTCTGCATCGGCACCACCCACGGGTTCACCACCCGGTACTGGTAGTGCTCGCCTTCGTAGCGGAAGGGGCCCGGCTCGGTCCAGCACTTGATAATCAAGTCGTGGGCCTCTTCGAAGCGGGTCCGGTTTTCCGTGGGGTCTATACCGGCTTGCAGCGTCTCCACCGCAGTACCCCGGACGAAACCGGAGATTATCCTGCCGCCGGAGTAACAGTCCAGCATGGCGATTTCCTCGGCCATGCGGATGGGGTCGTTAACCGCGATCACGTTACCCAGAATCGCGATCTTCACGTTCTTGGTGACCTTGGAGATCACCGCCGCGTCTAGGTTAACCGCCGGTTTCATGCACCAGTAGGACGCATGGTGCTCGTTGGACATGATGCCGTCGAAGCCCACTTCATCGGCCAGCGCGTACTGCTCGTGGTACTCGTTGTAGAGAACATGGGCTTTAGCCGGGTCGAAATAGGTATTGGGGAACCCGAGGCGCCCCGACTCGTACTTTTCCAGGTCCTCGTCGCCAACGTGCCCGTAGGGTTGCTCCGAGAACCAATAAATCTCCGCCTTGTCCTTGGGTCGGGCCAACTGTTCAACCATCTATGCGTCCCTCCCGGTAGTCTGAATTGGATTGCTTCTAGTCCTAGTGCCCGTAAATGTAGAAACTCCTTAAGTCCCGCATTATAAACACCACTGGCTGGTGTATCAACCCCGCCGGAGCCAGTGGCAGGGCATGTGCAAAGTCCCAGGTCGGACCAGGACGGTCTGCGGGACCGGTGTCAGTAGGCTCCACCGTCGTCCCGGCGAAGGCCGGGACCCAGGAATACTAAGACAACTGCACCGTTTTCCAGTAAGAAATCCTGGATTCCGGCCTCCGCCGGAAAGACGGCGTGTGGTTTTACGGACTTTGCGCAAGCCCTGAGCTAGCGGAGCATTGGTCGGGAGCCCGGCTTAGCTTGGTTGATTCTTCATTGCCCCTGGGCTAGCCTGGCTGTATTATTGATTTGCCGTAAATAACTCCAACCAAGAATAGCTTAAGGAGGAATCGACATGGCCCTCACTCTCGATGATGCAAATCGAATGATGCAAGCGGCAATTAGTAAAGCGAAGGAACTGAACGTCAACATGAGCATTTCGGTATGCGACGCTGGGGGTCACCTGCTGGCCTTCAATCGCACGGAAGGCTGCATTTGGATCAGCGCCGCCGGGGCTCAGGGGAAGGCCAGAGCTTCCGCAGGCTTCGGCCGGCCCAGTGGGGAAATTTCACCGGACTCCCCCGTCATCCAGTCCATCATGGCGTCTCACGGCGGCATGATACCGGCCCAGGGAGCGGTGCCGATAATTCAAGACGGACAAATTGTCGGGGCCATCGGTGGCAGCGGCGGCACTGCCCAGCAGGACGAAGAATGCGCCCGGGCGGGGCTCGCGGCCCTTTAGCATGTTATGCAGTCTTACCCTGGCCGTGACAACTGATCGCGGCCGTCCTTGAATCAGAATAGGGGCAGGCTCCGGTTAGCCTGCCCCTATCTCTAGAACGCACTCATCAATGCGCCCCTAAGTTATCCCCGCTAGCGGCCCATCCAAGCCTGAAGAGGGCAACGGTACGGGCCAAAGGCTAGACGATTTCTAGTTGGGGACTACGGCGATGGACCTAATTTCACCGAACTCTTTCCTCAGCTTCCGCCAAGACTCCCCTCCGTCCTCGCTGACGTACACGTAGCCGTACAAGCTGGCGGCGGCAACGACGTTAGGCAGGTCTTTGTTGTTGGCAAACCAATAGACGACGGAGTTGGGCTCCATCGGCAGGTTTACCGGCGTCCAAGTCTGGCCGCCGTCGGTGGTCCGCTGAATGGCTCCGGTGATGCCGGGAATGGTATCCCCGTTGCCGACAAACATGGTATTGGGGTCGTCGGTCTTGATGATCATACCCCGGCAGTAAGACCACCTATCCCCCTCGTTGTACTTGGGGAACTCATGCAATTCCCAGCTCTCCCCTTCATCCGTGCTGCTGGAAACACCGTATGGCGTCGAGGCGAAGATCGCGCTCTCGGAGCCGGCTCTCAGGGCCATGCCGTGAATGTCGCCGTGGAACAGGTCTGAACCCAGGTCGGGAAGGTGTACCCAATTATCGCCGCCATCCAGGCTCTTGAAAACCCCGTCCACCTCAACACCCGCCCAAACGGTGCGGTTGTCCCTGGGGTCAACGATCATGTTGGTAGTCCGGGCGATCCCTATGGGGCAAGGATCAGCAACACCAAGGCTCAGCTTGTCCCAAGACTGGCCGCCGTCCCGAGAGCGGAAGGCATCGGGCCTGGTGCCAGCGAAAATCGTCTGGGTGTCGGACGGGTCCACCGCAACCGACCAGATTTGCAGGTCCTCCATGGGGGAGTCCAGCTTCTCCCAAGCAACGCCTAGGTCATTGCTGCGGTATATGCCGGCATCGGTGCCAGCGATAATGCGCTGGGATGAGTCCGGGTAAACGGTCATGGCCCTGACGTTACATTCGGTGGGCAGCGGCGCCCGGATCCGGTTCCACGACTCGCCGCCGTCGGGGCTAACGTTCAAGCCCCCTCCCACAGCGCCTATGCAGATAGTGTAACTGCCTGCCATAGCTATCTCCTCCGTTTTAAGATTTTTGGCAACAATTGTTGGTGATATTGCGGAGTATAGCCATGATAGCCCAAGTAGTGGAGTAATGCTACCGAAACCCTCAATTTATCGGCAAATTCTGGATTGCGTTTCGTCTTCAATCCTTGCCTGGCATATTCGTGACAAATGAAGCGGGCCCTCTTCATTAGGAAGAGGGCCCGTTCTTGCCCGGCAACACGTAAGTATGCTGAGCTAGTTAGGCAGGACCGCCACGGAGCGCACCTCGCCAAATTCCTTCTTTAACTTCCGCCAAGTATCGCCGCCGTCCTCGCTAACGTAAATGTAGCCGAAGAGGCTGGCCGCGACGATTACGTTGGGGCACACGGCGTGGGTGCCCATCCAGTAAACGACTGAGTTCGGCTCCACCGGCAAATTCACCGGTTCCCAAGTCTGCCCGGCGTCTTTGGTCCGCTGGACGGCGCCGGTCATGCCGGGTATAAAGTCGCCGTTGCCCACGAACATCACATC
Source organism: Dehalococcoidia bacterium (assembly GCA_965220245.1). GTDB lineage: Bacteria > Chloroflexota > Dehalococcoidia > Lucifugimonadales > UBA3495 > CBDCPI01. The sequence continues at coordinate 191,335 of CBDCPI010000001.1, forward strand.
CGGGTTGTCCGCTTTGATCAACATGCCCCGGCAGTAGGAGCGGGTGTCGTTCTCATTGAACTTGGGGAAGTAGTGATAGTCCCAACTCTCCCCTTCATCGCCGCTGGTGGCAATACCAAAGGGGCTGGTGCAGTAGACCGCCGCTTGACTGCCGGTCTTAAGCGCCATGCCGTGGATGTCGCCATGGAACGGGTCGGCCCCAAGGTCGGGCAGGTGTACCCAATTGTCGCCGCCGTCCAGGCTCTTGTACACGCCGTCCACTTCGATACCGGCCCAGATGGTGCGGCTGTCCCTGGGGTCGACGATCAAGTTGGTGGTCCTGGGGGTGCCGATAGGGCACTCCATGTTGACGCCCATGGATAGCTTGTCCCAGGTCTTCCCCCCGTCGCGGGAGCGAAAGCCCTCAGGCCGGGTGCCCGCAAAGATGGTGTCGGAATTGCCAGGGTCTACGGCCACCGACCAAATCTGAAGCTCTTCCATGGGGGAGTCCAGTTTCTCCCAAGTAACGCCGAGGTCTTCGCTGCGGAAGATACCCACGTCCGAGCCCGCCAGTACCCGGTGAGGATCGTCCGGATATACCCCCAAAGCCCTTACGGTGGCCTCGCCGGGTATTGGCTGCCTAATCTTGGTCCAATTCTCGCCGCCATCCGAGCTGACCCCGAGCCCTTGGCCCACAGTCCCGAGGAGGATTGAGTAGTCTTGCGCCATGGTTGGCCCCTCCTTTTGAATTTTATTACGGGTGCATTTGGTTACCGGTGATTTTTACTACCGATAAACCTAGTGATTAGCATAATGATAGTCTAAGCGCAAGGAAATTTCCAGCCGCCTAAGTCAGACTGTCCTAGCGCATTTACGAAGTCCATCCGATACAATGACGGGAAGTCTCCCATGGGCAGAGAAGGAGAGGAAGATGGCACAACCCGACCCGTCAGCGAAGTATGCGGAACTCAGCCGACACTACATCCGGCAGGCTGAGGAAGAATTTCAGAAGGGAGACCTCGCCCAGGCATCGGAGAAGGCTTGGGGCGCGGCGGCCCTGGCTACCAAGTCCATTGCGGCGCAACGCGGCTGGCGGCACAACAGCCACGACTTGCTCTACGCGATTTCCGACCAGATTGCGGACGAGTTGGACCATCCTGACATAGAACTGCTGTTCCGGGGCGCCAGTTCGCTACACACCAACTTCTATGAGAATTGGTTGGGCGAAGGCAATGTGCGACGAGGCGTAGACGGTGCCCAAGCTTACGTGCAGGCCCTGGAAGCGATGCGGGCTGTGCCCCCACCCTCGTTCGTCCCCCGAACGGATGCCCAACGGGCCAGGTTGCAGCGGCTCACTGGACACTAAAACGGTGGCTTAAAGTCATCCTTTTAGAATCAATCACCATCAGCAATGACTTTTCCTCCTCTAGCAGCGACAGGTTTAGCCAACACCGACGCCGAAAGCCCCCGACTGTTGCCGGGGGCTTTTCAATCAATATCCGTGTTTCTGCTACAATCGACAGACATACCAATAGGACACCCAAGGGAGAAAAATGGTAGGGCCAGCACCATCCGCCAAGTATAGGGAGATGAGTCAAAGCCTTATCCGTCAGGCCGAGGAGGAATTTCAGAAAGGCGACCTCATCCAGGCCTCGGAAAAGGCTTGGGGCGCGGCGGCCTGTGCCACCAAGTCCATCGCTGCCCAACGAGGCTGGAACCACTACAGCCATGACATCCTCTACGACATCTCTTCTCAAATTGCCGACGAACAGAACAGGCCTGACCTAAGCCGTGTGTTCCGCAGTGCCAGCTCGCTGCATACCAATTTCTACGAAAACTGGATGGCGGAGAGCCACGTGGAAGGTGGCATAGACGATGCAAGGACCTATATACAGGAAGTGGAAGCCATCCGATCCGCGCCACCGCCAAACTTCGTCCCCCAAACGTCGGCCCAGGCCGTACGGCTGCGCAGGCTTACCCGTTAAAAGGGCGACTTGAATCCGTCTTTCCCTTCACCCGACTCCGGGAGTGTATCGCGCAATACTTCGAACATCAGACAGTAGCGCTCCAGGTATTCTTCCTTGCTATACTCTTCCTGAATCCAACTTCTCGGTCCGCGAAGCTTAGGAAAACTGCTCTTCCTACCTCCGCATCTCCTCCCGCAGCCGTTCCGTCGCCGCCAAGTCCAACTCCAGCTTTTCCGGATCAATGACCACTCCATACTCCCGGCGCACGTGGTCGACAGTCAGCTTTTCTTGCTGGACGTCTTCCAACACCAAGTAAACGTCCCGGTCCAGCGGATTGCCGTAGCCGCCGCCCCCGGCCTGAATTACCCGGTAAAGGTCTCCTTGGTTCAACGTCATCAGGTGCTTGCCGGGCAATTGCTGTTCGTTGGTATCCGGGTTGAGGTAGTTTCTGGTTGGCGTACCGGGCTTGCCCCCTTCGACACCCCAAGGCAAGAATTCGGTGCGGTCGGTACGCAACTGGAAGGTAGCTTCGTCGGCCAGAACCCGGAAGTCGCGAATCAGACCCAGACCGCCCCGGTACTGGCCTGCACCAGCGGTGTCGGGGTAAAGGCCAAAACGCTCGATCAACAGGGGTTGGTCAGCCTCGATACTTTCTATGGGGGTGTTGGCCATGTTCAGCACCGGCGAGGACAGGCCGTCAGCGCCGTCGATGTTTGGGCCGCCGCCCCGGGGACCGTCGTTATTGAACTCCAAGTATACCCAGGCCTTGCGGTTGCGGTCGTAACCGCCAAAGCTGACGCCGATCTCTCCGCCGCCCCAAGCAGCCGGGACCTTGCCGGGCATGGCTTGGGCCAGGGCCCCGAAAAGCGTGTGGCAGATACGGAAGCCAGCCAGCCCCCTCGCCGCCACCGGCGCCGGGTGCTGCGGATTTACAAAGCACCCCTCGGGAGCGGTTATGTTAAATGGCCGGAAGAAGCCGCTGTTGGACTGGATTGCCGGATCGATCAAACACTTCAATACCGCGTAGACGTTGGACTTGGTGTAAGCGAAGTTGGGATTGATGGAGCCCTTGGCTTGGGGCGAGGTGCCGTCGAAGTCCACGAAGACCTCGTCGCCGTCGATCTTGAGCTTGGCGTGGATGGCAATGGGCTGCGGGTCGATGCCGTCGTTGTCTATATAGTCGGTGAACTCCCACTCGCCATGGGGCAAGGCCGAGATCTCGGCCCTGGTGAGGCGTTCGGTGGTGTCCAGAATGTCGGTCATGTAGCTCTTCAGCTCTTCCAAGCCATAGTCGTCCACCAAGCGCAGCAAGTCGCGCTCCCCGAAGCGTACTGCGGCAAGCAAAGCCTGAACGTCGCCCAGCACCTTCTCCGGCACTCGCACGTTCTTCTCGAGGATGCGCCAGACCGCCCGGTTTAGCTCGCCCTTATCGTATAGTTTAAGCGGCGGCAGGATTAGCCCTTCTTGATAAATCTCGATGTTGTCGCAGGCGTTGCCTCCGGCCACGCGGCCGCCGATGTCGGTCTGATGGCCGATGCAACAACTCCAACCAATCAAGGTGTCGTTAACGAAGATGGGCTTGAACAGAAAAATGTCCGGCAGGTGGCTGGCGCCCTCGTAGGGGTCGTTGTTGGCAAACACGTCCCCGGGGTGTACGTCGTCGCCAAAGGCGTTCATAACCCCCTCCAGCGCCGGGGCCATGGACCCCAAGTGAGGAGGAAGGGTCAGTCCTTGGGCCACCTGCTCCCCCTCGGCGTTAAAGAGGGACGTGGAGAAGTCCATACCATGCTTGATGACCGCCGACCGGGCGGTGCGCACCACGGTGAGGGCCATGGTATCCGCAGTGCTCATCAGGGCGTTTTTGATAATCTCCCGGGTAACCGGATCGGTAGTCTGCCGCATACCGTGCTCCTTGGGGCCTTTAGTGGTTTGGGAAACTGGGTGTAGTTAGGCCCAGCGCCTATGACTTTATGCGCTTCGGGTAACGCAAAGGCGCAAGGGCGCGAGGTTTTTTCTACTTATTCCTTTGAACGTTGCTGGCCCTTCGTGTACCGCCCACGCTAAACGTTTTTCGACCCTTGCGTCTCTGCGTCCTTGCGCCTTTGCGTTACCCCCTATCCGCTCAGCTAGTCCGTTGCCTTTCCAGAATGATGTTGCGCCACTGGTCTATGGAGGCCCGCCAACCCGGAGGCAACACGGTGGTGGAGTCGTACTCTTCGATGATCAGGGGCCCGCTTTCATGGCTGCCGTCTAGGTCGCCGCGGTCCACCACCGGAGCATTGAGCCAGCCTTGATTGGGACCAAAATACACTGAGCGTTCCGCCGAGTCTTGACGGTTGGACGTTGGCAGCCCCAACCGGTCGGGAATGCGCGACTCTTGGGACAGGCCCCGGGCAAGCACTCTCAAGTTGACCAATTGGTACGGGGCATCGGTACGGTAACCAAAGCTCTTCTCGTGTTCCTCGGCGAAGGCTTCTCCCAATTGGTCTAAGGTCCTCCGGCTAACCTCCCCGGTGGGCATCGATACGGTCAGTTCCGAAACTTGCCCTTCGTACTTCATGTCGGCCTGGGTCACTACCTGTTGAGAGGCGTCATCGAACCCTTCGGAGTGCAACTGCTGGCGTCCCTCGTTCCAAAGCCCTTGCAGGAGACGGTCAAGGGCCGAAAGGTCAAGCTCGTTAAAGGTCTTGAAGTAGGTCTGCACGAAATGATGTTCGACGTCGGCAACCAAAAGGCCGAAGGAGCTGAAGACTCCCGGGAAGGGCGGGACCACGAGACCGGTGATGTCCAGCATTTCCGCCAAGCCGGCCGCGTGCACCGGGCCACTACCGCCAAAAGCAAAGAGCACAAAGCGGCGCGGGTCCCGGCCTCTTTCGCTGGAAACCGCCCGCAGCGCCCGGGCCATGTTGGAGTTGACCAGCAGGTGGACCCCGTAGGCGGCTTCGGTCTCGGATATTCCCAAGGGCAAGGCCACGTTACGGGAAACGGCCTCGCGGGCAAGCTCCAAGTCTATCGGGAAATCTCCGCCCAAGAGGTGCTGCGGGTTCAGGTATCCCAGCAGTACGTCGGCGTCGGTAACCGTCGCTTCCCGGCCGCCTTGGCGGTAACAAGCCGGACCGGGCATAGCACCGGCGCTCTGGGGACCGACCCTGATGGAACCGCTGCTGTCGACCGTGGCGATGCTGCCGCCACCGGCGCCGACCTCGGCCAAGTCGATGGCCGGGACCCGCAATATGTGGCCGGAACCCCTTAATAGACGGTGGCCCACGCTGATGCCTCCGCCCACTTCATACTCCGGCGCTTGGAGCATTTCACCGTTTTCGATGATCGACGCTTTAACGGTGGTGCCTCCCATATCCAGGGTCATCAGGTCTTGCATCCCCAACCGGCCGCCCAAGTGGTACGCGCCAACGACCCCTGCGGCGGGGCCCGACTCGATGCAGTATACGGGCTTCTCCATGGCAATTCCCGAGGTTGCCAACCCGCCATTGGACTGCATCACGGTCAAGGGGACAGTGATACCCATACCCTGCAAACCCTCGGTCAAGCGGGTCAAGTAGCGTTCCACCACCGGCCGGACGTAGCTATTGATGACGGTGGTGCTGGTCCGCTCGTACTCCTTCATCTCGGGAAGAAGCTCGCTGGAGAGGGTCAATATCACTTGGGGCGCTCGTTTGCGGAGCACATCCGCGATGTAGCGCTCGTGGTCCGGGTTGGCATAGGAGTGCAAGAGGCAGACTGCCACCGACTCCACACCTTCGGCCAAGATGCGGTCCACCGCCGAGTCGACATCGGAGGTCTCCAGAGGGCGGAGGACTTCGCCGTGGAAGTTCAAGCGTTCCCTGACCTCCAAACGCCACTGGCGTTTCACCAGAGAGGGAGGCTTCTCGTAGTAAAGGTCGTACAGTCGGGGAACTCGGTTGCGCCGCAACTCCAACACGTCCCGAAAGCCCTCGGTGGTAATGAGGGCGGTCTGAGCGCCCTTCTGTTCGATAATCGCGTTGGTGGCGACGGTGAAGCCGTGGCTGACCTCGGAGACAGCGTCGGCCGAGATGCCCAACTCAGCGATCCCGCTTTTAACCCCGTCCAGAACGGCCCGGCTATAGTCATCGGGGGTGCTGGCGACCTTCTTGGCCAAAACTGCGCCTTCGCTGCCCAAGAAAACAATGTCGGTAAAGGTGCCGCCAATGTCGACGCCGACTCTAAATCCTGTCATAAGCCCTTTTAAATCTTTGTCCTAAAGCTCCAGGGCAACCACTAAGGCTCCGCGAGGTTGTACGGGATTATAGCGAGGCCCCCATAGGCGGGCAAGCCTGGGTGCAGGGCCTCAACACATCCCCGCTCATCCTGGGCAGTTGGCGGGCTGTTACAATAGTGGCCACCCCATTCTTCTCCCCGGGAGGGTTGAGCCAGATGTATTCTCGTATCCTGGTCCCTTTGGACGGGTCTTCTTTAAGCGAACAGGTGCTCCCCTACGTCCGCCAGATGGCGCTGGTGTTGTCGGTCCCGGTCACCGTAATGACGGTGGCCGAATCGCCCGAACCCGCTATCGGACACCAACAAGATCCCGGGAACGGCGAGGCCGGCCACGCCGCGCACCGTTCTGGCCACACGGAGACCTATTTGGAGTCGGTGGCGGAGGGACTGCGGTCCAGCGGCCTCACGGTCTCGACCAGTTTTGGGTCCGGTAAGCCCGAGGAAGCCATAGTCGAAGAGGCGGACCGGGTCCCCGACAGTTTGATCGCCATGTCCAGCCACGGGCGCTCGGGCATAGCCCGGTGGTGGCTGGGCAGCGTGACGGACCGCGTGCTGCATCTGACCGATAAACCGTTGCTGATTGTGCGGTCCCATCCACTCGAGGACTCACCTCACGAATATCGGATCAACCGGGTGTTGACGCCGTTGGACGGGTCGCCATTGGCGGAGGGAGTCCTCCCCCAAGCAATGCATATCGCCAAAGGACTGGGACTTCCCGTGGACCTAGTCAGGGTGATACCCACGTTACAAGAATACGCTCAACTGGCTGTCGCCCCGGGAATGTACAATCCTTCGCTGGAACGGTTGTCGGAGGAGGTGGCGCAAGAGGCTAGCCAATACCTGGGGCGGATTCAGGAGAGGCTACAGCAAGAAGGCGCAGAGTCCGTTGAGGTGCACTTGTTCCGGGGGCACGCGGCCGAGTGCATCATCGACATGGCGAGCGAGATCCCTGACACCTTGGTGGCAATGACCACCCACGGGCGCTCCGGGGTGGGGCGCTGGGTGCTGGGCAGCGTAGCCGACCGGGTGGTGCGGCACTCGGGCGCCCCGGTCCTAGTGGTCCACGGCACCGAAGCAGAGGGGGGATAGGCCCCTTTGAAGGCCGAATCTTCCCCTCAAGGAAAGTGTTGCCTATGTTCATGGGTAACCTGTTAGCAAGCTACCCGGTTTGTACCTCAGCCTTCCCCTTGGTAGACCACGGTTTCGGGTTCGAAGGCCGCCCAAGCAAACCAGAAGTGGGCGCCGTGCACTATGGGGGTCAGGGCTGAGCCGGCCTTGGGGCCGCGGGTAGCCTGACCCAGCAAGTTCCAGGTGGTGCCGGTCTCGTTATCCAGGAATTCGTCGCCATCGGGATAGAAGGTGAACTTTCGCCCGTCCAGTCCAGCCTCAAACACCCCCGTGGCGCCGATTTCGTCGGACTCGCCGATTAGCAGGTCACCCAGAGCGGAACGGGTACCGGGTTTGAAGAACACCACTACGTCTTGGCTGCCCAGAGTGTAATTGACCACCCGCTCCTGATGGAGAATCGAGAAGGGAAAAGCAACGGCGACATCGGTAATATGGAAGGCGGCTACCCGCTCCTTGGGAAGCAGCCGGCCGTCCAAGTCCCGCACCGATTTATCGAAGAGAAATGGCGGCAGGTCTACCCGGTCGTACCCCACGTAGGGGTTTTGGCCGTAGGGGCGTTTGAAACCGGTATCCCGGGAAAGCACCAAGGCCTCCGGGCTGGCTTGTTTATAGTCGGCCCAAGACACGATGGACGCGGGGATAAAAGTCAGCCGGTTACCGGCTAGCTCGCCAACGATGGCCTCGCCGGTCAGTTGCTGCCACCAGGTCTCGGTCTGCCGGTCCCACATGATGAGATCGCTGTTCCTCAAATTTCCCGAGACGCCAAATTCGTAGACTGTGCCAAGAAAAGTGCGCTCGAAGGCCAGTGCCGAGTTGCAAAGAGGGCAAAAGGTTATCAGTACCGGTTTCCCGCCCACCACGTCGTTTACTATCTCATGCCAAGTGAGTATCTGGAGCGGGTAAGCCCGCATCTCGCCGTTGACGTTAATAGCGATTACCGGCTCCAAGTCCTCCAGCCACCGGTCAGCTTCGGACGGGGTAGCGAACTTGGGGCTGTCGATGGACGGTATGTCGTCCCGCCGGGGAGTGCCAGCCCGTATCTCCCGGTAGGGCACGGTGTGGCGGCTGAAGTCGGTTTTCCACACCGAGGTGCTAAAGTTGGCCCCGGATAGCTCCTGCAGATAGTCGGCATCGGGCTCGATGGTCACCAGGCCGTCCGGACGGGGCAGCTTCTCCGCTTGCCCGGTAGGGCTAGGGCCGGGCGACGGAGTAGGCGCAACGGAGGCGCTATTGGACTCATCGCCGGGGGCCGCCGAGGTAGGGGTCTGGGCGACACCGGTTATTGGAGCCCCGGTCTGGAGTTCCCCGGTTGGTGTTCCATCGCTGGTCCGCTGTGGCGGGGTGGTGACGACAACAGCGGGCGTGCTGACCTCAGGGCGCCGAGTTGCCTCTTCCGTCGGCTTCGGCGCGGCTCCGGCGCAAGATGTAAGGGCAAATACCAGGCCTGTCAATAGCAGCAACAAGGGTAGAGGTGGCCTAATCATCTTTGCTCGCAGTTGCTTCGATATTACTGAGGCGTGAATAAGTTTCTAAACTGTCCAATCCCCTGCAATTCCGGCGAAGGCCGGAATCCAGGACCGTTCTCCACCAGCTACGCCTGTCCTGAGCTTGTCGAAGGGTTCTTTGTCCTCAGAATTTCTGGATTCCGGCTCAAGGCCGGAATGACGAAAGCTGGTTTAGGTAATCGTTCACGCATCAGTAAGTGACGAAGCCAGGATTAGGATATTATAGCTTGGCAAGGTAAAATAACTCCGGTGATGCTAAATCTAGCTGCCAGGTGACCGCAAATGAACAAAAACACGCCCCTAGAGCCCGGTACGAACCGGAACGATACCGCGGATTTATCCCAGGAACACCTGGCCGAGTTCCGGCAGGACTTCGAGGCCGACGCCTCCAAAAAGTTGCTCCAAAACGTAGTCAACCAGCACGACGTTAATGACCTGGCATTAAACCGGTCCATCGTCGCCGAATCGCCCCACACCTTCTCCATTATGCTGGACGATTGGTCGGTGACCAACCAAGCCAGATCGGGCCGGTGCTGGATGTTCGCCGGTCTAAACGTTTGCCGGTCGGACACCAGAGAACTGCTGAAGGTAAAGGACTTTGAGTTTAGCCAAAGCTACCTGATGTTCTGGGACAAGCTGGAGCGGGCCAACTTTGTCTTGGAGGCCATCATCGAGACGGCTGACAAACCCCTCGATGACCGCACGGTGGCTTGGCTGTTGCAACACCCCATTTCCGACGGTGGCCAATGGGACATGTTCACCGCCCTGGTTGCCAAGCACGGCGTGGTCCCCAAGTCAGCAATGCCCGAAACCGAAAGTTCCGGTAATTCAGCGCGCATGAACTCTAGCCTCAGCTACCAGCTTCGACAAGGCGCAAAGCGGATCCGGGAGGCTTATGCTGAGGAGTCGGGCATCGACGAGCTGCGCCGGATCAAGTTCGGCGTACTGCGAGTCATCTACGGCATCTTGTGCCTTCACTTGGGCACGCCGCCTACTACGATTGACTGGCAGTGGAAGGACAAGGACGGCGAATTCACCAGGGCGGGGCAATTGACGCCCAAGGAGTTTGCAGAAAAGTACTTGCCGACGCCTATCGATGACTACGTTAGCTTGGTACACGATCCCCGAGGATCAAGCCCGGTGGGCGCAACTTTCACTGTCGACTATTTAGGGAACGTAGTAGACGCTCCCCCCATCAAATACCTCAATGTTGACATTCAGCTTATGAAGGACATTGCCCTGCGCATGTTGCAGGACAGCAAGCCGGTGTGGATGGGCTGCGACACCGGGAAACAAATGCACCGGGACTTGGGCTTGTGGGACTCGGAATTGTTTGATTACGCCGGGGTGTACGGGGCCGACTTCTCCTTGGACAAGGCGTCCCGCTTGGAGTACCACCAGACCGCCATGACCCACGCCATGATGTTCACCGGCGTGGACGTGGTGGACGGCGTTCCTAGGCGTTGGCGGGTGGAGAACAGTTGGGACGACAAGGTGGGGGACAAGGGGTTCTTTCTGATGAACGACTCCTGGTTTGCCGAGTATATGTTCGAAATCGCCGTGCCCAAGGAGTACCTTCCTCCCGAATTGCTAGCGGCGCTGGAGCTGGAGCCGATAGTCCTGCCCGCTTGGGACCCGATGGGGTCTTTGGCTGGTTAGGGGCATAGGAGACACTAAAGTCGCGAGTTAAAGTCACTAGAAAAGGAGTTTGTCATGGTGCGCATACCTACGGCAACCGGAGAAAGTATTCCCCAAGACCAGAAAGCAACTTTCGACCAAGTGGTGCAAGAGCGCGGCGGAGTGCCCGCCACCGGCCCTATCTCCATAATGATCAACGTACCGGAGGTGGCGAAGCGGGGAGCCGATCTCTCTGCGTACCTGCGCCTAGAGTCGACGTTGCCCTCACGGATCCAGGAACTGGCTATGCTCACCACGGCGCGGGAGTTGGACTGCCAATTCATCTGGAACGCTCATGCGGCCGCCGGGCGTGCTGCCGGCTTAAAGGATGCTACGGTGGATAATCTGCGGGAGAGGAGAGAGCTAACGGACTTGGCTCCCGACGAAGCCGCGGTGGTGAATTATGGCCGTGACTTCTTCCGGACCCACCGGGTTAGCCAGTCTGCTTTCGACGCCGCGATGTCCCAGTTTGGGGTCCGTGGTCTGACCGAGCTAACCAATCTCATGGGGTACTATGCGCTGCTGGCCTTTAACATTAACGCCTTCGAGGTAGAACTGCCGGCGGAGCTGAGCGAGCCGCCGTTGCCTATCTAACTCCTTGGGCTTCAACTGCGTCTGCTGGGGCTGGCATAAGCGCATTGGCTAAGCAGGCGCGCCATGGCTGGCGGCACCGGTCTAGGGTTCAGTAGCGCCAGCCCTGATCTCTCAGGGCTGGCGCTTTTGTGCCGTTTGGCCAAGCAGGTCCTTCGACCGTGCTCAGGAGAGCCTCAGGACAGGCGTGGCTGGCGGAGAACGGGCCTGGATTCCGGCCTTCGCCGGAATTGCGGATGGCCCGCCTCGACGGGCCACGTAGGAGGATGAAAATCGCCTATTTTCATAATAAATGGCTGCTGAGATAAATTCCCTGAATACCGGGCAGACTCTGATCCCGTTATTCTCCCGCGAGGAAATAGCTGAAACGGTCCGGCGGTTAGCCTGCGAAATCGACAACGACATCCAAAGACGAACACTGGGCGACAATAACCTCCGAGACCAAGGGCCCGGCCAACGCGCCCTCATCCTAGTCGGCGTTCTCAAGGGAGCGTTCGTTTTCCTCGCCGATTTGGTGCGGGAGATGCAAACGCCTATCTCCGCCGTGGAATTCCTTCGTATTTCCAGCTACGGAGCCGGGACCAATAGCTCCGGCAGGGCCCACGTGGCGGTGGGCCTTCCGCCCCGGTTCTTGATGGAGCAGGACGTGGTCTTGGTGGAAGACATCGTAGACACCGGCATCACCACGGCAGCCGCCTTGAGGTATCTGCGCCGCCAGCGCCCCCACTCCCTCAAGCTGTGTTCCCTATTGGACAAGCCGTCCCGCCGCCGAGTGAAGGTGGACATCGACTATTTGGGACTTACGGCGCCGGACCGCTTTGTCGTGGGTTACGGGCTAGACCTAGATCAACGCTACCGCCAGTTGCCCGATTTATATACCCTGGAACAAGATGGGGAACAATCTTGATTTAAAGCCTCACCAGACCGTTCCCTACAACCAGTGGCTTTCAGTTTTCGGAGCTAAGCCTCCCCTCCGACAAGCCCTTCGACCGTGCTCAGGAGAGCCTCAGGGCAGGCATTCCCGCTCACCCCGAGCCCTGAGCCTGCCGAAGGGTCGAAGGGCTCTCTATTTGTGGATAGTAATACGGACAGCCCTTCGACTCCGCTGCGCTACGCCTGTCCTGAGCTTGCCGAAGGGCTTAGGGTGAGCGGATTGTGTAGCTTTGCCGAGTTACGACTTGGACGACTGAAACACCCCGTCCTTACAACCCACGGGGTTGAATTCTCCGGGCGTTTCTGGCAACATAGGATCATGAAGATAGGGGCATTTGAACTAAACGAGCCGGTCCCGGAGCTAAAGAACCCCCATGCTTTTGCCATGGTGCGTCCTTGGGTGGACGTCGGCAGCGTGGGCACCCTTACCCTAAACCGCTTGGAGCGCTATTTAGGCTCCAAGGAATTGGGGAAGCTGTCGAGGCCGGGAGTCTTTTTCGACTTTACCCGTTACCGGCCGACTATGCGGTTGGTGCAGGGGGAACGGGAAGTAAAGATACCCAATAGCATCATACGTTACGCCCAGACCGATGAGGGCCCAGATTACCTGTTCCTACACTTGCTGGAACCCCATTCCAACGGCGAAGACTACACCGACTCTATCCTGGAAGTTGTTAGACACTTCCAAGTCGAGCGATACTGCCGCATCGGGGCAATGTACGACGCAGTCCCCCACACTAGGCCGCTACTGGTAACCGGCACCCTGGGAGATGTCCCCCAGCACCGGCCGGTGCCGCACTTCAAGGTGCGCAAGAGCACCTACCAGGGCCCCACTACGATCATGAACCTGCTCTCCGAAGGCATCGAACGGTCCCAGATTGAGTCTATCAACTTCATGGTGCACCTGCCCCAATACGTCCAGTTGGAAGAGGACTACGCCGGCACTTCCCGGATGATTGAAGTGTTGTCCTCAGTGTACCAGAGCATTCCCGAAGACTTGGCCCCGCTGCGCCGGGGGCAACGCCAGTACCGGGAGCTAAGCGCCAGTCTGGAGCGGAACTCGGAGCTTAAAGACCTCATTCAGCAAATGGAAGCCTACTACGACGCTCAGATGGACTCCGAGGACCCGGCAAGTGAAGAGCCGGTAACCACGGCTACCCTGTCCCCCGAGATAGAGCAATTCCTCTCCGAGTTGGGTGAAACGCTAGACAGCGACCGCGAAGACTAGCTTCGGCCCCTAGCTCGGACCACCGGCTTCCTTCCCTGATTTTTTGCTGCCTGCCGACCTGTATTTGCTAGTTACGTTTCCTTGTGCCGATCTTCATTTTGATGATCGACCTCAAATATAAGCTGCCCCGCATTGATGCTATCCCAACGGAAACCCGCCAGCTAGGATGCTGTAATAAGTCATAAGTGCGGCGCAGGATGTTATCGCAAGCAAGGCTGCCGCTCCGAATGCCCCGGTTGCAACCAGCAGTCGGAAGGGTGGCGGGAGTTAACCCGTCGGCGGAGATATGCAAGGCAGGTGATGTCCAATCCGACGCCGCACCGCCTGAGAGAACCGCACCCCGAGGTCAAGGACGAATGGATAGAGCGGACTATAATCGAGCCCTACCACCATGAAACGGACACTGACGGGCGGGAGCTTTACTTTGGGGCGGTCCCCGAAGCAAGGACGTGGATTCGGGTGGTGGTCGAGAATGATCGGTTACACACAGCCTACTTGGACCGACGGCTGATTAGACGATGGGGGAGACCATGACGACGCCAAGCATCGCACCGGTGCTGGAACTCCAGGTGCGCTACTATGAAGACACGGACACTTTGGTTTTGACCACTGACCAGCCGGGTCCCTATGGGGAGACGGTAGGCAGGAACTTGGTAGCCTTCACGAATGACGAAGGGGACATAGTGGGTGTGACACTGGAACACGCAGCAGAGTTGCTACGGCCTTACCTGTTCCCGGCGGCTTGGAAGAACAGGGTTCCAGAAGAAACCAGTTAGGAGAGGATATACCTTTCAATCCTGACCGGCTAGGTTAGTATATAATTCCCTTTCATTTGGGCAGAGGGCCCCATGTAATGCTCCATGTCAGCAATTTCGGGTGGGGATTCCACCGTCTGGTCTCGAAACACTTCAAGTAGCCGGAGGCTTGAGCAGTTACGCGGGACTGCTCTCCTTGCTGCAAAAGTAGGCCTGTGCTAGACTTTTGTCGCGTTGCAGATTCCGTAAGTCGAGCCCCAAATGCGGGCTGAAATATCCCTCAAGCGAAGGGTCCGATGAATAAGAGTGGTGTCATTTTCTCGGGAATGCGGCCCACCGGGCTGTTGCACTTGGGAAACTACTTGGGAGCGTTGGAAAACTGGGTCGCGCTACAGCAGGACTACCGCTGCATCTACTGCGCGGTGGACGTTCACGCCCTGACTACGGTCGAAGGTCCCGAGGACATCGCCCAGATCCAACCTAACATCCGCGACATGATCTTGGACTGGCTGGCCGCCGGGATCGACCCGGAACAGACCATCGTATTTGTCCAGTCCCAGGTGCCCGAGGTTATGACACTACATACATTGCTCAGCATGGTGACCCCCTTGGGCTGGCTCATGCGGGTGCCCACTTTCAAAGAGAAAGTCCGACAGATGGACGAGACCGAAGAGAGCGTCAATTACGGACTGGTGGGCTATCCGGTACTCCAGACTGCCGATATTATTCTCTACAAGGCCGACACCGTACCGGTGGGGCAGGACCAAGTGCCCCACTTGGAGTTGGCCCGGGAAATCGTCCGCCGTTTCAACAACCGCTACGGCGACACCTTCCCCGAGCCTCAAGCCAAGCTGACCGAGGACCCGGTGGTGGTTGGGTTGGACGGACAGCAAAAGATGAGCAAGTCGCTGGACAATCACTTGGAGTTGGCCGCCAGCCCCGAAGAAACGGCCCGCCGGGTGGCTACCGCCTTTACCGACCCGCAACGGGTGCGACGGGACATTCCGGGCCGGCCGGAGGTGTGCAACATCTACTCGCTGCACCAGACTTTCAGCCCCTCCGGCGATGCGGCCACGGTCTATGACGAGTGCACCACCGCCCAACGGGGTTGCGTCGATTGCAAGCGCCACTTGGCCGCCAGCATTAACCGCTACCTGGAGCCCTTCCGGGAGCGGAGAAGGGAATACGAGGCCCGCCCCGATTTCGTGAACGACGTTTTGGTGGACGGCGCCCAAAAGGCGCGGGCCATCGCCCGGGACACCATCGAAGAGGTCTATCAGAAGATGGGGTTGGCGTGAGCGATCAAATTCCCCGGTCCCGTTCCGGCAAGTCCGCCTTGGAAGTGTCAGTGGAGGCGGCCCACTTGGCTGGCGGAATCATCCGCGAACGGTTGCGCACCGAAAAGAGCGTGAGCTTCAAGGGCCGGGCGGACATCGTTACCGACGTGGACTTGGCCGCCGAGAAAGCGGTGCTGGACCTGCTCTGGCACGAGTTCCCCGATTTTGGCATCCTCGCCGAAGAGTCGGCGCCGGTCGATACCGGTTCACCGTTCACTTGGGTTGTCGACCCTCTGGACGGCACCAGGAACTTCGCCCAAGGGGTGCCCCACTTCTGCACGGTGGTGGCCCTGTCCTACGGTGATGAGCCGGTGGTGGGCGTCACCTATGACCCCATACGGGAGGAACTGTTCACTGCGGAGCAGGGAAACGGGGCTTTCCTCAACGGGGAGCGGCTTTCGGTATCCGAAAGCCCGGAGTTGGGCCAAGCGCTCCTAGGTTGTGACTTGGGCTACGTGGACGAGAAGGCTGGTGTGGCTATCGACCTCATCCGGTCGCTGTGGCCTGGTATGATCAGTCTGCGTCTCATGGGCTCGTCGGCCTTGGGGGTGGCCTACGCCGCCGCCGGGCGGGTGGACTTGTACTTTCACCACTCTCTTTCGCCTTGGGACATCGCCGCCGGGCTGGTCTTGGTCCGCGAGGCTGGCGGTGTCATACTGGACAAGCAGGGTAACCCCGCGAACCTACGAACCCCCAGCGTCATCGCGTCGAACCCCCAATTGGTGGCGGACTTCCTGCAAACCACCGAGGGGCACCCGTGGCGGGATTTGTGAACCGGCTTGGTGACGGCCCGGCCTCGCATTTGAGTATTAACCGTTAACCATCCAAGCCCCTTCCCCTCGGCCAAGGTACGGCGCCAGGGCTTAAGTAATCTGGCCGGAAGCCTAACCCGCGCCGGTGCCGTCGGTCCGCACCACCCCGGCTTGGACCAAGCTTGCCACTTCCTCTTCTGAAAACCCCGACTCGATGAGGATTTCCGCGCTGTGTTCGCCCAACGCCGGGGCCCGGCGGCGAATTCGCCCAGGGGTTTGCGACAACTTTACCGGGATCCCGATGTTATGTAATGTGCCCAAATCCGGGTCCTCCAAGTCTACCAACATATCCCTCGCTCTAACCTGAGGGTCTTGGTAGACTTGCTCGATGTTGTAGATGGGCCCGGCGACTACGCCAGCGGCTTCCAGCAACTCCATCCATTCGGCCGTGGTGCGCTGGGACAGCGTTTCTTCCAATAGTTCGGCCAGCTCGACCTCCCGCTTCTTCCGGTCACCAGGCACCTTGAAACGAGGGTCCTCGATCAGGTCATCACGGTCGAGGGCCCGGCAAAACTGCTCCCAAGTGGGCTGGGTAGCCGCGCCAATGTTGATGTGCCCGTCCTTGGTTTGCAGCGCTTGGTAGGGTGCGGAGACTCGGTGCGCCGAACCCAAGGGGCCGGGAATATCGCCTTCGGCAAAGTACCCCGAGGACTCCCAGATGGTGTAGGAGATGCCCGCCTCGATTAAGGATGTGTCCACCATTTGGCCTTGGCCGGTGCGCTGGGCGTGAATGTAGGCGCACAACACCCCATTGGCCGCCAATAACCCGGATGAAATATCGGTGATGGGCACCCCAACCTTGGCCGGCGGGCGGTCCGGGTGGCCGGTAATGCTCATCAGGCCGCTCATTCCTTGGGCTACCAGATCGAAGCCGCCCCGGTGGCGGTAAGGACCGGTGCTGCCGAAACCGGAGACCGTGCAGTAAATGAGGCTGGGCTTGCGTTGGGACAGATCGGCGTAGCCAATACCCAATCGGTCCATGACGCCGGGCCGGAAATTCTCCACCACCACATCGGCCTTCTCGACCAACCGGTGGAAAACCGCCAGGCCGCTCTCGTTTCGAAGGTCCAAGGCCAAGCTGCGCTTGTTCCGGTTTAGGGACAAAAACCCTGCCGACCAGCCGTGGATAAAAGGAGGGCCCATCCGCCGGTTATCGTCGCCGCCGTTGGGCTTCTCCACCTTGATAACGTCGGCTCCCATGTCGGCCAGCAACATGGTGCAGACCGGACCGGCCATAATTTGCGTTAGGTCGACCACCACGACGCCGGAAAGCGGTCCCGGATTCCCCGCTAGACTCATATCAGTCACCATTCGTGCCCATCGCGTATTTCTTGCCGGTCTTTCTTACCAGCAGAACATCTGGAGTATACTGAATCTCGCGCCGAAGCAACATGGCTGGCAACGTAACTGTTCAGAGTTGAGGGGAATGGGCCCTTCGACTCCGCTGCGCTCAGGGTGAGCGGTTCCGTATCAGTGCGCTCACCAACTCTGAACAGTTGCCCGGCAACAAGGAGAGGATGGACTCTAACATATACTCATACTCAAAGGGTCCCGGCGAGCCCCAAGACAAGGAAAGCCGGCTGTCCAACGCCGCCGCTACACAGGAGGGCTCCGCGTAAAGCAGGATGCCGATTACGTCTTCCACGAGCTTACCCGTAGCATCTGCCCGCAGTGCAAAGCGGTCATAGACGCTCAAATCATCATTCGCAACAATAAAGTGTTCATGCGCAAGCGGTGCCCGGAACACGGGTGGTTTGAGGGGATCATCAGTTCCGACGCCGAGATGTACGTCGATTCTATCAAGTTCAACAAGCCGGGCACCCTGCCCCTAGAGTTTAGCACCGAGGTCAGAGACGGTTGCCCTTTGGACTGCGGGCTGTGCCCGGAGCACAAGCAGCACATCTGCCTGGCCTTGATCGAGGTCAACACCGGTTGCAATCTCAACTGCCCGGTCTGCTTTGCCAACGCCGGGGCTGGCTATAGTCTCACCATGGCCCAAGTAGAGTCCATGCTGGACCGCTACTTGGAGTTGGAAGGCGATCCCGAGGTGGTCCAATTCAGCGGCGGCGAGCCGACTATCCATCCCGACATTCTTGACATGGTCCAAGCGGCCAAAGACCGGGGCATTCGCCAAGTCATGATTAACACCAACGGGGTGCGCATCGCCCGGGACGACCGCTTTTTGGCCGAGTTGGCCCGGCTGGACCCGATAATCTATTTCCAGTTCGACGGCCTAAGAAGGGACACTTATCGAGCCATCCGGGGCGAAGACTTGCTGGACCAAAAGCTGCAAGCCTTAGAGCGCATGGAGCAAGCAGGCTTGGACGCAGTCTTGGTAGCCGCCATCGAGACCGGCATCAACGTCGACGAGGTTGGGAAGGTCTTGGAGTTTGGGCTGAAACACCCGGCGGTCCGCGGGGTGGTGTTCCAGCCAGTAACCCATGCGGGGCGGCACATTCCTTTCGACCCAATGACCCGGGTCACCATTCCCGACGTGATTCACGGGATTGTGGAGCAGACCAACGGACGGTTTGTTCTAGAGGACTTCGTACCGGTGCCGTGTTGTTTCCCCACCTGCCAAGTCAACTCCTACATTTTCGTCGACGGCGACACGGTTATTCCCCTCCCGCGTTTACTCAAGATCGAGGACTACTTGGACTACATCACCAACCGGGCCTTACCCAAGCTGCCCAACTCGGCTGACATCCAGAGAGCCTTGGAGGGACTGTGGTCGGCCTCGGCGGTGCCAGGCAGCGCCGAAGCCGCTGCCATGTTCCAGTGTGCCTGCGGCCCCGGCTTGGAGTTGGACGGCACACTTTCGCCGCTGCAAAAGCACATCTTCCAGGTCGCTATCAAAGACTTCCTGGACCCCTACACCTTCAACGTGAAGCAAGTGATGAAATGTTGCGTCGGCATCCTGGTGCCCGACGGAAGAGTGGTCCCGTTCTGCGCCTATAACTCGGTGGGCTACCGGGAACGCATCCGGGCCCAATTGACCTTAGAGCACGCCGGCGCCGGATGACCTCGTGCGGTGTGAGTAGGAACAAGGGTGGGAATAAGATGTTAGAACAAGCGCAAGCCAAAGCTTGCTGCGCCGACCTATACCAGTCGGACTTGGCCCGGTCGATTCTGGGCGACACCCTGCACCCCGGAGGACTGGCCCTGACCCACCGCTTGGGGAGGCTGATGGACATTCAGCCCGGGGACTGGGTGGTGGACTTGGCCAGCGCCCGGGGCGCCAGCGCCATGGCGGTGTCCCGGGTGTTTAAGTGCAAGGTTGTCGGCGTCGAGTTCGGACGCGGCGCCGTGGCTGAGGCTCATGCCGCGGCCCAGAAGTCACCGGGCGGCGCCCAGACCTACCACGTCCAAGGCGACGCGGAGCAACCACCGCTGCACCCCGGGGTGTTCGACGCAGTGTTTTGCGAATGCTCCATGAGCCTGTTTATGGACAAACCCGCGGTGGTGAAGGAGGCGGCGGGTCTGCTCCGCCCCGGCGGCCGGTTCGGTTTGAGCGATGTCACGGTAGAGCCCGGGGCTTTACCACCCGAGTTGGACGGCCCTTTGGGCCAGTTGCTTTGCCTCAGCGACGCCCTGCCGGTAGATGGCTACGCTGCGCTGTTGGAATCCGCCGGACTGAGTTTGGTGCATCGAGTAGACGCCTCTATCGAAGGAATCAAGGTGGTAGAGGAACTGGAAGCCAAGCTTGGGGCCCTGACCTCTTGGCTCAACTTTACCGGTCAGCCGGGGCCTGACCCCGACCTTCTGCGGCAAGGGCCGGGGCTATTGGCCCGGCTGAAGGAGCTGATTAAGGGCGGCCAACTGGGGTACTGGCTCTTCGTGGCCATGAATTAGTGTTAGACGAACTTCTAATCGTCCAAAAACTTCTTGGAGCCTGCATCGGCGGCTACCTGCTGGGTTCCATCCCTTTCGCTTGCATCGCCGCGCGGCTCCACGGCTTCGACATATTCAACACTGGCAGCCGGACGGCTGGCGCGGCCAACGTCTTCTGGCACGTAGGCCGCCGGACCGGAATGCTGGTATTTGCCGGGGACGTGGCCAAGGGCACGGCGGCGGTACTGATCGCCGGACTGCTCGACTTGCCAGCCTCCGCTATTTTGCTGGCGGCCGGGGCCGCGATTCTGGGCCACTGGAATTCCGCTTTCGCCGGGTTTCGCGGGGGAGACGGCATGGCTACTCTGATGGGAGTGACCATTGCCTTGGAGCCGGTCCTCTCTGCTATGGGCATCATCTCGGGACTGGTGGTGGTACTGGCGTTGTGGCGGGCGCCCCTACGCTCAACCTGGGGCGTGCTCGGCGGGTATACTTCCCTGCTCTTAGTCAGTCAGTACTGTCAAGTGGACCGAGCTTTCGTCATGGGGCTGGCCGCCCTAGCCCTGTCGGTCCTATGTCATAGCCTCTTCGGGAAGTGGCGCCGGCTGCGTTATGCGGATGAGAGAGTAACCGGGTTGGACGGTGAAGACGCCCTAGACTAAGCGGACGTTTCAAAAGTCCCTTCTCCTCGGGGAGAAGGTTAGGCCTGTCCTGAGCCTGCCAAAGGGATGAGGGGGAGAGCCTCGCACCAGAGATGGCTGCCACACTAGCGACGGCCCTCACCCTAGCCCTCTCCCAGCGGGAGCTTACAGGGGTAGGTATCCGCATTCCGTCGTTCCGGCGCAGGCCGGAACCCAGGGGCGGGGCCGGGGCTACCTCGGATCAAGTCCGGGGCAGGCTCTTACGAACGCATACGAGGCGGAACCAGCGGTATGACCTACTCTTCCCCCAACCCGGGAAAATTCCCTGCGTATCCATCCTCGCCAGCAAGAGAAACGGGACGCTGTACACTGGTGTTACCTCGGACCTGGCACAGCGTGTGTGGCAACTCAAGAACGGCCTCGCGGAAGGGTTTACCAGGCAGTACGGAGTCCACCGTCTCGTCTGGTATGAGACACATCCGGCCGTGGAGAGCGCGATAGGACCGGAGAAGCAGAGGAAGTGAATTACGACTGGGTTGTGACCGGTACACGCAGATACTCTGAACACTTGGAGGTGCGCCCCCACCCCCTGGGTTCCGGTCTACGCCGGAACGACGGAGCAAACAAATACCTACCCCTGTCAGCCCAGAGGGAGAGGGAACTTTGGAGACACCCTCTAAGGGTCAAGCCCTCGGGGACGTCGCTAGTTTTCGGTATCGGGCATTGATTCGTCCCGTTTTCGCTTGAGCATTCCCAACTTCATTACCCATCCCAGGTTGTCGTCCTCTTCCGCCTCGGACTGGAATTGGGGCGCCAAACGCACGGCGGTTTCCAAGTGGTGGATGCAGCGGTCCAAATCGCCGCTCTTGGAGTACAGGCGAGCGGCGTTGTAGTGGGCCGCCGCGAAGTCCGGCACCCTATTCAGGGCCGCCAGGTAGTCGTCCAGAGCGTCGTCGACGTTGCCCATGGCCTCCAAGGCCGCTCCCCGGTTGCTCAGCGCTTCTACGAAATCCGGGCGTAGCTCCAGCGCCCTAGCGTAGTCTTCCATCGCTTCCCGGTACTGACCCAAAACATCGAAGGCCAATCCCCGGTTGTTATAGGCCTCAGCGTCTTCCGGCGATAGCTCCACCACTCGCGAGTAGTCCAAGACAGTCTCTTCCAGTCTTCCCAGGTAATAGTTGGTCCGGGCCCGATTGAAGTAGGCATCGGGGTTGGAGGGGTTGCAAGCCACTGCGGCTGTATAGTCGGAGACTGCTTGGTCGTGTTCGCCGATCTCGTCCAAAGAGGCTCCCCGGTTTAAGTAGGCATTGGAGATATCCGGGTTTAACCCGATAACTCGATCGAAGTCGTCGATGGCCTCGTTGTGCCGGCCGATACGGGCAAGGACCACGCCCCGGTTGTAAAACGCTTGCAGATAATCGGCTTTGATGGCGACCGCTTGAGAGTAGTCGGACAAAGCGAGATCGGGCTCTCCCAAGTCGTCATAGGCGTTGCCCCGTTGATAGTAGGCCTCGGCCACGGAGGGGTCCCGTCCGATCACCTTGGTAAATTCGTCGGCTGCTTGCCTTGGGTCCCTCAGCCGAAGGTAAGCGAGTCCCAGGTTAAACCCAGCGTCGATATTGCCCCGGTCCTGGACCCAAACCTGTTGGTAGACCGCAGCCGCCTCGGCGTAGCGTCCCACGGCGAAACATCCGTTACCGAAGGCCAAGCTGAGTTGAGCTTCCGCTTCGTTGGCGAGGGTGTCCAACATTCGTTCGACTTCGTCTCGGGGAGCGCCGGAGAGTCTCCCGCCGCGAGGGCGGGGAGTCAGACGTTCGGCTCCGATACCGTGTTCAGCCAGCAGGCCGGCCAGTTGGGAGAGCAGTTCAGTAACCGGTTCCATCGTAATCCCAAGAATAGAGTAAAATTCGGGTCCCCGCGGGGAAAAGGTATGCCCGCGTTGTACAGCGAGGGCCTTAACCCTTACAATAATCGCCCGGGCTGCCAGCCCTCAAGGACGGCAGCCGCCTAGCGCATACTACCAGCTTAACCAGTCTCCACGAGGAAAGTCAAAAGTGACACAAGCCAACGGAGCTCTATTCTTACTCTACACCCACCCTGACTGTGCCTTCTCCGCAGCCGCTAAAATGGACTACCGGAAGCGCAAAGTCCAGTACGTCGAAATTGACGTAGCCAAGCAACCGGACAGGATACCCGACCTGGAAAAGCTCACCGGCGGAGAACGGGTCACCCCGGTAATGGTGGAAAACGGGACCACTATCATCGGATTCAAGGGAAACACTTGAGAGTTCTAGCACCCGGTCCGTTGGACCGAGGACGAATAGCTACTGACAAAAGCTTGTTGTTGGCCCGGGAGCCCTATGCTAGCATGGGGCCAAGTAGCAACAAGACGGACCCGTGAGGGCGAGGGGAATGGACAAAGATAAATTGGCGTCCCTGGAAACGGCGCTGGAACGCATTGAAAAAGACCACGGCAAGGGCGCGGTAATGCGCTTGGGTGAGCTGAGCCACAGCTTGGCCACCGACTCCATCCCGACAGGTTCCTTGGCCTTGGACTTGGCCTTGGGTATGGGAGGCATTCCCAAGGGACGGGTAACCGAGATTTTCGGGGCAGAGTCGGCGGGGAAGTCCACTCTGGCCATCCACATAATGGCCGAAACTCAGAAGCGGGGGGGCGCCGCGGCCTATATTGACGTGGAACACGCCTTGGACCCTTCTTACGCCGGACAGTGTGGCTTGGACTTGGACGAACTTCTTATCGCCCAGCCGGACAGCGCCGAACAGGCCTTGGACATTACCGAACAGTTGGTGCGCAGCGGCGCCTTGGACACTGTCATCATTGACAGTGTAGCCGCTCTGGTCCCTCAAGCGGAGATCGACGGCGACATGGGGGACACCCATGTCGGACTGCAAGCCAGGCTCATGTCCCAGGCCCTACGCAAGTTGACCTCCACCATCCACCGTTCCCGCACCGCAGTGGTGTTTATCAACCAACTCCGGGAGAAAGTGGGAGTATCTTACGGCAGTCCCGAGGTAACTCCCGGGGGCCGGGCGCTGAAGTTCTATAGCTCGGTCCGCATCGACCTGCGCCGGGTCGAGTCCATCAAACAGGGCTCGGAGGTCGTCGGCAACCGGGTCCGAGCCCGTATCGTAAAGAACAAGGTGGCGGCGCCCTTCCGGGTAGCCGAATTCGACATCATGTTTAACCAGGGCATCAGCAAAATGGGCGATCTGTTGGAGTTGGGGGTCAGCCAGGACATCTTGAAAAAAGCCGGGGCCTTCTACTCCTACGGCGAGACCCGCTTGGGACAAGGACGGGAGAACTCCAAAGAGTTCCTGATCCAGCATCCCGAGATTGCCGATTCCATCGAAGCTAGAATCCGGGGGTGGGACCCGGGGTCTAAGTCTCCATCAGCCGAGTCGGCGGAACCGGGGACCGGCGACGCCGTTCCACTGGCGCCCAGCACCTCGGAGCTTGAGGAGCCGGAGTAGGGCCGCCCCAGCCTTGAGCGGAGCCCAAAGATATACCAGTCCCATTCCACGAGATTAAGTGGCCGACAACGAAGCCTTTACTGAGCCATCTAATGAAGCAGCCAGGGACGCCGAGGACTTGGCTGCTTACTCCCGAGCCAAACAGGAAGCCCTCCGCTTTATCTCCTACCGCAGCCGTAGTCAGGTCGAAGTTCGTCGGCGCCTGAAAAACCGCTACTCCCCGCCGGTAATAGACCAAGTCATTGACGGGTTGTTGACCCGGGGTTTCCTAAACGACGCTGCCTTTGCCCAAGAGTGGCGCCGCCAGCGGGAACGGCGGCGGCCCCGGGACCAGAAATTGGTCCGCCAAGAACTGCTTCAGATGGGGGTGGACGGCGACGTGGTGCGGGAAGCCTTAGCCGGGTTCGACGATGCCGCCAATGCCTACCAGGCCGGCCGCTCCCGGGCGCGAAGGCTGCCGGACAGCGACTTTATCGAGTTTCGTCAAAAGCTGTGGGCCCACTTGCAACGCCGGGGCTTTGGTCACTCCGTAATCCGGGAAGCTATCGAGCGGCTATGGAGGGAATTAGCGGACTCGGAGGACGGCCAGGTAGACTCCGAACACCAAGAGAAGCAAGGGGAAGAGCCCAAAGGGGAAGGGGTTAATAAACCAGCTAATGAGGAAGGCGCAAAGCACGGCGGCAGCAGCGATCCAAGCTAGCCCCTTGCCGCGTTTTCTATTTACCGAGAGGCTGATTAGCTCCCCTATGCCGTAGCCAACGCCGACCGCCGCCACTGCCGGCAGGAAGGGAATGGCTCCGAGTACGTAGGTGAACAAAGCCCACAAAACACCACCCCCTACCGAGGTCGCGATTCCAACCACTATGGCCCGGGCGTAGTAGGTGGGCCGAACGTCGTAGGTAGGCATCCGGACCGCCTTACCGCAGTCCCGGCAGCGAATCCCAACCGGAGCTTGCACCATGCACTGGGTACACACCGGCTTGGCGCAGTGGCTGCAAGACAGCCGGGTCTCGACGCCCGGGTGCCAATGGCACCGGGGGACCGTCTCCTCCTCTTGGGGTCTATGTTGAGAGTGTTCCATAACTCCTGCCCCGTTAGGTTGCGCCCTACTTTGTGGCCTAGGGTACTCGATGGACCCACTCGGCGCGATCGTCCACGTCCCGGTCTCGAAACAACCGGTTAAATAATACCTTGCCCGCCGGCAACCCTTCCGGTAAAGGGGTCCAGTTGGAGAGAAGACGCTTCGACACGGTTAACGTCACTAACCCCAAGCAGAAATAGCTTATCGCTGTTGGCTCTCCGATAAGGAATGCCCAAACCGGGGTTAAGGTGAGGGCTACGAGCACCCAGACGCCGGAACTGCGAGTTAGCGCCCATCCACCGAACGCGACTACAAAAAAGCCTACGAATAGCAGCGGGGACAGCGCCAGCAACGTGCCGATGCCGACGGCGATCCCTCGACCGCCTTGAAATTTCAAGAACACCGACCAGTTGTGGCCCATAACCGCCAAAAGGGGCGCCACCAAGAGCAACGCCGACGGCCGGTCCAGTCCCATCACGTAATGGCCGAAGCAGACGGGGCCCGCGCCCTTGACCAGAATTTCGAACACCCCCAAGAAAATCGCCCACTTCTTCCCTACGTGGTAGAAGACGTTGGCGCCCCCAACGTTGCCGCTGCCGTAAACCCGAATATCCACGCCCTTGATGGTCTTGCCGATGAGGTATGCCGTCGGAAACGCGCCTATCAAGTAGGCGAAGACATACAGGCCGACGATGTCCATGGGAACGATGTCCATAGGAAAGAGAAGCCCCCAGGGTAAAGGTTAGCCGCCCTGACGAGCCTGGGTCAAGCTGAAGGCCGCTTCCTCCAGCCGTTCCACGGTGGAGATGGGCGGCCCCATGGTCCCAGGTAGGGCGTCATCCTCATTGCCCAAACCGTGGTAATCACTACCGCCGCAGGGGATCAAGTCATACCGGTCGGCCAACGCCCTTAGGTGTTGGATGGTGTCAGGCCGAAACTTGGCGTAATAGACCTCCATGCCTATTAGCCCGGCCGCCTTCAAGTCTGCCAGGTTGGCTTCCAAGTCCACCATATAAGCAGGATGCGCCAAAACGGGTACGCCGCCAACTTTTCGTAACATCTCGACCGCTTCGCGGGGTGTCAGCTTGGCCCGTTCCACGTAAGCCAACCCGTTTCGCCCCAAGTACTCGGGGAAAGCGTCCTTGGGCTCCTTGCAATAGCCCCGCTCCACCATGGCCAAGGCTATGTGGGGACGGCCGACAGCGCCCTCGCCAGCGATTTCTTGCACCCGTTCCCAGTCCAAAACGACGCCCAAGGCAGCCAGCTTTTCCACCATTTCCCGTGCCCGGCCAACCCGGGCGGAACGGAAGCGGCTGAGGATGTCCTGAAACTCCTCGTTTTCGTACTGGACCATGTAGCCTAGCATGTGGATCTCATCCCCGGGAATGTCGGTGCTAAGCTCTATGCCCGGTATGATTCGCAAACCATCATGGTTCTTGGCTTCTTGAAACGCCTCGGCCAAGCCCTCGGTGGTGTCGTGGTCGGAGATAGAGACCTGTTTCAGCCCCTGCCTAGCGGCCAAGCGCACCAACTCGGTGGGCGACAGCCGGCCATCAGAAGCCGTGGTGTGAAGGTGGAGGTCTACTTCGGTAGCCATTCTAGCTGATCACTCTGTCCAATCTTTCTATGGCCAATGCCCGGCCGTTGTCTTGGTCCACGTCGATTAACACCGAATTCAATACCACCGGTCCGCTGGAAACCGGTAGCCGCTGCGGCATTCCGGTAAGAAACCGGTCTATAACCGCGCCGATGTCGCTGCCGATTACCGAGTCCATCGGGCCGGTCATGCCCACGTCGCTCACGTAAGCGGTCCCCTTGGGTAGAATCCGGCTGTCCACCGTGCCCACATGGGTGTGGGTGCCCACCACGGCGCTCACTCGCCCGTCCAAGTACCAACCCAAAGCTTGTTTTTCCGAGGTGGCTTCCGCGTGGAAGTCCACGAGTATAACCTGCGGACTCTCCGAAGCTTCGGCTTCTTGCAGGATCCGGTCGGCAGTGCGAAAAGGGCAATCCAAGGGCGGCATAAAAACCCGGCCCATCAAGTTCACTACCATCACGTTGTTGTACACCAGAGTGCCGCGCCCCGGAGCGTCGGGGTAATTGGCGGGGCGTATCAAGGGCAGACCTTCTTCCAGGTAAGGGATTATTTCTTTTTGGTCCCAAATGTGATTGCCGGAAGTCAGGACGTCCACCCCGTTGTCCAGAAGCTCGGAGGCGGTGTCCAAGGTTAGCCCAAAGCCTCCGGCCGTGTTTTCCCCGTTAGCAATGACCATATCGATGCTGTGCTCTTGGCGCAGCGCGGGAACCAACGCCCTTATGGCCCGGCGTCCCGGATTTCCGATTACGTCTCCAATCATTAGTATGCGCAAGGGCAACGCTCCTTAAGAGGGGAAGCATCTAATACAAAAGGGACCCAAGGCCCGGGCGTTCCCGGCTCTGGGTCCCCAGTGTCTAGAGTTTGATTCTTGATAGATAGTCGCCTATCGGTACAGCCAGCAACCAGGAGGCTTACCTGGCGTATTCCACGTTTCGACTTTCACGGATAACCGTCACCTTGATTTGACCGGGGAACACCAGATCATCCTCGACCTTTTTGGCGATGTCCCTGGCTAGAGAGGCAGCCTCCACGTCGTCCAAGTCTTCCGGTTTTACCATGACCCGGACCTCTCGGCCCGCCTGGATGGCAAATGCGCGCTCCACACCGCCAAACCCGGTGGCCACGTTTTCCAAGTCCTTCAAGCGCTTGACGTAGAGCTCCAAAGACTCTTTGCGGGCTCCCGGACGCGCGGCGCTGATGGCGTCCGCGGTAGCCACCAAGAACGACTCGATAGTCTCGTGTTCGTCGCTATGGTGCTCCAAGATTCCCCGGTAGGAGCCGTAAGTCACATTGTATTTCTTGGCCAATTCGGCGCCGATTTCGGCGTGGGGTCCGGACACTTCGTGAGTGAGGGCCTTGCCGATGTCGTGCAGTAACCCGCCGACCTTGGCGATCTGCACGTTGGCTCCGGCTTCCGCGGCCAACATTCCCGAGAGCAACGCCACTTCGATGCTGTGCTTGAGCACATTCTCTCCATAGCTGTAGCGGAACTTAAGCTGGCCCAGCAACCGAATGAGGTCGGCCTCGATGCCGCTGACACCCACTTCAAAGGTGGCCTGCTCCCCAGCCTTCCAAATGGTCTGCTCGATCTCGCTTTGGGCGCGCTGCACCATGTCTTCGATACGGGCCGGCTGGATGCGCCCATCAGCGATTAGTTTTTCCAGAGTCCGCCGGGCGACCTCGCGCCGGACGGGGTCGAAACACGAGATGGTTACCACTTCCGGAGTGTCGTCGATGATCACATCGACTCCGGTTAACGATTCCAGGGTTCTTATATTCCGCCCTTCGCGGCCGATGAGACGACCCTTCATCTCATCATTGGGTAGGGGTACTGCCGAGGTAGTTACTTCCGAAACGACATCAGTAGCCAGACGATTGATGGCTGTGGTAATGATGCGCCGAGCGTTGTCGTCGGCCTTGGTCTTGTATTCCGCTTCCAACTCGTAGTAACGCTTGGCCAGATCGTGGCGGGCTTCATCCTCGCCCCGCTTCATAACCAAATTACGCGCATCGACTACGGTCAAGGAAGCTATGCCCTCCAAAGCACGCTGCTGCTCATTTTTCAGCCCGTCAATCTCTACATAAGCCTGTTGGATTTCCGCCTCTTTATTGTTGAGCGTCCGCTGCTGCTCTTCTTGAACTTCGACTCTCCGCTCCAATTGGTCTTCCCGCTGGAGATACCGCCGCTCCACCCGGTTGAGCTCTTGACGTTGTTCCTTTAGCTCCTGCTCAGCAACAGTCCGCTGCTTCAAGGCCTCTTCTTGTGCGTTTAGCAGAATTTTCCGCTTTTCTTCCTCCGCTTGCTCTATGATGCTTTGGGCTTCCTGATTGGCGTTCTGGACCTGCGTTTCGTCGGTTTTCCGGTCGGTGGATACCCCTCTACCCGCCAGGGCGGCTAGGATTTTGGTGAAAATACTCAATGTATTACCCGTTCCTTTCCGCCAATTTGGGCCTCTCCATAAGCCCTTAGTATCCTGCTATCCTAACCACCAACACCGTGACTGTCAAGGATAGTCGAGGCTGGCGAGAGAGGCCCGGAAGAGCATCCCGAGAATCTATCGAGCAATCGATGGCGATGTCGTTTCTCTTTTTTGACGCCTTCCTGAAGGTTGAGGCAGCCTGCGCGCTAGACTATAATGAGCTAAATCCAATGAGCTAAATCCGCCCTGGAATCGGACCCTACAGAAACATCAACGCATCGGCGGCGCTAGGTGGTTATAGATGGCCAACCGGGACTACTATGAGGTGTTGGGAGTATCCAAGAGCGACACGGAAGAAGACATCCGTAAAGCTTTCCGGAAGAAAGCCTTGGAATACCACCCCGACCGGAACAAGGACCCGAACGCCGAGTCGAAGTTCAAAGAGATTAACCAAGCCTATCAGGTGCTGTCGGACGCCAATAAACGGGCCCAATACGACCGGTTCGGACACGCCGGAGTCGGGGCCAACGGCGGTTCCGACAGGCCCTTTGACGGGTTTGACGTCTTTGGCGGGTTCGGGGATATATTCGACTCTTTCTTCGGGGACATGTCGGGACGCCGGAGCCGGGAATCCCAACGGGGTAGCGACCTCCAACAACGAGTGGTCTTGGACTTCGAAGAATCGGTCTTCGGCGCTGCCCGAGAGGTAGAGATAAACCGCTTGGAGAAGTGCCAGCGGTGTTCGGGCGCCGGCAACGAGCCGGGCACCGCGCTAAACACCTGCGCCACTTGCCGGGGCAACGGCCAAGTGCGCCGGGCCCAACGCAGCGTCTTCGGGCAGTTTACCCAGGTGGTCATGTGCCCTACTTGCCAGGGCCGCGGCAGCGTCATCCAGACCCCTTGCAACACCTGCCGCGGCGGCGGCTTGGAGCGGCGCTCCCGGAAGATCGAAGTGAGAATTCCCGCCGGAGTCGAGAGCGGTATGCAGGTCCGCCTCTCCGGCGAAGGGGATGCCAGCCGGGACAGCGGGACCCCGGGGAACCTGTACGTCCAAGTGGAGGTGCGGGACCATCCGCTATTCCGCCGGGAAGGAAACGACCTGATCTACGATCTGCCCATCAACATTGTCGAAGCCGCCTTGGGAGTCGACAAAAAAATACCGACTCTGGAGGCCGACGGCAAGACCGAGACTTTGAAAGTGCCCAACGGGACCAGGCACGGTACCGAGTTCGTAATACGAGGCAAGGGCATACCCCACCTGCATTCAAGCCGAAGAGGCGACCTGCGGGCGTTGGTCAATCTCGAAGTGCCGCGCTCCTTGAACGCCAACCAAAGGCAACTGCTGGAAGAACTGGCCAAGTCGCTGAATGAAAATGGGCCCCGATCCAACGAGCCCCGGTCGAAGGAAGGCGGCCCAGGGCCGGATGACGATTCGGAAAACGAAAAGGGGCTGTTCGACCGCATCAAAGAAGCCCTTAGCTAAGCACTTGAGGGCCGGTCCGCTTCTGTAAGAGAGCAAGGCCGCAAGCTGTTTCTCTCTCTGGTGGCGCTCGCCTCCAACACTGCGCCCAGTCTAGGCCGCTGCGGCAGTGCTCAGGGCAGACCCCTTGACTGGGCTTTCAATGAACTGCTCTGAACTGCTCTCCCAGTCCATTCCGTTGGCCCGGCCCCGGCTGCCGGCCGGGGTATAAACTTGCTCAGAAAGGGCCCCGGATGCAGGAACCCAACCACCCGCTCCAACAGTTCAAGAACAATTTCGCTCCTCACGAGCAAAGCTCTCCTAACCGCCGACCCTGAGAGCCTGTGGGGAAAAGATAGGAAGAAGTCATGGCCGAGGCCCAAACCAGACCAGGCAGACGAGATTTCGTCAAACACACCTTCTTCAAAGTTTCCGCAGGATGGCGCCGGTTACCACCCAGCGAACGGGACCACAGTAAGAACCAGTTCGCCGCGGTGGTTGCCGAGTTTTCGGACCGGATAGCCATCGGCTCCTACAGCTTGGTGGGGACCCGGGGCGATGCCGATTTCTTACTGTGGGAAATCAGCCCCACTCTGGAGGCGATTAACGAGTTGCAGGCCCAACTCAACCGCACCGAGTTGGGCAGGTTCCTAGACACCCCCCACTCATACCTGTCCATGACCCGCCGCTCTCCCTATATTGATGAACACGCGGATGAACACCAGGAAATGCACCAACAGGAAGGACGACGAAGCAATCCGACGATGCGGATTGTCGGGCGAAAGTACCTCTTCGTCTATCCTTTCGTTAAGACCCACGCTTGGTACCAGTTGCCCAAGGAAGAACGACAGCGCCTGATGAACGAGCACTTTACTGTGGGACACCGCTACCCGGAGGTAAAGATCAGCACCGCCTACTCCTTCGGTCTGGACGACCAAGAGTTCGTATTGGGTTTTGAGTCGGACGATCCGGCCAACTTCCTCGACTTGGTGGAGGAACTGCGCGGTACCGAGGTGAGGCCCTACACCGAGAGGGACACACCCATATTTACCGGTGTCAACAAGCCCCTGAGAGCTTGCCTAGACGACTTGGGCTGAGGACTGTTGGGGCGATTTGATCTTTTCCTGCACATCCGGAGCGGAGCCGAAGGGCGTTAGAGGGATAAAGCAGAGGGCCCTCCTCACAAGCAAGGAGGGCCCTCTCAGTTTCTACCTTGACCGGTATGAGAGAAGCGGACCCTAACCCGCGGCGGCTTGCTCTTGGTTCTTCATGTGGTTCATCGCTGAACCGGCCTTGAACCACTCGATCTGCCCTGCGTTCAGGGTATGGCTGAGGTTAAGGGTCTCCTCACTGCCGTCGGCGTGGCGCACGATGCAGCGGACGGGAGTCCCCGGCGCAAGCTCATTCAACTCGACGACACTAATCCGGTCATCTTCCAAGATCCGGTCGTAGTCGTTCGGGTCTTGGAAAGTAAGGGGCAACATACCCTGTTTCTTGAGGTTTGTCTCGTGGATGCGGGCGAAGCTGCGAGTGATGACTGCGGCGCCCCCCAAGAGGCGGGGTGATAGGGCGGCGTGTTCGCGGCTGCTGCCCTCCCCGTAGTTGCTGTCACCAATAATCACCCACTTGATTCCTTGGGATTGATAGTTCCTCGCGATTTGGGAAATGGTCTGGCCACTCTCCCCGGTTACTACGTTCCGGCCGTGACCGGCCTCCCCGGTGAAGGCGTTGGTAGCCCCGAGGAACATGTTGTCGCTGAACTTGTCTAGGTGGCCGCGGTACCGCAACCAAGGACCGGCCGGGGAGATGTGGTCAGTGGTGGTCTTGCCCTGGGTTTTGACCAGCACCGGCACCTCGACCAAGTCCTCGCCATCCCAAACGGGCCAGGGTTGCAACACTTGAAGGCGGTCGCTGTTGGGGTCGACGGTCAGTTCAATACCGCTACCGTCTTCGGGCGGCGCCTCATAGTAGGGATTGGTTAGATCAAATTGCGAGGGCGGCACATCGGGAGCCGGCTCGGGAGGATTCAGCTTAAACGGGGCGCCGTCGGCTCCGGTGAGGGTGTCTTCCAGCGGGTTGAACGACAATCGGCCCGCCAAGGCGAAGGCAGTGACGATTTCCGGGCTGCCGATGAAGTTCATCGTGGTCGGCTCGCCATCGTTACGCCTAGGGAAGTTGCGGTTGTACGAGGTAATGATGCTATTTGGGACGCCTACCATCTCCTGAGACCGCCGCCACTGGCCGATGCAGGGACCGCAGGCATTGGCTAGCACCGTGCCGTCGATTTCCGTCAAGGAGGCCATCTGGCCGTCTCTTTCAATGGTCGCCCGGATCATCTCGGAACCCGGGGTTACCATGAAGGGCACCGCGGCGTTGATTCCGTGAGCGGCCGCTTGTTCCGCCACGTCGGCAGCGCGGCTCATGTCCTCGTAGGAGGAATTGGTGCAGCTACCGATGAGAGCGGTGGAGATCTCGTCAACAAAGCCGTTGGCCTCATCTCTAACTTCGGCAGCCAGCATGGATATCGGCCGGGCCCGGTCCGGGGAGTGCGGGCCAACGATATGGGGCTCGAGCTGGTCCAAGTCTATCTCGACCACCCGGTCAAAGTACCGCTCGGGATTAGCCTCCACTTCCGCGTCGGGCTCCAGAATGTGCTGGTGCTTTTCCGCCAGTTCGGCCAATTCCCCTTTGCCAGTGGCGGCCAAGTATCTCGCCATCGGCGGGCCGTAAGCAAACATTGACGTGGTGGCGCCCAGTTCGGCGCCCATGTTAGTGATGGTCGCTTTGCCGGTGGCGCTGATGGTCCGGGCGCCAGGGCCGAAGTACTCGATAATCGAGTTGGTGCCGCCTTCGACAGTCAATTCACCTGCCAGTTTGAGAATCACGTCCTTCGGCGCCGTCCAGCCGCTCATCTTGCCGGTGAGGTGTACTCCGATGTACCTAGGATAGAGCACTTCCCAAGGGAGTCCCGCCATCACCTCCACGGCGTCGGCCCCCCCCACGCCCACGGCGCAAGCGCCCAAACCGCCCGCGTTGGGCGTGTGAGAGTCGGTGCCGATGATGATCTCCCCGGGGAATGCGTAGTTCTCCAGAACGACCTGGTGAATAATTCCCGCCCCCGGACCCCAGAAACCCACACCGTACTTGGCGGAGATCGAACGGAGGAATTCGTATACCTCTTGGTTCTCCGCCAAAGACTCCCGAAGGTCGGATTGCCCCTCGGACCGGGCTTGAATCAAATGGTCGCAGTGCTGGGTAGTGGGCACAGCAACCTGGGTTCTCCCCGTCTGGACGAATTGAAGCATCGCGGTTTGGCCCAAGACATCCTGAAGGACGACTCGATCGGGGCGTAGCTGGATGTAACTTTGACCGCGCTCCAG
This sequence comes from Dehalococcoidia bacterium, assembly GCA_965220245.1. Taxonomy (GTDB): domain Bacteria; phylum Chloroflexota; class Dehalococcoidia; order Lucifugimonadales; family UBA3495; genus CBDCPI01. The sequence continues at coordinate 225,405 of CBDCPI010000001.1, forward strand.
CTCGGCAGTCTCCGGGTCGTCCAAGTGACCCAGCACCACCTTGTCCGCCAGTGTCAGGGGCCGGTTAAGGCGAGAGCGGACGACTTCCAGGTTCCGCTCCATCTTCTGATAAACCTCGGCTACGAATTCGGCGGTTGACTCGACGTTCATTGTCTTGGCTCCTCTACCAGTAAAATCGGCCGGGATAATAGATGGATACCCGCTCCCTTCCTCCATTGACGCTAGAAAACCTTTAAAGGTCTATGCCTTTAAAGGTTTTCGCACCAGGCGGCTTTAAGCCTCCGCCTATAGGCTGAAGCCTTCGGGAACGCCTTATTTCCGCTTCAAGTCCGCCGGGTCGGTGTTCTTGAAGTAATCGTAGTTTATGGGAATGTAAGGCGCGAACTGAGGAGGCGTGGCGTCCTCGGCAAAAATCGCAGTGACGGGACAAACAGGCTCACAGGCGGCGCAGTCGATGCACTCGTCAGGACTGATATAGTACATATCGTCCTCGTCCCTAGTATAGATGCAGTCCACTGGGCAAACGTCCACGCAGGCCGAGTCTTTCACGCCGACACATGGCTCGGTAATTATATAGGTCATTCTTTAAGGCTCCTCCGGAACTAAAAGTGACGGTCTAGGTTAACCGGACCCTAGGTGACGAAAAGCCGGCTGACCAGCAAAATTATAGCATAGCTTGGCAGGTTTGCAATCGTGGAATCTAAAGCACCAAGCCATAGGTCCGCTTCTTGATGGCCAGGTTTACGAAAGTCTCGGTGCGTTGTACACCGTCGATCACGCCAATCCTGGTCCTGAGAAAAGTGCCCAGACTTTCCGCCGACTCCAGCCCAACCCAGATAAACACGTCATAAGCCCCGGTGGTGATGGCTACGTAGTGGGCCTCTTCCAGGTTGGCAATGGACTCGGCAACAGTGTCGGACTTACCGGGGCCCGTTTGAAGACCGATTAGCGCAGTGGTGGCATATCCGAGCTTTTCCAAATTGGGAACCGCAATAACTCTGACGACATCGTCCTGAATCAACCGCCTGAGCCTACGCCGGACCGTACCTTCACTCACGCCTACTTCCCGAGCAATTTTGGCGTTGGAGGCACGGCCGTCCATTTGCAACAGGCCGATGATTTTGCGGTCCAGTTCGTCCATTGATGACACTCCTCGTTACATTCGCTGCCGCTTTGTGAAAATCAATCATAGAACAGGGGATTTTAGTTGTCAATACCGCAATATTTCCGTCGAATTGCGTTATTTTCCACTCCAGCATTCCAAACGATAATCAGTCCTAATCTACTCCTCATCTAAGACCTTCCCCCTCCTTGTATGTCCGATAACCGCCTACCGGGCTTGTAGACCAGCATTACTTTCCCTTCAGGGGTCCACCTTGCCGCTTCATTTTTGTGCCTACCGTCAACCTGACGAGGCCTTTGCTGAAAGCTCAGGACGATTGCAAAGTCTCGACCCCTACCTGTCATTCTGAGCGGAGCGAAGAATCTCAGCTACAGTGGGGAGACTCTTCGCTGCGCTCAGGGTGACAATGAAAAGGGCCTGACTGACTTTGCAATCATCCTGGCTGAAAGCTGGCCGGGTATTGCTGGGGATATACCCATTTGTTAACATATAGGCAGACAGGGAGGGATCGCATAGTGGCCTAGTGCGGGCGCCTGCTAAGCGCTTAGCCTGTGTAAGCGGGCTCATGGGTTCGAATCCCATTCCCTCCGCCATTCCGCCTCATTACTGCCAAAGCTCCAACAAATATGTATAGTTATCATCTTTGGACCATCGGTTGCCAGATGAACACGGCGGACTCGGAACGTTTGGGCGCCGCCTTGGACCAGATGGGCTTGCAATCCGTGGATAAGGCCACTGACGCCGACTTGATTGTCCTAAACTCCTGCGTGGTAAGACAGAACGCGGAAGACAAGGTAGTCGGCAACCTCACCTCGTTGCAGCCCCTCAAGACCAAGCAGCCGCAAAGAGTCATTGCCTTGATGGGTTGCATGGTGGGCCCCGAGATCAAGGAGTTGGAGCGGCGGTTCCCCTACGTGGACGTATTCATGCGTCCTCAGCAATACGGCCCCTTGCTCGATCTGGTTGGAGAGCGGTTGGGGCTGGACTGGGAGGGTTGCGTCGGACCACTGACGCCGACCCGTCCCGACGTTACTTGCTACGTGCCGATCATCCACGGTTGCGACCTGATGTGCACTTTCTGCATAATTCCTTACCGGCGGGGGCGGCAGGCCAGCCGGCCGGTGAGCGAGGTGGTGCGGGAGGTCGAGGCGCTGGCTGGACGAGGGGTGAAAGAGGTAACGCTCCTTGGGCAGACGGTGGACGCCTACGGGCACGACCTGCCGGACCAGCCCAACTTGGCCGACCTCTTGGGCCAGCTTGATGGTATCTCGGGCCTAGAACGTATCCGGTTTCTTACGTCCCATCCTTCTTTCTTTGACGACCGCATTATTGAGGCGGTAGCCACGCTGCCCAAAGTGTGCGAACATGTCAATCTACCGGTGCAAGCGGGCGACGATGACGTCTTGCGGCGGATGCGGCGCCCTTACACCCGGCAGGAATACGTCGACTTGGTCCACCGCATCAGAGATAATATTCCGGAAGCCTCGATGAGCACCGACATCATAGTGGGCTTTCCCGGGGAAACTCAGTCACAATACCAACGCTCATTGGACTTGGTGGCTGAGTTGCGGTTCGATAAAGTACACTGCGCCGCTTACTCACCCCGCCCCGGGACCATCGCCAACCGCACGATGGCGGATGACGTAAGCGCCGCCGAGAAGGTGGAGCGGCGGGTCGGCCTAGAGAAGTTACAAGAAGGCATCCTCGCTGAAGCCAACTCAGCTTTGCTAGGGCAGGAACAAGAGATTCTGGTGGAAGGCCGCCACAAGGGCAAGTGGCAAGGCAGGACCCGCAGCAATAAATTAGTCTACCTCCAAGACGAGGCCGATTGCCTGGGCCAGTTGGTAAATGTAACCATAACTAAATCCACGCCTTGGTCCTTACAAGGGATACTGGCCGGCTAGGGACGAGAAAGGTTGGTAAAGGAAACCGCGCATGGCTACCAGACCTAAAGAACCAACCATACCGCTAACCGAAATAGAGCATTCGGCTTTCTGTAAAACGGAGGACGAGCTTCCTGCCAAGCCGTTGGCCGAAGAGTTGTCGGTCAACGTTCGCTGGCAAAAAATCCCCGCCGACTACCTGCACGCCTCGGTCGAGGAGTTGGACGAGCGCATCCACCACGCCAAGCAAGCATTGGGGTCCTCAGTAACCATCCTGGGACACCACTACCAGCGTGAGGAAGTGATCAAGTACGCCGACTTCCAGGGCGACTCTTTCCTGCTCTCCAAAGAAGCCGCCTCGAGGCCGGAAGCCAGCCACATCGTTTTTTGCGGCGTCCATTTCATGGCGGAGACCGCTTGTATTCTGGCCGGGCAACATCAAAAGGTGATTCTCCCTAATCTGGCGGCCGGCTGCTCGATGGCCGACATGGCTCCCATGGATGACGTGGAAGACGCCTGGCAAGATTTGCAGGAAGTGCTCGACGGTCATGGCGGCATCACTCCCATTACTTATATGAACTCCATCGCTGGGATCAAAGCCCTGTGTGGCCGCAACCAGGGCGCGGTTTGCACCTCGTCCAACGCCGCGGCGGTCTTGGAGTGGGGGTTGGAGCAAGCCGAGCGAATCTTCTTTCTCCCCGACCAACACTTGGGCCGCAATACCGGACTCAAACTAGGCATCCCCTTGGACCAGATGGTGGTCTGGGACCCCTTTAAGCGCCTGGGAGGAAACACTCCGGAACAGCTCAGGCAAGCCAAGTTGGTGCTCTGGCGCGGACACTGCTCGGTGCATACCCGGTTCACCGCAGGTCAGATAAAAGCCGCCCGGGAACGCTACCCGGACATTACCGTTATCGCTCACCCCGAATGCCCCATGGAGACGGTCCAAGCCGCCGATTTGGTGGGCTCGACCGAGTTCATTCGAAAGGCAATTAACTATTCTCCCCCGGGCAGCAAGTGGGCAGTGGGCACCGAGATTAGCCTGGTGAACCGCTTGGCCATCAACAACCCCGATAAGACCGTCTTCTGCCTCGACCCCGTAACCTGCCCCTGCTCCACCATGTACCGGATTCACCCCGCTTACCTGTGCTGGGTGCTGGAGGGCTTGGTTGAAGGACAAGTGGTCAATCAGATCACTGTGCCCGAAGACATCCGGCATGAATCTCAGATTGCTTTGGACCGGATGCTAGCCTTGGGGTAGCTGAGGGCTTGGCCAAGAGCGTTGCTACTGAACAGGCAGTAGCCCAAGCGTAAAGAATACGTCGACGAGGCCATCCGCAATTTAGGCGTCATGCGCCAGGGCCAAGGGCCGACCATCTTGGGGCGACGTAGACCAACGCCGCCGGAAAATCCTCTACCCGTCCCCTCTCTGCACCATGACGCAAATCGACGCGAAGAGGCATCTTGCGCCATGACGACAACAAAAAAGGGATTCCTTACCGCCGACGACCTGCTCCGCCTGCACAGCCAGGGAGTCAAAGGCGAGTTAATCCGAGGAGTTTTGGTTGAAACCGTGACTGCCGGAGGAGAACACGGTGAGATTGCAATAACAGTGGCTGCCGAATTGCGAGCTTACATCAGACCGAAGCAGCTTGGTCGCGTGTTTGGGTCTGATTCCGGTGTCTGGCTGGAAAACGACCCCGACTTGGTACGGGAGCCGGACGTAGGGTTCATCTCGGCAGAAAAACTGCCTCTGGACACGCGAAATCGCGGCTATTATCGGGTCCCACCTGATCTGGTGGTGGAAATCGTCTCTCCCACTGACACGGTGCGGGAAGTCTACGACAAAGCCCGGATGTGGCTGAGCCACGGTGTAACCCTGGTGTGGGTAGTACACCCCGACACCAGGACCGTTGATGTCCACCCTTCAGGCGCCCCAGTGTACACTCTCACCGAGGACGATGCTCTGGACGGCGGCACGGCGCTGCCGGGCTTCACCCTGCCGGTGCGGAATGTTTTCGAGTAGGAAGAGTATGCGAATCTCGAAAGACGGCCAAGTCATTATCCCTTAAGTGGAGAGGTTGAGGCAAATCAAATACAACGGGGTATCCTACTCTCACCTCGGTTAGTCCCATATCCCGGACGCGGGCCGATGCCGACCCAATACGAAACCTGCTTCACCATCAGCAACTCCGGCGGTGTTGCAGGCATCCGCCTGTTGCATGAAGTGACGGAACGCATAAAGGACGAATTGCTGTCCTCTACCGAGGACGCCGCCACCGATGAAGGGGCGCCTGATGTGGAAACCGGCGCCACCGAAGCAGCGGGCTACACTCGTATCAGCGCCGAGCGAAACTATCCTCTGGCCCCGGAACACCGTGTCCGGCTGGAAGTAAGCCTCTGCACCATGACGCAAATCGACGCGAAGAGGTATCTTGCGCGATGACGACAACAAAAAGGGACTCCTTACCGCTAATAACACTTCTTAATACAGGGAGTCGTCGGTAATCTCTGATCGCAAGAATGTCCTGACCACAGTGTCCCACAACCTGAAGTTCACTGACTATTACCGGTCGGACCAGAGGTCCCACCCTGAAGTCAAAGATGAGTGGGTAGCCTACGTAATGGCTGGTCCGACTCATCAAGAGGTACAGGACGACGGGAGAATCAGGTATTGGAGGTATATCCCAGAGATGGGTGTTGGCTTCGGGTGATTGTTAGCGGGGATGAAGTTCACAACGCCTTCTTCGATAGGGGTAGACTAAGAGAATGGGGAACTCCGAATGAAGGAGAGTCATAGAATGGCAAACTCGCATAAGGGACTCTCAGCTTCCTATTCCATGCTTACTGACACCTTGGAAGTTAGCAACGGGTCTACGGCCCGTTACTACTGCGTCGTCGCCGAAGGACTTGTGGCGAAGCTTAATGCCGATAAAGAGGTAGTGGGGTTTACCATGGAACGGGCGTGGGAGTTGCTGTTGCCGCACCTCCGCGAGTATGACTTTCATGGCATCGGTGAACAACGGAGCCGATGGAACAGCGATGGCGCCACGCTCGGTGGCGGCTCCAAGGGTTCTCACGGTCAGTTGGGAAAGGCCGCAGGCGGCCAGGAATTGACGGTTGCCTATTGCAAGGAAACAGACACCCTTGACCTTCAAAACCCGGTGCCAGTGAAGGATGGCGAGGATGTTTCCGCAGACTTGGTGGTGTTCTACGGCGATGCGGACGAATTGGTGCGATTCACCCTGGAACACGCGGCAGAATTCCTTCTGCCATGCCTGTCGAATGGAGACTCGCCAACTGCCGACATAACAATCGGAGGTTAACCACCATGCCAACCTTCCCGCCGGAAGTCTACCACCTAATCGACGCCGCCCTGGTTGAGGACCAGACCTTCAACGACCCCACCACTGGAACGCTGGTCCCTCCCGAAATCCAGGGTGTGGGCATGATTCGGGCCAAGGCCCACGGCGTTCTGGCCGGGGTGGAGGTGGGGCTGGAGGTGTTTCGCCGTGTCGAGCCCACGCTTGCGTTGACCGCTCTGCTGCCCGACGGCTCGCCGCTGGCCCCCGGCGACGACATCGCTCAAGTTTCGGGGCAAGCCGCCGGCATCCTGCGGGCCGAGCGCATCGCCCTGAACTTCATGCAGCGCATGAGCGGCATCGCCAGCGAGACCAACCGCTACGTGCAGGCTGTGAGCGGCCTTCCGGCACGGATTGTCGACACCCGCAAGACCGTGCCGGGCCACCGCTACTTGGACAAGTATTCCGTGCGCGCCGGCGGCGGCCACAACCACCGCATGAACCTGGCCGACGGGATTCTCATCAAAGACAACCACATCCAAGCCAACCTCTTCCGCGAACTGGGGTTGAAGGAGACCATCCGGTTGGCCTTGGAGCGCGCCTCGCACACCATCAAAGTGGAAGTCGAGGTGGAGACTCTGGAGCAGGTGGAAGAGGCACTGGAGGCAGGCGCACACATCATCATGCTGGACAACATGGCGGTGGACATGATGCGCGAAGCCATGTCCATCATCGGCGACCGGGCGGTGGTGGAGGCTTCCGGCGGCATCAATCACCAGACCGTGCGAGCCGTCGCTGAGACCGGGGTGCATCTGATCTCCATCGGCGAACTCACTCATTCCGTCAAGGCCCTGGACATCAGCCTAGACCTGGAGCTCACTGGACCCGGAGTTCAATAGTAACCCTTAATCCAACACAACTTGCCTACCAGACCAGAGGATTGGCGGCTTAAACTAAGAATATCTAAGGGAGGAACACGTGGTATCGCCTACTGTATCGGTTGCGGCCGCTTTGGAGCGCAATTGGGAGATGATCGACTCGGCCTTGGCGGGAATGGACGAGGCGGCCTTAGTCCGCCAGCCCTCAGAGCAGTGCAACCCGGCGGCTTGGATTCTTTGGCACTTGAGCCGGGTGATGGACACCGCCGTTCATACAAGGATACGCCAAGTCCCCCAGCTTTGGGTCAGTGAGGGCTGGCACGCCAAATTCGGTATGTCGGATGATGCCGAAGACCGGGGGGTGGGGTGGACCGCGGAACAGGTTGCCGAGTGGCAAGCGCCAGACCGGGAAGTCCTTCTGGGGTACTATGCCAACATCAAGGCCGCGGTTACCGAATTCCTGTCCTCGGCCACCGAAGCCGAACTGGAGCAGACGGTGGTGTGGCCGCCGGTGGCGGAGCCCCGCACCGTAGCCGCCGCTTTTGGACAGGTCACCTGGGACGCCATCGCTCATGGCGGGCAGATAGCCTACTTGCGGGGGCTGTACCTGGGAATGGGCTGGCACCGTTAGCCCCGGCGAGGACGCTGGCGGTCGGAACTGTCCAGCAGTATCGTCACCGGGCCATCGTTGGTGAGCCGGACTTGCATATACTCTTGGAACCGCCCAGTGGACACCTTTACTCCTGATTGGCGGAAGCGGTCAACGGCGTACTTGTAAAGCGTCTCCGCTTGATGGGGTGGCGCCGCGCCGGAGAAGCTGGGACGCCGCCCCTTTCTGGTGTCGGCGTACAACGTGAATTGGCTTATAACTAAAAGCTCCGCCCCCACATCAAGGGCAGAGCAATTGAACCGGTCATCTGTGTCGGCGAAAATCCTCAGGTTGAGGACCTTCTCTACCAAGTATTGGGCGTCTGCCTCCTCGTCTTTTTGACCCACCCCCAGTAAGACTACCAGACCGGGACCGATTTGGCCGACTTCCTCGCCGCCTACGGTGACTGACGCCTCAGCCACCCGCTGCACTACTGCTCGCAAGGCCGTCGGCTCTCCGAAGACGCGTATGCGCCGTTGCAGTCCTGGATTGGCCCCTTAGGTGGACGACGCCTCGGTGGACGCCGGTGCGGTGGACTCCCGGCCAGAGCCGGAGGACCCATTTGTGCTAGAGTCACTGTCCTTGCTACTGGCGGAGGTGCCGCTGGACGAGCCCTCGCTGGTGCTGGACTTGCCGTCCGGGGTGTCTTTCGAGCCATTTTCCGGTGGCCGCTTGGGACGGCCGTAGTCAGTGGTGTAGAAACCTGAACCCTTATAGATTACCGGCACGGCGTGAAACACGCGGCGGCCCACTCCAGAGCACAAAGGACAGACACCGGAGCCAGCTTCTTTGAAGCTCTGCACCAGTTCAAACTCGGTTTCACACTCTGTACATTTGTAATCGTAACGCGGCACCAATATCCTCCTAGGAAAAGTCTCGACCGGCACTCAAAAGGCCCGGCTGCTAGTCGACAACTAATATAATGTAGCAGCGCCGCTAGTGGCTGTCAACGCGAATAATAGCGCAGGGACAAAAGGGGCCAGAGCTTTTGGTTTTGCGGGAATCGCCCGGCACGCCTATAATCGGCGTCTAACCAATCCGGGTAATTTCCACAAAAATTTAGACTGGGAGGCCCTACGATGGCAACCGCGAAAGTAAACGGCGCTGAATTATATTACGAAGAGGCTGGGAGCGGGCCGCCTATCATCCTTTCCCCAGGCGGTCTCCAAGGCGTCGCCAGCAGTTACCAGCCGGTGATTTCGGCCCTATCCCAGGAGCATCGGGTGGTGGTCTACGACCGCCGCTTTGGCGGCCAGTCCCGCAGCCCCATGGTGGTGCAGAGTTGGGAGTTGGTGTGCGAAGACGTATTCGGGCTAATGGATGCCTTGGGAATTGAACAGGCCTACCTGGGCGGGGGCTCCTTTGGCGCCGCCATCTCCCTGGGTTGCGCCGCCCGCCGGCCCGAGCGGGTCCGCGCCATTTTTCCTTCCAACATCGCCGGCGGTGTGATCTGCGACGGGTATCTTACCGGCAAGCTGTTCCGAAGCATGGAGATGGCCGTCAGCGACGGCATCGCCTCGGTGGTGGAAGCCTTCGACGCCGACGACCGCTTTGCCCCATTTAGCCCCGAGATTGCCCAAACCGACCCGCAGTATCGCAAGAACTTGGAGGAGATGGATACCGAGGACTTCGTCCAAGTGATGCGGGACACTATTTACGCCTTTTTCGACGGCCCCTTCCCGACCTTGGGGATGACCGCAAAGGCGTTGCAAGGCATCTCCACCCCAACGATGGTGATGCCGGGCAACAACGACGTTCACCCAAGGCGAGTGGCCGAGATGGTCCACCGCTTGGTGCCCAACTGCCAGTGGGCCGAGGTCCGGCCGCACGCCGAGGAGCCGGAAAAGTACTCCGAGCGGGTGGTCCAGTTCTTGGCGCAAGTGGAGGCCAACGGAGACTAGCAGCCCGGCAGCGTTACACGGGCAGCGGCACGCTGACCGACACTCGGTTGCCCACCGAGCGAGTAGTGTGTCCCTGCCCGGTAAGGTCTTCCACCTGGAGAATGTCGCCCGGGTTGAACATGCGCTTGGTGCCGTCTCCGACCCCGATCTCCATTTGACCGGCAAGAAGTATGATGTACTGCTTCCGGGGGGCAGTGTGCCAATCGCTAAAGGTCCCATCGGGGAAACTTCGGAAGGTCATGTCCGCGCCGGGTTTGAGGGCGACAATCTCGGTGTCTCCATCAGGAACGTTTAGGTCCTCGAAGTGGGCTTGCCCATCGTCGGTGGTATACAGGCGCGTAATCATCTGTCCTCCATTAATTCAGTTAAGGTACTACGGGTAAGCTCGGGCGGGGCTGCTATCCACCAATGTTCCTCCAAGTGCTGCTGCAACTCTTCCCGCCACCGCAGTATATAACCTTCGTTCGAGGTTGGGCGAGGCCGGACGGCTGGTTAACCATTTTCTCTCGGCATTCTGGACTCACGATTTCATAGTAAAGACTGAATGTACCGGGATTTCGCTGCTGGAAAGACTTTGCACAGGCCCTGGTCATGCTCACGGGTTCATCACAGGGGTAAATGTTATAGTAATCTGGTCAAAACGACAGGTTGCATTCAATCTGGCCAGAGAACATGTCCTCTCCTTCTACGATGCCCTGTACCTAGAACTGGCCAAAAGACGCGAGGCGGCGCTGGCCACACTAGATGCGGAACTGGCCCGGGCTGCCCGCGCCGAGGGACTGGAAGTCGCGTCCCCGTAGGAGGTTCCGGTCATAAGCCGTCCGGCGAAGCATCCTATAATGCATCCTGGTGTTGGAGCAGGAGACGGAAGCACAGAGAATGAGGTGACCGCATGGCAGAGGAACAATACTCCCGGGGAATCCTCGCCGCTGAGGAGCAGGCGCTCCAGTTCCTGGAGACTTTCGAGTACATCCAAGGGAACATGAGGACCGAGAAGCTTGAAGAGTTTCAAGCGCGCTTGCAAGAGGCGGGTTCGGAGTTGCTCTCGACATTTCCGGGAGCGCTGGCGCAACTCGACCCTCCCGACTCGCTCACCCGGTTTCACGACATCTTTGTCGCTGCCGTCCGGCACTGCCGCAATGCCCGCGAAGCGTTCTTGACGGCGGGTGCCCAAGATTTTTCCTTAGCGTCCATAGACAGCCGCCGGTCGCTTTGCCGGGCCATGAATCTCTTCTATCAGGTGCGGAGCCATTTGCCAGTGCTGCAACGCTATTGGCTGCTGCCCGAGGCTTTGCCGGGCCGGGATGCCCTTGAAGCCAGATCGCCGGATGCCGATGTCCCCGTAGGGATGATACACAACAAACGGCCTGACCCCCTTGCCGATTATTCCCTGTATGTCCCGGAAAACTATACCCCGAGCCGGGACTGGCCTCTCATCATCAGCCTCCACGGCGCCTACGGACGGGGGGACCATTACATCTGGTCGTGGCTGCGTCCCGCCAAGAGCAAGGGCTATATGGTGCTATCACCAAAATCCGTCGATGTGACTTGGTCGGTGCTGCGGCCCCCGCTGGATGTTGGGTCTATCACCGGGATGTTCGACGAAGTGTGCGCCGCCTATGCCGTGGACCGGAGCCGGGTGTACCTGTCCGGGTTGTCCGACGGCGGGACATTCACCTATCTGTTGGGCCTGACCCGCCCGGATATGTTTGCTGGCATAGCGCCCGTCGCGGGCGATTTTCACGCGATGCTGGATGGCATGTTGCGCCAAAAGCAAGGCAAAGACCTGCCCATATACATTGTCCACGGCGTCCACGACGCCATCTTTAGCGTACAGTCGATTCGCAGCGGGTACGGGCTGCTCACCAGACTCGGCTATAACGCAACTTACGAAGAGCTGCCCGATTGGGGGCACTCCTACTCTTCCAAGATCAATGAGGAGTTGGTGATGCCTTGGTTTGAGAGCTTGGCGGCAAAGGCCGGGGCGATTGACTAGGCCGGGTTGAACCAAAGGGCCTCCGGCGGTACACTCCAGCAACAACGTTCGTCCAAGCTCCCCACCGGCCCATTGAGGCGAGGATAACACGGACAATCTCGTTCCATTTTCCCAACGCAAACGTATTCCTTCTCAAATATAGGCGAGGTGACTCAATGGCAGATTACCGAATCATTTCATCCGATAACCATGTGATCGAACCCCCGGACCTGTGGACCAGCAGGATTGAAGCCAAGTACCGGGACCGGTGCCCCCAAATCGTAGCGTCCGATGACGGCGGTGAGGTGTGGGTCTGCGACGGTCAGCCGGGTAACAGCCCGGTCCAGGGCACCCAAGTGGGAGTGCGGTTCGAAGACCCGGACCAGTTGGTGCGGCGGGACTCCTTCGAAAACGTTATTCCGGGCGGTTACATCCCGGAGGAGCACGTAAAGGACATGGACGCCGACGGCGTGGACGTAAGCGTAGTTTACCCGTCGTGCGGTCTTCGTTTGTACGGCACGGTCCCGGACGGGGAACTGCTATCGGCGGTCTTCCGGGCGTACAACGACTATGTGGCCGAGTTTTGCCAGCCTTTCCCCAAGCGGCTGGGCGGCATTGCCATGATTAACGTGGACGATATTCAAGACGCGGTCAACGAGATGACCCGTTGCCGCAACCGGGGATTCGTTGGCGCCATGATCACCGTATATCCTCCCGAGGGGAGACGCTACAATTCCCCGGAGTACGAGCCCCTGTGGGCCGCGGCCCAAGACCTGCAAATGCCCCTCAGTCTCCACGCCGCCACCAACCGCTACGGGTCGGGCGAGGCTTTCCAGCTCGTCGACACGCTGCGGCTCGCCTTCCTTACCAACATGGATATGGGAGTAAGGATGTCCTTGGCCGACATGATCTATGCCGGGATATTCGAACGGCACCCGAAACTGCAAATTGGCGCCGTTGAGCACGAGTTGTCCTGGGTTCCCCACTTCCTGGACCGGCTGGACTACAACTACCTGGACCGGTCGGCAGGAAGGGAGTCGTACCAATTCAAGGAGGACATGCTCCCCAGCGACTACTTCCGGCGCAACGTATTCTTGGGTTTTCAAGAAGACGCGCTGGGGCTGCGGCTGCGGGACATCATCGGCGTCGACACCCTTCAGTGGGGCTCCGACTACCCGCACCAAGAGTCGACTTTTCCCCGAAGCCGACAGATTCTAGAAGAGATCTTGGCCGACTGCACCGAGGAGGAGAAAGCCAAAATCGCCGGGGGCAACGCGGCCCGGGTGTACCAACTGTAGACCCATCCCGGTAGTCTAGTAAGAGTAAACCGTGTAACTGTTCAGAGTTGGTAAGGTGAAATATCTGAGAGCCACATCCGGCATTCGAATGATGATCCTTTTACGTGATGATCCCTTTACGACATTCTGAAGCCTAACCGTCATTCCCGCGCAGGCGGGAATCCAGAAATGCCAAGGAAAAGGAACGCTACTGGTTGCAAACGCTTCTGGATTCCGGCTCAAAGCCGGCCCCGTACTGGATACGGGGCCGGAATGAAGTATCAAGTCTGAACGGTTACTAAACCTTGACAGCAAGGCCGTTATAAGGAGGCGACATGGAGACTGTGGGATTTGTTGGCGTCGGCCGAATGGGATCGCCCATGGCCCAGAACATCCAAAAGGCCGGATACTCCATGGTGGTCCTGGATGCCCGCGAGGATGCCACCCGGCCCTTGTTGGAGGGAGGCGCCCGGCTGGGCGCTTCACCCGCCGAGGTGGCGGCCCAGTGTGAGGTTACTTTCACCTCGCTGCCCGGACCCAGGCAGGTGGAAGAGGTGGTGGAAGGGCGCGACGGCATCTTGGAGGGCATCAGACCGGGACACGTCTATTTGGACCTGTCCACCTGCGGGCCCGACTTGGTCCGGCGCTTGGAACCCCAATTCCGCCAGCGCGGCGCCCATCTGATGGATACCCCCGTCTTGAGCTCCCCCACCAGGGCGGTGGATAGAAGCCTGATCGTCATGGCCGGCGGCGACCGGGAAGTCTTTGACCGGGTGCACCCGATTCTGGACGCCTTTGCCGACCAAGTAATCTATACCGGGGCCTTGGGCACCGCCTGCGTTTGCAAGCTGGTCAACAACATGATGTCCTTCAGTACCCAACAAATTTTGGCCGAGGGCTTGACCTTGGCTCTCAAAGCAGGGGTGGAATTGGACGTACTGATGGAGACCGGCAACCGGGGTTTACTGGGGTCGAGGCGGGAAGGCTTCTCTCAAACGGTGTTCCAAGGGCAGTTCCAGCCTCCCAGCTTCACGGTAGCCCTCGCCCTCAAGGACGTGGCGCTAGCCACCGAGTTAGGCCGAGACAACAACGTCCCCATGCCCATGGCCAACATCGCCGAGCAAATATTCCGGCAGGCAGTCAACCGGGGCTTCGGCGACGATGACTACACCGCCGCCGTGCAGCTACAGGAGGAAGCCGCCGGGAAGCCGGTCCGATTTCCCGATAATAGATAGTGATTAAGGCCTAATCGTCCGCGGCCTGAGTCGCCGCTATCCTGCTGAACAGGTCGTAATGCTGCCCGCCCTGCTCGACCAATCGGGCCAGGTCCTCCTCCAAGAGGTAACCTTGGCCGATTAGCTCTTGGCAGGCCCTGGTCACCAACTCCAGGTAGTGTTCCCGGGACTCGTAGCGTTCTTCAATGGAGAGCCTGGGGTCGCCGGAAGCCTGCCGGGCTTCCTTGGTCGGCGCAAAGGGTAGGAACGAGCCCCGCAGGGTGCCTCCCGAGGCCCCGCCGGTGGACAGGGTCTGTCCGGCCCCTCCGATTTCGGAATGCCGCCGGTTCCAGCCGGTGTGGGCGCCGAGGGGGACCGTCACTAACGGAAGGGGAAGGCCCGACACTTCATTACCGTCATCATCCACCGCCGAGACCAAGTGGGGATAGACCTGGCCCACTTCCGGCGGCGTCTTGGTGGGAATAGCCGGGTTGGGGCCGAAGTCCAAACGGGTGAAGCGCCGCAGGGGCAACGGCAACTTGACCCCCGGAATCCGCTCCAGCCTCTCGGCCAAGCTCTCCGGGGAGACGGCGGTACCGTCGTCGATTCTGGGGTAGCGGCTCGGCGGTGCGGGTTCCCCGGAAGTGACCCAGCGGTCCAGGTTGGTAAGTGCGGCCCGCAAATACCCCCGGTAGTCCAGCACGCCAAAGTCGTGCTGCCCCCGGTACCCATCGGCATCCAAGTCCGCTGGCGGGAAGGTAGGCAGTGCGTGCTGGGCGCCCGCGTAGATATAGACTCGCACCTCTTCCGAAATTTCCAAGTCGCGGTCGCCGGCCAGGTTTGTGTGAATCAACGACCCGTGCCCCGCCCAGTACTCCGAGGGCGTGTGGGTATACATGATTTTCGGCAGGTCCCCCTGAGCGGCTAGGCGGGACAGAAGGCCGTCGATCCTTCCGGTTTCGGGATCGGTCTGGGGCAGGTCGCTGAATGGGAAGAGGCTGTTGCCGCTGCGGCTGGCTTGGCTGGAAGGCTGGGCGAACCGCTGGTTGAACTCGCCCCTTTTGCCGCCCGCCACGTGGGGAATGAACCCGTCGAACACCGTGCGGTTGGCCTCGTCGCGGTTCAAGCCGAAGTACAGGAAGGTGCGGAGAAACCGTCCGCTCTGAGAAACGCCAAAGGCATAGGCCCGCTCGATGGGACCGCCCAAGGGGTTTCCTTCCTGGGGTGAGCTATGCCTCAGAAACGAGGCTATGTCCCGGGTGGCCGCCACGCCCAGGCCCACCACCGGGGCCTCGGTGGTGGTGTAAATCACCTGGTAGACCTTACCCGGTTGAAAGCCCGAGGCCAGATGCACGTGGCTGGCGTCGCTGACCAGGTTGCCGTTTTCCAAGCGGGCGAAGGACCAGTCTTGGCGCGGGATGACCTCTTCGGGGGCGTCTTCATGCTCTTGGACCGTCATTACGGCGGTCTGGTCATTGACGTCGTTGCTGGGATAGGACTGATGGTTCCGGTCCGACAGGAACTGGACTGTTGCCGGAGCATTGGGCTGGAAGGTGACCACCAGCTTGCCCGATATCGGCCCGGCTTCTGTGACCGCCCCGGGAACGTTGATGCGGAGCATCCCCGGCGCCTCGGGAACGTCGTGCTGCCAGCCGCACCAGACGACCGTGTATCCTTGGCGCATCAGGAAGCCGTTGCCGGGGTCCATAGGCGCGTCGGGGGCGACCTCCGGTGCGCTGTTGATGTTCCTCAAAGCCAAGGCCCGGCCGCGGTTCAACACATCCAGCAACAGCCTGCGGTTGCCCCGGTTGGCGTCCACCGGCTGTAGAATGCGAAAGTCGGAGCTAAAGGTCACCAACCCATCGGCGTTGCGAGGCGCTAGGTCCAAGTCGGTAATCGCCTCGTTGGCCCGGTTATCCGGATCGACGGCGAAGTGTGCCGTGCCGTCGATTTGCTCGTACTCCCCCACCCCGCCGAAGCTCAATCCCCCGGCGAAGGGCTTACGGTCAGTAATCTCAAGTCTGGTGACTGGCATATTCTGCTCCTCCCGGTTCCCGTTTTGCCGGAAATTACCTGACCTGGCGGAAGAAGGCGCGAACTTCCTCCGCCAATAGCTCGGGCTCTTCCAATGCGGCGAAGTGGCCGCCCCGGGGCATTTCCTGCCACCTCAGGATGTTGTAGGACCGCTCGCCCCATTCTCTCGGCGGCCTCGCTATTTCTTGGGGGAACATGGCCATCCCCGCCGGGGCCTTGACACTATCGCCTTGCTCCATCGTCCATACCACTTTCTGGTTCTCTAGGTACATCCTGGTGGATGAGCTAATGGTCTGGGTAACCCAATAGATGGTGACGATGGTCAGGAGTTCGTCTTTGGTATACGTGGACTCCACATCGCCGTTACAGTCGCTCCACGTGCGGTATTTTTCCACGATCCAAGCAGCCAAGCCCGCGGGGGAATCGTTGAGCCCGGCGGCCAGGGTCTGAGGCTTGGTCCCTTGGATGTGCGCATACCCTCCTTCCGCTTCCTGCCAGCGGGCCCGCTGGTCGATCAGGGCTTGCTCCGCCTCGGTGACGGGGCTGGAACCCGGTCCGAAATAGGGCATTGGCCGGGTGATGGAAGTCAGGTGAACGCCGTACAGGTTGTCCGCATAGTCATACCCCAGACAGGACGTGACGCCGGCGCCAATGTCTCCTCCTTGGGCGCCGAAGCGAGGATAGCCCAGATTTTCGGTCATTAGCTTGTTCCACATATCCGAGACCCGCCGGATTTCCATGCCTCGCTCGGTAGCGTGGTCCGAAAAGCCGAAGCCGGGAAGGGAGGGAGCCACCACGTCAAAGGAGTCGGCGGGGTCGCCGCCGTGACTGCCGGGATCGGCCAGCAATGGAATTATCTTGGTCATCTCGAAGAAGCAACTGGGCCACCCGTGGGTAATGACCAGAGGAATGGGGTTGGGGCCGGTCCCTCGCTCATGGATGAAGTGAATGTCCAAACCGTCCACCGGGGTTTTGAAATGGTGGAACTTGTTGAGTTTCTCTTCTTGGGCCCGCCAATCGAAGCTGGTGCGCCAGTACTCCACCAGTTCTTTAATATAGTCCAGATTGCTGCCGTAGTCCCAACCCGAGCCTGGAATTTCGTCGGGAAACCGGGTGTCGTCCAAGCGGCTCCGCAGGTCTTGCAACACTTCGTCGGACACTTGGATCTTGAACGGCTGGACTTCCATAGTAACCCCTCCCATTACTTACTCAGACTATTAAACCGGGGCTATTAACCCGGCCGGGGTAATTACACCTCAATGCGGTAGACCCGGGTGGCCGTGTCGTGAAGAACCGCCGCTTTGTCGGTGGCCGAGAAGTCTTTGGCCAGCCGTTTGAAAGCGTTGTACATCACGTTGTAGGAGAATGAGACCTTATCAACGGGGAAATTGCTCTCGAACATGCACCGGTCGGGGCCGAATTTCTCAATCGAGTAATTGATATAAGGAGCGATGGACTCGGCCACTTCCTCCGAACCGACGGGTTTGGCCCGGGTGTGCCAGTCGAAACCGATGCGGGGCATCCCTACGCCGCCCAGCTTCATAATGATGTTAGGACATTCCCCCACCGCGTCGATGCCCCTCTGCCAAGTTGCCATTACTTCATCGTCGCGATTGCCGTAGGGGCCGGTCCGCATCAGTCCACCGAGGTGATTCAAGACGATGGTCAAGTCGGGCAACGCTCTGGCGAACTCGGCCAACTCCGGCATCTGGGGAAAGTACATCGACGTCTCCAAGCACAAGCCCATAGACGACAGCACTCGCGCCCCCGCCCGGTAGCTTTCATTCGCTAGGCAAGCCTCGATCTCCCGGTCTTCCACGTCGGGATGAGGGTCCCAGCCCACACCGTGGCGGATGCCGCGGAAACGGCTGGGGCTGGCCGCCTGCAACGCCTCCAGCACCGGCCTCACCCCCTCGCCCAGCTTGAGGTCGGCCCGGCCAATTATGGCCGCCGCGGCCCGGACGGGGCCATACTGCCCGGTGGCGCTGGCCGCAGCTATGGCCTCGACGAATTCCACTTCGCCCACGGAACGCATCTCTTCGGGGCCGTCGGTGCGATAGCTAGAGCGGGCCTCAACGAACACCGTGGAACGCACGTTGTGTCCACTGTTGATGTCGTCGGCCAGCTCTGGCAGCAGATAGCGCTGGTAGTCAACGGGTTCGGGCCGGTATTCCCAAAAGTGGTGATGGGGATCGCAGATCGGAACCTCCGGCTCCAAACTGGGTTCCGTCGTCAGAGCAAGCCATTCATTGCCTCGTGAAACCATGATCGCCCCTCCATATTGCAATTTGGCGGCCCAATAATAGCACATCTCCCGGCGCTTACGAGACGGGCCTCCCCAAGCGCGGCACCTAGCGTTATTCGTAACCTATCTGGGGTTAAGCCGGTCTCCCCCACCAGTACCAACCGCGTGGACATACTTAATTGACACCAAGCTTAGGTATACAGTATAACGTCGGCGATAGCCGAATAGAGGGCTGAACCACTCTTTACTCATTATGCTTAAGGAGTGATACGAAGATGACACAGTCAAGTACAGAGCTTGGACCCGCCCCTTGTGCTTATTGCCAGGGCACCGGTCAAGTAAACGATGTAGGGTGCCGGGCGTGCAACGGCCAAGGCAGTGTGTCGGTGGCCCAGCCGGCAAGGGAGTGCGTTCACTGCCAGGGCAAAGGCAGAAAGTCGGTCTACCGGTGTAATTTCTGTCGCGGCACCGGCTGGGCCCACGCCCAAATGCCGGGCGGGCGTTAAGCTGCCGGTTTATCGCATCGAACCCGAGCCCGCTTTTACGCTTTCTTTCTGTGCTCCTAAACAATGATTACGAGTGATGCTCTTTGTTTGGCCTGTCGCCGCATAACTATGTTGACAGTAGCCACTCAATAAAGCAAAATCACTCCAACACTGTGCGCTTTGGTTCATATCATTACTAGCGAACCTTAAAAATCTGTGAGGTTGAGCATGGCTGGCTACAGAGTTATATCATCGGATAACCACGTTTTTGAGCCATCGGAATTGTGGTCGAGCAGGGGCGAGTCCAAGTTCCTGGACCGCGCGCCCCGCGTGGTGCACTTGGAGGGCGTCGAAGGCGTCGCCAATGGCGACTGGTGGTTCTGCGACGGCCGCAAGGTGGTCGGCGCATTCGCCGGAGCCCAGACCGGACTGCGATTTGAAGAGCCGGAAAAGCTGAGCATGGATTCCAGCATCGAGGATGTCCGTCCCGGGGGTTACATTCCCGAAGAGCACATCAAAGACATGGACATCGACGGGATCGACATCAGCATCGTCTATCCTACCGTCGGTCTGTTGCTCTACAGCGTGCCGGATAGCGAGCTGCTTACTTCTATTTTCAGCACCTACAACGATTGGGTCGGAGAGTTTTGCAAGGCAATACCAGACCGGCTGAAGGGTATTGCCATGCTTAATATAGACGACGTGACCGAAGGCGTGCGGGAGTTGGAGCGCTGCGCCAAGCTGGGGTTCTCCGGAGCTATGATCACTGTCTATCCTCCCGAAGAGCGGTCGTACAACAACCCGGAGTACGAGCCCCTTTGGGCGGCAGCCCAAGACCACAATATGCCCCTGAGTCTGCACATCGGCACCAACCGGCCGGGCCCCGGTCAGGAATTCGCCGACCTAGACTCGGCCACGGCCGCCTTCGTGTCCAACGCCGATCACTGGGTGCGGATGTCCTTGGCCAACATGATCTTCAGCGGAGTGTTCGAGCGGTACCCCAAGCTCCAGGTAGGCTCGGTGGAGATGGAGCTATCCTGGGTCCCCCACTTCTTGGACCGGATGGACTATAACTACACCCAAAGGGCCCAAGAGTTCTCCCGGGAGTACCGGTTTAAGGAGGGCGCCCTTCCCAGCGACTTCTTCCACAGCAACATATTCCTTGGCTTCCAAGAAGACGCCTTGGGGATTAGGGACCGGCACATCATCGGCGTAGACCAACTGCTGTGGGGCGGGGACTATCCTCACCAAGAGTCCACTTTCCCCAGAAGCCGGCAGATCATCGAGGAAATCTTGGTGGACTGTACCGACGATGAGAAGTCCAAGATCGCCGGCGCCAACAGCGCCAGAGTGTACGGCTTCAACTAGACCATTGCCCCGCTACGCGGGTGTGTCATCAGCCAAACCAGTGGGCGCCTGTCACGATGGGCGCCCACTTTTGCGAGAAAGGGGCCTTGCGACAATACCCCAGACTGATTTCGGGCGGAGTCTCTGAGTTCTCGTCATAAGAGGGTGTGTTAGAAATCCCTTCTCCCCGCGGGAGAAGGTTAGGCCTGTCCTGAGCCTGCCGAAGGGATGGGGGGAAATGCTTCCCATAAGCCAATTTTGCCATGCCTGGACCATTGGGGTACCCCCCTCACCCTAGTCCGCCTTAGGCAGAAGAGGGAGCTTTGACCACACTCTCTAAGGCCAGATCTCCCGTTTCGTCCCAAGAGTTTATGAACGAGTCCGCTTCGGAAGGGGAAGGGTTATCATGGAATGGGGGCAAGGGTAGACCCTAGCGCTGGCTCCTCATCGGGCCCATCACGATTAGGGAGACTTACATGCGACTTGAAGGGAAGGTTGCTTTGGTTACCGGCGCCAGCCGGGGCATCGGGCGGGCCATCGCCTTGGCCTACGCCCGGGAGGGGGCGAATGTGGCCATAGTCTCCCGTAGGTTGACTGAAGTGGAGCAAGTGGCAGCCGAGGCGAGGAGTCTGGGTGTGCGCAGCCTGGCACTCGAGGCGGACTTGACCAAGAGTGCGGAGGCCCAAGGGGCCGTAGACCGGGCCATCGAGCACTTGGCCACTTGGACATCCTGGTCAACAATGTTGGCGGCTACCGCTTGTTTACCAACGAGTTGGCCCACCGGGTATCTTTCTTGGAGCTTACGGAATCCGAGTGGGACAGCGTGTTGGCTTCGAACCTGACCACCGCATTCCTGTGCTGCAAAGCGGTCTTGCCTCACCTGGTAGAGAGAGGGAGCGGCGTCATTATCAACATGACCTCCACCGGGGTAGCGCGGCGCGGCGTAGCCGGACAAGCACCCTATAGCGCGGCCAAGTCGGCCTTGGAAAGATTGACCGAGTCCCTCGCCGATGAGTTGGCCGACTCCGGCATCGCGGTCAACAGCCTGAGTCCCGGCTGGGTGCTGACCCGCCCCAACGACGACTATGACGCCGAGGTGCACAAGAGAATGCGGCTGCCCGAGGACATCGCCGAGTCTGCGGTGTTCATGGCCCTGCAAACGCCCCAGACTATGACCGGCCAATTGGTCAACGCTCCGGAGTTCGATCAGGAGCACGGCATCTCCCCTCCTTCGGCCTATGAGAGACTCTACTCCTAAGCGCTCCCTTCTTGCACTGATTACCGGGGCCATCTCCAGGGCCTTTTCATATTGTCACCCCGAACGCAGTGAGGGGTCTAAAATCCCTCTGGAAAGGCGAAGTTGGTCCCAGCAAGAATTTTAGATCCCTCGCGCTGCTCGGGATGACAGAAAAAAGGCTCAGAATGAGATTGAAAAGACCCTAAGTCCATCCCATGAGGTGGTTGAGTCCACATCTGAAAGAGCTTTGAGATTGACTTATGAGATGCCCCTGGGGTTGGCTACGCTACCTCCTTGACCGAAGGGCTTATGGAGTTGGGCCTAGTAGTGCAACTACTTTGAAATGATGGATTGCTTTTCCAGCCGGGTTCTCAGTCTGATGCTTATCCACGTAATCCCACCAACCAAATCACCCATCAGTTCAAAGATTTCGCACCACTAGCTCTGGCCCGCATCAGGCGGCGGTAGAGCGCCAGGCTGACGAAGAAGGGCGCCATGTAGTAAACAGCCCGGAATAGGACGGACACCAAGACCGCTTCTTCCAAGGGCACTCCCAGTAGATGATAGGCGCCGGTCATGGAACCTTCCTGGATTCCAACACCTCCGGGCATCATGGACATTACCCCGGCAGCGACGCCAATGGCGAAGCCGGTGACGATTACCGCCACTCCGGGGTCGCTGCCCAGGGCTTGAAAGCAAAGCCAAACAATGCTCACCCGGGCTATCCGGTCCGCAACAATCAAGATAACCACATCGGCCAGCCCCCGGGGCTGACGGGAAACTTCGGCCAAGCCCTGCACCAGCGTGGCATCGAAATTCTGCAACGCTGGCCGGAGGTCGCGGCGGCTTACCAGACGCCAGAATGAACCCACTACCCAAAGCGCCAAGGAACGGGCCGGGCCATAAAAGAAGACCACTGCCGTTGCCAGAAAAGCCAAGCCGAGAATCCCGGTGCCGATGCCGAGCCATGCAGCAACCCCTGGGGAGAGCGGGTGGGATAGCAATAGATAGACCAAGCCCGCGGGCATCAACGCAAAGAAGACCAAGCTCTCCAAATAGGAGTGGAACAACGACGGCGCCATGACCTGGCTGGGGGCCAACCCCCGTCTGGCCAGCAGCAAGACCCGCAGAGCATGGCCGGCCAGACCGCCAACCGCGGTTATCATCGCGCCGGAGATGAATCCAACCGAGAGCAAGTCCCGGCGGCCTAGGGGGACTTTGAAAGCTCGATTAACTTGGCAATAGCCTAAGCTAAGGCAAAAGTACGACACTGTAGTCAAGCCAAGGGCCAAGGGGGTCAACTCCCAACGGGCTAGGAGCAGCACGTCCCGTACCTCTCGCCAGTCCAAGAGCAATACCAGGCAGCCCAAGAGCGCCAGCAACACCACACCGGTGGCGGCCGCAAGACTCCGGAGTTTGCTTTTCCGCGCGAAGCCCTGTGGAGGTCCAGCGCCCGAAGACTTATCTGAAGGGTTATTGGCGTCGCCGCCCTGAATCATCCCTCTTGATTCATCCCGAGGAACTGCGGCGAGCTTCGGGGTGGAAGCCGGGCACTACCTTTGGAGGCTGCCCCACCTCCATGGAGAACATGTCGCCGGTGCCATCGAGAAAGCCGCTGATCTTAAGCGTGGGAGCGTCCACCAAATACTCGATTCCGCTGCCAACGATCCGGAAGGGACGGTCGTGGCCGGGGTAGATTACCGACGAAGCGCTTGAGACCTTTCGGATGCTTTCCCGGGCCTCATCCTCATTCCAGAAGATGAAGGCCGGGAGGCCCCGACCCAAGGCCCCCGCATCCGACATCGCGTCTCCCCCCAGACAGACCTGGCCCGCTGCGGTATCCACGAGCACACTGATATGGCCCCGGGTATGCCCGGGGGTGTCGAACACTCCGATACCCGGCTCGATCTGAGTATCGTCGGACACTTCCAGCACCTCATGGGCGGTCAGGGTGTCGGCGAAATACTTGGAGGTCGCATAGTCGCCGGCCCGCGGGTTGCGGCTGTATTCGATTTCCTTGCCGTGGACTACGATCTCGGCATTGGGGAACAGGTCGGTATTCTGGGAGTGGTCCCAGTGGGAGTGGGTCAAGATCACCCGCCCAATATCCGAGGGCGCCAGGCCATGGGCTTGCAGGGTATTCACCAACAGATTGCGGCGTCCGAAGTGACCTACGTCCACGACGGTCAGCTTTTCGCCGCGAATGAGCGTGACCGTGCAAAGTCCCAAAGTGGTCTGGTCGGTGTTGATACTAAATCCGGGAAGCAGGACCTCGATCTCCGGCATGATCTCTCCTTCTTGATAGTTAATGTCCGGCAAGACTAAGCAGTCCTGCTCCGGCAAGCTAACCCCAATATACGCTTAACGTTATGCTAAGATTATAGAGACCATTGCATCGTTAGGACAGACACAACAGGTAGAGTCAAGCCACGCCTCGGTAAGAATACCATGCCACATGGACACCACTCGCCTCCGAAAATGACGCCCCGCTCTGCGCCTGCGGACCTCCTGTTGGTTAATGCCCAAGTCATTACGATGGACACCCAATGCCCTTACGCGGAGGCGGTGGCGGTCCAAGGACAGACCATCAGGGCGGTGGGCTCCCGGACCAACATGGGAGCCCTTGCCGGCGCTGGGACGCGCACCATTGATTGCCAGGGGATGCCCCTTCTTCCCGGGTTCATCGACGCCCACTGCCACCTGCTAAGTAGTGCGGCCGCCATGCAAGGGCTTGACTGCGGCCCGGAAGTCGTGTCTTCAGTCGCGGGCCTGCGGCGGGCGGTGCTTGAGAAAGCCCAAGCCACCTCACCCCAAGGATGGGTCCGCGGCTTCGGTTACGACGACTTGGGCTTGGCAGAGCGCCGCCACCCGACGCGGTGGGACTTGGACTTGGCGGCTCCCCATCATCCGGTGCGGTTGGACCACCGCAGCGGACACGCCACGGTATTAAACAGCAAGGGCCTGTTAATAGCCGGAATCAACCGCGATACGCCAGACCCGGTGGATGGCGTCATCATGCGCGATGACGCCACCGGAGAACCCACCGGCCTGTTGTTGGAAATGGCCGGATACCTGAGGGAACGTCTTGGCAGCCTTCGCTCGGAGGCCGACTTGGCAGCGGGCGTTTCCCGGTTGAATCAGCGATTGCTAAGCTACGGCATAACTTCGGTACAGGACGCAACCCCCAGCAACAGCCCGGACCGCTGGCAGGTGTTCCAAGAGTTGCAAGCATCGGGGCATTTGACGCCACGAGTGGCCATGATGGCCGGCGCCAAGCACCTCGCCGAGTTTGTAGCCAAGCGCTTCAACTGCGGCGATGGCGACGAGTGGTTAAGGCTGGGCCACGCTAAAATCTCGCTGACCCTGACCACCGGCGTTTTGCAGCCGGACTGGGACAGCCTCCGGGAGTTGATTGGCCAAGCCCGCGAGGCCGGTTTTCCCGTAGCGATTCACGCCGTGGAAATAGAAGCGGTGGCCGCCGCGGCCGCGGCGTTGGGAGAAGAGGCTGTCAACGTTTATGTCAACTCGCAGGGCAATGCCTCCTCAGGGGCGTTGCGGCCAGGAAGCCCCGACAGTCAAGGAAATGCCAGCCGTATTCTAGGCCAAGCCGGAGATTGGGAGAGGCCCCGAGACCGCATCGAGCACTGTTCGGAGTGCCCGCCGGAGTTGCTGGCAAACGTGCAGCAAGGCGGCGTTACGGTAGTTACTCAGCCGGGGTTCGTGTTCTGGCGGGGCGACAGCTACCGGAAACGGGTGAGTCCTTGGTTGCTGGACTGGCTCTACCCGGTGGGCAGCTTGTTCCGTTCCGGAGTGAGGGTAGCTTTCGGGTCCGACTCCCCCGTTATAGACCCCAATCCGTGGCCCGGAATCTACAGCGCGGTTACCAGGGTCACCGCCAACGGTGGCCTTTTAGAAGGCA
>CBDCPI010000002.1:0-181993 GCA_965220245.1 Dehalococcoidia bacterium
GCCGGGAATATTCTGGCTCTGGTTCTTTGCAAAGCGGGACGTATACCGGCCTGAACCCAAGCGGCTGATCGCCCTCACCTTCTTCCTCGGCATGGTCTCCACCACCCCCGCGGGGATTATCAACGGTATATTCATTGACGATAGCTTGCTGGATGAATCGTCTGCCGGACTGGCGTCGGTGGCGGCGGGTATGCTCTTCGTGGTGGGACCTGCCGAGGAGACATGCAAATTCTTGGCGGTCCGGCTCTTCGCCTTCCGCTCCTTGTACTTCGACGAACCGTCGGACGGGCTGGTGTACGCGGCGGCGGCCAGCTTGGGGTTCGCTTCCCTAGAGAACCTCTTCTACGTCCTGGAGTTCGGCCCTGAAGTGATGATATTCCGTGCGCCGCTTAGTACGTTGGCGCACGTGATATTCGGCAGCTTCTGGGGCTACGCCCTAGGCAGACAGGCCCAGGAAAGATCGGGCAAAGGCATAGTGGTGCTGGCCGGGGTAGGGGTTGCCGCCGTAGTCCACGGACTCTTTAACGTGACGTTGTTTGTCTTCCCCTTGGCCGATTTGGCCATAGTAGGGCTGGGACTATGGTGGGTGTTGAGCCGGTTCCGGTGGGCGCGACGGGTCTCGCCGTTTCGCTACCGGCGCAATTACCCAAGAGTAATATGCCCTGGTTGCCACCAGGCAATCAGCATCGTCAGCCGGTACTGTAGCTATTGCGGGGCACCCGCCGGGCGTCCTTCCGGCGAGCTGTATTGCAGCCACTGCGGGAACCCGAACCGGAACGACGCCGGCTTCTGCACCAAATGCGGCGACCGTCTACAGCGGTCTCCCCGGTAGGACGGCGGCAACGGGGTTGCCAAAGCCTGCTCTCCGACCGTAAAAAAGCAAGAAAGCCGGGATTCCCGCTTGCTCCTTGAGTTGAATGGAAGCCCGAGACCTTTTCCGCTCACCCTGAGCGAAGCTGAAGAACTGCTCCGCGTAATCGCCACATAGTCACAAGCGCTGAGCAGAGCACCCAGAACTCATACCGCTCACCCTGAGCGGAAGTGTACTCCGACATTGACTATTAAAGGCCCCTTCCCGGCGGAGCGAGGCCGCTACTCGCGCCAGCTACGCCGAGACCTCTTGGTGGCGGGGATGGAAGCCCGACTTGTCTTCGTAAGCGCCGGACTCGGGGAAGATTTGCGTGTAGACGGCGCGGGCCCGGGCCTTTACCGTTTTGGTTACCCGTTCGTATAGGGCGGTGGGGTCGGCGTTTTGGGCTTGGTACATGTCGTGCTGCAAAGCGCTGGAGTCCTCCATTTCCCAGAGGCACATGTACTTCAGCATTCCGTCGTCGCCGCTCTCCAGTTTGAACCGCCGGGCGCTAACGTAGCCGGGAATCTCCAGCCGCTCCGGGATGTGCTGCTGGTTGTACCAACGGTGAAACTCCTCTTCGTCGGCCGGGTCAACGTCCATCATCACCACCATGACGGTGCGTCCGATGTGCTGAATGGGGTGGGCGCCGTTTTCCTGGGTCATTTCCGTGCCTCCTGTGCAGTCTTGTGCTCGGCTTTGTTACTAGCCGGATAGAGAAGATTCCAGCGGGGCTTCCTACCTTAGCAAGGGAACGACTTCTTCGGCAATCCGCGTAATCTGGCCCACGTCAGGCCAAGTCGGCCCCAGCATCATGGTCTTGGCGCCGGCGTCGATGAATCCTTGAATCTTGGCGGCACAGTCCGCCGCCGAGCCAAAGGCGCAGGCGTTTTCTACGTCGTACTGCGGCCCGTAGTAAGCGTGGCAAAACTCCTCAAGACGGCGCTTGCTTTGCTCCCGGTCCTCGCCAACGTAGGTGTAGATCAGTTTCCCCGACTCTAGCTCGTTCGGGTCCTTGCCGACGGCCTCGGCATAGCCTTGAATTTTCTCCCAAGCGCCCTGGAATACTACGGCGTTGGCGGCGCCTCCGGCTACCCATCCGTCGGCTTCCTCGGCGCTCCGCTTCAGGACGGCATCGGCGGAACCGCCCAAGATAATGGGTATCGACGGCTGCTGCACCGGCTTGGGATCGATGTTGACGTTGTCCAGATGGTAGTAGCGCCCGTGGAAGGTAACGTCCCGCTCGGCCCACAGCCGGCGCATGACCGACAGACCTTCTTGGAACCGGCTCACCCGGCGCTTAACCGGCACGCCCAAGGGTTCGAACTCATTGTCCCGGCCCCCTAGAGAAATACCCAGGGTCAGGCGGCCGCCGGACAAGTAGTCCAGAGTGGCGGTGGTCTTGGCCGCCAATATGGGATTCCGCAAGACGAAAAGGTAAACCGCGGTGCCCAGACGCACCCGGGAGGTAACCGTGGCCGCGCAGGTCAAGAGGGTTAGCGGCTCGATGATGTTGACCGGATGAAAGACCCGGTCGATAACCCACAAGGAATGGAACCCCAAGCGCTCGGCGCTTTGGAAAAACTCGGTAAACTCACCCATCTTTGGTGGTTGGCTGCCAAACATTCCCGGGACCAGCAACCCGATGTTCGCGCTCGTCGCCATGATGCCTCCATATTTGATCAGAATCGGGTCCAAGCAGACCCATTCGACTTGAGATTATCGACCGGAAGTCCCCTTTGCCAGGTTCTACTACTGTAAGAGGGTGTCTTAGAAGTCCCTTCTCCCTCGGGGAGAGGGAACTTTGCATACACCCTCCAAGCTGCGGTTGGCAGCTACGCCGCGTCGGCGCCGGCATCGGTATACCCTGAAGCTGGCACGGCCTTCCCGGCCCAACAGCGGCCGCAACATCAGAGTGTATACCGCCGCGCCCAGCGGTCCGCCAACCAAGGGTCCCGCGATGTAGACCCAAAACCCGGAGGACGGCCCAGGAATCGCCATGCTCCCCCAACCGGCGAAGAAGGCGACGATGCGGGGCCCGAAATCCCGGGCCGGGTTCCAGCCTCCCATGGTAAGGGGGCCAACACGCTGATGATCACGGCAATGGTGGCCCCGATGAATACCGGGCTCAGGAACTTCAGGGGGAGGCTCGTGTTCCGGCGGTCTATCAGCGCAAAAATCACCAGCACCAGAATTCCGGTGCCGAAGCCTTCCACCAAGGCAGCCCCCGCCGGGGACACCAAGGCCCGGGCGGCCTCGTCGGTCCCTACCAGGACCGGATGAGGGAAATACTCGCCAAAAATCATGGCCGAAAGTTGGCTCCCCGGCTCTCCCCGCTCCAACCTGTGGAGGTCTTCGAAACGGCGGACCAGAGGACCATAAAGGGTCAATACAGTGATACCGGCCAAGACCGCCCCGCCCAACTGAGAGGTCCAGTAGGGCGCCAACCGGCGGAAAGGGAACTCCTGACGACGGAAGATGGCAAAAGCCAGGCTGACCGCCGGATTAAGGTGGGCCCCGGATATGGCAGCGGTCACGTAGATGGCTAACGTAACTCCGAGCCCCCAGACCACCGCTACCTGCCAAAGGCCAACGTGGGCGCCGGAAAGCTCCGAAGCCGCCACTGCTCCCGTGCCGATGGTAACCATCAAGTAGGTGCCGACGGCCTCGGCTAGGCACGCTTGGAGCAGGCGCAGGCCGGGCCGGAAATCAGGCATCCCGGGCCGGCCTGTGGGCGCCACTGTCAAGTAGTTGTGCAAGGCCGGGGAAGCGGCGGCGCCTACTGCATTCCTGGGAACAGCCGGTTTAGCCACTTCGTTGTCGCACGATTCGCTTGCCCCCTAAGTCTCGATATAACGAAGTCCTATAGGTAATCCTACACGCTGCGGAGAGAGAATCAAGAGGTATCCTTCGATTCCTTAGGAGCAGGCCACTGAAAGACTGTGATAGAATTACTCAAGCTATCCTCCGCAGTCCTGCCTTGCGCCCGATTGCCCCGGCTGCAAGGGAGGGACCGGGTTGGAAGGGAGGACGGAGGGGGTTAATAAAGGAATGCCACCGTTGACAGAGCGAATACTCGTGGCTGTTGCTTGGCCGTATGCCAACGGTCCCCTTCATTTGGGTCATGTTGCTGGTTGCTACTTGGCCGCCGACGTCTTCGCCAGGTACCATCGCATCAAAGGAAATCAAGTCCTGATGGTGTCCGGGAGCGATAGTCACGGCACCCCCATCACGGTCAGGGCCGAGCAGGAGGGCGTCACTCCCCAAGAGATTTTGGACCGCTATCATGCGCAATTTCTCGAAACCTGGAAGCAACTGGGCATCTCTTTTGATCTCTTTACCACCACCCACACCCAAAACCACCAAGAAGTGGCCCACGATATTTTCCGCGTGCTTCAAGAGAAGGGCTACATTTATACTGATTCGATGCTCTTGGCCTACTGCCCCGACTGCAACCGGTTCCTGCCAGACCGCTATGTCGAGGGGACCTGCCCCCACTGCGCCTACGATAAAGCCCGCGGCGACCAATGCGATATTTGCGGGCGCACCTTGGACCCGCAGGACTTGGTGTCGCCCCGCTGCGTGCTGTGCGGCAATGGGCCGGAGTTCCGGGAGTCGGACCATTTCTTCCTCAAGCTCTCGGCGTTTGAGGGGCCGCTGCTGGAATGGGTGAAGCAACAAGAACACTGGCGGCCCAATGTCCTCAACTTTACCCGGCGCTTCTTGGAGGACGGGCTAAAAGACCGGGCCATCACCCGGGACTTGACTTGGGGTGTCCCGGTGCCGGTAGAAGGTTATGAAGACAAACGGGTCTACGTCTGGTTTGAGGCGGTGATCGGCTACCTGTCTGCGGCGGTGGAGTGGGCCCAAAGGGAGGGAGACCCGGGAGGTTGGGAAGCCTTTTGGAAGGACCCCGGCGCCAAGTCCTACTACTTCATCGGAAAAGACAACATCCCGTTCCACTCCATTATTTGGCCGGCGATGCTGATGGGCTACGGCGGCCTGAACCTGCCCTACGACATACCGGCTAACGAGTTCCTCAGCCTGGAAAACCGTAAGTTCTCCACCAGCCAGAATTGGGCCGTCTGGGTGCCGGAGTACCTCTCCCGGTACGATCCTGATCCCCTGCGGTACCTTCTGTGTATCAACATGCCGGAGAGCGGAGACGCCGACTTCTCGTGGAGCGAGTTCGTTCGCCGCAACAACGAGGAGTTGGTGGCTACCTACGGCAACCTGGTAAACCGGGTCCTGTCTTTCACCTACCGGAACTTTGACAGCAAGATTCCCGCTGCCGGAGTCCTTGGGGAGCGGGACCGGCGGCTACTGGAAACCGCGCGGGAAACTATGGCGACAGTCGACCGCTACCTCTACAATTGCCGGTTCAAGGCGGGTATTGGGGCCGCTTTTGCTTTGGCTCAGGAAGCCAACCGTTACCTCGATGCCACCGCTCCTTGGCGGTCCTTCAAGTCCGACCCCGGAGAGGCGGCTACCTCCTTGTGGGTGTCCATCGCGGTGCTCAACTGTCTTAAGGTAGTGCTCTACCCCTTCCTGCCCTTTAGCGCCCAAAAGCTCCACGAGTTTCTCGGGTTCGACGGGCGGGTCGAAGATGGAGAATGGGACTTTGACCGGATTGTCGGCGAGGTGAAAGCTGGCGAAGCCTTGCGCCAACCCTCTCCTCTGTACACCAAGCTGGACCCACAAGTGGTTGAAGATGAAGTCCAACGTTTGGGGGTCGGAGTCGCGTAGGGGGCAGCTTGATCATAGGACTGGATGAGCGAACGGCGGCGATCTATGCCCCGGTGCGCCAAGAGTTGACCCAGGTTGAAGAGCGACTCCGCGGACTGTCCAAAACGGACATCTCCTACCTTCAGCCATTGCTGGACTACGTGATGACCAACGGGGGGAAGCGGGTCCGGCCAGCGATCACCCTCCTTGCCGCCGGATTCTATCCCCATAACCCGGAGCACGTCATTACCATGGCGGCGGCGGTGGAGCTACTCCACGTAGCGACGTTGATCCACGATGACACGGTGGACAACTCGGACCTGCGCCGGGGCAAAGCCACGGTCAGCAATCTTTGGGGCCAGCACGCCGCGGTACTCTTCGGGGACTATGTCTTTGCGACTTCCGCTACTTTCGTTTGTGATACCGGCAACGTGCGGGTCATTCGCCGTTTTTCCGAAACTATCATGGACCTGGCCAGCGGCGAGCTAATCGAGTACTTTTCCGCCTTCGACACCGAGGAGGCCCGCCGACTCTACGACGAACGCATCTATCGCAAGACCGCCTCTCTCTTTTGCACCTCGGCCGAAACGGGGGCTATCTTGGGCGGCGCTCCCGAACCCCAGGTGCAAGCATTGCGGTCCTATGGCTACAACATAGGTATGGCATTCCAGATCATGGACGACTTGCTGGATGTTCAGGGCGACTCGGCGGTCATGGGAAAACCGGTGGGCAACGACTTGCTGCAAGGGGTGTTGACCCTGCCGACGATCAAGCTGATGGAGCGGTATCCGGCAGATAACCCGGTCAAGAGCTTGTTTGAAGACCGGAATCAGGACGGCCGTTTACAGCAAGCCCTGGAAATGATAAACAACTCACCGATTATCGATGAGTGTTACACGGTGGTCCGGGGTTATTGCGACGCCGCCTCGACGGCCCTGGAAACCCTTCCCGATACCTTGGCCCGCCGCTCCCTCCTAGATATATCCCGCTATACCCGGGAACGGCGCCACTAGGCCCACCCACTATCCCTCTCGTATCCAATGGCCACAGCCGCCAAGTGAGTGACTCTACCCGCCTCACAGCGTTCACGATTGGTTGAAAGCTCCTCCGTCCTGAGCGCGGTCGAAAACCCCACCAGAGCAATGGTATTCTGTCACCCTGCCCCCGTTCACTGTCACCCTGAATCCGCCTGTGGCGGATGAAGGGTCTAAAATCCTTGCCGCCGATGCGTTTTATTTGCCTAACGTCGCTGCGGTGTAAACGCATCGGCGAGGAAAGCCGTTTTGGTCGGCTGTCATTTTAGATTCTTCGCTCCGCTCAGAATGACATTTATCAGGTTTAAGTTGACGAAACACTAGAATTGCAGGAGCTTCTGGAACGCGGTTTCACTGCGGTGGGGCCCCACTACCGCGAGCCGTAGATTCTCTTGGCGGAACAGCTTCTGAGCAACCCGCGCAACGTCGCTGGCGGTTACGTCGTCAACCCATTGTACTGCCTCGTCCGGTGTAGCTACCCGTTCTTGCAGCAATTCTTGGGAGGCCAACCAGGAGGCCACGGCGCGGGAGTCTTCCATTCGGAGCAGCAGCCGGCCCTTGGTGTACTCCTTGGCCTTATGGAGTTCTTCGGCCGGCGCCTCTTGGTGAATCTTCCCTAGCTCGTGGATGACCGCCTTGACGGCGGCCCGGCTCTTTTTGGGCTCCACGCCGCAGTACACGACCAGCGAGCCGCAGTCTCGGAAGTGGTTCAGCGAGCTGTTGACGTCGTAGGCTAGGCTCTGTTGCTCCCGCAGGTTCAAGAACAGCCGGCTGCTCATGCCATCGCCCAACATCACGTTTAGGAGGGCCAGGTTGTAGCGGTCCGGGTCGTCAAGAGCCAGTCCGGGCAGCGCTAGACAGATATGCGTCTGATCGGTGCGCCGTTGCTCCATTCGGACCACCGGACCGCCGTTGCTATGGGCTACCGGCTCCCAGTCCAAAGACTGCTCCGGAGTCCAACCGGCGGTGATGTCCTCCAAGAGTTGCACCACCTCTTGGTGGGTTATGTTGCCGGCCACCGCGACCACGGTATTGGCCGGGTTGTATTGATGCGCCAAGTACTCGGCGATGCCCTCTCGGGTGATGGCATCGACCGAATCGGCGGTGCCGCCCACGTCGCGGCCCATGGCTTGGTCCGGCCAAAGGGCCTCGTCGATAAGAAGGTCGACTTTATAGGTGGGGTGGTCGTTGGTCATCCGCAGTTCCTCTTGGATGACCTCCCGCTCCTTTTCCAGCTCTTCCGGGTCCAACAGCGGGTTGATTATCATGTCCATCAAGACCGCGAATGCCGACCGGAAGTGCGGCTGCGCCACCTTGCACCAGAAAGCGGTCATCTCCCGGTCGGTGCTGGCGTTCATCACGCCGCCGACACCCTCGATGGCCTCGCTAACCGCTTGGGCCGTGGGCCAGCTTTTGGTGCCCTTGAAGGGAAGGTGCTCCAAAAAATGAGAAAGACCGGCTTGCTCTGCGGGCTCGTACCGGGAGCCGGCGCCGACACAGATGACGATGGCGACAGACCTGGTGTGGATCATCGTTGAAGTTAAGACCCGGAGTTGGTTGTCAAGAACC
The DNA here is from genome assembly GCA_965220245.1 of Dehalococcoidia bacterium. Taxonomy (GTDB): domain Bacteria; phylum Chloroflexota; class Dehalococcoidia; order Lucifugimonadales; family UBA3495; genus CBDCPI01. The sequence continues at coordinate 8,179 of CBDCPI010000002.1, forward strand.
GACCGTTCATACATACTTGCTTCCCTCAGCCCTTTTTCAACGCAATGACACTATGACGCAAAGGCGCAATGGATTTTTTATCAGCAACATTGCGCCTTCGCGCCTTCGCGCCGAATTAACCCACGGCTAGCTCTTCAGCCATTCGACGTCGCCGCACAACTCCTCGGGATGGGAGCGTGAAGCGAAGTCCTGATACTGGCGGCGGGCTTCGCCGATGCTGGTGTCCAACCCGTGCCCCGGGTAGACAGCGGTGTCGTCGGGCAGGACCAGCAGGTGACTGTTAATACTCGCTATGATTTGCGCCAAGGCCTCGGGGCTGCGGGTCCTTCCCGGGCCGCCGGGGAAGAGAGTGTCTCCGGAGAAGAGGTGCTTGCCCACCAGCAAACATACGGCGCCCTCGGTGTGGCCGGGAGTGCCCAGTATCCGGAGTTCCTGGTTGCCAAACTTTATTACGTCGCCGTCTTGGAGATTTAGCTCGGGAGGACTGGGCAGGGCGCTGGCGTCATTGGCGCCGATACCCACCTGGGCGCCAACGCTTCCGGTAATCTCGCTGTACCCCAGAAGGTGGTCCTGGTGGTTGTGGGTAATCAGGATGTGGCTAATCTTGGTGTCGCCAATCTCGTTCAAAAGCTTTTCCGCCTCGGCGGGGGTATCGATAATTATGCCCTTATTGGTGTCGGGACAGACCAGGATATAGCCGTTGTTGTCATAGGGCCCCATGTTGATCTTATTGATGCGGACATCACCGTCGAAATGCACCGGCATATTACAAACTCCCACAAGTCTAAATAATGGCCCCTGTATTCTATCAAACGAAAGCGTTATCCGCAGGTGTCGGCTACCAGTGCTCAGGGTCTTTCAATTGTCATTATGAAGGAGCCCTTCGACTTTACTCAGGATAAACTCAACGACTGAAGAATCCAGAGTCCTTGTCCAGAACCAACCTTGGCTTGCCGAAGGAATTTTAGACCCCTCACTCCGTTCGGGGTGACAATTGAAAGACCCTGCTACCAGTGCTGGGCGAGATTGGTCACCAGGTTGTAGATAAACCAGCCGTCACCGGTGCGGAAGGACTGGGGCTTGGCGGTTTGGGCGTCCCGCATGATGCCGAAGCCGTCGCTGTACGGCTCGAAAGACACTATCTTGTCATAGCGGACCCGGAAACGTTTTCTCGGCCCATGAAAGTAGATGTGCTTACTGGTTATTCCCAGCAGCCCGGTGTCGGCGTGGACCGACTCCTCCCACTCGTGGGCGCGGCTGCGGAACGTGCCGGGTCGGTAGTACAGCCCCCGGGCGACGCGGATGCTCAACCCGTGCGATGTGCCGCGGCGCTCGCGCCTGGTTACGACTTCATGGTAATCAACGTTGTTGACTACCCAGACCAACTGCTCCGACTTCATCAGGTTGAAGGGAACGTTTCCATCAATGTTCTGCCGTTGCGGGATGAGCCCTTCCGCCGCCTCGCGGATGACGGCCGACTTGACCATGTTGTTATGGCCTCCGTTGGCGTTGACCTCCTCAGAGGACAGGTTGAAGTGGTGCAGGTAGCGGACCAGCGCCGCCTCTTCGTCCAAGAAAAGCACGCCGTCCTCCAGCGTGCCGTCAACGGCGGCTTCCCAGGCTTGCGCCAGCAACCGGCGCTGTTCGGCGGGCGAAAGCCCCGCCTGGTTAAGCAGCGAGGCCAGTTCCCGGAGGTGGGTCTCGCCGTCGGCCACGGCCAGGGCGGCTAAGCGGGCGTCCAGCATCAGGCGGTCCCGGGAAGCGCGGTCCAGTTGGGCGGTAGCGGCGCTGGGCGGTCCCGCTTTGCTCCAAGGCCAGCCGGTCACGGAAGGCGCGGAGCCGGGCTTCTTCGTCTTGGGTAAGGATGCCGTCGGCCAAACTTTCTTTCACTGCCTGATGCCAGCCCGCGGCGATGGCGGCATGAATCCCGTCCTGGTCCACCCAAGAACGTTGAGCGATAGCTGCCAGGCTGCGTTGCAGCACGGCCTCGTTGAAGTCGGGAGCGGCGGCGGCCTGCGCCGCCAGCGACACCATCTCCCGCCGCCCGGCAACATTCGTCGCCTCACACTCTTTGTGCTTGCCTCGCATAAACCCCGCCTTCTTGCCGCAGAAATTGCAATCTCCCACGATGCGTTTCTCCTTTGGTAAGGCTTAGCCGGCCTCCCGGTCGTTGGGGACGGCTATGGTACAATTCAGTGACCCGAGTGTCTTCCTTTTCTACCGGGTGGAACGACCCGGACGATGGCTTTGTGTGGTGGCGAAGAGGCTCGATGGCGAAGGCTTCATTATTACGACTTACCCCACCGATGCCATTAAGATTGGAGAGCGCACATGGAGCAACTAAAGGGGTATTATGACCGCACGGGCAATACTCTGACCGTGTGGTTCGGTGATCCGGCGGACGAATATATTTGCGAGGAAGCCGGGGACGAAGTAATTTTAATGAAAGATAGCCACCAGCAAGTTATCGGCTTCGAAAAGCTGAATTTTCGCAAGGGCCAAGACCAAGCTTGGTTTGCGGACAAAGTGCAAATTTCTATAGAAACCGTAGGGCGATAACGGTCCGGCCTTTGTAAATCCGCGATAGCCTCTTTCGCCGGCACCGCCAGCCCGGCGCAATAAGTGTCGGCACACTCTTATGCTTGTTGCACAGGAAACCGGCCTTCCTGCCGCAGTAGTTGCAGTCTGCTACTCTTGGGTCCGGCTCCTATCTGAGCAGGGGTTCTAGCTTATCCAGAAACCGGCCCACGTCTCGAAGCCCATCCTCGACAATTTCACTGTTGAACCAGTTCTCATAGAAATTGGTGTGCAGGGCGCCGGCGGTGTGAAACAGGGTGGATATTTCGTGGTCTCCGGTCTCCCTGGCCAATCTATTAACGGTTATAAAGAGCGACGGGTGGTTATTGTGTTGCCAGCCTCGTTGCTCGGCTATGGCCTTGACCATCTGGGCCGCTGCGCCCCATCCCTTCTCTGAGGCTTGCCGCGCGTCGCCTTGGTCCCACTCTTCCATTGCTTGAGCCAGCAATGGCCTGCTGGCGTTTCTATAAGTCTGCGCTTGCATGGTCTCCTTTCAGTGCTTCCTCTGGCGCCTTTACTGATGCGTGAACGATTACCTAAACCAGTCCTCGTCTTTCCGGCCTTGAGCCGGAATCCAGAAATTCTGAGGACAAAGAACGTAGCTGGCGGAGAACGGTCCTGGATTCCGGCCTTCGCCGGAATGACAGGGGAGGGGAAAGTTTAGAAACTTATTCACGTATCAGTAAATTGCGGGCAACGCCTATTATAGCCCTAAGCCTTCCGGTTATGCCCCCGCCCTCTCCAAGTTCAGGGTCAGCAGACGCTCCAGTATTTCCTGCTCAGACAGGTCTTCCGCCCAGCCATAGGAGTCCAACACGGCCTGGTCCAACCGCTCGTGGACCAGTTGCAGCCAGGTTGGGCGGGCGTTATAGAGGTTGGTCAGCGTCCGCTTCTTCAATGCCGATTCGGATAAACTGGGAGGGTTGAGCCAGTTCTCCCGCAGCCGGTTTAGCTCCCGCGCCGCCTCCGCGATGGCTTCCCGTTGTTCGCCAGTGGGTTCCGGGAACGGGAAGGTCTCAAAGCAGGTCGTGGGAGTGTAGCGTAACCCGCTTTGCGCTTCCCGCAGTTGGCTACCCATCGCCGATGCCCAAGTTATATGTATCCGGCTGTGAAGCACACCGAACATGTAGTCATCACCGCTGGCAACTGCAACTACCAAGTTAGACGGTAGCATATCGCCAGTCAGCCATACGAAAAAGCGGTGCTTTGCGGTAACTGATGTCCCAATATATCGCTTCAATGGTGATAAAGTGCGACGCATCGTAGTTGCTGGATACCCATGTAGCCACCAGTTTTCCGCTCGCCATCGCATCTTGTTTTTCACTCGCTCCGGCATCACCTTCTCTTTTACGTACTCAAAAGGGGCCTCGTATAGAGCAGCGTCAGCCAGAGGCATATCAACGCCAAAGTCTATTACCCATACGTTGCGGGGGCGTTGTGTAATGTCAACGCCATTGACCCATCGCCTGATAACGTCCGTGTTGGGCCGTCCATGCGGGTTAGGTTGGGCCAACATTCCGGTTGCAACGGCCTCCGAAATGTCAAAATCTCCTACCTTGCCAATGCCTTGGAATGCCAGGTTCCGGTTTTTGGACAGCGGCTTGGCTCGTGTCAAATCGGCCCCGGCCGTCAAGTCAGTGTTTATGATGGAAACCTGCCGTCCGTCCAATATGCGATCTGTCTCGCTCCCGTCGTCGAAACAGACAATGGATATATGCACCGCTGCGCCATCGAGTATCCAATTCTGGTCGGATATGGCGGCAAATATATCGCCGCTGTCCTTGATGTGGGACAGTACGGGGCGGTTGGACTGAAAACGAATCGCCTGAGTCGCCAGCAGACCGGCGCGGCGGGACTTGCCGCTTTCGATCTGGGCGCGGGCCTTTTCAAACCAGTAGCAGCAAAGGTCGCTGGAATTGGGGATGCGGCTGCCATAGAGTGCGTACACCGCGTTGACGTAGGCATCGCCAAGTTGTTCCCGAAAGGGGAAATGGCCCAGAAACGGCGGGTTGCCGATGATAAACTCCGCGGGCGGCCATTCCGGTTCCCGCGGGTTGCTGGCATCGCTTTCGGCCAGGATGGCATCGGTTTTTTCGATGGAACTTAGCGGAGTGAGAATCGGGCGGTGGTCGTAGGGGAAGCCGTTGTTCTGGTGCCATTGGATGTAGCCAATCCAGAGGGCGGTGCGGGCCAGTTCGGCGGCGTAGGGGTTGATTTCCAGACCGAGCATCTGGTCGGGTTTGACGGTTGGAGTCAGGTTGCCCCAGCCGTTCGTCGCGGCGAAGTCGATGACCTCCTTTTCTAGGTCCAGCAGCGAGCGCAGGGCCAAGTACAGGAAGTTGCCGCTGCCGCAGGCCGGGTCCAATACCTCGACCTCGAACAGCCGCTGCTGAAATTCTCCTAACCGGACCCGCGCCCCGTCCTCGTTCTCCTCTGCCAGAAGGTTGCCCACCTCGCGTTGCGCGGCTTCCCACTCGCCGCGCAGCGGTGCCATCACCACTGGCTCCACCACCAGCATGATGTCCTCGGCGCTGGTGTAATGGGCCCCAAGGTGGGCGCGTTTGGAGGCGTCCAAGGCGCGCTCGAACAACGTGCCGAAGATGGACGGCTCGATGTTGCGCCAGTTCTTCCGGGTCGCTTCGCCGAGCCGTTGCAGGGCAGCGCCGCTTAATTCTACGGTATCGGCGTCGCTGAACAAGTCGCCGTTGAAGTGGGCAATCTGGGTGGCGCCGAACATGCCGCCGTCGGCCATCTGCCGGAACAGGCCGCGAATGGCTTGGTCAAACAATTCAGGGTTGCGAAAATGCTGACGCACCACCTGAGAAAAGGGATTGCCCGGGAGCAGACCCGCGTCCTCCGCGTAGAGGCAGAACACGAGTTGGTTGAGGTAGCGGGCCAGCTTTTCCGGGTCTTCGTTGTGTCGCTCCATGTCCGAGACGATGGCCTGAAACAGGTCGGCGGTCTCCCTGGTAACGGCGTCCACGGAACGGTTGGGCCGGAGTTGAGACGGTGCGAAGAAAGCATACCGGAGCTTTTCCAGGTTTGTTTGCTGGTCTAATTCTCCTACCGGGATTTCGTGGCGGACTGTCTCCATTCCCGGAAAGTTGGTCTGTATCCATATCGTGCGGAAGGAGGACACGATGAGCAGGGGCGGCGTTTTCAGGTGGACCTGGTAGCGCAGCAGTTGGTCTAACCCGGATTTGAGGTCGGCGTCGCTGCCCTTGAACTCCCATCCGAATGAGCCTTCGAGAAAGGCGTCGGCAAACCCGCCGGGCACCCACTTTTCGAACGTAAAGACCTGGTTGTCTCCATATTCCACCGGCGTCGGATGGCCGATGAGGGCGCAAATATCCAGGAACATCTCTTGGGATGCCTGCTTCTCGCCGAATTCGACGTTGCGCCACTTGGCGGCGAACTCGTCCGGGCGCATCCTAGGCAGACCGGGCGATATGTCGGGGCCGGACTTCTGGGTAGTCATGCTTAGGCCGTTCCGTGCACTCCCGCTTTCCAGTCTGACCCTCCGGCGGTCAAGCTGTCTTGAATTCCAGGGCAGAAAGGTCCATGTTGGAGGAACGTTTCGAGAGATAAAGTATCTCTACACCCACCACTTCATTTGATTCGTTGTAATCGAGGACCACTCCCGGCGCTACCTCCTCGGACTCGACTATAGAGGAGTCGTCGAGGCGCAGGTAAAGAGCGTCGGCATCCTTGTCCACGTTCAGTTTCATAGCGCTCCTCTCATTTTTCGGTCAAAGTATACACTTACTACTCGCCAGGGCGCGGCGCGGGTGTTCACAACTACGCGCAGGGCGCGGTCACCCCGTTCCGGGATGCGGCGAAAAAACCGCTCCACCTGGGGGTCATTCGGATCAGGCGTCCGCAATGCCGGTCCAGCTACCGCCCGTTCAATCCACTCCACGGGTATCTTTCGTTCGCCCATTACGCGAACCGCGTGCCTGGTAAATTCCAGCTTTATCGCTTCAGGCGGCATGTCTTCACTGCTCATCCCACCCCCCGCAATTGCCATGAAAATAGGCGATTTTCATCCACCCAACTTTCCCATGCTTTGCGTTAGTCCCCCGCTGCCGAAGCTGCCAACTCCCGGCGTTTCTAGCTTACGGCGGCAGCGCCGATTGCCTAGTCTGCCGGCACTGGCTCAAGCTCCGGGACGGCTGCCTGCGCCAACACCCGTTGTAGGTAACGGCCGGTGTGGGATTCCGGGACTTGGGCCAACTGCTCCGGGGTCCCGGCGGCGATGAGGCGGCCGCCTTTGTCACCGGCGCCCGGTCCCAGGTCTATGACCCAGTCGGCGTTTTTTATGACGTCCAGGTTATGCTCGATGAGGAGGACGGTGTTGCCGCCGCCCACCAACCGGTGCAAGACCCGCAAAAGAGCGGCGCAATCCTCGAAGGACAGCCCGGTGGTGGGTTCGTCCAATAAATAAATGGTCTTGCCGGTGGCCCGTTTGGACAGCTCGGTGGACAGCTTCACCCGTTGGGCTTCGCCGCCCGACAGAGTGGTGGCCGGTTGCCCCAACCGGATGTAGCCCAGCCCAACGTCGCGTAGCGTTTCCAGCTTGGGCCGGATGCGGGGGAAGTTTTCGAAGAATTCCAAGGCTTGCGCCACGGTCATGTTCAACACGTCGGCGATGCTCTCGCCGCGAAGGGTTACCTCCAAGGCCTCCCGGTTGTAGCGGCGGCCGTGGCAGATTTCGCATGGCACCGTAACGTCGGGCAGAAACTGCATTTCGATTTGGTTGTAGCCCTCGCCTTGGCAGGCTTCGCACCGGCCTCCCTTTACGTTGAACGAGAAACGCCCGGGAGCGTATCCTCGCACCCGGGCCTCGGGGAGACTGGCGAATAGCTCCCGGATGGGAGTGAAGGCGCCGGTGTAGGTGGCCGGGTTGCTGCGAGGGGTGCGGCCGATGGGCGATTGGTCAATATTGACGACTTTGTCGATGTGCTCCACACCCAACAAATCGCTGTGGAGGCCGGGCAGGTCGCGCCCCCGGTAGAGGACCTGGGCCAGCCTCTTGAACAGGATTTCGTAAGTTAAGCTGCTTTTTCCCGATCCGGAAACTCCGGTGACGCAGCTAAGCATCCCCAAGGGAATATCGACGTCGACGTCTTTCAGATTGTTCTCTCGGGCGCCGATTACCCGGAGAAACTTGCCGTTTCCCGGACGGCGCTTTTCCGGGACGGGCACCGTCTTTCGGCCGCTCAAGTATTGGCCGGTTATCGACTCTGGAGATTCCATCACTTCGTCGATGGTGCCCGTGGCGACCACCTGGCCGCCGTGCTCTCCAGCGCCGGGCCCCATGTCGGCGATGAAGTCCGCCGCTCGCATCATAGCCTCGTCGTGCTCCACCACCACCACGGTGTTGCCCATGTCTCGCAAGCGGGCGAGGGTGTTGATGAGGCGCGAGTCGTCGTGGGGGTGCAGCCCCACGGTGGGCTCGTCGCAAACGTACAGCACGCCGGTCAGCCCGGAGCCGATCTGGGTGGCCAGCCGGACCCGTTGAGCCTCGCCTCCGGAAAGGGTGCGGGCCGTGCGGTCCATGGTCACGTAGTCCAGTCCTATGTTTTCCAGGAACCGCAGCCGTCCCTCGATTTCCTTGAGGATTTGGTTCCCGATGGTCTTGTCCCTGGTGGAGAGGGTCTCGCCGGGATGGTCTCCCGGGGCGTCGGGGTCGATCTGCCGCACCCATTCGACGGCCTCGCCGATGTTCTTCGCGCAGACGTCCATGATGCTCAGGCCGCAGACAGACACCGCCAAGGCCTCCGGCCGCAGACGCTTGCCTTGGCACGACTTGCAGGGCCGGGCTGCCATGTAGCGTTCTACTTCTTGCCGGGTGTGGTCCGACTCGGTCTCCCGGTAACGGCGTTCCAGGTTGGGAATCACCCCTTCGAAGGTAGTGTCCCAGCTATAGGTGCGCCCGCGATGGGTCTTGTGGCGGATGGTTACTTTCTTGCTCTGGTTGCCGTACAAGACCAAGTCCAGTTGCTCTTCGGTCAAGTCTTTAACCGGGGTCTTGGCCGAAAATCCGTGGCTATCGGCCACCGACTCCAGAAGGCTTATGTACCAACTGCTGGAGGCCCCTCCCCTAGTCCAAGGAGTGATGGCCCCTTCCGCCAAGGACAGGTTCTTGTTGAAGACCACCAAGTCCGGGTCAACCTCCAGCTTGTGCCCCAGACCGGTGCACTCGGTGCAGGCCCCGTGGGGGCTGTTGAAGCTAAAGGTCCTTGGCTCGATCTCGGGTAGACTGGTGCCGCACTTGGCGCAGGAGAACAGTTCGGAAAAGACCAGTTCATCCTCCCCGTCTCGGTCAACCTGTAGAACGCCGTCGCCCTCCTTGAGCGCCGCCTCCACCGACTCTGCTACCCGGCTCATTTCCATGTCTTCGCGGATAATCAGGCGGTCTACCACCAGTTCGATGTAGTGCCACTTTTTCTTGTCCAGGTTCAGGTTCTCCAGTCCGTCCAACATGTGGATGGCACCGTTCACCCGCACCCGGACGAACCCGGCCTTGCGGGCCGCCTCGAATACGTCCTTATGCTCTCCCTTTTTGCGGCGTATCTTGGGTGCCAGCAGCATAATACGGCTGCCCTCAGGAAGTGACATAACCGAGTCTACGATCTGCTGCACCGTCTGTCTTTCCACCGGACGGCCGCACTTGGGGCAGTGGGGCAGGCCCACTCGGGCGAAAAGCAGCCGCAAGTAGTCGTAAATCTCGGTTACGGTGCCGACTGTGGAGCGGGGATTGTGGGATACGCCCTTTTGGTCGATGGATATGGCCGGCGATAGCCCTTCGATATAGTCGACATCGGGCTTGTCCATCCGGCCCAAGAACTGCCGGGCGTAGGCAGAGAGTGATTCCACATAGCGCCGCTGCCCTTCGGCGTAGATGGTGTCAAAAGCCAAGGAACTCTTCCCCGACCCGGAGACGCCGGTAATGACCACCAGTTTGTCTCTGGGGATGGAGATGTCCACGTCCTTTAGATTGTGCTCCCGGGCTCCCTTAACGTGAATGAATTCTTGGGGCATACAACCTCACCCTTCACCCAATAGTTGACGGCTGTATTTTAGCACTCCGGCTATGGCTCTCCACCACAACCAGCCTCCGTCATTCCGGCCTTGAGCCGGAATCCAGAAATTCTGCGGACAAAGAACCCTTCGACAAGCTCAGGACAGGCGTAGCTGGCGGAGAACGGTCCTGGATTCCGGCCTTCGCCGGAACTGCGGATGGCCTTGTCCAGGCCACATGGGAGAGATGAAAATGGCAGCTAGTCCCCAACCGTCACTCCCGCGAAAGCGGGAGTCCAAAGATGTTCCCAGCCAGTGGCAGTCCTGGCGCCGGGAATTTCTGGATTCCCGCGAAAGCGGGAATGACGAGTGGGGTATTTTCATGGTAATGACGGAGGAGGAGATAGTTTAGAAACTTATTCACGTATCAGTAAAGTAAAATAGTATCTGAATCAATATTCCCATCCCTGCCAGGAGTCACGCCACTGGGAGTTGAAATAATGCTACACCAGATTTTTCCTGCAACCAAAGTCTTCATCGGGGTTATTCACCTGCCGCCGTTGCCTGGGTCCCCTAGATGGGGCGGCAGCTTGGCCCAGGTGTTGGCGCGGGCCCAAGAAGAAGCCGAGACTTTGCAACGGGGCGGCGCCGACGGCATCATCGTCGAGAATTTTGGTGACGCCCCCTTTCGGATCGGCCCGGTCGATCCCGAGACCGTGGCCGCGATGACCCTGGCGGTGCAACGAGTCAAGGAGTCAACCGGCTTGCCGCTCGGCATCAATATGCTGCGCAACGATGCCCGGTCGGCATTGGCGATAGCCGCGGTCACTGGCGCGGCCTTTATCCGGGTCAATGTCCACTACGGGGTAATGGCTGCCGACGAGGGGTTGGTCGAAGGGATGGCTTTCGAAACGCTGCGCCAACGCCGCTTCCTGGATGTGGACGTCAAAATCCTGGCCGATGTTTTGGTGAAGCACGCGGCGCCTCTGGGAGATACCGACTTGGGATTGATGGCCCGGGAGACTGCTTTCCGAGGACTGGCGGACGGACTGATCATCAGCGGGCCGGTCACCGGGCAGCCGGCCTTGGAAACCGACGTAGCAATCGCGCGAAAGGCCGTCCCGGAAGCGTTCATCTTGGTGGGCAGCGGGGTCGAGGAGTCCAACGCGGCGCGGTTGTTGGCCCAGGCCGACGGCGCCATCGTCGGCACCAGCTTGAAGCGCGACGGGGTGATAACCAACCCCATAGAGCTTCAGCGGGTGCAAAGGCTGGCCGAGATTTTTAAAACGTTAATATAAGCGCACCACTACCCAATTAGGTGAGGAGCTATGCAGGAATCCGAACGAGCAACCGCCCTTTTTGCCGAGGCCCGCGCCACTTACGCGGATGCCCTCAAGCACTTGGATGAAGCCATCGCGGAACTGGACCGAGGCGAGTTGGTCAAGTCGGCGGAGAAAGCCTAGGCCGCTACCGTGCAGGCCACTAACGCCCTGATTCTGGCCCGCACCAGTGTCGAACTCGAACCCAAACCGGACGACGATAAGGGTATGTATGACTCTCTGCTTCGCCTGCCGGAGAAGAACCCGCACTTGAAGCTGTTAAGGGGCCGTTTTGCCGCTCTTTCACACGACGTTTACTGCACCGCCGTGTGCGAACGGGACGTTGAGCCGGTTTCCGTCCTCATCCGTGTTGCAGTAGTTGAAGACCTTCCATTGGGAAGTCCCGGACGTTGGCGGTTACCAGTATTGCGCCGTTGGCCATGGCGACGGCCGCAGTAATCGTATCGGCGGCGGAGAGCGTGATGCCCCGGCGGGCGAATTCGTAGCGGTAGCGGCCCGCTTTGACCGCGATTTCCGCGGTGATGTCGAAGTAATTGAGCTGTGAAACCAGTCGGTCGGCATCGACTCTATCCTCGTCCCCGACTCCTGTGTAAAGCTCAGTCAGGTTGATGGCGCAGACTCCCAGTTGATGGCTGCCTCTCAAAAGCCCATTAACCAGGTCAATTATTTCCCGGTTGCGGCGCATATAGTCGATGAGCACTGTAGTATCAAGAAGGTGGTCGGCCACGCCACTTCCTCTCCAGGCTCTCATTGTCCTGGCGCCGCGATTCCCTCACCCAAGCGTATGTCTTTTCCGGTGTGGCCCAGTCGGGGTATTTTTCGGCGGTAAAGACGCCCTCGGTGTCTTCCAGCCACTTTTTCATCGTCTCGACGCGAATCTTGGAGCGGACAGCCTCTTCGATGAATCGGGTGCGGTCAGCCTTGCCGGCCAGCTCGTCCACCGCTTGTACCAAGTCTTCGGGGAGGTCTATGCTCGTGTGTGTCATATTGGCACTGTTTCCTGTCTGATTGATGCTCACAGTCCATTATGCGGGTTACGGTGGGACAAGGGCAACGACGGCTTAACCAGCGAACTGGCAACCCGGACTGCCTATTTGACACCGAAGCGTTAACGAATGAGGTCGGATCTGATGCCTAACACCCTCTACTACAGCGGCAACTTGCCGGTGTAGCCATTCGGAAAGCCTCGATAGAGAGTAGCTCAGAATATGACGGATGAGGAGTTTGCCCAAATTATGGGCTTGTCGCGTGAGTTAAGGGGCGTAGAGTTCATAGGTCCAGGGCCTTTATCTAATGGTCGGCTTGTAGCACAGGTTGTCAAAGGGGTATTGAGTATGGACTACCTGGTGATATGGCCCCCCGACTGGTGGAACTGCGCCGCGAGTGTCTAGCCCTGGCTACTCTGTCTCACCGATCAAAGAATGTCAATAACATCACAGGAGATGACGGCGATGGAGAACACGCCTTCTGCGTTCTTGATAATGCCTTTCGACGAAGAATTCGATTCTGTTTATGTAGGTTTCATAAAACCTGTGCTAGAAGGCGTTGGATTTAAAGTCGTCCGCGCTGATAACATACAGGAACAGCAGAGCATTCTTAAAGCGGTTATCGAAGGAATCAGTAAGAGCAATCTAATTGTTGCAGATTTGACGACTAATAATCCCAATGTGTTTTATGAACTTGGCCTTGCTCATGCTCTCAGAAAGCCCGTAATCCTTGTCACACAGAGCATTGAAGAAGTTCCTTTTGACCTGAAGTCGTACCGACTCTTGGAATACAGCACGCACTTCCATAAGATTAACGAAGCCAAAAGAAAACTAACCGAGTTTGCGGAAGGGTTTTTGCAAGGAAAAGTCCAGTTCGGAAGTCCTATCACCGACTTCCTTCAAGATGGGGCTGTGCCAAGCCAAGCCATAGCCACCGTTCCATACAATGCTGCGGACGAAGACGAGCGAGGATTCATAGATCATCTAATTGATATAAACGATGGCTACACTAGCATCGCCAAGATCATTACAGATCTGACGAGCGACCTACAAGGTCTGAGTCGGGACATGGAAATGGCTACAAATGAACTCACGCGAATCAGTGCCAACCCCAACGACTCTTCTCCAGCGGCAGTTCGAACTGTGTCTCGCCGACTCGCTAATCGAGTAGAAAACTTCAATTATCTATTGAAGCAAGCGAATGACAAATACACGAGCATTGCACAGGGTACTGAAGATAGCCTGGAGTTCGTAGTTACCTTCCAATTGGAACAATCCGAAGTGACAGACCCTGCGGTTGACGAACAAATTTCTTCACTGCGTGACCTTCAGTCAGTGGCGATTGTAGGCCGCGACTCATTCCTTGCCTTGGCAAAGACGATGGAAGAATTACCTCGGCTGGAGCGTCGGCTCAGCCGTGAAGTGGCGCGAGGAAGCGAAGGGATTCGTGTTATGGCAGGTAATATCGACAAAACTATAGCGTCGATATCAAGAGCCCTCAAACATCATGCCTAACACCCTCTACTACGGCGACAACCTTCAAGTCCTGCGGGAGCACGTCCCTGCTGAATCGGTGGACCTGGTGTACTTGGACCCGCCCTTCAACTCCAACGCTTCCTACAACGTGCTGTTCCGGGAGAAGACCGGGGAGGAGTCGCCGGCGCAGATTAAGGCCTTCACCGACACTTGGGAATGGACGCAGGAGACGGAGTACACCTACGAGTTGGACATCATCCAGAACCCGATGGTCCCGTCGGCGGTCAAAGAGATGATTTCCACCTTCCGCCAGTTCGTCGGCCAGAACGCCATGATGGCCTACTTGGTGATGATGGCCCCCCGGCTGGTGGAACTGCACCGGGTCTTGAAACCCACCGGCAGCCTGTACCTCCACTGCGACCCCACGGCCAGCCATTACTTGAAGATTTTGCTGGATGCGGTATTTGGATCGAGGAACTTCAGAAATGAGTTGGTGTGGAAACGTACCAACGCACATAGCGATACTAAGCAAGGTGCAACGCACTTTGGCCGTATCCACGATCTTATACTCAGGTACTCGAAAGGCTCCTCGGTTACATGGAATACCCAGTATGTGGATTACGATCCGGACTATGTTGAGAACTTTTATCGCATGATTGAACCTAAAACCGGCCGACGCTTTCAGGCAGTAGACCTCACTGCACGTAAGCCGGGTGGAGACACATTATATGAGTGGAATGGAGTTAGACCTTATCAGGGGCGCTATTGGGCCTATAGCAAATCAAAGATGGAGGAATTCGAGCGACAAGGACAGCTATATTACACAAAGACTGGAATGCCGCGTCTGAAATATTATTTGGACGAAATGCCTGGTATGCTAGTCCAAGACATTTGGAGCGATATATCCCACGTTTTGGGAGACCAGCGTCTCGGATATGCGACGCAAAAACCCGAAGCCCTCTTGGAACGCATCATCCAAGCCTCCTCCAACGAGGGCGACGTGGTGCTGGACCCCTTCTGCGGGTGCGGCACGGCGGTGGCGGCCGCGCAGAAGCTGGACCGCCGCTGGATTGGCGTGGACATTACTCACTTGGCGGTGGCCTTGATGAAGAACCGCCTCAAGACCGCCTTCGACTTGGAACCGGGCCGGGACTACGACGTTGTCGGGGAGCCGCAAGACGCGGGCGGCGCCCGCGCGCTATGGGAGCAGGACCCCTACCAGTTCCAGTTCTGGGCAGTGTCGCTCTTGGAGGCCCAGCCCCAGCAGGAGCAGAAGCGGGGCGCGGACCGGGGCATCGACGGCCTGCTCTACTTCATCGACGGCCCCAAGCGCACGCCCCACAAGATAGTGGTCCAAGTGAAGGGCGGGCGCGTGTCGTCGCCGCAAGTCCGCGACCTGAAAGGCGTGGTGGAGCGGGAGCAGGCGGCGCTGGGCCTGTTCATCTCGCTGGAAGAGCCGACGCGGGACATGCGGACGGAAGCGAACAGCGGGGGGGTCTTCCATTCCGACTTGTGGCAAAGGGAGTTTCCCAAGATTCAGTTGCGCACGATATCGGAGATACTGGACGGGAAGGGGTTTGACTTGCCGCCCCGTCCGGCAGCCTACCAACCGGCCCAGCGGGTCCGCCGGGCCCAGGGTCGGCAGCCGTCGCTGGACGGGTTGGAGGCGGCGTAGGGGTTGATTAAACGCCGACGGCGCGGAGAAACGCAGAGAAAGTAAAAGGCAAGGGAACGGGTATAATAGCCCAAAACAACAGGAGGCGCTCGGGTTGACATGACGACGGCCAAGACGAAACTGCTGACTGCCGATGACCTGCTCCGCCTGTACAGCCAAGGGATCAGGGGCGAGTTGGTGCGGGGGGTGCTCTGCGAAACTGTGTCT
Organism: Dehalococcoidia bacterium; assembly: GCA_965220245.1. Taxonomy (GTDB): domain Bacteria; phylum Chloroflexota; class Dehalococcoidia; order Lucifugimonadales; family UBA3495; genus CBDCPI01. The sequence continues at coordinate 23,463 of CBDCPI010000002.1, forward strand.
GCGGGAATAGAACATGGCGAGATTGTGATGAACTTGGCTGGTCCCCTGTGGAACTTTATCAGGCCGGCCCGGTTGGGGAGATTAATCGGGTCCGACGCCGGCATCCGGCTGGGACGTAACCCGGATACGGTGCGCGAGCCGGACCTGGCTTTTATCTCGACCCAGCGGCTGCCGCCGGAGGTAAGGGTACGCGGCTATTCGGAGGTGGCTCCCGACTTGGTGGCGGAGATTGTTTCTCCAAGCGACACTGCGCGGGAAGTCTACGACAAGGCGCGGATGTGGCTGAGCCACGGCGTAGTCACCGTGTGGGTAGTGGACCCTGATGCAAGAACGATAGACGTTCACCAGTCCGGCGCCGAAGTGGTCACGCTTACCGAGGACGATACGCTGGACGGCGGCCCGGTCCTGCCCGGCTTCACCCTGCCGGTGCGGGATGTTTTCGAGTTGGCGTGAAAATTACTTGCGCCTGCCGCCCGGCGCCAATAGCGGGCATGAAGCCCACTAGCCTGGGGGGAAGGCATCTGATTACGTGTTTCGAAGATGCCTGAAGTTCTCTGCTATATCTTGCCCTTTCTGGATCGCCGCCCGGTACAAGCCCATGTCCACAGTAAGCAGCGGAGTCTCGGTAGTGGCGGCCTCCAGAAGGGCCGAGTCGGTCAGGCCAAGGCGCTCGAATTCACTGTTGGCTGATGCTACCGCACTGGCAATGACGACTTCATCGCTTTCCTGAATGATGAGACGGAGCCTTCGCATCAGGCGGGAGCGCTCCGGTTCGCCATGCTGAGCGAGAAGGTTGGATGTCTCAGTGAGGGTATTCGGTGTTACCAACACCCGGTCAACTGGCGCCAGCAGGTCATGCAGAATGTCGTAATCATCCGCTGAGTATCCGTCCAGCCGACGGTGCTTTGGAATCAGGTTCCGGCCCTCGTCGCCTACTACCAGCAGCAAGAGAAGATTCGCGTCGATGAAATATCCGGCCGGTGGCAACAGGTTACCTTGGAGGCACCAAGAAGGAATCCACCAGAAAACGGTCTTTGAGCCTTTCTACACGCCCGCTTTCGTCATTGATGTGAACAACCTTATAAGAGCGCACCAGGTTGCCCGCCTCGTCAAATGGGTATTTCATGGTGCCTCCCCGCTGCCAAGAACGGGCAAATCCGATGGTAATCTCCCAAGTGGCCGAGTCATGGTCGAACTTAACTTCTTCCAAGCCAACATCCACGATCTGCTCTTCCTCGAACAGATTGACGACATATTCTTTCGCTATCTGGACGGCTTCTTTGACGTCCATGTTGGTCATACCTTTCACATCTTTGCCGGTCCCGGGAAAGCGCCCTACTCCACGCCCAACTCACGGGCGGTCTGGCCGATTACCCGGTCTAGGCCCGAGAGGATTTCGTCGACTTCCCCGGCGGTAACACACAAGGGCGGGGCGATGTTGATGACGTCTCCGCCACGGAGGATCAGGCCGTTTTCCGAAAAGCCTTGGGTCAGGCGGGTTCCCAACTCGACCTCGGCCGGGAAGTATTCCTTGGTCTGCCGGTCGCGCACGATCTCCAGCCCGCACAGCAGGCCCAAGCCCCGGGCGTCGCCAATTATCTGGTGCTTCTGCTTCAACTCCATTAGCCCGTCCAGCATTCGCCGCCCCATGGCGGCCGCGTTCTCCACCAGCCCTTCCTCTTCCATAATTTCGATGTTCTTAAGGGAAGCGGCGGCCGCCACCGGGTGCCCACCGAAGGTAATCACGTGGCGGAAGGCGGCCCGCTGGCTGCCCACGAAAGCATCGGAAATTGGTTTGCGGGTAATGGCGCCGCCCATGGGGATGTAGCCGCTGGTAATTCCCTTGGCCACCGTCATAATGTCGGGTGTGACCCCCCAGTGCTCGCAAGCAAACATCCTCCCGGTGCGCCCGAAGCCGGTGATCACCTCATCGGCAATGAGCAGGCAGCCGTAGCGGTCGCAGACCTCCCGCAGCATCGGCCAGTAATTGGGGCCGGGCACCGCCGCTCCATAGGGGGTGGATACGGGCTCGGCCACGACAGCGGCGACAGTGTCGTGGCCCTGGAACTTGATGATGTCTTCGATGGCCTTGACGCACCGCTCGGCGCATTCCTCGGGAGTAGTGCCGCCGTACTCGCAGCGGTAAGGCAAAGGCTGCGGGCCGTGAAAGACTCCGGCCAGCAGCGGCTCATAGTCGCCCTTGGGAAAGATGGGTGAGCCTCCCAAGGCCAAAGTACCGAAGGTGGCGCCGTGGTACGAGCCCTTGCGGCTGATGAACTTGACCCGGGTGGGCTCCCCGACCCGCTTGAAGTAGGCCCGGGCCAGCTTCATCGCCGTTTCCACTGCCTCGGACCCCCCGCTGGTAAAGAAACACCGGGAAAGGTCGCCGGGAGCGATGCTGGCGATCTTTTCGGCCAGCTTGATGGTCGGCTCGGTAGTGGAGCCCATGGGCATGTAGGTAAGCTGGAGCATTTGCTGATAAGCGGCGTCGGCGATTTCGGTGCGGCCGTAACCGACGTTTTTCAGCCACAAGCCGGACATGACGTCGGTGTAGGTATGGCCCAAGGCGTCGGTAACCTGACATCCCTTCCCATCGACGAAAATCTGCGGCTCACCTTTTTCCGCCATGTCGCTGGGCTCCCGGAGGTAGACCCACAGGTGTTCCAGCGCCGACTCTTGCAGCTCTTTGACTTGGGTTTCAGTGTGGGTGGCCATAGATTTCCTCCTGCTGGTGTAAAATGCCGCCTGCGGTTCTAAACTAAAGCCAAGGTGAAATGTGCATATCGCTAGACCGCACTGTCGGTGGCCACCCGTGTGGGGCCTAAAGGTGGTATGAGGTGCCGTGGAGTCCTCTCGGTCGTCTTCAAGACCCCCGAAATGCACATCCCACCTTGGCTTTGGTTTAGTAGAGTCGGAGCGGGTGTAAACGCCGGAAGAAATGCTATTGCCGAGATTGCATCTGCCGCAATTGTTCGCGCAGCCGCCGGTTCTCGTCCTCGGCTGCTTGCCGCGCCGCTGCTTCCGCCTGCCACGCCCTCTCCGCAGTCTGCCGCGCCCTCTCCGCAGCCTGTCGCGCTGCTGCTTCCTCCTGGGGCGTGCGGAGCCATTCCCCGCTCTCCGGATCGTACAGGCGCAACTCTAGGCTTGGCAGTACGCAGATGTCCAGCCCCAGAATGGCGCTGTGGCCCCGCAGAATGTCGGCGTCGTCTGTGCTCAGCGGTATCTCCCGGTACTCGATGTCGGCCAGCCGCTCGCCAGCCAGCGCCGGGGTGAAACATTCGCCTGTTGGGTCGAACCTCCAGTATTCCGTTACGCCCATGCCGGCGTAAATGTCACGCTTCTCGGTAACGTCCCGCCGCCAAGTGCCTTGCGACGCTATCTCCAGTACGAAATCCGGTGCTTTGCCCTCCCGCCACACTAACCAGGAATCCCGGCTGTGGTTGCCGGTGGCCCCGAATACGGCGAAAACATCCGGCGCAACCCGCGTGGTGTTGTCGTTTTTCCGGTAGTACACCAGCATGTCGCCAGCGATATATACGTCGGTCCGGTTGCCGAACCAGATACGCAGGGCGGAAACGGTATCGGTCAACGGGATGTATTGGAAATCGGATTCGGCCATAGGTTCGCCGTCCGAGGATGGATATTCGAAGCTCAGGTCGTCTGCCGCCTCCTCGTGAGGTGGATGTTTGGTGGCCTTGGGGGTGCCTTTGGTAGCCATATACGTTGCGCTCCGCCCCGGGATAGAAGTTGTACCAGACTTAGATTAGCACAATTGAGACGGGTTGGATTACGTGGATGCACCGGATTGGCGGGATTCGACTGATTGAAACTCATCCGGTCAGCGGCTCCGGTTGGGCGTGGATGGTTGTTTCCGGTACGCTCCGATAGTAACCTTGGGAGCGTCGGCAGGAGAGCACGGCTGCATACTCGGCAAGCGTAGGCCGCCCACACGGTAAATGAAACGGCCCCAAAGGAGACATATTGTGGCTACAGTAGCGTCTGAACGTATCCGGGGAAGAGAGCGAGAGGAACTGGCCGAGGAGCTTCGCCAAAAGGTGTCCGGGGAGGTCCGCTTTGATACCTTCTCCAGGGTGCTCTACAGCACCGACGCCAGTATCTACCAGATGGAGCCGGTGGGTGTGGTGATTCCCCGAAGCACCGAGGACGTGCTGGCGGTGCTGGAGGTAGCCAACCGGAACGGGGTGCCCGTGTTGCCCCGGGCCGGAGGCACCAGCCTGGCGGGGCAAACGGTAAATCATGCCATCGTCATCGATTTCAGCAAGTACTTGGACCAAGTCTTGGAGGTCAATCAGGAGGAACACTGGGCCCGGGTGCAGCCGGGCATCATCCTGGAACAACTCAACAAGCAACTGGCCCACCGGGGCCTCCAATACGCCCCAGACCCTACCACCGCCAACCGGGCCTGCGTGGGCGGCGGAATCGGTAACAACACCTGCGGCGCCCACTCGGTTATCTACGGCAAGACCCTGGACCACATCCAGGAAGTTTCCGTAGTCTTGGCCGACGGGTCGCCGGCCCATTTCCGGTCTTTGGAAGCCCACGAGTTGGAGGCCAAGCTTAACGGGATCGGTCTGGAGTCCGACATCTATCGGGGGGTCCGCCGCATCGCCCGGGAAAACTCGGACGAGATCGAGGCGCGGTACCCCAAAATCATGCGGCGGGTCAGCGGTTACAACCTAGACGAGTTCCTGCCTGACCGCCCTTCGACTGACGCTCAGGGTGAGCGGAGTCGAACCCCGTTCAACATGACCCGCATGGTAGTCGGCTCCGAAGGTACTTTGTGCGTCGTCACCGAGGCCAAGGTCAACCTAGTGCCGCGTCCAACCAAGACCTCCCTGTCCGTCTTGCATTTCCGGGACATCGTCGAGGCCAGCGAGGCGACCCGGGAGGTACTGAAGCACAACCCCTCCTCGGTGGAAGTGATGGACAAGATCCTGCTGGACCGGTCGCGGGAGTCTCTGGGACACTCGCGGAACCTGTCTTTCATCGAAGGCGATCCCGGGGCATTGCTGGCGGTGGAGTTCTACGGAGAATCCGATTTTGAACTTGAGTCCAAGATGGAGGCGCTGAAGGATGACATGGAGCGGCGCCGCTTGGGATACGCTTGCATCAACCTGTTGGAGCCATCGGCCCAGGCCAGCGTGTGGAACGTGCGCAAGGCCGGGTTGGGCCTCCTGATGAGCATCCACGGGGATGCCAAGCCTTTGCCCTTCGTGGAAGACCCGGCGGTGGACCCGGAGAACTTGGGCGAGTTCGTGCGCCGGTTCGATGAGATCGTGCGCCATCACGGCACCGAGGCCGCCTACTACGGCCACGCCAGCGTCGGGTGCTTGCACATTCGCCCGCTGGTCAGTCTGAAAGACTCCGAAGGTATGGACCGGATGGTGGCTATCTCCGATGAGATCAGCGACTTGGTCAAGGAGTTCGGCGGCTCCATGAGCGGGGAGCATGGCGACGGCATCGTTCGCGGTGTCTGGACCGAAAAGATGTTCGGCCCGCAGATTTACCAGCTCTTCCGGGAGCTCAAGAGCACCTTCGACTCTCGGGGCTTGATGAATCCCGGTAAGATTATCGACTGTCCGCCTATGACCGAGAACCTGCGCTATGGTTCGACCTATCAAGCGTTATCGATTCCCACCACCTTGGACTTTTCGGTCGACACGAACTTTGCCGGCGCGGTGGAGATGTGCAACGGCATGGGGGTGTGCCGCAAGCTGGACGGCAGCATGTGCCCGTCGTTCATGGCAACCCGGGATGAGGAACATACGACCAGAGGCCGGGCCAACTTGCTCCGGGCCGCATTGTCCGGGAAGTTGCCCGAGGGGAGCATCACCAGCCAGCGATTATATGACGCTATGGACCTGTGCCTGGAGTGCAAGGCCTGTAAAGCGGAGTGTGATTCGGGTGTGGACATGGCCAAGCTCAAGTACGAGTTCCTTGCCAACTATCATCAAGCCAACGGCCTGCCCCTTAGGAACAAATTTTTCGGTAACATCAACCGGATCAACCGGTTGGGCTCCAGTCTGGCCCCCTTCTCCAACTGGATGACCCAAAGCCCCATCGGCAAACTGGTCTCCAGCGCCGTTCTTGGCGTACATCCAAGCCGCACCCTACCGCCGTTCGCTGGCGAGACGCTGCCTAAGTGGTTCAGGCGTCGGCAGAGGAACTCCGTCAACACCACTTCCGCACCGCAGACGGGGCGGGCCGGAATTACCGACAAAGGCACGGTGGTCCTCTTCAACGACACCTTTATGAACTACAACTACCCCCAGGTCGGCCAGGCGGCCACGGAGCTACTGGAGGCGGCGGGCTTCAACGTGGTGCTGGCCGACGCCGGTTGCTGCGGACGCCCCATGCTTTCCAAGGGGATGATGGACCAAGCCGTGGCGGCGGCGCGTTACAACGTGGAACTTCTCCACCCCTACGCCGACCAAGGCATTCCCATCGTGGGGTGCGAGCCCAGTTGCCTGCTGAGCTTCCGGGATGAGTACCCGGAGTTGTTGAAAGACGACCGCTCCCGCAAGGTGGCCGAGCACAGCTACTTGATCGACGAGTTCCTGATGATGCTCCAAGGCAAAGGCGGGCTAGACCTGAAGTTCCGCGACGAGCCGAAGAAGGTCTTGTTCCACGGCCATTGCCACCAGAAGGCGCTGGTGGGCGCCGCCCCTTCCCTGGGGGCCTTGCGATTGCCGCCGGGGAACCAGGTTGAGTTGGTCAACGCCGGTTGTTGCGGTATGGCCGGCTCCTTCGGCTTCGAGAAAGAGCATTACGACATCTCCATGACCATTGGGGAGCAGTCGCTGTTCCCGGCAGTCAACGCCAAAGACCAGAGCTGGGAGGTCGCGGTAATGGGAGTTTCCTGCCGCCAGCAAATCGAGCAGGGCACTGGCCGGACAGCCCGCCACTTGGTGGAGGTGCTGCGGGACTGCCTGGAGTGAGCGGGGCTGCGCTGATACTAACAGCGGTTCAACATTGTCCCGAAGAATTCGCGTCCTTATAATCCGCCTAGTAGTCCACCAGCTTTGAAGTGATGGGTGGCTGGGGTATCATATCGGGTAGTAACGAAAGAAGATTGGGAAGTGAGGGGGTGGTGGAGGTGAAGAAATACCGGGTGCAACTGACGGAGGAGGAGCAACAGGAACTGAGGGCGCTGGTGTCCAAGGGGGGCAGCGGCCTATAAGCAGACTCACGCTCGCATCTTGCTGTTGAGCAATGAGGGCCGCGGGGGCGGGACCCTGAAAGACGAGGAGATTGGCCGGTCCCTCCAGGTAGGCACTGCCACCGTGGAACGGGTGCGCCGCCGCTGCGTAGAAGAAGGTGTTGAGGCAGCTTTGGGGCGCAAGGAGCAGCTGAACCGCCGCCAGAAGAAACTGGACGGTCAAGGGGAAGCCCACCTGGTTGCCCTGGCCTGCGCCGAACCGCCACCGGGCCGGGTAAGTTGGACGCTTAAATTGCTGGCCGACCGGCTGGTTGAATGCGAGATAGTGGAGAGCATCAGTCCCGAAACGGTGCGGCAGACGCTCAAAAAAACGAACTCAAGCCCTGGCTGAAGGAGTGCTGGTGCATCCCGCCCCAAGGCAGCGCCGAGTTCGCGTGCGCGATGGAAGACGTGCTGGAAGTCTACCATCGCCAGTATGGGGACAACGAAGTTCTGGTCTGCCTGGACGAGACCAGCAAACAACAGGTGAAGGAGACCCGGCTGCCGCGTCCGCCACGGCCTGGGGCGGCCGGCATCTACGATTACGAGTACGAGCGCAACGGGGTGAGCAATCTGTTCATGCTGTTCGCTCCGTTGGAAGGGTGGTGCCGGGTGGAAGTGACGGATCGGCGCACCAAGGCCGATTGGGCCCGGGTGATCCGGCAACTGGTGGATGAGGACTACGCCGACAAAGACCGGACCGTGCTGGTGATGGACAATTTGAACACCCATCATCCGGCCTCGTTGTACGATGCGTTTGAGCCGGCCGAAGCACGGCGCATCGCCGAACGGTGGAGGTCCACTACACTCCCAAGCATGGCAGTTGGCTGGATATGGCCGAGATTGAAATCGGGGTGCTGGCCCGGCAATGCCTGGACCGACGCGTACCGGACCAAAGCGTCCTGCGGCGGGAGGTGGGAGCGTGGCAGCAGCAGCGCAACCGGGACGCGATACGGGTGGACTGGCGCTTCACCACCGCAGACGCACGTATCAAACTCAAGTCCCTTTACCCATCATTACAATACTGATGGACTACTAGCGCCTCATTCACTCGGGCAATCTATGAGGTTTTAATGATTCGAGGAGGTTTTAATGGTTCGAGGGTTTCGAGGGTCTTGTCCAAAGTGCAGAAGAACCTATATGCGCCTTGACCCTATTACCGGCGTTTGCGCGGAGTGCGCTAAACGTGCTGCCACCGGCGGGGAAAACACCTCCGGACGCCGGAAAGCAGAGGAGCGACTGGCGCAGCGGATTGGTGGTTCTTGCGGGACGTGCAAGTTCAGCGTCAAAGCTGACCGCTTGCGCTGCCACCGCTGGCCACCAAAACCCATTCAACGTGGCATGGCCAGGGTACTGATTGGCGATATAGCGGAAGCCAGCATTAGATGGGAGTTCCCAACCGTGGAGGATTATTCCGCGTGCGGTGAATTTGCGCCCAGAGAATAATCGCCCCGCCCCGGCGCTTGGTGGAGGCGCTCCGGGACTGTTTGGAGTGAAGGTAGTCAGGCGCGAAGCACGACACACTACAATAAGTTTCACACTATATAGTGTGATAGACCTTCGAGACACGGGGGAAACGGAGGCTTGCAAGCAGGGCCGGTGGTATAGCCGCAGGGCAATGTCTGGTCCCGCAGAATCGCGCCAGGGTAGGGGGAACGAAATGGCTACGGAAGAACGGGTTAGCCGACTGGAAGGGGCTTATGAGCAGGTTGACGCTCGGCTCAACGACTTGGGCCGGTCCATCGGCTCTTTGCGCGCTGAGATGAACAGCGGGCTCAACGACATGAGCCGTTCCATCGACTCTTTGCGCGCTGAGATGAACAGCCGGTTTAACAACATACTCATTCTGCTGGGCGGCTCGTGGGTTACGATTATAATCGCCGTCATTGGTCTGTATTTCAAGGACTGACGATTAGCCGGACCCCCCAACCCTCTACCCGCACAGTCTGGGACTCAACCGCAACTTTCACGCCACATAGCGTGCCGGACCTTCGAGGCATGGGGAAACGGAGGCTTGCCAGCGGGCCGATGGTATACCGCAGAGCAATGTCTGATTCCGCAGAATCGTGCCAGGGTACGGCGCAAGGAGGAACGAAATGGCTACGGAAGAACGGGTTAGCCGACTGGAGGGGGCCTACGAGCAGGTTGACGCTCGGCTCAACGACTTGGGCCGGTCCATCGACTCTTTGCGCGCCGATGTGAATTCCAGAATAGACGCCTTGCGCGCTGAGATGAACAGCCGGTTTAACAACATACTCATTCTGCTGGGCGGCTCGTGGGTTACGATTATAATCGCCGTCATTGGTCTGTATTTCAAGGACTGAGTTAGACTTAGCAGCCTGCTGATGTTCAGGGTTTGCACACCAGGCATTCCCGCACAACGGCGCGTCCGGTATCCCTCGCTATGGAGTAGGCTGATGCTTTATCTTCAGCCGGATGCCATTGTCCGTCTCTAGGATTTTTCTCCTGAGGCCCGCAACGTGTTCCCTTGTGAATGGTTGCTTTATTGGTCGGCTTATCCTCATTAACCCAGTAATTCATGCCTAGACATCACCAGTTTCCAGGAGAGTTTTTCCGCAGGCTGTCAGGATGAACCCGCTACTTACCTTGCCGACTCGCCCCGGCAGTAGGGAACACAGGACTAAGAGACTGTGCACAACGCTTTCTTTGACAGGTCGTTCGCGCCATGAAGATTAAGTACATCCGAGACACGGACACCCTTCACATCGAACTTTTCCCCGCCCAGGTTGGCGAGACTCGTGACCTGGACGAGAATACCCGGCTTGACCTGGACGGCGCGGGCCAACTGTGCGCCATAACCATCAAGCGGGCCAGCAGCCGGATAGACCTTTTCTCGCTGATGGGTCTGCCGGGGGGCGTAAACGGCCTGCTGAACCTTACTGTCGCCGAGCAGGGATGGCTGGACGAATACCGTCGCCAACTGGCCGAGCGTTTCCCCGGCCTGGTGGAGGACATCTTCGTTTATGGCCTCTACGCCCGGGGTTACAGCCGGGGTCACCACGACCTGGAAATCCCTATGAATCTTCTGGTCATCATCCGAGAGGGAGACCGTGAAAAAAAGGAAGAAATCAGTTACCTGGGATATGACATTGATTTGGACGGCTTTCATGTCGCCCCCTCAATCTCAGTCTACACCAAGGCAGGGTGGGCAGAGGAAAAGCGGCGGAACGGACTCGACTATAGGATGGTGGCGGATGAAGGCATAAGTGTCCTATGAGCGAGGAGTTAGCCCTGGCGGAATGGCGGCGGGCACAAGAAAGCCTCGGCGCAGCTTGGCTCTGCCAAGGGGGAGGGTTCTACCCGGACGCAATTTCGCGAGCTTACTACGCTATCCTTCACGCTGCCAAAGCAGCATTACAACTCTATGATATCGATGCAAGAACCCATGAGGGAGTCAAAAACGTATTCGGAGGGAGCATTGCAGTTGCCGGTCTGGTTGAAAGGCATTGGAGCCGCGAGATAAATTCCCTCGGAATTCTTCGCAGGGCCGCGGATTACAATGTCACAAGGACTTTCTCCGAATCCGACTCCCGTTTAGCTTGTGAACGATCCGAAGCCTTCGTCGACCGTATCCGGGAATTGCTTGCCATCTCCATCCCGCCGGAGAACCTGGAAGCCCCTCGGGGCTAGGGCAGGTGACTCACAAGAATCACCTGCCAAGCGCCGTCGAAAGGCTCTCCGCCCCCTGCGTTTAACCCGGTGGCGGGCTAGTCCGGCAACTCCTTGACCATGCCCTCGGCTAGCTCCACGTCGAAGGCTGTCAGCACTTGGGCCACCAGCAGGTAGTGGCCGCAGAGCACGGTGAAGTGCAGGGTGTCTTCCTCGCCGAAGCGGTCGGTCATGGCCTTGAAGGTCTCGTCGCTCACCTTGTGCTGGCGCAGCAGTTCGTGGACGTAGTTCACCAGCAGGGCCTCGTCCCCCTCCAAGCCCGCCGGGGCCGTGCCGTTGGCAATGGCCGCGATGGTCTCGTCCGAGACACCGGCTTGGCGGGCCAGCCTGACGTGGGCCGAGAACTCGTACTGCTGCTCCATTTCCTTGGCCGCGGCGATAATCAGCGTCTCCTTGAGCGCTTCCGGCTGGCCGAACTCGAAGCGCACGAATGCGCCGGTATCGGCCACCCGCGCCGCCAGCTTGGGACTGTTGAGCAGGATGCCGTAGGGCCCGCGAACGCTGCCGCGGGTGCCGACGATGGCGTCGTAGTATTGCTGGTCCTCCGGGTCGAGCTGTTCCCTGGTAACGTTTGGCATTCGCGCCATAGCTGTACCTCTTATTAAAGTAGTAATGGCCGGGTTGTGGCCTCGGGGCTACACCTAGCTTCCTGCCGGGACCGGTACGCCCGGAATGTTGAGCCTGATTTTCATCAGAGTGTTTCGGGAAGTGATGTACAGGGCTCGCCAATCATCGTCGCCCCAAGCAATGTTAGTGGTGGCTGGCTGCCCGTGAACGATGGTGCCCAAGTGTTTACCGGAGGGGTCCAAGACCCACACGCCGCCCGCGCCGCCGCAATAGACATTGCCCTCCACGTCGACCTTCATTCCGTCGGGCACCCCCGGCTGCTCGCCCCGGAGGTCGGCGAAGACCTTTGCCGTCCCCAAGGCCAAAGCGCCGGTGGGCAGCAGATCAAAGGACCTGATGTGGCCCCGCCGGGAGTCGTTGACATAAAGCACCGTCTCGTCCGGGGAAAAGGCCAGACCGTTGGGCGTCACGAAATCGCCAATCAAGAGGGTCAGCGATCCCAGATCGGGAGTAACCCGGTACACCCCGGAGAAGTCCAAGTCCCACTGCTCTTGAGGGCGCGGCAGCGTCCAAGGGTCGGTAAAGTAAATGCAGCCGTCGGACTTGACCACCACGTCGTTGGGGCGGTTTAGCTGCCGGCCCTTGAAGCTGTTAGCCACCACGGTAGTGCTGCCGTCGGGCTCTTGGCGGGTTACGCGGCGGGAGTCGTGCTCACAAGCGATCAGGCGCCCCTGAAGGTCTCGGGTAAGCCCGTTGGAGCGGTTGGTGGGCTCTTTGAATAACGTTACCCCCTCACCGGGCGCCCATTTCATTTGCCGGTTGTTGTGAATATCGCTAAAGAGGAGGTACCCTCCGTCTTTCAACCAGACCGGCCCTTCGGCGGGGCCGTTGTCTCCACCGTAACCAACGCCCAGTTCCTCCACCGGTTGGTCTGCCGAAACGATACGGTCCATTTCCGGAGCTAGCTTCTCGATTGACATGGTAGTTCCTCCAATATAGATTTGTTGGCGGTCTTGATGTAATCAGCCCAAGCTAAGGATAACTTGCCACCATTATAGCCAGTCAATATAATGGCACCAACCTATCGCGGCTACGGCTTGGGTTTCCTTTAGATGTTCAGTCTCCTCCGCGCCAGTGGGGATACCGCTTCGCAGCATCCAACCAAACTTTAACATCACCGTCCGCAGCTTCGTAACCCAATCAACAAAGGTAACCCGTCGACAAAGGACCACCATAAGGAGGGCGTCATGGTTGAACAGTTGGCCAGGCCCAAGGATAAAGTAGAAGTCTACTGGTTCTCCGAGCAGCCCAACGGCTACATCACCGACGACATGCTGAATCAATACGACTCGGGCCGCCTTGGCTTCCCCAATACCCACTTTGATCCGGAAAAAGCCCACGTGCTTTACAGTGAATACCACGATCAGTATGCCTGGGCAGACGAAGTCGGTTTCGACGGCATCATGTCCAACGAGCACCACGCTTCCTACTGGTGCATGAAGCCGGCGGTCAACTTGGATGCCGCGGTCATCTCTAAGGTGACCCGGAATGTCAAGATCGCTATTCTGGGCAATGTCATCGCCATTAATGACCCCATCAGGATGGCGGAAGAGATTGCGATGCTGGACTGCTACTCCGGCGGCCGGATAATCTCCGGCTTCGTGCGGGGCGGCGCGGTTGAGAGCCTTCAGGGGGGCATCGACCCCACCGAGAACCGGTCCCGGTTTGAAGAAGCCCACGACCTGATCATCAAGTGCTGGACTGAGCCGGGCCCGTTCCGCTACGAGGGGAACCACTACCACCACCGGGTGGTGAACCCTTGGGTGCTGCCGATGCAGAAGCCCCATCCCGACATTTGGTTCCCCGGCACCGGGAGCCCGGAGAGTGTGATTTGGGCGGCCGAGCACGGCCATCCTTACATGAACTTGGGCGCGGCGCTGGACGTGACCATGTGGTTAAAGGACATCTACATCGATACGGCCAAAGAGGCCGGGTTCAAGCCAGCGCCGGAGCACTTCGGTTACCTGCTGAAGGCCTTCGTGGCCGACACCGACGAAAAGGCCCAGGAAATTGGCCGCGAGTATATGTGGACCGAGCAAAACCGGATGAAAGGACCCCGTGAGCACAACGACCCGCCCGGGTACCAGTCCCGGCAGGCGCTCCGGGTGAAGCAGCAGCGGCCCGTCGGCCAGTTCGGCGGCGTCACCAACCGCATGACCTACGAGCAGCAGCAGGAGATCAACATCGTCATCGTTGGCAGCCCGGAGACGGTTACCAGGAAGCTGACCGAGACCATCACCAAACTTAACCCGGGCTATCTGCACATCTACGGCAACGAAGGCGCCATGCCCCATAAGGACGTGATGCGCTCCATCGAGTTGATGGGCAAGGAAGTGATCCCGGCGTTGCACGAGATCAAGCTGGAACCCTACGAATAGACCGGTCATTCTGCCCGGTAGGCGGGACTAAAAGGGTGTCTAATAATCAATTGTGGCCCGAACCCTGTCATTCCGAGCGGAGTGAGGAATCTAAAATGCTTGGGCAGCAGCACACCCAAGGAGTTTAGACTCTTCGCTTTGCTCAGGGTGACAGGTGATCGGTTGCGAGGACTTATTAAACACTCTCTAATGGGAAAGCAACCGGGCGTCAGCTCACCAAGGCGAGAGTAGTATCTAACGAGGTGCATCATGGCGTTCAAGATGAACCATATCCACTTGAAGACCCCGGACCCGGAGGCTACCGCAAAATTCTACGTGGACAACCTTGGAGCAACCATCGTGGGTCAGGCCGGCGGCAACGGTCTGCGCTTGGACCTGCACGGTCTCTCAGTGAACATCACCAAGTTTATCGAAGCCCAGAACCGGGAGCAGGTCTACGGGATCGAGCACATAGCCATCGATACTGACGACTTGGACAACGTGGTCGAGAACCTCAAGGCCGGCGGCGCCAAGATTCTTGAGGAAACGCAAGTGGGCAGCGGCCGGAGGGTCTGCTTCTTTGAGGGGCCGGAGGGCGTGCAACTGGAAGTCTTAGAGATGACCAGCTAACCCCAAGACTATCATCCGGTACCTTAGGTCAAACCAAAACAACGCGCAGCGAGGTGCGACATGCTATATGAGTCCCGTTACTATCACGCGGTGCCCGGCAAACTCCCGGCCCTCAACGACCGGTTTGCCAACATTACCATGGACTACTTCACCCAGTACGAAATAGGGATGATGGGGTTCTGGACCGACGAAATCGGCACCAGCAACCTCCTCACCTACATCCTGACTTTCGACAATCTGGGCGACCGGGAGACCAAGTGGACCGCCTTCGGAGCGGACAAAGCCCGGCTGGCGGCCTTCGCCGAGACCGAAGTCGACGGGCCGCTGGTGGCCCAAGTCCAGAACACCTTCATGCAAGCCACCCCTTACTCCCCGGAGCCCCAGTTGTCGTCCAACGTGCAGGAATTGCGCCTGTACGACGCGATGCCGGGCAAGCTGCCGGCGTTGCACGACCGGTTCTCCAATCACACCATGCGGCTGTTCGAGCGGCATGGCATCGAGAACATTGCTTATTGGACCGAGACGGTGGGCACTAGCAACCGGTTGGTGTACATGCTCGGATATCCCAGCCTGGGCGACCGGGAAAATAGTTGGCGGGCGTTCCAGGCCGACCCCGAGTGGCAAGAAGCCAGGGCCGAATCGGAAAAGGATGGGCCTTTGGTCCGGGTCAGTTCCCACTCGATCATGCGCCCCACCGCATATTCCCCCCGGTAGGGCAAACTCCCTTCCCCACGGATACCCGGAGAGTCCTAAGGGTGCGGACCTCAATGACACCACGAGGTCCGCACCGCTGGCCCTCTTAATTATCTGCGTCCGCTTTCTATCCCTGCCCCCGGCGGTGACCCTCCTCCAGGCGTCGAAGAGGTGAGAACGTGACCAGTTTGGTCGAAGTGGGCCGGCAAATCGGTGCCCGCTACTTTGTCTCCCTCCAAATCCTGGAGTACCGTAAGCTCTGGCTAGCTACCCTGTGCTCCCAATCGGCGGCTTGGGCCTTGATTGTGGCCCGCGCGGCACTGGTCTTGGAATTGACCGGGTCGGCCGCTTGGACCGGCTACGTAACCTTCGCCGCAATGATCCCTTCGGTGGTGGTGTCGCCGCTGGCAGGGTATCTGGCCGACCGTTTTGACCGCCGCACCGTTCTGGCTGTTGCCTATTCGGTTAACATCCTCGACAACCTGGCGCTGGCCATCCTGGTAATTACCGGACTGGTAGAACCTTGGCACGTATTGGTGCTAGCGGCCGTTACCGGATCGGCCCGTTCCACCCAAATGCCTGCCGCCCAATCCTTGCTGGCGAACATGGTGCCTAGGCAGCGGCTGCTCAATGCCGTCTCCTTGTACCAAGTAACGTTCCACGGTTCCCGCTTCCTGGGACCCTTCCTGATCCTAGTGGTGTTGTGGGCCACCGGGCACCAGAACTGGGTATTCTTCCTCTGCGCCGGGCTGTATATCTCGGGACTATCCTTGGTCTTGAGCATCCGGACCGTTTCTACCGGGGTAGTCCAAGCCGGGAGATTTAGCCAGGTGTTCCTGAGCAACCTGCTGGCCGGGTTGCGCTACATGTACCGCAACCCCTTGGTGCTTTCGATAGTGCTCCTGGTAGTGGCCCACTGCGGAATGAGCATGTCCTTTGAGTCCCTGCTGCCGGTGTTTTCTCAGGAGCGGCTGGGAGCGGCCAGCAGCGCCGCGGTCATGGGGGGCGCCAGTTACCTGATGGTGGCCTACGGTATCGGAGCTTTGGTCACCGCCCTGAGTTTGGCCGGGGTGCAGAGTGATCGGACCCGGGGACAACTACTCTTTTGGCTCGCGGTCCTGAGCGGCGCTACCCCGGTGGCCTTGGCCTTATCGCCGGACCTGTCCACCGCCGGTCTCGCGGCTGCGGGCATGGGCTTGTCGCAAGGCGGGTTTATGACGCTGAGTCACGCCATGCTCCAGTCCATCGCGCCCGATGAGATTCGGGGCCGGTTGATGGGAGTGTATAGCTGGCATACGCAAGGGTTTATGGCCGGCTTCAACTTGTTCAATGGCGCAGTCGTCGGGTTAACCGATCTAACGGCGCCCATAATTTTGGCCGCCGGTGGGGCTGCATTCGTCGTCGTGGTGCTCCTTAGCATCGGGCGGGTACCGCTTCGCCAAGTGTATGCCAAGGGACTGCCCTCGACCTAACCGGTGGAAGCAGGCATGGGGAGTGCGAACGCATGGACGTAGCTGCAATCAGGGACCGGATACCGGTCTGTAGAGACTTTACTTACCTGAACACCGGGTGGTCGGGGCCGTCACCGGTGTCGGTGGTCGAAGCTATCAAAACCCGCTTGGACTACGAAATGGTCCAAGGCCCCACCAGCCCTGATGTTGTTCAGAACGGACGGGAGATTCAAGCGGGGTTGAGGGAAGCCTTTGCCAGCCTGCTGCACGCCAGCCCTGATGAGATTTGCGTGACCAGGAACACCACCGAGGGCCTGAACATCGTGATGAACGGGTTGACCTGGCAGCCGGGGGACGAGATCATCACTTGCGACTTGGAGCATAGCTCGGTGTTGACTCCCAGCTATGTCCAGCAGCACCGGCGCGGCGCGGTGGTCAAGCTACTCCGGTTGGCCCCTGATGAGGACCCGGCAAGCATCCTGGAGAAGATCGAGGCGGCTATCTCGGACCGGACTAAGCTGGTGTTTCTCAGCCACGTCGAGTATTCCAGCGGCTTGAGAATGCCCGTGACCGCAATAAGGAGCTTGACCCGGGAGCGGGGCGTCCTGATGTTGTTGGACGGAGCGCAGACGGCGGGGCATCTGGACCTGGATATGGCTGACATGGGCTGCGATTTCTACTCCGTACCTGCTCAAAAGTGGCTGTTGGGCCCCGAGGGTGTAGGCGCATTGTTCGTCCGCCGGGACCTTATCCCTGGGCTGCAACCGGCCTTTGTGGCGGGCCGGGCGGCGTTGCATCCCGAGGACCCCTACGGGTTCGAACCAAACGAGACCAGCATCGATAAGTTCCTGTTGACCTCTACCAGCGCCGCGCTACAGGCCGGGGCGCTGGAGGCCATTCGGTTCGTCCGCGAAATCGGCGTGGCGGAAATCGAGAGCCGGGACGTAGAGTTGGCCGGAACGCTGAAGGATGCTCTGGCCGAAATCCCCGGGGTGAAAGTGCTCTCCCCGAGGGACCGGCAGAGCTCCACCGGGCTGGTGTCTTTTGTTATCGACGGGTTAAGTCCGGCGGAAGCGGTCTCCCGGCTCTGGAGCGAGCACCGGATTGTGTGCCGCCCGGTAAGTTTCCATTCCAGCATCAGAGTCTCGGTCCACTTCTTCAACACCGAGGAGGAGATGCAACAGGTGGCTGGAGCAGTGCAGGGGATGGCCTGAGCCGTTTACCCGTCTAGTCCACCGTCACCCGCTCGAAATGGGTGTTGGGGAAAGCGGCCACCAACTCCGCGGTAGCTTCACTCCGGTTGACGAAGCCATGCTTTACCCCCGCCGGCGCCAGCACCGTGTCGCCAGGGCTCAGGACAACAACCTCGTCGCCCAGGATGGCCTCCAGTTCACCATCTACGATGGTCATGGCTTCCTCGGAGTCCGGATGGATATGGGTGGTAACTTGGGCCCCGGGATTGATGGTAAGTTGAGCAATGTAGAGAGATTGGGCGCCCTGGAAGGTGTCGACTAACACGGTCCGGGTAACTCCCGGGTAGCCTTCCTCGGTACGGGCACTGGAAGGATCAATAATAGGCATCTTGGCGTCCTCCGAATTTTGTTGGTTATGCGGATACTCTGGGCTTCACTTCGTTTATGAACCTTTCCATGACCGTGAATTTGTCCGGGAAGGATTCACCCGATATTTCCATCACTGCATGGTCTACCCCCGCCTCCGTGTACTGTTGCAGGTCGGCGATGGTGTCCTCAGTAGTGCCGTGAAGGGGCGGCCGCTGCTCCCCGTTCGACGCCCCGGTGAAGTTCAGCGTTGCCCTAAAGGACAGGGCTGGTGGCGTCTGACGTCCCACCGATTCTGAATAGCGCCGCATGTAAGCTGCGTTCTTAGCTAGCTCCTGAGGTCCCATTTGTGATGAGTGCCAATAGTCCCCGAACTGCACGGCCCGGCGCACCCCGCGGCGGCTGCGGCCACCGATCCAAACGGGCGGGTGAGGTTGCTGGACGGGCATGGGGGAAAAAGTGACTTCCGAGACCTGAAAGTGCTCGCCGTCGAAACTTGGGGTCGAATTGGTCCACAGTTCTTTCAACAACCCCAAGTACTCGTCGCTAACTTGACCGCGGTTGGCAAAGGGAGCGTTTAGCGCCTCGAACTCTCCTTCCATCCAGCCGACTGCCGCGCCGAAGATTACCCGGCCTTGGGATAGGACATCGGCGGTGGCGATGGTTTTCGCCAAGATGACCGGGTTACGGTAGGGGAGGATTATCACGCTGGTGCCGAGGTTCACCTTGCTGGTTACGGCCCCCAAATGGGTGAGTAGGGATAGGGGCTCCAACATGTCATGGCGGTAGACAATATCGGTCCGGCCTGGGATCACATGGGGGACGATTATGTGGTCGGTAACCCACACCGAGTCAAAACCCATTTCCTCGGCCTTGACTGCCATTTCGGTTAGTCCTTTGGCGTCGATGGGCCTTCCGTAGTGGGGGATGCACACTCCGTATTTCATGGCTTGGGCCTCCCGTTTGCTTCCGTTTCTGGGCGAGGGGCGTCGGACGTCCGCTTAAGCTATCCGGGTATCATTGGTCAATCCTACACCAGGGTTGGGAGAATGTCAGCCCGCTTTGGCAGGATAGCGCTCCTGCCACCAGCGGGCAATGTCGACCCTTCGGGCGAACCAGACCCCGGGGAACCCCTTGGCGTACTGGAGGAAGCGGTCGATGGCTTTAGACCGGGCGGGCCGGCCGGCTATACGGCAGTGGAGGCCGACCGACATCATCTTGGGGTGGGTCTGCCCCTCCTCGTACAAGCAGTCGAAGGTGTCGGTCAGGTATTCGTAGAAATCGCGGGTGCTAACCAACCCGCCCCTCCAGAACCGGGAGTCGTTGGTCTCCATGCTGTATGGGACCACCAGCCACGGCTTGTCGTTGACCGAAACGTAGTAGGGCAAGTCGTCGTTGAGGGCGCTGCTGTCGTAGATGAAGCCGCCTTCGTCGACCACCAGTTGCCGGGTGTTTACGCTGGGGCCGTAGCGGGTGAACCAGCCCAGGGGCCTTTCTCCCGTGGTGCGGGTCAGCGACGCCACGGTCTTGTCGATAGCCTCCCGCTCCTGCTCCGGCGCCATCAGGTGGTACTCCTCCCAGCGGTAGCCGTGTCCGCAGACCTCGTGCCCTTTGGCGACGATCTCCTTGGCGACCTCCGGGTTGCGTTCCAGAGCCAAAGCGCAGCAGAAAAAGGTGGAGCTCACTTGATACTTGTCAAACAGGTCCAAGAGCCGCCACACGCCGACGCGGCTGCCGTATTCGAAGAATGACTCGTTAAAAAGGTCCCGCTGCGCCAGGGGGACCGGAGAAGGCACTTCCCCATTGGTCTCGTGATGGGAGTCCCCATCCAAAAGTGAGTACTCGGCGCCCTCTTCATAGTTGACCACCAGAGAAATGGCGATCCGGGCGTTGCCGGGCCACTGAATCCGGGGTATTTGCCTCCCGTATCCTACTAAGTCCCTTTGCATCGATTGACCCCTCCAGGCTGGGTATCCGGCTCCAAGATTCTATGCCGGACTCCCATTATATCGCGTGCCCCGGTTGGCGCCGGATATGGCGCCCAGGACGACAGGGTTAATTGTCACCCCGAACGGAGTGAGGGGTCTAAAATTTCTCCGGCAAGCCAAGGTTGGTTCTGGACAAGGACTTTAGATTCTTCAGTCGTTGAGTTTATCCTGAGCAAAGTCGAAGGGCTCCTTCAGAATGACAATTGAAAGACCCTGCCCAGGACGATTGCAAAGTCAGTCAGGCCCTTTTCATTGTCACCCTGAGCGCAGCGAAGGGTCTCTCCACTGTAGCTGAGATTCTTCGCTCCGCTCAGAATGACAGGTAGGGGTGTAGACTTTGCAATCGTACCAGGGGTAGTCGTTGGCCGGAGGTTTCGCTCGATGCGGTTATGTTAGAATCGACAAACGACGGTGAAGATACCCGGTTGGCAGTGAGTCACAGGCCTCGCCGACCCCTTAAACCCGGCATTTCTCTTGGTATAGTCTTGGTGATTCCAAAAAGGCCCTCATGTCCGAGGAGGTCAAATGGTAAATCCAATTGGTCCCGACATCGCTTATCGGCTGCACTCCGTTGGCGATCCAAGCCTTTCTCCCGACGGCGCCCGCTTGGCTTACTCCCACTCGTGGTTCGACCAAGAACAAAGGGGAAGCCGCTCCAGGATTATGATGCGCCAACTGGCATCCGGCCAGACCGTGGAGTTCACCCAAGGCCAGAGGGACTCTGCGCCCAGAATTGCCCCCACCGGCGGCGCTTTGGGGTTTTTGAGGCGCGATGAGCAGGGCCAAAACCAGGTTTGGGTGATGGAGGAGGGAGGTGGTGAGGCCCGGCGCCTGACCAACCTGCCCCAGGGAGTGCGTGACTTTGCTTGGTCGCCGGACGCCCGGCAAATGGTGGTCTGCGCCGACGTGAGTCCGGCGCCGGAAGGGGATGCGGAGCATCCGGAGGAGCCCCAAGTCCGCGTGGTGCGGCGGGTCCGTTACCGGTACGACACCATCGGTTGGCGGGGCGATGCCCACTTCCACCTTTTTGTGGTGGGTTTAGACGGAGGCCCGCCGCGGCAGTTGACCGATGGAGACTGGGACGACTTGGCCCCGGTGTGGAGCCCCGATGGAACCCGGATCGCTTTTATTTCGGGACGCCGGCCTGACCGGGACCAGCGGGCCCTGGCCGAGGCTTATGTGGTGCCTGCCGCGGGCGGCGAGCCGGGAGAAATGGTCGGACCTACTGTATGACGTGGGAGCTTTGGGCTGGTCCCCTGATGGGCAACGCTTGGTGGCGGTGGGTTCCGACATGCCCGAGGGCATGTCGCTGTGGCAAGCCTGGGTTTACGTTCTGGAGCCGGGAGAACTGCCCCGGCAATTGACCGACGACTCGATTCGTCCCTATTTGTCCTTCCCGGTCTTCAGCAGACCAGCGGAGTTGTGCTGGACCGATGACGACCGCATTCTGTTCCTTGGCGATGCCAAAGGGGAAACTTACCTGCTGGAAGTATCCGCAACCGGCGGCGATGTCAGCTTTTCGGCCGGGGGAAGCGGGCAGAGCACCAGCTTAACGCTGGACAAGGCGGCCCGCTCGGCGGTGGTGCTTTCGGCGACTCCGGCTTCTCCCGGCGACCTGCGCCATTTGGACCTAACGTCCTCTTCCAGCGAGCAGGTGACCGAGGTCAACCGGGATTACCTAAGCGAAAGCCCTCCCGGTCCGATGGAAAAGTTTTTGGTGCAACGGGAAGACTGGGAGGTGGAATGCCGCTTGTGGCTGCCCCCTGATTTCGACCCCACTCGGGTGTATCCGATGGTCTTGGACGTGCACGGAGGGCCCAACGGGGCCTTTTACGATGCGTTCAATCCGGTGCAGCAGGTGTTGGCTACCTCGGGCTACTTGGTGCTGGCCGTCAACCCGCGGGGATCGTCGACCTACGGCAAAGAGTTCATGATGGCCGTCTTGGGAGACTGGGGAGGCGAGGACTACTCGGACTTGATGGCGGCGGTTGACGAGGTGGCGGCCCGGCCCTACGTGGATGAGAGCCGCCTGGGAGTGCACGGCTACAGCTACGGCGGGTTTATGACCAGTTGGATTGTGGGCCATACGGACCGGTTCAAGGCCTCGGTTGTGGGGGCCCCCTGCATTGACCTTTACAGCATGTACGGCACGTCCGACATTGGGTTAGCTTTGGCGAGAGTCAGTGGGGCGGCACCGTGATGGACGCTTCCGCAGAGTACCTGAAGCGGTCGCCCCTTACCTACGCTGCTGCGGTGAACACTCCCGTCCTGCTGTTGCACGGCGAGGCTGACCTGCGCTGCCCCATCAGCCAGAGCGAGGAATACTTCCTAGTGTTTAAAGCGACTGGGCAAGGAAGTGGAGTTCGTCCGGTTCCCCGACTGCTCCCACCTTTTCCCTAGGACCGGCCACCCCAAGATGCGGGAGGAGTACATGGCCCGCACCCTGGCGTGGTTCAAGAAGTATCTGGGGTGAGGAGTAGGTCAATCTCCATCCGGTATGGTTGAAGACGCGGCCGGTGGCGCCTTGGCCCAGCCATTCCCCCAAGGGACATCGGGGCAGGTTGCGGGAACGGCGCACCTCGTTGATGGTCAAGACCCCCCGGTCCAGCATTTGCATCTCCCGGGATACCCGGCTGTTCTCGTCCTCGCGCAGGGTCTCGATGTCGCTGGTGTCGAACTGGGCCACCAAGTCGGAGTAGCCCAATTTGGGCAGCAGCATCCGGTTGAGCTGCTCTTCCAGAAAGCGTAGTTCGGGCAGGACGGTGTTCCTCCAAAACATCCGCTCGGCGGCGTTCACGTTGGAGAAGGTCGCCCGTTCCAGGTCGGAGAGCAAAGGCTTGGGCACCCCGTAGGTGCGGCTCACTTCCTCAAGGCTCCAGCGGAGGCCTTGGATAAACTCCATGTCCCGGTGGCTAAAACCCAGGGTCTTGATGTCGCGGACAAAACTGGCGATGGCCGGCCGGTGAGAATTGTCCGCGCCGCGGAAACGGGTTTCCCAGCGATGATAGAAGTCCTCGACTTCATGGTCGGTCAGGCTTTCGTTGGTCAGGAGGACAAAGTCGGGTTGCGCCGAGTTCCGGAAGAAATTCCGGTTGAACCTCAGCCCGTCCCGGCTCATGTCCACGGCGAGGCGGACCGGTGCTACCGGCGACAACCCGGCGTACTGCTCCATGGGATTGAAGTAGCGAAGCCACACCATTTCATCGCTGGTGTAGGCCACCGGCCCGTTCCGCCCCTGGTAGACGAATCCCCGAATGTACTGTTGGCTGTCGGGCAGAACGGTAACCCGGTCCGGGCGGAGCGGCCAGATTTCCCAGTTGCCGTCTGTATCCTTCTCCAAAGCCCAAAAGGCGGCGCCCCAAAGGTTCAGGTAAATTTCGGTGGCCCGCCACAAGTCACCCCGGGTGTACCAAGGGTTGACCCGGTCCAACAACCGCTGGGCCGGGTGCCTGGCCCCCACCGGGTGTAGCGTTCCATTGGAGTCTTGACGGTGGACCACCAGCGGGGGACGGCTGAGGGCTTCCGAGCGCAGCCTAACGGCGGCGTAGACTGAGACCGAGGACGCATAATAGCCGCCGTACTCAGTCCTAGCCCATCCGTGGCCGGGGCTGGCCAAGGTCTGAAACCAGTCGATGTCGGCTGCTGCCGACCGGTTGGCCCGCTGTTGGATACCCTGGGCCGGAAGCTCGGCCGATGGTCTTAACCACCGGCTCAAGGTCTGGTTGAGCCCGAGCCCCGGCAGTCCGGACCCCAGTGTCATTCGGCCTCTGAGAAACTCGAGCCAGCGCTTTAGCGGGGCCCGGTCACGCCTTGGAAGTGGCGGCATACTTACCATGTTCGCTCCCTTTCGGTCTTGGCAGGTGGGTGTTCTTGGCTGGCGATTGGCCCGGAGCGCCCGTTACCCCAGCCCAAAAATCATCAGATGGGGGCACTATCAAGTCCATAGCTTCGTCCGGCCCGGCGCTTCCAAGAAGGCCAGCATCAGCGCATCGGCTTTATCGGGTGAAGGCAACCCCCTTTGGCGCATGGACTCTTTGCTTTCGATCTGAATCCGTCCCTGGCTGTCGTAACTGTACCGCAAGGCTGCCAACTCGCCGGTCAGTTGATTGTCGTGGAGGATGCTGATCCTTGCCGTGGAGAACAACTCCCGCAGCCGCCAGTAGCCTTCGGCGCGAAGGTTGGCAAATAGCCCGTCTTGGCTGGCGCGGCGGGCCACGTTGATGCCCCGTACCCGATAGCCCTGCTCCTTTAAGCGGTCCACCACTCCGGCGCCGATCCCGATTTCATCGACGCAAATACGGGCTTGGGGCGAGTCTTTTATGGCCGCGATTACCCAACCCGCAAGCTGCATAGTGTCCAACTGCCGGAACACTCGAATCTCCTCCACCGTATTGCCGCGGCGGCGCAGGATGATGCTCCGATCGGAGCCGAAGCGGGCCACGTCGACCGCCAGCACCTCCTCCTCAGGGAGAGCGGCGGACTCGGCGGCGGCTATTAGTTCCGGTTTAGCCGTTCCTGAAGCAGCCGTGGGTCCACTCCGAGCCGCCGCATCGATGTCGGAGAGGCGGATAAGGGTGTCCTCGGCTTGGTCCGGGAATTCCCCCAAGACCCGGGCCCGGTAGATAGGGTTTTCCTCTCCCCAAGTCTCTTGTCTCTCCCGCACCCAGCTTGCCGAGGTGAGCCCTGGCACCACGACTTTGCCCGCTTGAACGTTGGGGCTGTCCAGCGCCGATATGGTGATGGTGTGGTAAAGGCGCCGCTCTTGATGAAAAGCCCGGTGAAAGGCTCCCGAAACGGTGGTGGGGTTGCCGATGAGCAGCAACCGGGGTTCGGACGAGGTCATCACCGCGTCGATAGCTTCATAGATCTCATCGCTTACCCCCTCGGCTTCATCGACTACGATGAACATGTTGGGGCTGTGAAATCCTTGGAACTCATCGGCGGAATCGGCCGATAGGCCCATGGCGTAGCGGTCCTCGGCCAACTCCCAACGGGTATCCAGCATCTTGCCACCCAACACTTCTCGCGCCGGCCGGTAGAGGCGGCGGATTTGCCGCCACAGAATGTGGCGGACTTGGCGAAAGGTCGGCGCGGTGCTGAGGACGATAGCCGGGTCGTGGCAGTACAGGAACCAAAGCACCGCGGCGGCAGCGGAAAACCCTTTCCCCAAGCCGTTGCCCGACTTGACCGCGACGCGCTGGTGGTCTGGTAGCGCGGCAAGGACCTCCTCTTGCTTACTCCACAAAGTGGCTATCTGGAGTACGTCCTTGGCGAAGGCTACCGGGTGCAGGTAGCCGGTCTGACCAGATTCGGGCATTCGGTCTTACCGCCGCCCCTGGTAGCTGGGCCCACCCGAAAGGTTGTAGCAGTCCTCGACGGTCCCGCCCGAGGAGTCCGGCCCCAAGGGGCTAAGTCCCTCAAGAGCGGAATCCTCCGGACCCGGACTGAAGAGAAACCCGCATTCCCGGCAGCGGAACACGTCATGATCGTTGGGCAATTTCTTGTCCAGCTTAAGCAACCGATTTGAAAGACAGCGTCGGCAACGCATAACTTGTTTCCTCCCTCGATGGACTTGATCGGCCTAACCGGGTCCACCGCGGTATCAATAAAAACTCAGTAGGGACGACCCAACATAACGCCGGGTCCGTCCCTACTGAGTTTCAAGCTAGTCTTCGGTAATCGGGGCTGTCAAGCAGAGGTCCGTCAGATAACGAGGAAGCCGGACGGGAGTCTGATGCCCAAACCTAGTGAAAAAAACTGCCCCCGCCCGGAACGTTTCCATTCCGGTTGGGGGCGATGCAAAGGGAATTTAGACCTGTCGCTAGGACTGAAGGCCGCGCTTAAAGAGGTTCCCGCCGGATAGCTTGGTGAGCCCTGGTTGAGAGAGGCGCTGGAGCTAATCAGGCCGGTGCTTTTCGATAAAGGGCACTACCCTGGTGTCGATGTTACCCAATGGCACGCCAGCATCGGACCGGGCAACCCCCAAGTGGGCAGCCCGTTGGATGTCCTCCCAATCGGGTTCCAACTGGTATTCGTCAAGGAGTTCGTCGAACATGGCGTCTAGTGATTGTTTATCAAACATCGTTTCTTTTACCGCATCCTTTTACTTTCAAATTGGTTAAGCCGACGAGTTGCCCAAACCGGCGCCAACTCAGGGAGGTATATAAGGCCAAGCCCCACCGAAAGTAAATCTTCGGCCAGTCCGGCGACTCAGTATAAAAGTTTACTCTTATGGGCAATCGTGGGCAAGGGGGGAAAGGCATCAGTCTTCCGGTCCCGGTACGGCGCCCCGGGAGCCAGCCTGTCGCCGCTGCTGCACCAAGTACACTCCCATGATGGAAAGGGGTATCAGCACAATCACCAAGGCGAGCAGAACCACTATGGTCCATGGACCCAGGTTGAAAACGTGGTCCAAGAAACCCTTGATCCAGTCCAGTAGGTCGGGGTCCGCCGGCTCGCTGTGGTGGGCGGCAATCGACCAAAGGACCGTCTCTGGGTCACGCATTAGTCTCCAGCGGGTGCGGCGGCGGGCTGGACCTGATAGCGTACCGAATACCGGCGCTCATCAATGGTAAACGCCGATAGGGCCGCCGGGAACAGGAGAGCGCCCACAGCCAACAGCGGAATGGTGTAGGAGCCGGTAACGGACTGGAGGACACCGGCCAAGAGCACGCCGCAAAAGGCTCCAACTTGGTGGAACACAAAGGAAACCCCGGTGATAGTCCCCAAGGCCCTTAGGCCATAGACATCGGCCGTAAGGGACACGCTCAGAGGATTGGTGGCGATCCAAGAGATGCCAGCGATGACCGCAAAGAGCCAGATTCCGGTGTCGCCGGAAAGAATTGGAATGTTTAACAGGGGCGGCACCAGCAGGATCATGTAAGCCGAGCCTCTGAGGAAGTACACCAGCGTCAGCATGTTTTTGCGGCTAAAGCGGTCGGAGAGGGCTCCAGCCCCAATGCTGCCCACCGCGTTCAACCCGCCCATGATGGCAAACATGGCTCCGGCCATGTTTGGGGAGATGCCGCGGTCTTCTTGGGCGAAGGCCACGAAGTGAAAGCTAAGCACAAAAGTCGTAGCGCCGCACACGAATAGAGAAGAGGACACTTGCCATATCGGCGCCGAATGAAAAGACTCGCGCCACTGGCCGGTATCCAAGGGCGGCGTCAACCGGCCAGGGGCCGCGCCCTGGCCGGGCTCATCCGGCGGCTCCGTGTCGCCATCGGGCAGCAGGCCGCGTTTTAACGGGCTGTCGTGGAGAAAGACCATCGCCAAGGGTATCGCCAAGAATACGATCAAGCCCAAGGCGACCCAGGTGAATCGCCAGTTGGTGACTTGAATCATGTAGATGCCGAAGGGGACTAAAATCAGGGAACCCAGAGAGACCCCGGCTGAGTTGAGACCGATGACCGTCGCCCGTTTTCGCCGGAACCATCGGGCCAGCAAAGCGGAGGTGTTGTTCAGCGAGGCGCCACTGGCCGCCATGGAGATGACGATCCCGAACATGAATACTAGGAACAGGTAGTGGAACGTCAGGCTCATGAGGACAGTGCCGAGGGCGACTACGAAGAGGTTGGATATGATGACTTTGGTGCCCTGACGGTCGAACCACTGGCCGTAGAAGGGCTGGGCTAATCCGTTGACCAAGAATCCAAGGCCGCCGGCGAGGGATATTGACCACCGGTCCCAGCCGAATTGTTCGCTCATGGGAAGGACAAAAATTCCCACGACGTTCCGGGCGCCGACGGTGGCGAAGGCGATGAACAAGCAGGCGGCGACTACATACCAGCCGAAGTAAAGCCCGCCCGCATTCGCGTTGCCCGGGTCGCCGTGCAGCAGCGCCCTCAGCCGGTTCTTGACCGAGGGGACGCTGGCGAGGGTAATGAGGAGAACGCCGCCAGCAAGAATCAGCAGAGCGGTAGATGCCATCAGGCCCCCATCTTAACATCCAACCCGCGATACGCAAAGCCCATCACCAAGCGTAACAGGGCCTTTCGATTGTTCGTCTGAACTGGGATTTCGCTGCTTCCGAGATTACAGAATTGGGAAATCATCCGAATCCCTTAATCCGATGAATCCTGGTCCAGATCCGCCAGAGGCGGACGCCAAAGAACCGAAAGGTCCTGGGTCGAAGGACACAGGGCATGTGCAAAGTCCCAGGTCGGACCAAGACGGTCTGCGAGGGCCGGTTTCAGTAGACCGCACCGTCGTCCCGGCGAAAGCCGGGACCCAGGAATGCTAAGGCAACTGCACCGTTTTCCAGTAAGAAATCCTGGATTCCGGCCTCCGCCGGAAAGACGGCGTGTGGTTTTACGGACTTTGCACAAGCCCTGGCGAAGGACAGGCGGCGCAGCGTTTCTTTCCGGGGACTGTTACAATAAAAGGACCAATCCAAAAGGGCTAATCCGCAGCTAGAGAAAAGCCATGACCACCATCAGCAGCCAGGAAGACTTCCTTCGCGCCCTTTCCGAAAACCCCCAGTGGAAAGCGGCGGTACGCGCCCAGATACTCGGCGAGGAGCTCTTGCAACTGCCATCCCGGTTCGACGCTTTCGTCGAGCAGATGACCGCCTTTGTCGCTAAGCAGGAACAGTTCAACGCTGAAATGACGTCGTTCGTCGCCGAGCAAAAGCGGTTCAACGACCGCATCGACCGCCGTCTGACCACCCTGAGCAACGACGTGGCGCAGGCCAAGGGCGGCCACGCCCGTGCCTTTGCCATCCAGGACGCCCCCGGCATCGCCATGGACATCGGCCTCCGGTACGTCCGCACCCTGACCCGGCTGGAACTAACTGAAATGGCCCAGAACGCCGCAGGGGGCGACATTCCTACCAGAGAACTCAGGAGCTTCCGCCTAGCCGACCTGGTAATCGAAGCTAAGGACGCAAACGAGACCTGCCTGATTGCCGTAGAAGCGTCTTTCACCGCAAGCCAGCGGGACGCCAGCCGGGCCCGGAGAAACGCCGTGCTCCTGACCAGGTTCACCCAAAAACCGGCCCATGCCGTCATCGCCAGCGTCAGAAACGACCACGATGCGCAGGCCGAGTTAGCCGCAGGCAACGTCCACTGGCACGAGCTCGAAGAACGGGGCATGGAGGCGGAGTAATCCCGGAACAGGCCCTAAACCGCTAGGGCGACTCCCAGCCACGCCTGAAAGTCCGCAGCCAATTGCTGGTCTCCCAGGGGAGGTGCTGCGCCCCGGCTCAACGCCGACTCTAAACGCAGCCGCCCGTAGGCCAACAATCCGGTAGCCTCGCCGTCCCACCGCAGGGTGACGTCCGGATCGCCGCTGGCGTCCTCCAGGTTGCAGCCGTCCCTGGTGGCCAGGATGTCAAAACGCGGCGAGCTTGCCCCCGCCAAATCAAGGCGGTAGCGTGCCGAGTCGCGTCCGACGGGAGGCCGGTATTCGCTTAGCCCCCGGCCCGCCAGCCACTGCGGCACCTGTTCCAGCACCACCGGCAGGCTGGCTTCGGACAATCCGGCGGAGGTCTCCAACCTGGACTGAATGTCCCAACCGTGGACCGACAACTCGCGGACCCGGATGGACACGAAGTCCCGGGCGGGACGGGCCGCCGACGGGGAGAAACACGGTTGGTCCAGTTCTTCCGGAGTCAATCGGGAGACCAGTTCTTGCAGTTGGCTATTTCTCTCAAAGAAGGCCGACACCAGTCCGTCCCCAAACTCCTGACGGGCCTCTATGGCTTTCTGGGCGATGAAGTCGGCAAACCCCGCCGGGGGCAAGGAGCCTGGGGCCGGCCAATCTAGGACCGGCGACTGGTTCCCCTTTATCCCGTTGGAGATTGTGGCCATAAAGTAGTCCGCTGCCCAAGTCAGGTGACCCACCACGTCGGCCACGGTCCAAAGATCGCAGGCACTGGGACGCTCCCAAGCGGTGTTGGGCAAGTCGCTCAGGTATTGCTGGAGTTGGTCCGCCTCGGATCTGACCAGGGTAATCCGGTCTTGCACACTAACCACGTTTTCTCCTTGTTTCCAGAGCTTGTCGAAGGGATGAGATGGTTCAGGGAACGCAAAGGCGCAAGGACGCAATGGCGCGAGGTTTCTTCTGCTTATTCCTTTGAACGCCGCTGGCGCCTTCGTGTACCGCTCACTCTAAACGCTTTTCGACCCTTGCGTCTCTGCGTCATTGCGCCTTTGCGTTACCACCTGTCCGTTCAGGATGAGCGGACTTGATCGTAGGCGCTAAGTCAGTCTTTTAAGGCCATAGCATCTTGGCCGGCGCTGATGCCAGCCAAGCGCCCAAACACCATGCCCGCCGAAAGACCCGAGCCGCCGGGATAGTTGTAGTAGAACAGGCCGCCGACCATTTCCCCGGCAGCATAAAGGCCCGGTATCGGCTCTTGGCTGTTGGTTACCACTTGCCCCCGGGTGTCGATCTTAACGCCGCCGAAGGTAAACGTGATGCCGCAGGTGACGGCATAGCCCAGGTAGGGCGGAGTGTCGATGGGTTGAGCCCAGTTGCTCTTGGGTGGACTGACGCCCTCGGCCGCCCGGCCGTCTTTAATCGTCGGATTGTAGGGGATGTCGGTCCGGACTGCGGCGTTGAACTCCCCCACGGTACGGACCAACCCGGCAGGGTCGATGTCCAATCGCTGGGCCAATTCCTCGATAGTGTTGGCCTCGGCCATCGTAACTTGAGGTATGCGGTACTCATCGCGCAGCAGGTGCTTAACTTTGTCGTCGAAAATCTGAAAAGCGAGCCCTTGGGGCTGGGTGAGCAGGGCCCGGCCGTAGGTTACGTAAGTATAATTCCGGAAGTCGGCCCCCTCGTCCAAGAACCGCTGCCCATCGAGGTTGACGATTATCCCGAAGGGATAGGAATGTTTTTGGTAGAGCTCGGTGATGGTGCGGTCGCCAAAAGCGGGGGCGTTCATATCCCAGGCCACCGCGTGGCAACTGCTCCAGTGCCCGTGGGCTTGGGCCCCCACGTCCAGCGCCATTTTAATGCCGTCGCCGGTGTTGTAGGGAATCCCTCGGACCTTGACCAGTTCCCAACCGGGACCCAGGTACCGGCTGCGCATCTCGGCATTGGCTTCAAAGCCGCCCGCCGCCAAGACTACCGACCGGGCCGAGATGTCCTCAAATCCCTTGGGGCCAAGTACTCGGAGGCCGCTTACCCGCCCCAGGTTGTCTTGGAGCAGGCTCACGCCCTGGGTCGAGTAGCGGACTTCCACGCCGGCACGCCGGGCCGCCTCGAATTGCTGGTCCGACAGTCCTTTGCCGGCGCCCACCGCCTCGACCAACAGACCCCCCCAAAAACGGAACTTGTCTCCATCCTTGAACGCTTGGCGGCCGTAGGAAAGGATAAAGCGGACCCCTTTTTCTCTCAGCCATTGCATAGTGGGTAACGACTGGCTGACTAGAATTTGGGCCAGCTCAGGGTCGGACAAGCCCTGGGTAACCCGCATCATGTCGTCGTAAAACTGGTCTTGGGTGTAGCTGCCGACGTCGACCGACTCCTCCTCGGTGGGGGACATGTCGGGGATTAGGGTCTTAATGTCTTCAATTCCGTCGAAAGCGACCCGGATAATCCCGCCGGTAAAGTAGGTGTTGCCCCCGCGAAAATACTCCGGGGCTTTTTCCACCACCAGCACCGAGCCGCAGTGTTCCTTGGCCGACAGGGCCGCGCTGAGGGCCGCGTTGCCGGCCCCGACTACGACGACGTCATAAGGTTCTGGCAACGCGCACCTCCAAGGGGTTGACTGAGGGATTGCCCGGAGCCGGGCCGTCCCTATGATAACCTGTCACTGGTCCAGCCTCAAGAACGGGTTGCTCCGGTCCAGGGTCTTTCAATTGTCATTCTAAAGGAGTCCTTCGACTTGGCTCAGGATAAACTCCGCGACTGAAGAATCTAAAGCCCTTGTCCAGAACCAACCTTGGCTTGCCGGAGGGATTTTAGACCCCTCACTCCGTTCGGGGTGACAACTACTGATACGTGAATCAACAACTAAACTCGGAGGCACCCTCACCCGTCATTCCCGCGAAAGCGGGAATCCAGGAGTGCTATTAGCCAGCTACGTTCCTTTCCCTTCGACGTGGATGGATTCCCGCGAAAGCGGGAATGACAGTATGGCTTGGTTTAGAAACTTATTCACGCATCAGTAAAAGACCCCCGTCCTCCCGGGCCAAAACTTGCCCAAGAATTGGCCGCATATTAAGATGTTGCCAGAATTTTGAACCGGGAGTGGATTACGGTAATGAAAGCAGCAAGACTAGCCGGGCCTAAACACTTTGAGTTTATTGACACCGAGATGCCAGTCGCCGCCGATGGCCAGTGCTTGGTCAAGCTGGAGCGGGTGTCGGTGTGCGGCAGCGACATCCGCCACGGGTACCAGGTGCACCCGGAGGAAGAATACCCCATGGACCCGGGCCAGCCGTGCCACGAGTTGGCCGGTGTGATCGTGGAAAGCCGTACCGACAGCTTTCACGAAGGCCAAAGGGCCATCGTTATTCCGCAGCGGGGCGGCGGCGGACTGATGGAGTACATGGTGTCGAGTCCGGATAGGATGATCTTGCTGCCCGACGAAGGCCCGCTGGACGAGTGGGTCATGTGCCAGCCTTCGGGGACCGTCCTCTATTCCTGTCAGCAAATGCCCAACCTGCTGGGGAAAAACGTGGTGGTATTGGGCCAAGGCAGCATCGGCCTGAGCTTCACCATGATTACTTCCCGGTGCGGGGCCAGAAGCGTTATTGGCGCCGATCTGCTGGACTACCGGCTGGAAAAGTCCAAACTATTCGGAGCGACCCATACGGTCAATCCGGATAAAGAGAATATCGACGAAGCGGTAGCCGAGATTACCCAAGGCCACGGCCCTGATGTGGTGGTGGAAGCCGCCGGATACCCCGACACCTTCAGTATGGCCCTGCGGCTGGTGCGGCAGTTCGGGACCGTCATTGTGTTTGGGGTCCAGACCGACGATTTCATCCCCATCGAGCACAATCTACTCATGGATAAACAGATGAGGATCGTTCCCACCACCGGCGCGCGCAGTGGCGACCCCACATCGCACATCAAAGAGATCGTGGGGCTCAGGGAACGGGGCTG
Organism: Dehalococcoidia bacterium; assembly: GCA_965220245.1. Lineage (GTDB taxonomy): Bacteria > Chloroflexota > Dehalococcoidia > Lucifugimonadales > UBA3495 > CBDCPI01. Next base: position 56,739 of record CBDCPI010000002.1, read on the forward strand.
GTGCGATCCCGCCGGTCTGATAACTCACCGCGTTGGCTTTTCCGAGGTGCAGACGGCCTATGATATGTATGAGCAGCGGCTGGACAATGTCGTAAAGGTCGTGATGAACATAAACGAGTAGAGCGGCAGAGTCTGCGGCCAATAAGAAGGCGGGAGGGGGACTGTGGAACCAGGTTTGGAGATCAGGATGGTATGGGAAAACCTGGCGTTGGCTATGGCGCTTTGGTCCGGGGCAAGGAAGGGCCTGATTACCAAGGACCATCTGCCTTTGGGCCGCACCTTAATCCCGACCGCCAACGGAAAGCTGGTCCAGGTATTCAATCCATTGGAGTTGAAAAACGAGCAAGACCTGGCCCGGTGCATTAACAACCAAGTACGCGGCGCGGTCACATTCTCGGCGATGCAGACTTCTAGTACCCTGGATTGGGTCTTTGACTATCCTCCGCTGCGGGAGCCCGATGCTGATTTGCGAGGCGCTCGCTGCGCGATCTATTTGCTGAACCTGGCCTTGAGTGAAGGGCTGGTCGCGCCGGTTTGGACTTGTCCCGAGGGTTACCGCCAACGCTTTGAAGTACACCCCATAGACTTTGTTTTGGATGCTACTTCCTTGGATGGGAAGCCGGTCTATTGGGAAGACTTTGGCGGTCTGGAAAAGTATCTAGACCTGTTGCAGTTTTGCATCGATCGGGTTGAAGACCCTCAAGGGAGCGCCGGGGATGCCGGGCCGCTTGAGGTTACAACCACTCCGGAGGAGGTTCCGGCCGAGGTGTCGGCGACCCCCGCGGAAGTGTTGACCGCACCCGAGGAAGTCTTGGCCTGTGCGGACCAGTTGGCCATGACGGCCTCGGAGAGTGAGCCGGTGACGGCTTTTCTTGATGCCAAGTGCGTGGCAGACCCGGGGTCGTACACCATTGCCAGCGAACTGTACCAAGAGTACTTGGCTTGGTGCCAAGACACCGGCCAAATCCCATTGGTGCAGCGAAGCTTCGGGATTCAACTGACCAAGCTGGGCTTCGAACGCAAGCGCCGGGGCCGGGGACGCCACTGGTGGAAAGGGCTGCAACCGGTCAACCCCGGTGCTGAGGACGAACCGGACGGCGTCAGCCGGTAGCCCCCAAGTTAAAGACCTTAGCCGTCCGGCCCGGACGGCGGCGCCAAGCTTCTTCAACAGCCGGGCTGGCCCAGGTTGGTACAGCAACCTTTCCGGGTCCGCAGCTTGAGGAAGCTGTTGGCCAAGACTAACAGCAGCTTGCGGCCCAAGGGCATGGGCTGGCGCAGATTGGCCAGAGGCGTGAAAGGAAGGCGCTCTCCTTGACACATAGCATGTCAATTATGGGCCGGGTCTCACCATTTCGCAATCAGGGACCTTCAAAATCAGGGTCTTTTAATTGTCATTCCGAGCGCAGCGAGGAACCTAAAATTCTCGCCGGAATAAACGTCGCCTTGCCAGAGGAATTTTAGACCCTTCACTCCGTTCAGGGTGACAGTGAACGGGGGCAGGGTGACAGAATGCGATAGACCTGCTTCAAAACCGGAGAGGATGCGATGTCTGCCGATTACATGGACCGTTTGTCAGAATTCGTTGCCCAAACCCGGCTGGAGGACCTAGCCTCCTCTACCGTTAACGCCGCCAAAACGGTAATCCTCGACACCATCGGCGCGGTGCTGGCGGGCAGCCGTCTACCCGAGAATGCGAACTTTGCCCGATTGGCCCAGGAAATGGGCGGCACGGGGCCCGCCACTTTGTTGGGGCACTCCGGCAAGGTCCAGCCCGGCTTTGCCGCCTTGGTGAACGGGACCGCCGGAGTGGCGCTGGAAATGGATGAGGGCAGCCGACTGGGGGGCGGCCATCCGTCCATCCACGTTACGCCCGGAGCAATGGCGGTGGCCGAAGCCCAAGGGGCCAGCGGTAAGGCATTCCTGGAAGCCGTGATCATCGGCTATGAGGTAACCGCGCGCATGGGGGCCGCGACCACCGCCAAAGCCGAAATCCACTCTCACGGGACTTGGGGCACCATTGGCACAGCCGCCGCCGCGGCCCGGCTCTTGGGACTGGACGCCGCAGAGACGCGCCAAGCGATGAGCATGGCGGTTTCCATGAGCCCGGCCAACACTTGGACGCCCTGTATCGAGGGCGCCACCATTCGCAACCTCTACCCCGGCCGGTCCGGTTTCCAAGGCATCTTGGCGGCCCAGTTGGTGCGCTGCGGCTTTACCGGAATCAAAGACGCCCCCCGGGACCTTTACGATGGGATTCTCGGCGATGGGTTTGACGCCAGCGCGGTGCTCGACGGCTTAGGGGAGAGCGGAGGATACCGGATAGAGCGCAACTACTTCAAGTTTCACGCCTGTTGCCTCTATAACCACCCGGTTATCGACGCGGTGCAGGCTATTTCCCGAAAGAAGGACTTTACTGCCGCCGAAGTGGAACACATCCGGGTGGAAGCGCCGCCTTTGGCCCTGATTATGGCCGACCCGGAACCGGAGAATATGCTGGCGGCCAAGTTCTCCATCCCCTACGCGGTGGCCGCGTCGGTGGTGCACGGGGCCACCGACGTTACGGCCTTCTATCCCGAGAAGGTGGCCGACCGGCAAGTTAGGGCCTTGGCCCGGAAGGTGGAGGTGGCCGCAGACCCGGAGATGAGCCTGCGCCGGTTTGATTACCCGTCGGCCCGGGTCACCGTTTTCACGGGAGACGGCCAGGTTTTAACCGAGGAGGTCACGGCCCAATACGGGGACGCCGCCAATCCCGCTCCCCGGGAAGTATTGCTGGACAAGTTCAATTACTTGGCCAAGGGCACTTTGGGAAGCGCTCGCACGGCGGAGGTGGTGGAGTTGGCCGACCGTTTGGACATGCTGGCGGACTTGCGGGAGCTAACCGGCTTATTGGCTTAAGGGTTATCTCCCCCGCTCGTCCCCCCAGAGGAGGATGTGGAGCCGGGTGGAGAAGCGAAACCCTTCCTTGATGCAGGCTTCGCTGAGCCATTGGCTGCGGTCTCGGAGGGCATCCGGATTTTGGCCCTCGGGCATCAGAATGATGCGCTGCGGCGGTAGGCCGTAATTGTCTCTAAGGGCGCACACCTCGTCCACGTCACTCGGCGTAACCACCACAAACTTGAAGTAAGCCCCCGGCAGCAAGCGAAAGGCCTCGAGGACTCCGGGCACTTCCCGGCGGTCCTTGAAATTCCCCGAGTTGCTTAACTTGGGGGACACGTTCCATTGGTCGATGGCTTCGGCCATCTCTGGAGAGGGAGCAATGGTGCCGTTGGTCTCCACCTCTACCCGGAATCCCGCCCTCTTTACCGAACCTACTAGCGGGGCCAGGGCCTCTTGTTGCAGCAGCGGCTCGCCGCCGGTGATTACCATGTTACGGCAAGGGTAACCCAGGAGGCGTTCCTCCACTTGGCGCCAGTCCATCGAGATGACTTCCCGGTTGTAGTCGTGATTGGCCCAGTCCCAAGTGTACTTGGTGTCGCACCAGCGGCAAGCCAAGTTGCAGGTAGCCAGCCTGAGAAACACCGAAGGAGTGCCCAGGGTAGGCCCTTCGCCTTGTAGGGAATAAAACACCTCGGGCTCGCCGCTGATTTGTCGGCTTACGCGGAGCATTTAGTCTGCTACTCCCAAGCGGCGCAGCAGCGGGTCCTCGACTCCGGCTTCCTGAAAGCCCTTGGCCCGGAGAAGGCAGCTATCGCAGACCCCGCAGGGGGTGGCGTCGCCTTGGTAACAGCTCCACGTCAGCTCCAAGGGCGCTTTTATTTCCAGGGCCAGGCGGATAATCTCGCCTTGGACATTTCGATTATGGGCGTCTCCACTTGTACCGGCACGCCATACTCGGTCCACATTTTGCTGCCGTACCGGAGCGCCTCGGCCATTTGGGCGAAGTATTCGGGACGGCAGTCGGGATAGCCGCTGTAGTCGATGGCGTTCGGCGCCATGAACAGGCTGGCTTGTACCTCTTCCGGGTCGACTCCCTCGACCTCTATGGCGTGGAGGATGTGACTCTCCAAGTAAGCCGAGGCCAGCGACAAGAAGATGGTGTTTCGCAAAGGCACGTAGGTAATGGGAATGCTGGCCCCCATCTGCTCTAAGGGCCGGTGCTCCGGCACCGGAAAACGGTCCGGGTTGGTCAAGGCCGAATACCAGGCTACATCTCGCAAGAAGGCGATGTCTAATAGCTGGTGCCGCAGGCCCAGCACCTCGGCAATGGCTTTGGCGCAGTCCACCTCTTTGCTGTGACTCTGGCCATACTGGAAGGTGATCGCGGTTAGGTCGTCAGTATGACGCAGCGCATAGGCGGTGACGGTGCTTGAATCCAGACCTCCGGATAGCAGGCTCAAGCCGTATCTCATCGCAATTCTTACCTAACGGCCTTCATTGTATTTAGGATTGGGTATTTAGGATTGGCATTCGGCGTAGTATTCGGCGTACTGGTTTACCGATTCCCATAAGCGGACTTTTTGCGGCGTCACCCCGCAAAGGTCTCGAACTTTGTGAAACAACTCCCGGCTCATTACTTCGCAGGATGGGTTCTCCCGGTCGAACTGGTAGAGCCTTCCCTTGGCCGAGGGCTGTAGACCGGAAATGAGCACCGTGTCCCGGCTGTTGGCCAGAAAGGCGTGGTCCCAGTTGTCGTCAATCCAACCTTTGACCCGGCCCTTCAACTCGGTGAAGTCGTACACTAACCCCAAGGAGTCCAGGGAAGTCGACTTCAAGAAGACCTCGGCCCGGTAGGTGTGGCCGTGGGGAAAGGCGCACTTTCCCTCGTAGTCCAACAGGCGATGGCCGCTATCGAAGATTATCTCGATCCTAATTAAGTGCATTGCTGCTTCCGCCGGGGTACTCCACCGACACCGAGGTGTGCAGGCCGCCCCGCACCTTGTAGTCCAGCGTAACTTTCATGGACCGGGGCTGGCAGACGGCGACCAAGTCCTTCAGAATCCGGTTAACCGCATGTTCTTGGACAATCCCCACGTCCCGGAAGGAGAGCAGGTAGTATTTCAGCGATTTCAATTCTATGCAACTCTGATCGGGCACATAGTGAATCTCCAGGGCGCCGTAGTCCGGCAAGCTGGTCCAAGGACAGACGGCGGTGAACTCATCGGTATCCACGTAGACCTCGGTGTCCTGCTCCGGGTACTGGTATTCAAAGGTCAGCAAGCACTGGGTCTCGATGGCGCTTTCGTCCTTGGAGGGTAATGGACGGTCCAATTCTTCGTACTGGGTGCGCAGTTCTGGTATAGTAGCCATGATGACTCCTCCGGGGACGCACTACCCTAGTATAGGAATATCATAGGCACCGGGGTATATTCGTGTCAAAAGGGACCCGGGGCAAAGGGTGCCCGTTGAGCGGCGTCCCGGTAGAAGATGACATACCCCAATCTGGAGTAACCGGATGGCCCATACCCTGGCTGACTTGGACTCGATGAGCATCGACGAGGCCCAAGCTTTGCCGCTAGCCGAGCGAGAGCGGTTGCTCGACTTGATTATTGCCGACGGGCGGAACCAGTCGACCGAGTTGGTCTCCTTCCGGAACGGGCTCTATTGCGACTACTTTGAAGAAGACCTGACCAGATTCCTCAAGGTAAAGGCGGTCAAGGTGTTGTGCCGCGGCACCACCGCCTCCGGGTTCGATGGCGTGATTGTGGGGGAAACGGACGCCGAACAGTACCGGGCCGCCTTTCGCCACGTTAACACCACCTTGGAGGCGGCCGGCGCCTCATTTAGCCGGGTAGTCACCTTGGTTGTGTTTCTGACCAACATGGAAAACTGGGGCCTGTTCAACGAAATTTACCGGGAATTCATGCCCAATCCGCCCTGCCGCGCCGTAATCGGGACTACCGGCCTGGCCCAAAAACCACTGTCCATCGAAATTGTCGAGTGCGTTGCTTACCGGGTAGCGCCCTAATAAGAATCTTCCGTCTGGGAGGAACAAATGGCTAACTTGGCTTTGGCCTACAAAGTGCGCAGCTACAGCACCGGGACCCTGGGCCGGACTATCTGCAATGCCCGCACTCACCATTTCGTGGCCGACGACGCCGGTGGAGAGGAAGTGGGCGCGGGCGAGTTGTTCTTGTCGGGAATCACCGCCTGTGCGGTAAACATGGTGGAGCGCTTGGCCTCCGAAGGGCAGATCGCTTTAGACTGGATGGACGTGGGCGCCGAGGCTTGGCGCGACCCGGATAAACCGGCGGGCGACCGGACGGTCTACGAGGCCATCAGGGTGAATTTCGAGATGTGGGGAGTGGACGACGACCAAGCCCACGAACTGGTGGAAACTTGGAAACGGCGTTGACCCCTTTACGGTTCGGTCGCCGTGGCGACCGCGGACACCACTGTGGACTTGGTGGTCCACGCCGAAAGCCGCCGGTAGCCTGGATTGCAGGTAGTCCAGCCGGACCTACCGGCTTTACCAGCGCCCCGCCGATACCGGGGCCAAACGCCCTAGAGTCTTTCAATTGTCACCCTGAACGGAGTGAAGAGTCTAGCATTCATCGGGCCAGCCAAGATTGGTTCCGGGCTAGGCGTTTAGATTCTTCAGTCGCGGAGTTTATCTTGAGCGAAGTCGAAAGGCTCCTTCAGAATGACAATTGAAGGACTCTGAAATGCCCATAGACTTTAGAGGATAGCAGGGGCCTCCAATGAGAATATGCTCTTTTTTACCCAGCGCTACGGAAATCGTGTACGGCTTGGGCTTGCAGGATAGCCTCTACGGCGTCACTCACGAGTGTGACTATCCGCCCGAGTCCCGGAACAAACCCCATGTGGTGCGCAGCGTCTTTGATGATGCTGCGCCGCCCAGCAGCGGGGAGATCAGCCGCATCATTTCCGAGCGTCTGGAGCAGGGGCTGGGGATTTACGAGATCGACGAGGAGGTGCTGAAAGCCGCCGAGCCGGACTTGTTGCTGACCCAAGCCATCTGCGAGGTTTGAGCCATATCATCTCGGCAGGTCGCCGAGGCCAGCGTAAGTCTCTCCAAAGAGCCGGAGGTGATGTCCCTAGACCCCCAATACTTGGGCGATGTCCTAGAAGATATTCGCCGGGTGGGCCGGGCCACCGGCGCCGAGGCGAAAGCTGAATCCATCGTTTCGCGGATGCAGGGCAGAATCGACGCTGTCACGGAGGTAACGGCCAATGCTGCCAGCCACCCTCGGGTGTTGCATTTGGAGTGGGCCGAACCCCTGATGTGCGGCGGCCACTGGGTGCCGGAGATGGTGGAATTGGCCGGGGGCGTCAACTGTTTTGGCGATAAAGAGAGGGGCTCATTCCAGTTGGAGTGGGACAAGGTGGTGGAGAGCCAGCCTGAGGTCGTTATCCTGATGCCCTGCGGCTTTGACGTCAAGCGGGCCCTCCAAGATGTACCAATCTTGGCCCAAAAAGAGGGTTGGGCCGACATTCCCGCAGTGAGGAACAACCGGGTCTACGTGATTGACGCCGGGGCCTATACCAGCCGGTCGGGACCTAGGTTGGTAGACGGTCTGGAGATCATTGCCGAAATGGTCCATCCGGAATTGTTCTCCGGAATGGTCCCGGAAGCGGGCGGACTGCGGCTTTACGGCGACTTGGTAAAAGCTTAGACCGCGATGCGTCCGCTTCGAGGTGCCAGGTTAGTTGAGGCGCGGGCCTTGGAAGGGGTTGCGCTTGGCCAATTCCTGCTGGAGGGAGTCGTTGGCCCGTTTGACCAACGGCAGCAACTGCTCCAAGCGCTGGCTTGCGGTGGCCGCCTCCAGCAGTTCTTGGCGGATGCGCCGCGGCAGGTCCAGATTGGACGCCACGTTGTAGGAGAGACTAACCGGGTTGTCGGGAATTGGAGCTTGGGAGGTCCAGCCACCGGCTAGGGCGGACAGGTTCCTGGTGAAAGCCCCGAATTGCTCGCTCACCTCAGCCATCAATTCCGGCTGGACCTCACCCGGCTCCTCGGCCAAATAACGGACTTGGCCCACCAGGTGCGGCAAAGTCTGGGTTATTTCGGCAGTATGAAATCGCCGCTGGCCCCGGGTGAGAATGTTCATCCGCCCTTCGGCCAAGTGCTCCACCTGCAATATCTGGGCGGCAGTCCCAATTGGAAACGGTCGCGCCGGGGCGCCGACCTCTCGCCCCTCTCTAATCAACACTATCCCAAAGGGTTCTTCCCGTTCCACGCAATCGCCGATCATCGCTTTGTACCGCTCCTCGAAGATGTGCAGCGGCAAAGCCATACCCGGGAACAGCACAACGTTCAAAGGGAACAGCGGTAGAGTGATTAGGTCGCCGGGAGGCGTGTCCTGTATGTCTGGCATAATAACCGGAGTATAGTGTCTCCCCGCCGGTTGCACAAGGCGGGGACTATATGCCGGCAGGGTCTTTCGATTCTCGATCTGTAGCCATTTGCCCGCTCATACCTTCGGCAGGCTCAGGACAGGCACAGAGCGGAGTCTAAGGACCGCCGTTCGGGTCTTGCTACCCCAATCCTTCGACTGCGCCCCACTCCGCTCAGGATGAGCGGTATACACGGTTTCGATAATCGAAAGACCCTGTAAATGCCGGAACGATGCTTAATTGCCAAGTGACCGAATAAGTCCAACGACGGTGAGCTAGGCGATGGGGCGCTCCATGAAGACAGTGACGCCCATTTCCCGGTACTTATCTCTTTGGTCGGGGCTCCCGTTGCGGAAACTGACCCGGACACCGGTGCCCTCCAACTGCTTGAGCACGTGGCGGACGCAGTCGTCCGTAGTCTGGAAGGGGAAGTCCGGGTGGGCCTCTAAATTGAAGGCCAAGTCGGCGGGGCCCCAGGTAAGGCAGTCGACACCCGGCTTGGCCAGTTGACGGGCGTTGGTCACTCCGGTCACCGTCTCCATTTGGAGGCACAACACGCCATTGTTGTTCCACCATTCGGCGTACTCCAAGCGATCATCCCGGCCTCGAACGCCGTGGCGGGCCGCGCCCCCCCAACTCCTTTTGCCCTGTTGCGGGTAGTAGAACGCGGCCAAGGCCTCGTCGACCACCGATTCTTCCTCCACCAACGGCACCTCGATGGCGGCGGGCCCCAGGTCCAGGATGTTGCCGATGAGGTAGGCGTGGCGGGTATTCTTGATGCGGAATTGGACGGGCATCCCCAGGTCTTCGGCCAAGGCGCAATAGGCAACCAGCTTCTCCTCGTCGTAGGGACTGTGCTGGCTGTCCAGGGTAAGGAAGTCGTAGGAGTCCTTACTCAGGATATTCTCCAGTTGCTCTCGGGTGGAATTCAAAGGCGCCGCCACGCCGATGACGGTCTCTCCCTGCTTGATGCGCTGCTTTAAAGTTCCTATTCCAGGCATTGGCTACCCCCTATCTGTTCACTGCAATACGAGCCTTTGATCACACCAGGATACCGGTACACCGTGAAGCCGATTATGCCAGCTTCACCAATGTGGTTTATACCACCTATGCTGTGTATTGGCTATCAGCATGGATCACCAGCCGAGACCACCGGACGGACCCGTAGCCGCCGCAGGGTATCAGCGTCGAACGGGTTCCCTCCGGCCTGTAGTTCCTCGACCCAGGCCCGGCGGCTGGGATGGTAACTGCCGCGGCAACTCTCTTTGGGCGATGTATCCACCCATGAGAGGAAGGCTTCAAACTCGCCGATGGCTTCATCGTTGCGCCCCAATAGCGCCAACACCAAGCCCCGGCCGTCTCTGGCCATTTCTCCGAGGTCGGGGGCCAGGGCCAAATCGCAGTAAGGCAGGGCCAGATTAGGTTCACCCTGCGCTCCCAACTGCCAACACAGAGCGTTATTGAAAGTAAAATCGCCGGGTCTCAACTCTTGGGCACGCTGGAAGTCGGCGATGGACCTATCCCAGTCCTCCAACTCGGAGTGCACCAAACCCCGGTTGAAGTAGTGCATTGGAGAGTCCGGAGCTAGCTCGATGGCCCTGGTGTAATCGTCCTTGGCGAGAGCAAAATCGTCATCCTGGCCGCGTTGCAGGTAGGCATTGCCGCGGTTGAGGTAGGCGGTAGCCAAGGTGGGGGCGATGGATATCGCCTGTCGCAAATCGGCGAAAGCCAAGTCCAAGTCTCCCGCCTTTCTTCGGGCTAGGTAAACGCTGGCCCGGTTGACATAAGCGCTGGCGTACTCCGGATCGATCGCAATAGCCTGATCTAAATCTGAAATTGCTTGCCGCAGGTCCCGTTCTCCACCGCGTTCCAGCAGAGCAACCGCCCGGTTGAGGTAGGCAGCCCCTCGGCTCGGGGCAATGGCGATGGCTTGGGTGAAGTCGGCAATGGCTAGGTCCACATCGCCAACCCTGCCGCGTTCCAGGTAAGCCAAGCCCCGGCTGGTATAGGTGTCGGCGGACCGGGGTTGGACCGCCAAAACTTGGGAGAAAAGCCAGATGGCCTCGTCTAGGTCGGCCAATTGACCCCCTAGATAAGCCCGCCCGAGGCGGAACCGCAAGCTGGCCAAGGCTTCGGGCTCGGAGGGCGGCCGGGCCAACGCCTGAATCAAGACCATTTTCGCCCGGTCGAAGTGGCCCTGCTCCAAGTACAATTGGCCTAGGGTCATCATGGCCACCGAGCGGACTTCATCGGTGAAGTTGATATTGATGGTCGTGGGCAACTCCGCCGGGGAAGAGGCCAGGTCGACGATTTGCTGGTCGTGGGGTTGGGACTTGGCCCCGGGGATGGTAAAGGTAGCCATCACCCGTCCGCTGTCGTATTCTCCCCAGATAACCATGGTGGCGCCGGTCCGCCTTCCGGCGGCCACCGCAGCTTCATTTCCATAGACCGCTTCCGGCCACTCGGCCGTCCGCACCCCGGCCAGCCCGGCTTCCCGTATCTCCCGGTCTATTTCCTTTCTGAGCCGGCCCCGAACGTTGAAGCCCTGCTGTCCGGCGGTGTAATTGATGAACGGCGCCATGACAATCAGGGACTCCCCTTGGGCCGCCACCGGGTAAGCCGGGCCACCCAGGAACTTGACCGCGGCCAGGCCCGCGCCGAGGGCAATGGCAAGCACTATCAGGGCCGCCCCGGCCATCCGAAAGACCCGGCGGCGGATGGGGGTAGGGGTTTCCGTGGAGGGTTCGCCGGAAGGTTCATCGAAAGGTCCGTCCGGTGGCGCCACCGGCAGGTCAGCCTCTTGACCGGAATCGGGCATCACGGCCCTTTCCGGGGAAAATCCGGCTGCCAGCAAGAATTCGTCGAGCTCCTCCGGCGTGAGGCGCAGCAACTCGCCGCAGCGGAGCACGTCTTCTTGATAGCGGGGGCGGCTGGTTATCCCTTCCTTCCAGCGGACGAGGGTGAGGCGGCTGACACCGACCCGGCGGGCCAAGTCGGCGTCGCCGATGCCGGTCCGGGCCATGTATTCGCTCAGGAGTTCAGCGAAGGTGGCCCTTCGACTGGGCTCAGGACAGGCCAATGTTACAGCTCCGGCGCCCAATGAACATCGAATGTGACACTATTGTAGTCCGAAGTGTATGCGGTTGCCTGCCATACTGGGTGCATCCGGCAGACTATATAGTAGGAGGGAATGACATGAATAGCAATTTCCGGATAATCGCCCTAGCCTGTGGCATCGTCCTGTTGCTGGTGCTGGCCGCCTGCGGCGCTGATGAATCCTTCGACGATGCTCAGGACAGGTCGGCAACGCAACCAAGCGGCGAACAACCGATAGCAACCGCGGCCCCGGCTGTTGCACCGGCCAGCGGGGGGAGAACCGGCGCGGCGACGCAACCGGCAGATGGCCCCAGATCTGGGGTAGTGAGAAAATCAGTCCAGCCCGATAGGACAGCCGAGACTCCAGTGCCCCAAGCGACTTCAGCCCCGGCGACGCCCTTGACCCAGCCGACCCAAGACCCCAAACCCGAGGAGCAGCCCCTAGACCTGACACCCAGTTCAGGCACTGTTTCCGATCCAACGCTGGCCCCGCAGCCGACGCCGAGCTCCCAGCCGCAGTCAGCCCCCCCCACGGCAACTCCCTTGGCCATGCCAGCCCCAACGACCATGCCAGCCCCGGCTGTCCTTAGGGGAGGTGGCGGCGGTGGTGGTGGCGGGGCGGGAGCAATGGGGCGTAGCGGTGCGCAGGGCGAAGTCGTGCAAGAGTTGGCCGTAATGGAGGAGCCACCGCCTCAGGGACCGGAAGGCTTCAATACCATCGGCGGCTCGGCCACGGTGAACGACGCCGATTACGACCTGACTTTTTTCAAGCACTACGGCGTTAACCCTTTCATTGATACCGAGGACGACCACCTGTCCACCTTTGCCATGGACGTGGATACGGCATCTTACACCGTGGCCCGCCGCTTTGTTCAGGATGGGTACATTCCCGATCCGGACTCGATCCGGGTTGAAGAGTTCGTGAACTTCTTCGATCAGGAATACGAGCCGCCGGTGGAGGAGGCTTTCGCCATCCACTTGGAGGGCTCGCCCTCGCGGTTTGGCGGCGACAACCATTGGCTCTGGTGGGTGGGGTTGCAGGGTAAATCGGTGAGTTCCGAAGAGCGCAAGGACGCCACCTTAATCTTCACTATCGACGTTTCCGGCTCTATGGGACGAGAGGACCGTCTGGAGCTGGTGAAGCGGTCCCTGCGGCTCTTGGTCGATGAGCTACGGCCCACCGATGAGGTTGGCATCGTGATTTACGGTTCCCGCGGATCGGCCCTGCTGGAGCCCACCAGCGGCCGCAACAAAGAAGCGATCATGGAGGCGATTGACGCGCTGCATCCCGGCGGGGCGACCTTCGTCGAAGACGGGCTGCGTCTGGCCTACCGGATGGCCGAGAGCCGCGTAAAGCCCGGGCGCATAACCCGCGTTCTGCTGCTCTCCGACGGCGTGGGCAACGTGGGGAACACCGGCGCGGACTCGATCCTCAAGCAGATCAGGAGCCACGTTGAAGAGGGCGTTACCCTAACCACCGTCGGGTTTGGCATGGGCAACTACAACGACATACTAATGGAGCAGCTAGCCAACGACGGCGATGGGACCTATCACTACGTGGACTCCCTTGCCGAGGCCCGGCGCATATTTGTCGAAGGGCTTACCGGGACGCTGCAAGTCATCGCCAAAGACGCCAAGGTGCAGGTCGACTTCAACCCCGAGGTGGTCAGCCGCTTCCGGCTCTTGGGCTACGAGAACCGCCGGGTCGCCGACGAGGACTTCCGCGACGACACCATCGACGCTGGCGAGATTGGCGCGGACCACAGTGTAACGGCGGTCTACGAGCTAAAACTCCACGACTCGGCGGAGGAGGGTAACCTGGCGACGGTTTACCTGCGCTACGAGGACCCCGAGAATGGAGAGGTTGTGGAGCTAAGCCGCGACTTCTCCAAGGACGCCTTGGCTGCCGGTTTCGAGCAAGCTTCCTTCAGCTTCCAGATGGCGGCGGTGGTCGCCGAGTACGCCGAAATACTGCGCGAGAGCTACTGGGCCCAAGACGGCAGTTTGGGACAGGTGGTCGCCGAGGCCCGGCGGATACAGCGGCTCTTGCCCGAGACGGTGGAAGTGGCCGAGTTCGCTGATCTGGTCTTTCGAGCCGACCGGATTTGGTCCCGGGAGAACGAGTAAATAACGGGCTCCGCCTAGGGTCCAGTAATTCTTCGATGCTCCCCCTGGCAAAAGGTAGCTGAATCTCCCGCTACCTTTTGCCAGGGGCCTTTTGAGCAGAGCCATCCTGCTATACTGATACGTGAACATAGAACTAAACTTTAGCCTTTCCCTCGTCACTCCCGCGAACGCGGGAGTCCAGTGTGCCTAGTAGTGAATTCCGGTCGTGCCAAATGGACTTATGATTATAGTTAATCACTGCATAGGGGGACGGCAATGGCAATTGAGACCGACGATTCCCGGCTGGGGCGGCTGGAAGGATGAGTCGAGGAACAGGCGGCGGCAATCCAGGACATCAACCGCCGGATTGATGCGGTCAACCAACGGATGGACCAGGGGTTTCAGGCGGTCAACCAACGGATGGACCAGGGGTTTCAGGCGGTCAACCAACGGATGGACTGCCTGTTTCTGGCAACGTGGGCCATCGGTGGCGGAATCATCGCCGCCTTGGTGATCCAGATAGTCCGGGCTGGGTAGCCGCTACTTCGGAGCCGGGCGGTCCGGCCACGGCCCATCCATCGCCGGAGAGTGAAGCAATGACAACCGACGTAACCGCCAGCCATTCCCCCATCGCGCCGGTCCATTCCGTCCCCAACGGGCTTCCGGCCCTCGATGCGCTGGCCGGGCTGAATCCCGCCGATGCCCAAGCCGTGGCGGACGGCCATCGCCAATGCTGCCAGCCCGAACCCACGCAAGGCGTACAGGTCGGCATGGCCGGGATAGGAACAACCGGCTATTGACAGCCATTGGGGCGGCTCCTAATATCTCACTTGCTATCGGCTTTGTTGAATGAATGGGAGGTAGTGTTAAGCTGGAGGCATGAAGCGAACACCGCAAGCCTCCAAAGCTCGTCCCAAGAAACGCACCACCACCAGGAAATCCCAGTATCGGATACGTAACTGGCATGACTACAACGAAAGCCTGGTCCAGCGGGGTTCAATAACCCTATGGACCAGCGAAGAGGATATTGGGGCCTGGAAGCCCGACGGCCCCCGAAAGCGCGGTGGGCAGTTTCAGTATTCCGATGGAGCAATCCAGTGTCTGTTGATGGTGCGCAGCGTCTTCCACTTGACCCTGAGGGCTGCCGAAGGGTTTCTCCGGTCCGTGTTTCACTTGCTGGAGTGGGATTTGCCGGTGCCGGACTATACCACCCTCTGCAAGCGCGCCAAGCGCCTGGGGGTTTCCTTGCTCAGGAAAGCTGCTGGGCCCTTGCACCTGGTACTGGACAGCACCGGGTTGAAAGTCTTTGGGGAGGGAGAATGGAAGGTGCGTCAGCATGGCTATACCAAACGGCGCACCTGGAGGAAGCTCCATCTAAGCGTGGACAGTGAAACCCAGGAGATCCAGGCCGTGGTACTGAGCGAGGCCAGCCTGGACGATGCGGGAGCGGTGCCCGAACTTCTGGACCAGAGCACCGGGTCAGTGGAGCAGGTGGGTGGCGATGGGGCCTACGACAAGATGGGGCTTACGACAAAAGGAAGGTATATGAGGGCTGCGCTGTCAGAGGTGTCAGGCGGGTAGCAATTCCACCTCGAAAGGATGCCCGTATCTGGCAGCATGGGAACTGTGCCGCCCCGCCCCTGGTGCGGGACGAGAACCTGAGAAGGATTCGGAAGGTAGGACGTAAGCGGTGGAAACAAGAGTCGGGCTATCATCGGCGTTCCCTGGCCGAGACTGCCATGTTTCGGTTCAAGACCATCTTTGGTTCCTATCTTCAGGCCAGGAAGTTACCGCAGCAGAAGGTGGCAGCCAAGGTAAAGTGTGCCGCTTTGAATCGGATGACCCACTTGGGAATGCCGGATAGCTATCGAGTAGCATAGCTCGATTCAAAGGGTGTTGGGACATTTCATGTGCTGCCAATATTCATGCAACAAAGCCCTTGCTATCCATTATGCTCTGTAAAGAAGGGAGGCACATGCACCGACTTCGTTGGGCCGTCCTGCTGGTGACTATCTTGCTTGTTGGCGTTGTGGCGTCCGTAGCCTGCGGTGAAGACGCCGCGCCATCGCCCAGCCATACCCCTAGCTCTTCCGTGGCTCCAGTAGCCACCGGATATGTAGCTATGCCAGAGCCCCAAGCGGCTCCTGCCGCGTCCCCTGCGGCCGTCGCAACATCAAAGCCAACCTCTTCTACTGCCGGCTGGTCGGCAACCACCGGCAGTGATGGTCATAGCGCGCTTCGCGTGTTGAACTCCAACGCTGCCGCAGCACCGGTCAGCCGGTTGAACTTGGCCGGGGTGGGTAGACCCAGCCAATTGCCGATGGTCCGCGAAAAAGACGAGGGCGGTCTCACCGTCTCGGCCAATGGCTCCGTGACTGTGGCGGCCGATGAGGCCTATGTAGTTATAATCTTGCAGGAGGAGCGTTACGGACCCTTCGGTCCCGCTCCCATCGATCCGGAAGACCAAGTTGAGTTGAAGCAGAGTCTAACGGGACTCGGCTTCGAAGAGGACGCCATCGAATTCGAGAAGTTGGAGCGGTACGGCCCGCCCACCGTTTCGGTTGAGGTGGACACCAGCGCCCTACCGGAGATTGGCGAAAGCATTCTCGATGAAGTAGAGAAGGTGCTCGGGCGTTCCCAGGCCCACGGCCTCCGTTTTGGCCTCTCCGAGGAGAACTGTGACCAAGCCGTTGCCTTGGCCCGGCGCGAGGCGGTTCCCAAGGCTGGTGAGACTGCGTCGGACTTAGCCGAAGCCCTTGAAGTAAACCTTGGTGGCGTCATCGGCGCGGTGGAGCTCTCCCCGGACTTCGGCGGGGGGTATCGGCAACTGGGAGGGCTACTAAGCCAAGACCGCTGCGGCAGCCATTTGAATAGTCTCTTCGGTGGACCGGCCTTCCCCTTCGACGCCAAGCCCGAGGTCGAGGTATCGGTGGGTCTACAGATTACCTACGCCATATACGCCACAGAAGAGTAGCCGCTCAGCGGCGGTTGTTGGCGCGGCGCACCCGGAAGTTAGTTGGACCCTTTTGACGCCGCACCCAAGCCAGGTAGCTGGCGACTTCGGGGTTGGCCCGCAGGCTTTCGATGGAATTGAACTCCTTGGCTAGGGTGGCTTCGGAGAACATAGCGTGAATTTGTCGATGGCAGGTGGGGCACAAGAGAGCCTTGGGGCCGAACTTGCCGCCGCGGGACCGGGGCACCAGATGATGTTCGGTAAACCGGAGCGACCCTCTTTGACACAGCTCGCAGCCCAACGGCGCATTGGGTTTCGTTGCCGCTGCGGCGTCTCTGGCTTGCTTTCTTCGAATACTCACCGGCGTGAGGTATCGCGCCAGAGCTGACAGCCGGTTGTTGCAGAGATGAGGATGAATAAGGGGTCGACAAAGGCCCAAAGGATCAAGCGGACATCTCCTTGGGGGCTGGGACTGACTGCCAGGTCATCAAACCAGTTCCAGAAGAACCAGAGGGCCAGGAAGGCAGATGCGTAGAAGGCCAGATTGACCTCAAGGTACTCCCGAGTAATGCTTTGGCCCGGCCCGCCTTGGATCAGAGCCCGCTGGCGAAGGTAATGGACAATCACCACAGCCACCACAGCCAGGGCCATAAACCAGTTCAGCACATACCAAATTTGGTCGATGTCCACGGCATCTTCGTAAAACGCCGTGAGTATGAAGTGCGCCACCACCACCACCGCTATCCCCACGAGGAAGACACCAAGCAACTTTTTCACCATGTCCTGACCTCTGCTATCACTCACTGGCGCCCGCAGCCCTGGGGTAGCGGGAATGGTCTGGCTTGAATTATGCCCAAATGGCGACGGCCCAGGGCCGATACCGGCTGTCCCCGGCGGTAGATGCACCGCCGTGTAATAGGAACGCCCCCCGGGGTTAATTGCCCGGAAGAGGCGCAACGGCTACTGGCGCGGGTCCGGGCTTTCCAGAAAACGCCAGCCGGGGAGGTCCACCTGCCATTGGCCTTCCTCCCGCAACATCGGCAGGATGATCCCGTTCATAAGCCGCCGCCGGGCTGCCCGTTGGGGCAAGTTGGAGGCCCCGAAAGGCAGAAAGGCGAAGGCATGGTCGTCGTCGATGTAGTTGCTGGGAGACACTCCCAAGTCGGTCAAGTCTTCCAGTGGCCAGAGGCGTAGGACCGTGTTGCGAAAGTCCTCCAGCATCGACTGCCGCATGGGATGAGCCGAGTCGTACCCGGCCCGGTAGGCCACCTGCATATCAATATTGTTTCTAGTGGCCCACACTCCCAGGCGCATGCCCCGGGTCTCTTTGGACAGCATCGACCAAGCCAAGTCCATTTCGTTGTCGCGGACCGCCTCGGCAAAGACGCCCGCCCGTTGGCCGCACTCGTCGGGATAGAGACTCCGTTTGTCTCCGGGAATTCTCATTTGGTTTGCCTACCAGCCCACAGCGTAGCCGTCGCGGCGGGGGTCGGCGGCGCCCTGTAACACTCCCGAATCGGGGGTGGTCTGAATCATCATTTCGCTTCCCGACGCTCCCCAAGCGCTCAGCACTTCCAACACGTGGCCTCTAGCTTCCAGCCCGGCTCTGACATCGCGGTCGAAGCGCGACTCGACGTAAAGCAGGTTCTCGCACTCGTGGGGTATGTTGCTTTCGGTGAGGTTGAGGGTGTTGCGCCAGCGGGGCGCCTCCACGGCCTCGGCCACGTTCATACCGAAGTCAATGAGGTGGGTGATGACCTGAAGGTTGGTCTGCACTTGGGTATCGGCTCCCGGGGTGCCGCAGACCAGGAACAGCTTCGCTGAGTCGGGAACGCCGCCGTTGCCCGAGGTTACACCACCCTGGAATACCATCACCGGGTTCATGGTGTGGCGGACTCGCTTGCCCGGTTGCAAGCAGTCCACGTGGTGGGGGTCCAAGTGCCAGTAGGTCATCCGGTTGTTAAGCAAAACGCCGGTGTTGCCGGCGACGACGCTGGACCCCAAGGAACTCTGGATACTCTGGAGTTGGCAGACGGCGTTGCCCCAGCGGTCTACTACCACAAAGCAGGTGGTGTCTTCCTCGGGACTAGTCGCGGGACTAGCCGCGCCCACCGCGGCCCCGGGGCGTCTGGCCCCCGGCTGGTAGCTCCAAGGGTCGCCTTGGCGCACTTCTGATGCCGCGCGCTCCAAGTCAAGGAGCCCAACTCGCTCCTTGGCGTAGGCCTTGGAGACCATTCCGGCGATGGGGACATCGACAAAGTCCGGGTCGGCCATATAGGCTTCCCGGTCGGCGAAGGCCAGCTTCTTGGCTTCGACCATCAGGTGGATGCTTTCCGCAGTGTTGCAACCCAGGGACCGCAGGTCGAACTGCTCTACCAGGTTAAGTTCTTGAAGCAACACATGCCCGCTGGAGTTGGGCGGGGCCTCGTATACCGAATAACCCCGGTAGGTGGTGGAGATGGGCGCTTCCCACCGGGACCGGCAGCCGGCCAGGTCTTTCATTGACAGCAGCCCGCCCTGCTCTTCGCTGAACCTAACGATCTCTTGGGCCACTTCGCCTTCATAGAAGGCGTCCCGGCCTCCCTCGACAATGGCTTGGAAGGTGCGGGCCAAGTCTTTTTGGTAAATGACTTCGCCCGGTTTGAGGGATTGCCCTCCCGGAGCGAAGACCTTTTGCGAGGTAGGGAATTGTTGGATTAACGGGTCGCTGGCGATAACGCCGGACAGCACGTGGGTGACCGGGAAGCCGTTACCGGCCAGGTCGAGGGCCGGGCCGAACACTTGGCCCAAAGAGAGCGAACCGTAGCGCTGGTGGGCCGACATCCAGCCGTCCAACAACCCTGGAACCGACACGGAAAGGATGCCTTTAACGGGGATGCCATTGGCTTGGTAGCGTTCCAGCGACGCTTCGTAAGGCGCGGCGCCGGTGGCGTTGCAGACCTCGATTTTCCCGGTCTCCCGGTTGTAGACCATAATGTAGCCGTCGCCGCCGATACCCGACATGTTGGGCTCCACCACGTTCAACGCAGCGGCGGTGGCGATGGCGGCATCCACTGCGTTCCCACCCTTTTGCAAAATCGCCATCCCGGCCTGAGAAGCCAGCGGATGCCCGGAACAGACCATCCCGTTCCGCCCCATCACCACGGGCCGGTTGGAGTCGTAGGATATGCCGTGAGGTGTGTTTGGCATGGTTGGTTTCCTTTCGCTTGAGGTTGAGGGGAATGGACCGCTCCGGCGGCCAAGTTATCACTGCTGTCGGTTAAGATAGTCCAGTAAACGGGAACCGCAATCTATTCGTTCCACACGTCTTTTTCGGCCTCTATATGAAACCGTCTTTCTTTGAAATACGTCTCTTTCTATTCTTTGCACACTGCCACTGTATACCAGCAACGGATACCATTTTTCGGGCGATTGAGTTTGTAGACGTGAGGCGGCAAGGTCCAAACCGCCCTGTATCTGCTGGATTGCGACGGATACATCGGCGCTTTGCCCGCCCTTCAACTCAACAGCGCACACGAAATAAATGTCTCGCCTTCCAAAGATAATCCGGTCGCACAGTCTGCCTTGCCAATTATGGTTCGACTGAAAGCTAGTGCCGTGAAGGGTGGTAACCGATGCACGGTCCAGCCCGGTGATGTCCAGTCCGCAATGGTTCTCTTCATATGAATCGGTGATGCAACAACTCAGGTGTTCGCTTCGTATGCTCGCTATGGCTGACTCCGTAGTCATTTGAGCCGGTTGTTTTGGAGGGCAATGGCTTGCTCGTAAAGGTTTTCCGCGACCGGCAGAAATTCTTGGTCTTCGATACCGACGTCCGTTCCGATTGGCAACGGATAGATGACACTCCCGTTCTGGCCGGGGTCCATTCTGAAACCGTAGGCGCCCACTTGGTCCGGGGCGAGGCAGTCTTCCCGCGCCAACCCCAACTCTATGACCGTCTGCGTGCTGACGTTGCTCATGCTGAGGAGATTACTTATCTGCGCCGTGAAATCGCTGCTGTGGGTAGTGATTAGCACGTTCACCCCCGCATTAACCAGCCTAGCGATGCCCCGCGCCATCTGCAACTGCGCTGCCGGATGCAGATGGGACTCGGGTTCTTCAATGATTAACAAGTCACCGGGGTTAACCAGGTATTTGAGGAACAGGATCACCGGCGCCAACTCCGAGACCATCGAGGAGGTATGATTGAGGGTGAATTTCTGCGGGTGTGTTTCTACACCCACAGGCAGATAAACGATTTCTGGGAATGGCATACCGCCGGATTCTTCAAGGTGAATCCCGCCATGCAGGACATGGTTCTCGATGAAGCTAATTGCTTTCTGTAAGTCACCGTCGTCGCTCCGACGACTACCCATACTCCTATCCAGGCTAATCAGGTTGCTCAGGAAGTCTGTGGTGATTCCAGGCAAGGTTGGGATGTTAAGCGGTTCTAGCCCTATTTGCGAAGATTGTCGAACCAACGCAGCGGCCAGAACTTTATGACCTTGAGCAATACCGGAGCGGGCGGCGGGAAGATAGAAGCTCTGAGCGGGAAATCCGCCAAGCACATTTTCGGCCGCCGAGATTCGTAGCCCAAGGAATAAATCGAAATACAGGTCCGGATTTATATATTCATCCAGTTTATAGTCAAGTCCCCAATGTTCAATCATATAAGACGGCACTGAAGCTTGAGATATGTCGAAATCATGCACCGATTTCTTAATATCCGTCAAATGGATGTCTACATTCAACAGTGGCTCGTCACGTTGGATAATTATTTGGAAGTCTTCGGGTTTGCTTCTCCGACTAACGAAACCGGAAGTTTCTCCGTAGGTCTGGTGCAATTGTTTGATGACATCACTGCAAAATAATTCGAGCACCTGGTGGGTTGATTGCACTAACTCTGACCGCACCTTTTCGGGCATAACGGATACAGTCGGTTCTTTCGATTCCCACGCCTCTCTCTCCTGCTGGCTGACCCACTCCCGGATAGCATCGGCAACCTCATCCGGGGCTTTCCAACGACTCCCGGAAGAAATTGGCTTGCCGTATCTCATCAGGAGATTCCGAATATATGGAACCTGGGGGCGACCTTCCACCGCCCGCATCACCGCCCAGATGGCGGCGGCCATGTAGGACTTGCCGGTGTTGCTAGGGCCGACGAATATCGTTAGCGGCTTTACGTCCACCGTGCCTTCAGCGAGGGGCCCTAGGTTTTTGGCCGTAATCGTTAGCATGGGCTAGCCCTCTACCCACCGGTGGCGGCTTTCCTTCTGGTGATGGCCGCCTCGGCCCGGGGGCTGATGGCCCGCTGCACCGTAACGTTCACTAGAGAGGGCAGCCCGGAGGCCAGGGCTCGCTCTATTGCGGGCTTCAGGTCGAGCGGATTTTCCACCAACTCGCCGTAGCCGCCCAAGCCTTGGACGACTTGGTCGTACCGGGTTGGCAGCAGATCGGTGGCCACCGGCCGGCCGTACAACCCCAACTGTATCTGCCGGTCGATCCCCCAGGCGGCGTCGTTGCCCAAGACCGTCAGGATGTTCAAGCCGTGGCGCACCGCCGTGTCGTACTCCATGCCGTTAAACCCAAAGGCCCCGTCACCCGAGAACGCTATGACCCTGGAGCCGGGATAGGCCAGCTTGGCCGCCAAGGCCGTGGGCAGCGAAGAGCCCAACATTCCCAGCGATGAAACGTAAAACCAGTGAGCGGGCATACTGGCCGGAAGCAACGAGCGGCCGAAGTGGCAATAGTCGCCGCCGTCGAACACCAAGCAATCGTCGGGCTTAAGCATCGACTGGATGGTCTTGTGAACGAACATGGCGTGCATCGGGGCTTCTGCAACGGCCAAGCCGTCGCTCCACTCGGCTTGGGCGGCGCGGGCGGCCCGTAGCTCCTCGACCCAAGGCTGCTCGGTCCAAGCGTGGGCTGAGGCTTCCCGGGTCAGTTGCTGGAGCACGCTCGTCACGTCGCCAACCATGCCTACCGCCACTCCCCGGTTGCGGCCAATCTCCGCCGCTGCGGGATCGACCTGAATGATCTTGGCATCGGCGGCGACGGCGGGAGGCCGACAAAAACCGATCGAGTAGTCTTGCTTCCGGCCCAGCAGCAGCACTACGTCGGCTTGAGGGAGCTTACCGGCGGCCCAGTTAAGACCCCGTTCGAAGAATCCGAAGGACTGAGGGTGGTCGTCGGGCACGATGCCCCGGGCTTGGCCTTCAGTCAACACCGGCACCCGAGTCGTCTCTACAAACTCCTGGAGGGCTTCGCCGGAGAGGCCGTAACCGGCAGCGTCGCCAGCGATGGCCATCGGGCGCCGGGCTTGGCGCAGAATTTCCACGGCTTGGCGGACCAACTCCGGTTGAGTCAAGACCGATTCTTGAGGGCGGTACTCGTCCGGATTGTAGAAAGCGGTCTCGTCCTCGTCGACCTCTTGGTCCTGAACGTCAATGGGGATAGTGAGGTGTACCGGGCCGCGTCGCCCGCTATAGGCCAAACGCAAGGCCCGAGCGATGGAATCGGGAATACGGCGGGCGTCGTGGACCATGAAGGACGACTTGGCTACCGGGTCCGCCATGCCCACTTGGTCTATTTCCTGCATCGCTCCCCGGCCCAGTTCGGCCAAGTCGGCGCTGCCAGCGATGGAAAGCAGCGGCGCTTCACTGTGCAATGCGTTGGTGATGCCGGGCACGGCGTTGGCGAACCCGGGGGTGGTGGTCATGCACACGCCGACCTGGCCGGTAATGCGGCCCCAAGCGTCGGCCATGTGGACCGCCGCCTGCTCGTGCCGGGTGTCGATGAAGCGAAAGTCCATGTCCGACATCACGTCCAGCACGGGCAATATGTGGTCCCCGGCCAAGGTAAAAATGTTGGACACGCCTTCCAGCTTCAACGCTTTGCCTATTAAGTGGCTGCCGGTCACTTTGGCCATCGGTCCTCCCGGTGGAAAAGCTAGGTTATCGGCGCTGGTGATGCTGGCAATTATCGGCTTGAGGTACTGGGGCGTCAAGAAGAGGCGCTCCCGGCCACAGGGTCTTTTCATTGCCACCCCGAACGCAGTGAGGGGTCTAAAATTCCTCTGGAAAGGCGAAGTTGGCCCCAGCAAGAATTTTAGATTCTTCGCGCTGCTCGGAATGACAGAAAGGAGGCTCAAAATGAGAATGAAAAGACCCTGCTCCCGGCCATGACCGCCGCCTAGTAGGTGGTCTGGGCACAAAAAAGAGGCCCTCCAGCGAGGGCCCCTTTGCGTTTCGGGTTCTATGGGTGGTGCTGTTTAGTGACCGCCGCCGCCACAACCGCCGCTACCGCAGCCGCATCCACCGCTACCGCAGCCTCCGGCGCTGGCGAACATCGGGTTGTTGATGACGAAACCCACCTGACCGCCAAATTGCTCCACGTAGTCGATGGTCGCTTCTTCCAAGAAAGGCGCGCTATCGGAATCCAACAGGAACCTGACCCCATCCAAGTCCAATATCGTGTCGTCGGACTGGGTCTCCTTTTCCATGGTCAACATATACTGCAACCCGCCGTGCTCGCCTGGCATTGCAATCACGCGCAGGGAGCCTTCCTGCTCACCTTGCTCCACCAAGACTTCCTTAAGCTTTTCAACGGCCAACTCGGTAATATCCATTGCCTACTATCACCCTCCAAGAAGACTAGCTCAATGAGTCCGCTACCGATGAAGCAGGCTAACATATCGGCTGGTAAAGGTCAACAAAACGCCAAGCGGAGCAGAAGCGATTTTGGAACAGGGCATTGCCTCCGCAGGGTCTCTTGGCCGGAGCATCGGTCCAAGGGTGGTTTTCTAAAGCAACCTCAAAGCGAGTGTCATACCCGTGTTGACAGCTTCGGAAACCCTTCTCTAATCTCTATTCCAGTAGGTTAACAGCAAAGGAGCCTCCGGCAAGACCGGCGCCTTCAACTCAATATAGCCCAGTTCTTGGAGGGACAGACCCCGCACAAGGTCTGTCCCCTTTTTGTTGGAGGCTGGCCGGTTAACCCCAAACCTTGGGATGCAAAGCTACTCATCGAATCTCCGGGAGGTAAAACGTTGCTACAAGAGGGCAAGGGCCCTGAGGAGCGAGAGCTTCTCTTGGAAGGGCTGCAAGCGTTTCGACAAGGTGTTTCCGACGCCCCGTTGTTGCGCAAATGGACCGAGGAGTCCACGCCTGACGCCGGTAAGAATCAGAGCGGCGACGGAACGCCGCCAATGGTCTTTGTGCTTTCCACCGACGACGTGGACCGCCACGGAGACGTAATTTCGGCCAATGGTTGGAAACTGGACTCCTACCGGGCGAACCCGGTTTTCCTGTGGGCCCACGACTATGCCCGGCCCGCTATCGGCCGGTCGGTGGATACCTGGATGGAACCACACCGACTGATGGGGCGGGTGGAGTTCGCTCCCTTCCAATTCGCTCAGGAAGTCGCCGGGCTATATCAGTCCGGTTACCAGCGGGGTGTATCCGTGGGATTCAAACCCCTGAAATACGAAGAGCGCCGACACGAGAAGACCGGGGCGTTCTTGGGCATCCGGTTCTTGGAACAAGAACTGCTGGAGGTAAGTGCGGTGCCCGTCCCGGCTAACCGGCAAGCCTTGAGGCGGGCGCTGAACGACTTTCCTTGGGCCGCCGGTTTATTGCACCGGGCTGGCGCGGCCGGTGACGTTGGCGAGGGTAGTGCACCAGGGTTGCTGGCGGCGCTGGAAGCAACCTGGCCGGTAATTTCCGCCCGGATCGACGACCTGACCGAATTGACCGGTGAACTGGCCTGTTTGGTAGACGGTTTGAGAATTGCGGCGCCTCCATCATTGGACGGGCCCCAAAGTGTGAACGGGCCCCAAAGCGAGAACGGGGCCACGATCGAGGAACTGTTGGAGGCTTTGCGAGCGCTGCACCTAGCAACCGGGCCGGGGGCCAACCAGCCAATGCCCCGGTAATCATCAAAGCTCGCGCCCTATCCAGAATACCTGATCAAGGGAGGTAATAATGACCATTGGAACCTACGATCTGGAACTCATCAAGCGGGAGATGTCGGGCATCCGCGACCATTACCAGTCCAGGATGGACGCGGAATTGCCGCCCCTAAAGGAGGAAGTAAGCCGGATTACCAACCAATTGGAACGGGCCCAAGAGCTGTGGCGAGAGGGAGAAAAGCGGGCGATCCTAGCCAAATTCGGCGGAGGACAACGGCCCAGGGTTTCCTACGGCAAATACCACGGCTTAGACCTGTTGGACCTCGCCTGTGCCCGCAGCTTGCTGGCGGCCCAACTCCGAGAGCCTTCGGGCATCAATCCCCGGATGTTGGAAGATTGGCAGTCTAACTTGAAAGCGGCTATGGACTCCACGACTTCGGGCGCCGGCGACGAATTGGTGGACACCCAAGAGGCCCGGGCGTTGTGGGACGACGTCAACCTGGAGACCGCTATTGCCCCGTTGTTCAATGCCATTCAAATGCCCAGCAACCCCTTCCAAATACCCCTGCAAATGAGCGACGTCAACTGGTACCCCGGCGCGGAGAACGTGTCGGCCAAGAGCACCGCCTTGACCACGGCGCGGCAGACCCTAACGGCCTACGAGTTGGTGGCGGAAGTGCCGTGGTCCTACGACCTGGACGAGGATTCGGTCATCGCCATGATGGAAGAGTTGCGCCGCGGACTCCTGCGCAACGCCAGGGAGGTGATCGACGACGTCATTCTTAGCGGTGACACCACGGCCACCAACAACATCAACGCCGATGGGGCCACCATCTCCACCACCGATGCTGGGAAGGGCCACTGGCTGCTGGGGTTCGATGGGCTGATTCACTTGCCGCTGGTAGACAACACCAGCCAGGCCAACAATCACGGCGGAGCGGTGTCCGACGATATGTTCAATGAAATCCGGGCCAAGATGGGCAAATACGGGGTGCGGCCCTCGGAAGTCATCTACGTTACCGACGTGAACACTTTTATCCGGGCGCTCAGCGTGGAGAACTTTCGGACTCTGGACAAATTCGGACCCCAGGCTACGGTGCTGACCGGCCAACTAGGCGCGGTGGAAGGGATACCGGTTATCGTCTCGGAGCAAATGAAGCTGGCCGATACCGACGGCAAGGTTACCGATGCCGGTAACGTTACCAGCACCGGCCGCTTGTTGGCCGTTAACCGCAGTCAATGGCGGGTGGGCTTCAAACGGGAGTTGACTATAGAAACCGTGCGAGACCCGCAGAAGCGGCAAAACGTCATGGTGGTCAGCTTCCGCATCGCTTTGCAGGAACGAAGCGGCGACCGCTCCGGCGCCACCCATACCGCGCTACAGTACA
Organism: Dehalococcoidia bacterium; assembly: GCA_965220245.1. Taxonomy (GTDB): domain Bacteria; phylum Chloroflexota; class Dehalococcoidia; order Lucifugimonadales; family UBA3495; genus CBDCPI01. The sequence continues at coordinate 83,464 of CBDCPI010000002.1, forward strand.
ACATTACCGGGGTCGCTGGCACCGCCGGGTAATCCACAGGGTCTTTTACTGATACGTGAACGATTACCTAAACCAGTCCTCGTCTTTCCGGCCTTGAGCCGGAATCCAGAAATTCTGAGGACAAAGAACCCTTCGACAAGCTCAGGACAGACGTAGCTGGTGGAGAACGGTCCTGGATTCCGGCCTTCGCCGGAACGACGGGGGAGGGAATAGTTTACAAACTTATTCACGCATCAGTAATTGTCACCCCGAACGGAGTGAGGGGTCTAAAATTCCTCCGGCAAGCCAAGGTTGGTTCTGGACAAGGACTTTAGATTCTTCAGTCGTTGAGTTTATCCTGAGCAAAGTCGAAGGGCTCCTTCAGAATGACAATTGAAAGGCCCTGGAGTAGTCCTAACGACTTCTTGATCAACGCTCAGATTGAGTATTGGTCCCGGCCCGGCGGCTCGGAACAAGCATAGCCAACGGGCCAACCCAGTCCAAAATTCCCCTAATCACCGGGAGGCAAAGGAGAATCCAATGACCACCGTAAGTCAAGCCGGCACCACCGCCGAAACCGTCAGAAACATGCTCTCGCCCGCCCGGCCCGGCATCGCCTACGTCATGAAGCGCTATCTGGTCCAAGACTTGGCCGCGGGCGATGCCAACGCTTTCGCCTTCGCCGTCCAGAACCCGGAGGGGGTGGACTGCGTCGTCACCAACGTCGTCGTGATCATCACCACTGCCGGCGCTACCGCTGGCGCAGTCTTGGATGTTGACGTAGCCGGGTCGGCTACCGGCACCGGAGACAGTATCATCGACGGCTTGGACCTGAACTCTACCGGGACTTTCGACCGTCATAAAAACCCGGGCGCCAACGGCGGCGCACCGGTGCTGTGGGCCAAAAGCGGCGGGACTAACGACCACCTGACCGGGAAGGTCTTGGTCCAAAACGCGGGCAGTCTCGCGGGTAAGGTAATGATCGAGTACACACCTTTGGAGTGACGCAATGGGTAATATTGGCATCGATTGCGCCCAGGACCGTTTGCTCTCACGGCGGGAACACTCTCAAGCGCAGGAGACCATCTTATGAAGTCCTACGACTCCTCCAAAATCTCCAAGGTGTACGCGGCGGTCGCCGGGGCCGCCATCATCACCATCGCCGGCTTGGAGAGCTACGCCTTGAGCCAGGGGGTAGACGGCACCGCCCTGACCGCCGCGTTAGCCGGTATCGCCGGCCTAGGCGGGGCTGGCATCGGCAGGTTGTTCCGATGACCAGCCGCCCCAAACGGTCGCGGAATTACAGCGTTAGCGTAAGGCGCAGGCCCTACATCGCACTGGTCATCGCCCACGACTCCAACACTTCCAACACCCGGGACACCCTGGTTACCCCATCCAAAGGGACACGCATCCGTTTGTTGCGGGCCCGGGTGATTCAAGAACAACCGGACGGACGCCGTCTCTTGGAGTTGTACTTTGGCGTCGGCGCCAATATTTCCACCAACGCGGACAAATCGGTAGACATCATTGAAGTGCCCAACCAAGGCGAGGCCAGCACCCGGACCTTCTTGAGAGACGAGGGTCCCAGAGGGTTGCGGGATGAGGTGCTCAGCGGGCGTTGGTTGGGGGCCGCACCTACCAAGGTGCACAAGATAATCATCGAGTACACTGAGGAGCCCTGAGCGATGCCCTTCCCATCCCCGTCCGGAGCCGACCGCCGCAGAGGTTTACGCCCAGTGTACCGGGCCCGGGTGCGGCGCCGCCGCTACCAGTTGAGAATCAAAGTGGTGGACGCCAGCACTTGGTTCGACCGGCAGACCATCCTAGCGCCGGCCCCGGGCCGCCGGCTTCGATTTATTCGGGCCAAGCTGCTCCAGCAGTCCTCCGACGGCCGCCACCTCTGGGAGTTGTTCTTTGGCCAGGCGGGCAACATTATCACGGCGCCCAACCGGGCTATCGACATTCTAGCCGTGCCCGATCAGGGGGTGGCGGTCACCCGCGCCTTTCTTAAAGATGAAGGGCCTCGGGGCCAGCGCGATGAAGTGCTTAGCGGGCGTTGGCGCGGTTTTCCGCCATCCACGGTGCACAAAATCATCATCGAATACACTGAAGAAAGTTAAATGAAGAAAGCTAAATTAGTCCCGTTTACTGATACGTGAATAAGTTTCTAAACTGTCCCCTCACCCGTCATTAACATGAAAATACCCTACTCGTCATTCCCGCGCAGGCGGGAATCCAGAAATTCTGCGGACAAAGAACCCTTCGACAAGCTCAGGACAGGCGTAGCTAGCGGAGAACGGTGCTGGATTCCGGCCTGCGCCGGAATGACGGGGAGGAATTGATTTAGATATTTTACTCACGTATCAATAAACCTGGAATACTGGGGGGAACAATGGGCCGTGAAGCCTACCGGTCTCTGTACGGAGACTTGGCCAAGTTAAAGGACGACAGCTTGCTAAAGGACCCGGCGGGCGGGGCCGGGGATGACACCGAGATGTTCCAATTGCTCTTGGCAGTGTCCGACTGGATCGACCAATACTGCAACCGCCATTTCTATTCCCGGACGCAGACGTTGGTGTTCGACGGCAGCGGGACAACCCGGTTACTGGTTCCAGACCTAATATCCTTGAATTCATTGAAGGAGGACACGAAAGAGGACAAGACCTTTGACACCACTTGGGCGGACGGCGATTACTGGCTGGAGCCCTATAACGCAGATTCCACCGAGGCTTGGGGCCAGCCCCGCACTGCCGTCAGAGTCCGCCAGAAGGGCGCCAAGGACAGCTTCACCAGCGGAGAGCAGCGGTTTCAGGCGGCCGGCATTTGGGGATACCGCCAGTTCAAGGAAGACAGCGGCGCGACATTGGATGATAGCGCCATGACCACCGCCAAGACTACCGTCACCGCCAGCGACGGCGCCCAGTTTGAGATTGGACAAACCATCATGATTGGCCAAGAGCAGATGTTGGTAACCAACATATCCAGCAACGATTTGACGGTAACCAGAAGCCTCAACGGGACCGCCGCTGCCGCCCACCCCGATAGCTCCGGCATTTCCATCCTGCGATGGCCGGCTGCGGTGGAGCGGGCCGCCCTAATCCAGACCGCCCGAATCTGGACTCGGGCCGCCGACTTCGAGCCCTTCTTCGTCGACGCCGAGCTGGACACCGATGTCCGGCTGATGCTGGAGACCTACCGCAAGCCAGCAGGCTGAGCGCGCAACGTCCGGGAGGAAAACCCTCAATACAGGCTGGCAACTGTTCAGACTTGATGAGGGGAATTGACTGAGAGCCACATACGCAATGCCAATACTAAACTAAAGCCAAGGTGGAATCTACATTTGCGGGGCGATGAAGATTGGCTCAGGCGCCACAGGTGAAGCCCTTCCACCTGTACCTGGAGGGTCGTCCGGCGCCGACGATGACTTCCTCCATATGCAAATTTCACCTTGGTATTAGTTTAGTTTCCCCACGACACTTTGCCACCCAACCGTCATTCCCGCGCAGGCGGGAATCCAGAAACGCAAACGAAAGGAAACGTTGCTGGTTGCAAACCCTTGTGGATTCCGGCTCAAGGCCGGAATGACGTATCAAGTCTGAACAGTTGTCGCAGGCTGAAGTTGCTTGACTTGACAGTTGCTCTCAGCTAAGCTCTTCCGGCTTTGGGACCCCACTAAACCCGGAGGCTCCGGAATCATCGGCCGGCACTTCACGGAGGAGCATCCATGTCGAATCACCGCAAACTTAATCCCAAAGCATTTCTGCTCGTATTCGTCGGATTGTTTTTGGCCATCGCCGTGGCTTGCGGCGCATCCCCGACATCGACTCCTCTGCCCACCCTGGCCTACACACCGGTCCCGACCGCCACTCCGGCGCCCACCCCAGCGCCGTCAGGGGGAGGGAAGTACGGCGGCGACATCCGAATGTCCGCCTATGCCGACACCCGCGACTGGGACCCATTGGGTTCGGCATCCTTGTCGAGCATCCAGGCTTATTCCCAGCTATATAATCAAGTGGTCCAGTACGACACTGAGGACATCGCCAAAATCGTGTGCGACCTGTGCAGCGACTGGGAGGTCTCCAACGGTGGTCAAAGGTTCACCTTCAACCTGCGGCCTAAACCAATACCAAGGTGGGATGTGCATTTCGGGGGTTTTGACGAGGATCGAAAGGACTCTACGGCACCTCATATCACCCTTAGGCCCCAACCTGGTGGGCACCGACAGGGCGTTCTGGCGATATGTACATTTCACCTTGGCTTTAGTTTAGTATCATGTGGCAGGACGGAGAGGCCCTAACCTCGGACGACGTGGTCTTTAGCATGGCCCGGTATATGGACCTCGTATCCATCGGGCGGTCCGGGCTATTCCGCAATTACACCCTGCCGGTGGAAGAAAACGGCGTTCGGCTCGTAGATGAGGACACGGTAGAATTCAACCTCTCTTTCGCTTCCGGGGCTTTTATCAACTTCTTGGCGCTGGACTACACCAAGGTCCTGCCCAAGCACGTGTTGGAAGAGGGCGTTGACCTGAACTTGGCTGAGAACATCATCGCCCGAAAGTCCGGGTCCGGCCCCTTCATGCTGACCGAATACCAGCGGGGCAACGGCTACTCCGTAATCAAGAACCCCAACTACTTTAAGGAGGGCCGCCCCTACTTCGATAGCATCGACCACTTCATTATCACCGACACCGGCGCCCTGATCAGTCAGTTCAAAGCCGGTCAGTTGGAGATGATGAACGGCGGTATCTCCAACTTAACGCCAACCGAGTATCTACAGCTAGACGCCGATACCGTGGACAGCGAACACGGGCACATTGTCGCCCACGAATTTCCGGGCACCCATAACTGGGGGTTGATGATTAACCGCAAGAAGGAGCCGTTCACCGACCCCAGGGTCCGCAAGGCCATCTACTTGGCCTTGGACCGGGCGCAACTCAATACCTTGGTAGAGGACGGCGCCGGAGACATACCCTGCCCCATGATGGGTATGGGTTACAGCTTGGAGGAGTGCAGCCAATGGCCCGGTATTCGGCCCAAAAACAGCACGGGAGGGGAAGAGGACCTGGCCTATGCCAAGCAACTAATGGTTGACGCCGGGTTCCCGAATGGGTTCGCCAGCAAATATGATGTGAGGCAAGTGAGCGCCTATCCCGATACCTGCGCCGTGATTAAGCAGCAACTGGAGAGCGCTCTTGGCATCACCGGGGAGATCGAAGTCCACGAAAGCGCGGCTGGTTATACCCTGTATAACGCTGCCCGGCCGGCCGACGCCATCGGCGACTGGGAGTTGGTCTGCCAGGGCGAGGCCATGACGGTGCTGGACGCCGATGCCCTGATGGGTGGCGTCTATCTAATAGGGGCCACCCGTAATTACACCGACTGGGAACACCCCTTCGTCAACGCCAAGTTCGAAGAGCAGAAAGTCGAGCAGGACCCCAACCGGCGCCGGGAAATTCTTAAAGAGATCGAAGACTTCCTGGTGCCCACCGACCCCAACGATTTGTCCAAGGGCTACGAAGACAACCATTGGATTACCCTCTTTTGGGGTAAGTTCTTCTGGCTGGTCCACGAGGACATCCGGAGATTCAATCCTCCTCAAACGCTCCAGTACGGGTTCAAGCACGAACACCTGTGGCTCGACCGATAGCTAGCGCCGGACTGGTGACGCTTTGACGGATTCGAGATATACTGCCTTGGCGTCGAAGCCAACTCCTGTCCCTGGGATACATTTAGCGAGCTGGAAGGACCAAACTATGTCGGACCACGTTCTGCTAGACCGGCGGCCGCCCATCACCACCGTTTCCATGAACCGGCCGGACCAGCGAAACGCCATCAGCTACCCTATGTGGGGAGAGCTTTCCCAGGTACTGAATGACCTGGATAGCGACCCGGAGGTCCGGGCTATCGTGATCGCCGGGGCCGGAGAGGAGGCGTTTTCGGCGGGTGCGGACATCCAGGACTTCGAGCAGTACCGCTCCGACTCGGTGAAAGGCCGGGCCTACAATGAGGCGGTCAACGGTCTGCTGGTCACCTTGCAGCACCTGACAACCCCCACCATCTCCATGATTCGGGGTTTCGCGGTGGGCGGCGGCTGTGAGTTGGCTATTGCCACCGACCTCCGCATCGCCGCCGAGGGCAGCAGATTCGGGATTCCCGTCGCCCGGCTTGGCATCAGCGTGGGCCATCAGGAGATGCAGGGACTGGTAAACTTGGTGGGTAAAGGCAACGCCATGTACATCTTGCTGTCGGGCCGGCTGCTTGACGCCCAAGAAGCCCTGCGTATCGGCTTGGTCAACCAAGTGCTTCCGGCGGACGAGTTGGAACCCTATACTTACCGGCTGGCCGAGGATATCGCTGCCCTGGCTCCCCTCTCCCATGCGGTAAACAAGCGGACCTTGGCCCAAGTCCTGGCCAAGCCCTCTTTGACGGACCTTACGCCCGAAGAAGCCGACTTACCGCTCACCCAGTTTGATACCCTGGACTATCAAGAAGGGTATCGGGCCTTTCTTGAGAAGCGGCGGCCCAGTTTTCAAGGACGTTAGCTTCTAGTTGCGGTTCCTCCCCGATCTCCCATCGGCTATATTTAGATGGCTGCCGGGCCAGCTTGGAGACAGGTCTGGCCCGGTAGCCGTCAGCCGACAGGGCCATAGTTGAAATGGACGCCGATAAGTCCGGCAGAGTGAAGCCAAATCCCGGCTCCAAACGGTCCCCTCGCCGAAGGGCCGACTTGATCCTGGTAGCCAATGGAATGGCCGAAAGCCGGGACCAAGCCCAAACCCTGATTATGGAGGGCCTGGTATATACGCCGTCCGGCAGGGTCGCCAAGGCCAGCACGCTCATTCCTGAAACGACGACCCTCGAGGTGCGGGGGCGCTTACCCTTCGTGGGACGAGGGGGAGTGAAGCTGGCCCACGCTCTGGATGCGTTTAACCTGTCAGCCCAAGACTCGGTAGCCTTGGACTTGGGGGCCTCCACTGGAGGGTTCACCGATTGCCTTTTACAGCGCGGAGCCCGGAAAGTCTATGCGCTGGATGTGGGACACGGACAACTTGACTACCGGCTGCGGCAGGACCCCCGGGTGGTGGTCATCGAGAAGTGCAACGCCCGCTATTCGTTCTCCTTACCGGAGCCGGTGGACTTGGTCACCATTGACGTGTCCTTCATCTCCCTCAAGCTGGTGATTCCCCGGGCGTTGGAACACCTCAAACCGGAGCGCCCGTTGATCGCCTTGGTAAAGCCCCAATTTGAGGCAAGCAAAGGGGAAGTCGGCCGAGGGGGGGTCATTAAGTCTCCCCAAACCCATGCCCGGGTGTTGGGCCGTACCATTGCTTGGGCAACGGAGGCGGGGGTTCGAGTCCGCAACCTCTGCGCCTCCCCAGTCTTGGGTGATGCGGGCAACCGGGAGTTTTTCCTTTTGCTGGAGAAACCTTTGCTAGAGAGACACGCAGTCGACTTTGGAGGTGACTTGTGATGGAAGTAACCGAATTGGCCGAGCTATTGACGGCCCAACAAAAGACGGTCTCGGTCGCCGAGGCCGACACCTGCGGTTTGGTGGGTTACCTGCTGGGGACGGTGCCGGGCGCCTCCCGGTACTTCCCCGGAGGCGTAATCGCCTACACCGGCGGCCTAAAGCAACGGATCCTCGGAGTGCCGGACGAGCTTTACGATACCCACGGCAGCGTTAGCGAGGAAATGGCCATCGCTATGGCCAAAGGAGTCCGGGAGCTAACCGGCACCGACTTTGCCGTCTCGGTCACCGGCGTAACCGGGCCTGCTCAAGGAAGCTCCAGCGCCCCCATCGGCACGTTTTTCTTGGGCCTCTCCACCAAAGACCAAGGCGACCGGGCGATAGAAATCCACGTTGACGGCGACCGGGACGCCACCAAGCAGGGCGCGGCCCAGCGGGCCATCGACCTGTTGGGAGAGGCCGTAAAGGCCGGTTGACTAAGCCGGTTCCAGCCTTTGGGTACTCTCGCATTCGGCGGCGATACGTTCCCACGAGTACAACATGGGCGCCATCTGCACCTGCCGCCAAAGGTCCGATTGGTCGCTATAGTGCTTACTGCCGGGATGCCCGGAACTACCCAGCGGGACTACCCACAGTGAGTTGTCCCAGTCGGCGAAATCGTAAGCATAGCGGGCGACGGAAAGGCTGGTGATGGTTGCCAGGTCGGCGGGGGCGTAGCCGCCGGCCAAAGGCGTGTCCCCATCGCCGTTGGCCGGGACCGGCGGCGGGTCCAACAACTCCGAGACTTCGGGGTAGGCCGCCGACAGGGTATGGCGGGGCCTGGCCTGATGTACTTTCTCCCAGCGCCACTCCTCTAGGTTGTCGCCCAAGCGTTGCCGCAGCGACTCTACTCCGCGGCCCAAGGCCCGGGACATGGCCGCCGGCCAATCGTCGCCGGAGGCCAACAAAGAGTGGTCGTCGCTCTCCATCATGGAGACGATGCGGGCCTTCAGCCGGTTGCCAAAGGACCCCAAGCCGCGATCGGCCGGATGCCAGGCTTCGTCGGCCAGTTTGGGCCCCAGGTTGTGCTCCAGAATTTCCTTCAGCAGGGCGTCCCGGCACGCGCTGTAAATCGTCGGTTCGACCTGGGCGGCGTCCATCTCCCCATTCCAACCCAGCAGCAGCTCTTTGGCCTGGGCCGACGTCTCGTCTTGGGGTTCCACTCTTTCTAACAGCTTAACATAGGTCAAGGACGGGATTGATACCCGTTGCCCGTGCACTTGGGCCATGTCCGCCGCCGTGGGCAGCTCTAGAGAAAGCAGGCCTTCGGTTACCCTCTTGGCCCGGAACTCGGGGGTGAAGTCAACGGCGATGTAGTAGGGATAGTCATCTCCCACCGGCCGGTTGTTGGCGGTAGCGATATACCCTTCTTTGGGGTTCAAAGACCCGGGCATTTCCTCGAAGGGTATGGCGCCCCGCCACTCGTGCTCCCCGGTCCAACCGGGCGCCGGGAGCCAGGCGTTGGCCATTGACCGGATAGGTATTTCGCCCCGGCATAGGTATCCGGTATTGCCGTGGACATCGCCGAAGAGGAAGTTGTTGCAGGGGTCTACCCAGTTGCGCTGCGACTCGACCAACTCTCTGGCGTCCTTGGACCTTAGCATCTGCCACAAAACGTCGGGCCACGCCGACCCTCCGTCGGTGGCGGTGTAGCGGAAAGCCAGGCCGGCCCCTTGTTCCGGGCCTCCGGAGATGACCGGCCCGTGATGAGTAACCCAGACCTCCAAGTCCACCGGGTCGCTATCCTTTACGGAAATTCTTTCCCGGTGTAGCTCGGCCCGGCGCCACTGTCCTTGGTAGGAGTAGTATTTCGGGTCTCCGGGTTTGAATCTTTCGATATACAGGTCTTGGTAGTCCGCCGCCGTGTGGGTAACGCACCAAGCTACCCAGTTGTTGTGCCCAAAGTGGGGGAAGCCGGGAACGCCGGGAAAGGACAGCCCGGCAACGTCGAAATCGGGACAGGCCAGATGGTTCTGGTAATAGACGTTGGGGGTGTCTAGGGCGCGGTGAGAGTCACCGGCCAATAGGGGTCTGCCCGACGCCGTGCCCCGGCCCAAGGCCCAGCTATTGCTGCCGGTATCGGCTTCGTTCAAATAATTGAGCGCCGCCGCCCCTTGGCTAAGCTCTTCGATGCCGTCTTCCAGAGGCCCCGAATACACCGACCCCGGTGGCAGGACCAGCAGTTGACCGGGTTGGTATCCGGGAAAGAGCTTGGCGGCCTGCTCCGCCCCGAGTTGCCGGACCATGCGGGCGCGCCACAGCTTGGATTCAAACACTCCCATAAGGATGTGCCGGACTTTATATGCGATCAGACTGTCCCAAGGTTGCCAGGGCTCGGGGGACAGTCCGGTAATCCGGTACTCAACAGGGAGAGACTCGGTGGTATCAATGAACTCATTGACGCCGGCAGCATAAGCGTCAAAGATGGTGCGGGTATGGTCGGCCGCTGCCTGATAGTCGGCCTTGGCCGAGGCTTCCAGGCGGAAGCGCCGCATCAACTTGTCCTGCTCCAGCGCCGCCGCGCCCACCGCTTCCGCCCAGCGTCCTGCCCCGCGCCGACGGTCGTACTCCATGTGCCATAAGCGGTCTTGGGCCGTAACGAATCCTTGGGCGAAGAAAGCGTCCCTTTCGCTGGCCGCCCGGACGTGAGGAATTCCGTAAGCGTCTCGAAACACTTCCACCGGAGCATCCAGTCCGGTCAGGGAGAGTGTGCCGGTCAAGGGAGGTATCGCTGCCTGCAAGTCTTTAAGGCTGATCATGCGTCGCTCCAAAAGCCTGGGCGTTTCTCGCATATTACCACAGCAGTCAGGGTCTTTTATTGATACGTGAACGATTACCTAAACCAGTCCTCGTCTTTCCGGCCTTGAGCCGGAATCCAGAAATTCTGAGGACAAAGAACGTAGCTGGCGGAGAACGGTCCTGGATTCCGGCCTTCGCCGGAACGACGGGGGAGGGGATAGTTTAGAAACTTATTCACGCATCAGTAATTGTCACCCCGAACGGAGTGAGGGGTCTAAAATCATTCCGGCAAGCCAAGGTTGGTTCTGGACAAGGACTTTAGATTCTTCAGTCGTTGAGTTTATCCTGAGCCAGGTCGAAGGGCTCCTTCAGAACGATAATTGAAAGGCTCTGACACAGCCGCAGAAAGGGATTGACGGAATATGCACCCGTGTCTACCATCCCGTTATCCGGCCCGTCCGGCAGGCCCCGGCGGCTCAGCCCAATCACGTCAGGTCCTTCCCGCGGTCTTACACCCAGCGAAGGTAAGCGAAGGTAGAGGCCCGAAATGAGAATCGCCCAGCACATCTACAGCACCCACATCCAGGAAGACCAGAGCACTTTTGGGGCGATGCATCCCGGGGGTACCCAGATCTACTTTGTGGGCGATCCCAAAGACCGGATGGCGGTGGTGGACACCGGAGAGCCTTACCGCTCTTGGTCCAACCAAATATTGGATTACTACAACGAGTTGGGCCGTCCCCGAATCTCGTCAATTTTGGTTACCCACGGCCACGGCGACCACATTGGCGGGTTGGACCGGTTGCAGCAGGTCATGGACTGCCCGGTGCGGTGCCATCCCAAGCTGGAGCCGCTGCTGACTCAAAGATTGGACGCCGGTTGCGTCGTAAAGCTGAAGTCCCGGGAAACCATCGAAGTTGGCGGCGGAATCTCCCTCCGGGCGCTGTTCACCCCCGGCCACGAAGACGACCACGTGGCCTACTTACTGGGGGGCGCCCAAGGGAACGAGCGGGTGTTGTTCAGCGGGGACACTATCCTGGGCAACTCGTCCTCCAGCGTCAAGAATCTCAAGCAGTACATGGCATCGCTGGAGTTGATGGCCCAGCAGCGCCCCGACCTGATTTGCCCCGGACACGGGCAGGTGATACCCAACGCTACGCAACGTATCCATTGGTACATTCAGCACCGCCAAGCCCGGGAGCAGCAAGTGGTGGCGGCAGTGGAATCCGGCGCCGGGACGGTCGATGAGATAGTCCGGGCGGTCTACCCGCGCAATTTAAGGAAAAACCTCAGGGAGGCAGCGGCCCGCAACGTGCGGACCCACCTGACGAAGCTGATTGAGGAAGGCCGGGTCCAAGAGCAAGCTGCTTCCTACGCGCTCAAGGCTGGATAACGCCCAGCATGGGGTTCAGGTTCAACAGCCGGAGCAATTGGACGCCAATCGGATGCGGTTCGGCCTTGGTGTTGTTTGGGGTGATTCTTTTGACCCCCGTTGGGGTCTGGCTGGTTAAAGCCGTGGGCTGGCTATCGGTGGTTGCGGGTTTGACCCTGCTGGCCACCGGAATCTACTTCTGGGCGATACGCTTCCGCCGCCGCTATTATCGATGATGATATGATTGGCGGAGCGCAGCGGCGCGTCTCGTATCCCGTCGGGCGCAAGGCCGGCCGGTGAAGGAGTGAGGCCGCAGCGTTTTCATCATTATCGCTCTTCCATCCTTCCTTTACCGTTTGATGGCTTCCGCCAAGCCCGGTATATGTTCCGCGCCGACGGGTACGGTGATGGACGAACCTTCAAAAGCGCCGCCTATCGGTTCCTGCCGGCCCCCCAGGCATTCGGCCAGGAAAGCCTCGGTGACGGCAAAGAAGGAAATCCAGTTCTCGGGCCGGTCGAACCCGTGCCCCTCATCCGGGTAGAGCAGGTAAGTTACCGGAAGGCCCGTGTCCACCATCACTTGGACAATCTGCTCGGACTCTGCCTGCTTAACCCGGGGGTCGTTGGCCCCCTGAGCGACGAGCAAGGGTTTGCTAATCCGGTCCACATGGGTCAAGGGGGAACGTTCGGTCAGGAACGCCCGGCCTTCCGCGGTGCGGAGATCGCCCTGCCAGCGTACCACCGTCTCGATTTGGGGTTCCCAGTAGGGCGGGAAGGTGTTCATATGGGTCACCAGGTTGGAGGGGCCAACCAGGTCCACCCCGCAGGCAAAGGTATCGGGAGTGGCAGTCATACCCCACAGGGTCGCATAGCCGCCGTAGCTGCCGCCCATAATCGCCACCCGTTGCGGGTCGGCAATCCCCTGGTCTACCGCCCACTGCACGGCGTCAAGCAAGTCGTCGTGCATCTTGCCGCCGTATTCCAGGTTGCCGGCGTTGATGAAATCCGGGCTGAACCCGGTGGAACTCCGGTAATTCACGCTCAAGACCGCGTATCCCCGGTTGGCCAGAAATTGATGCCACGGATGGTAACCCCAGTTGTCCCGTGACCGGGGGCCGCCGTGGATCAGCAGGACCATCGGCAAAGGATGGGCCGGACGCCCGGCGCGCTCCCGGTCGCTCTCCGCCGGCAGCGAATAATAGCTCACTAAGTCCAGCTCGTCGCGCGACTTGATGACCACCGGGTGCATCTTGACCAAGGGCTGCCCTTCCAGCCCTTCCCGGCTGGTGAACAGGAACTCGGCTATCCTCCGGTTCACGTCGTAGAGGTAGTAGCTCCTCGGGCCATCGTCCGGCAGGTAGGCCACTATCCAATAATCCTCGTCGTCGTTAGCGCCAGTCAGTAGAAAATCCGCATCGTCCACCTTCTCCAGGTACTTTATGTGGGGAGTGATGCTAGGATCGATAATCTGCCACTCCCGGCGCAGGTAGGTAAAGGCGACAGCCGAGAGACCCAACTCAAAGTCGCTGAGGTAGGCCTTGGGGTGCGCCGCGAGAACGGTCTCTTCCCCGGTATCAACGTTAACGAAGGTCAGGGCGGAAGTGTTCCGGTCCACGCTGTTTTCCAGAATCAAGATCCGTTCCTCGGGCGCGAACCCGAGGGGGTTTGTGGTGCGGTCAGTTTCGTAAGGGAATTTGGTGAACGGCTCCCAGCTGTCGTCGGTCTTGCTCATCAGCTCCTGACCCCCGTCAAGGGTGGGACGGATGGCGAAATAGACGTTGAAATCAGTACTGGTTAGGAAGCCGAGGAACTGGTCATTCTCCAGCACCAGTTCTCTTTCCCCGGTGTTGATGTTGATTCGGTACAAATCAAAGTACCGGGGGTCGCGGTCATTCATCCTCACCAGAATCTCGTCGGGGAACTCGGCGCTTGTCTGCTGGATATCGGCTCGCACCCCCTCCAGGGGAGTCAAGTCCCGGGTATTTCCGGTGTTCACATCGACGACGGACACGTGGGTGTTCTCGTCGCCGCCCCGGTCCTGGGTATAAAAGATATGGTTGCTGGTCTCGGCCCACTGATAGGACAAAATCCCCCGGCCCGTGTCCCGGGTAACCGGCAGGGCCGCGTCAAGGTCGTCGGCTGGCCCGACCCAAACGTTGAGTACTCCCTCCCACGGGGCCAGATAGCCGATGAAACGTCCGTCACCGCTGAGTTGGGGCGCGGTCTTGTCCGGGTTGCCGAACAGGACCCGGCGGGGGATGAGCGGGACCTCCGGGGCCGGCGCGGGCATCATCGCCATCGCGGCGGCGGCCTCAATAGCATTCTGGACATCCTCCTGGGTCACACCAGGACGCTCAGCCAACGCCTTGGCTATGGCATCTCCTACCTGGGCTTCGGTGAGTCCTGGAGTCTGAGCGCGCAGTGCCTTGGCTATGGCATTCGCGACCTGGGCCTCGGTCACGCCAGGACGCTCCGCCAGCGCCTTGGCCATTGCATCTCCTACCTGAGCCTCGGTAACGCCGGGCTGCGCGGCCATAGCCTGCTGGACTAGCTGGGCGATGTCTGCCTCAGTCAAGACCGGCGGCTGGGCTTGGAGCGCTTCCTGGACTATTGCCCGCACATTGACCGGGGTCGGCGACGGCGGAACTTCAGCATCCTGTGAACAGGCAATCGCCAGCACAGCGGCCAGCAAAATCGGAATTATGAGACTGGTCATTCGTGATGCTAACTTCAGGTTTCCGTTCATAACGACGTTCCTATTCGGACTTTCACTTATGGTAATCGCCGGTAGTTTCGGGGATTTGGGCAAAAAGGTCAAGCGCATCGCGCAAGAATGACGGAGGTCGTAACTGTTCAGAGTTGATACGTCATTCCGGCCCTGAGCCGGAATCCAGAATCGTTTGCAACCAGCAACGTTCCTTTTCCTCAACATTTCTAGATTCCCGCCTGCGCGGGAATGACGGGTTGGGTCCGAAAACTAAAAGACCCTGACATTGACCCAGGGCAATCGCATTCTGTCATCCTCCTCCCGTTCACTGTCACCCTGAACGGAGTGAAGGGTCTAAAATCCTTGCCGACGATGCGTTTTCTTTGCCCGGCGTCGCTGCGGCGTAAACTTATCGGCGAGGAAAACCGTTTTGGTCGGTTGGCATTTTAGATTCTTCGTCGTGGAGTTTATCCTGAGCCAAGTCGAAGGGCTCCTCAGGAAGGGCTCCTCAGAATGACAGAATGCGATTGCCCTGGACATTGATCGGGGTTTGTTGACCGTGATAGGGTACCGGCATACAATATTTTCCCCGCCGCCTCGGAACGCCACATAATGAATTCTAATAGGGTATGTGAAATGCTGCGAGAATTGTTGGAAGACTGCCAACCCGGCTTTGCTGAAGTAGTCCTGATGTTGGGCAACGCGATCTCCACCGCCGAGGTCTATACCATGTTTGACGACCTGCGCTTTACCCCCGACGGAAAGACCGTCACTTTCCTGGCCCACGGCGGCACCCACCTTCACTTGAAGATGGACCAAGTTAAGGAAGCCCGCTTTATTTTCACCGTAAATCAACAGGAATTGCCCAGCTACTCCCTTTGGATGGTGGACGAAGACGAGCAGCCGGTCCTGCGAGTCTACTTGAGAAAATCGGACAACGAGGAAACCAACCAACCGCGGCACAATCTCTTCATGTCCCTGAGGGAAAAATACGGAGAGATTATTCCGTTGGCTGCCTAGTTGGGCAGGCGGCCTACCAATGCGTCGCGAAAATTGCATAACCCGTCCGCGTCCAATCTCACGACGAAAGCTAGCATCATTGTTACTAAATCCGTTTCCTGTGCATCCGGGCGGCATCACTAGGGACGATGTAGGAGGAGCGCAATGGTAGCGACCGATAGGGCGAGGGAACTTTTCGACGATGCGCGGGGGCTCCACGCAGACGCCCTGAGGCGGCTGGAGGCGGGTGACATCCGGGACGCGGCGGAAAAGGCATGGGGAGCTACTAAGCGAGCAACCGACGCCTTGATCTTGGCCCGGACCGCTCAGGCGCCTCAAATAATGACGCATAATGACGCAGACATCTGCCGGTATACGCGCCTTGGGACAAGAGAGTTCGGACCTTGCCTCCTTGCGTTCCCGGTATGGTATTAAGGCGCACTATTTACACGGCGATTGTTTCTATAACGGCCATCGTGACCCGGAAGATTTTATTGTTGAGCTTATCTGCGAGACATCCCAATATATCGAAGAAGCCGAAAATCTGGCATAGGGAGCAGTAGCTACGGTGGCGCACCGCGGTTTACCGGAAACGAATATCGTAGACCGATACCCGGAAGCCGTAACCTCTTATGCGCTACCTGAGTTTCGCAATTTTCTCCACTGCGTCGCAGGGTCTTTCAATTGTCACCCCGAGCGGAGCGAGGGGTCTAAAATCCTTGCCGGGAGAACGGTTTAACCGCCAAGAATTTTAGATTCTTCGCCGCAAAGCGGCTCAGAATGACATCTGCCGGAGGGCGGCTTCCGGTCTTTGCCGAGAATTAAAAGACCCTGACTGCGTCGCCCGCGGCTTGACGGCGTATAATAGGGTTATAAACCTCTGGGGGGCAGTCATGCAGAGCGCCAGTGGCCCAGCAGAAAAGTCGTTGCTCAAGATACACCTTGGGCTGGAGAAGTGGCATTGTTCCCAACCATAGTGGTAGCGGGAGTCCGCAGCGGCGTGGGCAAGACCACCATTGCTACGGGCATAATGGGGGCGTTGACCCGGCGCGGCTATAAAGTGCAACCTTTCAAAGCGGGCCCGGACTACATCGATCCCTCATACCACAACATTGCTTGCGGCAGACCCAGCCGGAACCTGGACACTTGGCTCCTGCCCCATGCTACCGTTCTCGAACTTTTCCAACGGGCTGCCGGGCAGAGCCAAATCTCGGTAATTGAAGGGGTAATGGGGGTCTTCGACGGTCACTCCAGCCTGACCGAAGACGGCTCCACCGCCGAGTTGGCCAAGTTGCTGCACGCCCCGGTAATCTTGGTAGCTGATGCCGGCAAGGTGGCTCGCAGTGTCGCCGCCGAGGTGCTGGGCTACCAACAGTTTGATCCCGACCTGAACATCGCCGGAGTGATTCTCAACGGAGTGGGTGGGCCCAGGCACTTGGAGTTCTGCCAGCCGCAGATAGAGGCCACCACCGGTCTTCCCGTGTTGGGATACCTGCCGCGACGGGAGGAATTTGTCCAACCGGAGCGGCATCTGGGCTTGATTCCCACGGTGGAAGGCACTGTAGCCAGCAAGTGGTACGAGTCCCTGATCGCCCAAGTAGAAGAGACCTTTGACTTGGATGCCATCGTTAAGTTGGCGGACCGCTGCGACCCGCCCCCGGCCCGGAGCGAGGCTTATCCACCGGAGGAGCAGCCCAAACGGGCCCGGATCGCTATCGCCAAGGATAAAGCGTTCAGCTTCTACTACCAGGACTCACTGGACTTACTGGAAGCCTGGGGCGCCGAGTTGGTCCCGTTCAGTCCCCTGGAAGACGACCGGTTGCCCGAGGGCGCTGGCGGAATCTATATTGGCGGCGGCTTTCCCGAGATGTTCGCTTCGGAACTGGCCGCTAATTCGGCGATGCACCACGCCATCCGGGACGCCATAGAACGGGGCGTTCCGGTGTACGGCGAATGCGGCGGTCTGATGTACCTGGGCCGCAGCCTCTCCAACTTGGAAGGGGACCGGTATCCTATGGTTGGAGCCATACCGGCGGTGTCGGCCATGTCCAATAAGCGCTTGGTCTTGGGCTATCGAGAGGTGGAGTCCCGTACCGATAGCCCCTTGATGCGCCGGGGTCAGCGAGTGCGGGCCCACGAGTTTCACTGGTCGACACTGGAAGAGTTACCCGGTCAAGATAACTCGGTATACCGGGTGTTGGACCAGGACAATCGCCCCGACGGCTTTCACTCCGGTAGCGTCTGGGCGTCATACGTGCACATCCACTTGGGCAGCGACCCGGCTCTAGCCCGGCGTTTCGTGGAGACCTGCGCCCGGAAGTCCCGGCTACCCTCCGGCGCTACTCACCACCGTTCCGAAACCGGCCCATAATGTCCGGCGGCCCTCCGGCCCCGGATTTTACCGACACCGCTACACGAGGGGTAATGTCAAATGAGCACTGAAGAGGCGGCCCAAGAGGCAGTCCAAGAAAGCCCGCAGTCGGTCAAAGGCCCCCGTATCAACATTGGCTTGGTCATCGTCAACACCGGCAACGGCAAGGGCAAGACCACTGCCGCTATGGGAACGCTGTTGCGGTCTTGGGGCCGGGGACTCAAGGTAATTATGCTCCAGTTCATCAAGCACTCCACCGCCAATTTCGGAGAGCAGCGGGCGGCCCAACGAATGGGGGTTGAAATGCGGGCGATGGGAGACGGCTTTACTTGGCGCTCCCAGGACTTGGAGCAGACCGCCGATCTGGCAGTGTCCCATTGGGAAGAATGCAAGAAGATTATCGCCTCCGGCGAGTATGATCTGGTGGTCTTGGACGAGTTTACTTACCCTATGCACTACGGTTGGATACCCGTGTCCGAGGTAATCCAGGTCTTGAAAGAGCGGCCGGAAATGCAGCACGTGATAATAACCGGAAGGCACGCTCCGGAGGAGTTGGTGGAATTCGCCGACTTGGTTACCGAGATGCGAGTGGTTAAACACCCCTACCAGCAAGGAATCAAAGCCCAGCCGGGCATCGAGTTCTAGACGAGCTAACATGACCATCTCTCCGCTAATTGACCAGACCATCGCCGCCATCGGCCCCTTGGACCAGGAAGCGATGGCGGCGGCCCGGGCCCGGCAAGACACGTTGACCAAGCCCTTGGGCAGCCTGGGGCGGTTGGAGGCGTTGTCGGTCACTCTGGCCGGGATCTTCGGCGAGGCTGTCCCCCGGATACGCCGCAAATCGGTGATTCTCGCCGCCGCCGACCACGGGGTCGTGGCCGAGGGGGTCAGCGCCTATCCCCAGGACGTTACCCCGGCCATGGTGATGAATTTCCTGAACGGCGGGGCGGCGATAAATGTGCTGGCCCGCCACGCTGGGGCCGACATTGTCATTCTGGATGCGGGCGTGGCTTCAGTCTTGGAACCCCATCCGGTGCTGCGGTCGGTAAGGGTTGGCAACGGCACTGCCAACCTGGCCGTCGGCCCGGCCATGACCAAGGAGCAAGCCATTAGCTGCCTGGAGACGGGGATAGAGACGGCCCAAGAGCTGATCGCCGCAGGCGCCGACTTGATCGGGTTCGGCGACATGGGGATAGGCAATACTACCCCTTCCAGCGCAATTACCGCGGTGCTAACCGGGGCCGCTCCCTCGGTAACTACCGGCCGGGGCACCGGCCTCGAGGACGATGGCTTGGCCCGCAAAGTCGAGGTGGTCCAGCGCGCCATCTCCCTGAACCAGCCCGACCCCACCAACGGCTTGGACATCTTGGCCAAAGTTGGAGGCTTCGAGATAGGCGTCCTGTCGGGCGGGATGTTGGCAACGGCGGCCGGGCGGCGGCCGGTGCTGGTCGACGGCTTTATTTCCGGGGCGGCGGCCTTGGTGGCTTGGTCCTTGGCCCCGGAAGCCCGGCACTACTTCATTGCTTCTCACCAGTCGGTAGAACCCGGTCACCGGGTTGGCCTGGATGCTATGGGGCTGGTCCCGTTGCTGGACTTGGGTATGCGATTGGGAGAGGGCACCGGCGCAGCATTGGCTATGCACATTGTGGAGGCCGCCGCCCGGTGTTTGTCGGAAATGGCCACCTTTGCCGAGGCCGGGGTCTCGGAGCGGATTGAGCACGACGATGGCGGAGAGGCAGCCCACTGAGGCAGATTCCCTTGGTGTCCTTCTGGCTCGACCCCTTACGGGTGGCCCTCAGCTTCCTTACCCTACTACCGGCCAGCCGCAACTTTACCCCGGACCAACGCACCGTAAGCAATTCCCGGGCGTTCTACCCGCTAGTCGGGCTGCTGCTGGGCCTGTTGTTAGTCGGTGTCGAACTTGGCGCGGCCCGGGTGTTCCCTCTGTATCTAACTGCGGCGGTCTTGTTGGCGGTGATGGTTGCCATTACCCGGGGCCTCCACTTGGACGGCCTGATGGACGTTTGCGATGGCCTCTTCGGCGGGTACTCTCCAGAGCGGCGCTTGGAAATCATGCAAGACCCCCGGGTGGGAGCCTTTGGCGTGGCTGGCGGTGTAACAATTCTGGTCGTGAAGTACGGGGCGCTGCTCTCGCTTTTGGACCCGCGGTTTATCGGAGGCATCCCGCGGGAATCTACCATCCTGCTGCAACTGGTAAGCCCCTCAACCCCGGGGAAGGCGTTGGCGCTCCTCCTGTTCCCGGTGTTTTCTCGTTGGGCGATGGTGTTTGCTCTTTGGGCCTTTCCTTACGTCCGGCCGGGAGGATTGGGCTCGCCCTTTCACCAGGGGCGCGCCAGGGCAACTACTTTGGCAGCGGCGTTGACGGCGCTGGCGTTGGGGCTCTTGTTGGGAGGGTTTGTCGGCCTGGGCATCTTGGCTGGAGTGACCCTCTTGGCTGCGGCATTGGGTTGGGTTATGACCAAGGCTCTGGGAGGTCTCACCGGGGACACCTACGGGGCGATCAACGAGATCGCGGAAGTCACAGTCCTGGCGGCGGCGGTGGCCCTCGCGGTGCGGGGATGGTTGGAGCCTCTGCCCAAGTTGCTAGTGGTTAGTGGCGAGTGACTAGCGGCTATCCACCGTCCACTAGTCACTCGCCACTGGTCCGGGGCGGCTGACCGATGTGGACCGGCACCGAAGACCTGGCAGTCTTGGCGCTGGCGGTGTGTATAGACCTAGCGCTGGGAGAATTGCCCGCCAGGTTCCACCCTACGGTGTGGATTGGCCGCACGGTGGCTTTCGCCGAGAAACTGGCCCCCCGCGAGGGAGCCGCCGCTCTGGTGGCCGGCGTGCTTTTGGCTGTACTGGTGACCGCTCCTTGGGTGGCGACCGCAGTATTCGCAGTCCAAGGGCTGCAAGGGGTACATCAGCTAGCCTACATCCTGGTTGGTTCCCTGTGGCTCAAGTCGACCTTTGCGGTGCGGATGCTGCACCAAGCCGCAGCCCAGGTACGAGGACCTTTGGCTGTCGGCGACTTGGACAACGCCCGCCGCAGCGTTCGCTCCTTGGTGAGCCGGGACCCCTCGCAGCTTACTGCCCAGCAGACCGCAGCGGCGGCGGTGGAGTCGGTTTCGGAAAACATGAGCGACAGCTTCTTCGGGCCTTGGCTGTTTTTTGCCGTCTTCGGGCTGCCGGGGGCCGTGGCCTACCGTGCCATAAATACGCTGGACAGCATGATCGGTTACCGGGGAGAATACGAGCTCTTGGGGAAGGCGTCGGCCCGGCTGGACGATTTATTGAACCTAGTACCCTCCCGGCTGACCGGGCTCCTGTTGGTCGTTGCCAGCGCCGTTCTCCCCGGCCAGCGGGCGTCCCAGGCTTGGCGTATTATGTGGCGGGACCATGCGCGCACTGCCAGCCCTAATGCTGGCTGGACGATGAGCACAATGGCTGGGGCGTTGGGGGTTGAGCTCGAAAAGGTCGGCCATTACCGTTTGGGTGACAACAACCGTCCCGTCGGAGTACATGACATAACCCAGGCCATCCGGTCCATGTACACCGTCGCCGCCTTTGGTCTGGTGCTGGCCTTGGTCATAACCTACGGTCGCACCCTGGTTTCTTGAACTTAGAGGGTGTGCTAGAAGTCCCTTCTCCCCAAGGGCTGACAAGGGTAGGCAAAGTATGAAATAGGCATAAGAACTTGGAAAGCGCACAGCTTTCTGGCATCTTTTTGGTGAGAATCAGAAAGGCTGCCAGAGGTTCGCCATGCGCTTCCCAACCGAATACTACCAGATGAAGCAGACCATACAATACTACATGCCGCATCTCAGAGGGTCTCAGTTGAAGGGACTGGTCCTGTGGGTGTACGGCATCATAATGGCCCAGAGCGGCTGCCAGAACGCGGTCGCCGCTGAGCTTTCGTTCATAGGCAACTTCAACAGCATACGGCAGTATCTCCGGGAGTGGCTGTACAATGGGCAGGACCGCGCCAACCCGTGCGGAGTGCAGTTGGATGTCAGACTGTGCTTCGTTCCACTGCTGCGATGGATTCTCAATTGGTGGAAGTCTGACAGATTGGTGCTTGCCATAGACCCGACGATGAAGGGCGACCGGATAAACGCCATTGCGATAAGCGTGGTCTATCGCAGTTGCGCTATTCCGGTGGCCTGGCACATCCTGCCCGCCAACAAACCCGGGCAGTGGATAGCGCCGGCGGTGAGTCTGCTGAAGTTGCTGTCCGAAGCGGTGCCGCCGGACATGAGCGTGCTGGTGATGACTGACCGCGGTTTGAGGAGTCCGCGGCTGTGGGAGCAGATACGCTCTGTGGGGTGGCATCCTTACATGCGGCAATCGGTCAACACCGTGTTCTGCCCTGACGGAGGAACCCGCCTGCCGGCGCGAGCGTTGGTGCCGGGGCCGGGGCACGCATATGTTGGGTCCGGGACGGCTTTCAGGGACAGCAGCAAGCGCCGCCGCGGGACGGTGATTGTGGTCTGGGACCAGGGCCAAGACGAGCCGTGGGTGGTGATGACCGACCTGCCGCCCGGCGAAGCAGGGGTGTGCTGGTA
This sequence comes from Dehalococcoidia bacterium, assembly GCA_965220245.1. Taxonomy (GTDB): domain Bacteria; phylum Chloroflexota; class Dehalococcoidia; order Lucifugimonadales; family UBA3495; genus CBDCPI01. The sequence continues at coordinate 105,711 of CBDCPI010000002.1, forward strand.
CATGCTCCGGTTCTGGATAGAACTGGGCTTCAGAGCACTCAAGAGCTTGGGGTGGCAGTGGCAGAACACTCGCAGGACCGATCCCGAACGGGTGGCGAGGCACTGGCTTGCGTTGTCGGTGGCGACGTTCTGGACGCTGGCGTATGGGACCAGGGTAGAAGACGCCAATGAGCTTGGCATAGCGCCCGGCCATCTCAGAGCACCGCCGAAGGCTCTGGCGTCCACTCACCGCAGCGCTTGGAGCGCTCCCAAACGGACTATCAGTGTACTGCGGCAGGGCATCATCTGGCTGAGACGGCTGCTGCCCAAGGGCAGACTTTGGCGCAGGGTCTGGCTGCTTCCTGAACCGTGGCCGGAACCGTCGCCCGATATGAAGCTCATCTACCATGCAGAAACCTGAAACAATCAAATGCCTACCCTTGTCAGCTCCCCAAGGGAGAAGGTTAGGCCTGTCCTGAGCTTGCCGAAGGGATGAGGGGAAATGCTTCCTATGAGCCAAGTTCGCCATTTCTGGACTGTTGGGGTCGCCCCTCACCCTAGCCCTCTCCTGCGGGGAGAGGGAACTTTGCACCCACCCTCTTAACTTACTGATGCAGGGCCTGTGCAAAGTCCGTAAAACCACACGCCGTCTTTCCGGCGGAGGCCGGAATCCAGGATTTCTTACTGGAAAACGGTGCAGTTGTCTTAGCATTCCTGGGTCCCGGCTTTCGCCGGGACGACGGTGGGGTCTACTGAAACCGGCCCTCGCAGGCTGTCTTGGTCCGACTTGAGACTTTGCACAGGCCCTGCTTACTGCTGCCCTAGTGATCGCATTGGTGGTGGATTAGCATTCATGGTAGAAGTACCGGGCAAAGCGGAGATTCCCGCTAGAGTGGGCCGCCCCACCCACGGCGGGCTCAAGCCGGCCGAGTTGAGGGCTATGGGCTTGGACCCCCAAGCGGTGCTGGACTTCAGCGCCAGCGTCAGCCCCATTGGCCCCCCGGAGGGGGTTTGGGAGGCAATGCGTGGCGTGGACTTGGGCGCTTATCCCGACCCTCAGTGTCTCTTATTGCGGGAGGCCCTCGCCGCCCACCTGTCGCCAGGCTGGCTGGACATTGGCCGCATCTTGGTGGGCAACGGGTCGACCGAGATCATCCACCTGATTGCCCGGGCCTACTTGTCGCCGCCGCGGTCGGGCACGGCTAACGCCGCGTTCTTGTTAACTCCAACCTACGGGGAGTATGCGGGCGCCTGCGGCTTGGCGGGCGCCGGTGTTTCCTCATTTGACAGTGGTTACCGGGACAGTGGTGACTGGGACAGCCGGGCCCGCCCCGGTTTTAGGTGGGACCTTGACTTGGCGGCGCAGCGCATTCGTGAAGAAAGGCCTAGCCTAGTGTTCGTTTGCAATCCGAACAATCCTACCGGGGTCTTCTTGGAAAAGCGAGAAGTGGCGCTGCTGCTCCAGTCTGCCTCGGAAGCTGGAAGCTTGCTGGTCCTGGATGAAGCCTACATCTCATTCGTAGACGGGGTTTGGGACTCGTTGGCTCTGCTGGAGTCGGCGAACGTGTTGCTGCTCCGTTCCATGACCAAGGACTACGGGCTGACGGCGCTGCGGTTGGGTTACTCGTTGGCGCAGGAAGAGGTTACGGAGAGATTGGCCGCTTTCCAGCCTGATTGGAGTGTTAACGGTCTCTCCCAAGCGGCGGGACTGGTGGCGCTTGCCGATACCGGGTATTTGGAACGAGCGCGGTTGGCGGTGGCGGAAGCCAAAGCCTACCTAACGCAACAGCTAAACGATTTGGGATTCTACGTGTCGCCGTCCGCGGCTAATTTCCTGCTGGTCCAAGTCGGCGATGCCGCTGCTTGGCGGGCCAAGCTGATGCGGCTGGGCATTTTCGTGCGGGACTGCACTTCCTTTGGCCTTCCCGACTACCTCAGGGTGGGCATTCGTTCGCTGCCCGATTGCCGTTGCCTGGCCCAGGCGATGACCGATTTGGCGTGAGTCAGGGCCTTTTCATTGTCACCCCGAACGCCGTCACCCCGAACGCCGTGAGGGGTCTAAAATCCTTCTGGAAAGGCGAAGTTGGTTCCAGCAAGAAGTTTAGATTCCTCGCGCTGCTCGGAATGACAGAAAGGAGGCTCAGAATGAGAATGAAAAGGCCCGGTGGCGTAAGCGGGTAACTGTTCAGAGTTGATGAGCTCACTGACACAGAACCGCTCATCCTGAGCGCAGCGCAGCGGAGTCGAAGGACCGATTCCCCTCAAGTCTGAACAGTTACGTAAGCGGTTTCTGCTTGCTGTTTCCGCTGGCGATGGTTAGAATAGGAAAAATTTATGCCCTCAGGAGTCACCATGGCTACTGTAAACCAGACAGTTACCGAAAACCGCTTCACCGAAGAGTTCGGCGCTCCGAAAGAGACCACGGCGGCGAAGGTAAAGGACTCCATGTCCTCCTATGTCCAAGAGTTCATTCAGCATTCTCCCTTCGCGGTTATGGCCACCAGCGATTCCTCGGGTCACGCCGACGCCTCGCCCAAGGGCGGCAAACCAGGATTTGTCCGGGTCTTAGACGACAGGCACCTGCTCTTCCCCGACGTTGCTGGCAACAAGCTGTTTCAGTCCTACCAGAATGTTGACGCCAACCCCCACATCGGCCTCTTGTTCATGATCCCCGGCGTTAACGACACCGTCCGGGTGAACGGCAAGGTGACCATCGTAAACAAGCAAGAGTTGGACCGGCAGAACATTGAGTTGGACCTTTACGAGTACGACGATAACTCCAAGCACCTTCAGGGAATGCTTGTCGAGGTAACCGAATCCTTCCCGCACTGTCCCCGGGCTTACAAGTTCTCCCGTATCTGGGATATTGACGAGATCAAGGCTAATCAAGAAAACCGGCCGATTTCACAGCGCAGTTAAAAAGCCAGTGGCTAGTGGTTAGCCGCTAGTCACTGACCACTAGCCACTAGCCGGACAGGTGAGCAAGCAAATGGAAGCTGTGTCCTTTGAGAAAGTGACTTTACCCAACGGATTGGACCTGATTCTGCATCAGGACCACTCCATACCGGTGGCGGCGGTTAACGTTTGGTACCATGTCGGTTCCAAAGACGAGGAAATGGGGCGCACCGGGTTTGCCCACCTCTTTGAGCACGTGATGTTTGAGGGCTCCAAGCATCACAACACCAGCTTTTTTGCCCCCCTTCAAAAAGCGGGGGCCAACCTTAACGGTTCGACAACCCCGGACCGGACCAACTATTGGGAGGACGTTCCTTCTAACTACCTGGAGTTGGCCCTGTGGTTGGAAGCCGACCGGATGGGGTTCTTGCTGGAGGCTTTGGACCAGCAGCGTTTCGACATCCAGCGGGACGTGGTCAAGAACGAACGGCGGCAGTCCTACGAGAACCGTCCCTACGGCATGGCCTATTGGCACATCCAAGAAGCCTTGTTTCCCTTGCCCCATCCCTACCACTGGATGACCATCGGTTCCCAAGAAGACTTGGACGCCGCCAGCTTGGATGACGTAAAGGACTTTTTCCGCCGCTACTATGCTCCCTCCAACGCCAGCTTGGCCATCGCCGGAGACTTCCAGTGGGACCAGGCTTTGGAGTTGGTCAACCGGTACTTTGGCGATTTGCCTCCGGGCCCCAGTCTGCCGCGGCAGGGCCGCCTCGACTCCCCCTTGTCGGGAAGGGTAGAGCTGGAAATGCGGGACCGGGTGTCTTTGCCCCGCTTGTATGTATCTTGGCCCACGCCGCCCGATTTTGGTGAAGACGACGCTGGCTTGGAGTTGCTGCAAGCCATATTGTCCGACGGTCTCAGTTCCCGCCTGCACCGTTCCTTGGTCTATGAACAACAGATCGCCCAGAGCGCCATGCTGCGGTACCATGCCGGTGAGATCGCCGGGCAGTTTACTGTTCAGATCACGGCGGCTCCGGGCCATGAGTTGGCCGAGGTAGAAGAGGCCCTAGACCGGGAGATGGCACGTATTCAGCAAGAACCGCCCACCGACGATGAAATCGCCAGGGTCAAAAACCGGATCGAAGCCAGCCACTATCGCCAGTTGGCCCGGGTCGGAGGTTTTGGCGGTCGGGCCGATCAGCTCAACCACTTTAATGTCTTTGCTCGTGACCCCCAGTTGATCAACTCCAGCTTGGAGCGGTACTTGGCGGTGCAACGGGAAGACATTTTGAGGGTGGACGAGGAGATATTGGACCACCGCCAAGTGAGGCTGCGGGTGTTGCCCGAGAAGTCGCTGGAAACGACTGCTGCGGTCTCGCTGGACCGGTCGGTTATGCCCGGACCTACCACTGAGCCGGCTTTCACCCCGCCCACGCCGTTGCGTCACCGCTTGGACAACGGCCTGTCAATCGCCGTGGTAGAACACCCTGGACTTCCCATCGTGGCCCTTGGTCTGATGCTGGACGCGGGCGCGTCCGCCGACCCCGCCGACCTCCCGGGCCTAGCCAGCTTCACCTCTCAGATGCTGTCTGAGGGCACCACCACTCGTTCCAGCCAACAGATAGCTTTGGACTTTGAATACATCGGCGCCCGGCTGTCTACCGATGTGCGGCGGGAATTTACTCTTCTGGCCTCCGAAGCGTTATCCAAGCACTGGGTTACTGCCTTGGACTTGGTGGCCGATGTGGTACAGAATCCGACCTTTCCTCAACACGAGTTGGAGCGGGTCCGGCGGGAGCAATTGACCGACCTGCAAAGGGGTAAGGACGACCCCACCTTTATCGCCGAGCACGTCATAGCGGGACTGGCGTTTGACCAGCAGTCCGGCTACGGCCACCCGATTCACGGGTCTGAGGGAACGCTGACCTCGCTGACCCGCGACGACGTGGTCAATCACTTTGAAAGGGCCTACGGCCCGGCCGGGGCCACGCTTATCGTAGCTGGCGACGTGACTTTATCCCAAGTGGTAGAAAAAGCCCAATCGGCCCTTGGGGACTGGCAAGGCGGCGCCAAGGTTGAACGAGCCCAGCGGGATGTAACAAATGGCAAAGAGGGCCTCTCCACCATTTATCTGGTCGACCACCCCGGCGCGGCCCAGTCGGTGATTCGAGCGTTGCAGACTACCATACCCCGTCATCACCCGGACTATTTCGGGCTCTTGCTGCTGAACTACTCCTTTGGAGGGCAGTTTTCCGCCAGGTTGAATCAGAACTTACGCCAAGACAAAGGCTATAGCTACGGGTATCACTCGGTCGTTCAATGGCACCAAGGGCTGTCTTTGCTCTACGCCGGTGGTAGTGTCCAGACCGCAGTAACCAAAGAGTCAGTGGAGGAAACGCTGCGAGAGTTCCGCGATGTGCATTCGGAGCGGCCAATAGAAAGGGAGGAGTTAGACGCCGCCAAGGCCGGCATCCTCCAAGGATACCCGGCCAGCTTTGAGCGTCCGGGGCAGATCATCAATCATCTGCTCCAACTGGTCCTGTTCGACCTGCCCAACGACTACTTCCAAACGGTTAAACCCAAAGTGGAAGGGGTCACTCTGGCCGAGGTCCACCGGATCGCCGGGGACCACATCCAACCCCAACGGCTATCGGTCTTGGTGGTGGGTGACCGTGAGACCATCGAACCGGGGCTTCAGGAATTGGGTCTGCCGGTAGTAACGCTCGACAGCGACGGTGCACCGACAGCTTACTGATACGTGAATAAGTTTCTAAATTGTCCTCTCCCCCGTCATTCCGGCGAAGGCCGGAATCTAGGACCGTTCTCCGTCAGCTACGTTCTTGTCCTCAGAATTTCTGGATTCCGGCTCAAGGCCGGAAAGACGAGGAATGGTTTAGGTAATTGTTCACGCATCAGTAAACTCCTGAGGCTGATGGGATGATTACCTTGCGGGGCGTTCTCCAAGGGTCATCTTGAAGGTGGACACTCCGTCTTCCCGGAATAGTTCCAAGTCAATCTCTTGGCCTGCGCTGAACTCTTGACGCAGCAACCGGATAAGGTCGGCCACCGCAGCGACTTTGTGGCCATCGACCGACATCACAATGTCTCCGGGGTGAATTCCGGCTTGGTCCGCCGGGCCGTCCCGCACCACGTTCTGAATGATAACCCCTTCCCGGATGGGAAGCCCCACTTGGGCGGCGACGTCCGGCGCCAAGTCGGTAAGAATAACTCCCATCCAGGCCCACCGTACCCGTCCCAACTCCACCAATTGCAGAGCTACCTCGGCTGCGGTCTCGGTGTTTATAGCAAAACCGATGCCTTCCACTCGAGTGCCCGCCGCGGAAGCCCGGCGTACCAGCGTGTTGATGCCGACTAGAGACCCATCCATGCCGATCAACGGCCCGCCGCTGTTACCCGGATTGATTACCGTATCGGTCTGAATTAAGTCGTAAAGAGTAATTCCCGGAGTAGCCTCGATGGACCGCCCCAAGGCCGATACCACTCCCACGGTCACCGTGGGCCCACCAGGCAGGGCCAAGGCGTTGCCGATGGCAACGACCCAATCGCCAACCCTAAGCCCCGGGTTTTGCTTTAGCGGCATCGCCTGATACCCATCGCCTTCGATCCGCAGCACGGCTAGGTCAGACAGCAGGTCGGCCCCAACAATCTCGGCCGGTACCTGCACCCCGTCGTCCAAGGTTACCGCGATGCTTTCCGACCCGGCGACGACGTGACTACTGGTCAGCACCAGACCGGCGGAATCAAAAATCACCCCGGTGCCGCTGCCGAAGCTTGATCCGCTGCCAAAGAAGCCGGTCCTTTCGAATTCGGCCACTATCGAGACCACCGCCGGACGCACCCGCTCCACAATATCCGCCACGTTGGGTAGTTGTAGCACGGCGACCGGTGTAGGCGGCACTGTAGTAGGAGGCGGCGTTGCGGTTGGAGTTGGTGTCGGCGTGGCCGCCGGGGTTTGGGTCATGGGCGTAGTTGGTGTCGGCGTCTTAGCGGGCGCCGAGGGTATTGGCCCCGTCTCGGCGGCGCTGGTTGGCGAAGGAGTGGTTGGTGGCGGGACCGCGGTGGCCGCCACTGCCACGGCAGCGGACTGCTCCGCCGTGGTTGTTGGTGCAGACGCGGCCCCGGTTTCAATCTCGCGGCAAGCGGAAACTAAAAGCAGTATCACGGCGGCGACGAGAATGGTCCGCGACTTGCTTGGTAAATCGCGGCAATAAACCATTAACCTGGCCCCACTGGTTGGTCTGTTGCTCACAGGTTAAGGATTGCCTCCCTCTGGGCTCGAAATAAGGGCTCAACACCTCTGGCCGCCAGCGCCATGACTTGGTCGAGCCGCTGTCTTGGGAAAGGAGCGGCCTCGGCAGCGCCTTGCAACTCGATCACCTCACCTCGGTCGGTGAGCACCACGTTAAAGTCGGCGTGGGCCTGAAAGTCTTCTTGGTAGCAGAGGTCCAATAACACCCCTTCTTCGGCGATACCAACGCTGACGGCGGCGACGGCGCTGCGAAGAGGCAGCCGGCGTAATATCCGGCGCTTTACCAGCAGGTCCAAGGCTTGGTACAAGGCGACGTAGGCCCCGGTAATCGCCGCAGTGCGAGTGCCGCCATCGGCCTCCAACACGTCGCAGTCAATTTGCACCGTGCGCTCGCCCAAGGCTTCCAGATCGGTGGCCGCTCGCAGGGACCGCCCGATCAACCGCTGGATCTCCTGGGAACGTCCGCTGACCCGGCCGGCGTCCCGGTCTCGAGAGCTGCGGGTGCTGGTCGACCGCGGCAGCATGTCGTATTCAGCGGTTACCCACCCTTTTCCCTGCCCGCGAAGGAATGGCGGCACCCGTTCTTCCAGCGATGCGGCGCACAGGACTTTGGTGACCCCCATTTCGATTAAGGCCGAACCCTCGGCGTGCCTTTGGAATCCGGGGGTGATGGTGGTGGGCCTAATTTGGTCCCATTTCCGCCCGTCGGCTCTTACCAAAACCGGCTACTCCCTTGTTGGCAATTTGCCCTCGTGACCCAGCATCATAAACTGCCAGCGTGTCCGTGACCAGTGGTCCGTGGCCAGTGAATAGTGTAAAGGGCCTTTTCATTCTCATTCTGAGCCCCCTTTCTGTCATTCCGAGCAGCGCGAGGAATCTAAAATTCTTCTGGGGCCAACTTCGCCTTTCCAGAGGGATTTTTAAACCCCTCACTGCGTTCGGGGTGACAATGAAAAGACCCTGGGATAGTGTAACTGTTCAGACTTGATGAGGAGAATTGACTGAGAGCCACACCCGCAATGCCAATGCTAATCTCACCACGAGACTTTGCTGCCCAACCGTCATTCCCGCGCAGGCGGGAATCCAGAAATGCCCCAGAAATGCCAAGGAAAAGGACCGTTGCTGGTTGCAAACGCTTATGGATTCCGGCTCAAGGCCGGAATGACGTATCAAGTCTGAACAGTTACTGGATAGTGACTAACCACTAGCCACTGCATAGATGCGCCCGGTTAACTCGATTCACCTTTCCGTCTTGACCCATAACGACTTTCCATCGCTGATTAGCTCTATGGTGCCATCCCGGTCCGTGCGGTAGACGGCATCGAAGCCTACTCCCTGCCCCAAGCGGTCCATCACCTCCGTCGCGGGGTGTCCGAACCGGTTGTCGGCGCCCACTGACACCACGGCGACAGCCGGGTCTACCGCGTCCAAGAATGAGGAAATAGTCGAAGTCCGGCTTCCGTGGTGGGCCACCTTCAGGGCCGAACTCCGCACCAAGGAGGGTTCTATAGCCAACCGGGCTTCGGTCGGCATCTCAATATCGGCCGCCAGCAAGAAGCTGACTTCACCATGGACCAACCGGAGCACTACACTGCCGTTGTTCTGATCGGACACCCGGCTCCCAGGGTTCGGCTCCGCCCTGCTCCGCTCACCCTGAGCGAAGTCGAAGGGCGGGTTCAGCACTTCCAAGACGACTTCAGGTTCCAAAAGGACCCGATACCCATCAGTTACCAAGATTCTTGGTGTGGCGCTGCGCTCCACGCTGGCCTGCCACTGAGGATACATGGCGCGGTCCGGGTCTTCCAGCCCCACCAGCACCGAGGCTACTTGGTACCGTTCCAACACCTTGAGCAGTCCGCGGCTGTGGTCCGCGTCCAGATGCGTCAACACCACCAAGTCCAGACTACGGTCTCCGGCAGGGAGAGGTCCGGTTAGAGCGGTAGTGGCGCTCTCCCATGCCGGTCCCCCATCCACCAAGATTTGCTTTTCAGCAGGCGTGACGATAAGGGCGCTATCGCCTTGCCCCACGTCAAAGAAGTATAGGTGCAAGCGGCCGTCAGGGCCGCTGAGTATCTGCGTCCAAATAAAGACACCGGGGACGGCGAGCACAATCAACATCGTGATAACCGCCAGGGGTGTGCCGCCAGCCTGCGGCACTCCTTGTATCACCACCGCCCTCGGCCGAAATAGCTTGCCTAAAAATGAACCGTGCCGGACCCGATGGCCCATCCCAGGGACGAACAGCATTAAGAAAGCCAACGCCAAATACCATGCCCAAATCAGCTTGGGGCCCAACCAGGCTCCGGGCACGGTGATTCCGGGCGCCCATTCGACCAACTCCACCAGGTAGGTGAGGGGTCCCCAGGCTACCCAACCGGCTAACTGGCCCAAGGCCGGATGAATTAGCCCCAAAACTGCGGTGGCCAAAGCTCCGACGAGAATCAATGGCAATGCCGGCAAGGCTAACATGGTGAAAAGAATTCCTAGCAGCGGCACCCGGTCAAAGTTGAATGCGACTAAAGGCCAGGTGGCCAGCGTGGCCGCCAAGGAAATTACCGCCGCCGCCGTTACCCACCTCAGCAACCCCATAGACCAAGGATTGCGCCACCAAGAACCCGCGGGGACCCGGTTGACCACGTTAGCCACGACGGCGTTCTGTAGTGGCAGCGCCAGGGCGATTCCGGACATGGCAGCAAAGCTGAGCTGGAAAGAGACTTGGTAAAGCACCTGAGGGTTATAGGCCGTCATCGCCGCCGCGCTCAAGGCAAGGGCCGGTAATACGCTGCGGGGACGGCCCAACCCCAGTGCAGCCAAATACACGGTGCCCATGATGGCCGCCCGCACCACCGAGGGTGGCAGTCCGCAAAGCAGGGCGTAACACCAGACTAGGACCAATGGAATCACCAGGTAGACTCCCCAGCGCCGGCCTAAGATACCGCCAGCGGCAGCTAGAGCAAATACCATCAGGGTTCCCACATGCAGGCCGGAGATGGCTAGGAGGTGCGAAGTCCCGGTACTTCGGAATTCCTCTTCCAAGTGGTCTTCGACCCGGTCCCTCTTCCCTAACAGCAAGGCTTGGGCCACTGCCGATTGGGGGACCAGCAAAGCGTCCTCAAGGGCGGCCGACAACTTCTGCCGCAGGGCGAAAACATGACCGCGCCAGCCGCGGCCGGATTCGTTCCCTCGGTCGAGTAGCGAGACCTCTCGGGCAAACACCACACCGGTGATGCCTTGGTTGGCCAGATAGGCCGGATAGTCGAACTCGGCCAGTTTTTCGGGAAGCTCTGTCCTTCCCTCCAGCAGCACGGTATCGCCATACCGGTAATAAGGCGGCTGGCGGGAGGAGGGTAGTGAGCCGGACGGGTCGGCGTAGACCAGAACTTTTTTATCGACGAATTGCCGGCCGCCCCGGCTATTCACCGCGTCGACCGCGATAACCAGCTTGATGCGCTGGGGCTTTAGCTCCGGGTCGTCGACAATCCGACCCTGTAGAGTTACCGGAGCCCTCGACTCCATTGACCCCGGAGCTACCGACACCGGGGATACTGGCAATACCGGGACCACCGGTCCAGCGCCCACGCTGACTCGAACCAGCGCCAGCAGCAGCACCGCGGCCAGCACTGTTGGCCAAAGGGATGCCCGGTACAGCCGGAATATTGCTCCAACGGCCAACGCCGCCAGCAGCAACAATATTAACGGCAGCACAGGAGGGTCGAACTTTTGGCCGATGAAGACGCCGGCCAACCAGCCAGCAGACAGGAGCGCCAGTTTCATCTGTGGCTATCGACTCGTAGCAGCCTCATCGACACAGGGCCTTTTCATTCTCATTCTGAGCCCCCTTTCTGTAATTAACATGAAAATACCTAACCCGTCATTCCCGCGCAGGCGGGAATCCAGAAGTTCCAGGCACAAGGACTGCCACTGGCTGGTAACATCTCTGGACTCCCGCTTTCGCGGGAGAGACGATGAATGAAAAGACCCTGTCATCGACAAAGGTGACCTTGGCGGTGCCCTCAGCAAACCGAAATCAGGTCTCGGATGCCCTCTAAGGTAACCGGACCAATGCCCGTGACGTTTAATACTTCGTCGATTGACTGGAAGGGTCCGTGTGCCTCCCGGTAGCTGGCAATACCGCTGGCGCGGATCGGGCCAATTCCGGGCAGTTGTTCAAGTTCGTGGGTAGAGGCCGAGTTGAGATCGGTCAAGCCCCCACAATGCTCCGCACCGGTGGCTGCGGCACTCCGGGGGCCGGTACCCGGTTCCGGACCCCGGAGCGATGGGGTACCGTGAACAAATTGGGGCGTAGGCGCCTCTCCCAAGCGGGGTATGTGGTAATGGCCCTCATCCTGAACGCGGACCGCCAGATTGATGGCTTCAAGCTGGGCCTCAGTGGAAGCGCCTCCGGCAGCCTCCACTGCTTGTTGCAGGCGGTCGGTGGGGCGCAGGGAATACACCCCTGGGTTACGCACCGCCCCGCTGACGTAGACTTGGAGGGTCTCGGGTTCCCCGTCCGGCGGCGTCTCGCTGGCGGCGTTATCGTTAGCCTCGGGAGTAGGCAGCATGACCTGGATCGGCGCATTGTCATCGCCCTGAAGGAACAACACCATCGCGCCTAAAACCAAGGCCGCGGCGAGCGCGCCCAGAGTAAATGCAGCCAGTGTCTTGAGAGAAAGCAAGCCCATAGGAGTTAGACTCGGCGATGAGTGCTAGCAGCGGCGTCTCTTGTGCTATCTATGATGTCCGATTATAATTTAGCCCTGTTTTAAGGGAAAGGGGCGATATATTGACTACCCTCTACTCAGATTACGACGGTAAAAACGAGCTTCAAGCCTTCTTCAAGGGCAAGATTGTCCCGTTGAGCGAGGCCCGGGTCAGTGTTATGACCCACGCGCTGCACTACGCCACCGGAGTGTTCGAGGGCATCCGGGGCAACTGGAATGAAGAAAAGGGCGTAGTGTACATTTTCCGCCTGCGGGAGCACTACGAACGGCTGTTGCGAGGGTGCAAGATCCTTATGCTGGACATCCCGTACACGGTTGATGAGCTGACGGCCATCACCGTGGACTTGGTGGAGCGCAACGGCCACCGGCAGGACATCTACATCCGTCCGCTGGCATACAAGAGCGCCGAGTTGGTGGCGAACCTGAAGCTCCAAGATTTGGCCAGCGACTTTACGCTGATTACCGTGCCCTTCGGCAACTACCTGGGCTCAGACGTGCTGCGGTGCTGCACCTCTTCGTGGCGGCGGCCCGAAGACACGATGATTCCCACCCACATCAAGAGCAGCGGCAGCTACGTCAACAGCATTTTGGCCAAGACCGAGGCCACCTTGGCAGGATTCGACGAGGCCATAATCCTGAACCAAAAAGGTCAGGTCTGCGAAGGCTCCGGCGAAAATCTATTTATGGTTTCCCGAGGCCGGTTGGTTACTCCGGTCCTAGAAGACAATGCGTTGCCGGGGTTTACCCGCGCGACCATCATCCAGCTAGCCCAGAGTGAGTTGGGTCTGGAAGTGGTGGAAAGAAGCATCGACCGCAGCGAGCTATACCTGTCGGAAGAGATATTTCTTACCGGCACCGCCGCCCATTTGACCCCGGTAGTTGAGTTGGATAGCCGTCCCATCGCCGGGGGAGAACCTGGTCCGGTCTCTACTGCCCTGCAAAAGATGTACTTCGACATTGTATTTGGCCGTAACCCCAAGTACCTCCATTGGTGCACTGCGGCAGTGCCTCGTCTAGTTACTGCTTAACCTCCGGTACCCGAAGAAGAACGGTACCCCCAAGAACACCCTGCTCCGAGAACACCGGCACCTTGAGAACATAGGTGCCCTGAGTACACCGGAAAGGACGTCGAAGGAAGGTAGAGAACTCCTTCTGGGAGCGATTCCTACGTGTCGTTAGATGGCCTAACCTGGTTTTGCATCGTAGTTTCTTCCTACCTGATTGGCAGTATATCTCCTGCCTACCTGGCAACTCGACTCCTCACCGGCCAGGACATTCGCAAGCTCGGCGACCGGAATTCCGGGGCCGCCAACGTATTTCGTAACGTCAGCCAATGGGCCGGGGTGGTGGTCGGCATCGTCGATGTAGCCAAGGGTGCAGCGGCCGTCCTTTTAGCCCGCGGCGTTGCCGACTCCACAGCGTTGGAAATGGTTGCCGGCGTAGTTGTGCTGGCGGGGCACAACTGGCCGGTGCATTTGGGCCTGCGCGGCGGCCGGGGCGCAGCCGCCTCCGTTGGCGTCCTGATGGCGATGCTGCCATTGCTGACGGTGCCTGTGGCGGCGGTTACTTTGCTGATTTTGTTCCTGACTCGAAAGTCTACCCTTGCCCTCGGCTTCTTCTTGATCGCGGTGCCGATATTGTCTTGGCCGGTGGGCTACGACTACCCTAAAGTCATCTACTCGGTAGCAGTCCCGGTACTGGTGGGGCTGACCCACTATTTCACGGTTAGAGGCCATACGGTCGGCGACTCTCCGGAACCGGAGCAACCCGACGAGCGAGCATTACCACAAGGCTAGCCGCTACCTTGACCGGTTCCTTTCTAGTTGACTACTTTCTGCTGGTATTGCTGTCGTCCTGCGGTGTGTTCCAGACCATCGCGGCCTACAACAACCTCAAGGGCGTGCAGTTCTTCAAGAGCCGCCTTGGTTCCTTTCTGCTCGGACTATCATTGGTAACCGCCGCCTTTACTTGGTTTTACTTGTCCGGACCGCGAAACGTACCCGATACTGCCTTGGGGCTAAACGGCAACGAGCAGTTCGCTTACTTTTTCGCCGGTCTGGGGACTGCCCTCGCCGCTACGTTGGTCCTCACTTCTCTAAGAAACTGGCCCCTCGGCGCTGGGCGCACCCAGTTGCCAGCCGGGCTGGACGCACTCCGGGAGAGCACCTACCTGCGAGCGCTGTATTTGGCCTACCGGCGCTGGAAGGGGTGGATACCTGGCACATCCCCGGTTTTCCCGGAACGGGGCAGCCATTCCTGATGGATGCGTTAGTGGAGCTAGAGGCGGGACTCGTTGCCTGGCTTAACCAAGGAGTGGGCCAGTCCACGTTATTGGACCAGATCACCTACCTGTTGGTTAGCGACTACTTTCTCCCCTTGTTGATGTGCTTTTGGGGCGTAGGGCTATGGTTTCGAGGGTCCGACACGTTAATCCGTAGCAAAAATCAAAAGGCCGTGCTGGCATCGGCCATTTCCCTGGGCTTTGCCAACCTGGCGGTCTTGGTGCTGAACCTATTTATTTTCCGGGACCGCCCTTTGGTAGATTACGAGCTTTCCAACCTGCTGTACCCTCCCACCGATTCTTCCTTTCCGGCCAACCCGGCGGCATTGTCCTTTGCTTTCGCCGCCGCCCTTTGGCTCGGTAACCGGCGGGCGGCGGCGGTCCCGTTCTTCCTAGCGGGCCTCTGGAGTTTCACGCGGCTATACAATGGCCTATTCTATCCCAGCGACGTAGTCGCCGGCGGGTTAATCGGCGTGGCGGTCGCTTGCTTGGTTACCCTGGCAATGGCGCCAATCGGACCGTTGATCGACCGGCTGCTGAGAGGAGTCCGGGTCCTGCATCTGGCATGAACGCCATTATCTCTAATGGGGCCTGTGTTATACTCCAAGCTAACCGGTAAAGGCGAGGATTACGGTGATGGGCGGGCTACGGGTAAGGGGTGATGTTACTGGGATTATCCTGGCTGGCGGCCGAAGTCGGCGTCCGGGGCGGAATAAAGCGCTGGAATCCATCGGCGGCCAACCCTTGGTCCAGAGAGTGGCAGACCATCTCTCCCAAGTAACCGATGACCTTTCATTGGTGGTGGCCGAACCGGAACAGGGCGATTCCTTGCCCGTGTCAGGACCCCATCGAGTTGTGTTGGACCTCCACCCGGGAGGCGGGTCCCTCGGCGGCATCTACTCCGGTTTGTCCGCCGCCAAGCACCAGTGGGGCATCGTAGTGGCCTGCGATATGCCCTTCCTTAACCTGGACTGCTGCGCCGCATGTTGCAACTCCGCGAGGGCGTCGATGCGGTGGTGCCGGTGCTTCAAGGACGCCCCGAACCAACCCACGCGGTGTATTCCAAAGCCTGTTTGCCTCACATGGAGCAATCGCTACTATCCGGACAGCTAAAAATTTCCGGCTTCTACGACCAGATTAACGTGTCTTACGTTTCCGAAGACGAGATAGCCTCACTGGACCCGGACTTCCTCAGCTTCTTCAACGTCAACACTCCTGACGACTTGGAAAAGGTCCTGGCTTGGGCCGAGCAAGGGAGGTGAGGCTGCCGGTGAGCCCCCGGTGAGTTCATGGGAAGTAAAAACCGGAAAGTAAAAACCCTTTTTCCGGTACGGGTGGAGCTTTTTGGCACCTCTCGTATTCGGGCCGGGAGGAACGAGATCGAGCTGATGCTGGGCGAAGGCTGTGACCAACCTACGATAGTGCAAGCCTTGGCGGCCGCCTGTCCGTAACTGGTCGGCCAAGCTATTCTTAAAGACTTGACCGGTCTCCAAGATGGGTTCGTGTTCAACGTCGACGGCAAAGAGTTCGTGGCTGACAATCGGCTCAACCTCGGGCCCGGAGATTCATTATTGCTTCTTTCCAGCCAAGCGGGGGGCTAAGCGGCATGTTCGGTTACCATGGGCGGGTCTTGGTCGGAGACCTCAGCCAGCGGACCCATCGCTGGGACGAGGTTCCGAGGCGGTGCTGCGCGGCTTCATCGGCGGTATCGGCCTTGGCGCTTACCTGTTGTACAAGTATTGCCCGCCCGGAGCCGATCCGTGGGGGCCGGACAACCCGCTAATCTTTGCCGGTAGCCCCCTCATCGGCACCCGGCTGACCACCTCCAGCAAGTTCGCGGTCGTCACCAAATCTCCCCTTACCGGGTTCATCGGCGACTCCCTGTCTTCCAGCTATCTGGCCAACGAGTTGAAAAAAAGCTGCGGTGACGCTCTGGTAATCACGGGAAAGTCCGACACCCCGCTGCTATTGCACATCGATTCCGGCCAGCCCCGGTACTTGAACGCTACCGAGTTCATGGGTCTGGGCACGACGGAAACCGAGGGCGCGGTAAAGGACTATCTCGGGGACTGGCGGGTGCGGGTGGCTTCCATCGGTCCCGCGGGGGAACGGTTGGTGCGCTACGCCACCATTGCCAACGACGGAGGCCGCCACGCCGGCCGCTGCGGCAGCGGAGCCGTGATGGGCTCCAAGAACCTGAAAGCCTTGGCCCTTCGCGGCGCGGACACGGTGGAGGTGCGCGGCCCCGGCAGCATTCATGAGTACGGTATCGACTTGGCCCGGCGCAGTTTGGGACAAGCCACCGAGAAGTACCGGGCCCTCGGCACCATGGCCAACGCGTCGGTCTTCAATCGCTTGGCCACCCTGCCCACGCATAACTTTCAGCAGTCTACTTTTGACGGGGCGGAGGAAGTTGCCGGGGAACGTTTGCACCAAGATCATCTGGAAAAGAATGCCCACTGCGCCGGTTGCACCATCGGTTGCGAGAAGGTCCTGGTTGCCAAGGACAAGGGTGAGAAGCAACGAAGCCGCTTGGAGTACCAAAGCCTGTTTGCTCTGGGCCCTCTGTGCGGGGTCAACGACCCCAATACGGTGATCCGGGCCGCCGCCCGGTGTGACCACCTCGGGTTGGACACCATTAGCGCCGGAGTGACCATCGCTTGGGCAATGGAGTGTTTTGAACGCGGTCTGCTGACCAAAGAGAAATGCGGTGGCATCAATCTTAGCTTCGGCGATGGCGACGGGGTGCTCGCCGCCTTAGACTTGACCGGTCGCAGGGGAGGGTTGGGCGACCTTCTGGCTGAAGGGACCCGCCGCGCCGCCGAGATAGTCGGGGGAAGCTCCGAGCATTGGGCCATGCACGTCAAGGGTCTGGAGATACCCGGCTATGAGCCCCGCAGTCTGAAGACCATGGCGCTGGGCTTGGCGGTCAGCCCCCGGGGCGCTTGCCATAACCGCTCATCGGCCTACGAGGCCGATTTTTCCAGCCGGGTAGACCGGTTGACGGTAGATGACCGGCGGGGCTCGATTGCTGCCGAGACCGAGGACTTTGCAACGGTCCTCGATTCCCTCATTTGGTGCAAGTTCCTTCGTAAAGCCTTTGATGACTTCTATAGAGAATCGTCCTGGGTCTACACCATGGTAACCGGGTGGGATACCTCTGCGGAGGACTTGGCCCGAGCGGGGGAAAGGATCAACAACCTCAAGAAACTTTTCAACATCCGGGAAGGCTGGAGAAGGTCCGACGACACCATGCCGCCCCGAGTCCTTGAGGAAACCCTGCCCACCGGCGTCGCCGCCGGGACCGGACTCACTCGTGACGAGTTGGACCGAATGATCGCCGATTACTATCAGGCCCGGGGCTGGGACGGGGACGGGACGATTCCCGAGGCCAAACTGGTCGAGTTGGGCTTGCCCGAAATGGTCCCTAGCCTGGCTCGATAGGCCACGACGTGAAATGGAACGCGAAGAACTCCGGCCTCTGTTGAGGCAGCGGTTCCCCCGGGGACGTACCTACCTGCTCCCGGCGCTGCACTTTTTACAGCATGAGTTGGGCTATCTGCCCGAGTGGGCCCTCCAAACGGTAAGCTGGCATCTCCGGGTCCCGGCCAGCGAGGTCTACGGGGCGGCCACCAGCTATAGCGAGTTGCGGATAGATGCGCTGCCTAAGCACTTGGTCCGGGTGTGCACCGGGTTGAGTTGCCGCGTGGCCGGCGGTCAGCAGCTTATGGACTACTTGTCCCAGCGCTTGGGTATTCAACCGGGAGAAACTACGGTCGACGGTAAAATAGGTCTGGAAGAGACCTCCTGCGGGTTTCTCTGCGCGGTGGCTCCGGCGGTAGAGGTAGACCACCGGTGGCAAGGCCGCGCCGATACCGGACTGTGGTCCGGCTCTTGGCAGAGTTGGTCTAAGGTGCCGTCCTATTCGGAGTTGCGCCAAGCCACAGTCCAATGCCGGGAAGCCGCCGCGTCAGGGAAAGTGCGGGTAACGGTGCAAGTGGGCCATTGCAGCCAGGCGGTCGGCGCCGCCCGATGACTTGGCGGAGTTGCGTTACTTGACGGAGATCGTAAGCTCCGCTTCACTGTGCGGCTTGGGGCAAATGGCGGGCAACCCCATCAATAGCGCTCTGCACTTTTTCGGAGAGAAGTTGGAGAAATTGGTCAGTTGAGGACCAGCCCATGACTATCAGCCTCACGATCAACGGCCAGCCAGTGGAGGTCTCCGACGGCGCGTCGGTACTCGGCGCCATAAACGCTTCGGGGACCTATATTTCCCAGCTATGCAAGGACCCGGACATGAAGGCTATCGGCGCCTGCCGCACCTGTCTGGTTCAGGTGGAAGGGACCCGCGGCTTTCCGGCGTCTTGCTCCCTGCCGGCCCAACCCGGCATGGCGGTGAGCACCGAAAGCGACGAGGTGCGGCGTTTAAGGGCGGGCGTCATCGAGTTGACATGGCCATGCTGCCAGCCTCCCAGACACCGCGTTCCTCCTCTGAGCAAGAGACCGGCAACCCGTCTCCAGAGAACGAATCAAAGAACGCCCTGCCCGGGCTAGCCATGCCCCTTCGCCAGGGAAGAGACCGGAGGCAGCGTTATCGAATCTCGATCAGTTGACTACCGCCGCCCGGCGCCACGGCATCCGGTCGTCCCGCTGGGAGGCACGCCGCCGGGAGGCTGCCGACGAAAGCAACCCGGTATTCAACATCGCCATGGAGTCCTGCATCCTGTGTGGGAGGTGCGCCCAAGCCTGCCAGGACGGGCACCAGTTCATCGGGGCCATCGACTTTTTAGGCGCGGGCCGTTCCAGCCGCATTGGCGCCTTCATGGACAAACCCTTGGTCGAGTCCGTTTGTACCACTTGCGGACAGTGCCTTTCCGTATGTCCCACCGGGGCCATCCAGGTCAAGGAGCAGGGCAACCGCATTCTAAATTACACATTCGTCACTCCCGCGAAAGCAGGAATCCAGAGACCGCAATGTAGCGCAATTGGGAACCGCACCGGCGATTTCAGGCAATAGATTCCCGCTTTCGCGGGAATGACGGGAGCGATCTAATTAGAATGCGGTTGCCCTGGGTCAAGGAGCCGCCTTTGGTGGAAGATGACCAACCGCCCCTGCGCTCCGTCACATCCACCTGCCCCTACTGCGGGGTTGGCTGCGGCATCAAAATGATGGTCAACGGTCAAGACGAAATCGTGGAGGTCCAAGACGGCCCGGACAACTTGTCCAGCGTGGGAATGCTGTGCGTCAAAGGCCGCTTCGGGACCTCTTTCGTCAATCACCCGGACCGCCTTACCACCCCCTTGATTAAAGAGGACGGCGAGTTTCGCCCCGCTACCTGCGGCGACGGTCTGGTAATAACCGAGATGGTGGAGTCTATCAACCGGCCCGACGGGGTCAAGGCCATGTACATCACTGGGGAAAACCCGTTGCTCAGCGAGCCGGACCTGCACCGCGCCGAGGAGAGCTTTCGCAAGTTGGAGTTCTTGGTGGTGCAAGACATTTTCCTGCACGAAACCGCCCAAATCGCCGATGTGGTGCTGCCTGCAACCAGCTTTGCCGAAAAGGACGGGACCTTCACCAACAGCGAACGCCGGGTACAGCGGGTTCGCCGGGCGGTCGCTCCCCGGGGTGAGAGCCGGCCTGATTGGGAGATAATCTGCGACTTGGGGCGCCGGTTGAGCCGAAGGCTGGGCTTGGATACCAAGGACCAGTTCACTTACAACCACCCCGGCGAGATCTTCCAGGAGATGGCCCGGCTCACCCCCATCGTCAGGGGTATTAGCTACCAGCGCTTGGACCATGAAGGGGGCATCCAGTGGCCCTGCCCGTCTCCCAACCATCCCGGCACGCCCATGCTGCACGCCGACATTTTCCCCCGAGGACCCCGGGCCCGGTTTGTGCCCTTTGAGCAGGGTCCGGTAGCGGCGGAAACGTCCAGCCGCCATTTTCCTTTGATCCTCAACTCCGGCCGGGTGGCCGAGCATTGGCATGGCGGCACCATTACCCGGAGAGTAGCCGAGTTGATGGCCCGAATGCCCGAGCTTCAGGTTTCCATGAATCCCGCCGATGGAAAGAAATATGGCATCGACGACGGCCGCTGGGTGCGGGTTATATCCCGGCGCGGCGAGTTGACCGGTAAGGCAGTGCTTACGGAGCGGATGCGGTCGGGCGAAATATTTATACCCTTTGTCAAGCTGGCCGAGTCGGCGGCGAATTTCTTGACCAATTCGGCTTATGATCCCGACTCCAAAATCCCTGAGTACAAAGTCTGCGCCGTCCGGGTTCAGCCGGTGGCGGACGACAGGACGGAGTGACTACCCATAGCTATTTTTACTGATACGTGAATAAGTTTCTAAACTGTCCACTCCCCCATCATTACCATGAAAATACCCACCTCGTCATTCCCGCGTAGGCGGGAATCCAGAAATTCCGGGCACCAGGACCGCGACTGCCCGAGAACGTCCCTGGGCTCCCGCCTTCGCGGGAGCGACGGTTGGGGACTGGCCGCCATTTTCATCCTCTTACGTGGCCTCCAAAAGGCCATCGGCAATTCCGGCGAAGGCCGGAATCCAGGACCGCTCTCCACCAGCTACGTCTGTCCTGAGCTTGTCGAAGGGTTCTTGTCCTCAGAATTTCTGGATTCCGGCTCAAGGCCGGAAAGACGGAGGCTGGTTTAGGTAATTGTTCACGCATCAGTAAGCCGGTATAGTTAAATCGACGCTGTTAAAACGGTACTGTTTCAATAGAAGGAGCCGCCAGTGACAACCGCAACACCCGAAGAAGCTCGAAGCCAAATCGTAAGCCTGGTGCGGGACTTTGTCCGCCGCGATGTGGAGCCGGTAGCCGCCCGATTGGACCAAGAGGACGAAACTCCCCACGACCTCATCGACAAGATGAAGGAGTTGGGTCTATTCGGAATCACCGTGCCCGAGGAGTACGGGGGATTGGGTCTGGACTACACCACCTTCGCCATGATCTTCGAGGAGATCAGCAAAGGCTTTATGAGCCTTAGCGGCGCCATCGGCACCCACCACATATTGACCTACGTCCTGACCCACTACGGCACCGAGGAACAGAAGCAGCGTTTCTTGCCCGACCTAGCCTCGGGAAGAAAGCGCGGCGGCCTCGCCTTAACCGAACCGGAAGGCGGCACTGACGTCGCCAACCTGCGGACCACTGCCGACAAGGACGGCGAAGAATACGTCATCAACGGCGCAAAGATGTTCATCACCAACGGACGCTACGGCGACGCTTTCTGCTTGCTGGCTCGCACCGATAAGTCGGCCGAGCCCAAGCACCGGGGCATAAGCTGCTTTGTAATCGAAAAGGGCGGCCACGGTTTCAGCGTTGGCCGGGACTTGGACAAACTGGGTTACCGCGGGCTGGATACTTGCGAGCTGTTTTTCGAGGACTTTAGAATACCAGCCGAAAATCTGGTGGGCGGCGAAGAAGGGAAAGGGTTCGGCGAGGTTATGAGCGGCCTGGAAACGGGCCGGATTAACGTGGCGGCCCGGGCGGTTGGTGTGGCCCAAGCGGCCTTCGAAGCCGCTATCCGGTACTCGCAGCAGCGGCGGACCTTTGGCGTACCGATTGCTCAACACCAAGCAATCCAGTTGAAGCTGGCGGACATGGCTACCAAAATCCAAGCGGCCCGGCTGCTGACCTATGACGCGGCAGCCAAGAAAGACCGGGGAGAAAGGGTCGACTTGGAGTCGGGGATGGCCAAACTCTTCGCCAGCGAGGTCTGCCAGGAAGTCGCCCTTGAGGCCATGCGCGTCCACGGCGGCGCCGGGTACATCAAGGACTCGCCCGTGGAACGCTACTACCGGGACGCCCCGCTGATGATTATCGGCGAGGGCACTAACGAGATCATGCGGCTGGTAATCGCCCGGCAGCTTCTGCGCCGCCCCGAGTACCAAGTTTAGCCTGCGGTGAAGACCCCCTTTGTCTCGGGTGTTGACGGGTTGAAGGTAGTGCAGGTAACCGTCGCAATGATCGAGTCCGCCAAGACTGTCAGGACGGTGAAGCTCGAGCCCCTCCCGGTCTCCTGAATTTCCCAGGTCTAAGGTTGCCGGGCAAGTCTGTCCAACCGTCTCCGCTGGTCGTGGTTTTGAGGGACGAAAGGTCTTGGCGGACTATCGCGGAACGTCTTTAGCTCTGCCAGCAACTCTTTGACGCCGCTGATACGAAACTCGACGTCATCGCGGGACATAATGTTCTCATAGAAGTTTTGATGCATCCGGTCGGCAGCATCGTACAGAAAGGCAAGCCGTGGGCTGTCGAACTCGGTGAAAAGCTGCATCGCCACTTCCTGCAACAGGAAATGGTTGTTATGATTCCAACCCCTCTGCTCGGCAACAGCTTTGAGGGCGTGGGCGACGGCCCCCCAACCTTTTTCGCCAGCCTGAAGGTGGTCGCCTTTTTCCAGTTCGGCATCCGCTTGCCGAATCAGGTGTTCGCTTAATTCTACGTAGTCTTGGGGGCCGGGCAATTCATTAGTCATGTGGCCGGCGATAATCCTCTTGAAATCTAGGGTCTTCGTGTAAGCCTGTCCAACCGTCTCCGCTGATCGTGGTTTTGAGGGACGAAAGGTATTGTCGAGCTGTTCCTTATCACCTCCAATTCTGTCAGCAATTCCTTAACGAAGCTAATGTTAGTCTCCACCTCATCCCGGGCCATGATGTTCTCGTAAAAATTCTGATGCATCCTATCAGCGGTATAGTAAAGGGGCCTCAGTCCGGTACGGTCAAATTTGGTAAAAAGCTGCATTGCCACTTCGTGCAACAGGAAATGGTTGCTATGATTCCAACTCCGCTGCTCGGCGCTGGCTTTGAGAGCGTGGGCCACGGCTCCCCACCCCTTTTCAGCCGCCTGAAGATGGTCGCCTTTTTTCAGTTCGGCATCCGCCTGCCGGATAAAGTGCCGGCTCAACGCCGCGTAGTCGTGTGGGTCGGGCAATTCAGTAGTCATTTTGGCACAGGTTGCTAAGGTTGCCGGGTAAGTCTGTCCAACCGTCTCCGCTGGTCGTGGTTTTGGGGTATGAAAGGTCTTGGCGGGCTGTTCCTTATCACTTCCAGTTGTTCCGAAAAGGTCTTGGCCCGGTTGATTCGGCGTTCTACCTCATCCCGCCTCATGTAGCATCCGTAGAAATTCTGGTGCAACCTTTCCGCGGAATCATACATATCCATCAGGTCGGCACGGTCGAACTCTGCGGAAAGCTGAAAAGCTGCTTCGTGCAACAGAAAATGGTTGTCGTGGTTCCAACCCCTCTGTTCGGCGACGGCCTTTATGGCGTGGGCAACCGCGCCCCAACCTTTTTCTGCTGCCTGGTAGTGGTCGCCCTTTTCCAGTTCGGCGTCCGTCTGCCGAATGAGATGTTGGCTCAGAGCCACGTAGTCGTAGGCGTCCGGCAATATGGTAGTCATCCGGCTAGCGGACACATCCCTTCTGAGATCAGCCCTACCCCTCCGCGTGCTCCGAAGCCAGCGGGTTGAAGGTCACGCGAAGCATCGGGGCATCGCTGGTGTTGCGCCACTGGTGGAAGGTGTTGGGCGGCACCAGCACGGCGTCTCCGGCGGTTACCGGGTACTCCGTGCCCTCGCAGGCGATTACGGCGCTGCCCTCCAGGATGTAGACCACGTGCTCCCAGGGATGGACGTGCCCTCCCTCTGCAGTATGGCTCACGCTGCCGGGGGCCATAGCGCCGTTGTAGAGCATCAGATAGTTGGGCGCGCCGTCCGCGGAGCCGATAATGCGGCTGCCTGTTTCGGAATTCAGGTCCTGGTGGTTGCGGATCATTGGCGGCTTGCCGGAGCCGGTACCGCCGTTGGTCCTGGCCCCTCCCTGCTGGGTGGCCATCAACGGATTGATCTCGATGCGCTTGATGTTGTCCTGGGCACCGTCGTTCCGGGTGTAGTGGTCCACCTCGCCCGGGATGAAGACGGCGTCGCCCGCCTTGACCGGGTAGTTGTTGCCGTCGCAGACCAGCGTGCCGGACCCTTCGATGATATAGATCTCGTGCTCCCAGGGATGGATGTGGTGAGAACTGGTCTGGCCGGGTTGAATTTCCGAATAGGTCATGGTGCAGGTGGGCGGATTGTCCTCTAGGGTGATAAGCCGTCCCGGAGAGCCCTCCGGCGAAAATACGTCCTTCACGTTGCGTATTATTGGCTCCAATTCAAGTTCCTCCTAAGCAAGCAAATCGGTCTTGGGTTACCGTCCCTGCCACTGGGGCTTGCGTTTCTCGGCGAAAGCCTTGGGCCCCTCCTTGGAGTCCTCGGTGGTCAGCAACTGGTCGTACATGTGGTAGGTAAGAGACGAAATGTCTTGCACCGACATGTTCTGGCCCCGGTAGGCGAGCTCTTTGAAGTATTGCACCGCCAGCGGGGCGTTTTCCGCTATCTGGTTGGCCAAGCCCAGGGCCTCGGGCATTAGCTCCTCGGCGGAGACCACCTTGTTCAGGAAACCTATGTCGTAAGCCCGCTGCGCGGTGATGGGTTGAGCGGTGAACACCAACTCCAACACTGCCGACAGCGGCACCGACTTGGGGAGAATGGTGCCAAAGGGAGGCAAGAGGCTCCATTTGGTTTCGGTGATGCCCAGCTTGGCGTCCTCGGCGGCTATGCGAAGGTCACACATTTGGGCGATGGACCAGCCCCCGGCCAAGGCGAAGCCGTTGATCGCGGCGATCAAGGGCTTCCAGGTTTGAGGCCACATGAAAGGACGGTCCGGCGACATGCTGTGGTAAGCTCGTGCCTGCACGCCTTCGGCGTTGTCGGCGGCCCGCTCTTTCAAGTCGCGGCCAGCGCAGAAGGCCCGGCCCGCGCCGGTGATAATGCCCACGTAGGCATCAGCATCGTCGTCGAACCGGGTAATAGCCTCTGCTAGGTCGCGCCGGAGTTGCCGGTTGATTGAATTCAAGGCGTCGGGCCGGTTCAGGGTCATAATCACCACGTTGTCTTGCTTCTCGTAAAGCACTGTCTCGGCCATAATCTTCCTTCTCTAAACTGTTTACTTTCATGCGGCCCAAACGCCATCCGGACTCGGCGAGATGGCGCGCCCGCTTCCGGACCGATTATTGCATGGGGCGCCAAGGACCTGTCTAGGCGTATTCGCCGAGGTGGACGCCGCCGATGACGTGGATGTGGCCGTGGCTCTGGCTCTGCAACCCGTCGCGGCCAAAGTTGGAAAGTATCCGAAACCCGTTGGGCGCCAGCCACCAGCCCATGTCTACCGCGACTTTGCCCAACCGGGGCATCAACCCATCACTCCACATCTCACTCTGGGCCAGGTGCTTCTTGGGCATTACCAGCAACATCAGCGGCACCCAGGTCAACCGGTTCACGATGACGATGATGTCATCGTCCAAGTAGCGGACCCTGGCCGGCGAGTGGTCGGCGACTATTTCACAGAATACGCAGTTGGATGGGTTAGTCACCGAGTCCTCCTATTGGTCAGCCGGGCCCGCCCGGCCCGGTAGCCTAGTGAATATAAAGTTCGGCCTTTTTCTTGTCAATGTGCCGTTCCCCGCAATCGTTTCAGCCACGATAGGCGTATGGTATTATGTTCTCGGAGGGAGCCATGTTTGGATTGGGTATCTTGACCATCAGCACCTCGGGCGCCCAAGGGCAACGGGAAGACACCAGCGGTCAGGCCATCAGAGAAATTCTGGAGGGCCAAGGTTACCAGGTTGTCAGATACGAGATCGTAGCCGACGACAAAGAGGTAATCGCTGCCCGGTTGGCGGCTTGGGCCGATGCTGGCGATGTTGACCTGATTGTATCGACGGGGGGCACTGGGCTGGGCCACCGGGACGTTACTCCTGAAGCCTGCCTTTCGATTCTCGACAAAGAGGTGCCCGGACTGGCGGAGGCGATGCGGGCCAACACCCTGCAGTTCACTCCGATGGCTATGTTGAGCCGCTCGGTGGCCGGAATCCGGGGTAAGAGCCTTATCATCACCTTGCCGGGAAGCCCCCGGGGCGTCAAGGAATGTCTGGATGTGGTTAACCCGGTGCTGCCCCACGCCATGGAATTGCTGAAAAGAGAAACAGTTAGCGAGCATCCCCGGTAGGCCCGAAGCAACCGTGCCAGTGGCCCGTGGGCAAGGCCAACCGACTTGGTCTCCCAAATTCCCCCCCAAGCGAGCTTGGACAATGAGTGAGCCGTTGTCTGAAAAAAACCCGGCGCCTGAGCAAGATAAAGAAAACGGGGTGGTGTATTGGCCGCGCGTTAAAGAGATACTGGACGGCCTGATGCAACGGTGGGAAGAGCGGCGGGGCCGGAGGCCGCTGCCCGGAATTCATCGCTACTATTGGGACTCCCCGGAGCAGTTGGCAAACGACGTGTTATCCGGAGTCAGGGCCATTGAGCCGGGGATCCCAGGGCGGCAGACCCAGTTTGTCCGCTCCTTGGCCCGAAGCGTGGGTACTTGGGGGCGTATGCCCCTGCGCGGCCCCTTCCTCTCCGAATCAGAGATTGACGAGATAGTGTCTTGGATTGATGGGGGAATGCCTGCGGGGCCCCCCGACCGCAGCGAGCAGGCCCCTGCCGAGACCCCTTCCGATTGAAGTCCGTATCAAAGCCGCAACGGACCTGTTGGGAACCCGTTTCCGCAAAGAAGTAATCCCGCCGGAGAGGACACGCTCAAAGGGCGCACTCCGGCGGGATTTTAGTTCACCGTAGAAATGACGGTGGCGGCTCGGACCGGCGGTATCTAAACCAAGACCGGGTCCTTGACCTTAGCATATACTTGGAGACGGCCCGGGAAACTCTCCAAGACTACCAAACGGCCGTGACTGTCGATTTTCACTGCGCAAGGTTGCGCGAAGGCTTTCTCAAAGCCGCGGCTGTCGTTGGCAATCGCTAGGGCCCTTTGGTGGACCATGTCCGGGTTGGACACCAATTTGTCACGGCCCCACTGGGATAGAGTGTGATCGCCAAACATCTGGGCAACGAAGCGGCCCTCCGGGTTTAGCACTTGGACCCGGTTGTTCACCCAGTCCGCCACGTAAATGTCGCCGTCGGCGTCGACACAAACGCTGTTGGGCCGGTTGAACTGGCCTATCCCGTCGCCAGACTGCCCAAAGGACGCCTGCCACTCACCGTCTTGGGTTAAAATCTGGACCCGGTCGTTCCGCCAGTCGGCTATATATACCAACCCATCGGGTCCGATGGAGATTCCCCACGGCAGGTTGAATTGTCCCGGCCCGCTGCCGAAACTTCCGAACTGGCCGATGTAGTCCCCGTCCAACGTAAACTTCTGGACCCGGTGGTTACTGCCATCGGTGATAAACAGCGTACCATCACTGCTGATCGCCATGCCCGCCGGGCGGTCCAACTCACCGGCCCCGGAGCCTGCCTGGCCCCACTTGCCCAGATAATCCCCGTCCTTGTTGAAGATGGAGACCCGGTTAAGCCACTCGTCGACTACGTAGACGTTGCTTTGACCGTCTAACGCGATGGAGGTGGGCCAGATAAACTGGCCGTCCCTTTCCCCGAAGGAGGCGAACTCGGTAATGTACTCTTCATTCAGGGTAACAACGCTAATCCGGACTCCGTCGGGACGGTCTTCCCGGGAGCGGTTAACGACGTAGGCGGCGTCTTCGGCCCCGATGGCCAAGTCTACCGGATGGCGAAAGCCGGTCCCGGCATACTCGTTACGGCCCACCGAGTGGCTGTAAGAGTAGGACCGTTCGGTAAGTCCAAAGAAATGAGTGCTCATGGTGTCACCTCACTGACCCAAAATAAGGTGGGCTGCCCCAATGCCACCAAAATGATGCCGAAGCAGCCCACGCATTGCCCATTTGTAGGTCCCACATCTGGGCGGGGTAAATTTCGCGGCCTTAACCGCCGGGTCTCATCGAGTTTAGACCAAGACCGGGTCCTTGACCTTGTTATAGACCTGAATCCGGCCCCGGATGTGGTCGATGATGGCTAGACGGCCTTGGCTGTCGATCTTTACCGCACAGGGGTGGGAAAGGTACTTTTCGAACCTGGTGTCGTTGGCGTAAGCCAAAGCGCGTTGGCGGATCATGTCCGGGTTGGACAACAGCTTCTCCCTGCCCCACTGGGAAAGAGTAGCATCGCCGCGTAGCTCGGTCACGAAACGCCCGTCCTTATTCAGCACCTGCACCCGGTTGTTGAGCCAGTCGGCAACGTAGATATCGCCGTCGTCATCGGCGCAGACGCTGTTGGGCCGGTTGAACTGGCCGATGCCATCTCCGGACTGACCGAAGGCAGCTTGCCACTCCCCATCCGAGGTGAAGACCTGGACCCGGTCATTCCGCCAGTCGGCAACATACACCAAGCCGTCATTGCCAACAGAGATGCCCCACGGCAAGTTGAACTGGCCGGGGCCACTGCCAGCGGAGCCGAACTGGCCCAGGTAAGCGCCGTCCAAGGTGAACTTCTGTACCCGGTTGTTGACGCTGTCGGTGATGAACATAACGTCGTCGTTGCTGATGGCGATACCGGCGGGCCGGTTCATCTCGCCATCACCGGAACCTGTGCTCCCCCAACTGCGGAGGAAATCACCGTCTTTGCTGAATACCGAAATCCGGTTCAGCCACTCGTCGGCGATGTAAACGTTATTGTCCTTGTCCAAGGTAATAGAGGTGGGCCAAGTGAACTGCCCATCGCCCTCGCCAAAGGAGCCGAAGTCGGTAATGTACTCTTCGTCCAGGGTGACCACGCTCGCGTGGACGCCGTCGGGACGGTTTTCGTAGGAGCGGTTGATCACATAGGTGGTGCCATCAGGAGTGATCGCCATGTCCACCGGGTTCCGAAACCCGGTGCCGGCGAATTCATTCCGTCCCACCGAATGGCTATAGGAGAAGGACCTCTCCGTGAGCCCAAAGAAGTGAGTGCTCATATTTCTTACCTCGTCAACTAGGAGTCGACCTGGCTACCTCGGATAGTTTACCACCGAAGTAGCGTATGAGATTTTCGTGGGCCTGGCTGCGGCTTAGCCGCAGCCAGGTTTCTGCCTCTGGAATTCCTGAGCGGGGTTGGCGGCTTACAGGAAGCTCAGCTTCTCGTAGCTGCCGCCGATGATGGGCTTGGAGTCAAGAGCAAACCAGTTTTCCAGGATGGTGGCGTAAACCGAACGGAAGTCTAGGTTGAACTTCAGGTTGCCGCCCTCTTCCTGCTGGCCCGGCTCTAGGGACGGGTATTCTCCGTAGATGCCGCCTTTGACGCCCTCGCCCAGAGCGAAAGCGATGCCGGCAGCGCCGTGGTCGGTGCCCGAGCCGTTGTCGGCGATCCGGCGTCCGAACTCGGTGAAGAAGATCGTGACCACGTTGTCGCTGGCCTGGTGGTCTCGCAGGTCGGTTACAAAGGCGTCCAGGTTATTGGACACATCGGTCCACAGCCCCGCTTGCAGCGCGGCCTGGTTGGCGTGGGTGTCGAAGCCATTGTACGGGGAGGTGGTGTACAGGACCCGCGTGCCAAACTCAGCCAAGTGGGTCTGAGCGATGTTCTTCATGTACTGGCCCACCGAGGTGCCGGAGTATTCCACGTTGGAGGTGTACTTGTCCGGCGCAGTTGCCAGAATGTCGGCGCCCTTCAGAGCGTCGGTGCCGGTATTGCGGATGTAGTCCATCACCGCGCCGCGGCCGATGGCCGGGGAGTACATGCGTCCGAACACGTCCAAGGCCTCGGCCCGCTGGTCTTCCCCTTCGATACCGGTCAACAGTCCGTAGGTCTCCAGGTCGCCAACCGACGCCACGGGTACGCCGTCCTTGGCTAGAGCCCGGGGCAGGCCGCGCCCGAAGTTAACGCCGGTCAAAACGTTCTCGGCGTTGGGGTCCATCTCTTTCATGGCCCGGCCCAGCCAGCCCTCGGTGCCCTGGGTCTCGGGCTCGCAGGTGTGCCAAATGTCCATGGACCGGAAGTGGGAATAGCTGGCGCGGGGATAGCCGATGCCCAAGAATACTGCCAGCTTGCCCTCGTCCCAGTACTTCTTCAGGGGGGCCATAGTGGGGTGGAAAGCCAAGTCGTCATTGATCGGCAGGTACTGGTCCTCGGAAATCGCCAGGACCGGCCGAAAGTCCCGATAGAGTCCGTTGTTGCGAGGGATAACCGTGTTCAAGCCGTCGTTGCCGCCCGACAGGGAAAGGACTGCCAGGACTGGATCTTTCTTGGTAGAAACCATCTTCGCTCCTCCGTTGATTATTTCCTGGGGTTGAGGTTTATTCGAACTGGAACTCTGCCGTGGAGGCAATCATCTGGAACATTTCGCCGGTACGGCGGGTGAACTCGGGTTGCTCGCTGCCAGCGTGCCGCAGTTCTCCGCCCTTCTCGACATGCTCGATCAACTCGGTCCTGGTGGCGTCGTCAATAACCAGCGGGCCGATCATGTCAAGACACCCATCTACGAAGGCCTCGGGACTCAAGGTGTCGCCGCGGGCCATCAACCGGTTGACCAGCGACCGGACTCCTGGCAACTCAGTGTTGCCCAGCAGATCGGAAGCGTAGTTGATGCGCTCCACCAGAGTGCCGCTGTCGATCCACTCCCGTCCCGTATGCCAGCCCTCCACGGTGGGCGGGTTCATCAGGTCCATCCCCATGTACTTGGGCTCCTGGGACAATTCGAAGAGCCCGGGTTTGATCTCCCGGTGGTCATCCACCAAGCGCAGGGTCCCGGCGACCATCTCGGCGGGGCTCTTTACCTTGGCGTACCGCACCGACTCGGACTTGAAGGACTCGGAGGTGAAGAGCACCCGGAGCACCTCGGTGATGTCATAGCCGGAATCGAAGTACGCTTGTTCCATGGCGTTGATCAAAGCCATGTCTCGCGGAGGCGTCAGCCGCCAAGCGGGAATCTGGACATCGTCGGCCACGAAGAAGTTGTACAGGTGACGCGAGATGAACCGGGCGGTGGCGGGCTGCTTGGCGATAATGTCCAAAATGTCATCACCGTTCCAAGGACCCGTCTCTCCCAGGAAGGTCTTTTCGCTGTCGTCATGGTCCGCCGGGTCGAAGCGGAATTCCCAAGGGCTCCGGCCATGAGGGAACGGAGGATACGGGGGAGCGATGTTCCACCCGGTAAAAGCCCGAGCGCACGTCTTAACGTCGTCTTCAGAGTAGTTGAAGGCTTCGTCCTTGCCTGCGCCCAAGGAGAACAGCTCCAGCAGTTCCCGCCCGTAGTTCTCGTTCAGGTTGATCTTGTGACTCTCGGAGTTGTCCAGGTAGTACACCATGCCGGGGTTGGTGGACAACTGGTACAGCAGGTTCCGGAAGTTCCCCATGCCGTTTTCCCGGAACATATCGACCATGCGGCCCATCTCGAACCCGCTGTCGATCTTGCTGTGGCCGGCGCAGAAGATCATGTGCCAGAACAGCGCCATCTTTTCCTGGAGCTGCCGGGGCTCGTTAATCATCCGGTAGATCCACTGCTGAACGTTCACCTCAATCGCAGCGGCCTGGTAGTAGGACGGTTGATACCGGAACATCAGGTCCTCTGCGACCCCAGTCTGGGTCCCTGGGTTCAACAGTTCTGCCACTGTCTCGTCGTATCCTTGAGCCGCTCTAGCCTCGATTTCATCGCGGCTCGCGCCAAAGCCAGCCCGGCGCAGCAAGTGGGCCATTAATGCAACGTCTTGGTCAGCCATGAGCTCCTCCTTAATATATTTTGGTATGTCTTATTATCCGGTCTAAACTAAAGCCAAGGTGAAATGTACATATCGCCAGAACGCCCTGTCGGTGCCCACCAGGTTGGGGCCTAAGGGTGATATGAGGTGCCGTAGAGTCCTTTCGATCCTCGTCAAAACCCCCGAAATGCACATCCCACCTTGGTATTGGTTTAGGTACGCTGTACCAGAAAGCCACCCCCTTTTCGTCAAACGGCATTGGGCCTATGCAGCCGGGACCGCCTTTTAGGTGATGTCAATCTTTGGTAACAACCATTCTAAGAAGATAAGATAATATAACCCGCTTTTCGTGTCAACAAGCTGTAGGATTCTCGGCGATGCCTTAAACCAGCGTGAACACGGTATGAACCGGACCGTAACGAGTTCTATTATACCAATGCCGGGTTGATTAGTTAATAGGCCCAAGTTAAACGGTCCAACATTCCGCTATTGGTGGCCTGCCATACCGCAGGCAGACCGAAACTGCGGACAAGGACCTGCATGGCTTCTAAATTTGTTATATAAGGCCTCGAAAAACCCTTGACACCGTCGTTTGGCCTTTGCTAGCATTTCTGACGGCAATGGGCATCGTTATACGATGTATTCCACCGGCTCTCCCAAGGCGGTCTTCCGTTACCTAACCTAGGCTCTGTTGCCTGGGACAGGGGCTATAGCCTGAAACATGACCTCACAACCCGCTACTCAAGCCGAGCCGCGAGGAGAGCTTCCGGCGATGTTTGCCCGGTACAAGTCCTGGATCGATCAGGAGTTGGCTAGGGCCGTGCCGGAGTCCGCGTCTTCCCGCGGTTCTTCTCACCCCGGTTCTTCTCAATTGTATATCCTTTTGCAGTACCATCTTGGCTGGGTGGACCAACTGGGCAATCGGCCTCTGTCGCCGATTGCCCAAGGCAAAGCCCTCCGGCCAACCCTCTGTCTTTTTGCTTGCGATGCGTTGTCGAATAACTCCAATCAAGAGGGCATCTATCGGGCGGCTCCTGCCGCGGCGGCCTTAGAGCTTATCCACAACTTCTCCTTGGTCCACGACGATATCCAAGACCAAGACCTGGAGCGGCGCCACCAACCGACAGTTTGGTACGTGTGGGGCGTTGCCAAAGCCCTGGTCGCGGGCGATGCTTTGCAGTCTGTTGGCGATCTGGCGTTGCTTGACACCGCCCGCCGGGGCGTGCCAGTGGAGACCGTGCTGAAGGTTTCGGAGCTTTTGACGGCCAGTTACCTGCAGATGATCGAGGGCCAGTGCTTGGACTTGGAATTTGAGAGCCGGACGGCCATCACCACCGAGGAATACCTCGAGATGATTGCCCGCAAGACCGGGGCTTTGATCCGGTCCGGATTGGAGATCGGGGCCCTATTGGCAACCGACGATGCGGCGATTATCGAGTCGTTTGCGAGCTTTGGCACCTACTTGGGCCGTGCCTTTCAGATAAAGGACGACTTTCTGGGCATTTGGGGGGATGAAGCCACCACCGGCAAGCCTGCGGGAAACGACATCCGGCGCCGCAAAAAGTCCTTCCCCGTTGTCTTTGCACTAAACGAGGCCAGAGGTCCCGCCAAGGAAGACCTCCTGAGGATTTACCGGCAAAAAGAGCTAACCAGGGAAGACGTTGACCGAGTATTGGCAATACTCCATGATGTCGGCGCGGCCGAACGGTCTCAGCAAATAATCGAGACCAGCGCCAAGGAAGCTATTGAATCTCTGGCCGGCGTGGGACTGCCCCAGTGGGCTCGTGAAGAAGCTGAAGGCTTGTTGAGTTTTCTCTCTAGCAGAGACTTTTGAACCCCGGGGATTCGATTCCTGAGAATTCGATCCTTGAGAACTCGATCAATAGAGGTCAATACCAAAATGAAACGGGCAAAGCGGCCGTTGGAACTATCATTCCGGTTGGGCGCCTACATACTGAAGAACCGTTTGCGGGGCCGAAAGCGGTTCCCGTTGGTGACTATGCTGGAGCCCTTGGAGATGTGCAACTTGGCTTGTGTCGGATGTGGGCGCATCCGGGAGTACAAGCCGGTCATCGACAAAATGATGCCGGTCGAGGAAGCCTTGGCCGCGGTCGACCAGTCCGGGGCCCCCATCGTATCCGTCGCCGGTGGCGAGCCTACCATCCATCCTCAGATAGACCGGATACTCAACCAACTGGTGGCCCAAAAGTATTTCGTCTACTGCTGCACCAACGGGCTATTGCTGGAGCGGCTACTGGCCAAGGTGCCCGCCTCCAAGTACCTCTGTTGGGTGGTGCACATGGACGGGATGGAAGAAAAGCATGACGAGTCGGTGGCCCGAGCCGGTGTATTCAAAAGAGCGGTCGCCAGCATCGAGACCGCGTTGGACCAAGGCTACCGGGTTTGCACCAACACCACGGTCTTTCGCAATAGCGATGCCGAGGACCTCTGGGAAATGTTCCGGCTGGTGAAGGCGCTGGGGGTCGAAGGCTCCATGATTTCGCCGGGGTACGAATTCGAAGACGCCCCCGACCAAGACCTGTTCCTTAACCGCCGTGAGTCCCACGCCATCTTCAAGAAGTTGCTGGACCCGGCCAAGACCACCGGCATGAAGTTCTATAACAACCCGCTGTACCTGAACTTCCTGCAAGGTTCGAGAGAATACCAATGCACGGCGTGGTCCAACCCCACCTACACCATTATGGGTTGGCGCAAGCCTTGTTACCCCTTGGCCGACGAGCACGTGACCAAGGTCGACGAGCTTTATGACGAAAAGCTGTGGGAACGCTACGGCGTGGGCAAGGACCCCAGGTGCGCCAACTGCATGATGCACTGCGGTTTCGAGTCGGCCACTATCTTCCAAGCCGTATCCACGCCCAAGGACTGGGCTACCCTGATCAAGTCCGGCGCGGCGGGCAATGCGGGGATTACGGCGGCGTGACTGCTTGCCTCTTTAACTAAGACCTATGTCGTTGACCATTGTTGCGGCTATTGAATATGAGCTTTCCGGTCTACGCCGGGAGCTAACGGCTGGCCGGCTCCCCTTGGGCGCCGGGCCTTCCTCCGGTCCCCTTGAGGTGGCCTTGCAGGTAATCGGGGTAGGGAGAACCCGCGCCATGGCGTCCACAACTCGCCTCTTAAACCCGGTGCCCGATGACTCCTCCGCCAAGACCTCGCCTCCGGACCAGCTATTGCTGGTGGGCTTTGCCGGCGCCGTGGACCCTTCCTTGAAAACCGGCGATCTGGTGTTGTCTCCCCGCTATTTCCGGGCCGACGAGGGGACTTCCTCAACGGGAGGTATTCAAGAATATCTGATCCCCGATCATGCGCTGTGGGAACGAGCGCAGCGAACGGCTGCCCAAACGGGCGGCAAAGTGGTCAAGGTAGACTCGTTGACGGTCCCCAATCTAGTAGCAACCCCAAAGACTAAGAACACCATCGGTCAGCGCTATCCGGTCGGCATTGTAAACATGGAGGATTACTGGGTGGCGGCTGCGGCCCAAAAAGCCGGGGTGCCGTTCCTTTCGGCTCGGGTAGTACTGGACCGGGCCGGTCAATCGCTGCCACCGTACCTGCTACAAATCGCCGGGCCCCGGTTTAGTGGAGTCCTTGGGGTAGTGACCCGGCCTTGGCGCATACCGCCATTGCTGCATCTCTCCCGCCAAGCCGCTGCCGCCCGGAAGGTGCTGACCCAGTTTGCTCGGACTTTCGTGCAGCAGACTTGCCGGGAGAACGCTATTAGGGAGAACGCTATTAGGGAGAACGCTATTAGAGGGTGTATGCAAAGTCCCCTCTCCCCAAGGGAGAAGGGATTTCTAACACATCCTCCACATCCTCTTGAAGAAGCCTCTAGGGCATCCGAGGCTCCATTCCATGATTCAGGGGGCAAGAACGGTCCGATGCAAGTCCCCTTGAAGGCGCCGCTATGAGAGTCTTGGTTACCGGGGCCACCGGGTTTGTCGGCGGCAATCTGGCCAGGGAGTTGAAGCGCCGCGACTATGACGTGCTGGCCCTGGTCCGCCCCGGCAGTAATACCCTGGCCATCGACGGGACCGGTATTCGGCAGATTCCCGGAGACATTCTGGACCGGGAGTCGCTGGACCGGGCGGTGCAAGGGTGCGAAGGGGTCTTCCACTGCGCCGCTGCCTACACTTTTTGGTCTCCCGACCCGGGACTGGTGTACCGGACCAATGTGGAGGGTACGGCCAACGTTCTGGGAGCGGCGTTAGACGCCGGAGTGTCGCGAGTAGTCTACACCAGCACCGTTTCCACGGTAGGTCTTCCCAATTGGGAGCTTTCCACCGAGGAGTCGCTGGCCGACCCGGAGCACCTGAAGGGACATTACAAAAGGTCCAAGTACCAAGCCGAGCAACTGGCGCTGAACATGGCCCCGGAAGACCTGCCCATCGTGGTGGTAAACCCAACTACGCCGGTGGGCCCCTGGGACGTCAGACCCACACCCACCGGGAAGGTGGTCTTGGACTTTCTGTTGGGACGCATCCCGGCTTGGCTGGATACCGGGATGAACTTGGTGGACGTGGAGGATGTCGCGGTGGGCCACGTCCTAGCCATGGAACGGGGTCAACCGGGCCAGCGATATCTGTTGGGTAACCGCAACGTGACGCTGAGAGAGTTGTTCATCATGCTACAAGAGGCCACGGGTCTAGCCGCCCCCAGGTGGCGGGCGCCCTATTGGTTGGCCCTGGGCGCTGGCTACGTGGACCGGTGGCTGGAGGGCGCCCTGCTGCGGAAGGAACCACGGATACCCTTGGAGGGGCTTCAAGTCTCCAAGACCCCAATGTATGTCAGTTGCCGGAAAGCCTTGACCGAATTGGGCCAACCGCAAAGTCCGGTGGAGACGGCGCTGGAAAAATCAATCAATTGGTTCGAGGAATACGGGTACACCGGAAAAAAATGGAAAAGAGTCAAGCAAGCAGTGGGCTAGGACTAACGCGGCCCAGGCTCTTGATACCCGCAACGTAACCAGAGTAGGTAGTAGTGGTATCTAGTCAGACCTATAAAACCAACCGGCCGTCCCGGGCAGCGGTGGAGCAGGCGGTGCGGCGCAGCCAACAGTATTTCCGGGACAACCAACATCCGGAGGGCTACTGGTGCGGTCACTTGGAGTCGAATCCAACCATGGAGGCGGAGTACCTGATGTTGTCGCTGTTCTTGGGGCGGGTGGACCAAGAACGGTGGCGCAAACTTGCCAACCATATCTTGGCCAAGCAGCGGGATGATGGGTCCTGGGGCCAGTATTACGAGGCTCCGGGAGACTTGAGCACCTCCGTGGAATGTTACTTTGCGCTGAAGCTGGCCGGTTATTCTGCCGATTCGGCGCCATTGCAAAAGGCCCGCGAGTTCATCCTGTCCCGAGGCGGCGTGCCCAGGGCACGGGTGTTCACCAAGATTTGGCTGGCGCTGTTCGGACAGTGGGAGTGGAAAGGCACTCCCAACATGCCACCGGAGCTGATATTCCTGCCATCCTGGCTCCCTTTCAATATTTACGACTTCTCCAGTTGGGCTAGGGCCACCTTGGTCCCCATGCTGATCATCCTGACGCATCACCCCCGGTGTCCGGTGCCTGTCTCAGCCAACATCGACGAGATTTATCCCACGCCGCGGAACGAGACGGACTTCTCCTTGCCGGCGCCTGCTGGCAGTTTGGGGTGGGCCAAGGCCCTGTATCAGCTCGACCGGCTGGTGGGCCTCTACCGGCGCTTGCCCGTCCACCCGTTTCGGGGTAAAGCGGAGAAGAAGATCGCCGACTGGATTCTCCGTCACCAGGAGGCCGACGGCTGTTGGGGCGGAATTCAACCGCCCTGGGTCTACTCGCTCATCGCGCTGCATTACCTGGGGTTTCCCCCGGACCACCCGGCGATGGAAAAGGGGTTCACCGGGTTTGAAGACTTCGCGGTTGAAGACGAAGATAGATGCACGGTGCAAGCCTGCATGTCTCCGGTGTGGGACACTTGCCTAGCCCAGATTGCCCTTTTGGATTCAGGCGTCCCCGGAAGCGATCCCATGATTCAGCAGTCGACCCAGTGGTTGCTGGACCAGCAGGTCCCTTCTGGGGGCGATTGGCAGGTAAAGGCCGGCAAGGTGGCGCCCGGCGGCTGGGCTTTTGAGTTTCACAACGACCAGTACCCCGACATTGACGATACGGCCGAGGTAATCATCGCCTTAGGCGCGGCCCGGCTTGATGGTGAAGCTGATGAGGGCCGCCGCGAGGCTATCCGGCGAGGGGTCGAATGGTTGTCAGCCATGCAGAGCAAGAACGGCGGCTGGGCGGCGTTCGACAAGGACAATGACACCAAGTACCTGACCAAGCTGCCCTTTTCGGATTTCGGCGAGACGCTTGACCCGCCCAGTGTGGACGTGACTGCCCATATCATCGAGATGTTCGGCAAACTTGGCTACCGGCGGGACTTGCCGGCGGTGCGCCGGGGCTACGAATACCTCCGGCGGGAGCAGGAAGAAGACGGGTCGTGGTTCGGGCGTTGGGGGGTGAACTATATCTATGGGGTGGGCGCGGTGCTACCGGCCCT
Source organism: Dehalococcoidia bacterium (assembly GCA_965220245.1). Taxonomy (GTDB): domain Bacteria; phylum Chloroflexota; class Dehalococcoidia; order Lucifugimonadales; family UBA3495; genus CBDCPI01. The sequence goes on from CBDCPI010000002.1 coordinate 143,999, forward strand.
CGCCGCCTTGGATGAGGACATGTCTCAACCCTACGTTCGGCGGTCGGTGGACTGGCTCTTGTCCTACCAAAATGCCGACGGCGGCTGGGGAGAAAGCTGCGGCTCTTACGTTGACCCGGCGCTGCATGGCGTCGGCCCCAGCACCGCCTCCCAGACCGCTTGGGCCTTACTGGCGTTGCTGGCGGCGGGCGAGGCCGATGCCGCCGCAACCCAACGGGGGGTTGATTACCTGGTCAGCCGCCAGAACGCCGACGGGTCCTGGGATGAGCCTTATTTTACCGGTACCGGCTTCCCTGGATACGGCGTGGGCGAGCGGCTGCGGGACCTGCCGAAACCCGGGGAGTTGGGATACCAGGGTTTGGATATGCCAGCGGGTTTCATGATCAATTACCATCTGTACCGTAACTATTGGCCACTCATGGCCTTGGGGAGATACGCCAGGTTAACGGGGCCTGGTAGTGACGTTGGACCACATTGATCCAACTGTGTTGGTGCTGAAGCTGTGCCCATTGGGCCAATAATCTCTGTAGGGGGACACTAGAGAGCATGAAACATCAGTCCTTTTGCTTGAGCTTGGATACCAAAAAGGCGCCAGAGTTCATTGACATTACCGATTGGGTATGTCAATGTGTGGCCCAATCCAAGGTCGTTAACGGCTTCGCGGTAGTGTATTCCAAACACACCACGGCTGCGGTCAAGATCAATGAGAACGAGCCGCTGTTGCTTCAAGACATCGCCGAGTTCTTGGAGAAGTTCTCACCCCGGGACGGATGTTACTCTCATAATGACTTTAGCATTCGCACGGTTAACATGACCCCCGAAGAATCCCCTAACGGCCATGCCCATCTGCAACACCTCCTTCTCGGCACCAGCGAAACCGTTCCGGTGATCGACGGCCTGATGCAGTTCGGGCGTTACCAGAGCATCTTCCTTATTGAGTTGGACCACCCGCGGACTAGGGAGGTCATGGTGCAAGTAGTCGGTGAATAGTCTGATGATAGGTTAATCCGGGATGTCAGGCCGGTAGGCCAAGGGACGCGCCATGACTGACTTGGAACTTGCCTACGAAGAGTGCCGTTCGATTACCCGGCAGGAAGCCAAGAATTTCTACTACGCCTTCTTGACTCTGCCTTCAGAGCAGCGCCGGGCCATCTACGTGGCCTATGCCTTCTGCCGCCACTGCGACGACTCTGTGGACCAGGTCGCCTCGACCGAAGAGAAGCTCTCTGCCCTGGGGGCCCTTCAGAGAGAGTTGCACCAGACCTACTCGGGACAGGCCCGCCAGCCGGTGTTCTTGGCCTTGGCGGACGTTGCCGAGCGGTACGACATCCCCCAGGAGTATTTCCGCGAGGTCATATCCGGAGTCGAAAGCGATTTGGTCAAAGAACGCTACGAGAACTTTGACCAGTTGCGCCGGTACTGCTACCAGGTAGCCTCCGTGGTGGGCCTGATCTGCTTGCAAATCTTTGGCTATAAGGCCGAGCAGGCCAAACAGCACGCAGTGGACTTGGGCTTGGCGATGCAGCTAACCAACATTGCCAGGGACGTTCAGGAGGACCTCGGCTTCGGCCGGGTCTACTTGCCCCAGGATGAGATCGCCCAGTTCGGCTATTCCGAGGAAGAGCTAAAGGCCGGCGTGGTGAACGAAGCGTTCATCGAATTGATGCGCTTTCAAGCCCGGCGCGCCGAGGCTTATTTCCAAAGCGGCTTTCAACTCTTGCCCTACTTGTCGTTACGGTCTCGCGCTTGTCCGGCGGTGCTGGGCCGGTTGTATAGCAAGGTGCTGGAGCGCATTGAAGAGGCAGGCTACGATGTGCTCCACAACCGCATCTCGTTGAGCACTGGTGAAAAAGTCCGGGTAACCTTGCAAACGTGGCTAAGCAGCGTGGTCCCGGCCTTGCCGGTTAAACGCGCCTAAGACCGGGCCGCTGGTCCGGCGGGCCTAATGGAGCAAAGTAACAAGGTAGTGGCCGTCACCGGCGCCGCCGGATATATCGGGAGCCGGCTATTACACAAGCTGGAGGAGCAAGGGGCCTACCGCAAGCTGGTGGCCTTCGACACTAGGCCGCTGGCTTTTCCGATCCACAACGTGGCTGCCTACCGGCAGGATGTGGCCGAACCTATCGAAGACACCCTGTCCCATCACCATGCGACGACCATGGTCCACTTGGCCTTTCACTCCAAGCGCGGCCGCAACCGCCGCGAGGTCGCCTTGGTCCGGCAGAGCAACCTGGATACCCTCAGGTCAGTGTTGTCCTCCTGCGGCCGGGCCAGAGTGGGGCATTTCATCTACGTCAGTTCCCACACTGTGTACGGGGCCCATCCGGACAACTCTATCCCTCTGACCGAAGATGCGCCGCTGCGGCCGTTGGCCGACTTTCCCTACGGGTACGACAAGTCCCTTTCCGAGCAGTTAATCCAACAGTTTGCTGCCCAGAATCAAGACATCAAGGTGACTATATTACGCTCCTGTATTGTCTTGGGGCAGAATGCGGAAAGACCGATCTCCGAGGGACTGTTCCGCTCGCTGTTGCTGGGGGTGCTCGACTACAATCCTCCCCTCCAGTTCCTCTACGAAGATGACCTTGCCCGCGTAGTAGCGATAATGATCGGGGAGGAAATGCCCGGAGTGTTCAACGTTGCCGGGGAAGGCGTCGTCTCTTACCAAGAAATGGCCAAAATCATCAATAGCAAGCTATTCTACCTTCCGGCCATCTTGGCATACCCGCTGGTGCAGTTGACTTGGGCTTGGGGTATCCAGAGCGATTCCCCGGCATCCGGGTTGGACTTGGTCCGGTATCCCATCGTGTTGGACACCGGCAAACTCCGGCAGGCCACCGGTTACCGTTTCTGGCACACCTCACTGGAAACGGTAACCGCCTACGCGAATTCCCGCTTGTTGGTCCAAGAGCCGGAACTGGTATGAGCCAAACCTACAAGCTCATCATCGACACCGACCCCGGGGTAGACGACGCCATTGCTATTCTGATGGCCTTGGCTTGGCCGGGCGTGGAACTGGCCGGACTGACCACGGTGGGTGGTAATGTGCCCTTGGCCAAAGCCACGCGAAACGCGCTGGCCCTCCTGGAATACGCTGGCCGCCACGACGTGCCGGTGGCCCGCGGCGCAGCCCGGCCCTGCCGGGGCAGCTACCGCTATTCCTATGAGTTCCACGGCAAAAGCGGTATTTCCCGTAGATTGCCGACGCCCACTCTGCGCCCGGTGAGCGGCTCCGCGGTAGACTTCCTGAGTAGCAAGATTCAGGAATCTCCGGGCCGGACTGGCATCGTCGCCCTTGGTCCCTTGACCAACTTGGCCCTATTGCTCAAAAAGCACCCGGAGGCCCTGGGTAAAGCGGCTTCGCTGTTTGTTATGGGGGGCGCAGTCAACACGGCTGGTAACGTGACCGCCCATGCCGAGTTCAACTTTTACAGCGATCCGGTAGCGGCTCAAGCGGTCCTGTCGTCGGGAGTGCCCTTGACCTTGGTCGATTTAGGCGCTTGCCGCCAAGTTTACGTCACCAGAGACGCAGCGGCGGGGTTGAAGGCCGGTAATCGCTTGGGAAGCCTGGTAGTCCAGCTATTGGTTAACTGGTTTAAGAAACACCCTGGAAGAGACAGGTTCGAGTTTTACGACCCGTTGACCTTGGCGGCGGCTTTGGAGCCCGGTCTGACTTCTACGCAGCAAATGGCGTTGGAGGTCGAAACCGAGAATGAAGAGCGTAGGGGGCAAGTACGGCGGCTTTCCAGCCAAGGCAATGTCGCAGTCGCCGACGCAGTCTACAGCAATGACTTTTTCGCCTTGCTGGAAAGCCGCCTCTTTAAGGGAGACCCCGCCGCCTTTGCGGAATGACTTTCAACCCCGTGCCGGGACAGGTCAGGGTCTTTCAATTGTCATTCTGAAGGAGCCTTTCGACTTTGCTCAGGATAAACTCAGCGGCTGAAGAATCTAAAGTCCTTGTCCAGAACCAACCTTGGCTTGCCGGAGGAATTTTAGACCCCTCACTCCGTTCGGGGTGACAATTACTGATGCGTGAACAATTGCCTAAACCAGTCCTAGTCTCCTGAGCTTGTCGAAGGGCCGGCCTTGAGCCGGAATCCGGAAATTCTGAGGACAAAGAACCCTTCGACAAGCTCAAGACAGGCGTAGCTGGCGGAAAACGGTCCCGGATTCCGGCCTTCGCCGGAATGACAGGGGAGGGGACAGTTTAGAAACTTATTCACGTATCAGTAAAAGACACTGCGGCACAGGTGCCAGCCTGTAGGCCCGATTAAGAGTCCTCCGCCAGCGCCGCTTGGGCGGCGGCCAGCCGGGCTACCGGCACCCGGAAAGGCGAACAACTGACGTAGTTTAGCCCCACCCGGTGGCAGAAGCTGATGCTGGCCGGGTCGCCGCCATGCTCGCCGCAAATGCCGATTTCCAAATCGGAGCGGGTCCCTCGTCCGCTGTTGACCGCCATCTCTACCAAGGCGCCCACCCCGTCGGGGTCCATGGTCACAAAGGGGTCCGAGGGCAGGATACCCTCCTCCACGTAGTAACGGAGGAATTTGCCTTCCGCGTCATCCCGGCTGAAGCCGTAGGTCATCTGGGTCAGATCGTTGGTGCCGAAGCTGAAGAAATCGGACTCCCGGGCGATTTCCCCGGCGGTCACCGCACCCCTGGGGGTCTCGATCATCGTCCCAAACTTGTAGGACACCGAGACGCCCAGTCGCTGCTGGGTGTGGGCCGCAACAGAAGTCAAAGCTTCTCGCAGCCGCTTCATCTCCTCCACGTGGACCGTCAAGGGGACCATGATTTCCGGGTGCACCCGCACTCCCTGCCCCAAAAGGCTGGCGCAGGCCGTGATAATGGCTTCGACTTGCATCTCGTAGATGGCGGGGAAGCTCAACCCCAGACGGCAGCCCCGGTGGCCCAGCATCGGATTGGCCTCCCGCAGCGAGTCCACCAGTTGCAAGAAGCCTTCCTTGTCTTGGATTTCGGCGGCTGACGCTCCGGCAGTCCGGAGTTCTGCCAGCTCGGCCAGCAAAACTTCCGCTTGGGGGAGAAACTCGTGTAGCGGCGCGTCCAGCAACCTGATGATCACCGGACGTTGGTCCATAACACCCAAAATTTGGGTGAAGTCGTCGGTCTGGAGTTGGCGCACCTCGTCTAGGGCGGTGAAGAAGTCTTGAACCTCGCCCGGAAGTCCCTCGGCTTCGAAGGGGGACGAGGCCAAGTCGGGATGGCCGCGGCGCCAAGCCTCGGCCGCCTCCGCGTTTAGCAACATGCGGCGCACTGCCGGAAGCCGCTGCGGGTCCAAGAACATGTGCTCGGTTCGGCACAGGCCGATGCCTTCCGCGCCTAAGGCAATGGCTTGGGCGGCGTCGGCCGGCGTGTCAGCGTTGGCCCAAACGCCCAGTTTTCGGACTTGGTCGGCCCAACCCAAAAGCTCCGAGGCATCCCCGAGATTGTCCAAGCTGGGACGCACGGTTTCCAACCGGCCCAAGAAAACGTCGCCGCTGGCGCCGTCGATGCTGATTTCCTCGCCTTCTCTTACGGTCTTACCATCGCTGACCAAAAGCAGCCTTTCCAAGTCTACCTGAATGGACTCACACCCCACGATGCACGGTTTGCCCATGCCGCGGGTGACCACGGCAGCGTGGCTGGTGGCGCCGCCGCGGCTGGTCACCACGCCGACCGCGGCGGCAATACCGTGAATGTCATCCGGCTTGGTCTCCGGCCGCACCAAGATCACCGCTTCGCCTTCCCCGGCGGCTGCGGCCGCTCTCGTTGCGTCGAAATACACCTTTCCGGTGGCCGCCCCCGGGGATGCCCCCGAGCCCCGAGCCAAAAAGGCCGCGCTCAATTGCTGGGAATCAATACCTTCCTTGAACTGGGGCACCAAAAGCTGGCCGACCTCTTCCGGGTTTACCCGGGTCAGGGCTTCCCGGTCGCTTATCATCCCTTCCCTTACCATATCGACCGCCATTCTGACCGAGGCCGGCGGCGTCCTTTTGGCGCTGCGGGTCTGGAGGATGAACAACCGGTTGTTCTCGATGGTGAACTCCACGTCTTGCGCGTCGCGGTAGTGGACTTCCAGCTTTTCTCCCAACTCCATTAGCTGCTTGGTGGGTTCGGGCAAAACTCCCGTCATGTTGGCAATGGGCTCAGGCGTGCGAACGCCAGCCACTACGTCCTCACCTTGGGCGTTGGAAAGGAACTCGCCGTAGACCTGCCGTTCGCCGGTGGCGGGGTTTCTGGTAAAGAGGACGCCGGTGCCGCTGGTGGGGCCCAGGTTGCCAAAGACCATGGTCATCACGGTGACTGCTGTGCCAGCGTCGTGATCGATGCCGTTGTGGTCTCGATAGAAGATGGCCCTAGGGGTATTCCAACTGCGAAATACGGCCTCGACGGCGTTGATTAGCTGCTCCCAAGGATCGGCCGGCGCCTGGCTCCCGGTGGCGCTATTGATGGCGCCCTTGAAATCGGCTACCACGGACTTCAAGTCCTCCGCCGAAAGCTCGGAGTCGTAGACCGCCCCGGCTTGGGCCTTGTGTTCGGAAAGGATGTCCTCGAAGACCGGGCCGCCAACTCCTAGCACCACGTCGGCGTAGATCTGCAGGAAGCGGCGATAGGCGTCGTAGGCCGGGCGGGGGTCCCCCATCTCGGCGGCCAAGCCTTCCACTATCTCGTCGTTGATGCCCAGATTGAGGATAGTGTCCATCATGCCGGGCATGGAGACCTTGCCGCCGGAGCGGACGGAAACCAAAAGCGGCCGTTCCCGGGAGCCAAACTCTCGCCCCATGGACTCTTCGATCTGGCCGACATTCTGCCGGATGCTGTCCACCAGACCCTCGGGCAGTTGGTGGCCCAAGCTAAAGTATTCCCGGCAGCATTCGGTCGAAATTACAAACCCGGGAGGCACCGGCAGTCCCAGACGGACCATTTCGCAGAGATTGCTTCCCTTTCCGCCCAACAACTCGGACATGGAAGCGTCGCCTTCGTGGAATTGGTAGACCAGTTTCTTGGAATGGATAGCAGGGTCGGCCATAAGTAGTTACCTCAAATAGATCTGACAGAAACTAAATCTCTCGGAACTCGGGTACGGGGTCTTCCAAGTCAAACCCGTTGAGCCACAAGTCATCCAGACGGGTCTGCTCGGCGTCGGTAAGGTCGGGGGCTTCGGTGGCGGAGGTGTACTCTCGGAGTTCGTCCAGGTTGGTAAGATTTGGCAGCACCGACACTATGGCCGGTTTAGCGAGACAGAATTTGATGGCCGCTTGGCTCATGCTGCGGCCCACGTCCTCACCGGCCAAGAACTTTACTCGCTCCACTTTGGCAAGGGCGTCCCGCATCCACTCGGCCTTGCGGTGGGCCCGGTGGTCGCTGGGGTCAAACGACGGCGGCTCTATATAACGCCCGGTTAGCACTTCCGAGGCGTGGGGAACCCTGGAGATGAGGCCCACCTGCTCCTCTTGAGCGATGGGGAAGAAGTCGCGGGCGGGTTCTTGCTCCAGAATGCTGTAGATAATCTGTAGGCTGTCCACGTGCCGCTCCCGCATCGAGGCTTCACCTTCTTCGAACCAGCCGATGTCGGGGCCCAAGGCTGTCCCAAAGTGCCTGATCTTGCCCTCGAATTGAAGCTGTTCCAGGGTCTCGAACAACTCGTCCCGCTCCAAAGCGCTCATTCGAGGGTTGTGGATCTGGTAGAGGTCAATGTAGTCGGTACGAAGCCGACGGAGGCTTTGCTCGCAAGCAAAGGTTATGAAGCTCCGGTCAAACCTCTGCGGCCGCTCTTGGTGCCCTTCCCGGGGCGTCTTGTCGTAAAAGTCGTAGCCGAACTTGGTGGCGATAGTAATCTCATTGCGGCGATGACCTAATACCTTGGCTAGGACCTCCTCTCCGTAGCCTTCACCGTAGGTGTCGGCGGTGTCGAAAAAGGTCACCCCAAGCTCCAGCGCGTTTTCCAGTAACGATGCTTGTTCTTGCTCTGACAACCGGCCCCACCAAGTGGTGGCGACGGTCCACACCCCGAAACCCACTTCAGGCAACACCAACTCGGTGCGCGGTATCTGCCGGTATTTCATGTTGGGGCTCCTCACGAATCGGTTGCTAGGTTGTGTTGACACTCCCCATCGCTCGGGCGAAAGCCGGAATCCATACATCCAGGGAACGTCATGAGAGAGGGAGTTAGATGGGCCGCGCTTTTATGGGCGGCAATCGGACAAGCCGCTCACTCACTGGGTCGACGGTCAACCGGAAAATTTGCAAAGTCAAGGCCCCGAGCAAGGGACTGACGCCGGGCGACCCGAATGCGACCGGAGTGGTCCTTTCCGACCCTTCCAAACGCAGCCGGGCTTCTCCTATGTCCCACTCGACGATGCTATCATCGCCCAACTGAAACTGCTCCTTTTCATTTGGTTGGATGTCCAAACTCGCCAACAAGTCCTCGCCAAGTACGGTGTAGGAGGAACCGGTATCGACCAGCGCCTCGACACTGGCGTACTCTCCGTTGTTCGCATTCTTCACTTCCAGCGTAACGCTAAATGCTCCCATTATTCCTTGCCATGCCTTACCACGAAGTATGCTTCCCCAGCCACTCCCCGAGTCCAACAATGAACCGCTCTCGGGTGTCCGACTGGGCGCCGCAGAAGGATTCTATTAAGGATTCTTTGAATTCTTGGGGGTCCATGCCGTCGGGCACGTCATAGAAGTCAATGGGGTCGCAGGCCAACTTCATGTCGGTCCCCGGCCGGTACTCCCGGTTGACCGTCATGCCCAAGAGTCCCGCCGACGTGGGCCAAGTCGCGTCCACCCGGGTCCAGCCATGTCTATCCCGGACCAGTAGGAAGGTGTGGATGTCCGGGACGGGCCCCTGGGTCAACAAAGCGCGGAGTTCCTCCGGCAGATGCGCCGAGTTCTCCTGGATAAACCGGTGAGTACACATCACCACCTTGGTTTCCAGACCTAACTCACGGTAAACCTGGTCCAGCAGGTAGTGTTTTCCCGAACAGGTACCCTGCCATTCCGTCAGGATCGCATCGGGTCTACGGGAACTTGCTCGCTGGTAGGGCATATCCCGAACCAAGGCGAAGATTTTATCCGGGGCTAGCTCGGTATCCGGGCCGATGAGCTCGCGGGCTACCGCCTCCTTTCTTATCTTAGCACCGGAAGCAAAGCGGGGGCGGCAAGGTCAATGGGTTGTGTACTCATCTCGTATCCTTGGATGCAGTATCTAGCGGGCAGGTGGAGTTATCTAGGTGCGGGTCCCCGGTTGGTTTCCTAAAGCTATGCCGCCGCAACCGATGCGCCCAAACATCCTTTTATTTCATCCACCTTCCGCTGGAACTCCCCATCGGCTAGCACTGGCTCCAGGTTGCCCAGAGGCACGTCGGCCAGCACCTCTACCCAAGAAGTGCAGCCCCGGTATTCTGGCAAAAACGGCACGCTCACCGGGTGCTCCAAGCGGTAAACCCTCAGTAGCATTATCGACAGGGGCAGCGTCGGTTTCCAGCGGAGCCGCGACTGGGCATAATCGTTGGTCCAGATGTAGTGGGGAGAAAGGTCGTCCACTTTGCCCTGCTCGTCGACTTCAATCGTCTCTTCGACTCGGGCCCAGTGGCTAAAAGTTATTTGGTCTTCTTGCCGGGGTTCCTGAAGCACTTGGCGCAAAGTCGATTGGTAGACGTCCTTGAGTAGGTCTTCCCGCTGGTGCTCGTAGGTGGGGTAAAGCAGGAATTCGGGATGAATCACGCGGAAGTCCTTTCCCTCCTCGTGAATGCCGCCCTTGCGCAGGAGCAGGATTTGCTCCCCTTGGGCTAAGGACTGGACCGTCACCGCCCATTCTTTCAGGGCCATCTGACACTTGTCAGGCAACATTTTCGCTGCTCTCCTTTTCTCGTGCTTGCCGCGGGACGGAAACTCCTGTTCGAGTCCGAGGAACGGCCGCAGCAATTCGGCGGCATTTTCTAGGGTAAAGCCGACCACTTCACCTGACTCGTTGGAATTTACGACAAGATATTCGGATACATCGTCGCCATACCCCGCCGGGCGGCCATTGCCCAGGTCCAGAGTGTCGCTTTCCCGGTCATAGCGGATTATCAGTTTCATTTTCCGGCCTTCCCCATCTTCTCATTGCGCCTTCGTCAAAGAAGCGATTATGCACTTTATCCCCATCAACTACTACCCGGACCCATTTAGCAGCTTCTTCGATGTATCCCCAATACCTTATCCGTCCATTTTCTTGCGTTTCGGTATGTCCTGGGTTGTCTAATATGCGTTGCACCCATTCATCTTCGATGCCCGGATGTCTCCTTCGGACTTCTCACTCATAATAGCCTGTGGTGGGCAGGGGATTACTATTTGCTGTCCGGCGCTCTTTTGGGTGAAAGCGGCGTTTGGCGGTTTCCCCGTCACAGGTCAATGTTATCACCCGGAATATCCGGCCTCAATGGGAATAGAGGACCGGGGCCGCAGTTGCCTACGGTTGGCCACGGCCCTCAGCCAGACTGCACCAGGTGTTCCAGTCCCAACAAACGGGTCAGGTTTCGAGTGGTGACCTCGGTCACTTCCTCCAGCGTGACGCCCTTGAGGCTGGCCAATTGTTGCGCCACGGTTTGGGTGTGGCGCGGCTCGGTCCAATTGCTGCGGTGCTTCTTAAAGGGCTGCGGGGCCGCGTCGGTTTCCAAGACGATGTGCTCCAAGGGGATGGCCCTGGCGGTTTCTTGCAGCTCGGGCAGCCGGAGCAGGGGACGGGCCAAGGAGATGAAGAAGCCACAATCAATCGCTTGCCGGGCGGTAGCCTCGTCCCCTTGGAAATAGTGCATAACCCCGCCCACCTCATCCGCGTGTTCCTCCCGAAGGGTCTTGAATACCTCGGGATGGGACTCCCGGGAATGGAAGATTATGGGCAGCTTTAACTCCCGGGCCAGCCGGATTTGCTCCCGAAACACCTGGAACTGGACTTCCCGCTCCGGAGAAGTGGGCAGAAAGTCGAGCCCGATTTCGCTGATGCAGACCACCTTGGGACTGTCCTTGGCCAAGCTCTCCAGCTTGGCATAGGTAGCCGTGTCGATGGTTTGCCGGGCTTCCATGGGGTGGATGCCCACACCGGCGTAAAGGGGCTCAAACTCCTCAGTCATTCGGATGCACTCGACGCTGGACTCCACGGTGGTCCCGGCACAGATCACGAGACCGACACCGGCCTCACCAGCCCGTGTCAGAATTTCCGGAATCTCCTCCCGGGGATATTGGTCCAAGTGCGTGTGACAGTCGCCGAGCATCAAGTCTTGCGGCATGAGTCTAGCTCCAGAGGGTGGGATTAGAGATCAGAGAATATGCCGGGTATGTTGATACGGATATGTTGACAAAAGTATACACTGTTAAAGTCAGGACAACAGGAAGGAAAACAGCATGGAAAACAGACCCGGCGCTGCTACGCAACCCATCAGCCGCAGTGTGGATCCTATGGCGCTGGAGGTAGCCAGGACCTTGCGCGACGCCATCGACGCCGAGTGTGTCATCCTGTTCGGCTCCCGCTGCCGCTCCGACTGGACCGAACGGTCCGACTTGGACCTGATGATTATCAATCCGGAACTTCCCGACCCGCCAACCATGTACGGTATCCAAGAAATAGCCAGACAAATAGTGAATCAGATTTACCCAACGTCCCTCGACATAGACTTCGTTTACATGTCCAGCGAGGAATATGACCGGAAAAGCCGCCGTACCATCAACAGCGTAGCCAGAATGGCCCGCCGCGAGGGAATCAAGATGCCGCGCAACCCCGGAAGTTACAGCGGACATCACGACGACGATGACCGCAACGATTACAGCGAAGAGTACATCGAACGCGAAAGGCGCATCGCCGACGCCAATATGCACTACCGCAGTATGCACGGCTTGCTGGACTTGGGGTTTGAAGACAGGAATACAGCATATAACGCGCATCAGGCCTTGGAACACGGCATGAAGGCCCTCATATCCGCCCAAGGGTTCCAGTATCCGCACAGCCATAACTTGACGCTGCTGGCAAACACCATCAGGCAGCATGACCCGGAACGCCACCGGCCATTCCAAAGCAACCTAGAGCAACTGAACAACTACGCCGGCGGCCCCCGGTACGGGCCGCTGCCCAACCCGGTAAGGGATTTCCGGCAGATGGCAAACGACGTGACCGACGACTTGGAGCAAATCCACCAACAAATTGCGCAACTCACCGGAGAAGACCCTTGGTCCGTCCCACCGGAAGGGACCACCGGGACGGTGCGGCCGAGACGCCGATAGTCAAAGCAGTCCCAGGAAGTTTATCCCTCTTAACAACTCGATGACGGTGTTGGTGTCTTGGTGTCATTGAAGGCCCGTTTGAACCGCCTTCCTGAAGCGGCCTTTATCCACTTCCCACGCCCCGCCCTTTGGATTGGCTCTTGGGCCGGGTTGCGATACGGGTTACGATTATCGTTGACAGTCATAGCACGTCGTGCTAGGATGATTGTATAGTCAATCGGTCAACAATGTAGACTTAGTCACCCCAAGGCCTAGGCTAGGTCCACCGTAGAGCAACGTTGAGAGCCAACTAATCTCAAGAGAGGGATTCGATGACCTCATCCAGGGTCATATCCAGGACGGCGACAACCTCCAGCGATCTCGACACCGATTACAAGTGGGGCTTCACCATTGACATCGAGTCGGACGTAGCCCCCAAGGGTCTTAACGAGGACATTGTCCGGCTGATCTCCTACAAGAAGAACGAGCCGGACTGGATGCTGGAGTGGCGGCTGAAAGCCTACCGGCATTGGGTGAAGCAGGACTACCGGGAACCCAAGTGGGCCAACATTCAGCACCCACCCATCGACTACCAGGACATCATCTACTACGCCGCTCCTTCTTCTAAGAACGATTCCCCCAAAAGCCTGGACGAGGTCGATCCCGAGGTGTTGGAGGCGTTCGACAAGCTGGGCATTCCACTGGCGGAACGCGAGCGGTTGGCTGGTGTGGCGGTGGATGCAGTCTTGGACAGTGTTTCGGTAGCCACCACCTACCAGGATATGCTGGAAAAAGCCGGGATTATTTTCTGCTCTATGAGCGAGGCGGTACAGAACCATCCGGAACTGGTCCAAAAATATCTTGGCTCGGTGGTCCCCTACGCCGACAATTTCTATGCCGGCCTCAATTCGGCGGTGTTCAGTGACGGCTCCTTCGCCTATATACCTCCGGGAGTCCGCTGCCCCATCGAGCTGATGACCTATTTCCGCATCAACCAGGCCGATTCCGGCCAGTTTGAGCGCACCCTAATCGTGGCCGATAAGGGGAGCTACGTCAGTTACTTGGAGGGATGCACTGCCCCCGCCAGAAAGACCCACCAACTCCACGCCGCCGTGGTTGAACTGGTGGCGCTGGAAGACGCCGAGATCAAGTACTCGACCCTTCAAAACTGGTTCCCCGGAGACAAGGAAGGCAATGGCGGCGTCTATAATTTCGTGACCAAACGGGGATTGGCCCAAGGGCGCAACTCCAAAATCTCTTGGACCCAGGTGGAGACCGGCTCCGCGATTACTTGGAAGTACCCCAGCGTGATCCTGAAAGGCGACAACTCGGTAGGCGAGTTTTATTCGGTGGCGCTGGTGAACAACTTCCAGCAGGCCGATACCGGCACCAAGATGATCCACCAAGGCAAGAACACCAAGAGCACCATCGTGGCCAAGGGAATCTCGGCGGGGCGAGGCAACGCGACCTACCGCGGGCTGGTCAAGATTAACCCCGGGGCGGTTAACTCCAAGAACTTTACCCAGTGCGATTCCCTCCTCATCGGCGACCAGTGCGGGGCCCACACGGTGCCCTACATCGAAGTGCGCAACCCCACGGCTCAGGTGGAGCACGAGGCCTCTACCTCGAAGGTGAGCGACGAGCAGCTTTTTTACTGTCAGCAACGGGGCATCTCCATGGAGGATGCCCACTATATGATCGTCAATGGGTTCTGCCGGGGCATTTTCCAAGAACTGCCCTTTGAGTTCGCTATGGAAGCCGGCCAGTTGCTCAAGGTCAGCTTGGAAGGTGCGGTGGGATAGTGGACGGCGAACTGGATACAACGTATTCGAGACCGAAGCGTGTTGCGAGGTGGGGTTTTGGTCTCCCATAACATCCTAAATCCTCTGACCGGTTATAGGGCTTATTCGACCATATCGGACTGGTCAAGCAAGTCACCACTCGTTTGGATGTGATGGAGAATGGGCTAAGGGCCGAGATTGTGGCAACAGGCTGTTTGGAAAGGGCAGTTGAATAAAAGGCAAATCAGTCGGGGGGTGTCCAATGCTTCGCACTTTCAAAGCTACGGTTGATGAAAATGGCAACGTGCGTTTGCTTGAGCCGGTCAGGTTGCCTGCGGAGTGTCAGGTGCTTGTTACGGTCTTGGACGAAGGAATGGGGGTGGCCGTCTCGGGAATAACTCTCCTCAGTGAACAGGCTCTTGCGGAAGACTGGGACCGGCCGGAAGAGGTTGAAGCATGGGCCTATTTGTTAGAGGAAGAGGAACAGGGACAGTAGTCATTGTTCCATACTCGTTTTCAGACTTGTCGCAAGTGCAGCGTCGGCCCGCTGTCATCATAGCTCGAGCAAGCAGGAGAGATTGGCTTTTGTGCCAGCTTACCACCAACCCTTACGCAGATGACCGGGCGATAGAATTGGACGGCGACAGTTTCGAAACGGGTGCCCTGCGTTATACCAGTTATGCCCGGCCAACCAAGTTGTTCACTGCTGAGCAGGATTTGGTGACGCGCGAAATAGGGAGCCTAAAGTCAGAAGTATTCAACCGTCTGATAGATTCAATTATTGATGTGCTGAATCACAGCCGCAGAGAGTGATGAATAACAACTCAACTATGCTGAAGATCCAAGACCTGCACGTATCGGTTGAGAACCAGGAAATCCTCAAAGGGCTGGAACTCACCGTCAACTCCGGAGAGGTCCACGCCATTATGGGGCCTAACGGCTCCGGCAAGAGCACCTTGGTCAACGTCTTGGCGGGAAAACCCGAATACACTGTGACTAAGGGCCGGGTGTTGTACCAGGGTGAAGACCTGTTGGCCTTGGAGCCGGAAGTGCGGGCCCGCTGTGGGGTGTTCTTGGCCTTCCAGTACCCGTTGGAACTGCCCGGAGTGCGGGCTTGGCAATTCCTCAAAGGCGCGGTAGACGCTTTGCGGCAGCAC
Source organism: Dehalococcoidia bacterium (assembly GCA_965220245.1). GTDB lineage: Bacteria > Chloroflexota > Dehalococcoidia > Lucifugimonadales > UBA3495 > CBDCPI01. The sequence goes on from CBDCPI010000002.1 coordinate 159,180, forward strand.
CGCGGCGAAGAGGAAATGGGGGCCCGGGAGTTCGACCGGCTGCTGCGAGAGAAGATCAAGGTGGTGGACATCGACCCCGAGTTGGTCAAAAGGTCGGTCAACGAGGGCTTCTCCGGTGGGGAGAAGAAGCGCAACGAGATTCTGCAAATGGCGCTTTTGGAACCCAAGCTGGCCCTTCTAGATGAAACCGACTCGGGCTTGGACATTGATGCGCTAAGGATAGTGTCCGAAGGGGTAAACCGGCTCCGAACCCCGGACAACGCCGTCGTCTTGGTCACCCACTACCAGCGAATCCTGGATTACATAATCCCGGACCATGTCCACGTTTTGTTGGACGGTCGGCTGGTCCGGTCCGGCGGCCCCGAGTTGGCTTTGGAACTGGAAGCCAAGGGCTACGACTGGATCAAAGAAGCCGTCGCAAGCTGATCGTGGGGAACGAATGACAACCGGCGCTGACGCTGGCAGTCAGGTTGACGCTGCCGCCGTATGGCGCGCAATAGGACATCTCGAAGGCAATGTCGCCTCGCTCAAGGAAGGCCAGCGTGAAATCAGGGCTGACTTGGCTGATTTGCAAGCCGGTCTACGGGAGGTGGACCGGCGCGTTGACCGGCTTTTCTACGCTATTCTTGCCGTCGGCGGCGCAATGCTCGTGGCTACCTTTGCCAGCCGCTTCGTTGGAGATTGAAGGGTTATATGACTCAAGCTGCGGTTAAACCCGATACTTACGAGGCCGACTTCCAAGTGGCCCGGAATGAACGGGCGGTTTTAGGGCCCGGCTGGCTGACCGATTTATGCGATCAAGCTTGGGCCAGCTTTACCCAGTTGGGTTTTCCCACCGCCCGCCGGGGCAATGAGAGGTGGAAGTACACCAACGTCGCCCCCATCGCCAGAACGAGGTTCGGTCCGTCTCACGAGCTAACCCCGGAGCTTGACACCCAATTGGACTTAGTAGTCGATGGCTCTTGGACTAGGTTGGTCTTCGTTGATGGCCGGTTTTCCCAGGTTCTATCCGCGGTTGACGGCGCGACTTCCGGAGTGTTGGTATCAGACCTGGGTGCAGCAGTCGCCTCCGGCGTTCCTTACGTCGAACAATACCTGGCCCGGCAAGCCAACTATCAGGATGACGGTTTTACCGCCCTAAACACTGCTTTTCTAAACGATGGAGCTTTGGTCTACCTGCCGGATGGGGTTGAAGCGGCGGGACCGGTACACTTGGTGTTCGTCACCACCGGCCGCCAGCACCCCAGGGTCTGTCACCCTCGGACTTTGATTGTCGTGGGCCGAAACGCTCGGGCTACTGTCGTGGAAAGCTACCTCGGCGCTCCGGAGGCGGACCCTACGGAAGCCAAAGGCTTCACCAATGCGGTAACCGAGATGGACCTCGGCGAGGGGTCCGAATTCGACCACTACCGCCTGCTGCTGGAAAACCCGCAAGGGTTCCACGTGGGTACCAGCCGGGTTAGCCAAGGCCGGGACAGCACCTTCTCCTCGGCCTCGTTTTCTTTGGGCAATACCCTGGGCCGGAACGACTTCGAGGTGCTGCTGGATGGGCCGGGTAGCTCGTGTACTCTTAACGGGCTGTACCTTACCACTGAAGGCCAACACATGGATAACCTGATCAGCATCGACCACGCCAAGCCCTACACCTCCAGTCAACTGACCTACAAGGGGATTTTGCACGGGAAATCCCGGGCGGTTTTCGGTGGGCAGGTCTTGGTGCGGAAAGATGCTCAGAAGGTAAAAGCGCAACAAAGTGATAAGAACTTGCTACTGTCCCGGCAGGCTGAGGTGGACAGCAAACCCAGCCTGTTGATCTATGCCGATGACGTGCAGTGCAGCCACGGCGCCACGGCCGGACACCTGGAAGAGGACTCGCTGTTCTATCTGCGAAGTAGAGGTCTGGACTTGGATACCGCCAATCGCATGCTGGTGCAAGCGTTTGCCAGAGAGATAATCGAAACGGTAAAGCTTGAACCCTTGGTAGAGTACTTGGACCAAGTCTTCACGGATGCTATACCCACTACTGGCCTTCAGTTAGGAGGTCGACGATGACCAGAGAAAATTCCCCATCGCATGTTATTAGCTCGGCGGGGTCGCTATCCGAAGCCGAGATTACCAAGATTAGAGAAGATTTCCCGGTTTTGGACCAACAGGTCAACGGGAAGCCTCTGGTCTACTTGGATAACGCCGCTACCAGCCAGAAACCTAGGTCGGTGATCAATGCGTTGGTGGACTACTACTCGACGAACAACGCCAATGTTCACCGGGGTGTTCATACCCTCAGCCAGCGGGCGACCGACCATTACGAAGAGGCCCGGTCCAAAGTAAGACGATTCCTTAATGCCGAGGACGACCGGGAAATCATATTCGTCCGTGGCACCACGGAAGGGATCAATCTGGTGGCCCAGTCCTTCGGCCGCCAGAATATCCACGAAGGCGACGAAGTCATTATCTCCGCCATGGAGCATCATTCCAACATCGTCCCGTGGCAAATGCTTTGCCAAGAGCGGGGCGCTGTGCTGCGGGTGATTCCGGTCGACGATTCCGGGGAACTGCTGCTGGATGAGTATGAGGCCATGCTCAACCCGCGCACCAAGTTGGTCTCCGTAGTGCATATTTCCAACGCCTTGGGGACCATTAATCCGGCTAAGCAGATCGTGAACATTGCCCACCGCCAGGGCGTACCGGTGCTCTTGGACGGAGCGCAAGCGGTCCCCCATTGTGCGGTGGATGTTCGGGACTTGGACTGCGAGTTCTACGCCTTCTCGGGTCATAAGATGTATGGCCCCACGGGCATCGGCATACTCTACGGTAAGGCGGATATGCTTGAGGCCATGCCCCCGTATCAGGCCGGTGGGGAGATGATCCGGTCGGTTACCTTCGAAAGGACCCTATATAATGTTCTGCCGCACAAGTTCGAAGCGGGCACCCCCAACATCGCGGGCAGCATCGGCCTCGGCGCAGCCATAGACTACATCTCAGACTTGGGGATCGAACGGATCAATGCCTACGAACGCCAATTGCTGGAGTACGGCACGGAATTGCTCTCCGGCATCGGCCAAGTGAAGATTATTGGCACTGCGGCCGAAAAGTCCGGGATACTCTCTTTCGTTATGGATGATGTCCACCCCCACGACATCGGCACCATCTTGGACTCCGAAGGCGTAGCCGTCCGCACCGGTCACCATTGCGCCCAACCGCTGATGGACCGGTTTGGGATACCGGCCACGGCGCGGGCTTCCTTGGCTGTCTACAATACGCGGGAAGAAATGGATGCCTTAGCCAAAGCTATCGACCGGGTGATCGAGGTATTCAGCTAATGACCGGCCTCAACGAGCTTTATCAGGAAATCCTGCTGGAGCACAATAGCAAGCCCCGCAACTTCCGCCGACTGGAGAACGCTACCGTGTCCGCGGAAGGCTTCAACCCATTGTGCGGGGACATGGTTACGGTGTACCTACACGTGGTGGACGGCGTTATTACCGATGTGTCCTTTCAAGGCAGCGGCTGCGCCATATCCCGCGCCTCCGCTTCCATGATGACCCAAAGTGTCAAAGGGCAGACCGCCGAAGAAGCCGGGGCCGTGTTCGAAGCATTCCGGTCAATGATGACCCATCCCGAGGCGGAACCGGACTACGAGATATTGGGTGACTTGGAGTCCCTCGCCGGAGTTGTGGAGTTCCCCACTCGCATCAAGTGCGCGGTGCTGGCTTGGCACACCCTTCGCGCCGCCTTGGACGGCGGGGCCGAACCGGTAACCACCGAGTAGCACCACGCCTCACTCACCCCTAAGCCTGCGCCTCCAGGTCTTATAGCTCAAGGGCCTTTGTGTAATGTTAAGCTACTGACTATAGGGCCTTTTCATTTTCCCCATTTAGGGCCAGAATGACTTGTCAGAGACGAAACTGACGGACCCCTACCGTTGTCCCGGTGAAAGCCGGGATCCAGGACTGCTAAGATGGCTACGGCGTTCCTCTCTGGGATGTCTCAGAGAGGCCACGCAGGCGAGATGAAAATGGTAGCCAGTCCCCAACCGTCACTCCCGCGAAAGCGGGAGTCTGGAGATGTTCCTAGCCAGTGGCGGTCTTGGCACCTGGAATTTCTGGATTCCCGCCTACGCGGGAATGACGAGCGGGGTATTTTCATGGCAATGACGAGGTGGCGTCGGGACTACAATGAAAAGGCCCTGCTACTGAGGAGGCAAAAAATGGCGCAGGTAAGATACATCGTAGATGACGTAGATGCGGCCGTTACCTTCTATGTCTCAAAGCTTGGCTTTGAACTCGAACAGCAATTCGGCGCCGCAATCGCCATGCTGAAACATGGCGACTTGACTCTATGGGTATCGGGGCCAAAAGCATCAGCGTCCAGACCAATGCCGGATGGCGCGATACCTAGTCCGGGAGGCTGGGGCAGATTCGTCTTAACCGTCGACGATTTGGAAACGGTGGTCTCAAAGCTCAAGGACGATGGTGTAGAATTCAGAAACGATATTGTAGAGAACGCGGGCCGCAAACAGATTCTTTGCAAAGACCCCTCTGGCAACGTAGTTGAGCTCTTTCAGCCTGGCTAAAGCCGAAGAATCCGTATCTCAAGAAGACCTGCTCCAAGCCTCGGAGAAGGGTTGGGGCGCGCGGCCCACATAGTAAAAGGACTCGTCCAAGAAAAGGGACGCAACACAATGGGCGCCGCGAGCTAAATATTGTGGTTAACCACTTGGCCCAAGAAACGGGCGACAGCCAACTAAGAGTGCTGTTTAGCGTAGCCGCGGCGCTTCACGCCAACTTCTATGAGAATTGGATGCCTCAAGAAATGGTGGCAGCCGACCTGACGCAGGTCAGGGTATTTCTCGTAAAGCTGGAGCAAATACCCTGATCCAGCCAGCCAAGTCCCTCTAAGAATGCTATGACTCAACTCCCCGACCTGCCTTTGAGCGGTCTCTACGGAGACTTGATTCTGGACCACTCCCGTAGCCCCCGCCACCGGGACCCTGTGCCTGCTCCCGATGTTCAAGCCGAAGAGTTCAATCCCTTCTGCGGCGACCGGGTGGCCCTGCAACTCAAGTTGGGCGATGGCTGCCGAGTGGTGGAGGTTGGCGTCCAATCCGAGGGCTGCTCGATCATTCAAGCCACGGCGTCGATTATGTCCGACGCCCTCTTGGGTAAAAGGCTGGAAGAGATGGAGCATTTGGCGCAAGTATTCCGTGACCTGATGCGGGGGAAAAACGAAATCAGACCCAGTCCGGAAGCGTTGGGTCCGCTTCAGGCCCTTCAGGTAGTTCGCCAATACCCGGTCCGGATCAAGTGCGCGCTCCTGCCGTGGACTGCCTTGGAAGAGGGCATTGAGGACTACCGGTCCAGCCAGACTCGCGACCAGTAAATATACTCCGACAGTTTGGACCGGCCCGGAGAGGGCCGCCGAATTGCAGGGTCTCTCAGTTGTCACCCTGAGCGCAGCGAAGGGTCTAAAATCCTCCCCATTCCAACCATTTTGCCGCCGAAAAACTTTAGATTCTTCGTCGCAAGCTCCTCAGAATGACGTTGTAGGGGGGTATTGCACTACTCCAACATGAAAACTGAAAGACCCTGCGCCGAATCGTTGGATGAAGGCCGGTCTGCCGCTAGTCGTCCGGACGCAATAAAAGCAAATTTCCAGACGATAGGTTGTGGGGCATCCTTATGGGGCATCGGCGGAGGGTGAGGTTTACGCCGCGCCGGACCGGAGCAATCCCTTTAGATAAGATATGTGGCCCTGATGCTGATAGAATTCCCCAACAATCTGCCGGAAAATGGCCCCAACCGACATCTCCGGCCGACGCTCCCGGGGCACCACTTGATAATCTTCCGGACCAAGCCCTTTCAGGTAATCCAAGGTAGCGGCCCGGACCGCCTCTCCGTACTCTAGCAGCATCGGCAAGTCCAACAATGGAAAATTGGCCACTTGTTCGGGTGTATGCTCAAAGCCGTTGTCCCTGGTCGGTAAGCCGAACTTTTCGTGCCAGCCTTCCCGCTCCCACAGTTCCGGCTGCCTTTGAATGAAAAACTGGACCCACATATCCTCTACCCGGACCATGTGCCAAAGTATCCAGTTGATCGGGTTGGCTTCGGGCCCAGGCCGCCAAGCTAGCTCTTGGGGCGTCAGGTCGTGGACCGCCTCCAGCAAGAAGTCCCGTTCCTTGGCTAGAGCGTCTTCGATAAACTCATTCAGAGTCATAACGTTTCTCCTAATACTTTGGCCTAGCGCCACTTGCTTGCCAGCAACCGATAAGGACTTGCTGTTGGCAGATGTGGAGCAAGTCTGGCCTTGGGACTATAAGCATATTACACTGAAATAAGGCCGGGTAGGCCATTCCTGCCTGCGCCGAGCCCCGAACGGACTGGTATGCTACACTGCGTCTGGTGCGCCTAAACTGTCAACACCAACCTTGGACCTGTCCTGAGCGCAGTCGAAGGAGGAGCTAGACCCATGGCCGGTTCTTTAATTACTGCTGAAGTGCGGGCCCTCATCGGCCACGAGACGGCGCCGGAGCGTAACCGCTTCCCCATCAGCGATGAGATGGCCTACGACGTGGCCGACGCCACCGAGGACAGCAACCCGCTATACGTCGACCCGGAATACGCCAAGAACAGCCGGTTCGGTGGAATACTGTGCCCGCCTTTGGCGACCTGGAAGGACATTGCCCCTCCCATCGGCTTTTTCGGGGCCGGGCAGGAGTCCCACTTCGAAGTGCCGCTGCCGTTCAATAGCTACGGGCTCAACGGCGGCAGCGATTGGCAGTTCCTGCGTCCGGCGTATGTGAACGATTGGATTACCCGGCAGTTCCGCATCTTGGACATCTATGAAAAGCAGGGCCGGTCCGGGCCCTTGGTTTTCGTGGTGCGGGAGGAGACCCAAACCGGGCGGGACAATCAGACCATCAGCACCGCCAAACGGGTCAGCATTCACCGGGCCTTATCCCACGCCTCATCACCAGAGCAAGCCGCCGAGGATACCGGACTGGACGGAGATGCGGCTCTCGGACCGGCTTTACAGCCGGTGCGGATTTCCCCGCCGGGAGCCGGCGTCAACATTCCCAAGCCAGAGACCAGCGTGCCGACGCAACGGTACTTCGAAGACGTTTCGGTAGGGCAGGACTTGCCGCCGGTGGTCAAGGGCCCGATCACGACGACCCACTTGGTGCGCTGGGCCGCCGCCAACGGGAACTATGCTCGAATTCACTGGGACTTGCCCTTTGCCCAGGCGCGGCAGGGACTGGCCAACGTGGTGGTGAACGGGTCACTCAAGAACCAATATCTTGGCCAGTTGCTGATTAACTTCGCCGGACCCGAGGGCTGGTTCAAGCGGTTCTACGTGCAACACCGGGGTATGGACTACCCTGGCGACGTGCTCACTGCCTTCGGCACGGTCACCAGCAAGCGGGAGGTGGACGGCATAGGGCGAGTGGAATGTATGGTTGGGCTGCAAAATAGCCGGGGCGAGCAGACCGCCTCCGGCACCGGCACCGTGTTGCTTCCCAAACGAGGCCAGAACCTGCCCCTGATCTGGGAGGCCGAGGAGTGATCCCGGAAGAGCGCGTCGGCGGCCTATTGGAAGGGGTCCGCGTATTGGACCTGGGAGGAGGGGTGTCAGCCTCGTTTTGCGCCAAATTGTTGGCCGACTACGGCGCCGACGTCATCCTGGTCGAGCCGCCTAGCGTTGGCGATGAGGTGCGCGGGCGGGGCCCCTTCGTCAAGGACGACCCCCACCCGGACAAGAGCATCCCCTTTTTGTACCTAAACACCAACAAGCGCGGTATTACTCTAGACGTAGCCTCCAACTCCGGGCAGGCGGCTTTCCACGCTTTGCTGCAATGCGCTGACGTTTTGGTTGAGAGCCATCCGCCCTCCGAAGCGCTGGCTATGGGGCTGGACTATCCGGCCCTCGCCAGCGTCAACACGGCCTTGGTCCAAACCTCCATCACCCCGTTCGGGCAAACGGGCCCCTATCGGGACCTGATGGCCACCGACATCGTGATCTGCGCTCTAAGCGGCCTGATGTACCACTCCGGTGACTCGGACCGGGAGCCATTGCGCAACGCCTTGGACCAGTCCCTCTACGTGGCCGGGGCCAACGCCGCTGCGGCCACCCTGGCGGCCCTGTTCCAGCGATTGGCCACCGGGCAAGGACAACAGGTGGATGTTTCGGTGGTGGAGTGCCTGGCTTCCCATTTGGTACAGGCGGTCCCCTACTACAGCTATATGGGCGCCATCAAGGGGCGGCGGCCGGTCCGGGGCTCCGGTTTTGAAGAACTGATGCCAGCCCGAGACGGCTATGTGGTGCCATCGGTGCAAGGTTCCCAGCCTTGGCCGGTGGTAGCCGATTTGATCGGTCTAGAGGAATTACAGGATGAGCGCTTCGCCAGTGGCTCGGGCCGGATTGAGCATGGGGAGGAATTGAAACAGCTACTGATTGAAGGGCTGAAGGAATGGGACCGCAAGCCGCTGTTTCAAGCCTCCGGGGAACGGCGGTTGGTCTTCGGCATGGCCCAAGACGCCGGAGACCTGTTCGACTGCCCTCACCTGCGGGAGCGGGACTTCTTTGTCGAGGTGGACCACCCGGTGACCGGTACGGCGAAGTACCCGGGCCTGGGGCCAAAGCTCTCCGGGTTGGAATTCGAGATTAAGCGTCCCGCGCCGTTGCTAGGGCAACACAACAACGAGGTATTTTGCGGCGAGCTTGGCTTCACCACGGGGGACTTGATAAACTTTAGAGCCGTGGGGGCCATTTGAGCTTGGCTGGCCGTTACCTAGCTAACCGTTACCTAAACTAAAGCCAAGGTGAAATGTACATATCGCCAGAACGCCCTGTCGGTGCCCACCAGGTTGGGGCCTAAGGGTGATATGAGGTGCCGTAGAGTCCTTTCGATCCTCGTCAAAACCCCCGAAATGCACATCCCACCTTGGTATTGGTTTAGCTAACCGTTAATCGAGAACAGAGAAACTGACCATGAGCGACCTGCCTCTCTCCCAAATCCGCGTAGTGGACCTTAGCCGCGTTTTCGCCATGCCCTACGCCGGGGCCTACCTGGCCGACTTGGGCGCCGAAGTCATCAAGGTGGACACCCATCACGCCCAATTCATGGACACTACCAGGACTATCACCGGCCCCTTCCCGGACAACGACCCTGGGGAGGGTTATTGGGAGCAGGGCGGCACCTTCCAGACCCTAAACCGGGGCAAGCGCAGCCTGACTCTTGACCTGCGCTCGGATGCCGCTCAATCAGTCCTCAAGGACTTGGTTAGTGTTAGCGACATTGTGCTGGAGAATTTTACTCCCCGGGTCATGTCCCGGTTTGGGTTGGACTACGCCAACCTGCGACGGGTTAGACCCGATCTGATCATGGTGTCCAACACGGGGTATGGTCACACTGGCCCTTGGGCCAACTTCGGCGCGATGGCCTCGGCGCTGGAGCCGACCCACGGCACGGGCGCATTCATGGGCTATCTGGAGAAAGGGCCGCCGGAGAAAGGACCGGAGGATACCCACCCGCCAGAGGCGGGCGGTGCGGTGCCCAACAAGATGGGCAATTCCTACACCGACTTCCTGGCGACTTGGACCGCCCTTACGGCAATAATGGCTTCGTTGCTCCACCGGGCCCGCACCGGCCGAGGGACGTGGATCGACTTGGCGATGTACCAAGCAGGTGTGTCCTTCGTGGGGGAGGGCCTGTTGGATTACGCCCACAACGGAAGCCGGACTAGGCGGATGGGCAACCGCCACCAGTCTATGGCGCCTCACGGTTGCTACCCCTGCTTAGGGGAAGACGAATGGGTAACCCTGGCGGTCCGGGACGACCGCGACTGGCAGGCCTTCCGCGGGGTGTTGGGACCGGAATTCCCGGAAGTTCTCGACGAGAATTTTGCCGGACCCTTGGCCCGGTTGCGGCGCCGGGATGAGTTGGACCGCATCGTGTCCCTTTGGACTTCCACCCGGGGGCAGTACCAGGTTATGGAGGCTCTCCAGGCTGCCGGGGTCCCGGCGGGGCCGGTGTTGAACGCCAAAGGTCTTTTGGGAGACCCTCATTTCCGCGCCCGAGGGTTCTTTGAAGCGGTCGATCATCCACCACAGACCGGCTTGGGCCGTAGGGAATATATCGGACGCGGCTGGAAATTGTCGGCCAACGATCTGTCAATCCGAAAACCGGCGCCGTTGCTGGGGGAAGACAACGACTACGTATTGCAGCGGGTGCTGGGCCTGTCCACCGGCGACATTGCCGCCTTTAAAGCAAGCGGCCTGATTGGTGATGCCCCCGAGGGAGGAAGCGCCCCGGCCACGGTGCCCTTGGACGAGCAAGTCGACTTGGGCTGGACTGTGCAATGGGACCGGAATTTTCAGCCGAGGTAGCGTCTCAGGCAACGCTAAAGACCGTCTTTACGGCGTGCGGGCCTTTTCATGGAGAATTATACAAGTGGCCGTCTCTTTTCTTAGCCGCAAAAATTCTCTCTCTTAGCACCTAGACGGGGGAAGCTCATCAAACCGTTCGCCATTGGCCTGAGCTTCATCACGCCTCTGCAACCACGCTTCCCACATAGCATTATTTTCCTGCCTCTCTAATTGACGCCCTTGCTCAATCCCTTCTCGACGCCCTTGCTCAATCCCTTCTCGACGCCCTTGCTCAATCCCTTCTCGACGCCCTTGATCTTTCAAAGCTCTTATTGCGGGAGGAATTATCAGTACCATGCGACCCACAACCTCTATTGTGATTGCGATTAGGACGGCTGTACCAGCGGCTGCTCCGTAAATGTCTACCAAGGAGCCCGTAAATACGCTCCCTGGCTTCACGTCCTTCCAACTTAACTGGTTCCAATGGGGCCATCCCCAATAGAGCACACCGGCAATGTAAGATGCGTAGTAGACGATCCAGTAATGACGCCACCCTTGCCCAAGAACGCGCTCCCTGATCTCAATAAGTTTCTTCTTGAGCAGATATTAACCCTACCGACGTGAGTTCCCTTTCTCTTATTATACTACCTGATTACACCGCCCGGCCTCTGCTAATCTTATTAGGTAATGTCTCACTTTGCGTCACCAGGGCCTTTTCAATCTCATTCTGAGCCCCCTTTCTGTCATTCCGAGCAGCGCGAGGAATCTAAAATTCTTGCTGGGGCCGACTTCGCCTTTCCAGAGGGATTTTCGACCCCTCACTGCGTTCGGGGTGACTGCGTTCGGGGTGACAATGAAAAGACCCTGTTTGTGGCGCGTCCACCGCTTGACACCCACGAGATTCCGTGATTATAATCTTAGTTGGCGCTTTCTGATGGCCTCTTGCGCCTTTTGTCGTAACCTTCCTATTTGGCCCGATTAGGGTGTTGTGCTGCCCACAGCATTTGGCTGCCCCGCACGGCCTCCCCAACAATCAGTCTTAGCGTAGGCGCATGGCCACTAAGTTCATTTTCGTGACTGGGGGAGTGGTCAGTTCCATCGGCAAAGGAATCAGCGTCGCTTCTATCGGACGCATTCTGAAAAGCCGAGGATTATCCGTCACCGTGATGAAGCTGGACCCCTATCTCAATGTGGACCCCGGGACTATGTCCCCTTACCAACACGGTGAGGTATTTGTTACCACGGACGGCGGCGAGACCGACCTTGACCTGGGACACTACGAACGGTTCATCGACATCGAGCTCACCCGCGCCTCTAACCTCACCGCCGGCCAAGTGTACCTGAGTCTCATCGGCAAGGAACGTCAAGGAGACTTCCTGGGCGGCACCATTCAGACCGTTCCTCACGTCACCAGCGAGATAAAGGACCGGATAATCGCTTTGGCTCAAGAATCCGGAGTTGACGTGGTAGTGGTAGAGGTTGGCGGCACCGTAGGAGACATCGAGGGGTTGCCCTTCTTGGAGGCCATCCGGCAGATGCGCAACGACGTGGGGCGGGACAACGTCTATTACGTCCATCTGACCTTGCTCCCGTATATTGCCGCAGCCCGGGAACTGAAAACCAAACCGACCCAGCACAGCGTCAAAGAGCTTCGGGCTATAGGGATTCAACCCGACGCCATTCTTTGCCGGAGCGATTTGCCGGTGCCCGATTCCATTCGTGAGAAAATTTCCTTGTTCTGCGACGTTCCGGGCCAAGCGGTTATTCCGCTGGAGACGGTGGACAACGTTTACGAGGTCCCGATGATCCTTGAGGAGTCGGGACTGGGAGACTTGATGCTGGGGTCTCTGGGGCTGGGGGTATACCCCAGGGACATGGCCGACTGGTCGGCCATGGTCGACCGCATGAGAGACATCAGCGGGTCGGTGCGCATTGCCTTGGTCGGGAAGTATGTGGAGTACCCTGACTCCTATTTGTCGGTAAAAGAGGCCCTTCGCCATGCAGGGTTAGCCCACGACCGGCAAATAGACATTCAATGGGTCCACTCGGAGGACATCGAAAGACAAGGACCGGACTCACTGTTGTCCTCCGCTTGCGGAATCGTAGTTCCCGGCGGCTTCGGGACCAGGGGCGTCGAAGGAATGGTGGACACCGTCCGCTATGCCCGGGAACACCAAGTCCCTTATCTAGGGCTGTGCCTTGGCCTGCAAGTTATGGTTATTGAGTGGGCTCGCAACATACTGCGCTTGCCTGGCGCCAATTCGTCTGAGCTAGACCCGGAGACCGAGCATCCGGTCATCCACATTATGGAAGAGCAGCGTGCCATAACCGCCAAAGGCGGCACCATGCGGTTGGGCGCATACCCGTGCCTGCCCCAAGAGGACACTTGGACCATGGCCGCCTATCAATCGTCCCTGATAAACGAGAGGCACCGGCACCGGTTTGAGCTTAACAACACCTACCTAGAGGCGTTGGGGAAGTCGGGGTTCGTAGTGGGCGGAATTTCGCCCGATGGCAATCTTGTGGAGACCGGGGAAGTACGGGACCACCCCTTCATGGTGGGCGTCCAGTTTCACCCGGAGTTCCGGTCCCGTCCCAACCGGCCCCATCCCCTTTTCTCCAAGTTTGTCGGCGCGGCCAAGGAAACTATCCGGGAAGGGGCCCAACGTCCTTTGCCGTTGGACAATGTCTAGTCCCTTGGGTGAACCGGTCTGCCGGCCATCCACAGCCTTAGGTGGGCGGGCGCTATGGCCCGGCGATCAATCATGGCTTGAGATACGAACAGAAGACGCCTCCGGTTTAATAAGGGATCCAGGGTAATCGCATTCTGTCATTCTGAGGAGCCCTTCGATTTCGCTCAGGATAAACTCCACGGCGAAGAATCTAAAATACCAGCCGACCAAAACAGCTTTTCTCGCCGATGCGTTTCCTTTGTCCGGCGTCGCTGCGGCGTAAACGCATCGGCGGCAAGGATTTTAGACCCTTCACTCCGTTCAGGGTGACAGTGAACGGGAGCAGGGTGGCAGAATGCGATTGCATTGATAGGAGACCCCACCTCAAAGACAGATGCGGTGACGATGTGAAGCTATTTCTAGATACGGCCAATATTCAGGAAATCCGTGAGGGCGCCCGCCTTGGTGTTATTAGCGGGGTAACTACCAATCCGTCGCTGGCTGCCTCCCAGGGCATCGGAGATTCCGAGGGGTACAAGACTGCGGTGCGGGAAATAGCGGACCTAGTCAAAGGCCCCATCTCTGTGGAGGTTGTCAGCCAGGACGCCGCAGGAATGATAGCTGAAGGACGGGACATCGCCGGGTGGATACCGAACCCTTGGGTGAAGATTCCCAGTACCGCGGAGGGCTTTGAGGCGATTGCCACTTTGGCTAGCGAAGGAATAAGCGTAAATCAGACCCTGTGCTTCTCGACCAACCAAGCACTGTTGGGTGCCCAAGCAGGCTCCACCGCAGTCAGCCCCTTTGTGGGCCGCTTGGATGACATTGGCCATCAGGGGATGGACTTGGTAGCCGATATTGTTTCGCTGTTCCGGGCTTACAACATCAAGACCCAAGTGTTGGCCGCATCGATCCGGCACAGCCTGCATTGCAATCTGGCTGCCAAAGCCGGGGCCGACATTGCTACGGTACCCTACCAGGTATTACTACAAATGATACGGCACCCGCTCACCGATGCTGGCGTAGCCCGGTTCACTGCGGACTGGAAGAAGGCCGGCGGGTCTTAATGGAGCGAGACTGGGCCTCTTACTGATGCGTGAACAATTACCTAAACCAGCCCTCGTCATTCCGGCCCCCGTATCCAGTACGGGGCAGGCTTTGAGCCGGAATCCAGAAATTCTGAGGACAAAGAACCCTTCGATAAGCTCAGGACAGGCGTAGCTGGCGGAGAACGGTCCTGGATTCCACCCTTCGCCGGAAAGACGGGGGAATGGACAGTTTAGAAACTTGCTCACGTATCAGTAAAAAGCGTGGTTCCCAACAACTGACCTGCGGCGGGCAGTGTTACTGAAACAAGAAAGAGGTGAACATGGCGACTACATCACGGACCATCGACGTTGCCGAGATCGGAGCTAAGAGCAAGGACGAGCTCTTGGTCTTGGCTCAGGACGCCGGCCTCAACGACAACTCGGCCCTGAACAACTTGCGCCGCGAGGAGGTGCTTAGCCGGTTGTTCCAAGTAGCCTCCTCTCAGCAGTCGTTGGTTGCCTCGGGTATCCTAGAGGCCATGGAAGAAGGATACGGATTTCTCCGCCAAATCTCTCCTCAAGCGTCCACTGGCGACGTCTATATCTCCCAGTCGCAAATCCGGCGTTTTGGGTTGCGGACCGGCGACACCGTTTCGGGACAGGTTCGCCCTCCGAAAGAGGGAGAACGCTACTTCGGATTGGTGCGGGTCGAGAAGATAAACGGGCATGAACCCGATCAGGGCAGTAGCAGGTTCCGCATCCAGTTCGAGCACATGACGCCCATCTTTCCCTTGGAGCAAATCATCCTGGAGACCGAGGGGCCGGAGTTGGCGACGCGGATGGTTGACCTGTTCGCTCCCATCGGAAAGGGACAGCGCGGCCTGATAGTTTCCCCGCCCAAAGCCGGCAAGACCACCATGTTGAAACAGATCGCCAACGGGGTGGTGGAGAATTGCTCGCAGGCTGAACTGATGGTCGCTCTGATCGGGGAACGTCCGGAAGAGGTAACCGACATGCGCCGTGCGGTAAAGGGCGATGTGTTCGCTTCGACCTTCGACGATTCGGTCGAAGAGCAGTGCCGCATGGCGGAGCTAGCTATTGAGCGAGCCAAGCGGTTGGTGGAAGCCGGGCGAGACGTGGTTATCCTGCTGGACAGCATTACCCGTTTGACCCGGGCTTACAACCTAGCGGTCCCGAGCAGCGGCCGCACCCTATCGGGAGGGATTGATCCGGTGGCCTTGTATCCACCGAAGAAGTTCTTCGGCGCGGCCCGGAACATCGAGGAAGGCGGCAGCTTGACCATAATCGCCACCTGCCTGGTGGACACCGGGAGCCGGATGGACGAGGTTATCTACGAAGAGTTCAAGGGCACCGGCAACATGGAACTCCACTTGGACCGAAAGCTGGCCGAGCGGCGTTACTTCCCCGCCATCGACATTGTACGCAGCGGCACCCGGCGCGAAGAGCTGCTATTTAGCGAAGAAACCCTGAAGCAAATCTGGCTTCTGCGCCGGATGATCACCCTGATATCCAATGATGGTTCGGCCAATGCCACCGAGCGGGTGTTGGAGCGGCTCGCCAAGACCAACAGTAACCGGGAGTTCCTAGCCAATCTGAATAAAGAGGCCTAAGCGCTCTTCAGGTCACGGCCACCCTGCTCCCCGAACCCGAAGACCGCTCCATTGCGTCCAGCAACCGGTGCCTCTCCACTGCCAGGTCGAAATCAGGACTGGTGCCCTTTCCGTCTTGGATATCCTCCCTCAAGCGCTGGTACAACTGGCCCACGTTGAACGGGGCGCCTTGAGGCACCTCGCCGGGCACTAGGGTGAGGCTTTGAGGGATAGGCAAGTCCTCCAGTTCGGTGCTGCCTCCTTGGGCCCCTTGCAGCTTGATATTTCCGTACTGCACCATCTCTTTGGACGATGCGGTCAGCGTGCCTTCCCGGCCGTACACCTCCATCCGCCAACCCGTGCCGTGCCACGGCACCGTTGCCACGTGGGCGGAAGCCACCGCGCCATTGGTCAAGACTCCGGTTAGAAGTACGTTGTCCGCGGCGGTCACCCGGACCGGCTGACCGGGCTCTCCGGTTTCCCATTCCGGCACCTGGGTAGACACTTGGGCGGATAGCTCGGCGAATTCCCCCGCGCAAAAACAGAAAGCGTCTATCGCGTGTCCGGTGGCTATCGTCAGGGTATTCGCCCCCTTCTCCCGGTCGGCCATCCAAGCCATCGCCCTGCCTCGCTGCAACAGGCCCGGCAGAAACATAGTCATGTTGCAGGACAACACCTCGCCGACGTAACCTTCCGACAGCAGCTCTCGAAGCCTCAACAGAGCTGGCGAACCGCGGGCTTGAAGGCCCACCATGTGGCCCACTCCTTGAGACCGGGCCAGCGTGGCCATCTCTTGGGCTTCGCTCAAGTTGGCCCCCAAAGGCCATTCGCAGAACACGTGCTTTCCCGCCGCCAAGGCCGCCATGACCATGTCGTGGTGCAGCGGCACCCGGACGGACACCGCAACCAGATCGATGTCCGGGTGGCCCACCATTTCGTGATAGTCGTGGAAAGCCATCTTTGCCCCGTAGGCCTTGGCCGACTCTTCGGCCGTCTCGGGCCGGGAGGTGCATACTGCCGCCAGCTCGAAATCAGGCAATGCCAACAGTGCCGGCAGGTGCGCCCGCATACTCCAACCGTAAGTGGCGTTAGCCCCGATGATTCCTACCCGCATTTTCTCTCCCGCCATAATTGCCTCCTTCGCTAAAGAAAGATACTTAGCTGGCGCCGAATGACCGCCCGCAGCCAGGCCCTTTCGGGGCTCGGGTATTTGATCATCCTAAATCACGCCGCCGTCTTATGCGCCTGCTGACCAAGAAACTCTCGAACGTTCCGCACGCACCATTCGGGGTGAATCACATTCACGCCGTGGCCCAGTCCAGGGTACACTTGCAGCCGGCAGTTGGGTAGCTGCCCGGCCATAAACTGTTGCTGCTCCAGGGTTGAAGTTGGGGATTCCTCGCCCACTAGAAGCAAAACCGGAACGTTGACCTCTTTCAGATACGGGCTGAAATCCAAGGTATCCAGGTATCCTTGCAGCTTTCTGCCGATGGAAGACGGAGTCCGGTCCATCTCGGCGATATACCAGTCCATCAATTCCTGGGATGCCACCCGGGTATCCAGCCGCATACCTATGGTTGAGGTGGACCAAGCGCCGATGCCCTTGGCCATGGTTGCGTCCCAATCCCCTCCGGCGTCGAACCGGTTCTGAAGGTCTCTTCTGGGTAAGCGGCAGGGAGTATTACACAGCACCAAGGCCCGGGTCCGCTCCGGATAGGCGTGAGCGAACTTCAGTCCTACGATGCCCCCAAAGGACTCGCCGACGTAGACAACTTGGTCTACCCCCGCGTCGTCAAGAATGCGGAGCACATCCTCGGTGAAGGTATCAAGGGACGGCTCGTAGCCCTCTTCTGCCACCAGGGACCGCCCCATGCCGCGAAGGTCGGGGCGGAGCACCCGGTACTCCCGGGAAAGCAGGGGCACCCAGTTGTACCAGAATCGCCCGTTGCGGGAGAAGCCGTGCTGTAGCAGTATGGCGGGCGCGTCTCGCCAAGGGTCGGAAAAGTCATCCTCGTAGTAGTGAAGTTCGACGTCTGGACTGACACGAATGGTCGCCATCGGTTTTCTTTTACTCCCATCTTTGTTCCTCGCACCTCAATATAGCTACCGGGCGTCTGCCTGTCCAGTTAAGGTTGCTCCTCCTCAGACCCTGAAGCAAACCCATAGTCACCCTGGGAAAGGGTGGTATGATGGGGATAATGCGCCCTGTGTTACGCTCCGATATAATCAAAGCAAACAGGCGCCGGACGGATTGCCAACGCCGCCGTCCGGCGCCATTGCCCAATGCGAGGCCCAACATGACCATGTCTTCGACCACCATGCTGCCCTACCGCAAACAGGGCGAAATCGACTACGCCAGCCTCGACTTCGACCCCGACGTATCGGAACACCCGGATGACTCTATGGACCAGAACGACGAGATGGATGAAATCATGGGCCTGCTCCGTTCCCGCTTCACCGGCTTCGGCAGTCGGCCCGATGTCTTTCTCAGCCGCGAGACTAACATCTGCTACGACCCGAGCAATCTCAACGTCCGCATCTCCCCGGATATATACTTGGCCTTCGGCGTTGACGCCCAAGCCATCCGTCCCCGCAAGCTCTACTTGCCCTGGGAAGCGGGCAAGCCGCCGGACTGGGCGCTGGAAATCGCGTCGGCAAGCACGGGGCGGCAGGACGTCAACCGGAAACCTGCCATCTACGCCCGTATCGGCGTACCCGAATACTGGCGTTTTGACCCTACCGGCGGCGACTACCACGGGGAACCCTTGTCCGGTTTGGGCTTGGTCAACGGCGTGTACCAGTCCTTGGAATTGACCACCGAACCCGACGGCGTACTGAAGGGATACAGCCCGGTCTTGGAGCTCAGCCTGGCTTGGGACGAAGGCTGGCCCCGGTTCTATGACCCCGCAACCGGCGCTTATCTGGAGAACTGGCGGGCGGAACAGGCAGCCCGCACCGAAGCCGAGGCCCGCGCCGCCGAAGCCGAGACACGCGCCGCCGAAGCCGAGGCTGAAGCCCGCCGGTTGCGGGAACAACTCCGGCGCCTCCAACCGGAATAACTCCCAAGAGCCGCTTCAGGGAACCCGGCAAAGGCGATTGCAGCCTTTTCGGCGACGCACCTCGGTTTTTGCCGGTTCGCAAGTAGTCTCTCCGGTTGGTATACTTGGGTTGACTTCGGAGCAAAATTGCCAAAAACCAGCGATGAGGTATGCAACATGAAGTGGGCATCCGCCGTATCCGAACATGCTGACTTGGAACAAGCCGTAGACGAGTGCACCTCTGGCCTGCTATCCCGGATGGACTCGGCGGCGCCTGATCTGGCGGTTGTCTTCGTGTCGCCGCATCACCAAGCCGATTACGAACAGGTGACCACCGCGGTCAAGCAAAGACTCCCCTCGGCCAAGGTCTTCGGGTGTTCCGGGGGCGGTATCATCGGGGGTGGGGTGGAGGTTGAGCAACGCGCTGCAGTGTCGATCACTGGCGCCAGCCTTCCGGACGTACACATTGAGGCGTTTCACCTTGACGGCGAGAGCCTGCCCGACCTGGATGCCGGCCCGGCATTGTGGGAAGAGTTGGTCGGGGTTACCAGCGGACAAGACCCTCAGTTTGTAATGCTGGCCGATCCCTTCTCTTTCCCCGTGCAAAACCTGCTTATGGGGCTGGACTTCGCCTTTTCCCGTTCGGCCAAAATTGGCGGGTTAGCCAGCGGCGCCCAGCAACAGGGTGGTAACGCGCTATTCTTGAACGACCAAGTCCACCGGTCGGGCGCCATCGGCTTGGCGCTTCACGGGAACATCACCGTCGATACCGTCGTTGCCCAAGGCTGCCGTCCTATAGGTCATCCGATGCACATAACCGAGTGTCGGCGCAACGTGTTGGTGCAGTTGGACGGGCAGCCGCCCTTGGAGACCCTCAAGAGCCTGTTCCAGACCATGAATGACCGAGACCAGGACTTGATGCGGCACTCCCTGTTTTTGGGCGTGGTCATGGACGAGTTTTTGGAAGAACCCAAGCAGGGTGATTTCCTCATCCGTAACGTGGTGGGCATGGATGCGAGGACCGGCGTTTTGGCCATCGGCGAGATTCTAAAGGAGGGCCAGTTGGTCCAGTTCCATCTCCGAGACGCCGACACCTCCGCCGAGGACCTAACTGCGGTGTTGGAACGGTATGCCACCGATAACCGGGAGAACCAAGTCCAAGGGGCGCTGCTGTTCTCCTGCTTGGGCCGGGGCCAATACTTGTACGGCCGCCCTAACCACGACACCGAGGTCTTCCAAGACAAGCTCGGCCAAGTACCCCTTGGCGGGTTCTTTTGCAATGGCGAGATAGGCCCGGTCAGCGGCACCACCTTCCTACACGGCTACACCAGCTCCTTTGGGATATTCCGGCCGAAGGTTTAGTTTTTAACGCCGAGGGCGCAGAGAGGACCCGCCGAGGTTATTTGCAGCTCTGTATGGGTCTCTGCGTTGAATGCGTACCCTAAGAGTTGGCATCCCGGTCTCCCTCACGGGCCAATTCCGGGTCCAGGGCCGTCAAACCCTAGCTGGTATACAAGCATGGGCTGATGACTCCAGCCGCCCGGTAACCCTATTGTGGTACGACGACGCTAGTAACCGCCAGACTGTCGGCGCCGTTACCCGCTGGTTGATTGTTGATGACCGGGTAGACTTGCTCATCGGCCCCTATTCTTCCGTCCTTACGGCCGTCGCGGCGGAAGTAGCCTGGGAGCACGGAAAGCTCCTCTGGAACCAGGGCGGGGCCTCCCCCAATGTTTACCAGCGGGGCAATCCCTGGATTGTGGGAGTATTAACTCCGGCGACTGAGTACCTTGCCGGGCTGCTGTCAATGGTGCGGCAGGCCGCTCCCGGTGCCGAGTCCCTGGCAGTGCTGCGAGCAGCGACCGGCGCCTTTCCTTGTGACGTCTCGGGCGGCGTCGAGGGCTGGGCTGCCCGTATGGGTTTCCGGACGGCCCTGGCCCGGCAGTTCGATGCGGCAACCTGGGACTTTTCTGAGATAATTAGAGCGGCCGGCGAAGCCCGGCCGGATGTGCTGGTGGGCGTGGGCCGCTTCCAGAACGACCTTCTCCTAGCGGAGCAATTAGCGGCCTCGGACGTGACGGTGGGAGCGGCAGTGGTGGTTGCCGCCGGGGTGCAGCAGTTCCACGAGAGGCTCGGTCCTACCGCGGACAGGTTCATCGGTCCCAGCCAGTGGGAGCCGGAGGTGGGATACCCGGCTGATTACGGTCCATCGGCGCAGCAGGTGGTGGCCTCGCTGCGCCGGGCCGGGCAGGAGAGCGTTGACTACCCGATGGCCCAGGCTTACGCTGTCGGCGTAGTGGCCCAGCGGTGCCTACAGGAGGCGGGCACAACCGACGACTCGGCCCTGCGCCAAGCCGCCGCCGCCTTGAACTTCTCCACCTTCTACGGCAGGTTCAACATCGACGGCACGGGCCGCCAAATCGGACGGCAAGCGCTGCTGGTGCAGTGGCAACGGGGCCGCAAGGTAATAGTGTGGCCGCCGGAGTTGGCCCAAGGCGATTTGGTCTATCCTTGGCGTTAAACTGTAGGCCTCGGTGCTCTCTGTGGTGAATAACTGTTTGAGGATGTCTACATGAAGCTGCAAGACAAGGTCGCCGTAGTCACCGGCGCCGGCCGGGGTATAGGACGGGCAATTGCTTTGGCCTACGCCAAGGAGGGCGCCAAGCTGGCATTAGCGGCACGGACGCGGGCCGAGTTGGAGGAGACGGCCCGCCAAGCGGAGGCCCTGGGCGCAACCACTGAGGTGATTATCACCGATGTCACCAGTCCTGGCGAAGTCCAACGCATGGTCGAGAGCGCGCTGTCCCGGTTTTCTTCGATCGATATTTTGGTGAACAACGCGGGCATCTCCGGCCCACTGGGTCCGGTCGAAGACAACGATGTGGCGGCCTGGATGGACACGATGAACGTGAACGTGACTGGCACGTTCCTTTGCTGCCGGGCGGTAATACCGGCCATGATACGCCAGGGCGGGGGTAAGATAATCAATCTGTCCGGGGCGGGCGGCAACAACGCTTGGGCCTATGTATCAGCCTACTGCGCCAGCAAAGCGGCGGTGGTCCGGTTAACCGAGGTCTTGGCCTTGGAGTTGCAGGACAAGGGAATCACGGTCAACGCTCTGGGGCCGGGCTCCGTTCACACGCGGATGTGGGATGAAATGACACAACAGGCGGCGCAAGCCGGGGCCGCCTTCATCCACGGTCTCGGCCGCCGCGTCACCTCCGGCGGCGGCGCGTCCATAGACGATTGCGCCGACTTGGCCGTATTCTTGGCCTCTGAAGAAAGCGGCGCTTTGAGCGGGAGGCTAATCTCGGCGTCCTCCGACGACTTCCACGCCCTGCCTCCGCACATTCCGGCCATCATGGCCTCGGAAGCGTTGACGTTGCGGCGGGTGGGGTTGGGGTAAACGGCCCTCTTGCTTTAGGCGGCGAGGGTTGTTTAGCGGTGAATTTCAGAAAGCTACTTTCTGAATGGCTTTTGAGCTGAGTCTCGTGCCGACTACATCTTCAATCAGACTCCGCTTGATCATTACTACGCTGTCCTTTGCCCTCAGCTTGACACCGCAAGCCTTAGCCAAAAGTAGTAAGAATTCCTTTCGTCGTGGATGTTCGATGGACGCGAGCAAACTCTCCGCCGCTTCTCGGGATTCAGCATTCTTGAGGTTTTGAGCCATCTCCGAGACTGCTTCATCCATAGGCGAATCGTCTATGGGCTTCTTTCCCAGCTTTCTAATTTTAACAAGACGAAGCGTAGCTTTGCCTTGAATTAGCAGGTCAAGGTCATGTTCGTCCATAGAATCCAAGGCATCCGCAAAGGCAGCCAAACAAGCAGCCAAATGCTTAGCGTTAAGTTGCTTTGATTCACACATAAATCTACACCCGTTCATACCTTGTTTAGAAACTCAGTGGTCAGTTCTTCCAACTCTGCTATTACCGACTGTTGTGTTGGCGTAGAAACACGGCGCACTAGGGGTTGGAGCACCACTGGTACTCCGTACTGAGTCCTATCCCCGTGCATGGAATTATTTCTCCGGACAAATGCGTCAAACACCGGTAAATCAGTCCCCTTGATCCGGTTGATGAACCGAGACTGAGCCCAAATAGG
>CBDCPI010000003.1:0-95878 GCA_965220245.1 Dehalococcoidia bacterium
GCTACGTCGGCCTGGAGCGGGTCGACAAGTTGGCCCAGGAATTCGACATTACCGTGGAAGGGCGGGCCTATTTGCTGCGCCCGGACACCCCCAAGGAGGGTTCGCCCCGGCAAACCAGGCCGGGTGAATCCGAGGACGAGCTTTCCGAACCTCTCCGTAGCCAAGCCAGTGATGCGGGACTGATAATGCGCCCGCCGCCGGTAACCCCCAACACTCTATACGCATTGGAAGCGACTGAATACGCCCAGCAACAGGGCAAATTCATGGAATTCCATCACGCGGCCTACAAAGCGTTTTGGGAGGACCGTCAAGATTTGGGCGATCTGGCAGTCCTCGAAGAAGTGGCCCGGACCGTGGACCTAAATTCGACTGAAATGATCGAGCGCCTAGAAAGCAAATATTACGCGGAGGCGGTTATCGGTCAGTACCGGGAAGCCCTGCAGTACGGTATTAACGGGATTCCCACCTTCTTGGTCGGGAACTTGATGTTCACCGGGGCCCACCCTTACAACATCTTCCAAACCGCCATGGACCGGGTATTGAACCCCTCGGAATAAAGCCGCCTAGCCGCCGGCCCGCCCCGCCGGTCAATCGTGGGTGGGGCCGGACGCAGGGCCTTTCGGTTTTCGCAAGAACCCGGCCTCCACTGTCATTCCGAACGTAGTGAGGAATCTAAAATCCTTCGGCGGCACAACGATGTGGCGCACAAGGACTTAGACCCTTCACTCCGTTCAGGGTGACAGTGAATGGGGGCGGGGTGACAATCGAAAGGCCCTAGGATTAGGACTCAGCAGGCTAATCGTTATCGGCCGGGGCCGGAACCGGCATCGACCCGTCGGTTATGCTGGGCCAAAGCCCGGTGGAAAGCCCGTAGTTCACGGCGTGCAGCCTGGCGTAAACCCCGTCCGCATATAGCAGATCGTGATGCTTACCAACCTCGACGACCCGGCCGTGGCTCAAGACCACTATCTTGTCCGCGTTCCGGATTGTCGAGAGCCGGTGGGCTATTACTATCGAGGTCCTACCTTGGAGGATTCGCTTTAACGCGCTCTGGATCAGCAGTTCCGTCTGGGTGTCGATGTTGGCGGTAGCCTCGTCTAGGATGATGATCCTGGGGTCCCCCACAATTGCCCGGGCAAAGCTTAGCAACTGGCGTTGCCCTACGCTGAGGTTCAGGCCCCGCTCGGCCAACACGGTATCATAGCCGTTTTCCAGACCCTGGATAAAGTCGTGCGCCCCCACGGCTTTGGCGGCGGCCACCACGTCCTCGTCGGTGGCGTCTTGGTGGCTGTAACGGATGTTCTGTCCGACGGTGCCGGAGAATAGGTAGGGCTCTTGCAGCACCATGCTCATTTGACCCACCAAAGACTGGCGCTTCACGTCCCGAATGTCATGGCCGTCTACCATGATCCTGCCCTTGGTTACGTCGGCGAACCGGTGAATCAGGGTAACCAAAGTGGTCTTGCCAGCGCCGGTGGACCCAACTACCGCCACATTTTCGCCGGGGAGGATATCCAAGTTCACGTCTTGTAGGACTTCGACGCCTTCCACGTAGTGGAAGTTGACGTCTTCGAACCGGATGTGCCCGCGGACTGCCGGCATATTCGGGGCGTTGTCCGCATCTACCACTTGGGGTCTCAGGTCGAGCACTTCGAAGATACGCACCCCGGCAGCCATGGCCCGCTGCAACTGGCTGTACTGCATTGTCAGGTGCCGGATGGGCTCAAAGAACCGTTGTATCCACAGCGCGAAGGCCACCAATACGCCCCATTCCACGCTCCCTCCTTGGGCCATGATGCCCCCAAACAGCACCACGCCGAACCCCATGCCGATGCCAATCAGCAACTCCACCATCGGTTGCAGTGCGCCGGAGAACCGGCTGGCCTCTAGGTTGGCGTCCAAGTGCTCTTGGTTAAGCGCATTGAAGTGCTGTAGGTTCCGGTCTTGCCGGTTCAAGCTTTCCACGACCCGAACGCCGGTAATGTTCTGGTTGTACTCGCCGTTAACCATGGCGATGGCCCGCCTGATGCGCATAAAGGAGTGGCGGGCGAACCGCTGCCAGTAGCCCAGAATAAAGAACAGCACCGGAACGATGCTCAAGCTCACCAAGGCCAGACGCCAGTCGATGACCAGCATCACCGTCACGATGCCCACCAGGCTCAGAATGTCCGACAGGCTCTGCACAATCAACTCGAAGGTCTCTTGGAGTTGAAGCACATCGCTCTGGCTGCGCGACATTATCCGGCCTACCGGGGTCCGGTGGAAGAACGATGGTGAGAGAGACTGAAGGTGGTTGAACATCGCGGTCCGCAGGGAGTACAAGACCCCTTGGCCGACCCGCGGCATGTAGACCATTTGAACGTAATTGGCGGCAAAGTGCATAAAGGTGACAGCGACAAACACACCGCCCACCACGTGCAGCCGCCAGAGCTCCCCATCGTTTATCGCCCAGTTGATGCCCAGCATCATCAAGAGTGGGATACTTACATTCCCCACGGTGTAGAGCAGCACCGCAGCAACGCTGACGGCAACCTCTGCCTTGTATGGAGTTACGTAGGTGGCTAACCGCCTGACCACCCGGTGGTCGTAGACCCTACCCACCACGTTTTCGTCGGTGAGGCTATCCATGCTGGGACTGTTCATCCCTCCGGACTGCAGGCCCCGCATGCCGCTCATCATGCCACCGAAGCCTCCGCCAGGACTTCCGCCGCGCATCTAGTCGTTACCCCCGCTGTCGCCAGCCACCGCCGCATCGAGCAGAATCTCTGCTTGCGGGCGTAGTTGCAACTCAAAAATCTCCCGGTAAATCCCGCTCCGCAACATCAACTCCCGGTGGGTGCCTTGCTCGGCGATCATCCCTTCCTTCAAGACCACGATCAGGTCGGCCTCTCTTACGGTGCTCAATCGGTGGGCAATTACGAAAGTGGTCCGGCCCCGCATTACGCCAATCATCGCTTGGTGTATCAACCGCTCGGTCTCCACGTCCACGCTGGAGGTGGAGTCATCTAAAATCAGTATTGGCGGGTCAATCAGAATAGTCCGGGCAATAGACAGCCGTTGTCTCTGTCCCCCGGAGAGAGTGGCGCCCCTTTCGCCGACTATCGTGTCGTAGCCGTGGGGGAGGCTCATGATATGGTCGTGCAACTGAGCGATTTTAGAGGCCCGCACCACGTCATCGAAAGAAGCGTCGACGGCCCCATAGGCAATGTTGTCTCGGATGCTGCCGCCGAAAAGGAACACGTCCTGTTGCACGATGCCCACGTTGCGGCGCAGGGAGGCCAGGGTAAAGTCCTTTATGTCATCCCCGTCAATGGTGATGCGGCCCTGGGTCACGTCGTAAAACCGGGGCAAGAGATTGACCACCGTCGTCTTGCCGCTGCCGGGTGCTCCCAAAATGGCGGTTATCTGGCCCGGTTCGGCGTCGATGTTCAGGTCCCGCAGCGCCGGAAGCCGGGAATCATAAGAAAATGAGAGGCCCTCGAATCTGACGTGGCCTCTCGCCCGCCCCATTTCCTTGGCCCCCGGCCTTTCCGCTACCGGAGAAACCGCGTCCATCACGTCGAAAAGCCGCTTCCCCGAAGATATGGCCCGGGAAAAGCTATTGATGATAAAGGCGGTCATCCGTATGGGGAACGTCAACTGGTTCAGGTAAAGGATGAACATGGTCAGGCCGCCCGGGCTCAGATCGCCCTTTATGACCTGCCACCCGCCATACCAAATGATCAGGGCCAAAGCCATGGTGAAGTACATAGTCATCCAAGCGCTGTTGACGCCTTGCAGCCGTTCCGACTGGAAATACTCGCCTCGTAACTCTTGGGCCTTCTCAGCGTACTTCCTCTTTTCGTACTCTTCCGAAGCGAAAGCCTTGACCACATGGATTCCAACCAGGTTCTCTTGCAAGACGGTAACCGACTGCCCCATTACCTCCTGCACCCGGGTCCACATGGTGCGCAAGCGGCCCATCACTATGGTTGATCGAAAGACGAGGAAAGGAACGAAAGCCAAGCTGATCAGGGTCAGTTGCCAGTTGATGTAGGCCAGAATAACCGTAAGCGCTATCACCCTCACGACGACTTCGAGGGAACGCACCAAGCCCATGTTAATGTAGCGCCGCACCGCCTCCACGTCAGCAGTGGCTTTGGACATCAAATCGCCCGTATGCTCCTTATCGTGGAAGGCGAAGCTCAAGTGCTGTAGCTTGTCGTAAATCAGGTTGCGCAGGTCGTAGGAGACTATCTGGGACAAGGAATCGGTGGTGTAGGTGCGGCCGAAATCGAAGAGGCCGCGAGCTATGCTGACTCCTAAGATGGCGCCAGCCAAAAGGGCCAGGGTACTGTAAGGCACCTCTTTACCAGTAATCCCGTTCTCATCGATGGCGACCAACTGGTCAATGGAGTAGCCAAAGAGGTAAGGGATCAGGAGGGAGAGACCGATTGCGCCAAAGAAACTTAGATAGGCCAAGGTTAAGCGGGTTCTATACCGCCAGGCCATACCGGTAATTCGAATAAGAATCTGCATTTAGTTGTTGGCGCTACAGTCCCTTTTGTAAAGTCTAGAGGGCAGCTTTGAACTCTGGCAAAAGACTAGAGGCAGGATTGTTATGGGGGAGTTAGCCTTATCTTAAACCCAAATCCAAGCTAGTTCAAGCTGGCGTCGGCCCCTTTTACCGATAATCCCCGGCGGCACCGCCCCGGCCTGGAGCCCCCATTTACCGGACCCCATTTAGAGGGTGTTTTCAAAACCGATTGCATCCCATCCCTTCGACAGGCTCAGGACAGGCCCTGTCGTTCCGAACGAAGTGAGGAATCTAAAATGCTTGGCAAAAGCAATGCTTAAGAAGGCAAAGAGTTTAGACCCTGCGCTTTGCTCAGGGTGACAGGTGGCTGGTTGCGAGGACTTTTGAAACACCTTGAGGGAGCCGGATTCGATTATTAACGTCTTCTATTAACGTCTTCGGCTAACGTCTTCGGCGAAGACGTCGCTCTGAGTGTCCTGTCTACATGTGCTCGGGGGCGTTCATACCCATCAGGTCCAGGGAGCGGCGCAACACCACCTGAGCCGCCTCGACCAGTTTCAGACGGGCCAACGTTATATCCCGGTCCTCGGCGTGGGATGATATGACGCGGCAATTCTCGTAGAACCAGTGGAAAGCGGTAGCCAACTCCATGGTGTAGTGAGGAAGATGGTGAGGTTCCAGAGTCCTGGACATGTGGGCCACCAGCTCGGGTAGGCGCAACATGACCCGGATGAGGCTCAACTCCGAGGGATGACTAAGCAGAGTAACATCGCCAACCGACCAGTCTATGTTTTGGTTTCGCGCCAGGTTCAAGATTCCGGCATTGCGGGCGTGGGCGTATTGAACATAATAGACCGGGTTTTCCGAAGATTCCTGCTTGGCCAACTCTAGGTCGAACTCCATTTGAGTTGACGCCGCACGGGCCAAGAAAAAGTACCGGCAAGCGTCCCTGCCAACCTCGTCGGCCAATTCCCGCAGGGTCACGAACTCGCCGGTGCGTTTTGACGCTCTAACTACTTCTTGGCCTCGCTTTAGCGTAACCATCTGGGAGATCAGGACCGTCAACCGGTCGGCGTCAATGCCCAAGGCCGCCACCGCCAGCTTCATCCGGGGAACGTGCCCCTGATGGTCGGCGCCCCAGATGTCCACTGCCCCGTCATACCGGCGGTTGATGAACTTGTTGTAATGGTAGGCAATGTCCGACGCGAAGTAGGTGGGTTCGCCAGTGGAACGGACCACCACGTTGTCCCTGTCGTCGCCCAACTTGCTGGAATTGAACCAGAGCGCTCCCTCTCGCTCGGAAAGATAATTGTTCTCCCGCAGCAACTTAACTACCAAGGCGTAGTCGCCGTCGCGAAACAGGACACTTTCGCTGAACCAATTGTCGAAAACCACGCCAATATGGGCCAAGTCGTCCCGGATTAACTCGACCATTTTTTCCCGGCCGATGTCTCCGATTTCCTTGGCGGCTTGGCGTTCCTCCATATCGGCGAAGCGAGAGCCTTCAGACGCTACGATTTCATTGGCCAAGTCGGCCACATACTCGCCTACGTACCCATTGGCCGGCAACTCGGCTGGTTGTCCCAGCACTTGCTGGTACCGGGCGTAGACCGATTGGTAGAACGCTTCCATCTGACTGCCAGCATCGTTGATATAGTACTCTCGGGTCACCTGGTAACCAGCGGCCTCCAGGATGTTGGCCAAGGCGCTGCCCATGACCGCGCCCCGGGTATGGCCCACGTGGACCGGGCCGGTGGGGTTGACGCTGACAAACTCCACCATCATCCGCTGGCCCGCGCCTGAGTCTACGTTTCCGTAGGCCAAGCCGGCTTCCCGGACCGTGTCCACCTGCCGTTGCACCCAACTGTCATTGAGGTAAAAGTTAATGAACCCGGGCCGGGCCGCTGCCACCCGCTCAACTTCTTCACCCGGAGTTATCCGCTGCACCAGCTCTTGGGCCAAGTCGAAGGGATTGATGCGGGTCGCCCGAGACAAGCGCAGCGGAAGGTTGGTGGCAAAGTCGCCGTTCTCCGGATTGCCGGGACGCTCCACCTGAATATCGGGCATGGTGTCCAATTGCAGGACGCCTTCATTACGGGCTTGCTCCAGCGCACTAGATACCGCCCTGGAAATCATGTCCAAGACCAGCGGCCGCGACATAAAAACGTTTCCTCCCAAACCGGAGCAGGAAGACCAGTCCGCAAAGACCTAGAGGACCAGTCTCAAAGCTGAGTGCATAATTACCGGTTCATGCTAACACAAACCGGTCAATCGCAGCATAGAAAAACACTGTTACAATGACTTTCAGGACCGTCAAATCTCCGTTGACTGGGGAAGGTCCCCAAGAAGCTCCCAAGAAACCCGGCCTTTGGCCGCTGAGAATACCCTTGAGAGGGCACTGAGTCCGGAGAGCATGGACCCAAGCACCAACACGCAAGGCGAGGCAGTGACGGAAAGGCCGACCCGTTCCCGTGAAGAATGGGTCCAAGACCTCTGCTTGGCGATTCGCCAGCTTATCGAAAACGAGAGCGAAGACGAGGCCTTGGTCCAATTCCGTCGGCTGCACCCGGTGGACCAAGGCGAGGCCCTGCTGGTCCTCACCGAGAGCGAGCGGTCGTCGTTGCTGGAGGCCCTTGCCCCTAGCGAAACCGCTGAGATCATGGAAGAGATGGAGCCGGAAAGCGCGGCTCAGGTCTCGAACGCTATGGCTCCCGAGTCTCTGGCCCAGATCCTGACCCAAGCCAGCCCCGACTCTGCCGCCGACATCCTCCAGCTACTGCCCGAGGAAAAGGCCAAGGAAACCCTACAGGGAATAGAGGACTGGGAGGAGATTGTGTCTCTCCTCCAGTACCGCAAAGACTCTGCCGGCGGAGTAATGACGCCGGACTACCCGGTGGTAAAAGAAACTCTGACCACTCCCAACGCCATTGACCAGCTACGCCTGCTGGGTCCGGAAGCCGAGAACATCAACTCGATCTTAGTGGTCGATGCCCAAGAGCGGTTGGTGGGTTCACTAAGCATTGCTCGCTTGGCCTTGGCCCGGCCCGCCACGGTCGTGGGCGACATCGCCGACCACGAGATAATCTCGGTCACCGCCGACACCGACCAAGAAGAGTGCGCTCGTTTGATGGAGCGGTACAACTTGATGCAGCTACCAGTGGTGGATGACGAGGGCAAGCTTACCGGAGTAATTCTGGCCGAGGACATGGTCGACGTGGTGGAGGAGGAGGCCACCGAGGACATGTACCGGATCGCCAGCGTAGCGGGAGAGCGGGTAATGGGGCCGCTGAGCAATTCCTTAAGGCGGCGGCTTCCTTGGTTATACATTAACCTGGCCACCGTCCTGTTGGCGGCGCTGATGATCAGTTTCTTCGAGTCTACCATCGCCAAGGTGGTCGCGTTGTCGGTGTTCCTACCCGTGGTGGCGGGTCAGGGCGGCATCGGCGGCACCCAAACCGTCACCTTAGTGGTGCGGAGCATGGCCTTGGGAGAAGTGCCCCGAAACCTGGGCCTCCGGTTGCTGGTCCGGGAGGTGTCGCTCGGGCTGATCAACGGGGCGCTTCTGGGCTTGGCGGTCGGCTTGGTGGCCTATTGGTGGAAAGGCAACGCAACCTTGGGCCTAGTGCTGGGTCTGGCGATGCTGGGCAATATGCTGGTCGCGGGGTTGACCGGAGCCGGGGTGCCCCTGCTGCTGCGACGGCTGCATCTGGACCCCGCAGTGTCTTCAGCGGTTTTCGTTACTACTTTCACTGACATCGCCGGCTTTCTAATGTTCCTGGGGTTGGCCGCCGCTTTTATCAACCTGTTGACCTAAACCAAAGCCAAGGTGAAACCTGCATATACGTTGGCTAGAATCAGGGAGGTATAGCGTCAGGACGGGGAACAGACTGAGTGGGGATGGTGATGGGTATGAGGGGGATAAGACCGGACTTGGAACGGTGGCAGTTGGACTTGGCTGGTGTGCGCAGCAGGATGTACCTGGCGCCGACGCCTCGGGAAAGAGAACGGTGGCACGCTCTGTGGCTCCTGTGCCGGAACATGACCGCCTCGGCCACCGCCCATGCACTGAGCCGGGATGCTCACACCATCGGCAGATGGGCCACCGCCTTCAGCGAGGGAGGTCCGGCGGCCCTGATCTTCGAGCAGTCCGGTGGTTCCCCCCCGCCCTCGAAGAGGCGCAGCAGGCGGCGTTGAGTGCCGCGGTGCAGGAGTTGCCCGCCAAGTCGGGCATCGTCATGGCCAACTGGAACTGGAAGGTGGTGCGGCTGTTTGCCTCGGAGCGCTTCAGTATCAGCCTGAGCCGCAGCTCTTGCCTGAACTATCTGCACCGTCTGGGATTCGCGTTCAAGCGCCCCAAAAAGCGTCTGCTCAAGGCTGATGCGGAGAAACGGGAGGCCTTCGTGGAGGAGTACGCCGCCTTGGCATTCCAATCTCAAGAATCCGGGGAAAAGATATTCTTCGCCGACGAGGCCCATTTCCGTGCGGACGCCGAACTGCGGGGCAAATGGGTGCTCCGGGGAGAGCCAGCCTTGGTGGACTCGACTAGCCCGCGCTACGGAGAGAAGGCCAGCTACTATTCGGCGGTGTGCCTGGAGACCGGCCAGGTGGAGTGGATGGAACTGGAGGGGAACAGCAACTCAGGAACGTCGGCAGCCTTCCTGGAGCAGTTGAGGGAGAGGCACAGCGGTCGGCTGAACGTGATCTGGGACAACGCGCCGGCCCACCGGGGATACGCGGTGCGGGAATGGCTGGGCAAGCCCGGAGTGAACCTGCGGCTGGTGAACCTGCCGGGATACAGCCCGGACTTCAACGCTGACGAGGCCATCTGGGGCTGGGCGAGAGAGGAGGCCACCGGAAATCTGTGCTTGGGGACCAAGGAACTGGTTCAGGAGAGGGTCGGGAACTTCTTCGATGGGCTGGCCGGGCGGAAAGAGGAGGTCAAGCGCCGCTGCCGGACCATCCTGCAATCAAGAGCAGAGGGGCTCCCGCGTAACCCTCGTACCGATCCCCACCACCGGCCATATGTACATCCCACCTTGGCTTTAGTTTAGGCCCAACGTCTGAAGAGCTTGCCGCTCACCAAGTCGAAGTTAAATCTGGGACACTGAAGACTAAAACCGTGAGGCAGAAGCATGACAAGGATAATTGGACTGGTCGGCGGAGAAGAGTTCCGGCAGGGTTGTGAGGACATGGACCGGGAGATTATGCGGGCGTCCGGCCAGGACCCGGCGCGGGTCTTGATTATTCCGACGGCTGCGGTCACCGGTCCGGCAAAAGCAGCCAACGACGGAGTCACTCACTTTGGCAACCTTGGCGCTGACGCCGGGCGCCTGATGGTGCTGGACAAGTCCCAGGCCAACGACGCTGGTTTCGTCCAGCAAATTCAGGATGCCAAGGTAGTGTATTTTACCGGGGGCAACCCGGACCACCTGTTGGAATCGCTGCGGGGGTCACTCCTGTGGCAAGCCATCACGGCCGCTGTCGAGAAGGGGGCCGTGTTGGCGGGCTCCAGCGCCGGGGCCATGGTCTTGGGGTCGGTGATGCGCCGGCCTCGCAGCGGCGGATGGATAGACGCCCTGGGGATTGTCCCCGGACTGGCGGTGCTCCCCCATCACGAGAGAAGCGACCCGGCAGAGACATCCCGCGAGTTGCAGAACCAGGCGCCTGCGGGCCTTACGGTGCTGGGCATTGATGCCCGCAGCGGCTGCCTTGGGCAGCCCGGAAGTTGGCGGGCGGTAGGCTCCGGCAAGGTAACGGTGTACCAAGGCGGCGAATGGCAGGTGTTTAACTCCGGAGAATCTCTTCCGCCCGAGATCTAATGAAAGCAAGGAAGCTTGGATGACCCTCAGGGTCTTTTAGTTGTCCAAGCCGTAGCTCAGCAAAGTTACACCCCGGCTGGTAACTGGGGCCAGACGGATGGAATGAACTGGGAGAGCAGTTCATTGGAAGAGGTTGTGAAGAAATCCGCTCAGGATGAGCGGAGCGACTGGAAGGAGCGCAGTCGAAGGATGGTTGTGCCGGACTCCCCCTCGAGTCCATCCCGCTCCCTAAGTGTCTGGGAGTTCAGGACTGGTGGCTTTAGGCTGCTTGTCCGAAGCCGGTCCTTCGACTCCGCTCCGTTACGCCTGCGGCTTCACTCCGCTTCGCTCAGGATAAGCGGGTGTGTGTGGTCAAATTGACTATTACTGATATAGGATTACCCTCCTGCTTAGCCCCGGCGTTCCCGAAGTTCTTCCCAGACCCTCTCCGGGGCCACACCGGTAGCCGCCAGCAGCACCAAGGTATGGTACAACAAGTCGGCCACCTCCTTGGGCAGGTTTTCTTGGTCGCCCTGCACCGCGGCGATGGCGGTTTCCCCCGCCTCCTCGATCACCTTCTGGGCAATGCGCCCCGGGCCCGATTGCAGCAGCCGGGCGGTATAGCTATCCTCGGGCAATTCGCGCTGCCGGTCCCGGATCACCCCAAACAGTTCCGCCAGAATCCCAGGGCCGGACTCGGCGACTTCGTACTCTTCGGGAAGCCCTTCCATCGGGGTAAAAAAGCAGGAAGTATTGTCGGTATGGCACGCCGGCCCGTCGGGGTCTACTTTCAGGAGGATGGTGTCGCCGTCGCAGTCCAGCCAAGCCTCCCGGAGGTTCAAGTAATTACCGGAAACTTCGCCCTTGTGCCAAAGGTCTTCCCGGCTCCGGCTATAGAACCATACCTGAATACCTTCCACAGTCCGTTTCAAAGAGCCGGGGTTCATGTACCCAAGCATCAACACTTGGCCGGTGTTGATGTCTTGGGCGATGGCTGGAATCAAGCCCTGCTCGTTTAGCTTTACTATCATTGGTTGTGGCATTGATCGCGGTCCTCGCTTAACGTCCTGATTTAAGGTCCTAGGCTGACGGCCAGGCTTGCAATACTTGGGGCAACTCCAACAAGCTCCGTATTTGGCAGCTTGGCTCCGGCAGCTCCGGGTCCGGCGCCGCGCCGGAGCGATTAATCCAAATGGCATTGATGCCAACCCGGCTGGCGCCTTGCACGTCTTCTAGCTGGCGGTCGCCCACGTAAACTGCCTCCTCGGCTTCCAGCTCCAGCTTGCAGAGCAGCGTCTGGAATATACCCGGCAGCGGCTTATAGACGCGAGCCTCTTCTGAGGATAGGACTGCCTCGAATTCCAAGCCCAGCCGGTCCAGGTTTGGCACCAGGTAGGCGTCATCGGCGTTGGAAAGCACCGCAGTCCGCCACTGGCGTTGGACTGCCCGCAGTGCCTCCTTGGTTTCGGGGAAAGGCTCCCGGCGGGCGATGTAACCTAAAAAGGTATCACTGGCAACCTCCGGGTCTCCGGTGACTCCCAAGCGGTCAAAGGCTTGAGCGAAGCAGTCGCGCCACGACTGCCGGTAAGTACGAAAAGCGGCTCCGGGGATTATCCGGTTGGCCCGAAACTCTAGCTCTCCGGGCCACCATTCTTGCCACAAACGGTCGGCGTCCACCGGAAGGGACTGCCCGGAGATTATGTCCTCAAAGCCGAGTTTCCACAAATCACCAGGATTCTGCACCAGCGTCTCATACATATCGAAGATGACCGTGGTGATGGGGCTCATTGATTGGTTAAACTCCCCCTCATCCTTTCGGCAAGCTCAGGACAGGCCTAACCTTCTCCCCCCCTGAAATCTAAGAAGGAGAAGGGACTTTTGAAACATCCTCTTAGCTTTGCCCTCCGGCCACTGGCCTTATGGGAATCCCCCGGCGGGCCAGATAGTCCTTGGCTTGAGAAATCGAGAAGGTCCCGAAGTGGAAGATGCTGGCGGCCAGCACCGCGTCGGCGTGACCATCAGTGAAAGCGTCGTAGAGGTGGTCCAGTTCACCGGCGCCGCCGCTGGCGATGACCGGCACTTCCACGGATTCGGAAATTGCCCGGGTCAACTCCAAGTCGTAACCGGTCAACTGGCCGTCCGCATCCATGCTGGTCAACAGAATCTCTCCCGCTCCCAGCCTCACCACCCGCCGGGCCCACTTGACTGCATCCAGTCCGGTGGGAGTCCGTCCCCCGTGGGTGAAAACCTCCCAGCCGGAGTGGGCGTCCAAAGCCACGCCGCTCCGGTCTATCCTTGCTACCGTGTACTGCCGAGTTTCCCTGGAACTTTGATTTACTCTTTTGGCGTCGATAGCGACAACGATACATTGGTTGCCAAACTGGGCCGCGCCTTCCTCGACCAGAGAGGGGCCGTTCACCGCTGCGGTGTTTACCGATACTTTATCGGCGCCGGCATTAAGCATTCGCCTCATGTCGTCGACGCTGCGGATGCCTCCGCCAACGGTTAGAGGGATGAACACCTGTTCCGAGACGCGCTGCACCACATCGACCATGGTGTCTCGGGAGTCTGAGCTGGCGGTGATGTCCAGAAAGACTAGCTCGTCGCCGCCCTCGTCGTTATAACGGGCGGCAAGCTCCGCCGGATCGCCGGCGTCTCTAAGATTTACGAAGCTGGCGCCCTTTACTACCCGGCCAGCGTCTACGTCCAAGCAAGGAATGATCCGTTTAGTTAGCATGAGAAACCGTAATCCGACTCCGAAAGGCGGCTAGATATTGCGCAGGTACCAGCATCGCCGTACCCAATGGTCACCGGAAGCAGTATATCATTGCAGGTCCGGGTTTCTAAGCGATTGCCATGAAAATACCCAACTCGTCATTCCTGCGCAGGCGGGAATCCAGAAATTCTAGGCACAAGGACCGCCACTGGTTAGTAAGGTCCTGGACTCCCGCTTTCGCGGGAGTGACGGTTGGGGACTGGCTGCCATTTTCATCCGCATACGTGGCTTTCACAAAGCCATCGGCAATTCCGGGGAGAGCCCCAGGGTCTTTCAGTTTTCATGTTGGAGTGGTGCAGTAACCCCTACAACGTCATTCTGAGGAGCTTGCGACGAAGAATCTAAAGTTTTTCGGCGGCAAAATGGTTGGAATGGGGAGGATTTTAGACCCTTCGCTGCGCTCAGGGTGACAACTGAAAGACCCTGGGGCTCTCTCCAGGTTCTTTTCATTTCCCCGTTCGGGGTCAGAACGGCTTGTCAGAGGAGGAGGCCCATCGCTGTACCCGGATAACAAACAGAGCCGGGATGAGGCAGCCTCATCCCGGCTCTTGATGGTCCTTAGGTCCGCGGCAGCCACGCTGCCGGTTTTCCTAGGACGTGCTCTCCGGGGCGGTGCTTTCCGGCTCCTTCTCGGCCCCTACCTTCAGGTGCCGGACCTTCTTGGATTCCGCCTTCGGGAAGGCGACGGTCAACACCCCGTTGTCGTACTGGGTGTGGGCTTGGTCCGGGTCCACCGAACCGGGTAGCCGCAACATGCGATAGAAAGCGCCGGTGTGGCGTTCCTTTACCCAGTAACCGTTGTCAGACCGCTTTTCCTCGGTCTTAGTCGCGCCCTTGATGGTCAACATCCGTTCTTGGATGGTCACGTCGATGTCGTCCGGTGCGATTCCGGGTAACGAAGCCTTCACCAGGATTTCGTCCTCCTCTTCGACAACATCGACCGGGATGGCCCAGCCTCTAAAGTCCGCGTCCATCCGGACGGGAGTCAGATGCCGGCGGCGGTCCATCGTTAGGTGCATCCTCCCAAAGTCGCCAAATGGGTCCCAACGCTGTAATACCATGTTTCCTACCTCCTCGGTATTTATAAACTTCGGGCCTGGTTGCCTCCGGTTTGAGGCCCAGTGCCTTATGAATTAGGATTGTATATAGTTGAGTGTATATTGTCAAGTATACCTACTAATATCTCTTAATGTTACTTAATCAAGAACTAAATATTATATTGATATACTTAAGTAGCTAAGCTATACTACTCACGATGATCCTGGAGACAAGCTAATGTCAAATTATTACGACCTGCTTGGCATCCCCAAAGACGTGTCGGAAAAGGACATACGCCGGGCTTACCGGAAGCTCGCCCGGCAGTACCATCCCGACGTAAACCAAGGCGACCAAGCGTCGGAAAAGAAATTCAAGGAAATTAACGAGGCCTACAGCGTGCTCTCCGATGCCGACAAGCGCAGTAAGTACGACCGCTACGGCGACAACTGGGCCAATTGGGAGCAAATGGAGCAGGCCCCGGGCCGTAACGGCAGTTCCTTCCGGTGGACTACCTTTGGCGGAGACAGTTCGGGTTTCGACTTCGGTGGCGGCGCAGCCCACCCCTTCGAGGACCTATTTGCCAACCTGGGGCGCAGCCAGCGCCAACCGCCCCCGGCCGAGATGCCCGTTGAAATCACCTTGGAAGAAGCCTTTAACGGCGCCACCCGGCGTTTGGAGTTGCCCAATGGGCGCCGCCTAGAAGTAAAGATTCCACCAGGGGTGGATAACGGGTCCCGGGTCCGGGTGGCGGCCGGGGAAGGGCACGAGGGCACGATCTACCTGCAAGTCTCGGTGCGTCCCCACCGGGCCTTTGAGCGGAAGGGTAAGGACCTGTACACCGAAGTGGAAATCCCGTTGCTCGATGCCGTCCTGGGCGGCGAGACCACCGTGCCAACCCTGTTCGGCCAAGTAGCGCTGACCATTCCGCAGGAAACCCAGAACGGGCAGCGCTTCCGTCTCTCCGGCCAAGGTATGCCGGGGTTGGACCGGAGCGGGAACAGCGGCGGCCCGCGGGGCAATCTCTATGCCACCGCCAAGGTCAAGTTGCCCACGGGCCTGACACCGGAGGAACGGGACCTTTTCCGGCAACTCAAGGAATGTCGGGTTGGAACAGGAGATTAATTATGGCCTCAGAGAGCCAGTTCAAGGACGAACCGTGTTTCGTCATCAGCGTCGCCGCCCGCATGGTCGGAGTTCACGCCCAAACCCTGCGCTATTACGAACGAGTGGGCATTATCTGGCCCTCCAGAACTCAGGGGCGCCAGCGTTTGTACTCCATGGCCGATTTAGAACGGATTCGAAGAGTCAAGGCGCTTACCGAGGAGATGGGGGTCAACTTGGCCGGAGCGGAGGTGGCTTTGAAGTTAATGGGCCGGATTGAGCAATTGGAGGAGGAGGTCCAGCGCCTCACCCGCGAGGTCGGCCGGTTGCAAGCCCAACCCCGGACCCCTGCCAAACAGGACCGGGCCCACGCTTGACTCCGGCCCCGGTTACTACTAACCCCAGTTGCTACTTACCAAGGAGGAAAATATGGTACTGCGGCCAGAGCAATTCACCGAACAAGCACAAGAGGTAGTCCGCAACTCCCAAGAGTTGGTTCGCCGGTACCACCACAGCCAATGGGATGTCGAGCACATCTTGCTGGCGCTATTGGAACTGGAACAAGGACTACCCGGCGCAATTTTGGCCGAGTTGGGCGTACCTGCGGACCGGGTGAAGGCCCGGCTGCATCAAGCCCTGGAAACCGCGCCCAAAGTGGCCTACGAAAACAGCCAAATCTACGCCACCCCTCGCGCGGCCTCTCTACTGGATAACGCCAAGCGGGAGTCGGAGCGGCTCAAGGACGAGTTTATCGGCGCGGAGCATTTGTTTATCGCCGCCACCATGGAGACGCAAGGCGACTCGGCCCAAGTCTTAAAGGAGTTTGGCATCGACCAAGAGAAGGTGTACCTAGCCCTCATGGAAGTCCGGGGCAGCCACCGGGTCGACGACCCCCGCGCCGAGAGCCACTATCGTTCCTTGGAGAAGTACACCATCGACTTGACCAAGCTGGCCCGCGAGGGGAAGTTGGACCCGGTGGTGGGCCGCGATGAAGAAATCCGTCAAGTAATGCAGACTTTGACTAGGCGCAAGAAGAACAATCCGGTAATCATCGGTGAAGCCGGGGTGGGCAAGACCGCCATTGTCGAAGGCTTGGCCTCCCGCATCGTGGCCGGGGACGTGGCCGATTCGCTAAAGGGCCGGAAAGTGTTGGCCCTGGACATGGGAGCCTTGGTGGCCGGGTCTAAGTTCCGCGGAGAGTTTGAGGAACGCCTCAAGAGCGTGGTAGACGAGGTAAAACAAGCCCAGAGAGAGATCATCCTTTTCTTGGACGAAATCCACACAATGGTAGGCGCTGGCGCCGCCGAGGGTGGCATCGACGCCAGCAACTTGCTGAAACCGGCCTTGGCCCGGGGGGAACTACAGTGCGTCGGCGCTACCACGTCCGACGAGTACCGGAAGTACATCGAAAAGGACACCGCCCTGGAACGCCGCTTCCAGCCGATTTTCCTAGAGGAGCCGTCGGTGGAGGAAACGGTGGACATCCTAAAGGTGCTGCGGCCCCGCTACGAGGCGCACCATAAAGTAAGTATCGAGGATTCGGCCTTGGTGGCCGCCGCCCGCTTGAGCGACCGCTACATCACCGGCAGGCAACTCCCGGATAAGGCGGTGGACTTTATTGACGAGGCCGCCAGCAAGCTGCGCATCGACGCCGAGAGCTTGCCCGGCGACTTGAAAGACATGGAAGAGCGCATCCACCGGTTGGCGGACCAAGAAGAAGCCGCCGCCCAAAGGTCGGACTACGAGCGGGCCGCTCAAATCCGTACCGAACGCCTGCGGTTGGAGGAAGAGTTCGAGCTGGATAGACAGCGGCAGCAGCCGGGCCGAAAGGCCGACATGGTAGTCGGCGAGGCCGACATCGCCGAGTTGGTGTCCAAGTGGACCGGAATTCCCGCCGGGCGTTTGCTGGAAGGCGAGTCGGAACGGTTGATACACATGGAAGAGGTCTTGCACCATCGCCTAGTGGGACAAAATGAAGCCGTGGTCGCGGTTTCCGAAGTGATCCGGAGGGCCCGCTCCGGTCTGAGCGATCCCCGGCGTCCCATCGGCAGCTTTATCTTCTTGGGACCCACCGGGGTGGGAAAGACGGAGTTGGCCAAGGCGCTGGCGGAATTCCTCTTCGACGACGAGGCCAACATGGTGCGGGTGGACATGTCGGAGTACATGGAGAAGCACACCGTTTCCCGGCTCATCGGCGCTCCTCCCGGCTACGTGGGGTTCGACGAAGGCGGCCAGTTGACCGAGGCGGTGCGTAGGCGGCCCTACCGGGTAATCTTGTTCGACGAAATCGAAAAAGCCCACCCGGACGTTTTCAACATACTCTTGCAAATCTTGGAGGACGGACGCCTCACCGACGGCCACGGCCACACCGTTGACTTCCGAAACACGGTGATCATAATGACCAGCAACCTCGGCACCGAGGGTCTGCAACGCCAACGCTTCGGCTTTCGCCTCGACGGGCGCGGCGACGACGGGGACCGGCAGCGGGTCCGGGACTCGGTCAACGACGCGCTAAAGCGGACCTTCCGGCCCGAGTTCCTCAACCGGATCGACGACGTCATCATCTTCCATCCGTTGGACCAAGAACAAATCATCCGGATCGTCGACCTGATGGTGAAAGACGTTCAGGGGCGGCTCTCCGGCCGGGGCATCACCTTCGAGTTGACGCCCAGCGCCAGCCGTTGGCTGGCGGACGAAGGGTTCGACCCGGTGTTCGGCGCTCGACCGCTGCGGCGGGCGGTGCAGCGTAACCTGGAGAACCCGCTGTCCAAGGGCATCCTGAGCGGCGGGTTCCTGCCCGGCGACCATGTGATTGTCGACCTGGCCGACTCCGGCCTAGTCCTTGTCAAAGCCGCAGTGGCCCAAGTAGCGTAGTCCACCTGGACCATCAAGAACGGTTAAAGACCGACTGCCAGCCCCGAGTCCCGGCTTACCGGGACTCGGGGCTGGCGACTGTATTCCGCTCGTGATGAACCTCATTAGTCGAGCGGCCCTGCTGGTTGCGCCGCCCAAATGGCGAAATAGGGAGAACCTGCTGCGGCTGGGAGCCTTCTTGGCGGTCCTGATAGTCGCGGGGTTAGTCTTCTTGTTTCACGATAAGGTCAGCCTGGGCCAAGTGGGCTACGCCGGTCTTGGTTTGACGGTGCTCTTGGCCAGCGGGGGGCTGGTCTTGCCGGTGCCGAGCTTGGCCACCGCTTGCGGCGCCGGTGTTCTCCTCAACCCGGTCTACGTGGCCTTGGTCGCCGGGAGCGCTGGCGCCTTGGGTGAGCTTACCGGCTACTTCTTGGGCTATAGCGGGCAGGGCATCATCAGCAACAGCCGGTTGTACCTTCGCATGGAAGACTGGATGCGCCGCGGCGGTTGGGTAGTGTTGTTTCTTATCGCGTTGGTCCCCAATCCCCTATTCGACGTAGTCGGCATCGCCGCCGGCGCTCTGCGCTACCCGGTCACCCGCTTTCTGGTGGTCGTATGGATAGCCAAGGTGCTCAAGTTCCTGACCTTGGCCTACGCTTGCGCCTACGGCATCGGCTGGCTCACCGGACTGTTTGGGTTATAACGTTGGCACGCACGGCCAGTGACGTGTATTCTAGGCACTTGAGGCGTATCGCGGTGCTTCGATGATCACTTCAACTCCACCGACGACCACGAGAAAATGGACGCGCTCAATAAAATAGAAAAGCTGGCGAACAAAATCGAGGATGCGATAGACGCTAAATGTTAACCGAAATTGCCCGGCCCGGAAGTTGAGGGAGGTCCAGTTGATACGCGGTCTTGACGGCAAGTTTCCCAAGATTCACCCGTCGGTTTTCGTCAGCGAAGCCGCCTACATCGTCGGCGACGTTGCCATTGGCGAGGGTTCCAGCGTTTGGCCCGGCGCGGTCATCCGGGCCGACTACGGCGACATCATCGTCGGCAAAAACTGCTCCTTGCAGGACAACTGCACGCTGCACACCGACGACCACCTGGAGCTGGGCGACAACGTGCTGCTGACTCACGGCGCAGTGATTCACGGCGGCAAGGTCGGCAGCAACGTGCTGGTCGGCGTCAACGCGGTGCTGTTGGAGGACGCCGACGTGGGCGATTATGTGTTCATCGGCGCGGGGGCCATCGTGCGCGGCCACGTGCCAAGCAACTCGCTGGTCATCGGCGTGCCGGGGCAGATTCGCCCGCTGAGTCCGGCTCAGGCGGCGCGGCTGCAAAACCCCACGGCCAACTACGTCCGCAACGCCCAGCGGTTCATCGCCAACGGCCTGGGCCTGCAAATCCCGGCCAACTATCTGTCTGATACCGGGGCCGGTCCCGAATCCAGGGCCGGGGAGGGGCAGTAATGACCACCGGACCGGCAAACATTCCCCTGCCTCTGGAAGGATTGCGGGTGCTGGACGTTACCCACATCGTAGCCGGGCCCTTCTGCTCCATGATTCTGGCCGACATGGGCGCGGAGGTCATCAAGATTGAGCGCCCCGGCAGTGGCGAGCGCGGACGCAGCAACGGCCCTTTTATTGACGGACCGGGCGGGGACGACCCGGACAGGCAGCGGGTGAGCGCCCGCTATCTGGGCCTCAACCGCAACAAGAAGAGCGTGACTATCGATCTGCGCGAGCCACGCTGCAAGCAGGCTTTCGAGCGCATGGTGGCCGAGTCCGACGTGCTGCTGGACAACTGGGGGCCGGGCGCGCTGCGGCGGCTGGGACTGGGTTACGAGCGGCTGCAGGAAATCAACCCCCGCATCATCTACGCCAGCCTCACCGGCTACGGCGACCCCTACGGTCCCACTCCCGGCCCCTACTCCGAATG
Organism: Dehalococcoidia bacterium; assembly: GCA_965220245.1. Taxonomy (GTDB): domain Bacteria; phylum Chloroflexota; class Dehalococcoidia; order Lucifugimonadales; family UBA3495; genus CBDCPI01. The sequence goes on from CBDCPI010000003.1 coordinate 20,027, forward strand.
GCCCGCCAACAACCCCTGCGTCCAAGGCATGGGCGGCTGGATGACCGTTACCGGCGGCCCCCCGGATGAATTCCGAGACCCGGGCCCGCAGATGGTGGGCGATAACATCGGCGACTCGGTTCCCGGCGTCTGGACGGCCCTCGGCATAATGATGGCCTTGGAAAGCCGCCACCGCACCGGACAGGGCCAGTACATAGACATGGCGATGTACGACTGCATGGTGGCCCACATGACCAGCACCATGCCCTTCTACCAAGCCACCGGCCAGGTGGCGGGCCGCGAGCGGGGCAATATGCTCAGCGCCCAACTCGCCTTGCAGGCCAAAGACGGCTACGTCGTCTTGGCCGGGGCCGGCGGCGCGGAGAAGTGGAAGGCCCTCTGGCGGCTCATCGGCCGTGAAGACCTGATTGAGGACCCGCGCTACTTGGGCGAGGGAATCAGCGGCGAGTTCTACATGAACCACTTTGTGCCCGCCATCGAGGAATGGACGAAAGAACGCCCCAAAGCCGAAGTAACCCAACGGTTGATTGAAATCGGCTACTCGATGGGCATGGTGCAGGACCAGGCCGACCTGGACCGGTGCCCGCACCTGGAAGCGCGGGGAATGTTCATCAACGGCGGCAATAACATGGGAGGAATTTTCCGCACCGTCAACACGCCCATTAAGATAGCCGGCTCGCCCGGCTCGCCCAACCGCCAACCGCCGCTGCTGGGCGAAAACAACGCGGAAATCCTGTGCTCCATCGGCGGCTTATCCCGCGAAGAGTTGGCGAAGTTGCAGGCCGAGGGACTGATTTGATCAGTCGGCCCGGTAGAACAGTTCACCGTGCTCTGCAACATACCTGAATGGTATCTTAGGGTTGTTGATGTCTTTTCCACCTTCATTGTGCCATTTAGCTTCCCACCTCACGTAAAATGGCTCTAGGTTTTCTCGAGTTAGTCTATAGATGTAGCGGAGCTTTATCCCTTCATATGCCGCAAAAATCCAGTCCACTTCCCGATATTTGGCAATAATCCCTGGGTTAATGTGGTGATGTGTTGAGAAGCTTTTAGTCCGCAATAGATTTACCGACTTCAACTCGTACTCTTGACCTGCAGAGTCTCTGGCATCGTTTCCTTCTCTGCCCGGCAACGCTTCTAGTCCGGTAATCAGCAAAACTTGGAGCAGTTTCCCACCATTGTCCTGGAATATATCATTGATTCCATGTTTGTCTGCTAACTCCTGGAGTTTCAGGACAACTCCGTATAATTCGTTAAATGTCGCCATATCAGGATGTGGGTTCATAGCGTGCCAATAAGTCTACGACGCTCCTCCCCAGAGCATTCGCCAACCGTTCCATGTTGTCCAAAGAAATATTGCGTTCTCCCCGCTCCACTGAACCTACATAGGTCCGGTGGAGCCCCGCTAACTCGGCCAACTTTTCTTGGGACAATCCCTGGATCTCGCGGTATTTCCTCAAGTTCCGAGCGAAGATTAACCGTGCCGTTACACTGGTGTTGTGGAACTGCATAGTGGTACAATCGACTTGGTGATGACAATAAGTCTACAGACTTTAAGTAGCATCCCGCTGGTGCCTGAATGACCGACAAGCCTTCAAACGAGTTCGCCATCGCCCCCGCATACTTTACACAGTGGGGAGAGGCCTACTGCGGAGATTCCCGAGAATTACTGGCTCAGCTTCCTGACGAAAGTATTAATCTTGTAATGACCAGCCCTCCATTTGCGCTGCAGAGACAAAAAGAGTACGGAAACACTAACCAGGATGATTATGTTGAGTGGCTTTCCGATTTCGCTCGAATCGTTTATCGTAAACTTAAGCAAGACGGGAGTTTTGTTCTTGATTTGGGGGGTGCATATCAAAAAGGTGTCCCCGCAAGGAGTCTCTATAACTTTCGGATTCCCATCCATTTTTGTGATGAATTAGGTTTCTATTTGGCGGAAGATTTCTACTGGTTTAATCCGTCCAAGTTGCCCAGCCCCATTGAATGGGTCAACAAGAGAAAGATACGAGCCAAAGATGCCGTTAACACTGTCTGGTGGTTCAGCAAGACGGAATATCCGAAAGCGGATGTTACCAATGTTCTAGTTGAATACGGACAACGTATGAAAGCTCTCTTGGAGGACCCCGGTAAGTTCTACTCTCCTCGGAAACGTCCTTCTGGCCACGACATTAGCGATGGATTTGGCAAAGCTGGTAAGGGAGCAATCCCATCAAATTTGCTTCAAATCCCCAATACAGAATCAAATGGAATGTATATCAGCTCATGTCGAGCGGTAGGTGCACGATCTCACCCTGCCAGGTTCCCTGCCAAATTGCCTGAGTTCTTCATTCGATTCCTCACAGAACCCAATGATCTGGTTGTGGATATTTTTTCCGGATCGAATGCAACCGGTTGGTCCGCCGAATCTGAAAAGAGGCGCTGGTTGTCATTTGACTCTGAACCTGGGTATGTCGCCACATCAGCTTTTCGATTCTTGGAGAAGGGGGCCAGTGTTGCTACCTTGCAAGAAGTCTATGAAAAGATTAAGGCACTCGAATCCCTAAATATCAATGAATACATAACAAACCATCGATTGCTTTAGTCGCCCCCTTCCGGTAGGCTGTTCACGCTATCTATATTGATACAAACTACGCTGTTAGCCTAGGAGATAAGTTCACGTGTTCCGAGCGCCTCGAGGCACTACCGACCTGCTGCCCCAGGAACAGAAGTACTGGCGGTTCATCGAAGACAAGGCCGTGGGCATTGCTGGCCGTTACGGGTACGGCCGGATCGACACCCCGGTTTTCGAGGACTCCAACCTGTTTGTGCGGTCGGTGGGCGAAGGCACTGACATCGTGGAAAAAGAAATGTACACCTTCGAGGACCGCGGCGGTGATAACGTCACCCTGCGCCCCGAAGGGACCGCCCCGGTGTGCCGGGCTTATCTGGAACACGGGATGCATACCCTGCCCCAACCGGTCCGCCTGTACTACTTCTGCCCCGTTTTCCGCTACGAGCGGCCCCAGGCGGGCAGGTTCCGCGAGCACCACCAGTTTGGCGTGGAAGCTCTGGGTGACGCCGACCCTTCGGTGGACGCCGAGATCATCGAGTTGGCTTGGCAACTGGTTCTTTCCTTGGGACTGAAGGACGTCAGCTTACTTTTGAACAGTGTCGGCGACCCTGAGTGTCGGCCGCCTTACGTCTCGATGCTGGCGGCTTACTACTCCGGGCATCAGGACAAGCTTTGCGGCGACTGCCGGGTGCGTTTGGAACGCAACCCGTTGCGCCTCCTGGACTGCAAGGTTGAGACCTGCCGCGCCTTGGGCGACGAAGCGCCGAGGTCGGCCGACCACCTCTGCTCCGATTGCCAAGACCACTGGAATAGGCTGCAAGAGTACCTGAAGGTGATGCGGATTCCCTACTCGGTTGACCACCGGCTGGTCCGCGGCTTGGACTACTATACCCGGACCGTTTTCGAGGTACAGCCTCTGCTGGCGGGCGGCCAGTCGACCATCGTAGGCGGCGGCCGTTACGACGGTCTAATCCAAGAGTTGGGTGGGCGGGCAATACCGGGCATCGGCTTTGCCACCGGCATGGAACGGTTGACTTTGAACCTGAAAAGCAGCCAGGTGGCGGTCCCCGAAGCGCCTTCGCCTCAGTACTTGGTAGCCAACGTTGGCGAAGCCGCCCGGACGGCGGCGCTTGACCTTGCGGCCAAGCTGCGGGTGGCCGGGGTGGGGGCGATGCTGAGCAGCGGGTCCCGGGCCCTGCGCGGTCAGATGCGCCAAGCCAACGCCTTGGACATACCCTATGCCCTGATCTTGGGAGACGATGAGATCGCCAAGGGCGAAGTGGTGGTCCGGGATATGCGAGCTTCGACCCAGAGCACCAGGTCCCTGACCGAGTTCTTGGCGGAGATCGCCCCGTAGAGGCCCCGTCTCTCGACTCCGGGCTCGATTACTTTGACCCACTTTTTCGCTCATCCTGAGCCAAGCTCTCCAAACGCTCATCCTGAGCGCAGCGGAGCCGGGGTCCTTTAATTCTCGGTGAAGACCGGAAGCCGCCCTCAGCCAGATGTCATTCTGAGCCGCTTTGCGGCGAAGAATCTAAAATTCTTGGCGGTTAAACCGTTCTCCCGGCAAGGATTTTAGACCCCTCGCTCCGCTCGGGTGACAATTACTGATGCGTGAATAAGTTTCTAAACTATCCCCTCCCCCGTCGTTCCGGCGAAGGCCGGAATCCAGGACCGTTCTCCGCCAGCTACGTTCTTTGTCCTCAGAATTTCTGGATTCCGGCTCAAGGCCGGAAAGACGAGGACTGGTTTAGGTAATCGTTCACGTATCAGTAAAAGACCCTGGCAGCGGAGTTAAAGAACCTGGTGCGGGTGAACGCTGTAAACTCACAACCCCACATCCCGGCATAAGTTTGACTTGCCCCTCGCTGACAATAGCCGGTTGACTATTCTCCGAAGTTACTAGAACATGTGTACCAAGCCGGAGGTTTCTTAGCGAGCTTGGTACGTAAATCAATCTTCCGGCGGCTGACCCGTCTACCTACACTGCTGGAGGGTTTAAACCGATGATGAACCTTTACTATCGGGGTTACGTGATTCACGAAGACATTCGAGCTATCAGCTATACCGTTTACGACCGTCGCCCTAACCGGAGCGAGATGGGGAACAGTGGCACCGCAAGGGAAGCCATGCAACTGGTGGACCGGGACATCGCGCACCGGCTAACCGCCTGGCGGCGGGAGCAGCCACCCTTCACCCCTATCCAACCGGCGGTGCTGTAGTTACCGGCGTCTATGCAAAGGGGCGGGTTTCAAACCCGCCCCGGATTAGCGCCGAAATCTGCTTGGCCTTGGGTTACAGCTTGGCGATTCCTGCATTGGCGCAGTCCTCGTCCTGCTGGCCGGTACCCCCGCCTACGCCAACGGCTCCTTCGACCACACCGTCGCGAACAATCGGGGCGCCACCCTGACTGGGGATGCCGTGGCCTCCCTCTGCCGCCAGTATACCCCGGATGATAGGAGTGTCGGCCCGCTCCTGTAGCTCGCCACTGGTCCTGCCGAAGGCAACTGCAGCCACCGCTTTACCCTGAGAGCCGTACACCCCCGCCCATATCGCTCCATCCATGCGGTTGAAAGCGATGAGCCGTCCTCCCGCATCGCAGACCGCCACATTGATCTTGATGTTCAATTCGTTGGCGTGAGCGATGGCGGCTTCGCAAATCCGGTTAGCGTCCGCTAGTGTAATTGCCATTTTATCCCTCCCCTGCTGCTAGACTTGGCTCATTTTAGCGCAGGTTTGGACCTGCGCCAACTCCCGTGCAGGGCCTTTCGGTTCTCAGACCAAGGCAGCCACAAGGGCTGCCCCTACGCCCCACGGCGCGTTACCTCAGTACTTACCTTGTAGAGGCAACCCTTGTGGTTGCCTCTATGGTTCTGCTACCTGCATTAAGAATCGAAAGACTCTGAATTCCCGTTAGGACGATTGCAAAGTCTCCACCACTACCTGTCATTCTGGGCGGAGCGAAGAATCTCAGCTACAGAAGAATCTCAGCTACAGTGGAGAGACCCTTCGCTTTGCTCAGATACCGTATTAAAGATCAAGGGCGGCTCTGGGTTTGCACCGATTAGGATCAAAGGGCTGACCGCTCTTGAGAACCCCAAAGCAGAGGCGCAGCAGCTTATGCATGGCAGCAACGATGCGACCTGTCCGGTCTTGCCCCGGTCTCGCAATCGCTGGCCCAAGTCCCGTACCGCAGGATTCCAGCGCAGGGCGCTGATGGCGGGCAGGTAGAGGCCCGCCCGACCCGGGCGGCCCCACCCGGGAGAGGCGGCTGTAGTGACCCTTCCCCGATTGGCGGGGTTCTGGGGCCAGACCACAGAAGGCCACCCACTGCCCCGCCCGGGTGCAACGGCGCACTGGGGGCATCTCACTGAGCAGCAGCGCCGCCCTCTGGGTTCCCACCCCGGGGATGGAGGTCAACAACTCCACCGGCCTCGACCAAGGGGAGTCTTGTTCCAGTTGCCGGGAGACGGCCTGCTGCACCGCCTTAATCTCTTCGGTCAACTGGGCGATGGTGCGCTCCAGGCTGTCCAACACCGCTTGGGGAGTCCAGGGAGAAAAGCGGGCGGCATCCAACCGGTTGCGGGTGGCCTGAAGTTCCTGTTCCAGCCACTCCAGGTGCCGGCGCAAGGCCAGGAGTTCCTCCTGGCCTTGCTGGGGATGGGGGCTGGGCTCCGGCTGTTGACTCTCCCCCAGGGATGCCAGGAGCCGGGCGTCCACCGTCGGTCTTGGCCCGCTTCCCCTGCACCCGGCCAAAGGCGGCGGTTTGGGCGGGGTTGATCAAAGTGTAGGACACCCCGCTGGCGGCCAGGGCCTGGACCAGGGGATGGTGGTAAGTGCTGGTGGGTTCAATAATCAGGACAGTTCCCCCAGCCCTTGCGGGCCGGCCAGCCAGTGGAGCAGCCGGTCAATACCCTCTGGGGTGTTGGGGAAGTCCCCTTGACGGGTTCCCGAGACGTCTGACACTTGGAGACTAGCTTTGGCCACGTCAACGCCGATGTATTGCATCAATTACCTCTCCGGTCGGTCAGGACGGGTGTCCCTCCGGACTCCTGGCGGTGCAACCTTGCCAATGCGGGCTTTGCTGGCCCAAGATACCGTCCGCACTCGGCCAGGGGTGGAGGGGGCCAATCTGAGCTACGGGTTCTTGGACCCAAGGGTGACAACGGCCTTTACTCCGTCCACGCCAGTAAATTTGTACTGCCAATATACAAGGGTGACAATTGAAAGACCCTGCTGAAAGACCCTCCCTTGGTGACCCGGTCCCGATCGGTCCGCTCTGGCGGAGTGTAAAATTAGAGCAATAACCAGGCTCTGGTCTTGAAGTTCCCAACGCGGCGGAAGAGACGTACTGATGAACATTCACCTGATTGACGGCACCTACGAATTGTTCCGGGCCCACTTCGCTATGCCGTCGCTGCGTGCCCCGGACGGGCGAGAGACAGGCGCGGTGCGAGGGATAATCCGGACCCTATTGGCGCTGTTGCGGCAGGATGAGGTGACCCACGTGGCCTGCGCCTTCGATCACGTTATCGAGTCATTCAGGAACCGGATGTTTAGCGGCTACAAGACCGGGGAAGGAGTGCCGGAGGACCTGTTGGCGCAGTTTGACTTGGCGGAGCGGGCGGTGGCCGCCCTGGGTATCGTGGTCTGGCCGATGGTGGAGTTTGAGGCCGACGACGCCATCGCTACCGCCGCTGCCCGTTGGCGGCAAGACCCACGGGTAGAGCAGGTCCTCCTGTGTTCTCCGGACAAGGACTTGGCGCAGATGGTCCGGGGCCGGAAGGTTGTGTGCCTAGACCGCCGCCGAGGCATCGTTTACGACGAAGCCGCCGTTCAAGAGAAGTACGGCGTAATGCCAGAGTCGATACCCGACTACTTGGGACTGGTCGGTGATACGGCCGATGGAATCCCCGGCCTTCCCCGTTGGGGGGCAAAAACCACGGCCTTGGTGCTGCGGGAGTACCGGCGCTTGGAAGCGATTCCCAAAGACGCCGCCGACTGGAAGATTGCCCCACGGGGCGCTCGCGCCTTGGCCGGTATCTTGGCAGAACGATTCGACGATGCCCTATTCTATCGCGATCTAGCGACTCTCCGCGTGGATGTCCCTCTGGCCGAGCCGTTGGAGGCCCTGGAATGGCGCGGGGTTATCCGGGCCGACTTCGATGCCCTTTGCGGCGAGCTTGGCTTTGCCGAACCGGTTCACCCTGGCGAGTGGCGGGACTGAATCGCTGGCTTTGGCTCTGGCTACCTCTCCCCGCCAATTCATGCCCCTGGGCCGGCAGGGACCGCAGTCAGGGACCAGGCTCTGGTGGGACCGGATTATAAAGAGCGGCCGCACCCTCAAGGGTGCGGCCGCTAAGGCAGCTTTACGCCCATCCGCCGACTTGCGGCGAGCCACCACCGGCGATGGGGCGGGGCAGGTGACTAGGGTATATCGTCGTAGAAGTGACTCTCGCCGATGACTTGGTCATCCCGCATCTGAGCGATTTCCTCGGCGGAATACCCCAGGATCCCGGTGAGCACGTCTTCATTGTGCTCGCCGACCTGCGGGGTGGAGCCGATGGCCACCGGGGTCCGGCTGAAGTGCCAGTAGTCCCCGGAGACCGCGATGTTCCCGGCCAGGAAGTCGGGCACCTCCACCATGGTCTTTCGCTCCCAAGGATGGGGGTCTTCGGCGGCCATGGGGATGGTGTTGACCGGGGCGGCCACCACATCGTGTTGGGTAAAGTGGGCGATGGCTTGCTCCATGCTCATGGTCGACAGCAGGGCCTTCAGGGCGTCGTCCACTATTTCCCGGTTGTTGGTCCGCTCGTGGCGGGTGGTGAAACGGGGGTCCTCCAACCATTCCGGCTTGCCCAGAGCGTTGCACACCCGGTGCCAATGGTGTTGGTCGCCCGCGGACAGAAGCACCCAGCCCTCTTTGCAGGGGTAGATGCCGCTGGGTGGGGCCGTGGTGTCGCCCCGCTTGGGTGCCATCTTGGTGCCGTGATAAGCGGTGATGGGGATCTCGGTCATGCTGTAGCCGGTGTCGGCTAGGCACACATCCATGGACTGGCCCTCGCCAGAGATTTCCCGCTCGTGCAGGGCCGAAAGGGTGCCGATAGCCGCGTGAAGGGAAGTGATGCGGTCGATAATGGGCACCCCGGTGCGAATCGGCGGCATCCCCTCTTCGCCGGTGACCATGGTAATCCCGGACATGGTCTGCCCGATGGGGTCGTAACCGATGTTGTCCCGGTAGGGGCCAAACTGGCCGTAGGCGGACACGTTGACCATAATAATCTTGGGATTAAGCTCCTTCAGCACGTCATAGCCGAACCCCATGTTCTCGATAGTCCCCGGCCGGAAGTTCTGCACCAGAACATCGGAGACCTTTATCAGCTTGCGCAACACCTCTTTGGCCTTCTCTTTCCGCATGTCCATGCTCAGGCTCTTCTTGCCCGAGTTGTACTGGACCCAGTAAGAGCTCTGCTTGCGGACCCAGGGGCCGTGGTAGCGGGTCTCCTCGCCGCCCAGCCGCTCCACTTTGATAACTTCGGCGCCCATGCGGGCCAGCACTTGGGCGCACCGGGGCCCCGCTTGATGACGGCCCAAGTCGATTACCCGTATATCTTCCAGCGGATGCTTCAGGCTTCCCATAGCAATAGTACTCCCCCTTCCTGATATGGGCGCGGTATGGCGCTATTTTACGACCGGGTTAGGCAAAGAGCAAGGATGACGTTGCCCAGAATAACCTTCCAATGACGGGGCGATGAGAGTGTGGTATCTTCCGTATCACCTTAGCAAAAGAGGACCAATCTTGGCACGGGCAAGTATTGGGATAATCCGGGAGGGTATTCCTCCCGGTCACTTGTATTCCGGATACTCTTCTTCCGGTTACGATGGGAAGCCTCAATCCGGGAAGCCCCAATTCAATGAAAGCAAGGCCCGCATCCCGGAGCGCCTGCTGGCCCGGCTCTGGCAAAAACGGGCGGCGAGACGGGAAGGCTTTCGCACCCGGAATGGCGCGAGGGTGCGGGTGGTCTATCCGGGGCGGGCGAGCACCGGCGCTGGTCCGGACTTTCGTGACGCCCTGTTGGAAGTGGAAGACGTCGGTTTAGTCCAAGGCGACGTTGAGATTCACGTCAAGCAGCGGGACTGGGATAGCCACGGGCACGGCAAGGACCCCAATTACAACGGCGTGGTGCTGCATGTCGCTCTGGAAGTCGACTCTCCGGCCACCCAATTGCAAAGCGGCCGGGAAGCCCCGGTGGTTTCCCTGGCTCCGTTACTGGAGGAGGACCAAGACTCTGAATGCTCCACTGGACAACAGTTGTGGAGCATTCTGGAAAGGCGGGGGTACCGGCAATCGGGTAGCATTGCCGAGGCCGCAGCGTTGCTGGACCGGGCTGGCGACGACCGGTTTCTGGCCCGGGCAGCGTATTTCCAAAAGGTGCTTTTGGAGCAAGACCCAGAGCAGACGCTGTATGAGGCGCTGATGGAAGGTCTGGGCTACAGCAGCAACCAGCAGCCGTTCTTGAAACTGGCGGCCAAGGCGCCCTTCCCCGTAATCCGGAAAGCCGTCGCCACCATTGCCAAAGAAGACCGGGCGGAAGTCCTAGCGTCCTGGCTGCTAAATTTATCCGGGCTGGCTCTCCCCGTCCCTGAATCCAATGAATCTCCGGCTGTCTCCAAGTCCCACCGCCCGCCGTCCCGGGCCGGATTTGGAAGTCCAATGGAAACTCGGGAATGGCACTGCTTCCGGCTCCGCCCTTCCAACCACCCGCGGCGCCGGATTTTAGGGGCTGCCGGACTGCTTCACCGTTACCTAGACACGGGCCTGGTCCAAGGTTTACAACAGGCCGCCGCCAAAGGCACTCCGGGACCGTTGCTATCAGCCTTGGCAGTGGGCGCTGGCTCAGGGACCGGTCCGGCGCCTATCGGAAGAGGCCGGGCGGCCGACCTAGCGGTAAACGTGATGTTGCCTTTCCTCGAAGCATCAACCTCTAGTTCCCCTAATACCACCGAGGCTGATTATCTGGAGCTTTACCACCGATTCGGTAAGCTGCAAGACAATGAGCTAATCCGGGAGATGGGCCAACACCTGCTGGCCCACGTGTGTCCGGGACCGGCTTGGTCCGGGGTCCTGACTACTGCCCGCCGCCAGCAAGGGCTTCTCCACCTGCGTGCCCTGCTTGCTGGCGCCGGATAAGCAGGTAGGCGCAGGGTTAATCGGCCAAAGGCACCGCCAAGGAGACCCGGAACTCGTCGCCAATGCTGCGGGCAATGTGGCCGTGACCGGTCAGGTCCTCCGCCACCAGCACGTCTCCCGGCACCAGCTGGCGCTTGGAGCCGTCGGCAGTCTCGAATTCGGCGATACCGGACAGGTTGACCACGTACTGTCGCCGCGGCGCGGTGTGATAGTCGGAGAAGGAGGGCGACTCCCGCCGGTTCAGCAGGACCTCGCCTTCCCCAACCCGGTTTACCACCTCGGCGAACTGGTCGGCAGTCAAGTCCTCAAAGTGGGACTCGCCATCGTCACCAGAGTAGACTCTTACTATCTGCATTTCCTATCCTCCAAGTCAATATTTGGCGTTAACGGTCTCGGGGGCAACCGGTCTTTAATCGGCCAAGGGAATTACCGCGGTGACACTGGGCTGGTCGCCGACCACGCGGGTGGTGTGGCCCTGGCCGGTGATGTCCTCCACCAAGCGGGCGTCCCCAGGGCCGTAGCGGCTGGTGGACCCGTCTCCCAGCCCGATTTCAATCTGCCCGGACAGGGATATAACGTATTGCCGCCGGGGCGCCGGGTGCCAATCAATGAAACGTCCCGGGGGCCATTCCTGGAAGTTTATGGTCTTGGCGTTCAACCCGTCCTTCCATTCGGGATGAGAGTCTAGGTCAATGCTCTCAATATGCGACTGCCCGTCGTCACCGGTGTAAAGCCGGTAAATGCCCATATCTTATTCTCCTCTGATGTCAGTGGCGAGGAAATTCGCCAAGTTTTCGGTGTCCTGGATGTAGTCGGCGGTTTCGCGTATGCGCCGCTCAGTTTGGGTTATGGGTTGGCACAGACCCATGTAGAAGCAGTTGCCATGCAGTTGGCCCTGCCTGGAGTAATAGCGTCCTATCAAAGGCCGGACGGCGTTATCCTCCTCAACGAGCATAAGCAGCCCGATGGAGGTTTCGGAGGTTATTTCAGGTTCCTCGCCCGTCCGGGCCAGAATCAGAGCGTCGGTGGCCCGCTTGGTGGCGCACCAAGCCTTTTCCGCGGCATCGCGGATGTCGCCTTGCGCCAGCAGCCGCAGCGCGTCGGCGTGAACCGCCCGGGCGTCGGCGAAAATGGCGGATACGCGGTCGGTGGCTACCATCTGGTGTTTCTGTATTGGGTTGTCACTATGCTGTAGCTTAAACGTCAGCGCGGCGCGTGGCAACAGGCGCAGTATCATTAAACGCCGAGAGCGCAGAGGACGCCGAGGGTTATTTCTTAATGGGCTTGGGAGCGTAAATCCAGCCCTCGCGCTTGGCGGCGGCTAGTTTGGTCATGCCTTTTGCTTGGAAAGACACCTGACGCTGATTCTTTCGGTTACGTTTTAGGGTAGTAACGACTTCCCCGGATGGAACGCAAAAGTCAGCTTCGCACAACGTCCATCTAGCCGCGACGGTTGCGGCAACTAGGGAATCCAATCCATCGCCATCCCGGCGTTCGATACAGGTCTCGAAGATGTTCTTGGACACTTGTAGTTGAACGCCTGCGGAGCCTCTACACAATGAGTTGAGAATCTTCTTTCGATTCCTGCGTCTTTCTTGCTGCTGCTCTTCAGTTCCGTCTTTATAGCGAGTGAAGGGCAAGCCAAAGTTTCGTAGAGCTGCGCCGGGCATCACTTCCAACAAGACTGGCAACTCGGAAGGGCCAGTCAGCGGAGGAACGCGAAAGCGGTTTATTTTCCAGAGGCGGTGCATCATTTGCATCCCTCTGAATGTCATGGGCACCATGTTGGGGCGACCTCTATGGAGACAGGGCTGGGCGTTGGGAAAACAGAGGTCGCCTACTCGCAATAATTCAGAATCGATTGTCACCGCAAATCGCGTAACTTGCTCGTAAAACTGTTTCAATTCAATCTCTGCTGCTGCTGCCCACAGACAGGTCATTTCGCTTGCGCTGGGATGCCAAAATTCCGCAAATGCAAGCGGAACCGAAAACGGAAAGTCCATTGCGGCGACTGCGCCGTCCGGCATTTTTTTCAGTAAGGTTTCCAGTTCGGCACGGCTGATTGAACGGATAGGATGGCAGTCGTTAATTATCAGTGTATTGTCGCGAAGATGGCCTTCGGTAACCCAAGTCTTACCTTCGGCTTCCGCCCCGCTGAAGTCTACGCCGATGATGTTCACCATGTTTGTCTCCCGCGCTACAGCGTTAGTTCGGCGGGAATCAGGCGGCGGTATTTGGCGTCTGCGGCTAGGGCGAACGTCTCCAACGCCATCGCTCCAAGCAATATCTTGCGGCTATCAGGGCCGAACACGACGGATACTTGGTCCGCCTGGCCTTCCAGTTCCATATCCACCCAGCCGGTAGAGAGCTCTTGAGTGGAACCATCGGCGAAACTGAATAGCCTTGACTGGACTCGTTCTATACCCAGTTCCTCCAAGATTTGCGCTGGAATCAAGGTGCGCGACGAGCCCGTGTCAACCAACCCGTTCAGGGTGCGGGACTGCGTTCTGCTCCGGTTCCAGATGACGAAATCGACGTAGAAAGTTCCCACTTCCCCTCCAACGGTGGTCCCGGGCAGAATAATCCATTGTTCGGGCGCTTGGCGTTCTTGGGCCGCTGCATCCTTGCTTGCCGTGTCCATTGGCGCATCTCCCTTTATGTTAGAATGGGCCACGGTCTGGAGGCTGAAACGGACGGCCTTGGGATGTCCAGTATACTACATGGCCCTGCGAGGAATCGGAGACACGGACCCGTGGGGAGCAGAAAAGGAGCGATATGAACTTGACGCAACGGCGGGAGCGCTACCGCTCCATTCTGGAAGGGGACCAGTGCTTTCATCCGGCCTCGGTGTTCGACCCGGTATCGGCCCGCATTGCCGAGGACTTGGGGTTTGAAGTCGGCATGTTCGCTGGCTCCATCGCCTCGGGAACGGTGCTGGGAGCTCCCGACCTGATTGTTTTGACTTTGACCGAGTTCGCCCAGCAGATCTACCGCATTTGCCGGGCAGGCGACCTTAGCCTGATGGTCGACGCCGACCACGGCTACGGCAACGCCCTCAACGTAATGCGCACCGTGGAGGAGTTGGAGTCGGCTGGAGTGGCGGCGCTGACCATCGAAGACACGGTGCTGCCGAGAAGCTTTGGCGGCGGTGGGGAAGGCCAGCTAATATCTATTGACGAGGGCGTAGGCAAGATGAAAGCGGCCCTAGCGGCCCGGCAGGACCCGGGGTTGGTGGTGGCGGGCCGCACTGGCGCGCTTCGTTCCGCCGGGGTCGACGAGACCATAAAACGGGCCAAGGCCTACCAGGAAGCGGGAGTGGACGCCATGTTCCTAGCCGGGGCCCAGACCAAGGCGGAGGTAGCGGCGGTCCACGCTGAGGTGAGTATTCCCCTGTTGCTGGGGGGCGCCGGCGGTGAGTTGACCGACCGTCAATTCTTGGCGGAAAACGGCGTGCGCGTTGCGTTGCAGGGGCACCTGCCCTTCCAAGCGGCCATTAAAGCGGTCTATGATACGTTGAAGGCGCTGCGGGACGGGGTGGCGCCAGCCGACTTGAGCCAACAATTAGCGTCGCCGGAGCTAATGTCCCAAGTAACTCGCCGGAACAACTACAATAAGTGGACGGCGGACTTCCTGGGTTGAGGACTGTTGCGCTTATTCCGTTTCCCTGGAACGAGTCCTTCGACTGCGCTCCGTTCCGCCTGCGGCTCCACTCCACTTCGCTCAGGATGAGCGGGTTAGTTCACACCCAGGAATATTGACCAAGAGGTATAAAAAAGGAGAATCGGGATGAATTTTACCTATAACCACTTGCACTTTCGGAGTGAGGACCCGGACCAAGCCGCCAAATTCTACTGCGATAACTTTGGCGCGGTCATAACCTCCGAGCGGCCTTTGTCCACCACCAAGTCCATCCTGCTCTCGCTAAACGGCGAGCCTTTGATGACCATCTCGGGGCGGGCCGAGGGAGAGGACCCAGTGGCCGGGTCTACTGACCCCCGCTACGGGCTGGACCATTTCGGGTTCGAAGTGGACGACATGGCCGAGGTTACGGCCCACTTGAAAGCCAACGGGGTGCAGTTTGGCTGTGAGCCGTGGACCATGCCTTCGGGCTCGACGGTGGCCTTCATCGTGGCCCCCGACGAGGTCAGCGTAGAGCTAATCCAGCGGCCCAAGAGCTAGGCAGGCCGTCGGCGAATTGCTTTAGAGGGTGTGTTAGAAATCCCTTCTCCCCAAAGGAGAAGGTTAGGATGAGGGGAAATGCCTGACGACGGCCGAGGTAGTTCACAGCTAGAATGGCCCTCTCCCAGAGGGAGCTTATAGGGGTAGATATCCGCATTCCGTCGTTCCGGCGCAGGCCGGGACCTAGGGGTGGGGCCACCTTCGAACGCATACAAGTCAGAACCAGCGATATGACGTACTCTTACCGCAACCCGGAAAAAATTCCCTGCGTATACCTCCGCGCCAGCCAGAGAAACGGGACGCTGTACATGCGGATACTCTGAACACTTGGAGGTGCGCCCCCATCCCCTGGGTTCCGGCCTACGCCGGAACGACGGAGCAGACAAATACCTACCCCTGTCAGCCCAGAGGGAGAGGGGAACATTGGAGACACCCTCTTAGCCCTCAGTGCTCAACTGACCCCAAGAAGCAATTAGTCGGGTGCCAACCCGGCAAAAAAGTCCTCCGATACCGCGTCACCGGGAAAGACGGGCGGGTAGGCCCGGATGTAGAACTCCTTCCCCAGGATGCTGGCGGCGACCTCCCGGGGCACCCGGTGGTAGGGCCAGTCCGGCGCCACCTGGGTGCGGTGGCACAGGATGCAGGCCATCTTGGTCTCCAAGTGGTGCCCTACGTCAAACTCCAAGTGAAGGTCTTCCTCGGCTACTCCTTGTTCCTCCTGCTCGGGAGTGGGCATGGGGAAGTCGATGCCCACTCCCTGCAGCTTGGTGGCCCACATGGTACGGAAGCCCTTGGGCCTCCCGCTGTAAAACAAGCGTTGCGGGCGGTGCGGCTCAACGCCGTGAATCAACTGGTGCGGAAATTGGTTGGGGTCCGGCGCCAGCCGAAAGGCCTCGGTGGCGTGTTGGCACACCGCAATGTGGTCGGGGTGGCCATAAAGACCCCCCGGCTCGAAGGTGAGCACCACCTGAGGGCGGAACCGGCGAATCTCGGCGACGAATTGTTCGACCACTTCGGTCGATGAAGAGTTGATGTAGGCTTTCGGGTGGGCGTTGGCCGGCGAGTCGACCATACCCGAGTCCCGGTAACCCAACACCTCGTGGCTGCGTAGGCCCAGGGCCCGAACGGCGCAGGAGAGCTCGACCCGCCGGACCTCCGGCAGAGTTTCCCGGGTGGCCGCTCCCTCTTGGCGTATCTCCCCTTCCTCACCCAACGTTGTGGTGATCAGGCGTATTTCGACGCCGCGCTCCGCGTGGGCGGCCAGAGCGCCCCCTACCGGAAAGGCTTCATCGTCGGGGTGGGCGAAGCAGGCCAACAACCTGTAGCCGGGCATTTTTGGACTCCCAGGATAAATTTACCTTACAGATTTAATGAGCCCTTTTACCAGGCTGCTGCTTGGCCGTCGCCGCGGGGGTCGGATGCTCCGGCGAGGACGTTCTTGTCGTGATCGAAGAGAATGAGCTGCACCTTGCCGTCGTAAACTCCCGGTCGCCGCCGGGCTACTTTATGCCCTAAAGCCTCCAATCCCCGGACGGTCTCTTCCGGCATTCCCGGCTCCGCCCGGAGTTCCATGGGCGTGTCTAGGCTGGCCGGGTCGGTGCCGGGGAAGCTCCACCACCGGGGGGCTTCCACCGCCTCTTGGGGTCCCATACTAAAGTCCAGCAGATTGGTGAGAATTTGCAGGCCGCACTGGGGTTGGAAATCGCCGCCCGGGGTACCGCCCACGATGGCGGGAAGGCCGTCTTTGGTGGTGAGGTAGCAGTTGAGGGTGTGCATGGTGCGTTTTCCCGGCTGGATCTCGTTGGGATGGCCGCTTTCGAGGCTGAAGCCCCGGCCGGCCCGGTTGTTGAACACCACCCCGGTGCCTTCGGCGATGAAACCCGACCCAAAGGCGTTGGACAGGCTGTGGACCCAGGAAACCGCGTTGCCGTGGCCGTCGGCAACACAGAAGTAGGTGGTGTCTCCCTCGACTTCCACCGGCTGCCGTTCCGTCGCAACGGCAGCTTTGACCGGGTCGATCTCGCCGCGCCGCCGAGCGGCGTACTCTTTGGAGATTACTTCCTCCAAGGGCCATTCCACCATCCAGGGGTCTCCGGCCAGCCGGTTCCGGTCGGCGTAAGCGATCTTCTTGGCCTCTACCATCAGGTGCACTGCTTGGGCTAGGTCCGTACCTCCGGCCTCTCCCAAAGACCGCAGGTCAAACCCCTCCACTAGATTCAGCATTTCCAGCAGCAGGAAACCCTGGGAGGGAGGACGGGTCTGGTAAACGGTATGGCCCCGGTAGGAAACGGATATGGGGTCGTACACCTCCGCCCGGTGGTTGGCAAAGTCCTCTTCGGTAAACAGTCCGCCGCCGGCCCGCAGCCCGGCGACCATACGGCGGGCCAAGGCTCCCCGATAGAACTCTTGGGCCCCGCCTTGGGCTACCATTCGCAGGCTGGAGGCCAAGTCTTGGTTTACCAAAGTCTCTCCCTCTCCGGGCGGGCGGCCAGCGGGAAGCAGCACGGCGGCGCTGGAGGGGAACTGGGCAAGCTTGGCGGCGCTGCCAGCAAAGTCCCGGCTGATCCGGGGGCTGAGGGGGAACCCATTTTCGGCGTAACTAATGGCGGGCCCCAGCAAGTCGGGAAAGGGCCGGGTGCAAAACCGCTGGTGGACTTGCTCCCAAGCCGCGACCTCTCCCGGCGCCGAGGCGGCGTGAGGCCCGTCCAAGGGCATGGTGCGGTAGCCTTGAGACCGGTAATAGTCTCCGGTAGCCCCGCTGGCCGCGCCGCCACTGCTGTTAATGCCGGTAACCCGGCCGCTGCTGCCTTCATGGAGCAGGATAAACGAGTCTCCGCCCAGTCCGCACAGGGGCGGCAAGGTAACGGTTTCCACCGCGGCCACGGCCAGGGCGGCGTCGAAGGCGTTGCCGCCGTTTTGGAAGACTTGAAGTCCGGCGCTCGCCGCCAAGGGGGAGTTGGAGCACACCATGCCCCGCTTACCGTAAACTACCGGACGGGAGAATTCAGTGATGGGCATAATGGGCGCTCCTTATAAATTAGGATGGGCCGATTGGGCCGAACGTCTTCCGGTTCTGGTGCTCCATGCCAGTGTAAAGTCGCCGTATGACCCCGTCAACGCCGCGAATTGACACCCCTGAGTACCCGCCATAGAATCCGCAGCATTCAGGAGCCTCATCGCACAGAAGGGCCATCGGGTGAGGGGCAGCTTTACTCTGAGCCCGGTGGGGGCGCCACTAGTAGAACTGACTCGGACTGCAACGACACCTGAAGCCGCACTGCCGCAGCAGTGCCGGTAGATTCAGGCTAAAACGGGGAGGAAAGATATGGCGGAGATATTTGGGCTGGGCTGTTCCCACGGCCCCATAATCCTTACCCCTCCTGAGATGTGGGCCAAGACCCGGGAACGGGTCTACGCCCGGATACCCAATTACGAGCCGCCGGGCCAATTGTTGGAGGAGTTGGGGCCGGATAACGGCTTGACCCAAGACCGTATGGACCAAGAGAAGGTCGTGGCCTCCTTCCAAGTGATGCGCGACCGGTTGCACCAGTGGGACCCTGACGTGTTGTTGGTGATCGGCGATGATCAAGCGGAGAATTTCCTCCAAGACAATCTGCCGCCTTTCTGCCTCTACACCGGGGAGCAAGTGGAGGGTTACCCCTTCCAGCGGCAAGCCGCTCGGGTCAACCTCTGGGACGCAGCGCCGGAAAGCCGGTTCTCCTTCCAGTGTCCCAAGCCCTTCGCCCAAGCGATGAGGAACTTTCTCATCCGCGACGGGTTCGACCTGTCATCGTCCAGCGCCTTGACCGGATGGGAATGGGGGTTGGCCCACGCCATCATCAACCCGCTGGTGTTCTTGGACCCGGAGGGCAAGTTTCCTCTCTTGCCCTTGTTTGTCAATTGCTACGGCGAGGAAGCCGGACCCGACTACCCGCCCCGGCCGACGCCCCAGCGGTGCTACCAGTTGGGCCGCGGCATCCGCAAGTTCTTGCACGGGCGAGACGAACGGGTGGCAGTGGTGGCGTCGTCCAGTTGTCGCACAGCTTCTTGGCCCACAAGTTCCAGTGCCGGGCCATCGACTTGGATACGGACCGGCGTTACTTGGAGTTGGTCCGCTCCGGCCAAGGCAGCGAGTTGGCCAAGCTCTCCCCGGAAGAGATCCAAGAGTCGGGCGACCACGAAATATTGAACTGGATCGTCGCTCTGGGCATCCTGGGGGACCGGCCGGCGGAAATCGTGGACGTTCGGGAGTCACATACCCAACTGGCCTACCGGGTGGCGGCGGTCTGGGGGTAACCGCACCGGGCATATTTCTGCTGCACCTGCCAACGTGCCACCCATGCCCCCGCCGCAAGGTCAGCCCCTGGGCTACCGGTATGGTGCTACGAGTGATGAGGCAAGAGCGTCCAAGCACTGGACCACTAACGTCTTTCCAACAGACAATGGGGTGATATAGAGAGAAATTGAACGAGATGAACCATACGGAAAAGGTCCGATGGATGGTGAGTTTTTGGCATCCCGAGGGCGGGCCGGGAGACGAGCACGACTTCCCAAAGGTGGCGTTCTGGCATCCCAATAGGGAGAGCGCCAGAGAGGAAGCCGCCCGCGTGTTGATCGAACTGAGGGAGGAACGCCGGGACGAACGCGATTGGGTTGCGGCCGGACATCCTGACCCGTTCGCAGTCGGCTCCGGTCGTCATCCCGGCGGGCAATGGGTTCTCCGCTACAGGGACTTGAGGCGTGGCGGCGGGGATGGGAAGAGCAGAGGACTTTCCCAAGGGGAAGGGGATACGGGATCGGCGGACAAGAAGCCCAAACTGACAAAGTCGGCTGCTGGCACTTGGCAAGGCATCATTGACGGAGAGGAACTGAAACGGATGCTCTATGAAGCTCGCCGCACCGGCTCCCGGGTTGAGCCGGACCCGTAGGCCCCGTAGGGCGTTGCGGTATCTGGTCGATACGGACTGGGCCATTGACTATTTACATGGCAGCGAGCCGGTGGTGCAGTGTTTCGACGAGCTATCGCCGCAAGGCGTTGGGCTGAGCATCGTATCGCTGGCCGAGCTCTATGATGGGATGTTTGGCGCTGCGGACCGGCAGGAAGCGGAGCAGGGACTACAGAACTTCCTTGATGATGTTGAAGAAGTCGTGCCACTGGACGAGCCGGTTTGCCGGATTTTTGCCATGGAACGCCGCAGACTCAGAGCCGCCGGAAACCGTCTTGATGACCTCGATCTTCTGATTGGTTCGACTGCGATACGTCACAGCCTCACACTGCTCACCAACAGCCGCAGACACTTCGAGCGAATGCAAGGCCTGAACATCATCTCGGCGTGAACCATTGAAATCCGTCCCTTAAGCAACCGCATCCTGGACCGGGTAGCAGCCCTGTTCCGGGACTAGCGTTCAGTTAACCTGGACATTGGCGCCATTCTAGGGAGCGGAGATGTCAGAGATATTTAGCGTAGACACGGCTTTGTTGCATGAATATTGGCAGCACATGAAATGTCCCAACACCCTTTGAATCGAGCTATGCTACTCGATAGCTATCCGGCATTCCCAAGTGGGTCATCCGATTCAAAGCGGCACACTTTACCTTGGCTTCCACCTTCTGCTGCGGTAACTTCCTGGCCTGAAGATAGGAACCAAAGATGGTCTTGAACCGAAACATGGCAGTCTCGGCCAGGGAACGCCGATGATAGCCCGACTCTTGTTTCCACCGCTTACGTCCTACCTTCCGAATCCTTCTCAGGTTCTCGTCCCGCACCAGGGGCGGGGTGGCACAGTTCCCATGCTGCCAGATACGGGCATCCTTTCGAGGTGGAATTGCTACCCGCCTGACACCTCTGACAGCGCAGCCCTCATATACCTTCCTTTTGTCGTAGGCCCCATCGCCACCCACCTGCTCCACTGACTCGGTGCTCTGGTCCAGAAGTTCGGGCACCGCTCCCGCATCGTCCAGGCTGGCCTCGCTCAGTACCACGGCCTGGATCTCCTGGGTTTCACTGTCCACGCTTAGATGGAGCTTCCTCCAGGTGCGCCGTTTGGTATAGCCATGCTGACGCACCTTCCATTCTCCCTCCCCAAAGACTTTCAACCCGGTGCTGTCCAGTACCAGGTGCAAGGGCCCAGCAGCTTTCCTGAGCAAGGAAACCCCCAGGCGCTTGGCGCGCTTGCAGAGGGTGGTATAGTCCGGCACCGGCAAATCCCACTCCAGCAAGTGAAACACGGACCGGAGAAACCCTTCGGCAGCCCTCAGGGTCAAGTGGAAGACGCTGCGCACCATCAACAGACACTGGATTGCTCCATCGGAATACTGAAACTGCCCACCGCGCTTTCGGGGGCCGTCGGGCTTCCAGGCCCCAATATCCTCTTCGCTGGTCCATAGGGTTATTGAACCCCGCTGGACCAGGCTTTCGTTGTAGTCATGCCAGTTACGTATCCGATACTGGGATTTCCTGGTGGTGGTGCGTTTCTTGGGACGAGCTTTGGAGGCTTGCGGTGTTCGCTTCATGCCTCCAGCTTAACACTACCTCCCATTCATTCAACAAAGCCCGTAGACACCATAAACGCGATTGGCCCAATTGCATTAAGCGCTATAAATGCAATTGGTCTTGTTGCGTTGAGCCCCATAAACGCCATTGGTCTTATTGCGGTGGGCACTGTAAACACGGTTGGGCTTATTGCGGTCGGCGGCGGAAACTCTTTTGGTTTTATTGCGATAGGCGGTATGAGCGCGATTGGCTTCATTGCCATCGGGAATACTGCCAGTGGTGTTTTCGCCCTGTCTTACTCCGGAAGAGGCAAAGCCATATATATGCTCTCGCCGGGCCGCCGGGATGCGAAAGCGGTGGACCTGTTTACCCGCTGGCTGCCCCAGTTTATGCGGGGAAGGGTTTCCCTCGGCTGATTACACGGGTAACGTCCGGGGCAGGATGTACTCGTAGATGGCGTAGGCCAGCCCGTCTTCCTCCACCGGCGGCGCTACGAAATCGCAGACGGCCTTTATTTCCGCGGGGGCACCCCCATAGCGATGGCTAGCCCGCTGGCCCGCAGCAAGGGCAGATCGTTGAAGCTGTCGCCTACCGCCGCCATGTCGGCGATATTCACCCCCAAGGACCGGCCGTTCCGGGCGACGCCTGTGGCTTTGTCCACCCCCTGCGGGGTGAAGTCCACCGCCCATAGCCCGTTGTAGGGCAGCGAGGCCTTGACCACGTGTATCTCTTGGCGGGTTGCGTAGCGTTGCGCCAACTCCTCCGCCGCATTGTAGGAAAGGTCTAGGGCGGAAACGCGGACGATGTTCCAGTCGGGGACTTGGGCCAACCGCCAGAATGTGCCCTGAGTGTGGGTAGCTACGAAAACCGTGCCGGTCTCGTGCAGCCGGGTAACGATCTCTTGGGAGAATTCCGGTCCCAAGTTGGCCGCCCACAGGTGTTTGCCGCTGACCGGGTCCATGATGGCCGCGCCGCCGTCGGAGACCTGGGGAGTGCTCAGGCCCAGTTGCCGGGCGTAGCGCACCACGTCGGCGGGTTCCCGGCCGGTGGCCAAGAACACCGGCACGACCGCGGCCAATGCACCCACCGCCGCCGACACCTCCGGCGAGGTGCGCTCGTCGGGTCCGATGACGGTGCCGTCGAGGTCCAGCGCCGCCGCTAAGATAGCTGTTTCAATGTTGCCGGATGCACTCATGTAATCAGCCCAAAAAGTATTTGGCCAAAAAATTAGAGAGGGAGACGGGTCCCTCTCTATAGTAGTCCCTTTCGTTTTGGGTCGAGGCGATTAGTCGAACACCAGCGCGGTGTTCTGGCGTCCGGGACGGCGCATCTCGGCCAAGCCCTCTTCGGCGGTGTCGAACGTGTTGCAGAACAGCTCGATCCCGTTGCCGTCGGGGTCTTTGATGTAGATGCTCTTGGTCATGCTGTGGTCGACGGTCCGCAACTCGCTGACCTCGTAGTATTCCTGGAGCCGGTGGTAATAGTCCTTCAACTCTTCGAAGTCTTCCACCTGGATGGCCATGTGGTTCAGGCCGAGACCGCCCTCGGTAACCGGCTGGGCGTCTTCCTTGGCTTGGAACAGGGCTAGGTCGTGATGGACCCTGCCGCAGGTCAGGAACATACCGAATCCCGGGCGCTCCAGCGCGACCTCGAAGCCCAACACGTCGGTATAGAACTTGGTGGCGGCCTCGACGTCCTTAACGTTCAGAACCAAATGTCCAATCCTCTTCGGCTTTGCCATTTTCTCCTCCTAGCTGGCGCTTGTTAGAGACTGCCTGTACATGAAGGATACTATACGTTGGCAGGCCAAATTTTTCAACGCGGAGATGCGCATTGTCTTATGCTAGGCGTTTGGGCGTCCACCTAGGGAATCACCCTTCCGAATCCAGGTCGCCAACGCCGGCCAGTTCAACCGTTGGACGGTCGGGGAATTCTGCCACGAGCCGCAGCTTCCCGCCCATTTCCTCAAAGTAGCCGCGCAGGGCAGCCAGCAGCAAGTCGGAACGGTCTTCGATTTGGGATACATCCTCCCGGTTGATTCCCAGTTTCTTGGCCAAGTAGGTTTGGGTCTTGTGCTTGGCCTTGCGCAAGTCCTGCCACGTCCATTCCTCAGCAATCAATACCTTCGCCCGCTCTTCTATCTTCCTGCGCTCCTCCTCGGGCAGCCGTGCCATCATCTCCGATAGCGTCGTCATTACGATCTCCTTCTTTCATCTCGCAACCGGGCCAAGTGCTTGTCGAACCGGTCGTCCGCCTTTCTTATCAATTCCCGGTAAAACCGCCTTTCGTTGCCTCCCGACTTGTCGCCAGCCACAAGCAGGAAGGCTTGGCGGTTAGGATCGAAGGCAAAGGCAACTCGCCACACCCCGTTATCCGCGTTAAAGCGAAGCTCCTTCATGTTGGCGTGGCGCGACCCGTTCAATGTATCCACTCGCGGGCGGCCCAACGCCGGGCCGAACTCCTGCAAGATATTCGCTTGCACCGCAAGCTCACGCCGTACTCCGACGGGCAACGCATCGAACTCCAATTCAAAGGCCGGATCGAATCGGACATCCCAAGGCATCAAATGATTGTGAACCGAACCATATTATGACGTCAACTGCATATCATCTCTCCATCATCAGCGTCAATTTGATTGCCTCCGCTATGACTGCGGTTGTAACCAGCCGTTTGATGTCGCACAATGCAGCGTACTGGATTGTACCGACACTAAAACTTTGAGGAGATTTGCCATGAAAGGCCGTGTAGTTGAGTGCCGAGAGTACGGCAAGCCCTTTGTGATTGCGGAGTACGATGTACCCGAGCCGGCGCCCGGCGCGGTGTTGCTGCGCATGACCCAAGCAGGCATTTGCGGCTCCGACCTGCATGTGTGGCGCGGCGATCAAGTTAACGTCCCGCTGCCGCCGTCGGGCCGGGCCATGGGCCACGAGGGCACCGGCGTGGTCGAGATTCTTGGCGACGGCGTTACCGCCGACTCGGCGGGCGCGCCCATCGAGACCGGCGACCGGGTGGTCTATGCCGCCGTCTTTCCTTGCTACCACTGCCACCAATGCCTCAAGGGCAACACCAACTGGTGCATGAACCGGAACTATCCCGCAGCCGGGGTATGGCCCTATTTCACTTCCACCTACGCCGATTACCTTTACCTGCCGCCGCGGCACCCCTT
This sequence comes from Dehalococcoidia bacterium, assembly GCA_965220245.1. GTDB lineage: Bacteria > Chloroflexota > Dehalococcoidia > Lucifugimonadales > UBA3495 > CBDCPI01. The sequence goes on from CBDCPI010000003.1 coordinate 44,611, forward strand.
CTTCCGCGTGCCCGACGAGCTTTCCGACGACCTGCTGGGCCCGGTCAACTGTGCTATGGGCACGGTGACCACCGGCCTGCTGCGGGCGGGCGCCGGCGAGGGCGATTACGTGGTAATCCAGGGCGCCGGCGGCTTGGGCGTGCACGCCACTGCCATGGCCAAGGAGATGGGGGCCGACCGCGTAATCGTGCTGGACCGGCTGGAAAACCGCCTGGAACTGGCCGAGGCTTTCGGCGCTGACCACACTATCAACATCGAAGAGTTCAACACCCCCGAGACCCGGGTGGGACGGGTCAAGGAACTCACCGACGGCCGGGGCGCGGACGTGGTGATGGAGTTGGTGGGCCGGGCCGAGCTACTGGCCGAGGGCATCGACATGCTCAGCAACGGCGGTACGTTCATCGAGATTGGCGACATCGTCCGGGGCCGCGAGGTGTCCATCGACCCATCGAAGCTGCTGCAAGGCAAGAACATCATGGGCTCCCTGATGTACCGGGCCGAGCTGCTGCCCCGGCTGCTCAACTTCTTGGTTCGCAACCGGGAGCGGTTACCCTTCGAAAGAATCGTCTCGCACAAGTTCCCCTTGGAGCAGGTCAACGAAGCCTTCCCCCAAGCCGAGTGGGACCAACGCCAGCCGGAGATAACGCGAGCCATGCTGGTGCCGTAGGGGAACAGGCTAGGGCCGAAATGCTATGATTATCTCGCGGGGCAAATGATCCAGGGCTTCCGGGACCGAGCAACACAGCGGCTGTTCCTAAGTGGAGAGACTAGGCGATTTCAGGGAATAACCAAGCAAGCGGCCTATCGACTTGGTTTGCTGGACAGGGCAGGTTCGCTGGAGGAATTGCGAGCAATACCGGGCAACCGGTTGGAATCGCTGTCAGGCGGTCGCGCCGGTCAGTACAGCATAGGGGTCAACCGGCAGTGGAGAATCTGCTTTCGTTGGGGGAACGATGGGCCTTAGGACGTTGAAATCGTGGATTACCACGGCTGAAGGGATAGAGATGTCCGAGAGCAACCGGCGATTCAAGAACGGTATGCCTCCTGTGCATCCCGGTGAAATACTGGTGGATGAGATCGTGGAGTTAGACATGAGCCCCAGCGAGTTCGCTAAAGCGCTGGCAGCACCAGTATGCCGGGTCAAGGCCATCCTACAGTGCGACGAAGGTATTGACGCAGAAATGGCCCTGCGCCTGTCACGGTATTTCAGCACGACAGCAGAGCTTTGGATGAACCTGCAGAAGACTTACGACCTGAAGGTTGCGGAGGCCAATGTGGGCGAGGAGATAATCAAGCAGGTCAAGCCCCGGGAGGACCTGCCGATGCTCACGGAGGAAAGGAAGGACTTGTAGCCGCTGGCCGCGGGCGGCTATGGTCAATAGACCGGCCCCGGCGTCACCCGGGGCCGGTCTATTCTGCTATTGATGATGGTGGCGATTCGGGACGTCACATCCACCGACCAAACCGGCGTTGAGAAAGAAGACTCAATATCAGTAAATCGGGCGACAGACCGGGCAGATCGAAGAGAGAAATTCGACTTCAAAATGATAGATATATCAGTCGGTGAAGATTTGCAGTTCGTCAATGACCCAGCCAGAGTTTGTAAGGTCACAAGTCAGAAGCCTCCCAGGGTGGAACTTGACGGCGTTGAAATGTCTTTGTCTGCCGCCGCCGTGAAAGTAAAGGGTTCCCGTTGGAGTTTGCAGGGTTCACTATATTGGAAGTACGAAGATGAAACATTGCAAGAGCGCCGAGAGCGAATAGAACACGAGGAACTTGCCGACGACGAATAGTCAGCGGGTCATTCTTCGTCCAGAATCGACTGCAATATCTCCGGTGTCAAGCCCCGGCGTTGCGCGTTTCAGCTGATTTCCAGCATGATTTCTTGGACTCTATCGCATCGCGCAGACGCAAGTTGATAATCAAATCCGGCTTGCGGCGCTCATCATCTGAAGCCGAACGGTACATGTTGGCCAAATTGGAATCGACCGACATGGTTATCTGCTCTGACATTTCTTGTCCTATCGTGGGATTCGGTTGGCATTGCCGGGGGCTGTCTTTACAGTTCCCTATGCAGCCCGGCTTCCATCATTCGCGCCCTGAATTGTGCTGACTGTGGTAATATGAGTTTGAATATAGTCCGTGAGAGGTAACAAGACAACATGAAATTTGGCCTAATGTATGAAATTCAGATTCCCGAGCCCCATTACCCCGGCGTCGAGGCGGAGCGGTACAAGCAGGTGTTGGCGCAAGTGGACTTGGCCGACGAGGTCGGCTTTGACTACTTCTGGACTGTGGAGCACCACTTCCTGCGGGAGTTTTCCCACTGCTCCGCTCCGGAGGTACTCTACGGCGCCATTTCCCAGCGGACCAAGCGCATCCGCATCGGCCACGCCGTGGCCCTGCTGCCCAGCCAGTACAACCACCCGGTGCGCGTGGCGGAGCGGGCGGCGGTGCTGGACATTCTCAGCGACGGGCGCATGGACCTGGGCACCGGACGGTCCACTACCTTAATCGAGATGGACGGTTTCGAGGTGGACCCGGAGCAGACCAAGGCCCAGTGGAATGAGGCCATCGGCATGATCCCCAAGATGTGGACCGAAGACCCCTTCTCTCACCAAGGAGAGTTCTTCAACATCCCGGAGAGGTCGGTCATCCCCAAGCCGGTACAGCAGCCGCACCCTCCGATGTGGGTCGCGTGCAGCCAGCCCGACTCCTTCCGTCAAGCCGGCGAAATGGGCCTGGGCGTGCTCTGCTTCAACCTGGGTGGCTACGCTCAGATGGAGGAGCGGGTCGCCGCCTACCGTGAGGCGGTGCAGCAAGCCAACCCGGTGGGCTCCTTTGTGAACAACCAAGTGGCCGCCCTCTGCATCGTGCACTGTAACGAGGATGGCGATGAAGCCCGCCGCGTCGGCGGGCCCGAGGGCGCTTGGTTCGTGGGGCAAGCCGAGAACCTCTACGCGCCGTGGACCGGGCGCCAAGTGCCCGACTCCTATAAGTACTCGGTCAATGCCATTCAGGAAGAGCGGGCCGACAAGACGGCCGAGGACCACCTGGCCTCCGGCGCCTTCGCCATGGGCACCCCCGATGAGGTTATCAATGTGATGAAAAAGTACCAGGAGGCCGGGGTGGACCAAGTGCTGTGCTTCGTGCAGCCGGGCCGGTTGGAGCACACCCGTATCATGGAGTCCATCAAGTTGATGGGCCGTCACGTGATACCTTACTTCAAGTAAGACCCTCCGGTTCACCGAACCGATATAGAGAGCCCCCTTCTGTTTATAAGGAAGGGGGCTTTTCGGTTTCCTATAGATGTCGGCGGTAATCGACGGTGGTTCAGGACGAGCCGTCGATTAACCCGTTAGTCGGAAGAGGGCAGCTTTCGCGGCTCTTGAAGCTCCATCTCTACCTCGCAGCAGTTGATAACCCCTTCGCCGCTCTTGGTGCACAAAACGCTGCTGCCGCACTCGGGGCAGGTATACCGCTTGCCTAGCTGGTTAGCCATACTTCGACTCCGTTACCCTCCGCTCGGAACAAGCGGGACTACTATTTTAGCTCCATGGGCGCACCGCAACACGATATGCTGCCGTTGCCGCCCTTGGTCACGATAAACTCGGACTTGCACTGGGGGCAGATGTAACGCTTGCCGGTCTGATTTGCCACGGCATCGCTCCCTGGAGGTCAAATTGAAGCCTAAACTAAAGCCAAGGTGAAATGTACATATCGCCAGAACGCCCTGTCGGTGCCCACCAGGTTGGGGCCTAAGGGTGATATGAGGTGCCGTAGAGTCCTTTCGATCCTCGTCAAAACCCCCGAAATGCACATCCCACCTTGGTATTGGTTTAGTTGAGACTGTACCCAATTATAGACATGCAGTTTCGGGGTTTCAACTTGGACCTCATGCCGTAACTGTTCAGAGTTGCGGGGAGGCGGCCCTCCGACTCTGCTTCGTTCCGCCTACGGCTGCACTTCGCTCAGAGTGAGCGGTTCCGTGTCAGTGTGCTCACCAACTCTGAACGGTTACCTCATACGCTATCTGCAACCAAGTAAACTTTGCCCTGCCGCCAAGCTAGCCTACCGCCAACTTGGCAGCAAAACGCGGCTGCTAGGAGCGGGGAGGGGCATCATTACCGACATTACTAACAGAGACTTGTAGATTCTTCGGCAGGGCTAGGTCTGCTTCGTCCCTTTTCCCGGTCATTGGAAGTGAGGAGAAATAAGTCTAGACCGGACCTGGTAGCTGGGGAGTTCAGCCGGGAATGGGCTTCTACCTGATCGAGTGGAAGCGGCGGAGCAAGAGGACGATCCGTCTGACGCTGTAGGGCCCCAATCGGGTTGATTATCGTCCGCTGGATTGACGGTAAGGCGTGCCTTTTCGGTTCCGTCCTGTTGCATCACGTAGATGTCATCATTGCCCTCCCGGTCGGAGACGAATGCTATCTGGCTTCCATCGGGAGACCAACTGGGCTGAACGTCGTCGGCCTGGTTGTCGTAAGGCGGGACTGATAGGAGCCGTCAAGGAACATCGTGAATATCTCCCCGTTACCGTCCCTGTTTGAAGAGAACGCAATGAAGTACCCGTTGGGGGACCAAGCCGGGTCCTCGTTAGAGGTCGAGGTCCTGGTCAGGCGCGTTTTACCGTTGCCTTCAGAGTCCATCAGATAGATTTCCCAATTTCCGTCGCGGTTGCTGATAAACACTATTCTATTGCCCTTTGGCGACCACTGCGGGCTACTGTCTTGCCCTGGGTCGTTAGTGAGATTCACCAAGTTGGCGCCCTTGGAATCCATCACGTAGACTTCTTCATTCCCATCTCTTTGAGAAGCAAATGTCATCCGAGACCCATCTGAGGACCAGGAGGCGTGGGCGTCTTTGTCTAAGTGGTTGGTCAAGCGGGTCTGGTTGGACCCATCGGGGTCCATCGAGTAAATTTCGAAGTTCCCATCCCGGTCGGAGTGGAAGGCGATCTTGCCACAGTCGGGGGACCAAGTGGGGCTCTCGTCGCGGCCGGGGGAATTGGTCAGGTTGGTGTGGGTGGCGCCGCCGGACGCCATCAGGTATATGTCACTATTTCCGTCTCTGTGGGACGTGAATATCATCTGCCCGGGTAGCGGGGTAGGGGTAGGTGTGGGTGTCGGCGCCGGGGTAGGTGTGGGTGTCGGAGTAGGCATCGGGGTAGGTGTCAGGGTGGGAGCGGGCGTTGGCGTAGGTGTCGGGGTAGGTGTCGGCGCCGGGGTCGGAGTAGGCGTCGGTGTGAGTGTAGGTGTCGGGGTTGGCGCGGGAGTTGGTGTAAGCGTCGGGGTAGGGGCTGGTGTGGGCGTAGGTGTCGGCGTCGGTGCTGGTGTGGACGTAGGCATCGGGGTGGGAGCGGACGTTGGCGTAGGTGTCGGGGTGGGAGCGGGCGTTGGTGTAGGCATCGGGGTGGGAGCGGGCGTTGGCGTAGGCATCGGGGTGGGAGCGGACGTTGGCGTAGGTGTCGGGGTAGGAGCGGGCGTTGGTGTAGGCATCGGGGTAGGAGCGGACGTTGGCGTAGGGGTCGGGGTAGGAGCGGACGTTGGCGTAGGCATCGGGGTGGGAGTGGGCGTTGGCGTAGGTATCGGGGTGGGTGTTATTGGTGTCGGAGTAGGCGTAGGGGCTGGAGTGGGAGTAGGCGTCGGCCTTGGTGTAGGTGTAGAGGTCGGTGCCGGCGTAGGCGTGGGTGCCGGTGTGGGAGTGGACGTTGGCATAGGTGTCGGCGTTGGCGTAGGTGCCGGTGTGGGAGTGGACGTTGGCATAGGTGTCGGCGTTGGCGTAGGTGCCGGTGTGGGAGTGGACGTTGGCATAGGTGTCGGCGTTGGCGTAGGTGTCGGAGTGGGTGCCGGTGTGGGCGTGGACGTTGGCGTAGGTGTCGGCGTTGGCGTTGGCGTTGGCGTAGGTGTAGGAGTGGGTGCCGGTGTGGGCGTTGGCGTAGGTGTAGGAGTGGGTGCCGGTGTGGGCGTGGACGTTGGCGTAGGTGTCGGCGTTGGCGTAGGTGTAGGAGTGGGTGCCGGTGTGGGCGTTGGCGTAGGTGTAGGAGTGGGTGCCGGTGTGGGAGTGGACGTTGGCGTAGGTGTCGGCGCAGGAGTGGGAGTCGGAACAGGGGTATATATTGGCCGAGGCGCTCCTCCACCGCCGCCTCGGCCAAAGGAAGTAGGGGTTGGCGTGGTTGGCGGCGCCTTCAACTCCACCGTTACCCACCGGTCGGCCAGCATTTTGACCGTGGCGAAGGCTCCCCTCTCTTTATCAGCCCCGCCCCAGACAATCCGGTATCCTCCCGGTCCACCGGCGGCCAAGACCACAGTGTCTCCCGCGATATACTTACCGTCCGGCTTTGGCGCTTGGCTTAACGTTATGGTGCCGTTAGGGATTATTATCAGGCGGTTTTGCCCCTCCGCAGGGGTTCCGTTGACGTATAACCGGTACCCGGGCAAGGGGGTTGGCACGGGCAGGGGTATGGGTTGGAGGTTGGCGCAGATCGCGACTAAGGAACGGTCCCGGTCCATGATGATAGAGAGAGCGGAAGTTCCCGGCGGGACGTGCTCCGGTACTTCGCCTTTCCAACCCAACAACCGGGTGTCGCAATCGGCTCGCACCACAACCAGGCTACCGCTGTCATATCGGCCATCGGCGCTCACAGGAGACAGTTGTATTGTCCCTACGCCTACGGGCTCAATGTCCACGTGCAACCTGTGGCGGGCTACCAGCATCGGCGTTGGCACTCTAGTTGGTGTTGGGGTTGGGACGGAGGTGGCAGTAGGCACCGGTAACGGGGTTAACGTGGGACTTAGGATTGGGATGGATAAGGGGACTGGTGTAGGCGCCGCGGTGATGGTGGGAGCGGAAGCCACCGCCGGTGGTATCGTCGGCTCCGGAAGCAGGGCTTTAGTCGGAATTATAGGGTGCGGGAAGGTGGATGTTGTCTGCCGCTGCTGGCTGTTGGGAGGGAGGTCGATAGTCTCCGCAGTGGACGCATACCCGCGAGGGATGGGCGAGACTTGTGGCGGGAGTACCGGCTGAGGAGTTAAAGTCACCGGGCGCCGGGCTGGCGCCGTTGGCTGCTCTCCTAGCGCCCGGTCATTGGCTGTCACCAAGGGGGGTGGAGAGGCAGGAGTCACCTTCACCGTGTTGGTAGTAGTAACCTGCTCCGGATTGCTTGGCGTCGAGGATGTGAAAGCCTTCACCCCCGCCAAAACGCCTATCACTATTCCGGCGGCGGTCAAAGCCGATAAAGCAACGATAATCAGCCGCGTCCGGCGTCTGGGCCGGGACCGGGTCATCATTTAGAGGAATTAAAGGAGCTTGTTTCTTCACAGATTTCTGTTGGTTCACACATTACCCTAAGAGTTTTAGAAGGGCGACGCCGATGCCGGTTGCCACGCCCATGCCCGCCAAAACCGTTCCTACCACCCACTTGATTAAATCCGCTTTTAGATGGGCCACGTCTGTTCTAACATTAGCAATTTCTGTTCCAAAGTTGGCGACCTCTGTTCTAACATTCGCGACCTCCATTCTAACATTCGCGATCTCCGTTCTAACGTCGGCTACGTCCGCCTTGGTTGCCAAATGCTCATATTGACCTTCTAGGAAACTTATTCGTTCTGTTTCCGTAGTCATTGGGCCTCGCTCTTATAGATCAACAGAACCTTGGGCCGAGGGGTTATGACCCACCACCAACGCAGATGTCTCTTTGTCCTAAGGTTAATTTCCTTTCCCCGTTGTTACTGGTTCCTTGGTGGCTCCTCTGCCAGCGCCAGAATCCGGTGGACAAATCGGGTCACCATCGGACGCCCCCGCGCAATCTCATCGTCCTCCATAAAATCGTGATAGAGGTTGGCGTGGAACTTTTCAGCTACGGCATATCCCAATTCCAACGAAGATTCGGGATGTTCTTTAACCAATCGTTCTACTAGGTCTGCCCGATTATTGCTTTTGCCGAATCGCCAACCTCGTTGCTTGGCAATTGCCATGACGGATTGCGACGCCGCACCCCAGAGTTTCTCTGAGCCTCGCCGGTGTTCACCATCGGCAAATTCCCGTTCCGAATCCGCCAAGAAATTGAGGGCGATGCTGACGTGTTCTTCTACTGGCTTCGCTCGTCTCGTGGCCATTGGGACTTACTCTCCCAGAGCTATTCTGAAGCCGCGGCGTCAGGCCTAAAGCGGACCAAGAAGCTCGCTTCTCCCAGCGGCGCGCCGTCCAACAGGATGGCGGCGGTGTGCCTCCCCGGCGCTTGCACCGGAATTCGGAACACTTTGATCCAGCGTTGAAACAATATCCCTTCGTCCCAGTCGATGCGCTGGGGAGGCGGAGGCTCCAGGGGAATTCCCGGGGCCTTGATTGCCACCAGCAGGTGATGAGGGCCGGGAGTAGCGCCGGCGATACAGAAGGCCAGATTAAGGTCCAGTTCGGCCAAGACCGGCTCTCCCGGCGTAGTGTTTTCCTCCGGTCCGGGAAGCTCAACGAGGTCGATGATTGTTTTTAGAGTCAGCTCTTGGTCCGGACTTTCCTCGGTGTCCCGGCAGAATATGGCGTATTTTAGATAGGGTTCGGCGTTATCGGTGGTCAACGGTTTCCCTCAAATGGTCAGACCAGAGTTTCCCAATTCTAGCATGTAAGGAGAATTGGGCAATATGACGCCCAGTTGACCCGACTGCGGCACCGAACCCAGCCTAGATATAGTCCCGTTGATATTTCCATCGATTGGCGTCAAACTAGCGGTAGTGAACCGGGGTCCCACAACATACCAAAGGTGATAAAAATGCCGCTATCAGAAGCCAAATTCAACCAAGGTATGACCACGCAGCAATACATCGACCAAATCAAGGTAAACAAGCAGCCGTTCTTGGACATTCACCAGAAAATAGAGGTCCCGGAAGCAACCAAGGCTCTCTTTGCCGGTCTGTCCGAGCCGGTACGGTTGGCGGTATTTACTGCCGATTGGTGCGGCGACGCCGTGAGCACCACTCCGGCCATTTTACAATTGGCCGATAGCACCGAAAACATTGTGCTCAAGGTGTTCAACCGGGACGAGGAGTTGGAGCTAACCAACAGCTTCATGGCCGAGAACCGGGCGGGTACGGTGCCGGTGTTCGTGGTGTTGGACTCTGCAATGAATGAGATCGCGGTATTCATTGAGACCGCCAACGAATTGGTCCCATCCATCGACGCCATGGACGACATGATCGCTAAAGAGGTGGCTGGAGAGAACGAGGAGAACGCCCGGAGCTTGGGGCGTGGCAAGCGGACCGCTTTTAGAGTATCTCATGCCAAAGAGTGGGGCGATGTGATCCTGGAGTCCTTCCGTAAGGTCGTGGCCGACGGCTTAGCCGGCTTCCCCGAGTCGCGACCGGCCGTTGGCGGCACCAAGTGGCCCCCTGAAGACTAACAAATAATAGGAGTACCCACTATGCCCGAAGGCGTCATCGGCATGGAGGACATGGAGACCGTTTTTGCGGTGACGGATGCCCTGGGAATTCACCGGGAGTCCGTGAGGGTGGAGTTGGCCAAAGAAGACCCGGGCTCTATCGGCCGACAGGATAATGGGATCGTCGAGATTACCCTGCCGGCCAGCGAGTCTACCGAGTCCTTTTGCCAGCGGCTACAAGCCGAATTGGAGTCCCTGGGCTACCAGCCTACCGGCGACCCATTAGACGAAGACGAGGACGGTTTCTAAAGGGTCCCGGCTTGCTGTTGGGGCAGCGGTTAATTCCCTACGGATCGTCGTCGCGCCACTCGAAGTTCAAGGTAGTGTAGCGCACGAACACCCCGCCGCCCGGGGCGCCCAAGGGTCCGTTGGCCGCTAGAATAGCAATGGTGTGCTGCTGCCCCGGCTGAGGACTATCGGAAACCAAAACCCGCTGCGGCCGGTTGAAGCCCTCGACGGTGCCGCGTTCCCGGTTGCACTCGCCATCAATCCAAATCTCACCGTAGTCGTCGACACAGGTCTCGAACTGCACCCGGGTCCGGGACACGTCTCGCCCGCCCACCGTCTCGGGAAAACTCAGGGTCATCCGGTACCATACGAAAGAAAGTCCGGTGACATAACCACCGAAGTTCGCCCAGGCATTCACGTCCTGGCACACTTCCCAGGATGAGTCGTCGTAGTCGGGCAGCCGGGCCGGGCTGCCCGGCGAGCGCTCCTCCAGCCCGTGGTTGGGGGCGCCGGGGATGTACCCCTCGGCGTGTCTCCACTGGCCCTGTACTTCTGTCTGCCCTTCACTGCTGTTAAGGTTGATCGAGACTCTCGGCATACCGCCTCCTGTTGTTTTCCTTCCCTTCTATGTGGTGGAAACTGCGCTAAATGCCAACTATCTTGATAGTCGAGTGCGCCCGGTAGATTCGGTTGATGTTCACCAGCATCGGGGTGATTTGCTCCACGTATTTGGCGTTGGCCAGGCCGCCGCCGTCCACCCCGCGCAGGTCATTAATCTTGTCGGCCAGCCCAATGACCAGTTTCTTGGCCTCGGGGTGATCGGAACAGACCACCACGTCGCCCTCCATCGGGTGCCCGGTCTCCTGCAATTCCTCGGCGCTAGCGTTCTGGAAAGCGGCTACCACCTGGGAGCCAGGCAGGAGTTCCTGGGCTTCCTGGGCCGCCGATCCGGCTGCTACTTCCACGGCGCGGGCCCCCTTGCCCCGCTCGAACACCATGGGAGCGATGACGTTAACCACCACCTTGCCGCTCAAAGCGCTTCCAAGCTGCTCCAACGTCGCCCGCTGGCCCTCGTAGGGGAACGCTAGAAAAACGACGTCGCCGCTGACCGCCGCGCTGGCGTTATCGGTGCCCTCAATTTGAGGGCCCGGCGCCAGGGCCGCCAACTCTTGGGCCGCTGCCGCGCCCCTAGCGGCATCGCGAGAACCGATGGTCACCGGCTCTCCCGCCATCGCCAACCGCAAGGCCAATCCCTTCCCCTCGGGGCCGGTGCCACCCAAAATCGCCAGCATCGCTCCTCCTATTCTTCAACTCTAAAGTAAACGTCCAGCCATACTATATAGCCTGCGCCTAGCAGAGGGAAAGGCTAGGCGTTGGGTTGCGCCCCTGTTTCCTCGCTCTTTCTCTTCTGGGTATTTTGTAGAGATACGAATCTTAGGCCTGTTCTTTGTAAGTCTCTAGGAATCTAATCGCACTGGGTTTATCGTTGAATCTCCCGGTGATTTCATTCTTGTTCCTGAAGCGGATGTGGATTTCATACCGCTCAAAGCGTGTCTGCGCCACGACCTCGCTGTAAACTTCAAGCAATGCCATCGCCTCACCAATGGATGGGGCCTCAAACCTTTGCCCGTGCAACGGGAGAATGACGACTTCCTCAATCTTGCGAGACACTGTTGCACTTAACACCGAGAGGAATGCCTTTATTTCAGCATCATTGCTTGCCAACAGAGCGTTAATAACTCGGCTCCTTCTACGGGGAGAAAGCTGTTCCCATTGTTCGATTTTGCCCAAAACAATATCATCAGGTGTCGTTTCGTCAGTGGAGGCGTCTATACCAACTCTGCTAAATGCGTCAATTACAGCTTTATAAGGAAAATAGACTACGTTAAAGCTCAATGATCTTAATTGTTCCAGTGCGCCGTCGGTGAATTCGCCAGCCAACACTGCGCCTTTGAACGGCAGTGATTGGTAATATGTTTCCGCTAGTGGCTCAATCGCCCCCTGGATTTCCTGAGCTTTGTTCCGCGAATGTTTTGTATATCTCCGCCAAGCAGTTTCAATAAATGCTACCGGTTCGCCGACACGCTCAGGACTCCCTCCTAGCTCCAGCACATAGTCCAAGTCGTGCTTGTTCCCATTTTTATCCAGCCATGTACATTTGACTCCGCGGCGGCAAGGTCTTTTCCCCTTGTAGTCCAAGTATAGGTTATGACTATGGGCAAACTCTTGCAAAATGGGGGATATTGCCGCCTCCAACAAGTCACCAATAATCTGTCCAAATTTATGTGTTGGCGATTGCGCCATATTTTCATCCCTGTACCCACAAGAAGCCTTCTTGTAAAGGAACCTGGTGTTTGCGGTTCTTCCATTTGACGTTGCGATCTCGCGCTTTCTGGAAACTGTACGACTGAAACCCGGCATCGAGAGCTAATGCGCCATGCCAGCGGTGCGTAGGAACATATATTCCGTATGGGGCCGAATCGCCCACCACAAAACAAGCCTTGCTGCCGTCAACGCAGACTCGCCGAAGCGCTCTCCATACTTGCCGCATATCGGCAAAGTAGGCCGCAATCATCAGGTAGTAGTCTTTCTTTCCGCCGTGATTTAGACGCTCCGATTCAAGGGATTCACAGACCGAGGATATTTCATCCATAAAGGTGGTTCCGCGCAGTTCATTCAGCAGGTTGCCAAGGTTAAGTTTTTCAATGGACGCATGTTGGGAACACGATCTAACAAGATGCTTTCTCGCTTTTTCGTGAAGCTCTCCCCAGCTAGATACTTCCCCGAAGAAAGTCATTTCCAGTCTTGTAGCATCACCATAATCGTAGTTATTAGCGTATGGCGGAGAAGTTATTACTAGTCCAACCGAGTCATCCGGTATCGTTTCCAACAGCCGGGCGTCGTCAAGAAAGATATTAGCATCATGTCGAACCTCAAGCATCTGCCAGGAATGCATATCGGCCAACATCCTTCGCACTTGCAAATTGAACGCCTCGTATGGGGCCAGCACCTTGCTTTTTGTCTTGGAAGGCAAGATATATTGCCAAGGCGCGGTCCCCGCAAAGGAACACGCTCTCAGGATGCCGACCAGGGCCAACCAACTCAGCTTTGCTCCAGGACTGCCGTCATCCAATTGTTCCCAAGCGCAACGAAGGCTGTTGAGGTCGTCAAGCGCCTCGTCCGCAAAGCATCCTCGAATAAGCCTGGCGTAAGGCTGAGTTTGAGGCCTTCTATTCTTAGATTGACCAACTACGGCTTGCGCTAGTTCATAAAAGTCGGCGGTGTTAGTGTGCCAGAAAAGTTTAGCTTCAGCGATTCGTTGGATGAATGGTTGGGCTTCCACTCCGCAGGCACTCACGCCCATGTTCTCGCCAGCCAGGACAGTCGTGCCAACACCCGCGAAGGGGTCCAACAGAGCCAACCCATCGGTATTTTCCCGGTGCTCTTCGATGACTCTTTGAGTCCATTCCGCTGAGAAACCTGCCGGGAATCTGTACCAGCCGTGCACCGGAAGGCTCATGTTATTGACGAACGTGGACTCCCCTCTTCGAGACCTTTCAGGTATGGTTCTTGACGTTGCCATATTTCCTCGTTTACAGCTTAAAGTAATGTTCGGTTTACCTCAGCCGAAGTGCTAAAGTCAAGCAGCAAATGACAGCACTTGAGTTTAAGGGTTAAGCAATAACAAGTCCCTTATTGGCTGACCCACCTAAGACGGGCTGCGCCTTGTGTTCCCTTTCGGGCTTGAGGATAATGTGTGTTACCCGTGGCGGCGTGGATGGTTGCGCCGCTAGAACGAAACTCTCGGAGGTCTCCCCGATATGGCCGACCTGCATCGCGGCGCTGCCATTGTGGGCATTCACGAGCACGTTACCCGCTACGCCCCCGATAAGAGCGAGCTACAACTCCAAGGCGAAAGCATTATCAAGGCGTTGGAAGACGCCGGGCTGACGAAGAACGATGTGGACGGGTTGTTAACCGCATCCATGTCCATCCGCAACAGCGGCCTGGCCTTGGCCGACTACCTGAACATGTACCCCAAGTACGTGGACAACACCAGTGTTGGCGGCGGCTCGTTCGAGTTCCACTTATCCCACGCTCTGAACGCCATCGCCGCCGGACGGATCAACTGCGCGGTTATCACCTACAGCACCCTGGCCCGGTCCGGCGAGGTTTCCGTGGGCACCGGCGGTGTGGCCCGGTTCGGCCACCCTGCGTTGGACCCCTCGCCGGACAGCTTCGAAGAGTTGTACGGCCTGACCACCGTCGGACTGTATGCCATGATCGCCCAACGCCACATGCACCTGTACGGCACCACTTCGGAACAACTGGCCGAAGTGGCGGTGGCGATGCGCCAACACGCTTCCCTGAACCCGGAAGCCCTATTTCGCAACCCGATAACCGTCGAAGACGTGGTCGGGTCCCGAGTAATATCTTCTCCCTTGCACCTGTTGGACTGCTGTGTGATAACCGACGGCGGCGGTGCGGTAGTAGTGGCTTCGCCGGAGGTGGCGCGGAACTGTCGGCACACGCCGGTGTGGGTGCTGGGGGCTGGCGAAGCAGTGGCCCACCAAGGCGCTGGCAAGCGGGACTTGGTCTACGTCGCGGCCAAGCAGAGCCACGAGCCGGCCTTCGCCATGGCCGGAGTGACTCATAAAGACATCGACATGGCAATGATCTACGACTCCTTTACCATCACCGTGCTGGAGACTCTGGAGGACTTGGGATTTTGTGAGAAAGGTGAAGGCGGAGACTTCGTTTCTGGCGGCCGGTTGCAGCTCGGTGGCGAGTTGCCAATTAACACCGATGGCGGCGGCTTGTCCTCCAATCACCCGGGTATGCGGGGTCTCTTCCTGTTGTTAGAGGCGACCCGGCAGCTACGGCGCCAGTTCGAAGGCACCCCGCGTCAGGTGCCGGACTGTAAGATCGCTCTATGCCACGGCACCGGGGGAGCCTTGGGGTCGAGACACAGCGGCGGCACCGTGATCTTGGGGAGGGATTAGAAAATGCCGGAATGGAACAAGCCATTGCCCACCATCGTTGGGGAGACCAGGCCTTTTTGGGACTCCTGCCGTCAAGGGAAACTGATGCTCCAGCGGTGCGACCGGTGCAATGAGTACCAATTCTATCCCCGGGGCATTTGCGCCAACTGCTGGTCCAACGACATCAAGTGGGTGCAGTCCAGCGGCAAGGGCACCGTCTGGACCTTCACGATTACCCGCCAGAACCGGACTCCCGGCTTTGACACCGGTCCCTACGTTCTGGCCTTGGTGGAGTTGGAGGAAGGGGTCAGGATGTTTACCAACATCCTAGAGTGCGAGCCCGGCAATGTGCAGATTGGGATGCCCGTGGAAGTCACCTTCGTCCAAGCCAACGAGCGGATAACCATCCCCTACTTCAAGCCGACATCATAGCGCGTCTTCCAACGATCATATCTGCGGATGATGAATCCACAGAACGGTACCAGTCTTTAAGCGGCAGGGTAGGTTGGGGAGGACGGGCTGTACGTTCGGCTGCGTATTCCTGATTGGAGCAGTGCTGTTTATCTTGTTTTTCCTGATACTTTTGATAGATCCCCCTCAGTGAACCCTAGGAGTATTCACCTTACCCGCCCTCCGACTGGGCGGGTAATCGAAGCTCCTCATAACCGGCCCATCGTGATGCTACGATAGGGGCACGGAATCGCAGCAGGATGTGTAACTCAGGCAGACGGCGAGGCGATGGCAACGTTTGAAGGGCAGGTTGGCGACCCCCGTGGGCAGGTTGGCGAGTTGCGGGGCGAGGTAAACGGTCTGAACCGGCGCATGGATGATATGCACCGCCTGCTAATGGTGTTGATTGGGATAGCTGGCGGTGGGCTGATCACAGCCGTTACCAGCGTCATATTGCAGTTAGTGAAGTAGTGCTGCTGCGCCCGGCTAACCGCCCTCCAATTGGGCGCGTAAGCGCAGCGCCTCGCACTGGTCTTGATCGGCTTGGGCCAACTCCGGTTGGTCGTTGAAGAGGTAGACCACCGAACGCTTGCCGTAATACTCGTCGTCGTCCGGGTTTAACTCAATGGCCCGAGTCAGGTCGGCGATGGACAGGTCGTAGAGCCCCACTTCGTAGTAAGAGCAGCCACGGTTGTAGAAAGCGTCGGTGTTTTGAGGCTCCAACTCAAGGGCAGTCGTGTAGTCCTCAATAGCGCGGTCGTAACTTCCATTGCGGCTGAACCGGTTGCCCCGGTCCACGTAGCCAGCAGCATCGGTGGGTTCTTCCGCCTGTCTGCGCTCCAATGCCATACCTTCATCCAACCCTTTCCCCTTGGGGAATGGGTAGACATTACCTACATCACCGAACGCACTAGGCCGCCGTCGACCAAGATAGTAGTGCCGGTGATGTAGCTGGAGCGTTCCGAGGCCAGGAAAGCTACCAGGTTGGCCAACTCTACCGGCTGGCCGATGCGTCCCAAGGCGGTCTCCGAGGCCCGGCGGGCCAAGCCTTCTTCTACAGTGATGCCCAACTCGTTGGCCCGGGCGGTTACGTTGGACAGCATCCGCTCGCTCAGGATCGAGCCGGGGCACACATTGTTGACCAGGATGTTGTCCTTCCCAACCTCGTCGGCCAGGCTCTTGGCGTAGGCAATCACGCCCATCCGGGTGGCCCCCGACAGGGCCAGGTTGGGTATCGGGTTGTACACGGTACTAGCCAAGATGTTGATGATGCGTCCGCCGCCCCGTTGCTGCAGGTGGGGGAGGCCCTCCCGGCACATGCGTCCGAAGAAGACCAACGACCGCTGTACCGCCGTTTCCCAAACGTCCTCGCCCGCAGTGGCGGCCCGGGAGAGCGGAGGCCCACCCGAGTTGTTGACCAGGATGTCGATACCGCCAAACCGCTCCAGCGTAGCCGAGATCAGCCCGGTGATGCTGTCCAGCCGGTCCAAGTCGGCGGCGTAGGCCAAGACCTCGGCGCCGGTCCGGCTACAGATAGCTACCTTGGCGCCCTCCTCGGCCAGCACTTGGGCGCAGGCCCGGCCCAGCCCCTTGCTGGCGCCGCCAATAATCGCAACTTTGCCGTTAATTCCCAGGTCCATCCTATGCTCCTGTTTATCGTTGCCGTCGCCCGACCCGAATTCAACCGACGGCGGGCCAGCCGATTATAGCAGCGCGAAACCCCACGGCCAATCGGGGCGGTCCTGAGGTCCTGATTGCCGCCGGTTGACCCTCATGCCGAGACTGTTCTACCCTAGCACTGCGCAAACGTTCGAAGGGTGAGGCATCTTGTACTCATTTGACGATACATTAGCCCAGGAAATTGAACAACACGCGGTGCGGTTGGCGCGGGGAGCCGGGGAGATTCTGGCGGAGCATTTTGGGCAGCCTATTGAGGTGGAATTCAAGGACAAAAAGGAGCGGGACCCGGTGACCCGGGCGGACAAGGCCACCCAGGAATACCTGGTGGCGGAGATCACCAAACGGTTTCCGGACCACGGGATTCTGGGAGAGGAGGCCACCGACGAAGAGAAAGAGTCGGAAGCCCCGGCCAAGGACATTCTGTGGGTGCTCGACCCGTTGGACGGCACCACCAACTTTATGAATGGGCTGCCGGTGTTCGCCTCGTCCATCGGCGTCTTGTACCGGGGCCGGCCGGTGGCGGCGGCTTTGTATGTACCTTGGCCTCAAGACGGAGGCGGCTTCGTGCTGCACTGCCGCAAGGGCGGCGGGTGTTTCGCCGACGATGATCCGGTGTCAGTGTTTGAAACCCAGGAACCGGTGCCCAACCGGCTGATCGGTCTCCCCGGCTATTTCGGCGTGGTCAACCGGTTTTCCAAAAAACTAGCCAACAAGGCCGGAGAACCCCGCACCACCGGAAGTATCGCCTACGAGTTGGCCATGACCGCCAGAGGGGTGATGCAGTACGCGATCTTCGGCACGCCGCGGCTGTGGGATATGGCCGGAGGGGTGCTGGCGGTGGTCGAGGCCGGGGGGATGGTGATGACCCGTTTCCGCGGCGAGAAGAGCTGGCATCCCATGGACTCGTTGGTCCCGTCCTGGGAACAAAAGACGCCGACCATGAAGGAACTCCGCGGCTGGGTCGCGCCGCTAATAGCGGGCAACAAGCAACTGGCGCCCCTGGTGGCCAACAACGTGCGCCGCCGCTTCAGACTCAAGGCTAAGTTGAGGCCACTGGCGAAGGCGTTTCGCCGCCAACGCAAGTAGAGGGACAAATGCCGCAGAAGATTCGCATGTGGGAAGTAACATCTCAAAATACGCTCATCGAAATATCCAGCAGCGAAATCAACCTGGAGGAGCGGCTGGAAGACTGGCTGGAGAGCGACATTTCCATGCTGGACCCCGGCCTGTTGGTGATCGGTCGGCAGGTGCGGACCGCTTTCGGAGGGGAGATAGACTTGCTGTGCCTGGACTCATCGGGGGACACTGTAATCGTTGAACTCAAGAAGGGCCAAACTCCGCGGGATGTAACTGCCCAAACTCTGGACTACGCATCATGGGTAAAGGGTCTGTCTTTCGATCAAATCATGGATATAGCGGAGCATTACTCAAAGTTGGACGGTTCATTAGCTGAAGTGTTTGAGGCCAGGTTTGAGGAACCGCTGCCCGACACCCTCAACCAGAACCATCGCTCTCTAATTGTCGCCGAGGCAATGGACGAAAGCACCGAGCGAATCGTTCGCTACTTGTCAGGCTTGAGTGTGCCAATCAACGTTGCCACCGTACAGCACTTTAAGGCTAACAATGGAAAGGAGATGTTGGCCCAAGTATTCCTAGTGGAACCTGAGCAGGCTGCAGTAAAAGCTCAGGCCGGTTCCAAAAGGAAACAACCCCCCACGCTGGATGAGTTTCGCGAAATTGCAACCCAAAACGGTGTGGGAGTTTTATACGACAAATTATTTGATCGTATGACTGGAGCCTTGAGTAAAAGCTACCCAACCGCGACGGGAGTATCTTTCGAGGGAATATTTGAGGGCAAGCGCAGAGTCATATTCAGACTCAGGCCACCTGTAAGCAATACGAAAGATGGGTTACGATTCGAGTTGTACTCTAAACGTCTGGCAGCCCTTTTCGGATTTAGCAGTGATGCCCTTATACCGATGCTGCCCAAGGAACACAAGGACTGGATTTATTGGACCACTACCCCGGAAGGCGAAAGAGATTCCTGGAGTGGATACGAAGGTTACTTCAAAACCGCTGATGAGGTAGATAAATTCCTTGGGTGGATTGACCTAGCCGGAAAAGCGGACTCCTAAGGGACTTTCGTAGAACCCCCTATCGCCGGTCCGGCTCCTACTCCAAGGATGAAAGGACGCAACTTCCTCAGGGCAATCACCGGCACCAGCTCCTTCTCAATTGGGTCCACCCTAAGCCCGAATATCTCCAGGGTCGTCATTCCCACCATTGGGGAGGCGTCATCAGGCGCAAAGACCACGACGGCAGTAAACTCTCGGCCTTCTAGCCGCAGGAGGGTTTCTCCCACCGAGAATTCGACGGTCCTGTTGTCGCCTAGCCTGAACCTTCAGGTCTATTTGCGTTCTATACCCAGATCGTCAAGGATACTTTCTGGCACGGCTGAAAGTCCGTACCGGTCATTGGCTCATGTTTGCCCCAATGGCCTACCTGGAACAGCCATAGCCGCTATTTCAGCAGAGCCGTAACGGGGATCAGTTTTTGGGCAACAGGGTCCACTCCCAACCCGAAAATCTCCAGAGTAGTAGCGCCGAGAATCGGAGAGGCGTCCTCCGAGGCGAAGACTACTGGGACGATGTTCTCCCGCTCTTCCAGCAGCAGACTAGCCCGGACCATCGGGTATTCAACGATCCGGTTGTCGGCCAATTCGAACCTGCGTACCTCTCGGGGGGCTATCCCCAGTCCGGTCAGCAAACTCTCCGGGAAAACCGCATAAGTTGATCCCGTATCTACCAAGGCGTCCACGTGGGCATACCGTTCTTCTGAAAGGTCTCCGACTCGTACTAAACCAAAGCCAAGGTGAAACCTGCATATACGTTGGCTAGAATCAGGGAGGTATAGCGTCAGGACGGGGAACAGACTGAGTGGGGATGGTGATGGGTATGAGGGGGAGATAAGACCGGACTTGGAACGGTGGCAGTTGGACTTGGCTGGTGTGCGCAGCAGGATGTACCTGGCGCCGACGCCTCGGGAAAGAGAACGGTGGCACGCTCTGTGGCTCCTGTGCCGGAACATGACCGCCTCGGCCACCGCCCATGCACTGAGCCGGGATGCTCACACCATCGGCAGATGGGCCACCGCCTTCAGCGAGGGAGGTCCGGCGGCCCTGATCTTCGAGCAGTCCGGTGGTTCCCCCCCGCCCTCGAAGAGGCGCAGCAGGCGGCGTTGAGTGCCGCGGTGCAGGAGTTGCCCGCCAAGTCGGGCATCGTCATGGCCAACTGGAACTGGAAGGTGGTGCGGCTGTTTGCCTCGGAGCGCTTCAGTATCAGCCTGAGCCGCAGCTCTTGCCTGAACTATCTGCACCGTCTGGGATTCGCGTTCAAGCGCCCCAAAAAGCGTCTGCTCAAGGCTGATGCGGAGAAACGGGAGGCCTTCGTGGAGGAGTACGCCGCCTTGGCATTCCAATCTCAAGAATCCGGGGAAAAGATATTCTTCGCCGACGAGGCCCATTTCCGTGCGGACGCCGAACTGCGGGGCAAATGGGTGCTCCGGGGAGAGCCAGCCTTGGTGGACTCGACTAGCCCGCGCTACGGAGAGAAGGCCAGCTACTATTCGGCGGTGTGCCTGGAGACCGGCCAGGTGGAGTGGATGGAACTGGAGGGGAACAGCAACTCAGGAACGTCGGCAGCCTTCCTGGAGCAGTTGAGGGAGAGGCACAGCGGTCGGCTGAACGTGATCTGGGACAACGCGCCGGCCCACCGGGGATACGCGGTGCGGGAATGGCTGGGCAAGCCCGGAGTGAACCTGCGGCTGGTGAACCTGCCGGGATACAGCCCGGACTTCAACGCTGACGAGGCCATCTGGGGCTGGGCGAGAGAGGAGGCCACCGGAAATCTGTGCTTGGGGACCAAGGAACTGGTTCAGGAGAGGGTCGGGAACTTCTTCGATGGGCTGGCCGGGCGGAAAGAGGAGGTCAAGCGCCGCTGCCGGACCATCCTGCAATCAAGAGCAGAGGGGCTCCCGCGTAACCCTCGTACCGATCCCCACCACCGGCCATATGTACATCCCACCTTGGCTTTAGTTTAGGATGCTGAATGTTCCCATGTTTGTGGTTCCTCTAGCCTAGACCGTCATTGAGAGTGACGTTTCTGCGGTCAACCTGCGCCGCCAATTCCTAGACTCCAAAGGATGAAAGAACGTTACCTCCCCAGCGCAATCACCGGCACCAGTTTTTCCTCCACAGGGTCCACACCCAAGCCCAGGATTTCCAGCGTTGTCATTCCAACTAAGGGCGTTGCGTCGTCCGGCGCGAAAATTACCGGGGCGGTGAGTTCGCGGCCTTCCAGCCGGAGGCGGGTTTCTCCCATTTGATATTCGACCACTCTGTTGTCGGCAATCCTGAACCTGCGAATCTCCTCGCGCTCGATCCCCAGTCCGTCCAAGAGGCTTTCTGGCACGGCAGTGTAGGTTGCCCCCGTATCAACCAGGGCTTCCAGCGTTACATACTGCTCCCGGAACCGGTCAGCGACTCCGAGTTCGACGTTGAACGTACCCATTACAAGCCCTTCTCCCCTACTTCCGGTCCGGTTCCCAGCCACAGAGGCAAGGCCATCATTTCCGCAAGGCAATCACCGGCACGAGCTTTTCCTCAATGGGGTCCACTCCCAGCCCGAGGATTTCCAGCGTGGTCATCCCTAGGAGAGGCGTTGTATCGTCGGCGGCAAACATTACCGGGACCATGCGCTCCCGGTTTTCTATCCCCAGCCGGATGTCGCCCAACGGGTATTCTACTCTCCGGTTGTCGGCTAATTCGAAGATTCGGACTTCATCGCTCGCTATCCCCAAGTCACGCAAGAGACCTTCCGGCAACGACGTATACGTAGACCCGGTGTCAACCAGCGCATCTACGTGCACATACCGCTCCCGGAACCGGTCGGCAACCTGGACCGTGACATAAAACGTTCCCATTGCCCATCCCCTACTAACCCTGGTCGGGCTCCCAACCCCAGGGGCGGGGGCCCCAAGCGGCCTCGAACACCTCGCCCTTCTTGACTGACATCACCGGCGTGACTGCCTTGTCGGATTTGCGGGAGTCGCCGAGAACATCGTAGACCACCCAATTGCCGTCGACCACGTCCAAGACCGATAGGTCCGCCTGCTTTCCGGGGTGGAGGGTGCCCAAGCGGTCTTCGACGCCCACCGCCTTGGCCGGGTTTTCAGTGGACATGGTGACGACTTGGTCGAAGGTGAATCCCATTGCCAAGAATCGGGTCATCATCTCGGTCATGCTGTGCACCGTGCGCGCCCGTCCCGGCACGGTCAGGTCAGTGCTGATGCAATGGGGCAGCACGCCTTGGTCCACCACCCGCTCACCCACGGCGAAGCTGAAGTTCATGCGGCCGTGGGCAGTGTCCAGCCAAACGCCGCGGTCGTAGGCCTCCTTGGCCTCGGGCACCAGCTTGCCGTCGGCGTCCAGCACTCCGCCAGGGTTGGCGGTGAAGTAGTGGGTGACGATGTCGCCCTCCTCCATGATGGGCAGCAGTTCGCGGATCACGTTGGCGTCGTAACGCTTCTCGGTGTCGCCGATGTGCACCATGAGCCGGACGCCCGCTTCCTTGGCGGCACGCTTGGCCATCCGGGGCATCTCCATCCCCATAATCTCCAAGGCCGGTGAGACCATCCGGGCCTTGACGCCCGAAATGACGCCCTTGTTCTCGGTGATGACCTCGATGGTCTTGTCCAAGTCGATGCTGGAGGGGCTGAAGATGTCTGGTGTCGTTGCCAACCCGGTGCGGCAGATGTGCAAGAAGCAGATAATCTCGGTGTCAGTGTTGGGCAAGATGTGCCGGGGGAAACCGCCGAAGGTGTCGCAACCGGAGCTGCCAGCGTCCACCATGGTGGTGACCCCCGCCCGGACGCCGCCGACGTTGGGGTCCACTCCGTTGCCGTTGACTCCGGCGTAAACGTGGGTGTGCAGGTCTATGAGTCCCGGCGTGATAACCTTGCCCTTGACCTCCACCACCCGGGAGGCTTCTTCGGAAGCGATGTCAGGCGCTACTCGCGCTATCTTGCCGTCTTGAATGGCAATGTCGTTGGGGCCGTGAATGCTCTGGGACGGGTCGACTACGGCGCCGCCCTTAATCAGCAAATCGTACATGGGGGAAGGACCTCCTGCTCTAGGTGAACATTTCGCCGACGGAATAGCCCTTGTGGATGCGATGGATCGCTTCGCCTAGGAGCGGCGCCACCGAGAGGACGGTGAACTTCCCGTTGCGCTTCTCCTCAGTAATGGGGATGGTGTCGGTTACCACTACTTCGGTGAAAGAGCTCTTGGCCATGGTTTGCGGGGCGTTGCGCGATAAGACCGGGTGGCTGGCGCAGCAAAAGACTTCCTCGACTCCGAGGTCCAACAGGGCATGGGCCGCGTTAACCATGGTGCCGCCAGTGTCGATCTCGTCGTCGAAGGTGAGCGCCACCTTGCCATGGACATCGCCGATAACGTTCATCGTTTCCGACTGGTCGTCATTCCCCATCCGCCGCTTTTCGATGATAGCCAGCGGCGCATTCAAACGCTCGGCCACGTCCCGCGCCTTCTTGCTGATGCCAATGTCCACCGCCACCACCACCAAGTCGTTGATCTCCTTGGCCTGAAAGTACTGGGTAAGAATCGGCAGCGCGGTCAACTCGTCCACCGGCATGTTGAAGAAGCCTTGAATCTGGCCGGCGTGCAGGTCCACGGTCAGCAGCCGGTCGGCCCCGGCAGTAGATAGCAGATCGGCCACCAAGCGGGCGGTGATCGGGACCCGGGGTTGGTCTTTCTTGTCGGTCCGGCCGTACCCGTAGTAGGGGATGACCGCGGTGATCCGGCCTGCCGACGCTCGCTTGAAGGCGTCGATCATGATCAACAACTCCATCAAGTTGTCGTTGACCGGGTAGCAAGTCGGCTGGACTACAAAAACGTCCCTCTGGCGGACATTTTCTTGAATGCGGACGAAGGTGTTGTCGTTGGCAAACTTGAAGACCTCAGCTTGGCCCAGGGGGATGTCCAAGTATTGGCAAACAGCTTCGGCTAGGTCCCGGTGGGCGTTGCCGCTGAATACCTTGAGTTCGTCAAGCACAGGTTTCATCTTCGGCCCTCGTGTAAAATTTGCCTGACCTGCGGTAGGTTACTCGTGGCACCGCATCAAGTTAACTTGCCCCGTATCGAAAACCATCTTCCTCGGGGATTTGAAACCAAACCACAAGTCTTTGCCAATCCATGTTTTGAACAGCTAATTATTGGAAGTAGTTGCACTTTGGAGGGAGGTGTACCGTTTTGCGCCGTCCCGGAAGAACCGGGAGATGGGCTCGACCGGGTGGATTTGCCGCGGGACGTGCCAGTAGCCGGTAATTAATTCCCTCGGCAAGGGTTTGCGGCAGAGAGAATTATAGCATAGGGGTTATCGGTACAAAAGCCAAGGCAAGTCCAATCTACGGTGCTATTCGTTCCATAGCTGGGCGCAATGCAATAGAAGTCAGCTACGGATTATGATATTCTCTCATTCGCAGCGCAAGAACGTCCCCTTCATCTTCCTATTGAATTCGCATTAAGTTTACTGGGGCAGGTGTATGTACTCTTATCTTAGTCACTTGGAATGTACCCAGTGCGGTGAGGTTTATCCCTGCGACCGGCTGAGTACGATCAGCGATTGCTGCGGCAAAGTGCTGTTTGCTCGCTATGATCTCCCTCGATTGCGCCAAGAGGTAGACCGGGATGTTCTCACTCAACGCACCCCTGACATGTGGCGCTTCTCCGAGCTTCTGCCGGTGAACCATGCCGAGAACGTGATTTCCCTTGGCGAAGGCGGGACTCCCCTGTTGGAAGCCTCCACGCTGGGGGAGGAATTAGGCTTAAGCCGTTTGTTTATCAAGGAAGAGGGCCTGAACCCCACCGGGACCTTTAAAGCCCGCGGGATTTCGGCAGCGGTTTCCAAGGCCAAAGAGTTGGGTGTCAGAGGGTTGACCATGCCCTCCGCCGGGAACGCCGCCGGCGCGGGAGCAGCCTATTGCGCCCGGGGCGGAATACCCCTCAAAGTTTTCATGCCCCAGGACGCCCCCGATGCCAACAAGAAGGAATGTTTATTGGCTGCCTCCGACCTAACCCTGGTGGACGGCCTAATTAACGATGCTGGCCGTCAAGCCGTGGCCGTGGCGGGAGAAGAAGGGTTTTTCGATCTTTCCACCCTCAAGGAGCCCTACCGGGCCGAAGGCAAAAAGACCATGGGCCTAGAGATCGCCATGCAACTGGGCTGGCGTTTGCCTGATGCCATCGTCTATCCCACCGGCGGCGGCACCGGCATTATCGGTATGCACAAAGGGTTTCAGGAGCTTTTGGAGTTGGGATGGGTGGAAGGACCGCTGCCCAGGTTCATTGCGGTCCAAGCCACCGGCTGCCAGCCTATCGTCAAAGCCTTCCAAGAGGGCGAGAACACTTCCCAGCCTTGGGAGAACGCCAAGACCCTGGCCGACGGCCTGAGGGTGCCGCACCCCTTCGCCGATTATCTGATCTTACAGGCGATTAGAGACACCGGCGGTACCGCGTTGGCGGTTGAAGACCAGCCCATGGTTGAAGCCATGCGTGACTTGGCATCAGCCGAGGGGGTGATTGCCTGCCCCGAAGGAGCGGCCACCCTGGTAGGCCTGCGGCGCTTGGTAAACGAGGGCCTAGTTGAGTCCGGCGAGACGATCATTCTCTTAAACACCGGCTCCGGTTACAAGTACCTGCACCTGATCGAGAGCGATAGCCACTAACTGGGGAGAGATCGCGGTGGAAGTGTTTCTTAGCTCACCCAGAGGTTTCTGCGCCGGAGTGGTCCGGTCAATTGAGGTAGTTGACATCTGTTTGCGCAAGTTCGGACCGCCGGTCTACGTCAAGCATCAGATCGTCCACAACCCCCACGTGGTGGCCGATCTGGAGCGGAAAGGGGCCATCACCGTGGAGACGGTGGAAGAAATCCCTCCCGGCTCCTTGGTGGTCTTTTCTGCCCACGGGTCGCCGCCGGAAGACTTTCGCCAAGCGGAAGAGCGAGGGTTGCGGGTGATCGACGCCGTCTGCCCCCTAGTTACCCGAGTGCACAACGAGGCCAAGAAGTACCATCGGGAGGGCAAGAAAATCCTCCTGGTAGGTCACCGGGGCCACCAAGAAGTACGGGGCACCATGGGACAGGTTGAGATGACCTTGGTCGCCGACAAGTTGGACTCCCAGCTTCCCGACTGGGAACCCGATGCGGAAGTGGCGGTATTGACCCAGACCACTTTGTCGATCCGGGATACCGCTAGGGCTATCGACGCCATCCAGAGCCGCTTTTACAACGCCGTGGTGCGAAACGACGTTTGCTACGCCACCACCAACCGCCAAGTGGCGGTGACCAAGATGGCGTCAATGGTAGAGTTGGTCTTGGTTATCGGGGCGCAAAACAGCTCAAACTGCAACCGGCTGCGAGAAGTGGCCGAGGCAGAAGGGGTGCCATCTTATTTGATTAACGGCCCGGAGGAGATTGACCCAGCCTGGATTAAGGACAAAGCTAGAGTAGGCATCACTTCGGGCGCTTCTACTCCGGAAATCTTGGTGGAAAGTGTAGTCGAGGCGTTGATGCCGGAAAAAGTAACCATGCTGACCGGCGTTGAGGAAGACGTCGCCTTCACCTTGCCCAAGGAACTGCGCTAGACGTGCTCCGCCGCCGTCCTTCGAGCGCTCTTGAGACTTAAATGGTCCGGTTTGGCCGCAACCTCAGCGGCCCGGACGAGATCAAGCGCCGGGCCCTCTCTGTTCCCACCCTGGTTTCCTTGGCCTTGGCCGCCGCCCTACTGGTGTTTCTGGTCACCCGGTTCGATGTCGACTTGCAGGTCACTTGGCGCCAGGTAAGGGCCTGCGACCCTTTGCTCTTGGCTGCCGCCGTTGCGGTCCACTACACCACCTTCCTGTTCCGGGGCGCCCGGTGGCGGATATTGCTCCAGAACGTTTTGCGCTTCGATAGTGGTCTCTCCGGCATGTCCCGGGTCCCCGGGGCGCTCTACTGTAGCCAACTGGTGTTACTGGGGTGGTTTGCCAACGCGGTGGGATGGCTTCGCTTGGGCGATGCTTACCGGGCCTACCTTTATCGTGAAGAGCAGAGCGCCTCTTTCTCCCGCACCGTCGGCACTATCCTGGCCGAGCGAGTGCTGGATACCCTGTTGGTTGCTCTGCTATTGGTAATCGCGGTCCCTTTCTTGGTTGCCAGTGACAGTGGCGCCGCGTCAACGGTATTGGCGGTTGCGGTGGCCTTGGCTATGGTGCTAGCGGTCATACTTGGGTTGATGACTTGGTCCCGGTCTTGGGTCGCTAGAAAGTTGCCTGGTTGGCTGTCCGAACACTACCGGAGGTTCCACGAAGGAACACTGGGCAGTTTCCAAAGGTTGCTCCCGGTTAATCTATGGGGTGTTCTGGGCTGGATGGCCGAAGTCGGAAGGCTGTACCTGGTGGTCCAAGCCCTGGACTTGGACCTTAGCTTCCCGGTGATAATCTTCCTTACCTTGGCCAACTCCTTACTCACGCTGGTGCCCACTCCGGGAGGACTGGGCGCGGTGGAGTCGGGAGTGACCGGCTTGGCAGTGCGCCTTTCCACCCTGCCCGGCAGCGTCGCCGCCGCGATGGTGTTGGTGGACCGGGCGATTACCTACGTGAGTATCATCGTAGTGGGGGCCGGACTGTTCCTGTGGCGCCAGACGTCCCCTATCCGCACCCCGGTAACCGAGCAGCCGGCAAGCCCTGGCCGGGCCGAAGACCAGTAGCCAACTGGGGTGTCAGTGATTAGTGGCTAGTGATCAGGTCCTCCGCCGTATGAGGGGATAATCCCCTCTGACCACTAACCACTGAACACTAGCCACTAATATATGCTGTTTACCGCCAGCTTTTATGATCCACAGCATTGGCAAGGCCGGTGTTACCGGGTGTCCCGGGCCCATCCCCGCGGCAAGCCGGTCCAATGGTATACCGGACCATTCTTGTACCCGGCTCGGGACCTGTTACGGGCGTACCGGGCTGGAGAATTGGATTTTGCCACCCTTTCCCGGGAGTACCTGAAGGAGTTGGAAGCCGTTTACCAGCGAAATTCCCGGTTCCAAGAATGGGTGGATGATTTACCCACCGTGGGCGACGTCACCCTGCTGTGCTTCGAACGAGGAGAGACCCCCTGCCACCGTCGGGTAGCGGCCCAGTGGCTGCTGACCAAGGCCCCGGGGTTTGGCCTTGGGGAGTTGCGCTAGTATTACAACGACGGTTCAAGGAGGGACGTGTGGGGAGGCACGAAGGGCGGCTCGACGCTTGGCATGGGAGTGTCTGGCCCGCTCGTTGCATTCTTGCGTCTCCTCCAGCCACCGCAGCAGTTCAGCCGGCCCGAACCGTTCCCGGGGCAGCATCTCCCGCACCACCCGGTAGACCTGCGGTCTCGTGATCCGGGGCATCTTTTCCCCCCCAAGCCTGTTGCAGGCTCAGGAGAAACGCTCCGCCCAGCAGGCACAGGGCGACGTGATGATGCCATCCCGCCCAGGTGCGGGTCTCGTACTCGTCCAGCCCCACGTTGCTCTTTTCCGTCTCGAACTCCGTTTCTATGCGCCACCGGGAGCCACCCACGTATGCCAGGGTCTCCAGGGGAGTATCCTCCGGATCGTTGGACAGGTAGTAGCGGGGCTCGCTGCCGTCCAGGTTCCGGCGGTAAATGGCCCAGTGGATTTCGCCAGGCTTCCGCCTGCTGGTTGGACGCACCCTCTGAGCGCTGAACAGGTAGCTGCGGGGACCCTGGCTTCCCTCGGCCACCGTAATCTCACGCCAGGCCTCCTCCGGCAATTCATCGCTGCGCTGCTCCATGGTCCGGCGCTGACCGTCTCGCAACTTGGGTTTGCGGGGACGCCCGAATCCCTGATGCTCCGGCCTGGTCCAGGCTGGCTCCAGCGGCCAGACCGTGGTGCCGCCGGGAACGTCCAGCACGTAGCGCATCCCCAGCGCCGCCAGTCCCTCACGGAAGGACGGCGACATCCCGAAGGCGTCGTCCCCCGCAACCCATCCGGCCCTCAGATGTCCCCGCTCCAAGGCCCGCTCCACCATCTTCAGCGCCAATTGGGTCTTCGACTGGTAGCCCTGCCTCTCCTCCGGAACCCCCGCCGCCTCACACCGGTCTTGGTCCGAGGTCCAGCTCTCCGGCAGATAAAGCCGTTTGTCCACCAGGGCCCGTCCCAGCGGGCTGACGTAGGCGAGGAACATTCCGGCCTGGCAGCTGGCCACCTTGCCCAGCCTCCCGCAATACTGACGGGCCACTCCCACGGACTTCCTGCCCTGCTTCGGGAAGTCGCTGCCGTCCAGCACCCACACCGCATCCGGATGTCCCAGCCGGGGTCCCAAGTACTCTTGAAGGCGTCCTATGACTGTGTCGTCATCCCAGGGGGATTCAGCGAGAAACCGCTGCATCACCCTGGCTGACGCCGGAACCGTCTCCGACAGATTCTCGGCGTTGCGCCGCTCCCCGGACTGTACCAGGAGAGCCTGGAGGTAATGGCGGCTGTGGTCCCGCGCTTCCCTGCGGCCAAACAGCGGAGCGAAGTAAGCGTGAAAATCCTGAAAGGTCCCGTACACCTGCTCGAAAACCGCAGCATCCACTTCCCTGCCTCACTTGCCCAAGCCTTCCCCAACTACCCCGTCATCCTAGCATCCCAACCGTCGTTGTAATACTAGGGGCTTGTGAAGAAATCCACTCAGGGTGTGCGGAAAAATCCTAGCCTGTAAGCGTGAGTCAAGGAGGCTGGTGCGGGTGTGGAGTTCCTAGTCACCACTCGGAGCGGGCCGGACGTTCCATCAGCTCGCCGGCGGCCTCTTGGGCGGGGAGCCCTTCAAATAGCACCCGGTAGGTGACTTCCGCTATCGGCATCTCGACGCCTAGACGTTTGGCCATTTCCAAGGCGGCGGTGGTGGTGTTCACGCCTTCGGCGACGTTGTCCATGGACTCCCGGATCTCCGTCCAAGTGCGCCCCAACGCCAACTGCTTCCCAACATAGTGATTGCGGCTGAGAGGGCTGCTGCAAGTGGCAATCAGGTCACCCAGCCCGGCCAGTCCAGCGAAGGTTAGAGGTTGGGCTCCCGCCGCGACACCCAAGCGGGTAATCTCGGCCAAGCCCCGCGTGATGAAGGCGGACTTGGCATTGTCGCCGGCCTCTATGCCGTCGGCAAAACCGGCCCCCAAGGCGATGATGTTTTTCAAAGCCCCGCCCAACTCTACGCCGATTACGTCGTCACTAGTGTAGACCCGGAAATTGGCCGACATCAAGACCGACTGGGCTTTCTCCGCGTTCTCGACGTTCCGGCTGGCAATTACGGTGGAACAGGGCTTGCCCTGAATGATCTCACGGGCCAGGTTGGGGCCGGAAAGGGCGCAGATGGCAGCGTGGAGTTGTTTGGGCAACTCTTGTTCCAAGACCTGGCTCATTCGTTCTCCGCCGGGGCGCTCCAGACCCTTGGTGGCGCTGAGAACGATAGTCCCGGGGGATAGGTAGTCTCTGACGCTCTGGATGTTGCTCCGGAGCTGATGCGACGGCACCGCAAGGATAACCAGCGTCGCCGAAGCCATCGCTTCCTGGGCTCTGCTTACGACCTTCAGCGTTTCGGGAAAGGGCGCGTCGGGGAGGAAGCGATCGTGACGCCGCCGGGAATTTAACTCGTTGGCCTCGACCTCGGTGCGGGCCAAAAGGTTTACGGTGACGTTATTGCGCCCGAGGAGGATGCCTAGGGTAGTGCCCCAAGTGGTGGCGCCGACTATGGCAACCTTGGCGGTCACTCGTTGCCCTCTGCGGTAGCGTTCCGGTAAAGGGACCGAGCGTGTCGGCTAGACGACGGGTTGAGCGGGCTGGCCCAAACGTCTCTCGGTGCCTTGGCGGATCCGCCGGATATTGTCGCGGTGTTGCCACAGTATTATGGCCGAGCCGATGAAAGCGTACAAGGTGTAGACGCTGGAGTAGACTCCGGCGAGGCTCAACGCCGCCATGGATACGCAAGCCACTCCCACCCCTACCACGGAACCCAGAGACAGAATACGGCTGGACAGGGTAATCGGAATAAAGGCGAAAGCGGCCAGTCCGGCCGCGATAGGGGCCATTACCGACAGCCCCCCCAGACCGGTGGCGATGCCCCGGCCCCCCTTGAATTGCAGGAATACCGGCCAATTGTGACCGGCCAATACTGCCAGGCCGGTTGCTACTTCACCGGCAGTGGTTCCAATCACCGCCCTAGCCAGCAACACGGCCAAGATTCCTTTGCCCAAGTCCAGTGCCAACACCAGCGCCGCCACCTTGCCGCCGCCGGTGCGCAACACGTTGGACATGCCGGTCCGCCCGCTGCCGTAGTCTCGAATGTCCACCCCGCGCCGCCACCGCAGCAGCATGTAGCCCCAAGGCACCGAGCCTAGCAAATAGGCCACAGCCATTACCGCCGGGTATTGGGCTATATCCGCCTCGTTCTCCATGGTCAAGAACACCGCCACCATCGAGGCGGTGACCAAGGGCAGCACCGTTAGGCTGAACAAGAGGGGAGGTAGGGGACGGTTCATTGCTTCTTAAAGACTAATCTCAGATGGGTGCGGTCGAACCCGAAAGTGTCCCTCAGCCGGTTTTCCAGGTAGCGCTGGTAGGAAAAGTGTACCAGTTCGGGGCTATCCACGGTGAATAGAAAGGTTGGCGGGTTTACGTCAACTTGGCGTAAGCGGCTGATGTGAAGCCGGTCTCGCCGTCTCCGGCCTTTGCCGACGGGGGGAGCGTGGCTGGCTAGGGCGTCGGCCAGCAAGTACTGTAGCTCCCGGGACGGTATGATGCGCAACCTTTCCCGCCACAGTTCCAAGGCCATTTGCATCACGTCGCCGATGCCCTCGCCTTCCAGTGCCGAGGTGAAGCAGATGGGGACGTAGGACATGAAGTGCAGGCGCTCCTGCACCCGGGCCATGGCCCGTTGCCGGGCTCCCCAACCGGCATTCTCCACCAAGTCCCATTTGTTGACCACCACGATCAGGCCGCGGCAAACGTCCCAGGCCAGCCCGGCGATGTGAGCGTCTTGCGCCGTGGCCAACTCGGTGGCATCCACTACCAGCAACGTTATATCGCACCGGTTGACGGCGCTGACCGCCCGGATGACGCTGTACTTCTCGATGCCCCGCTGTACTTGCCCCGGCCGACGGATCCCGGCGGTGTCGATGAGGGTTACCTCTTGGTCCCCGTAGGCCATGCCGGTGTCAAGGGCGTCCCTGGTGGTCCCGGCCACCTGGCTGACGATGGACCGTTCCTGCCCCAGGATGGCGTTGAGCAACATGGACTTGCCCACGTTGGTTCGCCCGACAATAGCGAGTTTCAACTCGGTGGGGGTCGATGGTCGCGTGGGGAGCGAAGGCGCTTCTTCGTTGTACTCTGGGGTGTCCGGGTCCTCCAGGATGTCCGGAGGCGGCCAATAGGAGACTACTTCGTCCATCAAGCGGTATACGCCGTAGTTGTGGTAGGCGCTAATCGGGAAGGGCTCGCCCAAGCCTAGCTGGTAAAACTCGGGGATAGTTAATTCCCGGGACTCGTTGTCGACTTTGTTGACTGCCAGGATTACCGGCTTTTGGGCGCGGCGCAGCCGTTCCGCTGCCTCGTGGTCGGCTGGGGTGAGGCCGTCGATGACGTCGGCCATGAACACGATAACGTCGGCGGCCTCCATGGCCATTTCCGATTGTTCTTGGACCTTTTGCCTGATGCTGCCCTCGGGGTCCGACTCCAACCCTCCGGTGTCGATCAGGAGGAACTCGTGGTCATCCCACTGGGCGTTGGCTATCAACCGGTCGCGGGTCGTACCGGCTACCTCAGATACTATGGCATGGCGGTGTCCCAGTACCCGGTTAAACAGGGAAGACTTACCAACGTTGGGACGGCCGACGACCGCGACGATGGGTGGAGGCAAAGCAACGCTCCGAGACTGTCTAAGGGGTTAGCCCAGAATAAACTCGAGCAAGGCCATCTGGGCATACAGCCGGTTGTGGGCTTGTTGGTAGGCAACCGATTGGGGGTGTTCCAGCATCCCCGGCGGGACTTCTTCCCCGTAATGGGCCGGCATGTCGTGCATGAAGATGGCGCCGGGCTTGGCTTTGGCCAACAAGGAAGCGTCCACCGTGTAGCCTTCGAAAGCCTGGCGGCGCTGGGCGGCTTCGGTTTCCTGCCCCATGCTGGTCCACACGTCGGTATACACCACGTCAGCGCCCCTCACCGCCTTCGAGGGGTCGATCAAGGCTGACACCGGCCCCGGCCGCTGACGGGCCAACTCTAGCGTTTCGCCGTCCAGATTATACCCTTCGGGCGCGGCGATGGCGAAACTCCCTCCCACCGACGAAAGACCCAAGCACAAGCTGCGGGCTACGTTGTTGCCGTCGCCGATGAAGGTCAACTTCACCCCATCCAGATGGCCCACGTGCTCCTTGATGGTCTGTAGGTCGGCTAGGGTCTGGCACGGGTGCTCCCAGTCGGATAGCGCGTTAATAACCGGAACGCTGCCGTACTCGGCCAACTCAACCAAGTGCTGGTGGGAAAATACCCTAGCCACGATGCAGTCCACGTAACCGGAGAGGACCCGGGCAACGTCGGAGACCGGCTCGCGGGAGCCCAAGCCCACCTCTTCCTGGCCCAAGTACAAGGAATATCCACCCAGTTGGTGGACCCCCACTTGGAAGCTAGTGCGCGTCCGGAGCGAAGGTTTTTCAAACAGAAGCGCAACGCTTCTATTGCGGAGAGCGCTGCTGGGCCCGTCCGACTTTAATTCTATGGCCCGGCGTATAATGTGTAGAGTCTCGTCCGGGCTCAAGTCGGTGATGGATAATAGGTCTCGTTTGCTCGGCATATCATTCAGCTTCCTGACGAGGTGCATGATATATCAAACCCTTGGGGCCTTCAAGGTAACAGGTGGACGAGTAACTGTTCAGACTTCGGGAGTCAAATTTGCCGGGAGCCACATCCGTTGTTCGAGTGATAGTCCTTTTACGGCATTCCGCAGCCCAACGGCTTTGTTGAATGAATGGGAGGTAGTGTTAAGCTGGAGGCATGAAGCGAACACCGCAAGCCTCCAAAGCTCGTCCCAAGAAACGCACCACCACCAGGAAATCCCAGTATCGGATACGTAACTGGCATGACTACGGCATGACTACAACGAAAGCCTGGTCCAGCGGGGTTCAATAACCCTATGGACCAGCGAAGAGGATATTGGGGCCTGGAAGCCCGGCGGCCCCCGAAAGCGCGGTGGGCAGTTTCAGTATTCCGGTGGAGCAATCCAGTGTCTGTTGATGGTGCGCAGCGTCTTCCACTTGACCCTGAGGGCTGCCGAAGGGTTTCTCCGGTCCGTGTTTCACTTGCTGGAGTGGGATTTGCCGGTGCCGGACTATACCACCCTCTGCAAGCGCGCCAAGCGCCTGGGGGTTTCCTTGCTCAGGAAAGCTGCCGGGCCCTTGCACCTGGTACTGGACAGCACCGGGTTGAAAGTCTTTGGGGAGGGAGAATGGAAGGTGCGTCAGCATGGCTATACCAAACGGCGCACCTGGAGGAAGCTCCATCTAAGCGTGGACAGTGAAACCCAGGAGATCCAGGCCGTGGTACTGAGCGAGGCCAGCCTGGACGATGCGGGAGCGGTGCCCGAACTTCTGGACCAGAGCACCGAGTCAGTGGAGCAGGTGGGTGGCGATGGGGCCTACGACAAAAGGAAGGTATATGAGGGCTGCGCTGTCAGAGGTGTCAGGCGGGTAGCAATTCCACCTCGAAAGGATGCCCGTATCTGGCAGCATGGGAACTGTGCCGCCCCGCCCCTGGTGCGGGACGAGAACCTGAGAAGGATTCGGAAGGTAGGACGTAAGCGGTGGAAACAAGAGTCGGGCTATCATCGGCGTTCCCTGGCCGAGACTGCCATGTTTCGGTTCAAGACCATCTTTGGTTCCTATCTTCAGGCCAGGAAGTTACCGCAGCAGAAGGTGGAAGCCAAGGTAAAGTGTGCCGCTTTGAATCGGATGACCCACTTGGGAATGCCGGATAGCTATCGAGTAGCATAGCTCGATTCAAAGGGTGTCGGGACATTTCATGTGCTGCCAATATTCATGCAACAAAGCCCAGCCCAACCGTCATTCCCGCGCAGGCGGGAATCCAGAAATGCCAGGGAAAAGGAACCCTTCGACAAGCTCAGGACAGGCGTGCTGGTTGCAAACGCTCCTGGATTCCGGCTCAAGGCCGGAATGACGGGTTAAGTGGCCGGGGTGAAGTATTAAGTCTGAACAGTTACCCCGGCGAATGTTATGATGAAGCAGCTAGAGTAATGCACATCAACCCTTAGCGGAGGCGACGCTGTATGGCTGGCACAAGAATACTCCCCGGTCTTAGTGGTGAACGGCAGACGCTGGTCTGCGAACACAACGTCGCTCCCCACGTGAGCAAGTTCAGCACTCCCTCGATGATTCTGTTGATGGAGCAAGCCTCCATGAATGCTGTGGACAGCTTATTGGAGGAGAACCAGACTTCGGTTGGCTTCGAGGTAAACATCCGGCATTTGGCGCCGGCCGACATTGGCGCTACCGTCACCGCTAGGGCCGAGCTTACCGGTGTGGACCGCAACCGGCTGACTTTTCGTGTCGAAGCTTTCGAAAGGGACCGCAAGCTGGGCGAAGGGACTCATCGCCGCGCCATAATCAACCGGGCTGGCTAGGATTGGCGCCACGACAGATAACTGCAACGAGTCAGGGCCTTTTCATTCTCATTCTGAGCCTCCTCTCTGTCATTCCGAGCAGAGCGAGGAATCTAAAATTCTTGCTGGGACCAATTTCGCCTTTCCAGAGGGATTTTAGACCCCTCACTGCGTTCGGGGTGACTGCGTTCGGGGTAACAATGAAAAGGCCCTGTGCAACGAGTAACCGATAGTTAACTGGCGGTGGCGGGCTATGCTAAAATTTTGAGGACTCAGGACGCAAATGTGCTCGTGGCTGGTTGGCCGCTGGGCTGACCGGTTTTTCGGGCGTTGCTGTCCAAGTTCTTATCGAAAACAATCTGACCGAGACAATAATTGTTCTGGAGTAGCTGATATGGCGAACATGGAGCATGTCCAGTTGGCAAGGAGGGGCCGGGATACTGTGGCCCGCTGGCGAGAGGAGCACCCCAACGAGATCCTGGATTTGAACGCCGCTTACATGAGCTATGCCCGGATGCCCCAAGCCAACCTGAGCGGCGCCGACCTGCGCAACTCGGACTTGACGGGCGCAATGCTGCAACGGGCCAATCTTTCCGGTTGTTACCTTAACCCGGCCCACATGTATCACGCCAACTTGATTCAAGCCGACTTGAGCCGGGCCCTGATGAACGGCGCCAATTTGCGCGGCGCTAACTTCACTGGCGCCAACCTCACTGGAGTGGACCTGGACCGCGCCACCCTGTCCGACGCCAACCTCACCGGGGCCGATTTATCGGGGGCCAACTTGGCGCGAGTTAACTTGGCTGGCGCCAACTTGACCGACGCTAATTTGACCGGCGCCAACCTTAACCGGGCCATATTGACTCGTACCAATTTGACCAACGCTACTCTCGGTGGGGCCGACTTCTACGAAGCGGTATTCCACAACTCGGTGCTCACCGGCTCCGATTTTTCCGGCAGTATTGTCGGCTACACCGTATTCCAGAATTGCGATGTCAGCGAGTCCCAAGGCTTGGACCAAGTGCGCCATGATGCGCCCAGCACCATCGGTGTCGATACTCTGTACCGCTCCGGAGGCAATATTTCCGCCGAGTTTTTACACGGCGCCGGAGTTGCCGACTCTCTGATCGAGTTTCAGGCCGCCATCCAAGGGACGCCGACGATTCAAGGCGACTGTTTTATTTCCTGCTCGGCCAAAGACCACGCTTTCGCCCGGGAACTTCAGTCGGAGCTGAGGTCCCGGAGCGTTCGCTGTTGGTTGTTCCCCGAGGATGCCCGGGGCAGCGCCTTGGTAGACCGGCGCAGCACCTCGGACCAAGAGGAGGTGGAACGGTGGGTTAGGGCCTACGACAAACTGGTGGTAGTCTGTTCTCAAGCCGCGCTCGACAGCGAGACGGTCCGCAACGACATTAACGGCGCCAAGGATGCTCAGTTCAGCCGCGACCAGTGGGTGTTGTACTTGGTGGCGCCCGACGAAACGGTGGTCCAGCCCAGGGGCCGAGGTCTGGCCCGAAACCTGAACGATGAGCACGTGGTCTTTGATTTGAGGGACCAGGGTTCGGAGAGTTACCTAGAGTCGCTGGACCGTTTGGCGGGAAATCTCAAGGAGACCCAGGCCGCTTCAGCCGGCCGGCCAGTGATTCAGGTCAGTGGAGACCCCAACCAGTTATAGACCGCCCCGTCGCTCTGTCGGCGGTACTTTAAGAGGGTGTTAAACCGATTGCAGCCCATCTCTTCGACAGGCTCAGGACAGGCCCTGTCATTCCGAACGAAGTGAGGAATCTAAAATGCTTGGCAGCAGCAACGCCTAAGTAAGGCAAGGAGTTTAGACCCTTCGCGGAGTTTATCTTGAGCGCAGCCGAAAGGCTCAGGGTGACAGGTGACCGGTTGCGAGGACTTATTAGACACCCGCTAAGGCATAAAAAGGACCCGCTACTGAGCGGGTCCTTTTTATGGTTCCTAGACCGGGTAGGAGAAGCACCCCGCCCGGACTGTGGGATGGACGCGGCTACTAGATGTAGTCCTCTTCTTCCATCATGCCGATGTTGTCCTTGTTCTGAGACAGACCGCGAGCGACTTCCTCCCGGAGCTCGGCCATCATCTCGTCGCTGATCATGCCGCCGGCAGCAACAGCCTTCTCCCTGAATTGTTCGAAAGCCCACTGCTCGGTGTCGCCGTGAGGCATGGAGCTGAAGAAGTCCCGGTCAAAGACGGGGAGCTCGCCGGGGCCGAAGTAGCCCTTGCCCTCGATCTCGTAACCCTCGAGGTCGTGGGTGCCCTTGCCCAGCACCTGGCCGGTGTCGGCATAGTGCTGCATCACCGTCTGCATACCGTACTTCTGGACGGGGCATACCTTCATGCAGATACCGCAGCCCAGGTAGCGGGCCATTACGGGGCGGCAGCGCTTGAAGTACAACTTGTTCTTTTCCATCCCCCGCCACCAGATCTTGTCGCGCATCAGGGCGCGGCCCGGGCAGCGGTTCACGCAGACCTGGCAGACCTGACAGAAGGCGTGGATGCCGTAGTCCACCGGCTCGTCGTACTGGACGTTGGCATCGGTGGTGACGATCATAATGCGGCAGCGGGAACCCACGTGGGGGGTCAACAGGTAGCCGCAAGCGCCCAACTGGCCCAGTCCGGCGGCCACGAACATCGGGATGTAGGGGCCGGTGTTGTCGTTGGGACTGTGGACTTGGGCCCGGTAGCCCAAGGAGTTGATGAAGCGGCCCAACTCCAAGGAGGCGGCGCCTTCGGTCCGGTAGGTGCTGGAGTGAACGATCTCAGCATCGATGCTGGGGATGGTCTGGGTGGGCTCGAAGTCCTGCTCATAAGCCAAACAAATGGCGTGAGGGAACTTGACCCAGTCCTTCTTGCTCTGGTAGGTGTACCGGTGGTCATAAGCGGCGATGCCCACTTCCAAGAAGCCCAACTCGCGGGCCTTACTCTTGATAAGCTCGGTGACGTCTTCACCGGTGGACTCAGCCGTGGGCTCTTGGTCGCCGGTTAGCCGGGCGGCCATGATGAGCGGCCGGTTCAGCTTGTCGTGTTCCTTGCGGATCTCCCGCATCTCCACGTGCTGGTCGCGGATAGTATTGGCCCAGTCACGAGAGGCCCGCTCGTCGATGTTCATCGTCTCCAGCGGATACTCGCGAGAGTACCAGTCCACTTCCCGGTTGTTCAGGGGTATACCAGGTACCGTTTCCAGCTCTTCCGGGACCGGAATGGTAACTGGAGGGTCGCTTTGGGTCTTGCCAGGCCTTACTACCTCGTGGCCTATCTTTAGCATTCCTTTCCCTCCCATGTTATGGATACCCAGGTTCGGACTCCAACCTAGCCCGTAGGCTAAAGGTTCAAAATCTATTTGTCAACCCTATTTCATAGCCCAATGTATATTCGAAATACGAATATGTTTGGACTAAAAACGCGATACTTTTCTGGGCCTGTTTTCGGGTCGGCTTACTCGGTCGAACACTGCTCTGGCGGTGAATTGCCCTTTTGTAACTGTTCAGACTGGATACGTCAAAGCTTGTGTTGTTGGCGTATTGGGTCTAACGTAGAGATATGGATGTTTCAATACAACGCCACTACACCCCCACCAGGCGAGGCCCGAAATGACCCCCACTCCCCACAGCCTCCGGCTCCCCGATCCTCCAGAGACTGAGGATATGAACAACTACAAGGCTATACACGCCTTCGGAAACGGTCTCCACCTTTCCCACCACTTCGGCAACCCAGACACCACCCTGATATTCGGCGAAGCTTACGTCAGCCCCACCCTCTACAGCCCGCAGACCCAAATGCTCCAGCCAGACCTTCTCATCGCCTTCAACGTAAACTCCACGCTCTTCCACGAACAAAACGGGTACATCATCTCAGAACAAGGCAAACCCCCAGACTTCGTTCTGGAAGTAGCATCCCCCAGCACCGGCCTTTACGATGCCACCGGCAAAAGATGCCGCTACGCCGCCCTGGGAATCCCGGAATACTGGCGGTTCGACGAATCAGGCGGTCAGCGCCACGGGGCGGCTCTCGCAGGGGACTTTCTCTACGCTGGGGTCTACAGCCCTATCTCCATAGATCAAATCGAAGAGGGAGTCCGGCAGGGTTACAGCGCAGTCTTGGACTTGATAGTCCGGTGGGACCATGGACGGCTCGAATGGCATGACCCAAAGACAGGCCTGCACATAACCACCTTCGGAGACGCCTTGGCGGAGGCCGCCAGAGAGCGCGATGAGCGCGCCCGGGCAGAAGCCCGCGCCAGCAATGCAGAAGCGCGAGTCTGTGAATTGGAAGAAGAACTCCGCAGACTCGAAAATCCTTAAGCGCCCGTCCGAACGGGGATGTAATTAGATGTGGTTGAATGGTTGGAATGCAGGGTAGTTTATGCAAGTGCATACGCGACTTGAAGGCATAAATCACAAAAAATTAAGGGGCCGACGGTAAAGTCGGCCCCTTTGTTTGCTTGGGTAACGCCCTAGCGGGGATGAACCGCCGGGGCGCCGTTGCCGTTGGATTTAGATATAGTCGGCGTCTTGGTCCATCATGGCTATGGTGTCGGCGGTGGCCAACCGTACCGCGTCGGTAACCTCTTGTTTGAGCTCGGCCATCATCTCGTCGGTGATCATGCCGCCGGCAGCCGTGGCCTTCTCCTTGAATTGGTCGAAAGCCCACTGCTCGGCATCGCCGTGGGGCATCTCGAAGAAGCCGCGGTCGAAGACCGGCAGCTCACCGGGGCCGAAGTAGCCCTTGCCCTCGATCTCGTAGCCCTCGAGGTCGTGAGTGCCCTTGCCCAGGACTTGGCCGGACTCGGCGTAGTGCTCCATCACGTTCTTCAGGCCGTACTTCTGGATGGGGCAGACCTTCATGCAGACACCGCAGCCCAAGTAGCGGGCCATTACGGGGCGGCAGCGCTTGAAGTACAACTTGTTCTTTTCAATGCCCCGCCACCAGATCTTGTCGCGCATCAGAGCGCGGCCCGGGCAGCGGTTCACGCACACCTGGCAGACCTGACAGAAGGCATGGATGCCGTAGTCTACCGGCTGGTCCATAGTGACGTTGGCATCGGTGGTGACCATCATCAACCGGTTGCGGTTGCCGGCGTGGGGGGTCAACAGATAACCACAGGCGCCCAACTGGCCTAGACCGGCGGCGACGAACATGGGGATCACCGGGCCGGTGGCGTCACCGGAGTGGATGACGTGGGCGCGGTAGCCCAAGGAACGGATGAAACTGCCCAACTCCAGTCCTGCCGCCGCCTGGGTGCGGTAGGTGCTGGAGTGGACGATCTCGGCGTCCACGCTGGGAATGGTCTGGGTGGGCTCGAAGTCCTGCTCGTAAGCCAAACAGATGGCGGTGGGCAACTCGGTGAAACCCTTTTTGGCGGCGTACTCGTAGCGTCGGTCGTAGGCAGTGAAGCCCACTTCAATGTAGCCAAGTTGCCGGGCCTTTTCCTTGATCAACTCGGTGACGTCCTCACCGGTGGACTCGGCCGTCGGCTCCATATCCGCCGTCAACCGCCCCGCGATCATCAAGTTCCGGTTCAACTTATCGTGTTCTTTCCGGATCTCCCGCATCTCCACGTGCTGGTCGCGGATGACGTTGGACCAGTCGCGGGAGGCGCGCTCCGTAATGTTCATGGTCTCTAAGGGATATTCCCGGGCATACCAGTCCACTTCCCGGGGGTTGAGGGGGATTCCTGGCACTGTTTCCAGCTCTTCGGGGACGGGGATGGTGACCGAAGCCTCACCCCAGGTCTTGCCGGGCCGTACTACTTCATGGCCAATCTTGAGCATCCTAACTCCTCCCAAATTTTTATTGCTACGTTATCGTTACGCCGTGCTCGAACAATATACCCTGGGCTGGATGTTTGTCAATACATCGCAACACTACAATGGCGGCTGTTTCCGACATGCGGACAATCGTTTCAATTCAGTTACGAATTCTTGCATATCTTTGCCGGAATCGGCCCCAGTTCTCAGAGTCCGGTTATAGGCCCGGTGTAAGCGGTCCCTCCGCACGCTCGCTTCATACCAACCATGGCAATTGCAAAGTAGCGCAAGTTGTCCAATCGTCACTCCCGCGAAGGCTGGAGTCCAGGTCGCGGGGTAGTAGATTCCTCGCTCCGCTCGGAATGACATGAAATGTCAACACAACCTAGCCTCCTCGGCGCCGGGCAATCATTGCTTCGGCCAGAGGGCTGGCGCCGGAGCGTACCACGGTGTTGACCAACGAAGGCCGGCCCGAGGCGAGAGCCCGTTCCACCGCTGGCGCCACTTGATCGGGCCGTTCCACGTACTCGGCGAAACAACCCATGGCCTCCACCATTTGGTCGTACCTGACGAATCGGAGGTCGGTGGCTACCGCCCGGTTGAAGTAGGCCAATTGAA
The DNA here is from genome assembly GCA_965220245.1 of Dehalococcoidia bacterium. Lineage (GTDB taxonomy): Bacteria > Chloroflexota > Dehalococcoidia > Lucifugimonadales > UBA3495 > CBDCPI01. The sequence continues at coordinate 86,524 of CBDCPI010000003.1, forward strand.
AGGTCTTGTCGATGCCCCAGGTGCCGTCGTTGCCCATGACCGTGGTAATCGGCAGGTTGTGCCTCATGCAGGTGTCATATTCCATGGCGTAGAAGCCGAAAGCGCCGTCGCCGATGAAAACCAAGACCTTGCTTTCCGGCAGGGCCAGCTTGGCGGCCATGCCGTAGGGTATGCCGGCGCCCAAGTGGCTCAAGGGCCCCAGCCTCATGAAGTGCCCCGGCTTGCGGGCCTTGAGATAGGACCGCCCAAACTGCACGTAGTCGCCGCCGTCCATAATGATCACCGTGTCTCGGTCGATCAGGTGCTCCAAGCCGGTGTAGACGTCCATGGGGTGCATGGGCTCTTCACCAGTGGCCCGGTCCCGGAGACCTTGAAGCCAGTTGGCCCGGTCTTGGCCGAGTTGGCCGACCCAATCTTCGATGTTCTCTTTGCGGCCTCCCCTGCTGGCTGCGGTAATCTGCTCCACTATCGCTCCCAGGTCGCCCAACAACCCTATCGAAACACCGCGGTTACGCCCTATCTCTGCCGGAGACGGGTCGGCTTGGACTATTTCAGCTTCGGGGTTGAAGACATTCCCGTAGCGGTAGCGATGGTCCAGACGCTTGCCCAGCAATAACACCGCATCGGCCTCACGAAAGCGCCGGGCGGTGGGATTCAAAGCGCCGTCGGCGTAGCCGAAGCACAAGGGATGGTCGTCGTCCAAGAGCCCCCGGGCCTGTTCCACGGTGAACACCGGGATGCCGGTCGTTTCAGCCAATGTCTGAAGTTGCTCCGGTGTAACCGAGTAGCGGGCCGGGTTGCCGACGATGATCACCGGGCGTTTGGCTTGGCCGAGAAGGCTGGCCGCTTCTTGCACCAACGCCGGGTCTCCCTGAGACCGGCCTTGATGACGGTACTCTTGGGGCAGCCAGCGGGGCAATTCCTCTTCGGATATTTCCTGCTCTTGCAGGTCTATAGGCAAGGTGAGATGGACCGGGCCCGGCCGGCCCGAGGTAGCGGTGCGGAAAGCAGTGGCAACAAACTCCGGGATTCGCTGCTTATCGTGAATCAGCCAAGAGCCTTTGCTAACCGGCGCGGCCATTGCCGTCTGGTCGATCTCCTGAAAGGTGGTCATGCCTTTTTCGGGGAGTTCGGCGCAACCGGCGACGAAAATCACCGGGCTTTCCGAGGTGTAGATGGCGGGCAGCGCCGAGATAGCGTTGGCAAAGCCGGGGCCTCCGGTGAACATTCCCACCGCGGGACGGCCGGTGATCCGAGCGTAACCGTCGGCCATGTGCAGCGCGGCCCCCTCGTGCCGGGTGTCGATGAACTCGATGCCTTCGTCAGCGGCGGCGTCCACCAAAGGCAGGATAGTGTCGCCGACTATAGTGAACACCTTTTCAATTCCTTCCTGTTTCAGGCACCGGATGAACAGGTGGGACCCAGTGAGAGTGGCCATGGTTGCTCCTCTGCGGCAGGTTTGACACCGGGACCGGATCGGATGCCCTTCCGGCTCCGGCGGACCGGTGAATGGTATGATTGTCTGGTCGGGACGCCGGATAGAGCTTACCGGCCTGTCTGGTATCCGGCAAGGGGGCACCTTTAACCTTAGTCAACTCACACAGGTGAAAGTAACTGTTCAGAGTTGGTGAGGCGAATTTACTGAGAGCCACATCCGGCATTTGAATGATGATCCCTTTGCGACATTCTAAAGCCCAACCGTCATTCCCGCGCAGGCGGGAATCCAGAAATGCCAAGGAAAAGGAACCCTTCGACAAGCTCAGGACAGGCGTTGCTGGTTGCAAACGCTTCTGGATTCCGGCTCAAAGTCTGCCCCGTACTGGGTACGAGGGCCGGAATGACGGGTTAGGGGGTCGGAATGAAGTATCAAGTCTGAACAGTTATAGGCGAAATGGGCACTCTATTTATCGTAGGCACTCCAATAGGCAACCTGGAAGACATGACGCTGCGGGGCGCGCGGGTGTTGGGCAGCGTGGGGTTAATTGTAGCCGAAGACACCCGGGTCACCCGGCGGCTGCTTTCCCACTTGGGGCTCCGGGCTCCGTTGCTGAGCTACCACGAGCATAACTGGCGGGGCCAACTGCCCCGGGTGCTGAAGGCTTTGGATACTGGCGATGCGGCGTTGGTCTGCGACGCCGGTATGCCGGTGGTGAGCGACCCGGGCAGCGAGTTGGTCTCACAAGTCAGTAAGGCCGGTTACCCGGTGGAGGTGGTGCCGGGGCCTTCGGCCCTTACGGCTGCGTTGGCGGTTTCCGGGTTCTCCGGCGATGAGTTTGCATTCCTGGGATTCTTGCCCCGGCGCCGCGCCGACCGCCGCCGTCGCCTGCGGGCGTTGGCGGCCTTCCCGATGACCTTGGTCTTCTTCGAAGCCCCCCATCGCTTGCGGGCTATGCTGGAGGACGTGAGAGAAGAACTTGGTGATCGCCAAGTGGCTTTGTGCCGGGAACTGACCAAGCTGCATGAAGAGGTGTTTCGGGGGACTGTATCCACGGCGCTGGAACACGCCCAGTCGCCATTGGGGGAATACGTGGTGCTGGTGGAAGGCCATTCGGAGAATAGCCCGCCGAAAGATGAAATAGCACTGCATACGGCCGAAGCGGCCCAAGAATTGGTGCGGCTTCGGGAAGCTGGCATCCGGGCCAAGGACGCGGTTGCCAGCGTTGCCGGCTCCATGGGATTGCCCAAAAACCTGGTTTACCGGCTATGGGTTGAGTCCGGTTTGTAATATTAAATTGCCTGTAATATTCTCAGTCTTGTGATAACGACCGGCTTACTGGTGCTGGGCTCCGGCTTGTTGCTAATGGCCGCCGCCGGCACTCCGGAAATTTCCCGGCGGCTGCGTGGTGTCTATTACGCTTGGTGGCTGGTGGGCATCAGCAGCTTTGTTATGGTGATCTCCACGGTGCCCTTGTTCCACGCAATGAGCGTTTGGGCGGTGGCGCTGGAGCATCAGTTCAGTTGGACCCGGGCCCAGGGTTCGCGATGACCTTTACCCGCATCGAGGGCGGGTTGATGGGGCCAGTGGAAGGGTACCTTACCGACCGGGTAGGCGCTCGCCGCATGGTGTTCATCGGGCTGAGCATTCTGGGACTGGGCTTCCTGTTCTTTGGCCAAGTCCAGAACCTGTGGATGTTTTACTTGTCTTTCGTTTTGATGTCGATGGGGCAGGGCTTGGGCAGTTGGGTGCCGCTGATGACCACGTTGAACCACTGGTTCGCCCGGCGGCGAGCGACGGCGGTGGCTTGGTGCAACGTAGGCAGCCGCGCCGGCGCCCTGCTTCTAGTCCCCGCCGTCGCTTGGGCCATCAATCCCCAACACGACCGCTTTGGCTGGCAGGTGACTGCCTCGGCCATTGGCATATTTATCTTGGTCGTGGCTTTTCCCTTGTCTCGGCTGATCCGCAACCGCCCCCAGGCCGATGACCGCCTGCCGGACAGCGAGCCGCCGCGGCCGGTGCCGGAGACCGCCGCGGCTCCCAGTCCCGCCCGCCGCCAAAGCCAAGAGCAACCCGGGACGCCGGACCTGACGGCGTCCCAAGCGCTGCGGACCCCCGCCTTTTGGTTCATCGCTTTTGGCCACGGCCTTACTTCTATGGTGATCCTGGCCATCATGACCCACTTGGGCCTGATGATGGAAGACCGGGGTTTCCAGGTACAAGACACCGCTTGGATCGTGATCGTCTACCTGGCAGTTGCGATGGGGTTCCAGTTGGTGGGCGGATACGTCGGCGACCGCGTGCCAAAGCGCATCGCCTTGTTTGTTTTCACCTCGTTGCAAGCGGCGGCGGTGCTGCTATTAACTGCGGCGTCGAGTCTCAGCGTCTTCTACCTATTTGCGATCCTCTTTGGCATGGGATTTGGAGGACGCAATCCCCTGACCGTAGCGATACGAGGCGACTACTTCGGCCGAACATCCTTTGGGAAGATTCTGGGGCTATCTACGGTACCCATGAACGTCCTGCTGTTGGGCGCCGCGCCCTTCGCTGGCTTCATGCGGGATGTGCAAGGGACCTACACCACTGCCTTCTTGATTCTTGCCGGGTTAAACTTTCTTGGCGGGGCCTTGTTCCTGTTGGCCAAACGGCCGTCCCCAGCCGGGGCGTCCGCCCAAGCAATCGCCACCCCGACCGGCGCCTGATCGGAGCAGTAACGTTTACTCAACTACTGATACGTGAATAAATGCCTAAACCAGCCCCCGTCGTTCCGGCGAAGGCCGGAACGACGGGGGAGAGGACAGTTTAGAAACTTATTCACGTATCAGTAGTTGAGCCGGGAGCCGGGCCTGAGGCTGGGCCGGATAGTCTAGCCTGCCTTGGGCCCCAGGTCTTCTTGCAGGTCTCTCACTACTTGTTCCCGGCTGCGGGTCTGCCACCGGCGGCGTCGGCCAATAGGCTCATTCTCGATCTCAGGGAACACTTTCAAGGCCACGAACACTGGCCCCGGCTCATCGAGAATCCGTTGGATGTTGTTGGAAAACTCCTCCAAGTCGTCGAACGCGTAGGTGGCCGGGTAGCCGGAGCCTCGGGCGATGACGTCGTAGGCGATGTTCTTGGCGTTGGGCACCGGCTGCCCTCCGGTGGTGGCGTAGCACTCGTTATCCAGCATGAAGTGGTAGAAATTCTGCGGGTCCTTTTCGGCGATGGTGGGTAAGGCCCCCAGGTTCATTAACACGTCGCCTTCAGAGTCGAAGAGCACCACTTTTTCGTTGGGCCGCGCCAGCGCCAGACCCAGAGCGAATGAGGCATGGCCCCCCATGGCCGGGTCACCCAACGGCACGTCCCGGCTCTCCTTGGTGCTAATATCCACCCAGTGCCGCCCGCCTCTCCCGGGGATCACCACAGCATCGCCCCGGTACTTCTGGAACACCTTGAGCAGGTCTGGTGTATTGATCATTGCAAAGTCCTAGTCCGCTAGCCAAGTCTATTAACGATTAAAGCCGTGGTATTCGTCCCCCACCAGCACGGCCACCGGTTGGCGGGCCTTCTCCGCTTCTTCGAAGGCCCGAGTGATCCTCGACGCGTCGTTGTTGTTCTCGATAAGGTAGTACTTGATGTTGAAAGCGTTAAGGAACCGCTCAGTGTAGGTCGCCGCCGTGTCGGTATTGTCGCCGTGGCGAGTATAGCCCCGGTATCCCACCATGAGCACCACCGGAATGTTCATGCCCATCGCCCAGCCGCGCAACGAGTCCCCCGACTCCATCAGACCGGTGTTCTGGATCAAGATGACCGGTTTGGCTCCGCCCACCGAAAGCCCGGCGGCGGTGGAAAACGCTTGGCCCTCCCGGCTCACGGCAATCAAGTCCAGGGTTGGGTCGGCTTCCATCAATAGGTAGAGCCAGTTGGTCTCGCTATCAGGCAGCCAGACCACGTGGGTGACACCGTTCTTCTTCAACTCGCCCAGGACCGTTTCAGGGCTGAGCTCCGCATGTTGTTGGGCCATTACCATCCCCCTACGCCGTAAAATGCCGCGGACAGGGCCGATTATATCCCCGCCGCATTCCGCAGCAAAGATGCGCGGTCATCTTCCGCTATTGCCACTCTCACCGGGGCTGGATAGCACTGGGAACGATAGCTGTTTTGAGAGTTTTTTAGGACTCGCTGATCTCTATCGTCTGAATGTCCAACTGCTCCGTAGGGCGGGAATTCTCCCCGCCTGGCCCGGGCCGCACCGGCGAGCCGGCCAAGGAGTCCAAGACCTCGGCGCCTTCGGTTAACATGCCAAAGATGGTGTAGTTGGGCGGCAACCCCACGTTATCGCCGTGGACGATAAAAAACTGGCTGCCGTTGGTGTTGGGGCCAGCATTCGCCATCGCCAGGGTCCCTTTGACGTATTGACGGCTAACCGGTTCATCCTGGAAACGGTAACCCGGGCCGCCGGTGCCGTCTCCCTTGGGGCACCCCCCTTGAATCATGAAGTCTTTGATAACCCGGTGAAACCGGCCGTTGTCATAGTAGCCTTGCCGGGCCAAGAACACGAAATTATTGACCGTCACCGGCGTTTCCGCCGGGAACAGCTCTAGTGTCAGGTCTCCCTGGCTGGTTTTGATGGTTGCTAGGTAGCTCTTGTCGGCGTCGATGGTCATGGCTGGCGGGCTGGAATACTGGCTTGTCATTTCTCTAACTCTCCTAAGATTAGCCTTTGCGGTGGGACTTGGTCTCGGCCCAAGCGACAATCTTGGGCATGGCGGCGTCGATGTCCCGCTGGTCGACCCCTCGCGCCACGTCTTCGGCCTCGCAACGAATGAGCATGATGGGCAACCGGGTCTTGATCTTGTCCAAGGCCCAAGCCAAGGGGTCTCCCTCAGCGGTGTAGTCCAACTCCAGTCGTTCGTTCTTCTTGATGGCGGCGTTGCGGTAGTGGTAATGGGGCGCTACTTGGAAGCAGTCCAAGCGCAGCAACTCTTTGTCTTGGTCCGGCAGGTCGTTACCGTAGACGTGGATACAAATCCCCTCATCCCGGCCTTCCAACATCCGGTACTCCAGACCAAAGGTCACCACACCGGCGGGGATTAACTCCTCCGACCCGCCGGTCTCACCCCCCATCTGAGCGTGCATTACTGGTTGGGTCATTGTCCGATACCTCCTGGAAATTCACTCCGGTCACTTATTTGGGCCACCCAGATTATAACCTTCCGGCCTCAACCGCCTCAATCCTGGGCTAGGGTCTTTCAATTGTCCCAAGAACCCCGTGTCCCAAGAACCCCGCCCCAACTGTCATTCCGAACGCAGTGAGGAATCTAAAATTCTTCGGTGGCAGAACGATGTGGAGGACAGGGATTTTAGACCCCTCGCTCTGCTCGGGGTGACAATTACTGATGCGTGAATAAGTTTCTAAACTATCCCCTCCCCCGTCGTTCCGGCGAAGGCCGGAATCCAGAAATTCTGAGGACAAAGAACCCTTCGACAAGCTCAGGAGACGAGGACTGGTTTAGGTAATCGTTCACCTATCAGTAAATGACCCTGAATCTTGGGCACCACTTGTATTTCTTAAACATCGGCAGGTCTATAATAGAATAGTGATAGATGGGAACCTGACCGGAGAGCGCCGATAGAACTGCTTTTGGATGGCCGAAACATACTTGGCTGAGGCGGTTTCTAATTTTGCTCCAAGCTCATTGGAGGAGGTCCCAACTAATGGAAATGTTTGAATATCTGGAGGCTAACGGGCACGAGCAGGTAGTGTTTTGCTCCGATCCGGCTACGGGTCTGAGAGCCGTAATCGCGGTCCACGACACCACCCTTGGTCCGGCCTGCGGCGGGACCCGGATGTGGCCTTATGAGTCGGAGGCCGACGCCGTCAAGGACGCCCTGCGGTTGTCGCGGGCCATGACCTACAAGTCGGCGGCGGCGGACCTTCCGCTGGGAGGCGGCAAGGGAGTGTTGATCGGGGACTCCCGCACCCAAAAAACGGAGGCCCTCCTGCGCTCCTACGGGGCATTTGTCGATACCCTGGGCGGGCGCTACCTTACGACCACCGACGTCGGCACCACGACTCGTGACTTGGAATACATTCACTTGGAAACCAGCCATGTGGTGGGGTTGCCGGTGCTGGCCGGCGGCAGCGGCGACACCTCCATCATGACCGGTCTGGGCCTGTACATGGGCATGAAAGCCTGCGCCCTGGAGATGTGGGGGTCCGACTCGCTAAGCGGCAAGAGGGTGGCGCTCCAAGGATTCGGGAAGGTGGCGTCCCGCACGGCCCACCACCTGCTAGAAGAGGACGCCCAGTTGGTAGTGACGGATATATACGAGGGGGCTTTGGACCGGGCTCGGGACTTGAACCTCAAAGTAGTCGGCCAAGACAAGATCTATGACTCGGATTGCGACATATTCGCTCCGTGCGCCTTGGGCGGCATCCTCAACGAAGATACCATTCCCAGACTCAAGGCCCGGGTGGTGGCCGGGGCGGCCAATAACCAACTACGCAGCGATGAAGATGGTGAGGAGTTGCACCGGAGGGGCATACTCTACGCCCCGGATTACATAGTTAACGCCGGAGGCATAATCAACGCTGCCTCTGAAATCGGCGTCGCTTACAGTGCCGAGCGGGCGCGGGAGAAAACCGAGCGGATCTATGACATTATCGGCCGGGTGATCCAAATCTCGAAGTCGGAGGAGATACCCACCGCCTTGGCCGCTGACCGGTTGGCGGAAGAGAGAATAGCCTCAGTAAAATCCATGCGTAGAATGCACCGGCCGGGCTAAGCCGGTCCGAATTCCCCCGTAGTCAACTCCTAAATATAAAGACGATGGCCCCCGCACCGGGGCCTTCGAGGTCTGTGGCGCGAGGGTCATTGTCACTGTAGACCACCTTGGCCACCGCCAAGCACCTCCCCTCATCCCTTCGACAAGCTCAGGACAAGCTTAACCTTCTCCCCCAGGAGAAGGGACTTTTGAAACATCCTCTTACGCGGCTTTGGTGTCGGCCTGGAACCCTTCGCGCATGTGAGAGCCGTCGCAAAACGGTTTGTTGCCGGAGTGCCCGCAGCGGCACATCGCTACCCACTGGCCTTCGGGGACTGGGAAAGCGTTGCCGTCTTGGTCGACTATCTCGATGGGGCCGGAGATCCGGTTTGGCCCGTTGACACGGACCTCGATCCTGACGTCAGGCATGACATCCTCCTGTTATCGGTTCGGTCTAACTTGTGGAGTGGGGCCCCTGGGACCCAACGCCCAACTATAGGCGCCGGTTAGCAAGTCTGCCATCAGCGGCAAAGGGTGTCAAGCGGCGACGGCTCTCGACAATTTATTCCCGGACCGGACCCGGTCCGGCCACCCGGACCCGCTCATCGGCAAGCGGGAGTTGGGCCGGGCGCTCTCCCCTGACGATGACAATTGCTACGCCCAACACCAACAGCCCGCCCATTAAGAAAAACGCCCGCTGCAAGCCGCTGACAAAGGCCCCGGCTACCTCTGGAGAGACCACGTCCAGGCTGGGCTCGATTCCCAAGGAACCCATGGTGAACACAATTACCGCGGTTGCCACGGCAATGCTGGCGACGTTGGCCGAGTTTCGCACCAACTGGGTCAGGGCCGCAATCACCCCGTAGCTGGAGCGTTCCACCGCGCTCAGGATGGAACTGTTGTTGGGCGAGTTGAACAGCCCGGTACCGATGCTCTGAAGCATCAGCATAGCTACTACCAAGGTTACCGAGGAATCCTCCCTTAGTTGGGTCGCCAGGATGAACCACGCCAGGGCGGAGAGGGCCAGTCCGCTGACAGTAATAATGCGCCAACCGAAGCGGTCGGACCAGCGGCCAGCCAGCGGGCCCACCACGACCATGCAAAGGGCTGGCGGTATCATCAGCAAGCCGATGTCCCGGGGGCTGAACTCCAATACGCGCTGTAGATAAAAGG
>CBDCPI010000004.1:0-169740 GCA_965220245.1 Dehalococcoidia bacterium
TAACCGTTCCCAACCGTGGGTACAAGACGGCGTGCCCAAGACGGCAATGGGACTCCCTGGTTTATGCTGAGCACCCAAGCCTACCTGCGCCTTGGCCGTATACCGGATAACGACTTCACCGGACGTCAGCGCCGGGGACCTCCGGCCGGACGTAAACCGCGCCTGGGCCGCTCACCGGCTTGGTGATCAGCGGCGAGACCCAAACCAAAGGCGCTATCAATAGCAGTCCCAGAACAGCGTTGCCAGCAATCGCCCATTCGACGCTCAATGTAGCCAAGGCGCCCATTTCCAAAGCGCCCAAAGGCGTGCCTACTCCGATGAATACGCTCAGCAGACCCATCATTCGGCCCCGCATTCCTTGGGGTGCCGAAAGCATCGTAATGGTGCTTTGCATGGTGCTGAAACCCGCTTGCCCGATGCCGCCAATGGTCAGGAGAGTAAAGGCGAGCGCGTACCATGGCGACCAGACAAACAGCGCCGCTATTACCAGGACAACAATCGACCCATAGAAGTACACTCTACCCAAGTATTGCAGGTCCCGGGTCATGGCCATGATACCGGCGCCGGCCAACTGGCCGAATCCCTCTGAAGCCACTAACAGTCCCACCAAAGTGGCCCCTACGTGCAGGTGGTCCCGTCCGATAACCGGCACAAATTGCCGCACCGGGAAGGCCATGGCGTTCATTATTATGGTTATGTAGAACAAGCTGATGATGGTAGGACTATGCAGGGCGTAGCCGATGACGCTACCCAGGCCCTTCCAGACCGGCTCCCTTTGGGCGCGCCGGGACAGGTTGGGGATCCTAACCTTGAACACCAGCAACGTCCAGTGAAGGAAATGGATGGCCGCGACCAAGGAATAGGCCCCAGTGAATGCCACAGTATCAATCAGGATGCCGCCAAGCAGCGGGCCGATCATCTTACCGGCGGTGTTGGTGATGACCTCAAGGGACATAGCGTTAACCAACCGGTGTTCACCCACGATGTCGGCAATGCCGGTCCGGCGAGACGGGTCCTCCAATGCCCTGGTCATACCTTGGACAAACGCGACAACGAACACCTGCCAGGGCTGAACTAGGTCAAGCGCGATCAGGGCCAGCAACGCAGCGACGGCCGAGCCATTTACCGTCTGGCCGATTATGAGCATCAGGTGGCGGCTAAAGCGGTCGGCGATAAAGCCGGTAAACAAAGAGAAGAAGGGCCTCGGCGCGTTGTTGAATACCAGCACCAGACCCAGTTGAAAAGGTGAGTCGGTGGCCTGAAGCACCAGCCAGCTTAGGACCAACAACTCCATCCAGCGGGCGAGTTCGGCCAAGCCTCCCACAGACCACAGGACCCGGAATCTGGGCTCTTGCAGCACGGAAAACACCGGGAATTGCCCAGCAGGCCGGAAGTGAGCCAGGTTAGACCTCCAAGGAGTGCGGCTACAGGGAATAGGAGCGCCTTTATTCTACCGGAACCCGCCGGTAGCCAACCCGATGCTTAATGACAGGGCTAGGCCAATAATATCCTGTCCGTTTGTAGGCCGGACCTGCTTGACACCGGCATCGTTGAGTAGTCTACTGAGCCCACCTAGGGACTCGATGTATCCCTAGAGCACCGTAGTATACGCCTAGCTGCGATTACCGGTTGCGAGGAATGATAGGCGCCTCTAGGGCTCCTTCGCTGCTCCTAGATTAAGGGGGCCACAGACGTGACTTCTAAATTACTCGAAAGGGTCACCACTTGGGACTTCGAGGCAGGCTCTTTGGAATTGCCGTTAGTCATTGCTCATCGCGGCGATCTTAGCACCGCACCGGAGAACACCCTGCCCGCCTTTCGCAACGCTTTAACCGCGGGCGCCGATGGTGTGGAGTTGGACGTTAGGCTGACCAGCGACGGTAAGCTGGTGGTCTTCCATGACCGGCGCCTCGATCGCACCAGCGACGGCCGGGGACCGGTCAGCTCCCACAGTTTCGACCATGTCCGGTCCCTTGATGTGGGGGCCTGGTTCGGCCCTGCATTCACTGGTGAGAGCGCACCGACCCTGGACGAAGTGTTCGAGGTGCTTCCCTCTGACTTTTTGATCAACGTGGAGATGAAAGTAATCATTAACGGGATGAAGCTAATCGCTCAACGGGTGGCCGACACCATCCGGCGCCATCAGCGGTGGGCCAGCACCTTGGTCGCTAGCTTCAATCCGGTGGCCCTGTACCACCTTCGGAAACTCGAACCTGGTATCTCCCGGGGCTACATCTGGTCTAAAAGGCATCCCTACCCCATTCGGGCCCGGTGGTTTAGCCCCTTGGTGCAAGCCCAATGGTACGATCCGGCCAATGACACTTATGACCGGGCGGCCCACCGCAGATTCCAGCGCCGAGGACAGCGGGTACTAGCGTGGGACGTCGACTTCAACCACGACATGCAGGCGATGGCGGCGGTGCGGTTGGACGCGGTGGTGACCGACACCCTGGCCAGCACCATAACCCGGAAAAAGGACTTGGCCCGGCAACCGGCTTAACTAGCGATTGGGCTCATCCGGTGTGAGAACGTACTCGGTTTATTCTGATGGCCCACGCAACGGAGTCGAGCGTCAGATTGGGCTTGCCGTGAGCCAAAGAGTCCTGTGGGACTTGTTCGAAACTTGACACTGTGGGCTGCTTGTGATATTAGACATCGCTGGGCGCCCCTGTCCTTCAAGCGCCCGGCCTTTATGTGGCTGGCTCTTTACTTGAAGGCGTCGGCCAAGAGGCCAGTCGTACTTGGGGTCTTGCGGGTGCAGGCTCGCCTTTCTAAGAGCGATGCGGCTTTCATGGTGATTCGATAGGCTCGGACGAAGAAACAATGCAGCGATATGTTATCTTGCGGTTCTTTCAGGCAATCATCGCCCTGTGGGTGGTGAGTGTAATCGTATTTGGCATGGGCCGGCTTACCGGCAACCCGGCGGACGTGTTGGCCGGTTTTGAGGCCACCCCGGAACAACGTGAACGGTTGAAAGCAGCGTGGGGCCTAGACAAGCCGCAGCATATCCAATATCTAAAATTCATGGGCAACGCATTCAAAGGAGAGTTCGGAGATTCCTTCAAGTACCAGGGTAGATCAGTCATTCAATTAATTAAAGACCGGTTGCCCAACACCCTGATGTTGGCGGGTTTCTCCATAGCTATAGCCACAGTCATTGCGCTCCCCATGGGTGTGCTCTCAGCGGTCAAGCGAGATAGCATATTTGACTACCTCGGCAAAGTAGTGGCCCTATTCGGCCAGTCTGCCCCCCCTTTCTGGATCGGCTTGCTATTGATGTGGATTTTTGCTGTCGAGTTGGGTTTGGTCCAGAGTTCTGGAAAAGGGGGGATATCTTCATTCATCCTCCCTGGAATCGCTCTCGGCTGGTTCTGGGTGGCGGCGTTAATGCGTCTTGTCCGCTCGGCCATGCTTGATGTACTGGACAGCGAGTACATCAAGCTGGCCCGCATCAAGGGGTTAGCGGAGTGGAGGGTCATCTGGAAACACGCGCTGCGTAATGCGGCCATTGCCCCGCTGACCTACTTCGCTATTATTCTTGGGTCGTTGCTGGTAGGTTCCGTCTCCATCGAAACGGTTTTCGCTTGGCCTGGAATCGGGCTGCTGGCCTTCGAGGCCGCCTTTGCTAGGGACTACCAAGTGATCCAAGGGGTAGTGCTCCTGTTCTGCGGCTTCTTCGTCGCCGCCAACTTCTTGGCCGACATTCTTTATGCCTACCTGGACCCTCGCATCCGGTACCAGTAAGCAGGTAACGGCAACCAACCATAGCGCCAACAGCCTGCTGAGCCCCCCGCCTGGCAAAACCAGGGTAAACGGGGGGCTTAATTGCTAATATCTCATTTCATCGGCGCTTCGTTAGGTCTACCGAGTTCGTCCTGCTTCGCTGCTGATGAGCACGGCACCTTGGCCGCAACTTGACACTGCGGGCTGCTTGTGATGTTTCACATCGCCGCATAGTATCGGCTACTTGGCTCCAAATCTTTATTTGGGGAACACCCTAGTTTGCGGGGTAATCCATGGCGATAAGCACCTAACTGTAACTCGATAGGTTCGGACGAAGAAACGATGCAGCGATATGTAATCTTGCGGTTCTTTCAGGCAATCGTCGCTCTGTGGGTGGTGAGCATCATCGTATTCGGCATGGGCCGGCTTACCGGTAACCCAGCGGACGTGTTGGCCGGTTTTGAAGCCACCCCGGAACAACGTGAACGGTTGAAAGTGGCATGGGGCTTGGATAAGCCACAGCACATCCAGTACCTCATTTTCATGGGGAATGCGTTCAAGGGCGATCTCGGTGACTCCTTCAAGTACCAAGGTAGAACGGTCACAGAACTCATCAACGAACGGTTGCCCAATACTTTGATGTTGGCGGGTTTTTCCATAGCCATAGCTACAGTCATTGCGCTGCCCATGGGTGTGCTCTCCGCGGTCAAGAGGGATAGTATTTTCGACTATTTGGCCAAAGTGATGGCGCTATTCGGCCAGTCTGCCCCCCCTTTCTGGATCGGCTTGCTGTTGATGTGGATTTTTGCTGTCAAGTTGGATTGGTTCCCGAGTTATGGAGTAGGGGGGATATCTTCATTTGTCCTCCCTGGAGTCGCTCTCGGCTGGTTCTCAGTGGCGGCACTGATGCGTTTAGTGCGGTCAGCCATGCTGGACGTCCTGGACAGCGAGTACATCAAGCTGGCGCGGATCAAGGGATTGGCGGAGTGGAAGGTCATTTGGAAACACGCCCTGCGTAATGCGGCCATTGCTCCGCTGACCTACTTCGCTATTATCCTTGGGTCGTTGCTGGTAGGCTCCGTATCTATTGAGACGGTGTTCGCTTGGCCTGGAGTGGGGCAGCTAGCCTTTGAGGCCACCTTTGCCCGGGACTACCAAGTGATTCAGGGCATCGTGCTCATGTTCTGCGTCTTCTTTGTCGCCGCCAACTTCTTGGCCGACATTCTTTACGCCTACCTAGACCCTCGCATCCGGTACCAGTAAAGCTGGGATACTCTTCTCCCAGCGCCAATCGCCGGGAGAAGAGTCTTGGATTTAACTACACAACCTACCTTCGGCGCCTGCCTGGTTCTCCGCCCCTACAGCCGCTTACTTAACCACCGTAATTAAGGCCGGTAACCGCCCTAATAAGCAAGTTGCACGGTCTGACTGCACCGCGTCAAATTGAGCCGATGGCCTCGGGGCAATCCAAGGTGTGTTGGCCTCAAACCAACGGTCGAGATGACGATACCCACGGCTTCTTGTTGCCTCGCTCTTTGGTTAGAAGGCCGGGCTCCTTCTAGCTCTTTATCTTCCCCTGTTTCTTTTTATTCCCAGGTCACTCCAAGAGCTTAAGGACTATAGTTAGAACTGCTAACCCAATCCCCATCACCCCCATAGTCCAACGGATCGCCAGTAAACTCCCACGGATTTCCCCCCGTAGCTCGGCAATGCTGGCTTGGGTCGCCCCTCGGAGCTCAGCGATGTCGGCTTGGGTCGCCCCTCGAAGCTCGGCAATATCAGCTTTGGTTGCCAGATGCTCATAGCCACCTTCAATCCGGCTGACACGTTCCTCCATCGTCGTCATTGGACCTCCGAATCTACACGCTGCCTATAATAGCCTGCTGTCTGCCAGTAGGACTCCCCAGTAGGATCCAATGTACCATTTGCGGCCAAAGCGTTAAATGCCTTCCTGAAGAAACCGAATACGTCTTCGAAAACGAAGTCTGCCCAATACCCATCTGCATTCAACTCAGGAAGTACTGGTCCAATGCTCAACAAGAGATTAGGTGTTAGCTGATACTAGGGATAGTCACCGAAAATAAATGCGGACCATGCTCTGAGAGCATGGCCCGCATGGGGCATCCTGTCGCTTGTTTAGCCGCCTAGCAAGGAGTTAGTAACAGGGCTCGGCGGTCCTACAAGCGGTGATCAGGTCGAAGTGCCCGTAGTTGGCGCCATCGGACCCTGGGAAGGGCCAGTCGGCTACGATGTCCGGATTCGCAGTGAACTCGATGAAGATGAAGAACATCGACATGGTGGCGAAGTTGTCGAAGAGATAGTCACCTACCTTGCGCTGCTGGGCATCCCTGTCGCTTGTGTCTACCATTTGTTGCAGCGCGCCGACCTCGGCGTCCAACCAATCGTCTTCCAAGAAGCGTCCGGGGCCTCCGCCTTCACCAGCGTAGTGAAACAGCAATAGCTGGGTGTTCACGGTCTTGTAGGAGGGAGGGGCGGCCCAGACGGTACCAGCCTGATTCTCATCCATGACCCGCCATTCCGCGAAGAAGTTATTGAACTCCCACTCCTCCAAGGCCATGTCGATACCCACATCGCGGAAGTAGATCTGCATGGCCTGCAGCAGGTCAACCGCCTCCGCGAAGCCGAAGAACTGCATGGAGAGGCCTCTAATCTTCAAAGGATTATCCGGCCCGTACCCTGCCTCTGCCAAGAGAGCCTTAGCGCCCTCGGTGTCGTAGCCGTACTTCTCGTCGTACTCGTCTATCCAGCGTTGGTTCCAGCCAGGCAGGTCCGGGTAGTAGCAACAGACCGGGCTGATGGACACCCTACCGCTGAAGAGAGTATCGATCAGCTCCTGTTTGTTTATCGCCTTGTTCATCGCCTGCCTGACCTTGACATCCCGGAAAGGATCAGCGGCAGCGTAGCTCTGGCTACCCTCGGTATTCCACAGACCGCCGAAAACGGCCTCGATGGTGTTGCCAGGGAATTGGCTCTTGAGGATCTTCATCCCTTGATCCGCCACCGCAGCGTCAGCCAACTCCCGGGTCAACTCAGTGATGTGGATCGACTCCTCTAAGAGGCCGGCGTTCCGGGTGAAGACTTCTTTAATCCACTTTATCTCGATCTCCGGCCAGTCCGGCTGGGGTAGTCCGTCCGAGCCGCCGCGGCGCCAGTGGTTGTCCAGTCGCTCGTAGGTGACATTGTTGCCGAACTCTCGCCCGGTATACCTATAAGGACCGGTACCAATTACGTCCCGCTCGTAGCCCTCCAGACCTTCGGCATCCCAGTAGGCCTTGCTCATAATCACGCCGCCACCGCTGGGAGCCAGGTAGAAAGGATAGTCGGGGTTGGGGTTTTTCAGATGCAGCTTAAACTGGTGGTCGTTTACTACCTCTACGTCCGTGATAAGCTGCCAAGCCGCTTTGTAGCCGAGGATGCTTTCGTCGGACGTCATCCTCTCCACGGTGTGCTTCACGTCATTGGCGGTGAACTCGCCCCAACCGTCGTGGAACTGCACACCTTCCACTAGGTTATAAGTGAAGGTCATGCCGTCGGGACTCATTGTCCAGTCGGTGGCCAACTCGGGGACCCAAGTGTTGCTGTAAGGGTCGATGTCGACCAGTACTTCCATCACCAAGTCAAACTGCTGGTGGTGGTCGACCGTACCGGCCCAAGGCAGGTTGGTCTCTCCGGCCGCCGGGTCGACAGCGATTACCAGCCTATTCACCTTTGGCGGTCCGGCCTCGGCTGGCATAGCTGTCGGTTCGGGCATGGCCTGCGGCACGGGAGTGAGTGTAGCCCGAAAGGCCTGAGGGGCCCGGGTTGGGGCCGAGCTCCCTGGAGCCTCCGTAGGCGCCACAGTGGGCTGAGTCATCGCCGTTGGCTCAGGTGTTGGCACCGGTGCGGCGGTGGTGGCCGTAGCCACTGGCGGGGCAGTGGCATCTCCGCCACCGCAGGCCATTCCTATGGTCATCAACAAAACCAGCAAGAATATCGGGGCCGCCAGCGCAGCCCGCTTGTTACCCCTTGGCATATTAAGCCTCCGTCAAGTTTGGGTCTCGCCGACCCTGGTGTTAATTGTGAATACGCCGGAACCTGTCCGGTTGACCACGGCGCGGACTATACCCGACCAAGCTGAATAAGTCAATCTAGCTTGACATGAACTTCCTTAGTCAGTAGAGTATTTCCGCCATGAATTTCCTTATTCATGGGGCAACTCTTTGCTCTCCAAAAGCGCGGTGTTGAAGCGGGCGGTTGGGCTGTAGAACACAGAGTATCCATGTCTCCAAGGGTTTGTCTCTTGGACGAAGAGGTGTAGCAGGTGGCGATAGCAACAGTCCAACGACGGCCTTGGTACTACCCTCCCAGGCTTCTACGTGCAGCGATTGAAGTGCGGAGATACCCTTTGGTTCCCACTTTGGTGTTGCTAACCGTACTGGTCGTCCCCGCGATTTTCGCCCCTCTGGTGGCCCCCCATGATCCGATAGACGGCGCCTTGGGTGTGCGGTTGCTGCCTCCGGCTTGGGTGGGGGAAGCGTCGGAAACTAAAACTGTAGTTGAAGAGATAGACCCTAAAAACCGGGCTAACGAAATTCTCCTCAGTGACGCTCAAAGCAAATTCAGGATTGGCAAAGTCAAGGTTGTAGGTGTAACTGACTCCGGAGAGATCGCCGCAGGAGATCAGGCGGAAGTAATAACCAAGTCCGGCGGTTCTACGGAGTATCTTCTTGGCACCGACAAACTCGGGCGTGACATTCTCAGCCGGATCATCTACGGCTCTAGGATCTCTATCGTCGTTGCCGCCATCGCCATCGGCATATCAGGCGTCGTAGGGACCACCTTGGGCCTCTCAGCCGGCTACTTCGGACACTGGGTAGACGCCATTATCATGCGCTTGGTGGATGTTTCCTTATCGATCCCCATTGTGCTTCTAGCCTTAGTATTAGTGGTAGTACTCGGGCCGAGCTTCGGAACAGTCATATCGGTATTGGTGGCGTTATTGTGGGCCCATTACGCCCGGATGGTGCGGGGAGAAACTTTGACGGTCCGGGTACAGGACTATGTAGCCCGAGCCAAGGTTGCCGGAGCTTCCGATACTCGTATCATGGTTCGTCACGTCTTCCCTAATGTATTCAACAGTCTAGTTGTGCTAGCCACGCTCCAGTTGGGACTGGTGATAGTAGTGGAAGCTACTCTCAGCTTCTTGGGAGCAGGGATCCCGAGGCCAACACCAGCTTGGGGCCTGATGGTGGCAGACGGCAGGGAACTTCTCATATCTCACTGGTGGGTCTCTTTGTTCCCCGGCGTCGCCATTATGTTGGTAGTTATGTCAATGAACCTCTTGGGGGACTGGCTGCGGGACAAACTGGACCCCAAACAAAGGCAGGTGTAACAAATTAGCAGTCAGATCGGCGATCCGGTCCTGGAGGTCCGGGACCTTCACACCTACTTCTTCAACCGCTGGGGCACCACCAAGGCGGTGGACGGAGTCAGCTTCTCGTTGAGACAAGGGGAAACCCTGGGCATTGTTGGCGAGTCGGGCTGCGGCAAGACGATGACCGCCCTCTCCCTGCTCCGTCTGGTGCCCAAGCCGGCGGCCCGCATTGTGTCCGGGGAGATCATTCTCGACGGAGAAGACATCGTACCCAAGAACGATAAAGAGATGCGGGAGATAAGAGGGCGCAAGATTTCGATGATCTTGCAGGACCCTCAGACGTCATTGAACCCGGTATTCACCATCGGCAACCAACTGATCGAAGCCTTAGGGAGTCACCAGACATCGGGCCGGAAAGACATGATCAGCAAGGCCGTGGATGCTTTGAAAAGCGTCCGGGTGGCCGCTCCCGAGCGCCGGTTGGACGATTTCCCCCATCAAATGAGCGGGGGAATGAAGCAACGGGTAATCGGGGCGATCGCTATCTCCAGCTCTCCTAAAGTGATCATAGCCGACGAGCCGACTACCGCGTTGGACGTTACCATACAGCTACAGTACCTAAGGCTGTTGAAGGACATCCAGGCGGAAACCGGATTGGCCATAATCTTCATCACCCACGATTTTGGTATTGTGGCCCGCATGTGCGATCGGGTGGCCGTCATGTACGCCGGACGTATCGTGGAAAGCGGCGGGGTCAGGGACCTGTTTAACAACCCCCAACACCCCTATACCCAAGCTCTAATGGCATCGGTGCCTCAGATGGAGCGTACCGACCGGCTGTTTGCGATTGAAGGGCAGCCGCCGGCCCTGTTCGCGTTGCCGGATGGTTGCCGGTTTGCGGGCCGGTGCGCCCACGCCAAGAATATATGCTACGCAGAGTACCCTTCCCGAGCTGAAATCGGGGAGGAACATGGGGCCAATTGTTGGATGTTGCACCCTGCGTGGGAACAAGCAGTAGGCCAAGAAGCGTGAAAAAGGAATTACTCCGGGTCGAAAATCTTACCAAGTATTTTCCGGTTACCAGGGGTCTGATAATGATGAAGACCGTGGGCTACGTGCAAGCGGTCGACGGCATTAACTTCTCCATCAACGAAGGAGAGACCTTGGGGTTGGTAGGGGAATCGGGTTGCGGCAAGACCACCACGTCCAAGCTGATTCTTCTCTTGGAAACCCCGACCCAAGGGAACATCTACTTAGACGATAAGGACATCCAGTCATTCAAAGGGCCGGACCTGAAAGACTACCGGACCCAGGTGCAAGCGGTCTTCCAGGACCCTTGGTCTTCGTTGAGCCCCCGGATGAGAGTCCGGGACATCGTCTCCGAAGCCTTGGTGGTCAACCGCGAAGTCACCCGGCAGCAACGGGACGATCGCGTGGAAGAGGTCTTGGGACAGGTTGGACTGCATAAGGGGCAAGCGGACCTGTACCCTCATGAGTTCAGCGGCGGGCAGCGGCAAAGGGTGGCGGTAGCCAGCGCGCTGGCCTCTTATCCCAAACTGATCATCCTGGATGAGCCGGTGTCGGCCCTCGACGTATCGATCCGCGCCCAGGTTATGAACCTGCTGGTGGACCTCCAAGAGGAAACTGGTGTGGCCTTCTTGCTGGTGGCCCACAACCTGGCTACAGTGCGCTACATGGCCCACCAGACTGCCGTGATGTACTTGGGTCAGATAGTGGAGTACAGCCCCACCGAGGAATTGTACGAGAACCCCTTACATCCTTATACCAAGGCCCTTTTCTCCGCCGCGCTGCCGTCTCACCCCGATGTACATCGGGAGGAGATCGTCTTGACGGGCGAAGTGCCCTCCCCCATTAATCCGCCGTCGGGCTGCCGTTTCCATCCCCGCTGTCCCTTTGTCATGGACAAATGCTCGGAGGAAGCCCCGGTCCAAAAGGATGTGGGCAACGGCCACCAGGTTGCTTGCCACCTGTACTAGGACTGCCCCAAGCCCTGTAACCCGGACCCCGTGTTGGCCGGGAACCCCACCGGTATGCACTCCGGCGAGGGCGGAGCAGCCCCATTTAGCTGTGCAGATTTTACTCTTTGACTTGGCTGCGGCAACCATGTAGCATACGTGGGCCAGTTACCATTCTGACTGTCCTCCACCACCCTGCAGGCCGATCGGGACAGAGGCCCCTTGCGGCATTCTCCGGAGAGAAAACAGCATGGCTCAACAAGAACGTCCTTCCCCTCTGTCCGGGCCTGCCATCGACCCCGCCTTTGAGAATAAGCTAAACGAGCTAGTTGCGCTGGCGCAGCGTGGGCACAACCGGGACAGTGCCTTCTTTAATCCTTCCGACGAGTGGCTGATCAACCGTATGCGGGTCCTGCAAGACCTTCCGGCGCCGGAAAGAGCGCAGTTCTTGCAAGAGGCCAAGCAGATAGACCGAGAAGCCCAGGAAGCCAATGCCCAGGGCCGGGCCGCTAATCGGGCTTGGCCCGGCGTGGTATTCCGGCTTGAGGGTGGCGGTCTGGCATTTTTTAGTCAGTTGGGAGTGGTCCGCCGGCCCGACCTTACCCAATACTTCATTGACGGCTTCACCAGGAACCGTGACGCTTTGGCCTTTAGCGAGTCCAACCAATCCCTCTTTGCCGAGGTGTTCGGTTACCTCAACCAAACCTTGGCCCAGCACTTGGTGGCGGGTGACACTATTATCCAGTCCGACCGGCAGGTGGGTGACGCCCCCGGACGCTCCTTCCACGCGAGGCAACTTCTCTTCGGTACCCGCTACCTCCAAGTCCCCATCATGTGGCGGCAACTTACTTTTGAACTCCCCGACGCCGAGCGTCAGAACTCTCCCGACATCCTAGAGGTATCGGTCCCGAACTGGCTGGACGACTTGGGACTTCCCAGCGAACTGAAAGCCCGGATTATTGAGTCGGGGATCACGCAGTTGGTGTTCAAAGCGCCAACCAAGGGCCTTTCTCTGCACTTGGGCTTCGATTATGTGGGCGAGCACAAGATGGGGCCGTTGTCGGTAGCGATGTTCTTGGTAAAGCAGCGGAACGGTGTCGCCGTCCAAGCCGCCTTGAGCATGGCCCGGGCCAAGACCCTTGACGGCTCTATGAAGAACACCGCTCTGGTAACGGTTGGTCCATCGCTCCACGGCAAAAGCACTCTCACCATCATGATCGAGTTGGCCGGCAGCGAGCTAGCCCGGAGATTGGGACTGAGGGCAGACCCGGAAGAAGGGGTCTACCCGATGAACGACGATATAGTGCTGCTGCAACCGCTGGACCAGCCGATTCAAACGGAGCGGAACGGTAAGGCGGTCACTATTTCCCACGGCATCGACGGCACAGAGAACAACTTCTACGCCATGCCCTTCGGCTTGAACCCCGAAGAAGACCCCATTACCTTCGAGGCGGTCCGGGGCACCAATGAGTCGCCAAACCCTCAGGAGGCGCTGGAGAATGTCCCGGTCAACGTAGAAGAGGCTACGCCGAACTTTCTCTCCAATCCTGTGCGTAATATGCGGGTGACCCTTTCCCGTTCCCGGCTCATTGCTAGAAAGGGCGCTCGCCATCTAATCGAAACCATCTCCAAGGGGAGTCTAAGCGACTCGGTGCATGTGCCCATGGAGCACACCGACCGGGTCTTTTGGCAGGCGGTTATGCGGCAGAATACCGTAATCCCGCCGTTAAGAAGGCTTACCCTAAAGCAGTACATTCGGGTGCTGATGTATGGGGAAGCAGTCCAAATGGGGGCGGCCATCGGCGCCATCGGCAGGCCCTACGTGGAATACTTCTCCGACCCATTCATCATCGGCTTGGAAGACGAGAACGCCAATCTGATGTTCCGGATTCTGACCGAGATGGAACAGGGGGGCTTGGCCCAAGAATACTATGCTTTCAACACCGGGGGAGTCGGGGCCGATAGTAACGAAGAAGCCCAAGGCCGCTTCTACCGGAAGATACCCCGTGAATTGACCTTGATGCTCCAAGAAGCGCTGCTTCGCGGCGCGGTCAAGTTCGAGCCTGACGACATCCTGGGGTCGGAAGTTGGAGTAGCCATTGTAGACCATGAAGGCGCTGAGGTGATTGACCTGCGGCCAGATTGGTTGCCTGGGGAGATCTACGGAGCAGAGGAGTACGGTAGGCGGATGCTGAAGATTAGGCGCCGCCGTTACTATAGCCGCGACGCCGAGGACAAAGCGGGGATTCTAAGGTACACCAAAGTCAACAATCAGCTCTTTGACTTACCAGACATCCCTCCGCCGCGCAGCGAAAGAGAGTTGGCCTGGCTGCTGTCATTCTACTGGAAAATAGACCAAGCCTATAGCTCGTTGACCGAGGTAGTCGATCACCTAAATGAAGGCAAGCGCCCCGATGAAGCTTCCTTGGAGTCGCTCCAAGCCATGTATAAAGAGGGAGTGTCCCAAGGGTTGGAGCTACCCGTGGGCAGCCGTAGCATTCTCGTTGATCTCGGACTGGAGTAACGTTTACGATGAGCGCCAATCCACCGGATACCACCAATCGCTACGCGGAATCGGTGGCGAAGGCCGTAGAGACCTCCCGAGAAGAGTTGGTCTCCATCAGTCTGGATATTCATGCCCACCCGGAGTTGAACTATCAGGAGCATCACGCCGCTGCGGTGCTGTCCGACGCTTTGGAGCGCCACGGATTCATCGTTGACCGGGGCGTGGGCGGGATGGAAACAGCGTTCCGCGGCATCGCCCCCGGCGGGAAGGGAGACGGTCCAACGGTGGCCCTACTGGCCGAGTACGACGCGCTGCCGGACATTGGCCACGGCTGCGGCCACAACTTGATCGCCATATCTAATCTGGGAGCCGGCCTGGGAGCTTTGGCGGCAATGGGCGATTTGCCGGGCCGTTTGGTTGTTCTGGGCACGCCCGCCGAGGAAGGAGGCGGCGGGAAAATCCGCATGTTGGACGCTGGCGTGTTCGACGATGTGGACGTGGTGCTGTCCTCTCACCCATCTTCCAACCGGACACCCATCCCGGTCGACATCCCCATGGACGAAAGCTGGAGCCTGGCTATGGTGGGATATCGTTACGCCTATCACGGCAAGGCCTCCCACGCCGCCGCCGCTCCGGAAGCAGGCATCAACGCGCTTAACTCGGTGATCCACTTGTTCACCGGCATCGACGCTCTAAGGCAACACCTGAAGTCCGACGTCCGGATTCACGGGATTATCACCGATGGAGGCAAGGCGGCCAACGTCGTTCCCGACTACGCAGCCGCCAACTTTATGCTCCGGTCTCGGGACCGTGACTACCTGCAAGAGGTAGTGGAGCGGGTGCAGCACGTCGCTGAAGGGGCCGCCCTGCTTACCGGCGCGACGTTGGAAGTGCTGCCAGCTCATCCTATGTACGAAAACGTGCGGCCCAACGCGGCGCTGGCTAACGCTGTACGGAGCAACGCCCAGAGCATTGGAATGCGGGTAGACACCCCGCCGCCGGCAGGAGGTTCGACTTCGGCCTCTACCGACTTCGGGAATGTGAGCCAGGTTATCCCCTCCTTTTATCTAAGGTTCGCGGTTAGCGAAGAGGCGGTGCCGGGTCATTCCATCGCCATGGCCGAGGCTTCCAAGACGGCCTTTGCCCACGATAGCGCCATCGCCACTGCTGAAGCGCTGGCGTTAACCGCCTGCGATCTGCTCGCCACTCCCGGTCTGTTGGCCCAAGCTCAAGAGGAGTTCAAAGCCAGAGCCGGCCTATAGGCCGCGTTATGTCATTAGCCGGCCTGCTGATCCTGGCGTCAGGTTTTTTCCTTCTTACCATAGCCGGCTCTCCCCAAGTCGGCCGCCGGTTGCGCAGACTGACCGGCGACTCCTACCGCTTTGTCATTGCCGCTCTGATTATCGGGGCCCACTTCTGCATCGGAATAAACTTCTTCGTAGTCTCTCCCCTCTTTCCTCTCATCATTGAAGACTTCGGTGTCAACCGCACCACCGTCAGCCTGCTGGTGGGCTTGGCGTTACTCGTTCACGCCTGCTTCGGATTGCCCGGCAGCGTAATCGTGGTCCGCTTCGGGCTGAAGCGGATGTATTTTGTCGCCTGGTTGATGATTGGCCTCTCGGTCTTAGCGGCGGTGGCGCCCAATTTCCTGAGCTTGTTATTACTGCGCTTGGCCTACGGGGTTGGTTTCGGGGCCATGGTACCCGCCACCGGGCCTCTATTGATGCAATGGTTCCGGCCCCGGGAAATCATCATCATGAACGGACTCAACATCGCCGTTCTCAGTCTCGGCGTGGCCCTGTCCGTATCTACCGTAGTGCCAATGGCTAACGCTATGGGCTGGCAAAACGCCTTGGCGGTGTTCGGAGGCATCAGTTTTTTAGGCGCTATCGCTTGGGGCGCCTTTGGCAGGGCCGAGGATGTGGTTTCAGAAGCGGGGCCGGGCATTTCCTCGGGAGCCGCACTGAGCGTGCTCCGCAACCGGGTAATCCTACTTTTGATTGCTGCTGACGCCCTGGTATTCATGCAATACACCGCTCTTACCAGTTGGTTGCCCGCTTTCTACCACGAGTCGCGGGGTATGTCTCTGGCCCAGGCCGCCTTTATTACCGGTCTGCTTCCCTTCGTCGGTGTCTTCGCGGTGCTGGCCGGTGGATTTCTTCCGTTGAAGATCGATTCTAAGCGGGTCTTTTTTGTAGTGCCCGGGCTGATGCTTGGAGTGGGCGGTCTAGGGTCTTTCTTGATAGATAACACCCTTGGGATTTACATCTCCATGGTGTTATTGGGATTCGGGTCATGGTCATACGCCCCCACCCTGCTCTCCCTTCCCATGGAGCTCCCGGGCATGACCCCGGAGAAAGTCGCGGTAGTCTGGGGCGCCTTTACCACCGTGTCCGGAGTCGGCATGTTCCTCTCTCCCATCGTGGTTGGGGCAATTCGCGACTCTATGGGTACCTACGTTCCCGGATTTACTATCTGGGCGATTGGGGCGTGGGCCTTGGTGATTGTTGGCGCCCAAATGCCCAAGGGCAACCCCAGGAAACATGACTGAGACCGGTCTATTGGTCCTGGTCTCCGGGTTCTTGCTCTTGACCGTAGGCGGCTACCCTGAGGTGCGCCGCCGGTGGCGAGACTTAACGCGGAGCCAGCGGGCCTCCTTGTGGTCAACCGTTCTCACCAAAGATTTCGGCTTCCTCTGGGCGTCGGGTACGCTGGACAACACCAGCCGTTGGATGGACACGGTGGCGATGAGCTTGCTGGTGTTGCAGCAGACCGACAGCCCCTTCCAGGTAGCTCTCCTCTTCGTATTGCGTTGGATTCCCATGTTCGCTTTTGCGGTTTTCTCCGGGGTGATTGCCGATCGGGCCAACCGTTGGCTGGTGATCGCCAGCAGCCGTGCGGCTACCGTCTTGGTGACCGCGATCATCTTGTTCCTGATTCTAGTGGACCTGATTCAGACGTGGCATCTGCTGCTGGCGTCTTTGGCCCTGGGTTGGATTTACGTCCTCGAATTTCCCTCCCGCCGTTCCTTCATCTACGATCTAGTCGGGAGCCAGTACATCGTAAGCGCAATGTCTTTGGAAACCCTCAGCAGCACGATAGGCAGATTTATCGGCCCCCTAGCCGCCGGGCTGTTTATCCAAGGGATCGGGTATGGCGGTACCTATGTGTTTCTGTTGACCGTCTACGGATTGGCGTTGGTGTGCTTTGGGTTGATAAAGGCCCGTTTCCCGGCGCAGCCGGGGCCCCGCCAATCGGTATGGCGAAACTTCGTGCTCGGGCTAGCTTACTCTCTTAGACACCGGTTGATCCGAAGCGTGCTGGCGGTAACGTTGATCATGAACGCTTTGGTATTCAGCGTGGAGTCCTTATTTCCGGTGGTGGCCAGAGACCATTTGAACGTCGGACCCGGTTTGACGGGGATGTTAATCTCGGCCCAGTCGATTGGCAGCTTCGCAGCGGCTACGGCAATCGGTTGGTTCGGCGTGGTCAAATATCATGGCCGGGTCTATTGTTCGGGAATCACTCTGCAACTGTTGAGCCTGCTGCTTTTCGTTCTCTCGCCGTGGTACCCGGCATCCTTCATGATACTGTTGGGTTCGGGGATTGGCACCGCCGGCTTCGGCACCATGCAAAGCACCATCATCCTAATGACGGCGTCTCCCGAGATGCGAGGGACGACAGTAGGCGTCTTGGGCCAGTGCATCGGTACGGCAGCTTTCGGGGGCCTGCTGGTAGGTGCGGTGGCCGATCTCTTCGATGCCCGGATAGCCATCGCCGTCAGCGCAACCCTCGGCCTGGTCTTGCTATTACCGGTGGTGCTCTTTTCACCCCTAGTCTGGAGTCCGATTACTCCTTACCAGGACGACTCGTTAGCCAGATGAGCCTTCTACCATCAACTCCAACAACGCCCGCGGCGCGACCTAGCCGTTAGTAGTCCCGTCGGCAAGAAATCAGGCCGCCTCTGCGAATGCAGAGGCGGCCTGATAGGTCTACCTCCTGATAAGTCTACCGGTAGTAGGTTGGCCCTAGAATTACTTCAGGTGCTCTACCTTCGGGCCGACCTCCTCCATAAGCAACCGCAGCGAGCGTTGCATCAAGGAGTGGTCGTCGGGGTCTTGGGTAACCGCCAGCAGGTGACCAAAGCCGCCGGTATCTTCATAGGTCTGCTCTATCTTCTCGGCGCATTCCGAGGGGTCGCCTACTATCCAGATGTTCTCTATCATGTAGTCGACATCCACGGCTTCATCGGACATGCCCGGGTCCTTCTTAAGATAGCTCAGAATTCCGCCGGCTTTCCGGTTCTTCCACTGGTGGTCCTCAAAAGGCTGCCCCAAGACGATGCGGGCTTCTTCCCGCGCCGACTGGGGAGTCTCACCCACGTAGATGTCCCTGCCGATGCGCAGGTCCTTGCGGTCGGCGGTCTTCCCGGTGCTGGCAGCGCCTTCCTCCACGGTATGCCAAAGGTCGGGAACAAAATGGCTGGGCAAATTGGTCATGGGAATCCAACCCCGTTCCCCGGCCATCCGGATGCTCTCTGTCCTGGGCGTTGACGCGGCCACTCCGATGGGAGGATGAGGCTGCTGGTAGGGCTTGAAATAGAGGCGGCGTCCCAAGTCGGCAAGACCCTCGGGGGCGTGAACCTGATAGTACTTGCCCTCGTAACCGAAGTGGCCGTCCTCCGCAGCCCACAGGCCAAGGACTACCTCCAGCGCCTCCTTGCCGCGCTCCCGCACCTCGTCCATGCTGTCGTAGTCAACGCCGTACAGTTGCAAGTCGGTCGGGAGGGACCTGACGCCGATCCCCCAGTAGAACCGCCCCCGGGCCATGTGGTCAATCATGGCAATGCGGTGGGCAGTGTCCACCGGATGGTGCAGGGGCAACATAGTAACCCCGGTAGCCAGCACGATCTGGTTGGTCAGCGCCAAGGCTTGAGCAATGAGCAACTCGGGCACCGGGGCGTTTTCCCAAGTCTCGGTGATGTGCTCGCCGATCCAAGCCTCGTGGTAACCGAGGCGGTCCGACAGTACGATAAGTTCCATGTCCCGGTCGTAAGAGTCGGCTACCGACCTCCGGGGCGGGTGCAAAGGCATCATGAATAGTCCAAAATTCATCGCATTATCCTCCTGCTTGGTGGGAATCTTAACCCCAAAGCAAAAGACTTGTCTATGATTCTCATGCCGGGCGAAGCAAGGGCGGAGCGAGGCGGGTGACCCGGTCCCAATCTACGGCTGCGCCGCCTTGAAGCAGGGCCAGCCGCTCGCCCATGTCACCCCGGAGCAACCCAATCTGGAGACCCATGAAGCGGGGCGAGAAGGGGGTCAGATTGTACTCTGCATCCCGCAGCTTCAACTTGGCCCCGAGGTGATTCCGCCGCTCCAAGTGTAGCAACCCGACGGCCGACTTGATGAGGCCATGATAGAACAACCGCAGCGGGTATCCCTCCACCAACCACAGCCCCTCCAAAGTCTCGTGGCATAACCAGTACTGACCACAGTTGAACTGGGCAACTGCTACGTGCAACTCGGGGGGAGGTTCCGGGTGGCGGACATCGGGATAGCCGGTGCAGTGGAGCCGGTTTAGCCATTGCTCGTCCAGTCGGCGACGGCCTGACTTGGCAGCGAAGACTGGCAGTTCCTCTTCTAGCTGGTTCCATGCTGACATACTGGAGCAACTCCTGGACGCATTATAATCTCACAAGCTCAAACCATGATGGCCGTGGCCTGGGACTGCCCCAGGGCCTTTTACTGATGCGTGAACAATTACCTAAACCAGTCCCCGTCTTTCCGGCCCCCGTATCCAGTACGGGGCAGGCTTTGAGCCGGAACCCAGAAATTCTGAGGACAAAGAACCCTTCGACAAGCCCTTCGACCGTGCTCAGGAGAGCCTCAGGGCAGGCGTAGCTGGCGGAGAACGGTCCTGGATTCCGGCCTTCGCCGGAATGACGGGGGAGGGGATAGGTTAGAAACTTATTCACGCATCAGTAGTTGTCACCCTGAACGGAGTGAAGGGTCTAGAATTCATCGGGCAGGTTAAGGTTGGTTCCGGGCCAGGCGTTTAGATTCTTCAGTCGCTCCGCTCTTTCAGAATGACAATTGAAAGACCCTGGGGACTGCCCCAATTATACCGGAGCGTCCAACGGATAACCGTTCATTCATCCGGGCAACCGGATACCCGCCGAGATGAGTCTGCTAGAATTGTTGCTACAGGGCGCCCCTTATTAGTCACTATCCACTAACCACTCCGTCCACTGGCGGCTTCTCCGCCACGGGGATAGCCGCCCTCAGTAGGAGAGAATCAATGACTGCATCAATCAAGCCCACTCCAACCGAGGTCAGTGAGCGACTATTGCATAACGCGCAGAGTATGGCGCCCACGATTCAGGAATTGGGCAGAGAGATTGAGCGAGCAGGACGCTTGCCGGATGAACTCATCGAGCAATTCATAGAGGCCGGCTTCTTCAACATGCTGGTAGAGCGGGAGTTGGGCGGCGGGGAAACCGACCCGGTCACCGCCACCAAGGTGATCGAGACCATCTCGTCGGCCGACAGCTCCGCCGGGTGGGTTGCCATGATTGGGTCCGTAACCCCTTTCTGGGCGACGGCGTTGATGCCCAAGGAAGGCGCCCGCGAGATTTTCGGCGCGGGACAAGATGTGGTCATGGTGGGCACCCTGGTGCCCTACGGGAGAGCAGTCAAGACTTCAGGGGGATACCGGATATCCGGAAGTTGGCCCTTTGGCAGCGGTTGTCAACACGCCAATTGGTTGGCCAGCGCCTGTTGGCTGTTCGATGGAGAAGCCCCCATCCAGCGGGATGACGGGCGTCCCGCTTGGGCCGAGTTCCTGACGCCAATTCAAGACTGCGGGATTCTAGATACCTGGCACGTTACCGGGATGCAAGGCACCGGGAGCCACGACTACACCATCGACGACGTATTCGTACCAGAACGGCGCATGTTCTACCATGTTTCACAAACGCTCCCGGTACGGACGGAACCCCGTTATTCTTACCTGGCAGCCACAGTCGCGTTAATGGCCGCCGTGCCCCTTGGTATCGCGCGGGCAGCGACGGACGAGCTTAGGGCTCTACTGCCGTCGAAAGCCGGGGCTCCGGAATTCAAGCCGATGTCCGAGGACTTTGAAAAGCAGGTCGACGTGGCCCGGGCCGACACTCTGGTGGGTTCCGCCTCTGCCTACTTATATGACACCTTGGAGCAAGTATGGGGACGGGTAGCGAAGGGTGAACCGCTTTCCAAGGAGCTACGGGGCCGCTTCCGTGCTGCCTGCACCAATGCGGTGCTTTCGTCGGTCGAGGCAGTGGACCTGGTCTACGCCACTGCGGGGACTACGGCCATCTACACCAAGAGCAGCCTGGAACGGCGGTTTAGGGACGTCCATACTGCGGCGGCTCACGCCCTTGTGCGCTCAGCTACCAGGGCCGACGCTGGCCGGCTGTTGATGGAGCTAGAACCTCTGGTCAAGATATTCTGACCCTAAGCCAGCAATCACCACGATTTTCCCGTTATCCTAATTCTAAATCGGGAACAAGGTCTATGAACGCCGAAAAGCTGCCGTTGCCATTGGAAGGAATCCGAGTGCTGGATGCGACCCACATTGTGGCCGGTCCGTTCTGCTCAATGATCCTGGCGGATATGGGAGCGGATGTCATTAAGATCGAGCGCCCCGGCTCCGGCGACTTGTCGCGGAACCGGGGGCCTTTTATCCAACGAGAGGATGGGCAACAAGAGACCAGCCAGCGGGTTAGCTCCAGGTTCTTGGGGGTGAACCGGAATAAGAAGAGCGTTACGTTAGACCTTCGCCACCCGAGATGCAAGGAGATCTTTGAGGGCTTGGTCCGCCAGTCTGACGTCCTGATCGACAACTGGGGGCCGGGCGCATTTCGCCGCTTGGGGCTGGGCTACGACCGCCTCAGGGAGATAAATCCGGGCCTTATTTACGCCAGCATCACCGGCTACGGCGACCCCGACGCATCGCAACCGGGCCCCTACTCCGGATGGCCGGCCAACAACCTTAGTGCTCAAGGCATGGGGGGTTGGATGGAGATTACCGGCGACCCCGATGGTCCGCCTCAAAGTGTCGGCGACAACATAGGAGATTCGGTGCCGGGCGTCTGGACAGCCCTGGGCATCGTTTTGGCCTTGGAAACCCGCCGCAAGACCGGCCAAGGCCAGTACGTGGATACGGCGATGTATGAGTGCATGGCCTCCCACATCGTGAGCAGCATGAACTCTTACCAAGTCACCGGCGAGGTTCCCGGCCGCTCTTGGGACCGGTTGACTACCGCCGGCCTTACTTTCAAGGCCAAAGACGGCTACGTGGTAATGGCCGGAGTAAGATCGGAAGAGCGGTTTCGCGCTTTATGGAAGCTGACCGGACGGGACGACCTGGCAGAAGACCCGCGGTATCTTGGACAGGATACCGACGGAAACTTCAGCCATCGCCACGTGATTCCCGCGGTTGAGGAATGGTCCCAACATTTGTCCAAATGGGAAGTGGTCGAAGCGCTATCAAAAATCGGGTTCTCCGCGGGTGTCGCCCAAACGGTGGCGGACATTGACCAGTGTGCACACTTGGAGGCCCGCCAAATGTTTGTGGAGACCGGAGACACCATAAACGGCCGGTTTCGCTCTTTGAGGACCCCGGTCCGGCTAACCTCCTGCGTGGAACCGGCCAGCGAAACGCCACCAAGGTTGGGAGAGCACAACGAGGAAATCCTATGCGGGTTGGGCGGCGTCGACCCGGACGAATTAACTCGGCTAAAGGCAGAAGGCGTCATCTAAGATTGGTGATGCGCTTGTCCCACGCCAAGGGCTAATTCACTTATCGTTGCCCTGGAGGACCTGTTGACGCAAGCCTTCGCCGACAGGTGCAGACGGTCATTGACTGGCTGGAATCGGGGGTTTCCGGCTCATAGCAGAAAAACAAAGCCGCCGCTGGCAGAAGCGGCGGCTTGGGCGCCCCGGCGGTTAGAGCTGCGGTACTGGGCCAGCATGGGCGTTACCCAGGTTGTCCGGCCAGCCTACAGTCGCCCGCCCGGCTAGTCCCCGCTGTGAATCTGCTGGTTCAGGTATAGCTCTAGGCCGATTTGGTTGATGAGTTCCAGTTGGGTTTCCAGCCAGTCGATGTGCCCTTCCTCCTCGCGGACCATTCCCTCAAGGATGCTTCGGGTGGTGTAGTCGCCGACGGAGGCGCAATGAGTGATGGTCTCGGTCAGCGCTTCCACCGCTCCCTGCTCCGCTTGCAGGTCAAGCTCCAAGTCTTCCTTCACCGACTCGCCGACCATTACCTGGTTCAGACGCTGAATGTTGGGCATACCCTCCAAGTAGAGGATGTGGCGGATGATGTGCTGGGCGTCCTGCATCTCCGAGATGCTGTTGGAGTGGAACCTGCCGTAGATTCGCTCGAATCCCCAGTTCTTCGCCATCTCGGCATGGATGAAATACTGGTTGATGGTGGTCAGTTCGATGGTAAGCAGGTTGTTAAGGCGTTCGACGACGCCATCTTTCGCTTTCATGGCTCTCCCTCCTTTTTACATATAAAGGCGGCCACGCGAGTGGCCGCCTGATTGTTCATAGCCCGGCGCCCGGAGACAATTCCAAGAGCCGTCTGCGTTTATTATACTACTACATGATAGCCAATTCAGCCTTCAGTTTCAACTCCACCAGCCGGGAAATCTTCTCGATGCTGCTCAAGCATCTCCCGCAGGTGTCGGAGTCGTCGAAGCCCCAAGTCTTATTGAGCACATCGGCGGAGCATCCCCGCCGCTTGGCCGATTCTATGGCGTCCGATAGCCTGATGCCTTTGCAAACGCAAACGTACACAGTATCGACCTCCGGCCTAGTTACGCTCATCCACTATATGCGACGTAATTTACATTAACTTAATTGCTTAGTCAACACTAACAGAAGTTAATTATGCACAGCATCATACCAGGGTTAGTCAACGCTACTAAAGGAAAAAACTATGTGTGCACGGTTTACTCTGGGAGCAAGTATCTCCGATGTTTTTCAAGGCCGGTTCGACTCCATGCTGCGGGAAGCCGGTCACCAACCCCGTTACAACATCGCGCCCACCAACCAAGTGTTGGCCATCACCAACGACGGTACGCGGCGAGCCGAGTTAATGAGATGGGGGTTGGTCCCCTTTTGGGCAAAGGACATCAAAATCGGCAACAAAATGATCAACGCGGTGGGTGAGACGGCAGCCGCTAAACCGGCCTTTCGCGCCGCCTTCCGAAAACGGCGTTGCCTCGTCCTAGCCGACGGCTTCTTTGAGTGGAAAAAAGCTGGCAAAGCAAAGATACCCACCTACATTTTTCTAAAGTCCCGGGAGGTCTTCGCCTTCGCCGGACTATGGGAGTCTTGGAAAGACCCCAACGGCGCTATCCTGCGGTCCTGCGCCATCTTGACCACTCAACCCAACGAATTTATCGAACCGATTCACCACCGGATGCCGGTGATTCTCTCGGAAGAGACCGAGGCCTTGTGGCTGGACCCGATGACCGAAGACCCGGACATATTGCAGCCCTTGTTACAACCAAGCCCCGGCGAGCTAATGGATTCTTACCAAGTCTCGACTTATGTCAATTCGGCGCGCAACCAAGGGCCGGAGTGCATCAAGCCGGTCCTGCTCTAGCCGGACCGCAATGCCCGTACCCCTAGAGCCCGTTGCGGCGAAGCTCCTGTCGGACGAGAACCAAGTTGATTTAAGCCATGCCGGGCCTTTACCGATGCGTGAACAATTACCTAAACCAGTCCTCGTCTCCTGAGCTTGTCGAAGTGCCGGCCCCCGTATCCAGTACGGGGCGGGCTTTGAGCCGGAACCCAGAAATTCTGGGGACAAAGAACCCTTCGACAAGCCCTTCGACCGTGCTCAGGAGAGCCTCAGGACAGACGTAGCTGGCGGAGAACGGTCCTGGATTCCGGCCTTCGCCGGAACGACGATGGAGGGGATAGTATAGAAAGGTCATTATTTTCTTCGGCCAGCCTATCTACGGCGATTGCCCGAGCATTGCTTTTGCCAAAACGCCAACCTCGTTGCTTGGCTATGGCTAAAACAGAATGGGATGCCGCACCCCATAGCTTCTCCGAACCTTGCAGGGATTCACCGGCGGCAAATTCTAGACCGGAACGTTTCAAGAACTCTAGGGCAGTGAGGGCATGTTCTTCTACTGGCATATCTCTCGCTGTCATCAGTGTTCAGTTCCCTGTGAACTAAAGCTAAGCGGCGATAATAGACGATGCCGCGGCCCTGCTGCCGACTATCCAATCCCGGCCCCAGGGGGTACGAAAACCCATCCCGGACAAATGCTAGTAGTCCGAAATCTTTGAAATGAGGAGTAGCCGAGATTGGCGTGATTGCCCGGCAATATTGGGGCAGTGGTGCTCACGCATTAAACTTCAACCTCTTCATCCATCAATGCAAAGCTGTTCGACCACTAGCCTTCTCCCAGCATGGAATT
Source organism: Dehalococcoidia bacterium (assembly GCA_965220245.1). Taxonomy (GTDB): domain Bacteria; phylum Chloroflexota; class Dehalococcoidia; order Lucifugimonadales; family UBA3495; genus CBDCPI01. The sequence continues at coordinate 25,062 of CBDCPI010000004.1, forward strand.
CCGGGGCGTGCTTTAGAAGTGTGTGCGCTAACGTGCATAATATCAATCAACAAGAATCGCTCGTGGAATTGGAATCCAGGCCCATCGGCGCTGACGTGAAAGTTTTGCGGCCAGGGTGCGGAAAGGGTGTTCAAATGATGAAAGAGACCGGCGAAAAGACGGCGGCAAGAAAGTGGAGGAGGGCACTAGCCTGGGCGGCGGCGCTGCTGGTGTTGCTCACCGCACTCGCTGCTTGTGACCTCTTGGGGACGGCGACCAGTGCCCCTACCCGGGCGCCAACCCGGTCGGAGCCGACCCGGCCGGTCCAGCCGACCCCTACCTCTGACACCCCTCCAACCAAAGCTCCCGGGGGGACCAACGGTGAGTTGCAACTCACGGTGGCTCCAGTGCCGGTCGACATCCCCGACTACAACCGGAGGGACTGGCGCCATTGGACCGATGAAGACCGGGACTGCCAGAACGCCCGCCAAGAGGCGCTTATCGCGGAATCTAAAACGCGGGTAACCTTCGAATCGGAAGACCGGTGCCGGGTGGCCACCGGCCAGTGGGTCGGTCCCTACACCGGCACCGTGGTCGACGACCCAGGCAAACTGGACATCGACCATTTGGTGCCCTTAGCCAACGCCCACCGCTCCGGCGGCTGGGCTTGGGACCGGGACCGCAAGCGGGCTTTCGCCAACGACCTGACCTACCCCGACCACCTCATCGCCACGACTGCCTCGGCCAACCGGGCCAAAGGCAGCAAGGGGCCGGAAGACTGGCGCCCGCCCGACCAAGGATATTGGTGCGATTATGCGGTAGACTGGGTAGCCATCAAGTCCCGGTGGGGCCTCACCGCCACCGAGCGGGAGTGGGAGGCCTTACAGGAAATGTTGGGCGCCTGCCCGGATGGTTAATCGTATCATGACGACCGAAACGGCCTCGCCTAGGCTGCATTTGGACCCCAAGGACCCGAAGTACGAGCTAGCAGCGGCCAACATTCTTGCTCGGCACGACCGCGGTGAGAACGAAGCCAACATTACCAGCGCCGTCCGCGATTTCCTCATCCTGACCAACCTGGCGAAAACCGAGGAAATCAAAGAGGAAAATCCGCCTTCGGACAGTTCCCGCCGCGCCGTCGACCTGACCGCCCTCGATACCTTCGTCGAAATGAAGCGCCGGGTTGGCACCACCGGCGGCAACAACCCCAACCCGCTTTACATCGAGCAACTGGACGATTACTTGGTCCAGTCCCAATCGGTGGGCAAGGGTGTCCGCATAGGGGTGTTGACCGACGGCAAACACTGGCTGCTGCGTTGGCCCAACGCGGGCGCGGCAAAGACCGTCTATCCCTACGCCTTCACCCTCGAGTCACCAGGGCAGTGGCTCGCGCTGTACGAATGGCTCCGGGACAAGGCCCTGGTTTCCCAAGTCAACATCCGGCCCACTCGGGCCAGTATCGAGGAACATTTCGGTCCTAATGGCCTTTTGTACCAGCGGGATATTGCCTCCCTTAAGTCCTTGTACTTGGCCTACGCCGACCACGAGACCATCAAGATCAAGCGCCGGTTGTGGTACGACCTGCTCCGGACCGCCTTGGGCGAGATTGCCCGCACCCCGGAGGAACTGGACGACCTGTTCGTTCGCCACACCTACCTCAGCGCTGTGGTGGCGATGGTGGTGCAAGCGACCTTTGGCATCGATATTTACCAAAAAGCCGAGGCCGATCCGGCGGACCTGCTGTACGGACGCCAATTCCACAACGACACCGGCCTGCAAGGCGTCGTGGAATCCGATTTCTTCACTTGGCCCACCGAGGTCGGAGGGCTTCCTTTCCTCCGCACGCTGGCCCGGCGTTTGGCCCGGTTTGATTGGCTCGATGCTCCCGCCGACGTAGCCGCTATACTGTACGAGGCCGTCATTCCCCCGGAGGAGCGGCGGCAACTGGGGGAGTATTACACCCCCGGCTGGCTGGCCCGGACTATGGTGCGGGAACTGGTCTCCGACCCGATGGACCAGCACGTCTTGGACCCCGCCTGCGGCTCCGGAACGTTTATTGCCGAAGCCGTGACCCATTTCATCGGCGCCTCCAAAGAGAGCGGCCTTCACCCCAAGCAGGTGCTGGACCGGCTGCGCATGTCCGTCACGGGGGTCGACGTTCACCCGGTTGCCGTCCACCTGGCCCGCTCCGCTTGGTCCTTGGCCGCTAGGCCCGCGATTCTTGCCGCCAAGGAATCGGGTTTCGATGCCTCGGGCCCCGTCCCCGTCTACCTAGGCGACTCTTTGCAGTTGCGCTTTAACCCGGGGGACATGTTTGCCGAGCACGAGGTGCGAATCCGGGTGCAGGACGAGCAAAACACCGAGCTTGTCTTCCCGGTGACCCTGGTAGACCATGCCGACAACTTCGATTCCCTAATGAGCGAAGTCTCTGAATCTATTGAGCAGGGCGAAGACCCATACCTAGCTTTGGATGACCACCACATCAACGACCCCGGCGAACGGCAGACCCTCTCCGAGACCATTGGCAAAATACAGGCCCTCCACGCTCAGGGCCGAGACCACATCTGGGCCTACTACACCCGCAACCTTGTCCGGCCCGTAGCCTTGGCCCGGAAGAAGGTTGACGTGATCATCGGCAATCCGCCTTGGATAAATTACAACCAGACTGCCGACACCCTCCGCACCGAATTGGAGCGGCAGAGCAAGGAGCTATACGGCATTTGGGCCGGGGGAAGGTACGCCACCCACCAGGACGTCGCGGGCCTGTTCTTCACCCGCTGCACCGACCTGTACCTGAAAGACGGCGGCGTCATCGGAATGGTAATGCCTCACAGCGCGTTGCAAACCGGCCAATACGCCAAGTGGCGGGCCGGGAGATGGCAAGCCCGGCGCGGCGGAATAACGCTGGCCGCCGACTTCACCCTCAAACCTGCCTGGGACCTGGAACGGCTCGAACCCAACACTTTCTTCCCGGTCCCGGCGTCGGTAATCTTCGCCCAACGCGCCGGAGTAATCAGCCCGGCCCGCCCCCTGGCCGGAAACGTGGAACGCTGGCGCGGCAAGGCAGGCGCGGATGACGTGCGGCGGGAGAAGGTTAGCATAACCGATACTTCGGCTGGCGGGGAGTCTCCTTATGCTGGCTACTCCCGCAATGGCGCCACAATTTTCCCACGCTGCTTATTCTTCATAACCGAGACCGAAAACACTGCCATCATCCAAGCGGGCCGGACCATCACTGTCAATCCACGGCGCGGTTCCCAGGATAAAGAACCTTGGCGCAGTGTGGACGTTACTGCCATCACCGGCCAGACCATCGAAGTAGCTCACGCCTTTGATGTTCACATGGGCGAAACCGTAGTTCCCTATGCGACACTCGACCCCCTGAAAGCGATTCTGCCCTTCAAACGCGGTGATGCCCAACTACCAGCCGATGCCAATGGCGTGGGTGGTGTCCGTTTAAGCGGACTGGAACGGAGAATGAGGGAGCGTTGGCGAACCGTCAGCGGATTGTGGGATGTCCATAAGCAACCAGTGAACAAGTTAGACTTATTGGGACAGTTAGACTATATCCACAAACTGTCGGCGCAACTGGAATGGCAACGGGACTCGAGCGGTCGCCCTGTGCGGTTAGTCTACACCAGCGCAGGCGAGCCTACGGCGGCGTTACTTCACGACGATGAAGCGCTGGTTGAAAACGTTCTGTTCTGGATTACCTGCAAGGATGTTCAAGAAGCCAATTACCTGCTGGCCATCATCAATAGCGCTGCGATGTATAAAGCAGTAACCCCGCTGATGCCCAAAGGCCAATTCGGCGCCCGCCACCTGCACAAGCACTTATGGAAACTGCCTATCCCGGAGTACAACCCGTCCAACCCGCAACACGCGGCCATATCCGAAGCGGGCGAAGCGGCAGCCGAGGGAGCAGCCCGGCAGTTGGAGCAGTTAAGGCAAGAACGGGGCGCCAGGCTGACGGTGACGATAGCAAGGCGGGAGTTGCGGAAGTGGCTCCGGGAATCGCCGGAGGGCGCGGCGGTGGAGGATGGGGTGGGGCGGTTGTTGGGGGAGTCAGGCTAGAGCATCCTGGGTTGCGGGGTGTACGGTTCCATGATACTGAACCCAACGATGGGTCCGTATTTCACGAGGCTATTGTCATAGGTATGAAACTCATCCACGGTTAACCCCACAGTTGAAAGCCACTGCGCGGTCGCCAAGTGAATCGCGTCCGGAGGCTTGGTACTCCAACTCACGGTAATTGCGTGGCGCATCAGGCTTCTAGCCACCCTCCCGATACCGTCGTGGTACTCGACAAGTTCTACGGCCCCCGGTCCGGTCCAGAGGCTGTCGATTTTCTGTTCGGTAGCTTCATCTAACGCCATTCGCTTTTGCTCTGAAGCAGAGAACGCCACTTCCACGCAAGAAAGCGCCGAAGTGTATAGCTTGATCGAGCCGCGCGCTCTCTTCCAACAAAGCATCCAGAATTGGCATACGGCCTGCCATCTCGTTTACATACGAGAGAAAAATACAAGCATCCCAGTAGATGGCCCGTGGCGTATCAGGCATCTCTCAAGCGGCGCACGGCTTCTTCCGGGAGTAAGTCGCCTTCCTGCCACGGAACTGCGCCCCTGGCCAGCCGGTATGACCCGGGCGCGGCGTCCTCCAATACCTCAACCTTCACAATTTGCCGGATGGCTATTGGACGCCATGTTGCCACTTCCCTCGACACCCGCCCGCTCACCCTCGCTCGCCGGTCCCAAGCTTCACGCATTAGTTCTTCCTGGCCTTGGGCCAGATAGCAGGAAACCGCCTTATCAAAGATGGATTCGTACAGGTTGAACCGCAGGCCGGCCCGGTTACTCAGCGTTTGCACTCTGCCCGTAACCGCTCCTATGGCGGACATGGTGGCGGGTTGACTCAAGACCTTTCCATTACCGTAAATCGTGTAGTCGGCGTCCGGCGTCTCAAACCGAACATACTCAACCGAGGCCGCCAAGTTTCTGACTGCGTCTGCGGCTTGCGTTATCCGAGAGCCGTAGCGCGGCGCTTCATGACGCTCCAGCGCTTTTCTGATTTCCCCATACTTGTCAACGATTTTTTCAACTGTGGTCAAATCGTCCGCTTCACCGCGAACGGTGGCTACAGCGCTGCCGGGTTGCAAGTCTTCGACTATCCAGGTTACTTTGGCGCTGGAAGTCAAGGCGGAGACAAGCCGGCGGAAAACACTTATGCCTTCTTCCAGACGCGCAATGTCGATTTGCCCGCCCAATTCAAACGTAAGCGTGGATTTGGCCATTTCCCGCTCCCAGCGAGCCCGCAGAATGCTCGCGGGAATGTCCCCAATAAAGATTCAGGAGCCAGTCCGCTGCCTGTTATACCAGAACGCAAGCCATCCCGCCAGCGCCTGCGGGAGTCGCCCGAAGGCTCGGGGCGGGGTGGTTATAGACATGATGCCATCTGTGCATCGGGGCAACCCTGTCCGATATGTTACACTGGCCTCACCATTTAAGGACCTTAGCCATGTCACCAGACTACACCAAGATCATTACCATTGAGCCGGGAAAGCGAGGGGGCAAACCGTGCATTCGGGGCTTGCGTATTACTGTCTACGACATCTTGGAGTATCTGGCGTCGGGTATGACGGAGGGTGAAATCCTGTCTGACTTCCCGGACCTGACGGTAGAAGACATTCGCGCTTGCCTGGCGTTCGCAGCCGACCGGGAAAGGCGGTTGGTGTCATTGCCGCCTCGATGAGGCTATTATTTGACCAGAATTTGTCTCCCCGGCTGACTGAGTCGCTCCAGGACCTATTTCCCCAATCCCTCCACGTTAGGGCTGCTGGCCTCGGGTCGGCCGACGACGCAGTGGTTTGGGCCTACGCCAGAGACCATGATCTCACCATCGTTACGAAGGATTCTGATTTCCGGCAGATGAGCTTTACCTTCGGACATCCACCAAAGGTGGTTTGGATTCGGCGCGGCAACTGCTCCACATTAGAGATTGAATCGCTGCTCCGAGACCGTTGTGATGACCTCCTCTCATTCCACCGTGATGAACAAGGGTCATTCCTGGCGCTAGCTTGAATCGGTTTTTTCTTATCAGGAACAACCAGACCTAATCCCTGGCTGTGGACAGCGCCCGCAACGGACGTTAATATTTCCCCAGAGTTGACGGAGACGGTCCGTGCCGCTGGGCCGCGGCAGGATGAGTTGGCCTTTGGAGAGTTGCATTGAGCGAGGTAGGCGACAAGGTCTTGGACCAACTACCGGTCTTTCCGGATGTAACCGCCGAGGGCGAATGGGAAGGTCTGCGGATTGACGGCCTGGTCTCCAAGCCGCTGACCTTGGGCCGCAACGACTTGGTGCGCCTCGTTCAAGGAGAGCTGACCGACGATTTTCGTTGCGTGGAGGGTTGGGTGGTCCCCGGCCAGCAATGGGAAGGCGTTCCGGTTTCTACCCTGCTAAACCTGGCGGACCCCATTGACGAGGCGGAGTACGTAGTTTTCGCCGCTGGCGTCTACACCGTAGGGCTGACGTTGGCCGAGGCTTTGGACACCGGTGTGATCGTGGCGCTGCGCCTCAACGGGGAGTGGCTTCCGCCGGAACACGGCGGCCCGGCCCGGTTGATAGCCCGGGGCCGCCAATGCCACTCCAGCGTCAAGTGGCTGGACCGCATTCAATTGTTGGCCGTTCCTCCTCAAGAGACCGGGCTGGAAATCGCCAAAGCCCGCAACGCCCGGCGGCTGGCGGCCTAAGCTCTCCGTAACCAGTGGGGAACCCAGGCGCAGTGTGCGTAGCTACACGACGATGCCAAATGAGGCGGTCTGACAGAGCTTCAAGGATGGGGAGGCCCTGCGCTGAATGCCGATTACAATTGCTGGGGAACGCTACTTGTCAAGGACCGGAAGCGGTGCAGGACTCTAAAGAAACTACCGTGAATCTAAATTGGAGTTAGACAGATGAAGTACGACGTCATCGTAATCGGGGCTGGTTCCGGAGGCTGCGTGGTGGCATCCCGGTTGGCTGAAGATCCCAGCCGCTCGGTGCTATTGCTGGAGGCTGGGCCGGACTATCCGGACTACGAGTACTATCCCGACGACCTGAAGTACGGGTACAAGCCCGACGCGTCGTCCCAAGGCGCTCCCCACAACTGGACTTGGTGGGCCCAGGGCTCGGCAGACCAGACGGAGCTGATTCCAGCGCCCCGCGGCAAGGTGGTCGGCGGCACCAGCGCCATCAACGGGCAAGTGTTGCTCCGCGGCGTGCCGGAGGACTACGACTCTTGGGCTGGCGAGGGCAACGACGAGTGGTCGTTCATCAACGTCCTTCCCTTTTTCCGTAAGATGGAAACGGACATGGACATCACTGACGACTTCCACGGCTCTGAAGGCCCCATTCCGGTGCGCCGGTTCAAACGGGAAGATTGGCTGCCCTTCCAAGAAGCCTTTTTCCAGTCGGCGCGAGAAGCGGGCTACCCGGAAGACTATGACATGAACGCCCCCGACTCCGGAGGCGTGGGCCCCATTCCCATGAACAACCCTGAAGGCGTGCGCATGAGCACCGCCCTCACCTTCCTGAGAGGGGTGCGTCACCACCTGAACCTCACGGTGCGGGCCAACGTGATGGTGCACCGCATTCTGTTCGAGGGTAAAACCGCCGTGGGAGTCGAGGTGGAAAGCGGCGGCGAAGTCTACCAGCTAGAGGCGGGCCAGATCGTCCTCAGCACCGGCTCCATGGCCTCTCCCCAACTGCTGATGCTCTCCGGCGTCGGCCCGGCCGGCCACCTGCGGGAGATGGGAATCCCGGTGGTCCACGAGCTGCCGGGGGTGGGCCAGAACCTGCGCGACCATCCCATCGTAGCAATCATTTGCCAGGTGCGCGACGACCACGAGCAGGACCCGCTGGCGCCCCGGAGCCAGACCGGCCTGCGCTATACCGCCACCGGCTCTCCCGACCGCAATGACATGCAGATCACCGCATCCTCCTTCTCGTCCCCCATCGGCGGCGCCGACCCCTTTAACCCGGAGGGCGTCCGTTTCAACTGCGTGCTGGAACTGGCGGACGGCGCTGGCGAGGTGCGGCTGTCGGCCAACGACCCCAGCGTCCAGCCCTCGCTAAACTACCACTACCTGGAGTTGGAGCGCGACCGGGAACGGCTGCGGGAGTCGGTGCGCATCACCATGAAGCTGTTGGAGCACGGCATGTTCAGCCCGATAGTGGAGAAGGTCTTGCAGCCCACTGAAGAGGACATGGCCAGCGATGAGGCCCTAGACCGGTGGATGCGCAAAACGGTATTCAACACGACTCATGCCTCCGGCACCTGCAAGATGGGCCCGGCCAGCGACCCGATGGCGGTGGTAGACCAGCACCTGAACATTCACGGGCTGGAAAACATCAAAGTCGCCGACGCCTCGGTCATGCCCAACGTAATCCGGGCCAACACCAACTGCACCACCATAATGATCGGGGAACGTTGCGCCGACTGGGTAAAGAGCGGGCAGTAAGCCCCCAAACGCTATGGCCTTACCCCCAGGGCAATCGCGTCTCTTACTGATGCGTGAACAATTACCTAAACCAGCCCTCGTCTTTCCGGCCTTGAGCCGGAATCCAGAAATTCTGAGGACAAAGAACGTGGCTGGTGGAGAACGGTCCTGGATTCCGGCCTTCGCCGGAAAGACAGGGGAGGGGACAGTTTAGAAACTTATTCACGTATCAGTAATCTCCGGGTGTACCGGGAATGACATCTCTCCGGGTAGGCAATGGAAAGGTCCTGATTGTGCCCTTACGGGACTCACAGCACGTTGAATCTAACGGTCTGCTACTATGAGAATACCCGGAGTCATCCAGCAAGGTGGGACAGAGGTGGGAACGCAGAACCCGGACATATTCGAGGTGATGTAGGAAAGGAAATCCTCAACCCCCGATTGGAGAGAATCCTGGCCGAGTTGGATGCGGAGTAAACTATGGCGACGCTGAAACCGCGCATCGGGACGCGGCTGTCCACCGAAGAGTTCCTGGAATTGCCGGATACGTTCGACAAGCGGAAGATGGAACTGGACGAGGGAGAGTTGTACATAATGCCCCGGCCACGGACCGGACACCAATTTTTGCAAATGCGGATAGGGGGGTACTTTGAGCGGCACCTTGACGAATTCGACGAGCCGCCTGCCGATGTGTTTCACGACGTTATCGTCGCCCTGTCGCTGGAACGCCGCACCCTATTGTCCCCCGACCTGGTTATCGTTCTGCGAGGCAGCCCAGGCACAGTGACCGATCGCATGATTGAAGGGGCGCCGAACATCGTGGTCGAAATCCTTTCCTCCGATCGCAACCGCGACTTGGTGCGCAAGTGCCAGCTCTATGCCGAAGCGGGCGTGCAGGAATACTGGACCTTCGACCCCCGTGGAGACACTGCCACACTGCTGGAGCTGCGCGGCGGTGAGTATGCCGAACAACGGGCCATGCTGGACGCCGCCGTTACCCTGACCACTCCGCTGCTTCCCGGCCTTGTCATACCTCTGGCGGACGTATTCCACCATCGCCGCCGCCCGGACCGGGGCGAGTAGTGACCGCTTGGGCCGCCGTTTTCGCGCCCGTTGCGCTGCCCCATGTCCATAGGCATCAAATCAACCGGTCCCGGTACACCTAACCGCACCGGGACTCATTAACGATAATGAGAGAAGGGTTTCAAAGAGGTTGTGGATTCGGGTTCGGGTGCGTCTTTGCGGGCGTCGCCGCAATAATTATCGTGCTTGTGATACTGGCTATATTGGGTGTCTTTACCGGCGGCTGAGGCGCTGACATCGCGGCAGGATTCTTCGTGCAACCAACCCAGGGAGTCTTGGCGCCTGAGCCAGGTGAACCTTGGCCGCTACACCACCATGCTTAGCTAGCGGGCAATTAGTCGCCCCCTACTTGCGGGTAGCCCGGCCTTTTAGGGCGGCCAAGGCCAGGCCGATGCTCACAACTCCCACTCCCAGTATGGCAGCCAGTCCTTTGACCAGGACCAGCGGTTCCCAGCCTGAGGACACCAGAGAACGCAGGGCCGCCAACAAATAGGTAACCGGGTTGTAGTCGGCGGCAGTGCCCAGCCATCCGGTCATCGCTTCCTGCGGGACGAACAGGGTCGTCATAAAGAGGAACGGGAAGAACAGCAGAAAGCTCATGTTGACGGCAGCGGCATTTCCGGTCTTGAGGGCGATGGCATAGGGGAAGCCGGTGAATATCAGGCTCCACAGTCCGCTGAGGAACATAAAAACCAGGATGCCCGGTATTCCCGTGGCGAAGCCCACACCGGCGATGAAGCCCATGATAACTACCGGTATCGTGAGAGCAATAACCAAAGCAAAGTCAGCCACCATCAGCCCTAGCAGCAAAGCCAGCCGGTTTACCGGCGAAATTACCAGGCGATCAAAATAACCGCTCTGGATATCGGTTACCACAGTGATGGCCCGAGAGACCCCGGTCACGGCGAAGAGGACAGCTACCGGAAGCTGAAAGGCACGGTAATCGAGACCGGGCATACCTTGGGCCACGTCGTCCAACGCTCCCACGATCATGATGTACATGAATACGGGGATTACCAGCGCCGAAATCGTCACCTCGGGGTCCCGCAGCACCGAGCGTAATGCCCGCTGGGCAACACTGGCGGTGTCCCGGGTGAACCCTCCCTTTCGGGCCAAGGTTGTGGTCATAACGGGTACCGATGTCATTCTTGCTTGCCTCTAGCTACTGTCCGCGATTTAATCAGCCGGTCGGGTCAGTGATCGGCGGTCCCGGCAGCTACTCCGGACCTGGCGTTGTCACTGTCCTGCAATCGCCCGCCGGTCACCTGCAGAAAAACGTCGTCCAGCGTTGGAGTGCGTAGGGTCAACTCTTGGACGGCGATGTTGCTCTGGGCTAAAGCCAGGGCGACACTGCTGATCAAAGCGGCCCCGTTGGCGACGCTGACGGTCAGCTCTTGGCCGCGGGAGTCCACATGGGCCACCTGAGGAATGCCCATTAGAGCCTCAGCCGCGCCCGGCGCTTCCCCGTCAAGCTTGACCACGATTAGGTCCGAACCGCGGGCCCGTTTCAAGTCGGCGGGAGTGCCCTCGGCGGCCAATACGCCCCGATCGATAATTCCGACCCGGTGGGCCAAGGCGTCGGCTTCCTCCAGGTATTGGGTGGTAAGGAAAATGGTCATCCCCAACTCGCGATTGATGTTGCGGACCTCTTCCCAGATGCGAGACCGGCTAATCGGATCGAGCCCGGTCGTGGGCTCGTCGAGGAACAGGACGACCGGGTTGTGGATCAGGGCCGCCGCCAGATCGACGCGGCGCTTCATGCCACCCGAGTAGGTGCTGATCATCCGGTCCATGGCATCGCCAATATCCACCAGACCGGAGAGGTCGCTGATTCGTTGGTCCACCTGCTTTGACGATAGGCCGTATAGCTTGCCCTGAAGGCGCAAGAGTTCCCGGCCGGTCTGCTTGTTATCCAGTGCTGCCTCTTGTTGGGCTGCTCCGATGCGGAGACGCACCTCGGTTGGCTCCCGAATCACATCGTACCCGGCAACCTGAATCTGCCCTTCGGTCGGCGCCAGCAAGGTGATGAGGACCCGTATAACAGTAGTCTTGCCAGCCCCGTTCGGACCAAGGAATCCGTAGACCTCTCCGCGGTGCACCCTCAGGTCAATCCCGTCGACGGCCCTTACCGGGCCAAAGTCGCGCACCAAGTTTTGGGTAAAGATAGCGTCGTTATCGTTACTCATGTTCGTCTCTTTGGTCCGTCACTCCGTTCAATAAATCCCCAAACTTATGAGGTCCCGCTACATCATCCCCGGTTTCAGGGCATAGAACATCCACTGACTGTCCTCGGCATGAATCAAGAAAGGAGTTTAGACCAGGGAATCCAGCGACCGGGGGTTGTTAAGAGCTTACATCTAGTGTATCAGGAAATTCAGGCTGCCGTGACCCCACGCTGTCACCCCGGCAGGGTCTTTTCATTGTCACCCCGAGCGGAGCGAGGGGTCTAAAATCCTTGCCGGGAGAACGGTTTAACCGCCAAGAATTTTAGATTCTTCGCCGCAAAGCGGCTCAGAATAACATCTGCCGGAGGGCGGCTTCCGGTTTTCACCAAGAATGAAAAGGCTTGGTCACCCCGCCTCGCCATAAGCCCAGGCCCTGATTATATGATAGGCGATGGCCATGGAGCCGGGGATGGCTAAAACATCACTCTTTTCTTCCAAGGCAAGGATGACCTCTTCCCGCTCAAACCAGCGGACGTCAGCCATCTCTTCATCGTCGAAAGCGATCTCGGTGGTCGCGGCATCGGCATGGCACCCGATCATCAAGGACGATGGGAACGGCCAGGGCTGGGATGAGTGGTAATGCACCGCCCCTACCCGGATGCCGGCCTCCTCCATTACCTCTCGGGCCACGGCCTCTTCGATGGACTCCCCTTGGTCCATAAACCCGGCGAGGGCGGAGTACCTCCTCATCTGCACCAACCGGCCCCGGGACTGGCCCAGCAAGCAGCGGTCACCGTCGGAAACCACCGTGATGACCACCGGATCAGTCCTTGGATAGTGCTCGGTATTGCACTCGGGACAACGACGGACTTGGCCGCCGCGGGCGATGTAGGAGGGATGACCGCACACCGAGCAAAACCCGTGGCGGTTATGCCAGCTTAATTGGGCCCGGGCCTGGGCAATGATTCCCGAGTCGGGACCGCTTACGTACTCAGTGGCCGCTCTGGCATCTTCGAAACTGAGTAGCCCCCGGTCTTGAAGTTGGGCTGCGGCTTGCTCGTTGCCCGTGATGTCGACAACGAAGTGGGCGGCTCCATCCAACAGGCCCAGGAATACGGGGGTGGCTTCAACGCCCAACCGTTGCAGGTCGCCGGGGTTGAGCCAAGTGAGTCCGTGGGCGGGCGCCGGGGCAATGGGCACGTTCAAGTCCAGCATGGGCAACAGCTTAGAGGAGGGGTCCACTGCGGCGCGGGATATCCACTCCTCGTCGCGGCGTTCCCGCTCGCCCCGGTCTAATGGGTTAGCGCCGTACACATGGGGAACAAGGATATTCTGGTTCATGGCCTCGTCCGGTCCTGGATTTACCTTGGGATGTGGGATATATTGTGGTACGAAATCCGCGATTCGTCCACTATAAGCAAGACAGATCGCGGTCCGGTCAAGGGCATTGTGCTAACCTTAGAGCTTGCCTTTGGCCTGTTGAAGAGACGACACGGTGCTCGCCCTACCCGGCAAATCAGCGGAGGTACTGCTCCTGCAGGGCGATGAATTCGTCGGTGCGGCTGATTGCAAGGTTGCTTGGAACTACTCGATGTATCTATAATATAGATACATCGGAGGTCCCTTTATGGGTGCAAAATCGCACGTTTCCAAATGGGGAACTAGCTTGGCAGTCCGGATTCCCAAGCCCATCGCTGAGCAATGGGGCGTTCGGGAAGGTTCCGCTATCGAGATTGTACAACGCGGCGAAGAGGTTGTGCTGCGCAAAAGGACCTATGCCCTGGCCAGCTTATTGGCTCAAGTAACACCCGAGAATCTTCATGCCGAACAGAATTCCGGACCGGCTCAAGGCTACGAAGAATGGTAGCTAGGCAATATGTCCCTAGTCGAGGGGACATTGTCTGGCTGAGTTTTACACCCCAGGCCGGCCACGAGCAGGAAGGGTACCGTCCTGCCTTGGTGCTTTCTCCCAAGACTTATAACGAAAAGACCAGCCTGGCACTCTTCTGCCCCATCACATCCAGAGTCAAAGGGTACCCTTTTGAGGTGCATCTGCCCTCCGCAAGCGCGGTCACAGGAGTAGTCTTGGCCGACCAGATCAAGAACCTGGACTGGCGTTCAAGAGGCGCTCGATTCGAGTGCGAGGCCACGCCACAGGTAGTGGGTGAAGTCTTGGACAAGGTCAAGGTCTTGTTGGAGTAACCTTTGCGTTCTTCCTAATGGACGCAGGCGTTGAACACCGAGACGTTGCCCGCCCAGTTAGCGCAGGTATTGCTCCTGCAGGGCGATGAACTCGTCGGTGCGATTGACCGCACGCAATAGTTCCGGAGAGGCTTGCCGGTCACTCAGGTCTTCCAAGGCCCCGCCGTCTTTCAGGTGTTTCAGGCTGTCGTGAATGGCTTGGACCGCCACGGCAAAGGTGGGGTTCCCCAGCATCAGAATCCGCACCCCGTTGGCGGCCAAGAAGGCGGAGTCGTTCCGGGCATCGGCGGGCGGGTTCAATACGCACAGCGGCAACGGTGTCGCTTGGCGCACCGCTTCTAGTTGCTCCCGGCTGCGGGACCCCGTCAGCATTAGCGCCTCGGCCCCGGTCTGGGAGTAAGCCTCAATCCGCCGGAGGGCCTCATCCAAGGGACATAGTCCCAAAGCCGCCGAGCGGGCCACTATCACCGTGGTGGGATCGGTACGGGCCGCCACCGCTGCTTCCAACTTTCCCACCTGCTCTTCGGTAGAAACCAGCCCCGGGTCGGCCACATTGAAACGTCTCGGCACGAAATTGTCCTCGATTTCTATGCCGGCGACCCCCGCAGCCTCCATCTCCCGCACGGTGCGGACCACGTTGACCGCGTTGCCGAAGCCGTCCTCGGCGTCCACCATCAAGCTAATGTCGCCCATGCGGGTAATGCGGCGGCAGTGGTCGACAACGTCGGACATGTTGGAAAGGACCAAGTCCGGGACAGCCAAGTTGGCCACTTTGCCCACGGAGCCCGAAAGTACACAGACTTCGTACTCCAACATTTGGGCGATGCGAGCGGATAGAGGGTCGAAGATATTGGCCGCTAGGGTCCAGGTGGGCCGGGCCAACACTTCCCGAAACAGTTCGCGGGCGCGTGACACGGTATTTTCCTCCTCAATATAACTACCACTGCACGAACATGGGCATGACCACGTGGATGTAGTCCTCCGAGTCGGTAGGCTTGAAGACTCCGGGGCTGGAGGACGATGTGGTCTCCAAGGCTAGCTTGCCGCGTTCCAAGACGGAAAGCACGTCTAGCAAGTACCGGCTGTTGAACGCGATCTTGCTCTCATCGCCCTCGATACCGTCGGCGTCCACCTCATCCTGGTTGTCGCCTACTTCCTCAGAGCGGGCCGATATGACGATTTTTCCCTGGCTGACCCCGCCGTTGCTGGGCACCAGCTCAAGCCGAATGATGTTGCTTCCGTCCCTAGCGAATATAGCCGCAGTCCGCACCGCCCGCAGCAGCGCCGGCAAGTCCAGGACTGCTCTGGTGTCGTGGCGTTCGGGAATTAGCTGCTGGTAATTGGGGAAAGCGCCTTGAAGCAGTTGAGACACCACTTCCACCATCTCTCCGCCGTGGACCCGGAACATCACCTGACTTTTGGCCGGGGTCATCATGATATCCACCGGTTCTTCCTGATCACCCAACAACCGGTTAAGCTCATTTAGCGTTCGGGCCGGAATGATGACCTTGATCTCCGACTCCACCGGCGACGCCAGCGTGCCGTGATGCACCGCCAGACGGAACCCGTCGGACGCTGCCAGGCTGAACCGGTCGCCCTCGATCTTCATTTCCACGCCCGTCAAGACCGGCCGAGACTCTTCGGTGGCCGCAGCTAAAGCTACCCGGGCGATGGCCGACTTCAATACCAACGGGTCTATCCGAGCGGAGACGCCGTCCTCCACCGTTGGTATGGGCGGGAATTCGCTGGCGTCGGTGCCGTGTATATTGGCTTGGGAGCGGGCGCAAGATAGCTGCAATACCCCGCTGCCGGGTTGCACCTCCAGGTCGATTTTGTCGTTGGGCAAGGAGCTAACGAACTCGGTCAACAAGCGGGCCGGGACGGTGATGGTGCCCTCTTCCTCAATCATCGCTCCGGTCCAAGTGGTGATCGCCACCTCCAGGTTGGTCGCCGATAGCTTTAGCATCGATTGATCAACGCTGAGCAACACGTTCTGGGTTACCGGCAGAGTAGCCCGTGTCGCGACTGCCCTTCCGACGACGGCGAGCCCGCGGCTAAGGTTCTCCTGTAGACATGAAACTTTCATCTGGGGTCACCTAATCAATGGTTGAAGTTAAGTCCGGTCAACGAGGCGCAGTGACTTGGCTGGGGAGGTAAATTTGGAGCACTATATGTCATTATGGCTTCATGGCCTCGCAAAAACAACTTTATCCTTGGTCTATTCCAGGCAGTGTGGCCCGCCAGCGAGGCCGGAAAGGTGGCCGCTGCCGGCGGTCAAAATCCGGGGCCGCATCTGCTATACTACCCGGCAGCGCCGCCAGAAGATGCCGATGCCCGCTTAGTATCGGGTCAGCCAGAAGTGCAGTCGTGAGCGGAGCTTTAAGGGACGACTATAAACTCGGCCGCTCACCGGGGCTAGTTTAGCAGAGAGGACCCATGACGGAACTTCTATTTCACGCTGACAGCTATCTGAAAGAGTTCCAAGCTGCCATCACCAAATCGGGGCCGGAGGGCGTAGCTCTGGACCGTACCGCTTTCTATACCGGCGGCGGTGGACAACCCCCGGATACCGGCGTTTTGGTCTACCAGGACCTAGAATACTCCGTTACCAAAGTAGGCCGCTCGGAAGGGGAAATCATCCATCAATTGAAAGGCGCTCCGCCTCCTGTTGGCTCCAACGTCACCGGTAAGATCGATTGGGAGCGCCGGTACCGTCTGATGCGCACCCACACCGCCCTGCACATACTGTGCGGCGTGGTATGGCGGGACTACGGCGCCCAAGTCACCGGCGGTGATATGCACCCTGGAGAGGCCCGCATGGACTTTGAACTGGAGCAAATGAGCGCCCGGTTCGCCGAGGAAATTGAGGAGAAGATCAACGCCGAGGTATCGGCGGCCCGCCCCGTGATGGTGGGCAATTTGACGCGAGTTGAAGCCGAGGCTATTCCAGACCTAATCCGCACCAAGATCAACTTGCTGCCCTCGAACATCCATGAAGTCAGAACCATCGACATCCACGGCCTCGACTTACAGGCCGATGGCGGGACCCATGTCGCCAATACCCGGGAAGTAGGAATCATCAAGGTAGTCGGTCACGAGAGCAAGGGGCGTATCAACAAACGCTTGCGCATCGGGCTGGCCGACTGACCAAAAAAACAGCAGGGTCTTTTAGTTTTCGGCCCTAAGCCTCCCTTCGACAAGCTCAGGGCAGGCATTGCCGCTCACCTTGAGCTTGTCGAAGGGCCGTCCACATTACTGATACGTGAACGATTACCTAAACCAGTCCTCGTCTTTCCGGCCTTGAGCCGGAATCCAGAAATTCTGAGGACAAAGAACGCAGCTGGCGGAGAACGGTCCTGGATTCCGGCCTTCGCCGGAACGACGGGGGAGGGGATAGTTTAAAAACTTATTCACGTATCAGTAAAGGCGGATATAATCACAGGCATTAACTTAACTCTATTGAGGCAATCAGACGCTATGGCTCAAACCGTCGTTGGCATCGACGTCGGCGGAACCTTTACCGACATTGCAATCCTCGAAGACGGCCGCCTTAAGGTCCACAAGCTGCCCTCCACCCCCGACGACCCGTCACGGGGCATCCTCCAAGGAGTGTCGGAAACCGGGGTCGCAGAAGCAGACTACGTTCACGGGTCTACCGTGGCCACCAACGCTTTACTGGAAGGCAAGGGCGCCCGCACAGCGCTCATTGCCACTCTCGGCTTCGAGGACGTGCTGGAGATTGGGCGCCAAGCCCGCGCCGAGCTGTACAACCTGAACATCGACCGCGCTCCCGCGTTAGCCCCTTGGGAATTGCGATTCGGGCTCCCGGAGCGAGTCGACCATACCGGGGCAATCATCCAAGACCTTACGCCGTCGTCCCTCGATGCCCTGGTAGCGTTGCTTGAAGAAGCCCAAGTGGAGGCCGTCGCGGTCTCCCTCCTGTTCTCGTTTTTGAACCCCGCCCACGAAGAGACGGTCTTGAACGCCTTGCAAAGGCTTTCCCGGCGGCCCTTCGTGTCTATTTCCAGCCGCGTCCTGCCCGAGTTTCGGGAATACGAGCGGACCAGCACGGTGGTGGTCAACTCCTACGTGGGGCAGGTGATGAGCCGTTATCTGGGCGAGTTGGAAGATTCTCTAGGCCACGGCCTGCGAGTCATGCAATCGTCTGGGGGCAGCATTACCGCCGGTCTGGCTTCCGAACAGCCGGTGCGGACTATTCTCAGCGGACCGGCCGGCGGTGTGGTAGGTGCATTCTATACCGCAGTGCAAGCGGGATACTCCGACATCATCACCCTAGACATGGGAGGGACCTCCACCGACGTTTCCCTATGTCCGGGGACCATCAAGGAGACTAACACCTCCAACGTTGGCGGCCACCCCATCAGTGTTCCCATGATCGAGATCCATACGGTGGGGGCGGGCGGCGGTTCCATCGCCCGGGTCGACTCCGGCGGCGCCTTGGTGGTTGGACCCCAGTCGGCGGGCGCAGATCCCGGGCCCGCTTGTTACGGCCGGGGTGACCAACTCACAGTGACCGACGCCGATTTGTTGCTGGGCCGCCTGCTGCCAGACCGTTTCTTGGGCGGCCGCTTAACTTTGGACCAGGAGCGGGCCGACAGGTTGATGAGGTCACTGGCGGAACAGGTTGGCCTTAGCGTTCCGGAAACGGCGCTGGGCATCAACCGGGTAGTGAACGCCAACATGGAGCGGGCCATTCGCGCCATTTCCTTGGAACGGGGCTACGACCCCAGGCGGTTTACCCTGGTGCCATTTGGCGGGGCCGGACCGGTGCACGGTTGCGAGTTGGCCCAAGAGCTAAGGATTCCCCGGGTATTGGTGCCCACCCGGCCAGGAATCCTTTCGGCCTTGGGCGTCGCCATCGCCGACATCGTTAAAGACTATTCGCGGACCGTTATGCTCCGGGGACCTGACCTAGACCGGGCCCGCTTGGAGGAGGAGTTCCACGGCATGGAAGGGCTGGCCCGGCAAGAGTTGCTTGAGGAGGGCCTGCCAGCCGACGGAATGTCTTCCCGCCGCTTCCTGGACGTCCGCTACGTGGGCCAGTCCTTTGAGTTAACGGTGGACTATCCAACTTCTCGGCCGGGCCGGGCCAGAGACAACCTAGCCCGCACCATCGGCGAAAGCTTCTACCGGGCCCACCTGCAAAGGTTTGGCTACGCCGACCGCAACGAGCCGGTGGAGATAGTGAACCTTCGGCTCAAGATGGACTTGGAGGTGGAGAAACCTCAGTTGGAGCCTCAAGCGGTCGGGGAGGCCGATCCCTCGGCGGCCCGGGTTGGAGAGGCGGAGGTCGTCTTTCGGGACGGTGCCAAGACCACGTCGTTGTACCTTCGGGAGCAGCTAGCCGCTGGCAATGAGATTGCCGGCCCCGCCCTGATTATCCAGATGGACACCACCACGGTGGTCCCGACCGGCTGGGCGGGCGCCGTCGACCCCTTCGGCAACCTGGTCTTGGAGCCTGAGTAGGGACGCGATACTATTGGGCCTATATAATTGGGTTGTGAAAATACCTTAAAGTAGTCACTCTGGCAGATGGGGAAACCGTTCACACGGCATTTCCGGACCGTGGTTTCAGAGGTTAATCTGATGCAGTTTCATTATTATCCTGAAACAGATTCCTTGTACATTGACTTGGCGGACGCTAGCAGTGTGGATTCACTGGAAGTGGTATCAGGAATTGTATTGGACTTCGGCGCCGATGGAGCATTGGTGGGCATCGAAGCCGATCACGTCGGTCTGGTGGCCTACCCAATGGTGATCGAGGAGGCCCTGCGGAACCTGCCCGAGGGCCTTAGTTTGGACGAACGTCAAGAGGTCCAATCCGCATTCGAACAGATACTTGCAGGTCAATACAAGCAGTTGGACCCGAGTCGGCAGGTCTAGCAGGATGACCCTTACAATTCTGGCCGTGTTTGCTCATCCCGATGATGAAGGGTTCGGCGCCGGTGGGACCTTGGCGATGCTGGTCCGGCGAGGTCATCGGGTAATCGTCGCCTGCGCCACCAACGGCGATGTCGGCCAAATCAGCGACCCGGGGTTGGCAACTCCCGAGACCCTGGGACAGGTGCGGCAACAGGAACTTCGCGACGCCATGGCGGTTACCGGAGTGGCTAGCGTCCGTTTTCTTGATTACCGCGATTCCGGGATGGCTGGCACGGAGGATAACGAAAACCCCGGTTGCCTGTATCAAGCCCCGCCGGAGGCTGTGGTACAGCAAATCCTCAGCATCGCGAATGAAGTCCGGCCGGACCTGGTCATCACCCACGATCCCACCGGCGGCTATGGACACCCCGACCACATTACCATTTCTCGCCACACCATCGACGCCGTAACGCGCTATCCGGCCGCGCCACTGCTCTATTATCTGTGCTTCCCCAGAAGCACTTTCCAGCGGATGTGGCGCAAGATGCTCGACTTGGGCATCAAGCCGCCCTTCGGCGGCGACGACGTTAACCTCATGGGTACTCCCGACGATGAAGTGACCACGGTCAAGCAAATCGACGAGTTCTTGGATGTAAAGAAGGAATCGGTCAACTGCCACCGCACCCAGATTGACCCCAACGGGGCCTTCGCTCAACTGCCCGAGGAATTCATTGACGAGATTATGTCCACCGAGTACTTCTACTTGGTCCAGCCCGAGGCCGGGGACCCAATAAGAGATTTACTGGCCGATGTCAATTAGCGCCCGATACGCTGAGGCGAGGTAAGCAATGCCGGTAGACCCAATCAGCCTGGAAGTGTTCAAAAACTTGTTCGTGTCGGTGGCCGAAGAGATGGGGGTGGCCCTGCAACGGACCTCTTACTCCCCCAACATCAAAGAACGCCGCGACTTCTCCTGCGCCGTCTTTGACCCCGAGGGCAACATGGTGGCCCAAGCCGCCCACGTGCCGGTCCATCTGGGCGCCATGCCCGCTTCGGTACGCGCGGCGCTGGAAGTATTTCCTAACGCCCTTCGGCCAGGAGACATCATAATCCTCAACGACCCGTATCTGGGCGGGACCCACTTGCCGGACATCACTTTGGTAGCGCCGGTGTACGTCGAGGAAGACGGCGCCAAGCGCTTGGCCGGGTTCGTGGCCGACCGGGGACACCACGCCGACGTTGGCGGCATGACCCCCGGCTCGCTGCCCCTATCCACCGAGTTGTACCAAGAAGGCACCATTATTCCTCCGATCAAGCTGGCCCGGGGCGGGCGGATCAACCAGGAAATTATCAGCCTCATTTGCCGCAACTCCCGGACCCCCGAAGAACGCAAGGGAGACTTGGCGGCCCAGATAGCGTCGATTCGCGTGGGGGAAACGCGGCTCCAGCAAGTGATGGAACGCTACGGCCTAACAGACACTCTGGAGCACATGTCGGCCCTTTTGGACTACTCGGAACGGGTCACCCGCCAAGCGATACAGCGCATTCCCGACGGTGTCTACCGGGTCACCGATTATATGGACGACGACGGTCTGACCGAGCAACTGGTGCCGATTGCGGTTGCGGTGACGGTTAAAGACGACGAGCTTACCCTTGACTTTACCGGCACGTCTCCCCAAAGACCGGGTTGCATCAACGCGCCGCAAGCAGTAACCGTTTCCGCTTGTCTCTACGTGGTGCGCTGCTTGGTGGGAGACGATGCGCCGGCCAACCAAGGCTGCCTGCGGCCAGTGCAGATCATCACCCCCGAAGGTACCCTGGTAAACCCGCAGCCCCAGCGGGGCGTGGCGGGCGGCAACGTGGAGACCTCCCAGCGCATTACCGACGTCCTGCTGGCAGCAATGGCCCAAGCTCTGCCCGAGTTTATCCCGGCGGCCAGCCAGGGCACCATGAACAACATGATCATCGGCGGCCACGACCCGGTACGAGAGAAGCCCTTCGTTTACTATGAGACCATCGGTGGCGGCATGGGGGCCCGGCCCACTAAGGACGGCATCTCCGGGATCCACACTCACATGACCAACACCATGAACACCCCCATCGAAGCGATGGAGTTCGCCTTCCCCCTGCGCTTAAGACGGTATGCACTTCGCCGGGGGTCGGGTGGAGCCGGCAAGTACCGGGGAGGGGACGGTCTCATCAGAGAAGTGGAGTTTTTGTCCCCGGCCCGGGTTACTCTCATGTCGGAACGGCGCAAACTTCCCCCGCCGGGCTATCACGGCGGGCACCACGGGCAAACGGGAGAAAACGTGCTGCTGCGAAGCGGTTACGAAGAGGTGCAGCTAGCCGGTAAAGAGTTACTTGACGTGGAAGCCGGCGACGTCTTGAGTATGCGGACGCCGGGTGGAGGTGGCTGGGGCGCCCCCGAGGGAGAGGACTAACAAACTAAACCACGTAGACCGTTTCAACATCCCTGCCAAGTATACTTGTGCTAGGTTGGCTGGAATGGCGTATAATTGTAGCTATCATCAGACGCCGGGGTGAATTAGGAGCCCTGGCCTTATGGAGGAGATAAGAGTCATGGTGAAATATGCGCGGTGTAACGCACTCCTATCCCTAGCCCTGAATGAATCGGGAGAGGGCTGCCGCTACATGGCCAAAGCGGACACGGAGCAGGAAGTCGTCGACGATATGTCGCATCACATGAGCTCGGTTCACGACGTAGATGCGGGTGAACTGGTCAACAACATCAAGGGCGCGATAAAGACCACCCGCCAGTAATACCTACCGCCTTACACTCCTAACGACAAACGACCTTTACCGGTCTTGAGTCGAGACCTAGTGGTTCGGTGGATGTGTTTGGCTTATCACCAGTAGGCTTCGAGACATGGCTCTTGGCCTAAAGAAGAAAACCCCGAGATTATCGGGGTTTTCTTCTGGGCAGTCCTAAGAGTATTTTGGCTTTAGTCTACGTACTCCGTCTGAGGGTTGTCGGTGGGAAAGATAGTGTACATGCGGGCGGGGGCGCCGGTGTTATTCACCAAACGGTGAGGCGTACCCGGCGGGGCCAGCAACGTATGGCCCGGGGTCACAACCCGGCTTTCGTCTCCCACCACCATTTCCACCTGCCCCTCCAAGAGGTAGATCGCCTCGTCGGTGGTATGGGTGTGCAAGCGTAAAGCCGCACCGTCTTGCATCACCAGTTCGCCTACGGTCAAGTTGGCCGCGCCGGCTTCCGCGTTCACGAAACGGCGAGCGCTGCGCCCATCCTCGGGTGGCGGCATCGGAATGGCATTTATGTCGATAATCGGCATTGGTCTTTCCTCGTAAGTATATGCTTGAAATCAGTAGCGTTAACAGTCCCGGCCACATAGTTTCGCTTGTCTGGCCGATTCCCACTGCAAGGGAGGGGTTAAGGCCGTCAGTTACCGTCGTCAAAGCTAACGATGACGGCGGCATTGGCGATAACCATGGCATCGCTGCCGTCCTCGTTGGGCACTTCCAACCCGCCTAGGACGGATTTCACATGAGCAGTCCCGTGAGGCAGCACCGCAGCCACCGCTTCGCTGTCCACCGCGTCCGGGTTGGGCACCCCGATAGTGACATCGACCTGCATATCGTCAGCAGTCTTGCCCAACAAGCGCTGGAAACCCAAGCTGCTGTGATGTATAGCGTCAAAGACAGCCCGGGTCGCAGCCGAGGTATAGTCCCGGCCGTGAACATCGACCCCCATTCCCATCTCCATGATGCATCGTACCAGTGCCATGACTTATCTACCTCCCTGCTTGGACTGAGTTAAGACCTGTCGAGATAGTCCGATTCCCGGAAATTGGTCCCGCGCGGCCTCATTAGACCGCAGATTACGGCCTTCGTCAATGCTTCGCCGCTCCTAGGCAGCAGCGGCGGGAGACCCCATGCCGGAGGCGTCATATCCCCCCAAGGCCTCTACCCGGCGGCGCAGGCCCGGCTGCCGCATCAGGTCCAATAACGCTTGCACACCCGGTTCGTCCAAGAAATGGTCGGGAATCACCAGGTCGTACCGTTCTTCCTCCAAAGGGACGAACCCCAACTCCAACGCGGTTGCTGCGGCTTGCACACCAACACCAGCGTCGGCCTGGCCCAAGGCGATGGCCCTAGCGACAGCCAAGTGGCCGCCAGCCTCTCGCTCGTAACCGGCTATCGCCGAGGGCGGAATATCGTGGCGCCGCAAAAGCCGGTCCAGTAACGACCGGCTTCCCGATCCCGGTTCTCGGTTGATGATAGCAATCTCCGGATTCATTAGGTCCCGTACCCCGGTAATGCCCTTTGGGTTCCCCGGCGTCACCATCAGGCCCTGCTGCCACGCCGCGAAGGTTACCAGGGTGCAAGGAAATGGGACTAGGCGGCTCACCCATGAATGGTTGTAGACGCCGCTATCCTCATCCTTCAAGTGGCAACCGGCGATATGGGCTTCGCCGGAAGCCAGGCCGCTGAGGGCCATGCGGCTGCCTTCCTCGATGGATATCAGCCTTACTCCATAGCGGCCCAACCCCAACTCCAATAACGCCGCCGCCGGGTCGCAGCCCAGCATGGCCAGCGCGGGAGTACGTAACTCCGCATCGTCGAATGCCCGGACCGCCACCCGATTGCCCGTTGGCATCTCCGGCAGAATCACCCCTTCGGCATCCACCAGAGAGTGCCGTGCCGCCATTACTCCGGAAACCGGCCGGGCCAAAAGACGGCGGCCCACCCGCCAAAGCCTGGTCCGGCGGGGGAAGTCCGATGTTACTTCCGCTAAGTCCGCTGCTGTTCCCACCAACTCGGCCTCGGTCGCCTCAGGCTCACCATCTGCCAAGGAAAATAGAGAGTCCACTCCAGTACCCAGGCACTTTGCCAATCGCAGGGCCACTTCCGTAGAGGGTCCGGCCTTACCCGACTCCACGGCCGAGTAGGCTTGGCGGCTGATGCCGGCCAGGTTTGCCAGGTCTCCTTGAGACAGCCCGGCATTCAGGCGATGGCGTTTTAAATGGTTCCGTAGATTAGTCACTAACGTAGAGTACATTTAACTTGTCAGAAATACAAGTATACTTTACAATCAACTAGCTTTATACGCCCTTGAGTTTTGCCTTTAGCTTTGGATACGGCTTCCGTGACAGTGAGTCTTCTGAGATCAAACTCAGGCAACCAGGGGCAAGGCCGAAGCCGGGGCAAAAAAACTTGCCATGAGACCGCTAGGACTAGGGCCTTGCTGGCATTGGTAGTACTGGTGCTGGCAATGCCAGCGGCGTGCACTTCCCCAGGCCCAGCCGAGGGGCAGACGTCATTGACGGTATTCGCGGCGTCATCCCTCACTGAAGCCTTTACCGAAATTGCAAGGGACTATGAAAGGGCCAACCCGAACGTCGCCGTAGCGCTAAACTTTTCCGGCAGCCAGCGTTTGCGGGTCCAGTTGGAACACGGCGCTCAAGCCGACGTGTTTGCCTCCGCCGACGAGTACCAAATGGACCTGGCAAAAGGGTCCGGACTTTTGGCTGGCGAAGCCATTTACTTTGCCAGCAATTCGTTGGTTGCGGTTGCCTTCCGTCCGGAGACGAAGGGACCCACCCATTCCGGGACCCCTGCGGGGGCTGGGAGCGGGGAAGCTCCCGGACAGATAGTCCGGTCCCTCCAAGACCTGGCCGGTCAGGGCGTCAAGCTGGCCTTGGCTCAGCCCGAAGTACCCGCCGGAGCCTACACTAGAGAAGCCATCGCGAGCCTGGCCAGCGAGCCCGGCTTTGGGCCGGAATGGTTGTCCGGGGTAACGGAGAATATTGTGTCCCTAGAGCCGAACGTGCGCAATGTGCTCCAAAAGGTCTCCTTAGGAGAGGTAGACGCCGGGTTTGTGTACGTGTCCGATGTGTCGGCAGCCCCGGGCCTAGCCGTAATTCCGGTCCCGGCACAGTCCAACGTGGTCGCCAAATATCCCATCGTCACCCTAAAAGAAGCAGCAAATCCAACAGCAGCCGATGGTTTTATTGATTTTGTTACCTCGTCCGAGGGACAAGCCATCCTGGGCCGTTACGGCTTCGGGCCTTCCTCTAACCTGGGCAACTCGCGGCGCCCGGCCGGCTCCGGGGCTGCGCTCGTCAAACAAAGCCCAAGGGTATCCCCGGCGCCAGCCACTGACACCGGCAAAAGGCGGCTAACTTGGCTTGGGTCTTGAGGCGGGCGATACCCAGAGAC
Organism: Dehalococcoidia bacterium; assembly: GCA_965220245.1. Lineage (GTDB taxonomy): Bacteria > Chloroflexota > Dehalococcoidia > Lucifugimonadales > UBA3495 > CBDCPI01. Next base: position 51,051 of record CBDCPI010000004.1, read on the forward strand.
CTAGGTTTTAGCGGCAGCTTCGGAAGCGCGGCGGCGGCGCTGTATGTCGCCTTCATCGGGTTACCCATAGCGGCGCTTCTGGTCCGAGCGAGTCAACAGGAAAGCTTTTTTTCGAGTCTCACCAGCGAGTTGGCCGTCACCGCTTTGACCCTGTCTGCGGTCACTAGCCTCATCAGCATGGCGATAGTGGTGTTGGTGGGCACCCCCTTTGCTTACCTTTTGGCCCGAAGCCACTCACCGTTATTGCGGGTGGTCGACAGCCTGGTAGAGCTGCCGCTGGTGATACCCCCGGTGGTAGCCGGGGTGGCGATGTTGATGGCCTTTGGGCGCCGGGGCATTCTCGGCCCGGTGTTGGAGGATGCCGGCATTTTGCTGCCTTTCACCACTGCCGCCGTGATCTTCGCCCAAGTATTCGTAGCCTCGCCGTTCTACGTCCGCTCCGCCAAGCTGGGCTTCCAATCGGTCTCCTTGGACCACGAGGATGTGTCCAAGACCTTGGGGGTGTCACCGTGGTGGACTTTCTGGCGGCTGACCCTCCCCCTAGCGATGCCATCCATCCTCACCGGTCTGGCCATCGCTTGGGCCCGGGCTATCTCGGAGTTTGGGGCCACTATAATGTTCGCCGGCAATCTCACCGGCAAGACCCAGACAATGCCCTTGGCCATCATGACGGCGATGGAAGGCGACTTAGACACCGCTTTGGTGCTATCCCTTCTGCTGATGGCCGGCGCCGTGATGGTCTTGGCTGCCTTGGGGTTGGCGGCCCGCCAGCATTGGCAGGGCCGCGCATGACCTGGGCCTGACGAGGAAGTATGACCACGGGTTGGGTAACCTGCAACGCTGGCAGCTTCACTTTAGAGGCCGACTGGGATGTCCGGCCCGGAGAGGTACTGGTGCTATTTGGCCCATCCGGAGCCGGCAAGACCACTACCTTGCGGGCCATTGCCGGGCTGCTACGGCCTCGTCAAGGACGCATCGAAATAGGTGGCCGGACTGTCTATGAGCACCAGACCGGGACCTGGGTGCCCTCGCACCGCCGGGGCGTGGGCTACTTGACCCAACAGCCGAGTCTATTTCCTCACCTTAACGTGTCCAAAAACATCGCCTACGGAATTCGAAGGTCACCCAAGCACTCCAGAAGCGAACGAGTCGAGGAGTTGATCGCCGCCTTGCAATTGGAAGGCTTGGAAGAGCGGCGGCCCTGGGAGCTTTCCGGGGGCCAGCAGCAGCGGGTGGCGCTGGCCCGCGCCCTGGCCCCTTACCCTGAGGTGCTGCTGCTGGACGAGCCCTTTGCCTCTCTTGACATGGAGCTCCGCCGGGTCCTTCGGGCCGAGCTCCGGTCGATGCTGGCCCAATGGCAAATACCGGTGCTACTGGTTACCCACGACCGGGAGGACGCCCTAGCCTTGGGCGACTCGGTCCAAGTGATAGACGAAGGCTGTACTATCGCTCGAGGGGCCGCCCTGGATGTGTTGGGCCAGCCGGGTCAAGCTCGGGTGGCCCGTTTGGTCGGAGTCGAAAACCGGTTTAGACTGAAGGTGGAGAGCCGCAACCCTAGAGACGGGACCATGGTCTGCGCCGGGGCCGGGATTCGGATCGAGGCGCCCCTTGATGAGACGGCGTCGATCCAAGACGAGGTGACGGTGGCGGTGCGGGCTTCCGATATTATCCTTGCCAACCACGAGATTCTTGGCACGACCGCCCGCAACCGGCTGCGCGGCACAATCAGCAGCGTGGAACTGCGGGCGCCCGGGTACGAGGTGACTCTGGACTGCGGCCCCGCGGTCCGATGCCAGATTACGGGGGGAGCGTTGGAGGAGATGAATATTAAGCCGGGCCAGACGATGTGGGCTGTCTTCAAGGCATCATCCTGCTTCTTAATTCAGGAGCCGACGGCGGCGCAAACGGCCAACGGCTGCTGAGCGCTTGAAAGGCCCCGATAAGCAAGGGAGTCCCTCCGAAAGTTAGCGGATTGCCGGAGCGGGAAACGGTGAATACAAGACGAATCTCGTCGAAATATGACCCTTGTAATCAATTGTGCAGGACTCGGGGTGTCTTGGCCGGACTAAATTGACACCGAATCCGGAAAATGGGTTGCATATATCCCAACGACGGGTATAATAGTGGCTGAGGCGCAAGTTAGGTTTTCCTAGGCAGCTAAGGTAGATGAATTCGAGGGGCACTCCCCTTTGGGCGCCGGTTGACCTACTGGGCCAAAACTTTAAGGATGCTGTGACTGCAAGGAGGTCAATCCGTGGCATTGTCAGATAAGACCCTAATCTGCGTGGAGTGTGGGGGCGAGTTCATCTTCACGGCTGGAGAGCAGGAGTTCTTCAACGCTCGTGGCTTCTCCAACGAGCCCAAGCGCTGCCGAAGTTGCCGTGCAGTTCGACGGACCGAGCAGAGAGGGGGCATGTACCAAGACTCCCCTAGAGAGATGTACCCGATTGTATGCGCTGAATGCGGCTCTGACGCGATGGTCCCGTTTCGGCCACGGGGAGACCGGCCCGTCTATTGCAGTGACTGCTTTAGCAAGATGCGTAACGAGTCTTCAGACTTCTAACCCGAAGATCACGAAAGTCAACTCAAGGGCTGGCGCTAGGCCAGCCCTTTTGATTTGCCCTCCTGCATACTTTTATTCCTAGTCGGCGGACCCACCAAAACCACGGTCACGGGGACATGGACCGAGCCGATGCTGGCCAGATTGAACGGCGCCCGGTAAAACCGCTAAAATGGCAACGGCGGCGGTCCCGCCATAAGCCTAAGCATTCTGCCCAACATTACCGCACGAAAATTTGAAGCCCTTCTTCACTCTAGCCGGGGTCAAAATATTGAAATTCAAGGACCTGCAAGACTTCATCGGATTCTTGGAAACAAAGGGCCAGTTGCGCCGCATACCGGTCCCGGTTAGCTGCGACCTTGAAATCACCGAAATCGCCGACCGCGTGGTTAAGCAGGGTGGCCCGGCCCTCCTCTTTGAAAACGTCACCGGCCACGACATGCCGGTGCTAATCAACATGTACGGCACGGCGCAACGCATGGCTTGGGCCTTGGGTGTGGAGCGGTTGGAAGACTTGGTGGAACGGGTAGAGGGCCTCTTACACCTGATGCAAGGTCCACCCGAAGGGCTGATGAACAAGATCCGGACCTTGGGCCAATTGGTCCACATGGGTTCGTTCCAACCCAAAACCGTGCGAAACGCCCCTTGCCAGGAAGAGGTTTACCAGGGAGAAGACGTGGACTTGTTCCAGCTTCCGGTGTTGAAGTGCTGGCCTTTGGACGGGGGCCGGTACATTACGTTACCTCTGGTGATTACCCGCGATCCGGCGACCGGCGTCCAAAACTACGGCACCTACCGGCTGCAAGTGTACGACCGCAACACTACGGGGATGCACTGGCAGACCCACAAGGTGGGGGCGCACCATTACCGGGTTAACGAGGAGCGGGGCGAAAAGCGGTTGGAGGTGGCGGTGGCCCTGGGTGGGGACCCGGCCACCATTTGGACCGGTTCGGCCCCTTTACCCCCGGACATGGACGAGATGGTCGTAGCCGGGTTTCTCCGGGAAGAGGGAGTGGAACTGGTGAAAGGCAAGGTGACGGACTTGCTGGTGCCGGCCCAAGCGGAGATAGTCCTGGAAGGTTATGTAGTCCAAGGGGAGCAACGCGAGGAAGGGCCTTTTGGCGATCACACCGGCTATTATTCCATGGCCGACCCCTATCCGGTGTTTCACGTGGAGTGCGTCACCCGTCGCCGGAACCCCATCTACCCGGCAACGATAGTGGGCCGGCCGCCGATGGAAGACTACTGGATGGGGAAGGTCACCGAACGGGTCTTTCTGCCTACCCTGAAGATGGTTCTGCCCGAAATCGTAGACATCAACATGCCTGCCGAGGGCGTGTTTCACAACCTGGTAATCGTGTCCATCAAGAAGGAGTTTCCCGGGCAAGCGCACAAGGTGATGCACGGGTTGTGGGGGCTGGGGTTGATGAGCCTGGCCAAGACCATCGTGGTGGTCGACGACTTTGTTGATGTGCATAATCCCTCGGAGGTGGTGTGGCGGGTTGCCAACAACATCGACCCGGCCCAAGACTTGGTCATAGCCAAAGGTCCCATCGACGACCTGGACCACGCTTCTCCAACCCCCAGATTCGGCAGCAAAGTTGGCATTGACGCCACCCGCAAAGGACCTTTGGAAGGCCGACAGCGGCAATGGCCCCCGGACATAGTGATGAGCCCGGAAATACAAAGCCTAGTTACGAGCAAGTGGAGCGAATACGGCATCGAGTGACCCTCCCGCCAGAGGCGGGCCGACTCAAGGCGACTAATTAGTGGCTAGTCGCCAGTGGCTAGTGGTTGGGAGAGAGGGGGCTAACCACTGACCACCAACCACTGGTCATAGGAGTTGAGGGCAGGATGGCAAGAATAGCGGTCCACCACGCTGCGGAGTTCCCTAGGACGTTGGTCCTCAAGATGCCCCTCTTCCTGGGGTCCATTCGCATCTGGGAAACCCTTTACGCGGCTCCCTTCGGCTACATCGGAATGGTGCTGGCTGCCCAAGGCTGGCCGGGCTGGAGCACTTTTATCTGGATTACCGTCGCCATGGCGGGAGTCCGCACCTTGGGGATGTCTGCCAACCGCTTGATCCATCACAAGGAAGATTCGGCCAACCCCCGGACCGCCACCCGACACCTCCCCAGTGGACAACTAAAACCACGCGAAGTCGTGGGGATGATGGTCGTGGCCACGGGGTTATTTTTCTACGCCGCCTCCCAGCTCAACGGCTTGGCGTTGGCGCTGGCCCCGGTCGCGGCCGCCTACGTGGTGCTGTACTCTTACGCCAAATACTATACTTGGAGCTGTCATTTCTTCTTGGGATGGGCCCTAGGCATATCCCCTTCGGCAGCCTGGATTGCGGTCACCGGGCGTCTCGACCCTGAAGTGGCCCTGCTGTCGTTTGCTGTAGCCACTTGGGCCGGCGGGTTCGACGTGGTTTACGGGTGCGCCGATTACGAGTTTGACCGGAGGTACGGCGTTCATTCCCTTCCCAGCAAATTCGGTATCGCGACGGCTCTCTGGGTAACCAAGGGGATGCACTTCTGCGCTGCGGCAGCCCTTTTGGCGGTGGGCCTTTGGTTAGACCTCGGGTATTTCTACTTCATCGGCTGGGCCATCGCGGTATCTTTGCTGGCCTTCGAAAACAGCTTGGTGCGGGCCACCGACCTCTCAAAGCTGCGCTCGCCCTTCTTTAAGTACAACAGCACGATCTCGGTGCTGCTGCTGCTATTCACGGTGCTGGCAGTGGTGTTGTGAGGCCCGCCGCTTCCCCGGTAACAATGTCGCCAATGCCTCCTGTAATCGTGGGCATCACCGGGGCCAGCGGCTCGGTACTTGCTCTTAACGCAGTAGACCAGCTATTGCGCCGAGAGGTACCCACGGTCGTAGTCTGCTCCAACCACGCCCGGATGGTATGGCAGGAGGAGCTGAGCGTACCCTTCAGCGAGACCCTGTCGGAATGGCGGGAAGACCCCAACTTCAAGTTCTACTCCGCCAACGACCTCCAAGCGCCCATCGCCAGCGGGACCTACCCCACCAGAGGAATGGTCATCGTACCGGCCAGTATGAACACTGTGGCGTCCTTGGCCCACGGAATGACGGGACACCTGGTCCACCGGGCTGCCGATGTGTGCCTTAAAGAAGGGCGGCGCTTGGTTTTAGTACCTAGAGAAACTCCGCTCCATAGCGTGCACCTGGAAAATATGCTAACTCTCAGCCGTTTGGGCGTCGTGGTGCTGCCGCCGGAGCCCGCCTTCTACTTGCATCCCCAGAGCGTCGACGACATCGTTAGGTTTGTCGTCGGCCGTATCCTGGTTGCTCTGAACATCGAAGAGTCCCTCCCCGCAGAGTTTCGCTACCAAGGGGAAGACGGCGCCGGCGCCAATTGATGGCGGAGCTTAAGGGAGCGGAAAAACAAAAGTACGTAGCGGACCTGTTCACCCGGATTGCGGACCGCTACGACCTGATGAACGACCTTATGACCGCTGGACAACACCGGCGTTGGAAAGAACAGACTGCCCAAATAACCGCCAAGGGGCTGCACGGAAAGTCCCTCGATGTAGCCACGGGCACCGGAGACCTAGCCCTAGCCCTGTCCCGGCGCCCAGCCATCGAGCACTCGGTGGGGATAGACCTGCTGCCCAATATGGTCGCATTAGGCGCCGCCAAAGTGGAAGCCAAGGGCCTGAACGACCGGACCACTCTACTGGTAGGCGATGCTCTGCAACTGCCCTTTCAGAGTGGCAGCTTTGCTTGCGCCACTGCCGGGTTCAGTCTTCGCAACATGCCCGATTTGCCTCTGGCGTTGGCGGAAATGGTCCGGGTCGTCAGGCCGGGCGGACGTATTACCACGCTGGAACTGAGCCCGATGCCGCCCGGTTTAAAGTCCCGGTTGTTTAGCCCGTTATTTCGACTTTATTTCCACCGATTGGTGCCGCTGCTCGGTCGCCTGATTTCGGGAGACCGCTCGGCGTACACCTATTTGCCCCAGTCGGTGGACTACTTTTTGGAAGCGGACCGCTTGGCGAATTTATTCCAAGACACCGGCTTGGAGCAGGTAGGTTATAAGCGGCTTGGCCTGGGTACAGTAACGGTACATTGGGGGCAGCGTCCATTGAAGTGAGGCCGGGACGTGAGAGTTAGCTTGTTCAGCCAAAGTGATTGGGATACACTGTTACAGTAAAATTCTGAATCCCCACCTAACGGGTCATGTTAATCGATGATTAATTCTGGAAGCTCCATGAACCCTGTGTTCGACAAGCTAGATTCAGTGCTTACCCGGTTCGAAGAGATTGAGGAAACAATGGCCCGCCCGGAGGTAGCAACCAACTTCGAACAGGTGCAAGAACTGGCCAAAGAGCGGGCATCTCTTGAAGGGCTGGTGGGCATCTTCCGCCAACGCCAGAGGCTGGCCCAAGAAAGAGACGGCTTGGCAGAGTTGCTCCGGGACGAGTCGGACCCCGAAATGGCCCGCATGGCCAAAGAGGAGTCGGACGACCTGGAAGACCGGTTAGAGCAGTTGGGTAGAGAGTTAAGGCTAGCCCTGCTGCCGAAAAACCCCAATGATGACCGCAGTGTCATTGTGGAGATCCGGGCCGGCACCGGAGGAGCAGAGGCAAGCTTGTTCGCCAGCGATCTATTTAGGGCCTATACCCGTTATGCCCAGTTGCAAAACTGGAAAGTCGACATCATGGACTCCAACCCGTCGGACTTGGGCGGATTCAACAAGATAGTGTTCGAGGTCCAAGGCAAGGGGGCCTTTAGCCGGCTTAAGTACGAAAGGGGCGTGCACCGGGTGCAGCGAGTCCCGGATACCGAGGCCCAAGGCCGCATCCACACCTCCACGGCCACCGTGGCTGTATTGCCCGAGGCTGACGAGGTGGAGATCAACATCAACCCCGACGACCTGCGTATCGACATTTTCCATGCCGGGGGCCACGGCGGGCAAAACGTCAATAAAGTAGCTACTGCGGTGCGGATCGTTCATGAACCTACGGGACTAACGGTAGTTTGTCAGGACGAACGCTCGCAGCACAAGAACAAGCAGAAGGCGATGGCAATGTTGCGGGCCCGTATCTACGACGCAGAGCAGGAACGGCATGCGGCTGCGATAACGGAGACACGGCGGGCCCAAGTCGGCGCCGCCGAGCGCTCCGAGAAGATCCGGACCTACAACTTCCCTCAAGACCGGATTACCGACCACCGGGTCAACGCGAGCTTCCACGGTATGCCGAGGGTGTTGGACGGCGGCCTAGACGACATCATCGACCGGCTGGCCGCCTGGGAGCAGCAACAGTTATTGGCCGAAGGCTTGGGCTGATCCGGGCGCCCCTGATGGCATCCCTTCGCGAGGTCCTCCAGAACACCCACCAAGCCTTGGAATCAGCGGGGATTCCCGACGCCCGCCTTGAGGCGGAAGTCCTGATCATGAACCTGATGCGGCTCCCGCGCCAAGACATCTTTGCCAATCAGGAAAACGAGGTTGGCCCCCAGCAAGAGCAGGAACTTGGCGCGTTGGTGGAACGCCGGCTTACCCGGGAACCTCTGGCGTATATCCTGGGTTACCGGGAATTCTACGGAATTAACCTGCTGGTAACTCCGGGCGTGCTGATACCCCGTCCCGAGACCGAGATGCTGGTGGAGCACGCCCTGTTCATGGCCTTGATGGGAATGGAGACCCGCGAGTTGGTGATCGCCGATATTGGCACCGGGTCCGGCGCTATCGCGGTCAACTTGGCGATTCACCTGCCGGCCGCCAACATCTACGCCTTCGATTTTACGGACGGGGCGCTGGACGTGGCGGCCTACAACGTCAGGGCTCATAACGTGGCCGACCGGGTGACCTTGGGGAAAGGCGATTTGCTAGAGCCGCTGCCCGAGCCGGTAGACTTGATTATCGCCAACCTGCCGTACCTACCGAGCGGCCGGATCGACACCCTTCAGCCCGAAATTCAGTGGGAGCCTCGTCAGGCGCTGGACGGCGGCGCTGATGGACTGGACGTCATCCGCAGGTTGCTGAGCCAAGCGCCCGGTAAGCTGAAGACCCCCGGGACCATACTGCTGGAGTTGGACCCCGAACAAGTTCCAGCAGTTGAGGACTTGGCCGCGCTGCACTTCCCCGAAGCCTCCACCAGCGTCGAGCAGGACTTGGCGGGACTGGACCGGATCTTCACCATTAGCCGAAGCGCGGACTAGGTGCCGAACCCGCCCTACAACCCGGCCAAGTCCAGGGTGCTGACCTCAGACGTCTCCAAGTCGGCCACTCTTATTACGTGGTTGTTGGTATCGGCGATGTAGACCCGGCCCCCGGCGATACTAAGGCCGCTTGGCTCGGAGAAAAGCGCCTGATTTCCTGGTCCGTCGCGGTGCCCTGGCTCTCCCGTACCCAACAAAGTAAAAGCGCTGCGGGTGGCCGGCAACACCCGTTTTATCTTGTGGTTATAGGTGTCAGCCACAAACAGGGTGCCGTCAAAGTTGGTGATACCTATGGGGTGTTGCAGCCGGACCCGGTGGTCGGCCCCGTCCACATCGCCGAAAACGAACAAGTCCAAGCCGATGATGGTCCGCACCCGTCCCGAGGGTTCCAGATCGGCGGCCCGGATGGAACTGGTCTCGCTGTCAGCGAAATAGAGCTTGGCCCCGTCCGTAGTAATGCCGCTGGGCTGGGCCAGAGTGGCTGAACTCAAGGGACCGTCGCTCAAAGACTCCCGGCCGCTTCCCGCGTATGGGCCCACCAGTCCATTCGATAGGTCCAAGGACCAGAGTTGGTGGATACCCGCCATGGCAATGTAGAGCGTATCATCGTGGAAGACCAGGTCCCAAGGGGAACTCAAGCCCATAGTTCGGGCCGGGCCCCGCCCATCCCGGGTAAATCCCTGCTCCCCGGTGCCGGCAATAGTCTCCACAGTGCGGGCTACCAAATCGACCTTGCGGATGGCGTGGTTTTCGGTGTCGGCCACATACAAGAGGTCTCCGACCAGCGCCATCCCTTGGGGGTGGTTGAAGGCCGCGGAATCAAAGCCGCCGTCGGCCATTTCTTCCTTGCCTGAGCCTATGACTTCTTTAGCCTCGCCATCCAAAGAGGTTACCACGATGCGGTTGTGGTTGGAGTCGGCGATAAACAAACGGTCGGTGTCGGCCAACACCTTGCCGGGGAAGTACAGCGGGGTATCGGGGCGTTGACCCGGCGCCAGCCCCAAGGAAGTATGGTCCAAGAGCCCGTCGGCGTCGAATTCAGCGACCATCTGGCCGAGAAGGTTGTCGAAGGACTCGTAGGGGAGTTCCCCTTCATGCTTACCGATTACCTTGCCTTGAGGATCGATAAACATCAAAGTGGGCCAAGCGCGGCAAGCGTACTGCTGCCAAACTTGAAATTCGGCATCGTTGATTACCGGGTGCTCCAACTCGTAGCGTTGCACTGCCTTGAACAGGTTATCCCGGTCCTTTTCGTTGGGGAATTTGGCCGAGTGAACACCCACCACCACCAACTCATTGGCGTATTTCTTTTCCAGTTTCCGCAACTGCGGAAAAATGTGCTTGCAGTTGATTCAACAGTAGGTCCAGAAGTCCAGCACCACGACCTTGCCCCGCAATTGGGCCATGGTCAAAGCCCGGTCGGTGTTGACCCACTCCAAACCCTGCGGAAACTCGGGAGCATTGGTCTTCCCAGTAAAGGACCGAGTCGTCATAGAAACCTCGTATTAGTCCCGCATTAACGGGCGTTGTTTATTCTGCAACTGGCGCCAAGCAACAGAAAGCAGGGATAACCAGTGGAATGTGTCGGGCAGAACGGTCACTCGATAGCCAGGGTGGCGTAACGCATGAAAATGGTGCCCACCGGCTCGCCAAAGGGGGCGTTGCACACCAAAACCGCCACCACGTGCTCGGTCCCGGGAACGGCCTGTTCCGCCACCAAGGCCCGCTTGGGAGCGTTGTTGCCGGTGATCACCCAGTTCACCCGGTCGGTCTGGCCATCGATGTAGATCTCACCGTAGTTGTCGACGTTGGTCTCAAACCAGATGCGCTTCCCGGCCACTTCCTCACCCTTGACCTCGCTGGGCACGGTAAAGCGCAGCCGGTACCAAGCAAAGGTGAAGCCTACGGAACGCCGCTCTTGAAAATCGGCGTCCTGCTCCCACCAAGAGTCGTCATAGTCGGGCAGCCGGGCCTCCACGGCCCTAAGCTCGGCTACCAACCCTTGGTTGGGCTCTCCGGGGACCAGTCCCGGCGCGATGCGCCAACCGGTGGTCCCCAATGCTTTAAGGTCCGTCGCATTCTCCAGGTCCAAAGCCACTCGTGGCATGGTTCCTCCAGCAATGTTGGGGGCATTAAACAAGTCCTTGGGCCGCGGCGGCTAAAGCCCCCTCGGGATTTGCCGGCCGCCGGGGCCCTTAGCTAGCTCCTATTTCAGGTTGGCCTATCTACCGACGGCTGCACCCTTCAAATGGGTGGTAAAGAACTCCAAGGTCCGCGGCCAAGCGGCCTCACTGGCTTCCTGGTGATAGCGCTGCGGGTTGGTGAAGTCCATGAAAGCGTGATCGGCCCCGGGATAGGAATGGAAAACGTGGTCCTTGCCCAACCGGGTCAATTCCTCATCCAACTTGACTTGGTCCTCCGGCGAAGGATTGCCGTCGATGGCCCCGAAGTGGAAGAGCACGGGGCATTGGATGTTGGCGGTGAGCTCGAAGGGCGCTTGGGTCGCTGCCCCCCAAGGCGTCATGATGTTGCCGCCGTAGAAGGGAACGCAGGCCTTGAAGGCCGGGTTGACCGCCGCCATCAGCCAGGCTACGCGCCCGCCCATGCAGAAACCGGTAACCCCGATTCGCTCTCTGTCGACCGAAGACTGTCCCTTTAGGAAATCAACGGCCGCGTTCATGTCGGCGATAATGTCCGGGTCACTGAGGTGGTCCAACCGGCCTAAGCGAGGCCCGTCCAGCACCTCTTGGGACAAGCGATGGAACAGGTCAGGGACCACCGCTACGTAGCCCTCTTCAGCCAACCGGTCGGCCATGACCTTATCAAACTCGTCGACTCCACCCACGTGGAAAGCGATGACCACCGCAGGGTGAGGTCCCGGCCCGCTAGGAATGCTGGCATACATTTCCATGTCTTGGCCATTTACTTGGAGAGTATCGGTGAAGGATGGCATTGGTCGGTACCTCTCGTTTTGTATTTCGGATAAAGCTAGGGTTGGTCAATCGGAATTCTAACAGATTTGCCGGAACCCCCTCCGGGAATTCTGAGAGAGGGGGATTTTACGCTAACCCCTCGCTCCGCATCGCTTCGAGGGTGCCCTGGAAAGCCTCCAAGGTCTGGTCTATCTCCCGCTCGGTGTGGGTGGCCGACACCAAAAAGGAGTCCCGGCCCATGATGTCCACCCCCAGGTTCTGCAAGCCCCGCTTCAACGCGGTCGTTGCGGCGGAGCCGACGGCTTCTCTAATCTGGTTGTGGCCCATGGTGCAGATTTCCCGGCCGCAGTCGCAGTCGGCCAAGACCACGTGGATCATGGACGCGATGCCGTGGGCATGACCCGCCACTTCCATCTTGCCGAATAGCTCGTTGATACCCGACTTAAGGCGGACCGCCATGGCGTCGGCTTGCTGGTTCAGCGGCTGCGTAGCAATCATTTCCAGCGCGGCGGCCCCCGCCGCGGCAGACAACGGGTTGGCGTTGAAGGTGCCCGGATGGTACACCCGGTGGAGGTTATCCCATTCCGGGTCTCCCCGGTGGGCGATCATGTCAACAATGTCGGCTTTACCTCCCACCGCGCCACCGGGAAGGCCCCCGGCTACTATCTTGGCCATGGTGGTCAAGTCGGGAGATACGCCATAGCGCATCTGAGCGCCGCCCTTGGAAGCTCTAAAGCCGGTGACTACCTCATCGAAGATCAAGATTGCCCCGTGTTGCTCGGTGAGGTCGCGCAAGCCCTTCAGATAGGTGGGAGTGTCGAAAGGCAATTGCCCGTAATGGGCTCCGGTAGGCTCGAGGATCAGTCCGGCGATGTCTTGGTCACGGTTTAGCGCGTCCTCTATTGCTGCCAGGTCGCCGGGGGGCACTATCACCATACTTTCCCAACTGGCCTCGGGAATCCCCGGAGCCGACCGGTCGGAGCCGGCCATAGCGTAATCGTGCCAACCGTGGAAATGGTCTTGCAGCTTTATGATTTTGTTCCGTCCGGTGTAAGCCCGGGCCAAACGCATGGCCATCAACGTGGCTTCAGTGCCGGAACTGTGAAAGCGCACCTTCTCCACCGACGGCATCAGCCCCTGAATCGCTTTGGCCCAGCGCATCTCTTCATCGGTGGACGCGCCCAAGTGGGTGCCCCGGAGGATTTGCTTGGACACCGCCTCGGCAATGGCCGGGTGAGAGTGGCCCAAGAGCAAGGCTCCGTGGCCCGATACGTAGTCCACGTACTCATTGCCGTCAACGTCCCACTTTCTCGGCCCTTCACCGTGGCTCATAAACAACGGGAACGGCTGAGCGTAGCGGGAGTCATGCGTTACCCCGCCGGGGAAGACTTGGACCGACTCAACATACCGCTGAGCGGAGGCGGGATGCTTGGCGATGTACTCCTCAAGAATAGTCGGCATACTGTCTCCTGCGGTTAGGCTGATGCGGCGACGGTTGCTGCCGCCATTGTAGCGCGGCCAGCCAGCGGGCGCTACACCGAGATCGGGACGGGGTGGCCGCGGTGCAGGCAGCAGGTTTATTCTCCACCCCGCCTTTTGTTATCATTGCTGATACAGTCTCCTCAAACACGCCCGCCGTATGGCGCGAGGCCCGTTATGACCTCCAAGACAACCGCCCCGATTCTGCCATATCGGAAGATTCTGCCCGAAGGCTTTCACTGCCCCGAACCCGAGTATTGGCATGAAGATATGCTGCAAGACCTCGTGCTGGCCGACGTGAACGCCCCGATCCGCGACCATTTCTCCCATCGGCCCGAAGTGCTGGTGGATGGCGGCGGTTACGTTTTCTACGACCCCAATGACCTCACCCGGCGCCGGCTGCGCCCCGACCTCTACGTCGTTTTCGGTGTGGATACCGAATCGGTGCTGGAGCGCGGCGGGTACGTCATCCACGAAGCGGGCAAGCCCCCGGACTTCGCACTGGAAATAGCCTCTCCGTCCACCTTTCGCCGGGACACCCGCGAGAAGCGGGTCCTCTACGCCGACATCGGGGTTGGCGAATACTGGCGTTTCGACTCCACTGGCGGCAGCCTGTACGGCTATCAACTGGCGGGCGATATTCTGGTGGAGGGCGTATATGAGGCCGCTGAACTGACACAAGAAGAAGACGGGATGCTCTGGGGCTACAGCCCGGCGCTGGACCTGTGCCTCTGCGCCAAAGACCGGCGGCTGAAGTTCTTCGACCGCAAGACCGGCCGCTATCTCCCGACCATCGCCGAACAGCGCGCCGCTCTCAGCGAGGAACAGACTGCCCACCGCCAGACCGCCGCCGAGCGGGACGCCGCCCAAGCGGAGGTGGACCGGCTGCGGGAAGAACTTCGCCGTTTGCAGGGGCGGTAGCCTTCCGCGTGACCCATCCTGCCCTGGGCCGGAGCAGCGAGTACCGTATGCGTCACATCCTGCACGCCGACTTGGACGCCTTCTATGCGGCCGTTGAGCAATTGGACAATCCGGAGTTGAGGGGCAAACCGGTACTGGTGGGCGGGCTGCCAGAGAACCGGGGCGTGGTGGCCACCGCCTCCTACGAAGCTCGGGAATTCGGCGTGCACTCCGCCATGGCGATGAAATCGGCCGTGCGGCGCTGCCCTCAAGGGATCATTGTCCGCCCCAGATTCGGGCGCTATCGGGAAATGTCCAACCAAGTCATGCAAGTATTTCACTGCATTACCGAAGTGGTGGAACCCCTGTCTTTAGACGAGGCTTACTTGGACGTTACCCAGGCCGTGGAGCAGGGGAAACCGCCGCTGGCCATCGCTTTGGACCTGAAGCATCAAGTCCGCGTTGAGACCGGCCTGACTTTGTCGGTGGGCGTAGCAACCAACAAGTCGGTGGCCAAGATCGCCTCCGACATGGACAAGCCCGACGGCTTAGTGGTGGTTTCCCCCGGAGACGAAGCGGAGTTCCTAGCACTGCTGCCCGTAGGCAAGCTGTGGGGCATCGGCCCCAAGACAGCGGAGCGTTTGCGAGGGGAAGGGATCGAGACTATCGGAGACTTGGCCGACCAGCCCCTAGAGTGGTTTAGCCGGTGGTTCGGCCAGCGTGCCGCGGGCGTTCGGGACCGGTCCATCGGCGCTGACCGGGACCCGGTGCGAACGGAACGGGAAACCAAGTCGGTCAGTGCCGAGAACACCTTTTCAACCGACATCGGAGACCCGGAACGCTTGCAGGAGGAACTGGCCCGCTTGGCCGGGAACGTGGCCCGACACTTGGAAAGCAAAGGTATTGAGGGTAGGACGGTCACCGTAAAGGCTCGGCTGGCCGATTTCACCACCTTCACCCGCCAAGCCACCCTGTCGGCCACGACCGCCTCCGAAGCGACTATCCGGGAGAACGCTTGGCGGCTACTGTCCTTGGAGTTGACGGCCGGCCGCTCCTTTCGCTTGCTGGGGGTTGGGGTGTCGTCATTTCAGGAACTATCGCTACCGGAAACCGGACAGCTCCAGCTCAAACTGTTTGAGGACCCCGAGTAGGCCGATGCCGCTACCTAAAAAGGTCCCGGTTGCCAGTGCGGATTAGGCGCCGGATGCTGGCATCGTCCGCCACATCAAAGCTGTAGCCGCGAATAATGGACACCGGCACACCATCGACCTTGCCCGTCACCAGTTCGGCGGTGGCGGCCAACTCGTCCGCCACCGCGATTTCAGTAGTGTGCAGCATGTTGCCGTGGCTATCCGGCTGCCCGACATAGCTGAGCATTGGGTCTATGCCAGCGACTCCGATGGCGACGTTGGTTGCGCCATTACGCCACGGCCTTCCAAAAGTGTCCGATACGATCACCGCCACGTCCACCCCCAGCCGGGTCTTGATAGTGTCCCGGATACCTCGCGCCGAGGCATCGGAGTCCTCGGGTAACAAGCAAAGGGTGTCGGAACCGGGGATGTTCGAAGCGTCGATGCCAGCGTTGGCGCAGATGAAGCCATGATGGGTCTCGCTAATGATCACCCCCCGGTCCATGCGCACCACTCGCTGGCTCTCCCGAAGCACCACTTCGGTGTGGCGGGGGTCCCGGCGGTGGCCCTCGGTGATAGTCAGGGCCAGCGCCGACGGTTCGACGTCTCTATAGCTCATTACCCGGCCCTCGGCTTTGGACACGACCTTCTGGGTGACCACCACCACGTCGCCGCCCTCTATGGGGGTGTCCTGCCCCTGAGCGGCATCTATCAGCAAGGAGGCCAAGTCATCCCCCGGCTTGATCTCGGGCATCCCTTGGACGCCGATTATTCGAAGCTCCGGCGGCATAGTTTCATACCTCGGTTAGGGTACAGGTAAGTATAGCCGCCTACCTACCCCTATGCTACAATCGACGGGCGGCCAACAGGAATAGGTGCCAGGATACGGGCCTATCATCACCGAGAACACAGGCGGGTAACGGTATGTGTCCCTTCTCCCGTCGAGGGAGAAGATTAGGCCTGTCCTGAGCCTGTCGAAGGGATGAGGGTGAACACGGATGGCTTCGTCATCTTCTTACCGGAAAAAGGTATACACCAAGTTTGGCGACTTGGGCGAGACCAGTTTGCTCTATGGCGGGCGGGTTTCCAAGAACAACCTGCATACCGAGGCTTATGGGATTACCGATGAAGCGGTGTCGGCCATGGGGATGGCCCGGGCCCTGTCGGAGGACCAGCGGGTGAAGGACGTTCTGCGCGACCTGCAACGGGAGTTGTTCACCATCGCGGCGGAATTGGCCACCGACCCGGACAAATACGGCCTGTTTCAACAGCACTTCACTCCGGTCACTGCGGAGATGGTCGAGAACCTGGAAGTCACCATAGATTCCCTAGAGGAGGATGTGGAGATGCCCCAGGTCTTCATTCTCCCCGGCGGCTCTCCGGCCTCGTCGGCCATCGACATGGCCCGGTGTATCATCCGGACGGCCGAGCGACGGGTGGTGGCGTTGAAGGAGGCCGGGCAATTGACCAACGACCTGATCTTGGCCTACCTAAACCGGGTGGGCGACCTGCTTTTCGTGGTGGCGCGATACCAAGACCGGGAACTGCCGCTGGAGCGGGCCACCGGCGCAAGAAGCTAGCCGAAGCCCTTTGACTTGGTCTTGGGGTCGAGAGCCGGTGAGTCAAGACATCAAGCTAGTAGTCGTCGACTACCAGTCAGGTAACCTGCGCAGTGTCGCCAAGGCGTTGGAATCGGTGGGTGTCGCGCCCTTGGTGACCGGGGACCCGGCGGAGTTGGCCGGGGCCGATGCAGTAATCGTTCCCGGCGTCGGCTCGGCTCCCGCGGCGATGGACGCTCTGCGGAGCCGGGGCTTGGTGCAGCCGCTGCGAGACTACGTGGCTTCCAATCGCCCGTTCTTGGGCGTGTGCCTAGGACTGCAACTCCTGATGGACCGCACCGAAGAGGGTAATAGTCCCTGCCTGGGCATTGTCCCCGGGGAAGTGAAACGGCTGCCGGTCGGCCTCAAAGTGCCCCACATGGGCTGGAACAGCGTCCACTTCGAGACCGCACATCCCGTATTTCAGGATATTGCCCAAGACAGCCATTTTTACTTTGTGCACAGCTACTACGGGGTCCCGGCCAACGACGTTGGCTGGACCGGCACCACCGACTACGGTGTATCGTTTTGCAGCGTTTACGCCCAGGGAGCACTTATCGCCACCCAATTTCACCCGGAAAAAAGCGGCGACACCGGGGTGCGCATCTACAAGAACTTTGCCGCTTTGGCCTCCGAACAGAAAACCAACGGTTAAGATTGGAAGTAATCCCCGCCATCGATCTCAAGTCCGGCCGTTGTGTCCGCTTGTACCAAGGCGACTACCAGCGGGAAACCGTGTACTCCGACGACCCGGTATTGGTAGCCTTGACTTGGGAGGCCCAAGGGGCGCCAAGGCTGCATCTGGTTGACTTGGACGGCGCCGCCGAAGGTAGGCCAGTTAACCTCCCAGTAATTAGGGACATTATCCGGAAGCTCTCCATACCGGTGCAGGTAGGTGGCGGTATCCGAAACGAAGCCACGGCCTCCAGCCTGCTTTCAGCAGGGGCGGCCAGGATCGTACTGGGCACTGCTGCGGTCGAAGAGCCCTCGCTGGTGGCAAGCCTCTGTCAAGTACATGGCGGCGAACGGGTCGTGGTGGCAGTAGACGCGCGCGATTCTCAAGTGGCCATCAAGGGCTGGACCGAGCAGAGCCAAGTAACTGCCACCGATCTTGCCCGGCGAATGGCGGGACTGGGCGTGTTACGGCTGTTGTATACCGACATTTCCCGGGACGGCGCCATGACCGGGCCGAACTTCGAGGCCAACGCCGCGTTGGTGCGGGAAACTGGACTGGCGGTGCAGGCCTCCGGGGGTGTCACCACTCTGGAACATATCCGACGGCTGGCCGGGACGGGGGTAGAGGGTGTCATTGTGGGCCGCGCCCTATACGAGGGGGCGATAAAACTTCCGGATGCGCTTTCTGCCGTAGAACAGTCCGGAGATTAAGGCCCGTCTATGCCGGGGGCCGACTTACTGCGGGGCTACGGGAGGGTATTGAGGCGGGGTGGCACCGGGCTCCCTGTTAAGGAAGTTCCACCGGGCCGCCAGCCGCTCTTCGGCCTTTTCGAACCAATCGTCCCGAAACACTTCCATCAAGATGAAGTCTTGAGACAGGCGGCGCACCTGTTTGAGAGGGTTGAAACCGCCTTTTTGGAAACAGCGCTGGGCGCGGGTATTCCACTCCAGCGTATGCAGGTAGACCCGTTTCAGGTGTCTCTCGCGGAACATGTGGTCCAACAGGGTGGTCACGGCGTCGTACCCGTAGGAGTTGCTCCAATAGTCCCGGTCGCCAATGACGATGCCCAACTCGGCCTGCATATTCACACTGTCCAAGTCGTAGTACATGCAGTTGCCGATGAACTTGCCGTCCACGGTGTCGGTGGAGAAATGATGGGAGCCGGGGGTAGGGTACCGTAGCTGGTCCTGAAAGATTTTCAGGTAGCGGTCAAAGCTCATGGTAAGAGGATAAGCCGCATCCAGCCGGGCCAACTCGGGGTCGCTGCGCCAAATATAGTCTTGCTCGGCATCCTCCAAGCGTTTTTCTCGCAGAATGACCCTGGCGCCGCGGAGCTCAACCATGCTGCTTGTCCTTCGAGATTTTACCGTTTGGCAATCAAGTCAAGGGCCCGGCGCATCACGTCTACTTCGTTGGCAAAAGCCAATGACCTTAGAGCGTTGTCGGAAGCGAACCAGCGGACCACGTCAAATTCTGGATCGTGTAACGCGATGTCGCCGCCGACCGGGACCATCAGGTAGAAGTGGACCGTCTTATGAAACCGGACGTCGGGCTCTCGTCCCACAAACCAGTAGTCTATCGCTCCCAGCGGTGAGTCGATCTCCACTTCTAAGCCGGTTTCCTCGCGGACCTCTCTAAGGGCGGTCTCCTCCAGAGTCTCTCCAGGGTCCGGAGTGCCTTTGGCCAGGCTCCAGCGAAATTGCCCGACGGTGTCTTCCTTCAATGGGGCCGGACCCAATGGGAGAGCCCTGCCGCACAACACCGCTTCAATGCGCCCATCGATGCGCCGGTAGACCACCCCCCCCGCCGATACCAGGGACTCTACCCGGCGTTTAGCCCGTCCTGCCGCCAAATTTGCCTTGCCCTACCGTGTTCCTACACCAGAGTTCTCTTGCAGAACAATTTTACGGGTAGCAGAGGCAACCAGTCAACGCTAAGCCCAAGGGTGTAACTGTTCAGACTTGATAAGGAGAATTCACTGAGAGCCACATCCACAATGCCAGTGCTAATCCCACACAACACTTTGCCGCCCAACCGTCATTCCCGCGCAGGCGGGAATCCAGAAATGCCGAGAAAAGGAACGTTGCTGGTTGCAAACACTTCTGGATTCCGGCTCAAGGCCGGAATGACGATCAAGTCTGAACAGTTACCCAAGGGGCATTTAATTGTCACCCCGAGCAGAGCGAGGGGTCTAAAGTCGTTGTCCTCCACATCGTTCTGCCGCCGCAGAATTTTAGATTCCTCACGTTGAAGCGGGGTTCTTGGGAAAATTAAAATACCCTGCACCAATCCCAAAATGGTTTGGGGACTCCCTGATCACACCGGCCGCGCCGACACAGGCGAGACTCGGCGACGCCGTGGGCTGGGGCGTTGCTATCCCCCGCCGATGGCTGGAACGAAGTGGACTTCGCTGTTCTCTTTGACCCTTTCCAACAAGCCCATCCGGGCGATTTCTCCGTCAATGGCCACTGCCAGGTTCGACCGGATCTGGCCTTCTTCGGTGAGGCGGTCCTTCATGCCGGGATATAGCTGGTCTAACCGGTCGATGACTTGACGGACATTCCGGGCTTCCAAGTCGACTTGCTTTACTCCGCCCGCAATGGGCTGGAGCATGGTTGGTATGAACACCGTGGTCACGGCGTCGGCTCCTACATCAATCGGACTAGTGGCAGTGTAACCTAAATCGGGACAGGACGCTCATAGGTCCCGGTTAATGTGTTCCGGTCCATCTCAGATGATAAGTCTCTCGCCCGGGAGTGACCTAAAATTAGACCGGCAGGGAAGCCTCGCGGACTACCCTGCCGATGTTTGGGCCTGCCTATCAGCTATTAGTGACTGTTAATCCCCGGTCCCGGCGCCTCCGTTACCTTGTTCCAACATAGCATCAAGAATCTTGCCCGGCGCCATGGGCAGGGACTGCAACCGGGAGCCCGTGGCCTTGTGGATGCCGTTGGCGATGGCGGCCATGGGAGGAACGATGGGAACTTCGCCGACCCCCCGGATACCGTAAGGGTGGCCGGGGTTGGCGACCTCGACTATAACGGTGTCGATCATGGGCAAGTCCAAGGTCGTGGGCATCCGGTAGTCCAAGAAGCTGGAGTTGGTCATCTGCCCTTTATCGTCGAAGAAATACTCTTCGTTGAGGGCCCAACCGATGCCTTGCACCACACCGCCCTGCATCTGCCCTTCGACGTAGCTGGGATGCACTGCCTTGCCAGCATCTTGGACCGCAGTGTAGCGAAGGATGTCGGTCTTGCCGGTGGCGGGGTCGACCTCTACGTCGACTAGGTGGACGGCGTAACCATTTCCCTCGCCTGGCGGTTCAATATTGGAACGGCCGGTAATAGCCCCGCCGGTGGCGGCCAAGCGCCTAGCCAGTTCCTTGAAGGTCATGCGTAGCTCCGGGTCGGACTTGTGCTGAATCACACCGTCGGCGTATTCCACGTCGTCGGCCGGAGTGTCCCAGATGGTAGCCGCCCGGGCGATGAGCTGCGCCTTCACGTCCTCGGCAGCCTCGATGGCGGCCCAGCCGGTAGCGAAGGAAGTGCGGCTGCCCCCGGTAATGAAGGTAAAGCCGATGGAATCGGTGTCGACCACCGTGGGTTTGACGTCTTCGTATTCCAGACCCAGGGTCTCGGCAGTCTGTTGGGCGATGGAAGCCCGAGTGCCCCCAATGTCCACCGAGCCCATGATCAAGCTGATGGTGCCGTCGAAGTTCACCGTCATGGATACGCTGGACTGGAAAGAGCGGTTCATCCAGTAGCCGCAGGCGATGCCCCGTCCCCGGTTGCCATCGCCCAAGGGAGCCTTGTAGTGGTCGTGGTTGCGGGCGGCTTCCAAGCACTCCACCAACCCGATGCGAAGGGCCGCCGGTCCTTCAATCCGGCGCGTTCCTTCTTTGGCGGCATTGAGCAGGCGGAACTCGATGGGATCCATGCCGATTTGATCGCAGACCTCATCCATCACCGACTCGACCCCGAAGGCGGCCTGAGGGGAACCGGGCGCCCGGTACGCTGCCGTTTTGGGCTTATTAACCACGACGTCGAAGCCATCCACCAGCCCATTGGGCACGTCGTAGCAGCCAAAGGCGCAAGTCATTCCTTGCATGACCGGGGAGCCCGGGTAGGCCCCCGCCTCAAAGGCCATCTCGCCTTGGACCGCGGTTAGGCGACCGTCTCGCTTTGCGCCAACCTTGATCTTCATCCAGGAACCCGGCGCCGGTCCGGAGGCCTCGAATACGTCGGTCCGGGACATCAGAACCTTTACCGGGGCGCCCGACTTTTTGGAGAGCAGCGCCGCCACCGGGTCCAAGTAGGCCGGGATTTTGCCGCCGAAGCCGCCGCCGATCTCCATCGGAGTGACCTTGACCTTGGAAATCGGATGCCGCAACACGTCGGCTACCGTGGCCCTTACCGCAAATGCGCCTTGGGTGCTGGTCCAGATGTCCAATTGGCCGTCGCTGTTCCAAAAGGCGGTGCCGTTGTGGGGTTCGATGTAGCCTTGATGCACCGAGGCGGTCCGGAACTCCCGTTCCACCACCACCTCGGCCTCGGCGAAGCCTTGGGCCACGTCGCCTTTCTCGTATTGAAGGTGCGCCGCAACGTTGCTGGGTTTTTCCGAGGCTTCACCCAGAGAGGAGGTGTGCAGGTCCTCATGTAACAGGGTTGAGCCACCCTCCATAGCCTCCAAGACGTCAAGCACCGGGGGCAACTCTTCGTAGTCCACCAATATCAGCTTCGCCGCCTCTTCGGCAACGTGGGGGTTGGACGCAGCCACAGCGGCTACCGGGTGGCCCTTGAAGAGCACCTTGTCGCTGGCCAACACGTGGTCGCTGGCGAACTTGGACCGACGGTAATCTCCGCCCAGTTCCTCCCTCGACAAGCCCGCAAAGGGAAGGTCTTTGGCGGTTACCACGGCTCGCACGCCGGGATAAGCCTCGGCCCGGGAGGTGTCGATGGACTTGATCCGGGCATGGGCGTGGGGACTCCTAAGCACGTGACCGTGCAACAACCCGGTGAGGTTGATGTCGGCCCCGTATCGAGCCCGGCCGGTTACTTTATCCACCCCGTCGGGACGAATTGGGCGCTTCCCAATTACCCGGTACTCGACTTCAGAGAGGACTATGTTGGAGGTCACGGGGGTTCACCTCACTTCATTTTCTCGGAGGCGTCCAGCACCGCCCGGACTATCTTGTCGTAGCCGGTGCAGCGGCACAGGTTGCCAGCCAGCCAAGCGCGGACCCTACCCTCGTCAACGTCGGGTTCTTGGTCCAACAGGCCCTTGGAGGCCACGATGAATCCCGGAGTGCAGATCCCGCACTGCAGGGCCGCATGCTCCAAGAACGCCTGTTGCAGGGGATGGAGCCCTTCGGGGGTGGCCAGCCCTTCGATGGTGGTTATCTCTTTACCTTGGGCCTCTATTCCCAGCACCAGACAGGAGTCGACGATGCGGCCGTCGAAGATCACGGTACAAGCGCCGCAGTTGCCGTCGTTACACCCTTCCTTGGTGCCGGTCATGCCAACTACATCCCGCAAGCATTCAAGAAGGCTCTGGCGGGGTTCGCAAAGAAAGTTGACTTGTTCTCCATTGATGGTGGTTTGGACGTGGACTACTCCGGGCATATTATCCCCCCCTGGCCCGTTGGATAGCGTTGTTCAGCGTGCGACGGGTCAGCACGCCCACCAGGTGCGTCCGCTGGCGAATGGTCCCGCGCATGTCGTTAATGGGTACGGCATCAGCCATGGCCTTCTCCGACGCTTCTTGAATGGCGTCGTCGGAGACCGGCTTGCCCGCCAAGCTTTCGCCAGCATCGCGGCAGAGCACCGGAATAGGCGCCACCGAGGCCAGAGCGATGCGGGCTGACACGAAATTCTGCCCCGAAGCATCGAGCACCACCGAGCTGCCGACACCGGCAACGGCGATGTCCATTTCGTTTCGTGGTATGAACCGGAGGTAGTTGGCGCCGGAGTGGGCTGGGGGCGCCGGGAGAGTCATGGAGACCAGGATTTCACCGTCTTGCAGCACGTTTCGCCCAGGACCGGTGCAGAAGTCCTCGGATGCCACTTGGCGGGTACCGTTGGGCCCCGCTATGTTGCAAACGCCGCCGAGCACAATAACCGGCGGGATGGAGTCGCCGCTGGGCGCCGAGTTGCACAAGTTCCCGCCAATGCTGGCCCGGCCCTGAATCTGAATACCGCCGATCAAGGATGCGGCATCGATAAGGCCCGGATAAGCCGCAGCCACTTCCTCATCCTGATAAATGCGGTAGCAAGGAACGGCTGCTCCCAAAACCAGACCATCTTGGGCGCTGTAAGTGATCTCGTTTAACTCGGGGATGTCTTTAACGTCCACCAAGACATCGACGCTGCGGCGTCCGCCCCGTAGCTGGACCAGGATGTCGGTCCCTCCAGCGATCACTCTGGCCCGGTCTCCGTGGGAAGCCATGAGGCTAACGGCTTCGTTAAGAGTCTTTGGTGCTTCGTAATCAATCGCTTCCACTTGGTCACCTCCTCGGTGGACTATGGTATCACCAGCACGCACGGGCATCAACCCGCAATTGAGCTACCGCCAAGGCTGGCTGCAGCGCGCCAGGCTATAGACCACCGCGTCAAAAACGTTGGCTCAAGCCCAATCATGGACACGACCCCCAGCCTTGAATATAATCCGGCCGTCGATTGCAACCATGACACCGCCAGCCACTACTTCCCGAACCACGACACCATTAGAGACGGTTCTCAAGCGCGACCGGGCTGTTGTACTGGCCGGAATTTTGCTAATCGCCGGGTTGGCTTGGGCTTACACCGTCTATCTGGCCAACGATATGGACGGCATGGGCATGGCCATGCCCCACCTGATGGCTTGGGGCGCCGTAGACTGGGTCACTATGTACCTGATGTGGGCCGTGATGATGGTGGCGATGATGGTCCCCACCGCCGCTCCGATGATTCTCATGTTCGCCACGGTCAACCGCAGGCGCCGGGAGCAGGACCAACCCTTCGTCCCCACCAGCGTGTTCTTATCAGGGTACGCCTTGGCCTGGTGCAGCTTTGCCGCCGCCGCCACGGTGGGCAACTGGGCCCTCCACGTTAACTCGCTCTTGGACTCGATGATGGGGGCGACTACCAGCGCCTACTTGGGCGGGTCCCTACTTATAGTAGCCGGCCTGTTCCAGTGGAGCCGCCTCAAGTACGTTTGTCTTACCCACTGCCGCTCTCCCTTCTCTTTCTTGATGAGCGACTGGCGGGACGGCACTTGGGGAGCGCTGCGGATGGGGCTGCACCACGGCGCTTACTGCTTGGGTTGCTGCTGGGTGCTGATGGCCCTGTTGTTCGTGATGGGAGTGATGAACCTGGTGTGGATCGCGGCGGTGGCGGGGTTTGTGTTGCTGGAAAAAGTCGCGCCGCAGGGTCAACTGGTTAGCCGGGCCACCGGTTTGGCGCTACTGGCCTGGGGAGCTTTGATGGTAGCCGGAGTGGTTGGTTAACCACCGGACGGCAGCCTTAAGAGTATAGGGAACAGGGCGATTATCCGGCGGCCGACAGTTCTTCGACCAATTCTCTGAGTGCCCCCATACCGGTTGACTTCTCGGTTATGTCCGGTAAGGACGCCAAGTCCGGGTCCGGTTGCTGAGCGGCAGCGGCGCTCTCCAGCCTTTGCAGAACGTCCCGGCAGGGGTTGGCCTGCCCAAGGCCACTGGACCCCTCCGTTGAATTGCCCGGAGCGCCTTTCGAGTCCGCGCTGCCTTTGGGCAACGGCAGGGTGTGGACCCTAGATGCGGACCGTCCCGAGAACAGCACCAAAACGGGGAGCGCTTCTTGCGCTAAGCCCAGCTTAGCCAAGAGAGCGTGTACGGTGCTGGAAACTCCGTGCTGGCCGAAGATCACCAAGTGCTCAAACCCAGCTCCCAGTCCTTGGAAACTGGAACGAAACTCCCGGAATACGTCGTGGGCGATGCGGTCCTCCGGGCCCACCAAGAACAGGGCGAAAGCCGGGAACCCGCTGGCGCTGGTTGCGGAAAGGTCTCCGCGCCAGCGGGCTAGTTTGTCTAGGTCGTGGTTATCCGCGTGACTCGTTGACATCATACTCCGGCTTCAGCAGACCTCTTCTTTGGACGGACCCAGACTTTATCCGGACTCCATCTTTAGCCGTGGTCGTCGAACTGGAGTAGGATGCCGTCGGGGTCATAGACGAAGATGCTGCTGACCCGTCCGTCGGGGGCGGTGAAGGCCTCCAAAGGCGCGGCCATTTCCACGCCTTTGGACACCAATTCCTCGGCCAGGTCCTTTACGTTGGGGACGGTGAAAGAGATGTGGCTGATGCCCACCTGGTCGAGCTTGATGGGCCCGCCGTCTGCGTCCTCACCGGGGTGAGAGGTCAAGACCAGCGACGGCGCGGTCTGGTCCGGCCCGTAGCGGACGTGTACGGTGCGCCGCGTCTTCCGGGGGTGGGCGTAGACGCTGGGCAGCCCGCCGGTGGTGGTGTCCTGCACTTGGTCGAAGTCCACCCTCATGCCGAGTATATCGCGGTAGAACCCCAAGGACTTGTCCAGATCACGCACGCAAATAGCAATATGAGAAACCATGCTAGCTTCCATGAATCAGCCCTCCCATACTAGATAACGAACCGTCCCATCCTAATCCCGCACGTTCGGCACTGTCAAAACGGGCTTGCGGCCCGGGTGTTGATTCAATGATAATTGGACTGGGAGCAAAGTTTACCAAGCGTAAAACATGGCAAATCGGCAGACTGTTGAAACTTCCTGACGCACGGCAGCTTACGGTTGCCCCGGAGAAGATTACGGCCTATCTGCTCTTGTCGACCCATCGGGAAGGCGGTCCAAAATTAGGGTTCTTCTCTCGATTTGGTTTTAGCCTGGACCGATGGGAGGAGTTCGCCGAGGCACTGGCAGCGCATGGCCAGGAGCACGACGTTATTGATGTCGCAGAAACCCCATATGGTATAAAGTATGTTTTGGAGGGGCCTCTGCAAACTCCGGATGGCCGTAACCCGGACGTACGAACCGTTTGGCTAATTGAATATGGAGCGAGTCATCCTAGATTCATAACGGCCGTTCCTATTTAGGAGGGGGAATGTTCAAGGAGCATGAAGTCGTCACACTTACATCCTCCATTCTAGAGGGAATACTTCACATTCCACCGGCCAGTCCGAATGCCCGTCGAGAACTGCTCCCCGGAGACGTAGGCACTATCGTGCACATCTATCCTGGAGGAGAGGCCCTCACCGTCGAATTTCACGGGCCGGACGTGTACACTGCGGCAATCGCCGATGTGCTCGCAACTCAAATACGTCCGGCGACCGAGGATGACCTGGTCAACGATCGCTTTTTCCCAGCAACCGAAGAGCAAATTGCCAACTTCCGCTCTTGGAAGAAACCACGGCTCTAGCCTCAGCGATTGCGGCTACGGCCTAGCCCGCGCCCCCTGCCAGCGGCTTCAGCATGGCGTAGATAACGTCGTTGATGGGTGTGGGCACGCCAGCGGCGCGGCCAGCCCGGACTACCGCCCCGTTCAGGGCTTCCAATTCCAGAGGACGGCCCACCATTACGTCAGTGTGCATCGAGGCTTGCAGGTCGGGCAGGTTGTCTTGGATGTAGGCCAGCGTTGTATCGTGTATGTCGGGCGGGAAGTTGACGCCGTTGGCGCGGCCCGCCGCTTCGACCTCCCGCAAGCAGCCCACCACCACCTCGCGCCACTCCGGGCGGGGCATCAGCTCGGCCAGGGTCTGCCGGGCCATTGCCGTTACCCCTGCCATGGTGGCGATAAACAGGAACTTGGCCCACAGCCCGGCGCGAATGTCGGCGCTCAACTCCGCCGGTACGCCGCTGGCGGTCAAGGCGTCGCGGATGGTCCTCCCGCGCTCCGATTCCGAACTGTCCAACTCGCCGAACACCACGCGCACCACGTCCCCGGGCTGCCGCACCACACCTGGGGACGGCAGCCCGGCCTCGATGTAAACCGCACCGGGCAGCACCCGCTCCGCGCCGAAGGCCGCCGGAGCCAGATAGCTGTCTACGCCGTTCTGCAAGCAAAGCACGGTGGTATCGGGGCCGACGAGGGACGCCATCGCAGGCACGGCGGCGGCGTTCTGGTAGGTCTTGACGGTGAGCAGGACCAGTTCCACCGGGCCAACCTCACCGGGCTTGTCCGTGGCGGCGCAGTTGACAGTGAACTCCTCGCTGTCGCGGACTACCCGCAGGCCCCGCTCCCGGATGGCCGCCAGATGCGCCCCCCGCGCAATCAACGACACCTCATGCCCGCCCCGCGCCAGCATCCCGCCCAGATACCCGCCAACGCTGCCTGCGCCCATGACTGCGATGCGCATCGCCCAGCCTCCGCTCCGTAGGTTGACGCTGCGAAACATACCGGAAGCGGCGGGTTGGGGCAAGCGGGAGGCGCTGGTCGCCCTCTACAACGCCACTGACGGCGAAAGATGAGATGAGAGGAAGTGAGACAATTGACCGTGTTCTTGGCGGAAGGGGCGGCTTGGCTGAGCGACGGGCCAATTAGCGAATGGTCCGGCGTCGCCACGGACGACAACGGCGGCGTTACTGGACTGGACCTCGGTTTTGGATTTGTTTTGAGAGATAATATACCATCCGAGTTGGGCAACCCCACTAGATTGGAAGTGCTGACTCTCGGTGGGCTGACAAGGGTAGGCATTTGATTGTTTCAGGTTTCTGCATGGTAGATGAGCTTCATATCGGGCGACGGTTCCGGCCACGGTTCAGGAAGCAGCCAGACCCTGCGCCAAAGTCTGCCCTTGGGCAGCAGCCGTCTCAGCCAGATGATGCCCTGCCGCAGTACACTGATAGTCCGTTTGGGAGCGCTCCAAGCGCTGCGGTGAGTGGACGCCAGAGCCTTCGGCGGTGCTCTGAGATGGCCGGGCGCTATGCCAAGCTCATTGGCGTCTTCTACCCTGGTCCCATACGCCAGCGTCCAGAACGTCGCCACCGACAACGCAAGCCAGTGCCTCGCCACCCGTTCGGGATCGGTCCTGCGAGTGTTCTGCCACTGCCACCCCAAGCTCTTGAGTGCTCTGAAGCCCAGTTCTATCCAGAACCGGAGCATGTACCAGCACACCCCTGCTTCGCCGGGCGGCAGGTCGGTCATCACCACCCACGGCTCGTCTTGGCCCTGGTCCCAGACCACAATCACCGTCCCGCGGCGGCGCTTGCTGCTGTCCCTGAAAGCCGTCCCGGACCCAACATATGCGTGCCCCGGCCCCGGCACCAACGCTCGCGCCGGCAGGCGGGTTCCTCCGTCAGGGCAGAACACGGTGTTGACCGATTGCCGCATGTAAGGATGCCACCCCACAGAGCGTATCTGCTCCCACAGCCGCGGACTCCTCAAACCGCGGTCAGTCATCACCAGCACGCTCATGTCCGGCGGCACCGCTTCGGACAGCAACTTCAGCAGACTCACCGCCGGCGCTATCCACTGCCCGGGTTTGTTGGCGGGCAGGATGTGCCAGGCCACCGGAATAGCGCAACTGCGATAGACCACGCTTATCGCAATGGCGTTTATCCGGTCGCCCTTCATCGTCGGGTCTATGGCAAGCACCAATCTGTCAGACTTCCACCAATTGAGAATCCATCGCAGCAGTGGAACGAAGCACAGTCTGACATCCAACTGCACTCCGCACGGGTTGGCGCGGTCCTGCCCATTGTACAGCCACTCCCGGAGATACTGCCGTATGCTGTTGAAGTTGCCTATGAACGAAAGCTCAGCGGCGACCGCGTTCTGGCAGCCGCTCTGGGCCATTATGATGCCGTACACCCACAGGACCAGTCCCTTCAACTGAGACCCTCTGAGATGCGGCATGTAGTATTGTATGGTCTGCTTCATCTGGTAGTATTCGGTTGGGAAGCGCATGGCGAACCTCTGGCAGCCTTTCTGATTCTCACCAAAAAGATGCCAGAAAGCTGTGCGCTTTCCAAGTTCTTATGCCTATTTCATACTTTGCCTACCCTTGTCAGCTCTCGGTGGGGGTGAGTTGATGCTTACCAAGCAGTTTGAGAGACCAGTTGAATTTCTCTTATTCTAACCTTAGTGGTGTACGGTTCTGCTGAATCCCGCCACGCGCCACGCTCTCAATCCCGCAAAAATTGACCCCAGGGCACACAGGCCTAAACCCTCTCGGATTGACTGATATCAATTGGGAGAATTCTTGACAGAGGCGGGATAATCGGCCTAGCATTCAGACAGATGCAGCGGTTTTTGGATGCGTATTGGGTTATCTACTTTGGAGGTTATGTCGTAGCTATCGTCATTTTAGGCGTGCTTCACTGGGATGACCTGAAACAGGGAGATAACCCGATTTACGTGCTGGCGGCGGTGTTCGGCGTGGCCGCCGGTGTATCTTCAGTATTCGCAATCATCGTAGAGGTCGGAGGGCGCATGGTGCTGCTGATTCCGGCGGCCGTCAAGAGATTGAAAGAACAAGGGCGCCAAGAAGGGCGCCAAGAAGAACGCGCCGCATGGGAAGCATGGCTGAAGCGGCGCAGCGAAGCCGAGAGCAACAATCTGCCATTCGACGAGCCGCCGCCCCAAAGGGACTAGGGAATCCGGAGAGTGAGTATCCCACCCGCGGAGCGGGTGGGATACTGCCTGAATTCAGCAACCTCGCCAACCTGAGTGCTCTGTTTCTGTTCCTCGACGAGGCCAAATTGAGCGGGGGGAATGCCCTTCTCCTTGACGGATGCGGCCTTCCTGCGTATTCTTGGGGGCGTTGGCCGGGGGCGTTCCGGGCCTGATTCCCCTCACCCTAACCCCCTCCCCAGGGAGAGGGAACTTTTAACATACCCTCTTCGGGAGAAGCTCTTATGTCGCAGCAGCAGTCGCCGCCACCGATACCGCCTCCGCAGCCCCAACCGGAGTCGGACTTCTACTGGGAGAAGTGTAAGGCCCACGAGTTGTGGCTGCGTCACTGCAAAAGCTGCGATAACGCCTATTTCTATCCCAGGGACATTTGCCCTCTCTGCTTCTCTAGGGATACCGATTGGATTCAAAGCAGCGGACGGGGAACTCTGCACACCTTTGCCATCGTGCATCGCGGGCCCACCCCCGCCTTCCGGGACAAGACGCCCTACGTCGCGGCAATCGTCGAGGTGGAGAGTGGGGCCCGGATACCCACCAACATCGTCGGCGTTGAGCCGGACCCGGCGCTGATTAAAGTCGGTATGACGGTAGAGGTAGTGTTCGAAGACCTGGATGAAAACATCAGCCTGCCCAAGTTTCGGCCCTCGGTCTGAGGGCTTGGCCTGAAGAGTGGATAAAAAGGCGGGAGTGTTGTTGCTTATTTCTCTCAGCCGAGGGCCGGTAAATGGACCTTAAAGGCAAAGTGGCGATTGTCACCGGCGGCAGCCGCGGCATCGGACGGGCCATTTGCTTGGCCCTCGGTTCCCGCGGCGCCTCGGTGGTGGTCGCGGCCCGGACGGAAATAGACACCTCCGCCGGTACCCAATTCGAGAAATACGGCTCGGGGACCATCGGGGACACCGCCCGCCGCATCCAAGAGAATCACGGCGCCGCCCTGCCGGTGCGCTGTGACGTGACCGATGCGGCTGACATCCAGCGTTTGGTCGATACCACCTTGGAGCACTTCGGCCGGATCGACGTGGTGGTGTCCAACGCCGGGATAGATTGCGAATCGCCGGTGGTGGACTTGGAGATCGAAGACTTGGACCGCTGCTTGGCGGTAAACGTCCGCGGGCCGTTGGTCCTGTGTAAGTACGCCCTGCCGTCGATGATAGCAACCGGCGACGGCGGCTCTATCTACTGCATCACCTCGGGCTCGGCGCGGGCTTACCGGTTGGGCCGGGTAGGCTATTCCATGAGCAAGGCCGCTCTGGAGAGGGCCTTCCTGAGTATGGCCGAAGAGGTCCGGCTGCATAATATCGCAGTCAACGTCCTGAGTCCGGGGCGGGTAGACACTTGGATGAACCGGCGGGGCGACTGGCCCGGCACCGAGCACATTCCCATGGTCCAACCTGACGAGATCATCCCCGCTGGGGTGTGGCTGGCCGGACAAACTGCCCAGAGTTTCACCAGCCAAGTGGTGGAGCGGGCCGATTTCGGCGTCACCTGGGGGCCGGGAACTCGGTCGGCATAGGAACAGCCCTAACCCTCACCTCCTCCATCTGAGCTTGTCGAAGAGTCACGCTCAGGTCAACGGCTGCAGGATGTCCAGCAATTCCGCCACATCGTCAAGACCGAGATCGATAACCTCGGCGTTAAGGAACATTTTGCGCTCATAGTAGTTTCGATGCAGCCCGTTGGCGATTTCTTCCAGTTCACGCACGCGGTCGTTCCCTGTCATGTTACGAACGTTGTTAAGGATGACGTTGAACTGACCGTGATGTTCATATTGCCAGCCGTGGGCAAAGGCGATGGCCTTGACCATCCACGAGGCGGCTCCCCCGCCCTTTTCGGACGCTTGGTGCAGGTCGTTCCAGGCCAGATACCGGCGGCTCCTCTCAAGAAAGTAGCGGGCCCGCACGCGGGCATCGGTCACGGGAATGCCGGTCTCTTGGGGCTCCGGCAATTCTACCGGCGGCACTTGAGACACATCGTTCACTCCCTTCCCCTGTCTTGCGTTGTATATTGTATACTAGCCGCAAGCTAGAATCAGGAGAAGTGTTATGACTACCGCCCGTACCATCATGCAGGAAGTCGCCCCTAAGCTGGCCGAGTTGAGCACCGACGTCCTCTTTGGCGACGTCTGGGAAAGGCCCGGATTGTCCAAGCGCGACCGCAGTCTGATCACCGTGGCCAGCCTGATCGCCCTCTACCGCACGGACCAACTCCGCGGTCACCTGGGCCGGGCGCTGGACAACGGCGTTACTAAGGACGAAATCGCCGAAGTAATCACTCACATGGCTTTCTACGGGGGTTGGCCCGTTTCCGCCAACGCCGCCCGCGTCGCCAAAGAGGTGTTCGAGGAGCGGGGGATTTAACTTAACTGTGGTACGCTATTGAGTGGGTAGGTCGGGAAACGTCCCGTTGCGGCAAGCCAATATAAATACGAGGCGAGAACCACTATGGGAGCGGTGTATATCGACATCGGCGTGGGTCACCCATCCGGCGGCGACCTCACCCCGGTACCCGATGTGCTGGTCGACACTGGGGCCGCCAACACTATGCTCCCCGAATCCCTGCTGACCAGGCTTCACATCGAACCCCTCGAATATGACCAATGGGAATTCGCCGACGGGAGCGTCCGTAAATTGGGATTCGCCATGGCCTGAATCTCGATTGACGACAGGACGTTTCACTGCCCCGTCATTTTCGGGCCCGAAGACCAATACTTAGTGGGATCGACAACATTGGAAACATTCAGGCTAATGGTAGACCCAGTGGGTCAGGTGTTAGTGCCGCGAACGTTCCGGGCGCGGGCCATATAACAGAACCCCCTCTCTCTTGGGGAGAGGGTTGGGATGAGGGAAGACCTATGCCACAGATGACTGGCGCAAAGTTCATGGCGGACACCCTTAAAGCCTATGGGGTTACCCACGTCTTTCTGGTCCCCGCCATTCTGCGCAGGGCCCTGGCGGAGATGGACTTGAATGGCATCAAGCGAGTAATCACCCATGGGGAAAAGGCGGCGGCCTACATGGCCGACGGTTACGCCCGCGCCTCCAATCGCCCCGGCGTCTGCATGGCCCAGTCGGTGGGCGCGGCCAACCTGGCCGCCGGGCTACAGGACGCTTACCTGGGTCTGGCCCCGGTTATCGCCCTGACCGGCCACAAGCGCCACGACGAACAGTACCGGAACGCCTACCAGGAGATCGAGCACTCCCGGCCCTTCGCCTCAGTCACCAAGTTCAGCGCCGTAGTGGAGAATGTCGAGCAGCTACCCCGGCTGCTGCGACAGGCCTTCCGGGAGGCCACCACGGGAGCGCCGGCCCCGGTGCATTTGGACATCCAGGGCATGGCCGGCGACGTGGCTACCGAGGCGGAGGCGGACTTGGAGCTGATCCTAGAGGAAGCCTTCACCCAACGGCCAGCGTTCCGTCCCGAGGCCGGTCCGGAAAGCGTTCGCCAAGCGGCCAGAGTGCTCTCCGGGGCCCAGCGCCCGGTAATCGTGGCCGGCGGCGGCGTCACCTCCTCCCAAGCCCAGCAGGAGGTGGTGGAGCTGGCGGAGATGCTTTCCATACCGGTGGCAACTTCCCTCAACGCCAAAGGGGCCATCCCCGACAACCACCCCCTGTCGGTGGGCGTCGTCGGCTCCTACTCCCGGTGGTGCGCCAACCGGGTGGTGCACGAGGCCGACTTGGTGCTCTTCATCGGCAGCCACACCGGCAGCCAGGTGACCAACGAATGGCGCATCCCCGCTCCGGGAACGCCGGTTATCCAGATCGACATCGACCCTTCGGAGTTAGGGCGCAGCTACCCGGCCCAAGTCGCTCTGCACGGCGACGCCAAGGCCACCACCCGACGGCTCATCGAGGCGCTGGAACCCATTGGAGGGCGCACGGAATGGGTTTCCCGGGCCCAGCAATTGGTCGCGGAGTGGCGGGAGGATGTGGCACCACGGGCCAACTCGGAAGCGGTGCCCATTATCCCGGAGCGGCTCTGCACCGAAATCACGAAATTCCTGCCGTCGGACTCGATGCTGGTGGCTGATACCGGTCATGCGGGCATCTGGACCGGGAGTATGGTCGACTTCAATCACCCGGGCCAAGGCTATATCCGCTGCGCCGGGTCGCTGGGCTGGGGACTGTCGGCGGCGATGGGCGCGAAATGCGCCCTGCCCGACCGGCCAGTGCTGTGCTTCTCGGGCGACGGCGGGTTCTGGTACCACATCGCCGAACTGGAAACGGCAGTCCGCAACAACATTAACGTCGTGACGGTCATCAACAACAACAGCGCGCTGAGCCAAGACCAGCGGGGCGACCACCGGGCCTACCAAGGCATCGAGGGGGGAGCGCCCGAGGAACTATGGCGGTTCACCGATACCAACTTTGCCGGGGTGGCGGAGTCCATCGGCTGTTTCGGCATCCGGGTGGAACGGCCGGGAGACATCCAGAGCGCCTTGGAGCAGGCCTTCGCTTCGGGGAAGCCCGCGGTGGTCGACGTGGTCACCGATCAGTTGGACAGCTTGGCCCCGGTGCCGTGGAGCCCGTAGGGGTTTGTTTTGAACGCAGAGGCCGCAAAGACCGAGCGGAGAGCGCAGAGGGCATTGGGTCATACTCTGCGCTCCTTGCGGTGCTCAGCGATCTCTGCGTTGAAGGAACTCCCGGGCGGCGTCGTAGTTGCGCGCGCCGCCCCGGCGGATGGGGGGCACCAAGTAGATATTGCGAAGCTCGGCCTCCCTAAAGGCTTGGTATAAGTCCAAAGCCATTTCCACCTCCGGCCCGTCCCGCTCCAGCTCTTGCCGCATCGCTAGGGGAACTGAGCTGAAGACCACCCCATCCTTCTCCAGAATCTGTAGTCCCCAAAACACCGGCAGCGGCAACGCCTCGCCGTAGGCCGCTGCGTACACGTCGAGGAACCGGGCGGCCTCCGCAACGTCGAAGATCGGCTGAGTGATCAGAAACTGGGCTCCAGCTAATACCTTGCGGCGGGCCAACGCGGTTTCCGCTTCGAGGCCCCGGCCCAAGTCGACGGTGGCCCCAATGCAGAAGTCGGTGGGTGACCGCAACCGGGAACCTCGAAAGTCATACCCCTCGTTCAAGTCGCTAATGGCCGTAATCAAATCTGTGGGCTGAATATCAGCGACTGGCTTAACCAAGGTCAAGTCCCGTTCGTTGAACGGGTCACCCTGCACCACCACCACGTTTTCGAGGCCCAGAAGCTGGGCCCCCAATAGCTGCGACTGGAGGGCCAAGCGGTTCATGTCCCGGGTAGCCAGGGTAAACACCGTATCCTTGCCGGTGTGCAGTTTAATGGCGCCAGCCAACATCGGGGAGTTCACCCTTACGGCTCTGCCGGGGTTGTAGGCGACCGAGATGAAGTCAGCGTCTATCTCGGCTTGCGGCAGCACCGATAGGTCGCCGGAGCGGGGCGGAGAAAAGTCGCAGATAAACGAGCTACGGCCGCTGGCCTCGAAGCAACGGTGAATTACCTTGGCCAGGGGTCACTCTTCCAGTTTGAGGTCGCCGATGTGTTGGCGGAACAGGTTGATGGCCTTCCGCTCCGACAAGCCAATGAAGAAGCGGAGTCCCTGGATATACTCGACGATGTCTTTGGGGAGCATCAAGAGCCGGTCCCGAGGCTCCGACTCGTGGAACAGGAGCTCTACTCCTTCTTCCAAGCCAACGTAGAGGGTGTCTTCTAGCAACAGAGAGTTGGCGGCATCCAGGTTATCGCGGGCTACCCACCGGGAAAAGACAAAGGGCAGGTTGGTCCAACGGAACCATTCTTCACCCAAGTCATAGCGGTGGGGATAGCCCCGGGCGCTAAAGCGGCGGCGCAGGGCTTGGTCGTCGGTGACCAGAAATGCGTCGTAGGTGTCTTCCATACCGACGTAAGTTTCCGGCTCGACGCCGTACTTCAGCGACAGCAACACTTGAAGCAAGCGGTGGGAAGTGCCTCCGAGGTCCGGGACCGCGATACGAGCCCCGTCCAACTCTGCGGCGGGTCTGGTGGAATAAAACAAAACGCTTCTGGCCCGCTCGGTGGACGCAATACAGAACCCGGCCACCGGCTTACACTGGTCCTCCAAGCGAAAGGCGTCCACCAATGGCACCGGGCCGGCGTCAATCTCGTCGTTAAGGATGGCCGGTCCAATGGCCGGGGGCAAAAGCTCGCGGAGCTCGAGACCCCGGCGCTCCATATCGACGTAGAAGGCCTCGGCGTTCAAGTAAGGCACCCTAGCAACCCTAACCGTCATTGGTCAACACCAGCATGTGTAAAGTTTCGGCTGCGGCCACCCGTTGCCGAAAGACGTGGTGATTTTAGGCGCATTGATTTTTCCCGTCAAGGATTTCGGAACAGTGGTCAGGACGATTGCAAAGTCCTAAACCAATACCAAGGTGGGATGTGCATTTCGGGGGTTTTGACGAGGATCGAAAGGACTCTACGGCACCTCATATCACCCTTAGGCCCCAACCTGGTGGGCACCGACAGGGCGTTCTGGCGATATGTACATTTCACCTTGGCTTTAGTTTAGGTCGGACCAAGACGGTCTGCGAGGGCCGGTTTCAGTAGACTTCACCGTCGTCCCGGCTTTCGCCGGGACCCAGGAATGCTAAGACAACTGCACCGTTTTCCAGTAAGAAATCCTGGATTCCGGCCTCCGCCGGAAAGACGGCGTGTGGTTTTACGGACTTTGCACAAGCCCTGCCTAGTGAGTCCGGTTCTTCGACACTATCGTAAATAAAGGGTACACTTGGCCTCGGAGTCGTTTTGGGTAAGTTGCTGCTAATTCTAGCCCTGGGTCTAACCGGCCTGGTACTGCTGCCGGTGGCAAGCACCCGTGCCGACGAGGGCGCCATCGAGGTGATGTCCACCTCGGCGGAGAGCCAGTTCCCCGACGGGATAAAGTTCTCAATAACCGTTCGTAGCGAAGTTGAGATCGAGGATATTCGGGTATTTTTCACCAAAGCCGGGCAGACCGGGATAAGCGCCTATCGGGCAGTAGACTTTGAGCCCGGGACCCTAGTAAACGGGGAATCCGTGCTTAGCAGCCGAGGCAGCGACTACTTTCCACCCGGCACCCGCATGAAGTTCTCCTTCCAGATATGGGACAAGGCCGGAGCGATGGTGCGGACTCCGGAAGAGGACTTTACTTACATCGACAACCGGTTCGAATGGCGCACCGTAAACTCCGGACTAATCACAGCGTACTACTACGGTGAATACGTCGAAGAACGGGCCAAGACGGTGCTGGAGGCGGCTGAGGGCGCCTTGGAACGCATGGCGCCGGTGCTGGGGATAGAGCCCACCAAACCGCTCCAGATCGTTTCTTATAACAATTACCGGCACATGTCGATGGCGTTGCCCTTTACATCGCAAACAACGCGGGAACGGCTTCGCACCCAAGGGATGGCCTTCTCCGACGAGCGGGTCTTACTGGTCCATGGCTTCGACGCCACGGTCAGGGGGACTACCTCCCACGAGTTTACCCATCTCTTGGTAGCGGAAGCTGCCGGCCGGGCCAGCGCTCAAGTACCGGCTTGGTTGAACGAGGGCTTGGCCGAATACGGTAACCTGGACCCCACCGACGATTATCCCGCCGCTCTCCGATACGGGATTTTTACCCGGCGGCTCAAGCCCTTGTGGTACCAAGACTCTTTCAGCGGCACGCCGGATGACATCATTATTGCGTATGGTCAAGGCCGGTCGGTGGTCTTTTACATGATCAACCGGTACGGTCCAGAGAAAATGGCGCAATTATTCCAGGTCTTGCAAAAAACTCTGGACATTGATGCGGCCCTCCAAGAGGTCTACGGGCTGGACCAGTACGGGTTGGATACGGAGTGGCGTTTGGCCATCGGCATAGAGCCCTTGCCCCCGCCGGAGGACTTGGAACGCCGGGTCCAGAAAGCAGGGACCCCGGAAGCAGAGAGCCCGGGACCGGCGGGCCCGGACCCGGAAACGCCCGAGCCGACAGCGGAGTCAGCGCCGCCGGGGGAGGAGCAGGTAAAGGATGCCGGGCCAGCCGCCTCTGAGGTACAGGGGCCGCCGTCCGAACCCGGCCCGGCCCCTTCGGCAGAGGATAGGGGAGAGCGGCCTAGCTCTCCCGGCGGGTGTAGCTCGCCAGTCCTGGGGGAAAGCCGAGCGGCGCTCGGCTTAGGCAGCCTGCTGCTCCTAGGCGCCGCCGTGGGTCTGATGTGGCGCCGGGCCCTGCGCCCAATCAACGAGCCCTGGGATTAAAGGCGTCGTTGACGGCGTCCCCCAACAGGTTGAAGGTAAACAAGAGGATAGTCAGCGTGCCCACCGGGAACAAAAGCAAGTGAGGATTGGTCCTCAACACGGAAATGCTGGCGTTCTCAAAAATCATCAGTCCCAGGCTAGGGGTGGGCGGCTGGACCCCGATGCCCAAGAAGCTCAGAAAGACCTCGGACCCGGCGATGCCGGCCAGCCCCGCCGAGACCACCACAATCACCGGGCCCAGCACATTGGGCAACACGTGCCTCCAGAGCATGGCCGGGGTGGATACCCCTACCGAGCGGGCCGCTTCCACGTACTGGTTCTCCCGGACCTGTAGCACCTGTCCCCTTACCAACCGGGCCATCCCAAACCAGGAAAAAATCGCCAGCGCCAAGGAAAGCACCAAGTAGTCGGCCACGCCGAGCTTCACGATGTCAATCCCCAGGGTATCTTCTACGCCGCGGATCCACTGGGTCATCGGCGGCTTGATGGTGGCGATAAAAATCAGCACCAGCAATATTTCCGGGAAGGCGGAGGTCACCTCCCCTACCCGCATGATCACGGTATCGATCCACCGGCCAAAATAGCCGGCGAGAAGTCCCAGGGTGATGCCCAAGACCAAGCTGCCAGTGACCAGGGTGACCACGGTAATAATAACCGTCGTCCTCAGACCGTAGATGATACGAGTCAGAATGTCCCGTCCTAGCCGGTCGGTGCCGAAGGGGTGAGAGAGGCTGGGGCCTTGTTTCGCCTCGGTCAAACTCTGGTCGTTGTAACCGTAGGGCGTAACCACCGGGGCCAAGACGCCGGCGCCGTACATGAGCAGTATGACCGACAAACAAGCTACGCCCAGTTTCTTGCTGAGCAACCGGCGTAGAGAAATCGCCCAATAATTGCGGCTACGCCTAGGCTCTGGGGCGGTTAATACTTGGGCCTCATCCCGCCCGTTGCTAAGTGCCAAACTGGCTGCCCCCCAACCGGATGCGCGGGTCCATCAAGGGATAGATGAGGTCGACCACCAAGTTGGCCATCACGAACAGCATGGTGCCGATTAGGACGATGGCGTTAATCACCGGGTAATCTCTGGAGAAAACGGACTCTATCAGCAAATTTCCGACTCCCGGGATGCCGAAGAACCGCTCGACGATAAACGAAGTAAACGCCAAGCTGGCCAAGGAGAAACCGAGAGTAGTGACCACGGGAATCAAAGAGTTGCGGAGAATGTGACGGTTGCGCACGGCACGCTCGGTCAACCCTTTGGCCCGCGCGGTCCGCACGTAGTCCTGAGACACCACGTCCAAGGTGCTGGCCCGGGTCAAGCGGGCGATAATCGCGATGCCTGGCACCCCCATGGCCACCGCCGGGAGTACGATTTGGGTATCAAAAAACCCTCCCCAACCGTGGGTGGGCAAAACGTCCAGCTTTAGTGCGAAGATTAGCAACAAGCCGGGCGCAGTTAAGAATATGGGCACCGACTGGCCCACCAAAGTGGCCGCCACCGCGACGGTGTCGAGCCCGGTTCCTTGTTTCATCGCCGCGAATAAGCCTATCGGCACCCCCAAGCCGACCGAAATAATCAACGCCGCAATGTTCAATTGGGCCGAGACCCACATCTTATTCTTGAGCAACTCCCCAACGCTGCGGCCCCGGTATTTGAAACTCTCGCCAAAATCGCCGCGGGTTACATTGCGAATGTACCGGCCATACTGGACAAAGATGTTGTCATTGAGCCCCCGCTGCTCCCGGATTCGCTCCACCACCTTGGGGTCCGAATGTTTCCCCATCAACACTTCCACCGGATCGCCAGGCCCAAAGCGGCCCAAGGCGAAAGCGATAAAGGACACAATGACCAGGATGACCGGCAGCCAAGCCAATCGACGCGCTACGTAAGTCCCCATTTCTAGAACAAGTCCCTACCCGGCGTCACTCAAGTAAACGTAGCGGAGCCGGGGGATATAGAGAGGAGGCAAGAGGTAGTCATGGACATACGGCTTGACCAGCACATACCGCTCCCCACTGTACCAAAGAGGTATCCAAGGCGCGTCGTCGATGATTAACTGCTCCACCTGGTTATACAACCGGTGGCGCACGGCCTCATCGGTCTCGGTACGGGCTTGCTCCAGCAAAGCGTCGACTTGGGGATTGCTGTAATTGGTGTGGTTATTGCCGCTTTCGCTGTGAAAAAGTATATCCAGGAAGTTCTCCGGGTCCGGATAATCGGCAATCCAGCCGCTGTCGAACATCTGGAAGCGGCGGCGGTGAAGGTCTTTCAAGAAGGTTGCAAATTCGGTCTGCTGAAATTCGGCCTGAATCCCCAAGTTCTTTTTCCACATTTGGAGGACCACCTCCATGTCCAGGCTGACCGTGGCGCCGAAGCTACCGGAGGTAGTTATGGTAAGAGGAGGAAAGTCGTCGAGGTCTTCCCCGTACTTGGACTCTGCCAGTAGCTGCCTCGCCCGTTCGGGATCAAAGCCGTAGCTCTTGAGGTCATGGTTGTACCCCGGGAACCCGGGCGGCAGGATTCCATAGGCCGGGACGACTTGGTCCGCCAGCACCACAGTAGCGATTTCCTGTTTGTCCACGGCCAAGTTCAAGGCCTGCCGGACTTTCGGGTCGTCCAAGGGTGGCTCATCAACGTTCAAGCCGATGTACTGGACACTGAAGGTCGGCGGGGCTTGCCGCAACTCCGCGTTCAGCACATTAGAGGGGTCCAGAATCCGGTCCAAGTCGGCCAGACCTACCCCGGCAACGTGAATCTCATCGTTCTCGTACATGAGCATCGAAGTGCCGCCGCTGAGAATCATTTCCACGGCTTCCAAGCGAGCCGGGCCCAGATGGTAGTCCGAGTCTCGGGAAAGGACCATCAACTCTCCCACGTCGTACTGTGAGAGCTTAAAAGGGCCGGTGCCATTGGGGGTCCGGAACCACCGCTTTGGGTCCGCTTCAACGTTTTCCCGGTCTAGAACAAAGGCGGTAGGATAGGTCAATTTGGCCAAGAAGTAGGACTTGGGCTCGTCGATGGTTATTTCCAAGGTGTGTTCGTCGATGACCTTCACGCCAGATATGGTCTGGGCGTCACCGGCCAGTTTTTCCTTCACGCCGACGATGTCCCCTAGATATTGGTCTACCACCGGAGACTCGGTCAGGGGGTTAGTGGCCCGCTCCAGAGACCAGCGCACGTCTTCGGCGGTGACCGGCCTGCCGTCGTGAAAGGTAGCCTCGGGCCTTAGGTGAAAGGTGTAAACCGTGCCGTCGGGGCTAATTTCCCAGTCCTTAGCCAAGTCGGGCACAATCTTCAGGTCCCGGTCGATGGTTACCAGCCCGCCAAACACCTCAAGGATGATTTGGGCCGAAGT
Organism: Dehalococcoidia bacterium; assembly: GCA_965220245.1. GTDB lineage: Bacteria > Chloroflexota > Dehalococcoidia > Lucifugimonadales > UBA3495 > CBDCPI01. The sequence continues at coordinate 92,706 of CBDCPI010000004.1, forward strand.
GGCATCGGTGGTCAAGTGGGGGTCTAGCGTGGGAGGGTCAATAAACAGCCGGACCAGCCGCCCGCCATCCGGTTCGGTGTTCTCTTCGGAGGCCTCCGGCGCCGGCGCCGGAGGAGCGCTGGTGGTAGCTTGGGGCGTTGGCGGCGCGACCTGGGCTTCGTTCGTGGCCGGGGCTTCGTTCGTGGCCGGAGAAGCCGACGATCCGGTGCACGCGGCGAGGAGCGCCAAAACGCCAAAGGCGACTAGTAGAGACTTCCAAGCCATACCTTGTCCCTTTTTCAAGAACACCGCCATTTACCGTCCGGCCACTGGCCAAGGACCGGATAACCGGTAGGTTAACACGGCAGGCATCAATCAACCAGTTGCCGCCAACCAGTTGCCGCGCCGCCGACACGCTTCTTGTCACTGGGGAGGCTATTTGCTACCATTAGGACGTTAAACGATGTCGGCCGCCCCTATGCCAACCAGTTGTTTACAAAAGGCTGGGCGAGGGAGCCGGTTGGCGAGTTTCTCGCGGCGAGCGTAGCCAAGGGGTCCAAGGCGCCTGTCTGTGGCACAGGAGATCACGGGTTCGAATCCCGTCGCTCGCCCCATGCGGATCACATGCGCCTGTAGCTCAATGGAGAGAGCACTGGGCTTCGGACCCAGGGGTTGCGGGTTCGAGTCCTGCCGGGCGCGCCAACACTGGGCCTAGATTCCACCACCAATCTGTTCCGTGCCCCGGCGCGTCAATGACTTTACCCGTACTCCAATTAGATTTTCACCCACATCGCCTTATACGGCACCGAGCGCCCCTGCGGATGTTCCACCAGCAAATCAAAGTCCGGAGCGGACGGAGGCGGCGCAATGCCGAGGCGAGACCAACCCGGATTCGGCGGGAGTAAGTATGACCACTAGCGGCTATCGACTCCTCGACCGGGCCGAAATCTCCATGAACTCCTTCTACCCCCGGCGTAATTGGACTCCAACGCCGAGGGGAGTGGAGGACCACACCGTTGAAGTGGCCGATGGACTCTCTCTATCCTGCCGGTTCTTCCCGGTAGGGCCCAAGAGCCCTACGGTCTTGTTTTTCTACGGCAATGGGGAAACGGCCTGCGATTACGACGGCATTGCTCCCCTGTATAACCAGATTGGGGCCAACTTTTTTGTGGCAGACTACCGGGGTTACGGCCGCAGCGGCGGACTTCCGGCTTTTAGCCTCATGCTGTCCGACGCCCACCAAGTCCTTCAGGCTCTCGCCAAAATCTTGGATTCCGCGCAATACAGCAAGGACATCTACGTCATGGGCCGGTCGATGGGCCGACATCCGGCGTTCGAAATCGGCGCAAACGCCGGGGACAGCATCAAAGGGTTGATCGTGGAGAGCGGGCGGGCCAGCCTGGCCCAGTTTACCCGGGGGTTGGACTCGTCAATCGCCCAACCTTTGGAAGCCGCTTACCAAGACAAGGTGCGTTCCATAACCGCTCCGGTCTTGGTAATTCATGGTGAATTGGACCAGTTGGCTCCGGTGCAGCACGCCGCGGTCATGTTCGAAAGCTTCTCCTCGGAGAATAAACGGATGGTCACCATTCCGGGCGCAGGCCACAACGATTTGCTGCACCAAGGGCTGCAAGAGTATTTCGCCGCTATCAGCGCCCTTTTGTTCTCGTAGAGGGTATTTAAAAACCGATTGCAGCCCATCCCTTCGACAGGCTCAGGACAGGCCCTGTCATTCCGAACGAAGTGAGGAATCTAAAATGCCCGGCGGCAGCAACGCCTAAGAAGGCGAGGAGTTTAGACCCTTCGCGGAGTTTATCTTGAGCGCAGCCGAAAGGCTCAGGGTGACAGGTGACTGGTTGCTAGGACTTTGGAGACACCCACCTACTTCTTGACGAACTTCTGGACCCGCTGATTGGCGGTGTCCACCGCGTAAATGTCCCCACGAGAGTCGCTATATACGTTATGCCCGAACTCGAAAGTGCGCCCTCGGGCCAGCAACTCGCCATCCAGGTTGAATACGCTGATGCGGGGCACTTGGTCGGTGACGTAAACGTTTTGCGCCGCGTCAATGTGAACCCCCATGGGGTACTTGAAGTCGGTCCACTGGTCTAGGAATGCTCCATCCGGGCTGAACACCTGCACCCGGCTATTCTCCCGGTCGCAAACGTACACCCGGCCGTCGTTGGCTACCCGGATGCTGTGGGGAACGCGGAACTGTCCCGGACCGCTGCCGGGGTTGCCAAAGGACGCCAGATGCGTCCCGTCGGGGCTGAAACGGTGGACCGAGGAGTTCCCGTAGCCATCGGACACGTAGATGTCGCCGCCCGGCGCAACTGCAATATCCGACGGGTGGTTGAAGGGGGCTTGCAGCGCCGCCGTATACCGGTTGCCCAAGGCCATCAAGACTCCGCCGTCGGTGGTGCACTTCAATACTTGGTGAGCATCCCGGTCCGCCAGATAAACGCTGTCGTCCGGACCGATGTACAGGTGATGGGCGTCTTCCAACAGGCCGTCGCGCCTGGTCCACCCTGACAGGAAATTGCCCTGCTGGTCGAAAACCATGACCGGCGGCCCCCGGCGCTGGAAAACATAGACCCGGTCTTGAGAGTCGACGGCGACGGCGCTAGGACCTTGAAAGGCTTCGCCTGCTGGCAACTGTGCCCATTGCGGCTGGTACTCGTACACGAAATCGCCCATCCCGATGGTAATGGCCATACTCAGGCGCCTCCTAACGTCGCCGTCTACGCTCTTCTGTTTGCCCCCGCCACTTGCTCCAACCACGACCATAGCCGATGCCAAACTATCCGCCGCTCCCGGTCGCCAAGGGACCGGCCCACGCGGGTACGGCAAGCCGTAATCGCTTTTCCCGCCAAGAAGCCCCAGCAACCCGCTTCTCCGGCAGCCCAGCCGACGACTTTGTCGCGATTCTCCCGGATTACGTCAGCAAGCAGACCGTCCAGGGCCTCCCAGTCCAGATCGCCAACCACTGGTTCAGAGCGGTCTTGCATCGGTCCTTCACCCGCCTGTTGTTTGACCCGCTTATCTTTTGCCCTCGGGTTCTGCTTCCGGCGTGGCGGCCTCCCCTTGGGCGAACCCGAGTATAGCATACGCTAGAGCAACCTAAAGCCGGCCAGGTCCGGGGGTGTCTAATAAGTCCTCACAACCGGTCACCGGTCACCCTGAGCCTTTCGGCTGCGCTCAAGATAAACTCCGCGAATGGTCTAAATCCTTGCCTTCCTAGTCGTTGCTGCTGCCAAGCATTTTAGATTCCTCACTTCGTTCGGAATGACAGGGCCTGTCCTGAGCCTGTCGAAGGGACGGGCCGCAATCGGTTTTTAAACACCCTTTAAGGCGCCGCATCCAAGAATTCCTGAGAAACTCGAGCCCAATGACATCCGGTACACCGGTTGGAGGCAAGACCTGTGCTAAACTTCTCCCATGCCTTTATCCCTGTTCCACCCGTTAGTCCAAGAGTGGTTTCGCAGCAAGTTTGCGGCTCCCACTGAGGCCCAGGCCGCAGGCTGGCCGGCGATAGCTCAAGGGCGCCACTCGCTGATCGCCGCTCCCACCGGCTCGGGCAAGACTTTAGCGGCCTTCCTAACCTGCATCGATAGCCTGGTGCGGCAAGGCCTACAGGAGGGCTTGCCCGACACCACTCAGGTGCTCTATGTGTCGCCGCTGAAGGCGCTGTCCAACGACATCCAGAAGAACCTGGCCACTCCGCTGCAAGAGATCTCCGAGTTGGCGGACCAAGCGGGTCTGCCCTTGCCGGAAATCCGGACCGCCGTCCGCACCGGGGACACCAAGCCCTCGGAGCGGCAGCGCATGGTCAAGAAGCCGCCCCACATTCTAATTACCACGCCCGAGTCACTGTATATCTTACTGACTTCCAAGAGCGGGCGCGAGGGCCTCAAGAAAGTAAAAACCCTGATCTTGGACGAGATCCACGCTGTGGCCGACGACAAACGCGGGGCGCACCTGGCGCTGTCGGTGGAACGGCTCTGCGCCCTGACCGGAGGCCGGGTGACTCGCATCGGGCTGTCGGCGACGCAACGTCCCATAGAGGAGACGGCCCGGCTTTTGGTGGGTAACGAATACATTGCCGCCGACGGGACCCCCCAGTGCCTGATCGTAGATTCCGGCCACACCCGGTCGATGGACCTGAATATCCGGATGCCCGACAGCGAGCTAGGTCCCATCGCCACCCATGAGCTGTGGGGCGAGACCCTGGATACAGTGGCCAAGCTGGCCCACGAGCATGAGACCACCCTGGTTTTCTGCAACACTCGAAGAATGGTGGAACGGGTCGCTCACCAGTTATCGGAACGGATGGGGGAAGAGGCGGTAGTGCCCCACCACGGCAGCCTTTCCCGAGCTACCCGTCTCTCGGCCGAGGAGAAGCTAAAGAGCGGGCAAGTCCGGGTATGCGTGGCCACCGCCTCCTTGGAGTTGGGCATAGACATCGGGGAGGTGGACTTGGTCTGCCAATTGGGGTCTCCCCGGTCCATCGGCCTGGTCTTACAGCGAGTAGGCCGCTCGGGGCACACCGTGGGCGGCACCCCCAAGGGCCGGCTTTTTCCCTTGACCCGAGACGAGTTGGTAGAGTGCACCGCCCTACTGAAAGCCATAAGAGGGGGCCGGTTGGACACGCTAAGCGTTCCACCGTGGCCTCTGGATGTATTGTCCCAACAGATCGTCGCGGCCTGCGTTGCCGAAGAGTGGCCGGAAGACCGCCTGTTTGAGTTGTGCCGGCGGGCCTACCCCTATCGTGAGCTACCCAGGGAAAGGTTCGACCAAGTGGTGGATGTCCTATCCACCGGATTCGCCTCCCGGCTGGGCTCCAAGGGGGCCTATCTGCACCGGGATGGAGTCAACCAGGTGGTGAAAGCCCGCCGGGGAGCCGGGATCGCCGCCATGACCAGCGGCGGCGCCATCCCGGATAACGCCGACTACGATGTGATCGCCGATCCCGAAGAGACCTTCGTAGGCACAGTAAATGAAGATTTTGCCATCGAGAGTCTGGCCGGCGACATCTTTTTGCTGGGCAATACGCTCTGGAAAATCCGGCGAGTGGAGAGTGGCCGCGTCCGGGTAGAGGATGCCCAAGGACAGTCGCCCTCGATACCTTTCTGGTTGGGCGAGGCTCCCGGCCGGACTAGGGAATTGTCGGAGGAAGTAAACGGCGCTTCGGGAGGGCATCGACCAAACGCCTAGACCATCCCGAAGACGCCCAAGCGTGGGTCATGGCCGAATCCGGAGTGGGTCCGGAGGCCAGCCGCCAAATAGTCGCCTACTTGGAGGAGGGCAAGCGGGTCTTGGGCCTGGTGCCCACCGGACGCCGGGTGGTGGGCGGAACGGTTCTTCGACGAAAGCGGTGGGATGCAACTGGTGGTCCACGCCCCCTTTGGCGCAAAAAGGAACCGGGCATGGGGGATGGCCCTTCGCAAGCAGATCTGCCGGGCCTTTGAGTTTGAGTTGCAAGCCTCGGCCACCGACGACGGCTTGTGTTTCTCCCTGGGTCCGAACCTCTCTTTCCCTTTGAGCGAGGTGTTTACCTACTTGTGGTCGAAAACCGTGGAAAATGTGCTGCGCCAAGCGGTGCTTCAGTCGCCAATTTTCGGAACGCGGTGGCGCTGGACAGTGACCCGGTCGCTGGCGGTATTACGTCACAACAGCGGCAAGAAAGTGCCGGCGCCCTTGGTGCGGATGCGCTCCGATGACCTTTTAGCGGCGGTCTTCCCGGCTCAGGTTGCCTGCCAAGACAACACCCCCGGTGGAGACGTTGAAATTCCCGACAATCCCCTTATCTTCGAGACCATGCGCGACTGCTTAACCGACGCTATGGACTCGGAAGGACTAAGCGAGCTTCTAGCCTTGGTAGAGCAAGGGGAGATTGAAGTCCACGCGAGAGACACGGTCCAACCTTCGGTGTTCTCTCATCAACTGCTCAACGCCATGCCTTACGCCTTCTTGGACGACGCCCCGTTGGAAGAACGCCGGGCTCGGGCGGTCCCGTTGCGGCGGGCGCTGCCCGAAGACGCGCGAGACTTGGCGTCATTGGACGCCGCTGCGGTCCAAGAGGGGGGCCGCAACGCTTGGCCGAGAATCAGAGACGCCGACGAGCTTCACGACGCGCTCTTGGTGCTGGGTCTCGTGCCAGAAACAGCGTTGTTGCCGGGGGTAACGGACCAATATATGTCCGGCCCCTCGGCGGAAGAGGTGCGGTCATGGTTGACTCAACTAGCTGACGCGGGCCGGGCCTACGTACTAGACTGCCCGCACGCCGGACCCGCCTGGGTGGCGGCCGAACGAGTGGACTTGGTTCGCAGCGCGCTGGGTAGACCGGCTTTAGCCCTACCCCTTGCCGATGACCGGGACGGCGCCGCCACACTAGCGGAGGAAGAAGCGGTCCTGACCCTGTTACGAGGCTGGGTCGAGTGTTCAGGTCCCTTTACCGTGGCCGGACTTGCCGACACCCTGGGTCTGGATGGCCAAGACGTCGCCTTTGCTGTGGCCCGGTTAGAGTCGGAGGGGCTGGTCCTGCGGGGTCAATTCACTCCCGGAACCGGGGAAGAAGAGTTCTGCGACCGGCGCATATTGGCCCGCATTCACCGGGCCACCGTTGGCCGGTTACGGCGGGAAATAGAGCCGGTCTCACCCGCTGAGTTCTTGCGCTTCTTGTTCCGTTGGCAGCACCTGGAACCAGGGTCTCGGCTTCAAGGAGAGGGCGGAGCCTTGGAGGCGGTCGAGATGCTCCAAGGTTTCGAAGTAGCGGCAGGGGCTCTGGAAACCGAGGTCCTAGCGGCCCGAGTTTTGGACTACAAACCGGTTTTCTTGGACCAGTTATGCCTTGGCGGCGAGGTCGTCTGGGGCCGTATGTCCGGGAGCCGCACTACGCAGCTTAGGGACGGGAGCAACTCCGGCTCGGCCAACGGCTCCTCGCCCAAGGGGGCCTTGACCAAGTCAACACCGATCACCATAGCGCTCCGAGAGTCCTTGGGGTGGCTTTTGGATTCACCCAACCATGATGGTGGTCCAGTAGCCGGGGACGGTGCGTTCTCCGGGGCCTCAAGAGAGATCATGGAGTTCTTATCTCGAAGGGGCGCTTCTTTTCTTACCGAGATAATATCTTCAACCCGCCGGTTGCCCTCCGACGTGGAAGAAGCCATCTGGCAGTTGGCCGCGGCCGGGAGGGTCACCGCCGACGGTATGGAGTCGCTCCGGCAGCGAACAAACGGCAAGGCCGTTAGGAGCCGCCGCCCAGCCGGGCCAGGCCGCGTTACCCGGCAGCGCCGCCCCAGCTACAGCCGTTGGTCGGTCCTCGAAACCATCAGCGCCTCCCCGGAGCCGGTAGAGCAGAAAGCGCGGCAACTCCTCCGCCGCTATGGGGTTATATTCCCGGAGCTAATGGCACGGGAGCCTGTAGCGACCCGGTGGCGGGAGTTGCTGCCGGTATTGCGCCGACTGGAAGCCCGTGGAGAAATCCGGGGCGGGCGTTTCATCAGCGGCTTCATTGGGGAGCAGTTTGCGCTGCCCGAGGCGGTATCGGAGTTGCGGGCTTCAAAAAACCGGCAACCATCCGGAGAGTACGTGGTCGTCTCGGCCTGCGACCCCCTAAACCTGTCGGGTATCCTGACCCCGGGGGAGAAAGTGCCCGCCGTGTTGGGCAACCGGGTGGTCTTCAGAGAAGGGATACCTCTTTGCTCTCTCGAGAGCGGTAATCTGGTCGACCACCGGAAGGCCGATAACGAGACCGCGAGCGACTTCTTGAAGCAAGCTCGGGCGCTGTTGGACCCCTGGGGTACCCTGCAAGCTGGCAACCAAGTCCGCTCACCACTTAAACTGCGCTCAGCACCGGCCCTTCGACCGAGGGCTTGGGAACAAGCAGGGCTTGTGCAAAGTCCGTAAAACCACACGCCGTCCTTACTATGAAAATACCACACGAAAATACCCCACTCGTCTTTCCCGCGAAAGCGGGAATCCAGAAATTCCAGGCACAAGGACTGCCACTGGCTGGTAACATCTCTGGACTCCCGCTTTCGCGGGAAAGACGGTTTGAGGACTGGCCGTCATTTTCATTTCCTTATGTGGCCTTCGCAAGGCTATACTGGAAAACGGTGCAGTTGTCTTAGCATTCCTGGGCCCCGGCTTTCGCCGGGACGACGGTGGGGTCTACTGAAACCGGCCCCCGCAGACCGTCTTGGTCCGACCTGGGACTTTGCACATGCTCTGTGGGAACAAGTAGGACGATTGCAAAGTCTCCACCACTACCTGTCATTCTGAGCGGAGCGAAGAATCTCAGCTACAGTGGAGAGACCCTTCGCTGCGCTCAGGGTGACAATGAAAAGGGCCTGACTGACTTTGCAATCGTCCTAGGGAACAAGTCAGATAATTGAAAATCCCCAAGCGCTATGCTAACTTTAGCTCGGTCGCCGCCCGATGCCGTTTGGGAGGCCGGCCCGACCTTGGGGTACTAAACGTAAGCTAGCGTGATAAGAGCAGTGTGATGAGCGTTGGACGATCTTAGGTTTTCCCCCAATCCCAATCAGGCCCACTTGATCGACTGGCAGCCCTGGAACGACGATGCCTTCGCCAAGGCGCAAGCCGAGAATAAGCCGGTCTTGCTGGCTATCTCGGCAGTGTGGTGCCACTGGTGCCACGTGATGGACGAGACCTCCTACTCCGATACTGACGTGGTCCGGATCATCAATGAGCACTACGTCGCAGTGAGGGTTGACAGCGACCACCGGCCGGACATCAACTCACGCTACAACGTCGGCGGCTGGCCTACCACTGCCTTTTTGACCGGTCACGGCGGACTGATTGCCGGAGCGACGTACCTGCCGCCGGACCAGTTTCTGGCCATGTTGATGGAGGTGCAACAGGCGTACCGGGAGGACCGGCCGCAGGTCTACGACCACGCCCGGGACTTGCTGCGGCTACGAAGGGAGAAAGCCAGCCGGGTGACGGCCGGAGTCGAAATCGCACCGTCCTTGGTGGACCGGGCCGCCAGGAGCTTGGCGGGGGCTTACGACGCCACCAACGGCGGTTTCGGCGAAGACCCGAAATTCCCCAACGCTCCGGTAGTGGCTTTCCTGCTCCATCTGGCTCGCACCACCGGCGAGGAATTCTACCGCGCCATGCTAACCAAGACTTTGGACCGCATGGCAGCCACCAGCGTATTCGACAGCGATGAGGGCGGCTTTTTCCGCCATTGTGTGAACGCCGATTGGTCGGGGGCCCAGTGGGAGAAACTGCTGGAGGATAACCTCCGGCTGGCCCAGGTCTACGCCGACGCTTGGCTATTGGTGGGTCATGAATCCTACAAGGACGTTGCTAACCGGGCTCTGGACTATGTACTGAACAGTCTCCTCGACAGCAGCGGTATCGGGTTTCGGGGGAGCCAAGGGGCGCACTCGGAGTATTTTGGCCTGCCCCTATCATCCCGCCAAACTCAACCGCCGCCGCCGGTGGACCCAAGTTGCTACTCCGACACCAACGGCCTAGCCGTCTCCTGTCTGCTGGACGCATCCTATAAGCTAGCCCGGCCGGAACTGAAAGACACCGCCCTTCAGGTGTTGAAGCGCTTGGACTCATTCGCTCAGTCCGGGAGCGTCAGCCACGTGTATTCCGACAAGGGGATGTCCCAAGTTCCGGGTTTTCTTTGCGACTGGGCTTACCTGCTGAACGCTCTCTTGGCGGCCCACGGGCACACCGCCCAGGAAGTCTACTTGACTAGAGCCAAGTCGGTGGCAGCCGAGATGGTGGACCGATTTTTTGACGAGCAAAACGGTGGATTTTTTGACGTTGAGGCTGGCTCTCCCGCGGTGGGATATTTGCAGGTGCGGGAGAAGCCCTTGGCGGACAACTTGGCCGCCGCACTGGGGCTTTCGAAACTGCACCAAACCACCAGGGACAGCGACTATCGCCAACTGGCCGAGGCAACCCTAAGCGCTTTCGCCGAGACCTACCGGGAGCACGGCGAATTTGCCGCCGCTTACGGCGCGGCGGTGGACCATTGGCTGAACTCAGCGGTGGAGATCACCATCGAGGGCCCTGAACAGGATGAAAGCACTAGGGCGATGGTGCAAGCGGCAGCCCGGCTTTCGCACCCGAACCTGGATATCAAGCCGGTGCTGGACAAGGCCACCGGTCCGCCCGCCAGGGCCCACATTTGCCTCGACACGGTATGTTTGCCTCCGGTCACCGACCCCGCCGAGCTTGCCGCGTCGGTAACCAGCGTCTTTGAGACCCAAGACAGTCCTTTCGAGAACATATTCGAGCGTTTCCCCGGATTATGACCTCCCTTGTACCGCACCAAACCATCTACGGTTAGAGTACAATCTAGGCGCGCTAAGCTGGCTAAAGCTAGACCGGTTACGGTAAACCACAAAGTGCTTTGGGAGATTCCGGGGAAGTAAACCGTCATCAGCCGCCTTAAAGCTGCGGCAGTTTACCAACCCTTGAGGATTGGCGAACCAAAGCGGGAGTAGAACCGCGTGTTGAGGACCGCAGAATGCGGCTCCCTTCGGGAGAACCACATAGACACCAAAGTTACTCTAGCGGGCTGGGTCGACCGCCGGAGGGACCACGGCGGGATAATCTTCGTCGACCTGCGGGACCGCTCCGGCGTGGTGCAGGTGGTCTTGAACCCGGAGCTCTCGCCCCAAGCTTACAAAGTGGCCGAAGAGCTTAGGCCGGAATGGGTCGTCCAAGTGGAGGGCACGGTCAAACAGCGGCCGGAAGGCAGCGAGAACCCGCTGATGGACACCGGCACCGTGGAAGTGACCGCCAGCGAGGCGACGGTGCTCAACTCATCCCTGACTCCTCCTTTCTACATCGCCCAAGACGCGGGGGCCGACGAAAGCCTTCGCCTTCGTTACCGGTATTTGGACCTGCGTCGGCCACCGATGCTGCGCAACCTGACCCTGCGTCACCAAGTGGTCAAGTACATCCGAGACTTCTTGGACGCCCGCGGTTTCCTGGAAATCGAAACGCCCATCCTGATCAAAAGCACCCCCGAAGGCGCGCGAGACTTTTTGGTGCCCAGCCGTTTGCAACCGGGCAACTTTTATGCCTTGCCCCAGTCGCCACAGCAGCTAAAGCAACTCCTCATGGTGTCGGGCGTAGAGAAGTACTTTCAGATCGCTCGCTGCTTTCGCGATGAAGACCTCCGCGCCGACCGCCAGCCGGAATTCACTCAGCTAGACCTGGAAATGAGCTTCGTCGAAGAAAATGACGTGCTCGAGTTAACCGAGGCCCTGTATACCGGCTTGGTAGAGTCCATAATCCCGGAAAAAAAGCTGGGTAAGCCCTTCCCCAGGCTCACCCATGCTCAAGCCATGGCGTCGTATGGCTCCGACAAACCGGACTTGCGGTTTAGCATGGAAATGACCGACGTCAGTGACTTGGCCGGCGAGACCGACTTCCGGGTCTTCTTGTCCACCATCGAGCGCGGCGGCATAGTAAAGGGCTTTGTGGCTCCGGGCCAAGCCCACTATACCGCGTCGGCCATGCGGGAGTTGGAAGACGCGGCCAAAGAGGCGGGAGCAGCCGGTATGGCTCACCTCCGTTTTCGAGGGACCGGTCCCCTGGACGAGTTGGATGAGAAGGACATCTTGTCCTCGTCAGGATTACGGATGCCGCCCGAGTGGAGCCGTCGGCTGGCACGGCGGATGGGAGCAGATGTTGGAGACTTGGTACTGCTAATGGCTGGCCCATCCAACCAAGTGAATGCTTGGCTGAGCGCCATGCGGAATTACATGGGGGAACGCTTGGGCCTTACCGACCCAAACGTTTTAGCCTTCGCTTTTGTCACCCGGTTCCCTCTATTCGAGTGGAACCAGGAAGGGCAACGGTGGGACTCTTCCCACCATCCGTTCACCTCTCCGGCGGACGGGCAAGAAGGCTTGTTGGACACCGGAGACCCGGGGGCAATTGACTCCAAGGCCTACGACTTGGTGTGCAACGGGGCGGAGTTAGCCAGCGGCAGCATCCGGATTCACCGGCGGGAGCTGCAAGAGAAGGTGTTTGGCGTCTTGGGTTACTCCAAGGAGGAAGTCGGACAACGGTTTGGTCAGATCTTGGAAGCCTTTGAGTTCGGCGCCCCTCCCCACGGGGGAATCGCTCCGGGAATCGACCGCTTGGTGGCCATATTGGCTGATGCCGGCTCCATCCGGGACGTTATCGCGTTCCCCAAGACCCAGAGCGGTGCCGACCTGTTGTTTGACTCCCCGGCGCCAGTTTCGCAAGCACAATTGGACGAGCTTTCCTTGCGCCTCGCCCAGTGAAGTCCCCGCCCCCAGCGTTGCCCAACTCGATACCAAACAGAAAGGCCGACGAACTAGGGCTCGTCGGCCTTCTTTGTGTTCAGGTCCCTCTGTGTTCAGGTCCTCGTATCGTGGGTTAGTCGTCGGCGGTACCCGCCTTTTCGGGGACCACAGCGCCGTTGGTGTGCCCGTCGCGGAAAGCAAACCGGTCGACCAGGTCGCCAATGCTCTGCCGGAAGCCGGAGTACTCCAACTCACCGTAGGGAAGCATCGCGGCCCCGGACCAACCCTGGGAGCGCATGGCGATACCCTTCTCTTGGGCCAATTGCCTGACGTAGTCCCAAGCTGGATTATCGAAAAAGTCGGCCATCGAATCGGAGAAGTGGCCTTGGGCATTCAACGAGAAGCCGATGCAGGAGACCAAGGGCAGGCAGTACATGCCGGTTACGGCGGTGTTTATAGGCACCGGCATCAAGGGCATTACGTGGGAGCCCCGAGCGTCGCCGCCGATGTAATGGGCCTTGGTGAACGGTGAGATCAACTCTTCGGGGGCGGGGAAAATTCCTTGATTTCGCACCAGCGCCACCGGGTCATCCTTGCCGGTGTAGCTACCGGCGATGTTGTGAAGGCGCGTCGCCGATACCGCAGCGGCGGTCTGCCCCGAGTACCGGGACACGATGGAGTCGATGCCGAACCTCTCGTTGTCCCGGAGCAGGACCGTGATTTTGTAGTAGTCCTCTGGGGCGTTTAGGGAGATGAGGCTGTCGCCGCTGGTGTTGTCCATGTCGATGATGTTAAAGGTGAAGCCTTCCCCAATGCGCGGCAGCATCAGACCGGCGCAGTACATGGGATCAGCGAATCCCAGGAACAGCGGCAGGTTATAGGCCCCCGGGCCACACTTGTCGGCTGCCAGCACCATGAACGACTCGGCGGGCCTGATCCGGTTGGTCTTGACCGGTTCGTGGTCGAACTCAACCTCGGCCACCGCCGGTCCGGCGCCCCGGATGTTGCCAGAGGGAGCATCTACTAGCAGGTCTTGCCCTGCGCCGTAAAGCCCATACTCACTGGCTATATCCGTGGCCCGCAAGAAGGTCTTCCAAGCGAATTGGTGGACATCGGTATCGTTAGGCCCATTGGTATGAGAAGCAATAATACAGATGTCGTCTCCGGTGTGGCCGACAAAAGAATCGAGCAGAAGGCCACTATTTACCGCGTCAGCAACATCACCGCGCACCGCATCCATCATTCTCTGCGACGGTTTGGTATGGCCTCCAATTGAGCCGACATCGGCCTTCAGGATGGACAAAGTAATATTCATAATTCCTCCTCACTATCTGGAACGATTTGGCTTCTGCCGCCCTGTAGCAAGCGAATTTTCATCAGGGGGTTGTAGCGGGAACTCGAACGGCGCTTTTGATGCCGCAGCTTTGATGGAACAACGTGGCATGCTAATTTAACATAATCCTTATTTCTTTGTCAAATAAGATGCGTTATTACGTATTACATGTAGAGTCGCCGATATATTAGCTTTTAAGCGCCAATCAATCGGCTAGTAATTACGTAATAAGACTCGACTCCGAGGAGAGGTCACAGAAAATGGTCCAACCATGCCACAATACTCCCCGGAGATTATGCCGGTCCCGCTCCATTTAGCTCCATTTTGTTGCTTAGCCATTGTCGCAGGCACTTCTCGGGGTGTATATTTAGCTAAATCGTACCGAAATTCCCAGGGACTAGTCAGCCCCGTAATGGTGGGGCCGGAGTCCCGCTTGAGTCGTCGGTCCACTTCGGTCTATTACTTTATGTTGGACAGCGCCGGAGATGTAAGGCAGCTTTCATGGAAACGCTCTTACTAGTCGGAGCCTTGGCGCTGGTGGCAATATGGACGGCGCAAGTAGCCCGGTCCAAGGGCAGAAACCCTTGGCTCTGGGGCGGAGCGTCGTTTGTCCTCGGCATCCCTTGGATGCACCTGATCGCGGTACTCCCTCTGGTGATACTGATCTTCATGAAGAGCCCGCAACAGCGTAGCCGACATGTTACACCCCCTACCATCTGCCCCAAATGCGAAGAAATATGCCCCGCTAGCTCGCTTTACTGCACCAATTGCGGTTGGGAGTTGTCGGTGCCCGTCGAGTCCGATCCCGTGGTGAAACCCGAGCCTACGGTCAGCACTCCGGTTAATGAAGAGCCGGACCCGGTGCTAGCTTCTCCCTCCGTCGAAGCTAGCCCGGCTGACGAGCCTGCCCCGGTAGCGATGGAGACGCCTGCTGCGGGACCGGCACCCGATGTTGTAACCGAAGATGCTGAGACAGAGCCTCCCCCAGTCACCGCACCTGCTTACCGCAAGGTGGTGCCAGTGGATGCACCCACCGCCGCCGGTATGACCGAGAGAGGGGTTAGGCTTTTTAACCAGGGACGGATACAGGAGTCCATTGACCAGTTCACCAAAGCCATTGCTCTGGATGCCAACTATATTCAAGCGTGGGCCAAACGGGCTGAAGCCTATGCGATGCTGGGGCGAGGTGATCAAGCCGCTGAGGATAGGCGCCGCTTGGAGGCCTTGGACGCCGGGTCTTGGAGCGTCTGAGGCGCCGGGTCTTAGGTCTTACACTGCCATGATGTGGTAGCCAGCGTCCACGGGTATGACGGCCCCGGTAATCCCGGAAGACAGCTCGCTACACAAGAATAGGGCGGCGTTCGCCACCTCTTCCGAGGTGATATTGCGCTTCATCGCGGCTTTTTCAGCGTGTTGCCGCCTCATATCCATAAATCCGGATATTCCCCGAGCGGCCAAGGTCTCCAGCGGTCCTGCTGAAATAGCGTTCAGGCGAATACCCTGATCACCAAACTCGGCAGCCAACTGCCGGACTTCATGCTCCAAGGCAGCTTTGGCCGTGCCCATGACATTATAACCCGGGTAGACCCGCTGCGAAGCGTGAAAGGTCATGGTCACCACACTGCCACCCTCCCGCATCAGCGGCGCGGCGCCCTTCACCAAGGGAAGCAAGGAATAAGCGCTAACCTCCAAGGCAACGCGAAATCCCTCCCGGCCGGTCTCGGAGAACTTGCCCGCCAAGTCTTCCCGGTTAGCGTAGGCGATGCTATGCACCAAGAAAGAGAGGTCGCCGAAAGACTCCTCCACTGCCTGAAAGAGATCAGCAATCTGGTCATCGTTAGTGGCGTCACACTGGACCAGCAGGGGGTTATCCAGGGTCTCAGCCAACCGAGTTACCCGTCCCTTTAGCCGCTCGTCCTGATAAGCCAAAGCCAGCCGGGCCCCGGCTTGGCCCAAGGTGCGAGTTATAGCCCAAGCGATGCTCCGATCGTTGGCCACTCCCAGCACCAAGCCCTTCTTGCCAGTCAAGTCTATGGGGTACAACTGTTACCTCTGGAAAACGTCAGGCGCCTAGTCAAGTTGGTAGTCCGAGAGTTGGCAGTCCGATAGAAGATGTTAGGCGAATGCGGGCGCCACTTGCTCGAGGAATCGTTCCAGTTGCTGTTCCGGCCGGAACGAAGCAAAACGCACCACCAAGGTCTGGGCCCCTGCCGCCACGTATTCCGCCATGCGCTCTTTGACTCGTTGGGCCTCTCCGAAGGGCCCCCAGCGGGTCCCCCAAATGTTGGCTCCGTAGTAGCGGGTCAAGTATTCGTTAGCTTCGGTCTCGGCCTTGTTGCTATCATTGTCGATGTTAACCGTCATGTAAAAGACGGTCTCAAAATGGGCCGGGTCCCGGCCAAACTCGGCATTCAGTCCGCGGACCCGCTCGGTTAACCAAGCGTACTCGTCCGGGGTATCGGAGATCGAGATCAGGCCGCTTCCCAGCTTGGCCGCCCGCGTCATCTGGGCCTCTTGTTGGGCCCTCCAGTGGCTGGCCAGCAGGATCGGGACGCCCTCCGGGCGCACCGGAAAGGGTCCTATTGAGACTTGGTCTAGGTCAAAGTGCCTCCCGGAAAAGCTCACCGCTTCGCCCGCCCCCAACCGGCGGACGATCTGGACTATCTCCTCAAACCGCCGGGCCCGCTGGCTGGCAACGACCCCGGCTGCTTGCCACTCACTCTTTTGGGCTTCGTTGAAAGCTCCGCCCACCCCCGCTCCGATCACCAGACGGCCTTGGGAGATCAGGTCCACGGTGGCCATGGTCTGGGCCAGCAATACCGGGTGACGCAAAGCGGCCAGCAGCACTGCCGTTCCTAGGCGCACGGACCGGGTTTGGGTGGCTAGCGCCCCCAGGGTAGCCAACGGCTCCAACCTGGGCTTGGCGGTCAAGCTGTCCCCTACCCAGACCGAGTCCAGTCCAGCCGCTTCGGCGCGGCGGGCCAGCCGGATTAGAAGAGAGATGTCGCCCGCAGGAACATCGCTTATCAGCAGTCCCCGAGTAGGTAACAGTACTCCCAGCTTTACTTTCTGCACTGCATCATCCGTCCTGTACTGTGGGGGCGCCACGCCGCATAACATCTATGACGAGGCGGCGGGGAAGCTCCTGCCTGGCGCCAAGCGCTCCAGAAGTCCCGGTTCCATGTGCTCGTAGGCTTCAAGGTCATCGGTGGTATCCAAGTCATAGCCGAGGCCTGGACTGTAGCAAATAGCTACGGATACCCCCATTTTCGCCGCTTGAGACAGGTGCTTAATAAAGCTCCCGGGGCCCAGCTTGGGCCTGAAGGGTACCCCGCAGGGCACCAATAAGGAGTTGGTGCCGCCATCCCGCCGGGCGGGGGCCAGGCTGATGTTATTCTGTCGGCGCGAAGCCTGCAACAAGCTATGGATGTCGCTGGCCTTGAGAAAGGGCAGGTCGCTGGCCACGTACATCGCCGCGCTGCCGCGCTCGGCAGCTCGATCAAAGGCCATCCCCAAGGTGTCGTTCAGGTTCCGTCCCTCGTCTTCCAACCACAGTCCACTGTAGTTACGAGTCAGATTGCGCACCCTGGTATCACCGCCGACCACCCAAGTGACGTCCACCTCCACCGAGGTGAGGACTCCAACGACCCGCTTTAGCATTCCCAGCGACAGGTCCTCCCTCGCTTCCTTGGAAAACCTTCGGGACAACCTGGTCTTGCTGTTCGCCAAGGGTTTCATCGGGATAATGGCGACCACACTGGACGATTCCTGGCTTTCTGAGAGTTCCTCGACCATACGGCTAACCAGCCACCACGCGCAATATCGTCTCCGCCAGCGCCACCTTGTCGGCGTCGGTTTCCATGATGATGGGGGCAGCCACCGCTTTTATCGCCAACTCCTCGATACGCGGCGCCAAGCCGGCATCTTGGTCATCGATCAGAAACAGGTCACAAAATTGCCGGTATTGCCCGGCGATTCCTACCGAAGATACTTCGTGCCCCAGTTCGGCCATGATCTTAGCCGCCGGCCCCCTTACCGCCCCTCGGCCAACTAATGGGCTGACCGCCACTCTTACCGCCGAGGTGTTCTCCAACTGTTCCTGCACTCCGGGGATAGCGAGGATTGGACCAAGACTAAGATATGGATTGGAGGGGCAAAATACGATTAGGTCCGCATCTTCCAAGGCGCTGTTGAATCCGGGGGAGGGCGCCGCTGATTGAGACCCCTCGTAGATAACGCCTTCTACCCGGGGCTCGGCCCGGTTCTTCACGAAGTATTCCTGCATCGCCAAGTCTCCGGTCTCGCAGCGGAGGACCGTCCGCACCGGATCGTCGCTCATGGGCACCACCTGTTGGTCTACCCCCAAGTCTTGGCAGAGTTTGGCGGTAACCTGGGATAGTGTGGCCCCTTGCCGCAACAACTGGGTACGGCGGACGTGAGTCGCTAGGTCTTTATCGCCCAAGTTAAACCAAGCGTCAGCGCCGTACTGCCGCAACATTCCCAACGCTTGGAACGTATCTCCTTCCAGGCCCCAACCGGTCTGTGGGTTGGACAAACCCGCCAAGGTATACATGACCGTATCCAGGTCGGGAGAAACATGAAGCCCGTGAAAGCACTCGTCGTCGCCGGTGTTGACGCAGACCACCAACCGGTCCGGGGGCAATACGCGGGAGAGTCCCAGCGCCAGTTTGGCGCCGCCCACCCCTCCCGTTAGGGCCAATACCTTTCCCGGCATCAGTAAATCCCGGACCTTACGGCGAGAGAGGGCAGAGGAACGGCGGCGTCATGGCAAAGACTATCCAGCGGTGGCCGCCCGGGGTCAATCCTACTCACCGGAAGCGCCGGCGCCAACACCTTCGCCTTCGGCCTCTTCCGCTCGGGCGTGCCTCGGATGTTGGAACCGGAAGGTGTCCATCTGCACCAGTAGCTGGTACGACCCGAATAACTCTTCGACGTTGTTCCCCACCAAGTCAAGGGGGTCCAACTCCTCGTCGGCTTCGCTGAACACCCGCCGGGTGGCGTAGGTGGTGTACCGTTCCGCGGGAATCCGGCCCGCCAGCCGGATCATCTCCCGGAACTCGGATGGGCGCATCAGTTGCCCGTGTTGAGCGCCCGCCGAGGTGGAGATCGATTCGTTGATCAATGTTCCACCTAGGTCGTTGACCCCGGCGGTCAACAGAAGTTGCGACATCCTAGAGCCTTCTTTGACCCAAGAAGCCTGGATGTTGGGAATCCAGTTATTGAGCATGATTCTGGCGATGGCATGGACCTTAACTACGTCCATGCCGGTGGGGCCGGAGCGTACTCCGGGCACCAAGCCCTTGAGGTACATCGGGGCCTCCGATGCAACAAAGGACAAGGGAACGAACTCGGTGAATCCCCCGGAACTCATTTGAATGTCGCGGAGCAGACCTATGTGGCTGGCTATTTGGGCGTTGGTCTCCAAGTGGCCGAACATCACCGTAGACGTGGTGGGAATCCCCAACTCGTGGGCGGTGGTGATCACCTCAGTCCACTGGTCAACGCGGATGCGCCCCGCTGAAATGCGGTCTCGGAGTTCTTGGTCCAGAATTTCGGCAGAGGTCCCCGGCAAGCTGCCTACGCCAACGTCTTTCAGCGCCTGCAAATACTCCCGGATGCTGGTCTTGGAGCGGATGGAACCGTAGAGCACCTCCTCCGGCGAGAACCCGTGCACGTGCATGTCCGGCAGCTCGGCTTTTATAGCCTCGCAAAGCCGGATGTACATATCACCTTCCATCTGCGGGGGAAGCCCTGCCTGGATGCACACTTCCGTAGCGCCATAGTCCCAGGCTTCCTTGGCGCGGCGGATAA
This sequence comes from Dehalococcoidia bacterium, assembly GCA_965220245.1. Classification (GTDB taxonomy): domain Bacteria; phylum Chloroflexota; class Dehalococcoidia; order Lucifugimonadales; family UBA3495; genus CBDCPI01. The sequence continues at coordinate 112,122 of CBDCPI010000004.1, forward strand.
TCTCATTCACCGGTAGTAGATACCCCTGTTCCTCCCGGAAGTCCCGGCTAAAGGCGCAAAAGCCGCAACGCTTGATGCAAACGTTGGTAAAGTTAATGTTGCGGTTGACCACGTAGGTGGTTATGTCACCCACGGTACGGCGGCGCAACTCATCGGCCACCATTACCATCGCGTTATATTCCAACCCCGAGGTCTCGAACAGGGCGGTGGCCTCTTCGACCGAAATGTCCTCGCCTTCGAGCGCGCGGGTCAATATCCCCCCTACCTGCGGTTTAAGCAGGGACACTAGGGCTTCCGGGGTACTGGCGCCGGCCTTCTGATCACTAGTTCCCGGCATATCGCTGAATTCCCCCTCTTACGTATCCTTCCTCATCGGCCAACGCGGTGGCCTTAGCTTCAAGAGGTCCCGGCATCCAGGGTTCCGGCGCCCCGAGGTATTCAGGGTACACCGGCAACCGGGGCCGCAACTCGAACCCTTTGGCGGCGGACCGGTCCCTGAGTTCCCCCAAACCCGGCCACGGGGCCTCAGGGTTCACGAAATCAATGGTCAACGGGGACACGCCTCCCCAGTCGTTGATGCCAGCGTCAAGGTAGATTTCGTAGTCAGCGGCGCTCAGGTTCGGCGGCACTTGGACATTCATATCCGGCCCCAGCAACAAGCGCGCTGCCGCTACGGTCCACAGCAACTCCACGGTTTCGGCGTCTGGGGCATCTCTCATGGGAGTCCGCGGCTTGGCCCGGAAGTTCTGGACTATCACCTCTTGCACCTGACCGTGGGCTAGGTGTAACCGCCGGATCGCCAGCAGCGATTCAATCCGCTCCCGACGGGTCTCCCCGATTCCTATGAGGATACCGGTGGTAAAGGCTACGCGCAACTCTCCGGCCAACTCAATGGTTCGTAGCCGTACCCGGGGCCGTTTGCTGGGAGCGAACTCGTGGGGCCCGCCCTTCTGGTATAACTTTTCACTGGTGCTTTCCAACATCAAGCCCATCGACGGGTTGAAGGGCTGCAGGGACGCCATCTCACGGCGGCCCATGGTGCCCGGATTGGCATGGGGCAGCATCGACGTTTCTTCGACCACCAGCTTGCAAATGTCGGTCAGGTAGTGCAGCGTGGTGGAGTAACCCCGGCGCCCAAGCCACTCTTTGGCTTCCGGGTACCGCTGTTCCGGTCTTTCGCCCAGCGTAAAGAGCGCTTCGGTGCAGCCCAGACGCTGCCCGGCCCGCGCAACATCCAGCACCTCTTCGGGCGTCATAAATAGTTGGCTGCCCGCAGAAGCGGGGTCTTGCCTGAAGGTGCAATAGCCGCAAAAGTCCCGGCAAAGTCTGGTTAGCGGAATAAACACCTTTGGCGAAAAGGTCACCGTCGTTCCCTTGCCCCGGTTGCGGAGCGCGGCGGCGACGGCGCAGAGGTCGGCCAACCGATCGCCAGCTTTGTCAGCCGGGTCCAAGGCGTCAGCCAAAACCATGGCGTCGGCATCATCGACCGTCCGCCCTTGGACCACCGCGTCCAGAAGTTCCCCCCACGAGGGTGACCAACTGTGTCGCGGCCTAATCACTTGCTTAGACGCCAAGGTGTTCAAGTTCGCCAAGCCTGGAGTGGGAGTGTGTCTCGAAGCAGCCATACCCTCAAGCGATGGACTCGCTTTCGTTCCGGGACGCAAGTATTGTAGACCTTCAATCACAGCCAAGGCAACTGGAAGGATGATCACGCCAGGGCAACCGCATTCTAAATTACACATTCGTCACTCCCGCGAAAGCAGGAATCCAGAGACCGCAATGTAGCGCAATTGGGAACCGCACCGGCGATTTCAGGCAATAGATTCCCGCGAAAGCGGGAATGACGGGAGCGATCTAATTAGAATGCGGTTGCCCTGGATCACGCGGGCTGGGCTTAATCAGGTGTTCGACGTCAGAAGCCGGTGAAACGGGCTTGGTCGGGCGGCTCAGCCTTTGCGTAGGGCTTGCCCAAGTATTCGTGGGCCAGCCGGGTGGCGACTCGCCCCCGGGGGGTGCGCTCGAGAAACCCCAATTGCAGCAGGTAAGGCTCCCAAACGTCCATGACGGTGTCGGCATCCTCGTTGATAGAGGCGGCCAAAGTGTCCAAGCCCACGGGGCCTCCGTCAAACTTTTCGATGATGCTTTCCAGCAGCTTGTGGTCGGACTGGTCCAGACCGATGGCATCGACTCGTAGCTGGGCCAGAGCCTCCCGGGCCACCGGCCCGGTCACCCGGTTGTCTGCTTTGACTAGGGCATAGTCTCGGGCCCGCTTCAGCAGCCGGTTGGCGATCCTGGGGGTACCCCGCGACCGTGTGGCAATCTCCTCGATGCCCTGTTGATCGCTCTCCGCCTCCAGAATCCGGGCGGACCGTTCAACTATCACCTTCATCTCGTCGGGTTCGTAGTATTCCAGCCGGAACACCGAGCCAAACCGGTCCCGCAAAGGCGCGCTAATCATCGAAAAGCGGGTGGTGGCACCGATGAGAGTGAAGGGTTTAATGCTGAGATTTACGTTCCGCGCCGCCAAGCCTTTTCCCACCATCCAGGAAAGAAAGAAGTCTTCCATGGCCGAGTAGAGCACCTCTTCTACCGTCCGGTTCAAGCGATGGACCTCGTCGATGAAGAGGACGTCGCCGCGGTTCAAGTTCGTCAATATGGCCGCCATGTCTCCGGCGCGCTCTATCGCCGGACCCGACGTAACCCGGATGGTCACTTCCATTTCTTGGGCGATGATGTGGGCCAAGGTGGTCTTGCCAAGGCCCGGAGGGCCATAGATGATGACGTGGTCCAAGGACTGGCCCCGGATCTTGGCCGCCTGGATGGCGATGGAAAGATTGTCTTTGGTCTGGGACTGCCCGACGAATTCTTCCAGCCGCCTGGGACGTAAAGAAACGTCCCAGTCCTCGGTTTGGACTGCTCCCGAAATTAGGCGCTCGGCCATGACCTCTCAACATCCCGGTAGTCTGCCCGCAGCTTCTCCGTTGCCGTGGTTTCTCCAGTGCTGTTCGAGTGTAGGCGAGGGTACTCACACCGTCAAGAAATCCTGGTCATCCAAGCAGGGGCTTTCAATCAATTGTGTGTCATTCTGAAAGAGCGGAGCGATTGAAGAATCTAAAGTCCTTGTCCAGAACCAACCTTAGCTTGCCGGAGAGATTTTAGACCCCTCACTCCGTTCGGGGTGACTTCGGGGTAACTTCGGGGTGACAATGAAAAGACCCTGGGTCATCTAAGGCCGGAGGCTACGAGGGTTGCTACCGGGAATCGTCGTATTGGCGGAACACCAAGCAAGCGTTTTGGCCCCCGAATCCAAAAGCGTTGGACAAGGCCACCCCGACGTCAAGCTCTCTAGCTTGGTTGGGAACGTAGTCCAGATCGCAGGCCGGGTCGGGCACCTGGTAATTGACCGTGGGATGAACGACGCCTTCGGTTATAGCCTTGATGCAGGCCACCGCTTCCAACGCGCCGGACGCGCCTAAGGAATGGCCGATCATCGATTTGGTGGAACTGACCGGAATCCGATAGGCCCGGTCGGCAAACAAACGTTTGATGGCCACGGTCTCGATAGCGTCGTTGAGCGGTGTGGAGGTGCCGTGGGCATTGATGTAGTCGACTTGGTCTAAAGCTACCGACGCGTCGGCCAGCGCCAAGCGCATCGCCTCGGCAGCGCTGGCCCCGGTTTCTTCGGGCTGGACCGGATGGCCGGCATCCGAGGTACAACCGAAACCGGCTAGCTCCGCTAGGATGGCAGCCCCGCGATTTCGGGCATGCTCCAAGGTTTCAAGGACTAGGACTACCGATCCTTCGGCGGGCACGAACCCGTCTCGCTCGGCGTCGAAGGGACGACTCGCTGCCGTGGGGTCGTCGTTGCGGGTGCTGAGGGCCCGCATTACCGCAAAACCGGCTAGGCCAAGCTGGCTGATCCCGGCCTCGGTCCCTCCCGCCAACACCACGTCAGCCACGCCCCGGCGAAGCACCTCCAAGGCTTCCCCAATGGCTTGGTTGGAAGCAGCGCAGGCGGTGGTGGCGGTGGAATTATATCCTTGGGCGCCAACGTAGCGGCTGACGGTGGCGGCGGCCATATTAGGCAAAATCATCGGAAAGAAGAAGGGGGACATTCTCATGCCGCCCCGTTCCGCCAGAATCCGGCAGTTTTCCTCCAAGGTGGGAAACCCGCCATTGCCGTTGCCCAACACGACCCCGACCCTGAAGGGGTCTTCCTTGCTCATGTCGAGGTTGGAGGACTCGACGGCGGTTAGCCCGGCGGCCACGGCAAGTTGGGAAAACCGGGCCATCCGCCGGGCCTCTCGGCCACTGATATACTGCTCGGGGTCAAAATCGCTGACCTCGCCGGATATTCTGCAAGGGTAAGCCGTGGGGTCGCAGAGAGTCATTGGCCCGATCCCCGATTTTCCGGCCACCAGATTTTCCCAGAAGAGACTGGCGGTCTGGCCCAGCGGGGTGATCGCCCCCATGCCGGTTATTACGACTCTTGCTCTAGCTGACGCCACACCCTCGACTCCTGCGGTTATCGGTTAAGTCCTGACAAGTCATTATAAATGAGGCTGCCTAACCTCCTCGGAGGTTCAACCCAAGCCGCGCCCCCGCAACGGCAGCAGGTCGGGGTAGACCTCGGGCGCGATGCCAAGCACTGCCTCTCTTACTTCCGCCGCCACAAACAGAGACCCGGTGGCCAAGACCAAGTCCTCCGCTCCGGCCACCTCCAAGGCTCTCTCCAGTGCTTCCTTGGGGCTGGAGGTTTCCACTGCGGCGATTCCGTGTTGGGCGAACTGGCGAGCGATGTCCCTTGGCGCTAACGACCGGGGGTGGCGCGACGCGGTGGCGAACACCACCGGACCGGTCTGAGCCAAACACCGGACCATGTCTTCGACACTCTTATCGCGGGAGAATCCCACCACCGCCAGCAACCGGCGGTTACCCAAGTAATGGGGCAGAGAGGCCAGCAACGATTCCATAGAATGCAGATTGTGGGCGCCGTCGGCCACCACCAAAGGAGACCGTGACAGCACTTCCATGCGGCAGGGCCAAGAGACACTGGCCAACCCCTGGGCCAAAGCATCCCTGGGAATCTCACAGCCTTGCTCCCGCAACACTTCCAACGCCGCCACGGCGGCCGCGGTGTTCTCGAGTTGGTGAAGACCCAAAAGCGGAATCCTAACCCGGTATTCGTCCAGCCGACCCCCGACTACTAACTCCTGCCCGCTGGCGTCGCGGGCTCCGGCTTGCCAAGTAACATCCCGCCCCACGTAGATGGGGCGGGCGCCCTGCTTTAGGCACGCTAGGTCCAGGGCCTCACGGGCTTCGGGTTCCTGGGGAGCGATGACCACCGTTGAGTCCGGCTTGATTATGCCCGCTTTCTCCCGAGCAATCTGGCCCAACGAGTCTCCCAAGATAGCGGTATGGTCGTAGCTTACCGGGGTAATCACGCACACCGCAGGCTCTACCACATTGGTGGCATCCAACCGGCCGCCCAGACCCACCTCAATGGTCTGGTACTCCACACCCGCATCGGCGAAACCGTAAAACCCCATGGCGGTTAAGGCCTCGAAAAGCGTAACCGGGGCCAGGCCGTCCTTTCCGGTTACATCTTGCAGGTGCGGCCAGACCCTACCAACCAGGGAGCCAAACCGTTCTTCGCTCACCGGTTGGGTGTTCAAACGAATCCGTTCCCGGAAACTGTGCAGGTGGGGAGAAGAGTAGAAGCCGGTGCGGTAACCGGCGGCGTGCAGCACCGCATCGCACATTGCCGCAGTGCTGCCTTTCCCCTTGGTGCCAGCCACGTGGACCGTGCGGGCCTGCTGGTGAGGACTACCCAAGCGCCGCAGCAGGGCTTCAATGCGGTCTAGGTTGAATATCTGCTTTTGCCGGGGGAGATGCTGGCGGGTCGCCGCGGCTCCCGGCGTCTCTTGGGCCAACGGCGGCGTTTCTTGGTGGACCCCGCCCGTCTCATGGTCCACCAAAGAAAGCAACCGATCGATCGACTCCCGGTAATCCAAAGCCCATGACTCCGTTGATTTTAGGTGAGGGACCGGCGGGTTTGATAGCGCGGACGAGCCGGCCCGATAGAGATGGGTAGGCTCAGTGGTCCCGGATGTGGGGAGGCATTGCCCCCGTCAAGATGTTTAGCCCGTCCCGAAAACTCACCGACCGCACGAAATCTATGTTACCTTCCAGTGGCCTTGGGGTAAAGCCAAAGGTCTTCTGGACGACGTCTAGCTCGGTAACGTTGCGGATGGGCAGCATCTTCAATTGGTCGGTGGTAACCGGAGGCCGGGGCAAGATTTGCATTGCGATGGCTGCCAAGTAGGTTAGCCAGACGGGGAGATGCAACCTAAGGGCCCGCTGGCCTATAGTGCGGGCGACGATGGCGACTATCTCGTTGTAGCTGAGTTGCTCCGGTCCGCCCAACTCTACGGTCTTGCCCTGCAAGTCTTGTCGGCTCAGGCTCAACGCTACGCAACGGGCCACGTCTTCGGCGGCGATGGGCTGCAACCGGTTACGGCCCGAACCGACCACCGGCACGATGGGCGCCACCTTCACCATACCCGCGATAGTGTTCAGAAACTCGTCACCGGTACCGAACATGATGGAAGGCTGGAAGATGGTGTAGGGGAGACCGCTGCCAACCACTTCCTGTTCCCCTTGCCATTTGCTGTAGAGGTAGGGATAGGAGGGGTCGTTGGAGGCGCCGATGGCGCTGACCAAGACAATCCTTCTTACCCGGGCTTCCTTGGCGGCGGCAACCACATTGGCGACGCCTTGCCGGTTTACCCGCTCGTAGGTAGTGCGGTTTTGTCGGCGGATGACGCCTACCAAGTGAACCAAAGCGTCAACGTCCTGGAACACGCTGGTCAAGGTATTGAGCTCCAAAACGTTACCGTAAAAGGTGTCCACCGACCGGGAAGCAAATACTCGTTCCCGCCCCGGCGTGTGCACCAAACACCGGACTTCATGGTGTTGCTCTTGGAGTTCCGGCACCACGCGGCGGCCCAAGAACCCGGTAGCCCCAGTCACCAAGACCAGCAAAGTCCACCTCCCGGCAGCTTATATCAACCGCTGGAGCGTAGAGCTTCCTCGTATTGCTCCGGCGTATTGAGGTCCCACAACACCTCCGCCGTGGACGTTACCGTTCGGTTGGTAAGGTCGGCATGGGCTTGGGTTACGGCCTTCACACCCAAGGTTTCCTCGTTTATCGCTCTCAACTCGGGTAATAGTGAGGAGTCCACAGCGATGGGGTGGCCGCCTTTCCCAAGGTAAGTGGGAATGGTGATTAGGCTCCCAGAGTTGCGGTGGGACTGGAGCACTTCCCGGACCGTTGCCGCAGCACGGGGTTGGTCCACATTGAGGAGCAGGACCGTTGCCGGTTCTTGTCCAATAAGGGCGGCCAAACCGGCCTTGATAGAAGTGGTCTTGCCTTCAAGGTAGTGGGGATTAATGACCCAACTCACCGATTGCCGCCCTTCCACCACGGGCGCCAAGTTCTCCGCTTGGTGCCCGAAGACCACTACTACGCGGTCCACCCCACCCTCCAATAGGGCGGATACCTGATGGTCCAAAAGGGTGGTGCCCTGCCAGGGGAGTAGGGCTTTGGGGCGCCCCATACGCCGGGACTCCCCGGCCGACAGCAGTATGGCAACGGTGTGTGCCATGAAGGCCCGGGGCTACTACACCTCTACCGCTCTCTGGGATATGGACGCTGCCCGGTCCACATACCAGTCGCTCATTTGCATCGGGCTGCCCGCTCCGCCGCGGCGGACCATGATTAACTCGGACAAGATGCTGACCGCCAACTCTTCGGGCGTGAGAGCGCCAATGTCCAAGCCGATGGGCGAATGGACTTGCTTCAGACGTTCCACCGGAATACCTTGCCTCACCAAACGCTGGTAGATCATCAAGGTCTTGCGGCGGCTGCCCAGCAAGCCGACATAGCGGGAGGGCGTATCCAGCGCCGATTCCAAAGCCATGTCGTCGAAACGGTGTCCTCTGGTGGCCACTACCACAAAGCTGTTTACGTTAAGTGAGACCTGGCTGGCCCACCGGTCGTAGGGCACCACCACGATCTGCTCGGCGTAGGGGAACCGCTCTTCGTTGGCGAATTCAGGGCGGTCGTCGATGACGAATACTCGATAACCCAGGGTATTAGCCAGGTCGGCGGTAGCCTTCCCCACGTGGCCGCCGCCCACCATGACCAGGGTTGGCGGAGTGGTGAAACCTTCCACGAACAACTCCGTCCCGTCCCTGGTAATCAGGGACTCGGCACTGCCAATTTCCGCGATCCGCTGGGCGATCTCGATGGCTTGAGAGTCCAGTTCCGGGGAGCCCAGTGACCCGGCCACCGAGCCGTCGGCGCGCAGCAGCAACTTTGCGCCCAGGTTGTCGGCGCCCTCCGGGACATTGACCACCGTGGCCAACCCCACGGGAGTCCCGCCCTCGTAGGCGTTGGCGATCTCCGACGCGATGGGGAGGAACTGGGCTGGCTCTTTAACCGGGTCCAGGTAGAAATACATGGTGCCGCCGCAGACCAACCCGTCGCGCGCGGCTACGTCTTCGTTCAAGTAGTAGTCCTTGAACTCGGGGCCGCCGCCGCGGCGCAGGATCTCTTTAGCGGCGAACCAAATATCCCCTTCAACACAGCCCCCGCCCAAGGTGCCCAGGCCGCTGCCGTCCTCCCGGACCAGCAGCATGGCGCCCGGCTTTTGTGGGGTCGAGCCCTTGGTGCGGACCACTGTGGCCAACACGCAGGGTTTTCCTTCATTCAGAAGCTCAATGGCCTCGTTTATCACTTCTTTCATCGTCTAATTCTACCCTGCCAAAAGTTTCGCCACAGATGGCCAGAAGCCGCACTATGACATCAGCATTGCGCCCCCGGTCCAGTCTGTTAAGAGTATCAAAAATGCGGGGGCCAAGCAAACTCCATCGTTCAGCGGTAACTGTTCAGACTTGACTTGATACGTCATTCCGTCCTCTGAGCCGGATTCCAGAAGCGTTTGCAACCAGCAACGTTCCTTTGGGCGCCTAACGACCACCAAAAACCCCGAAACGGCGGGAGCGGTTAGCCTATAAAATACCGGCCAATTGAGCTAAAATAGAAATACAAATGGCTAGTGTGGCTATTACTTCCGTTAACTCACGCAACGCCCGCCGCTACGCAGAAATAATGGACCAACTGGGCGTGGCGGTGCGTCTCCTACTCCCTGAAGATGCCGGGCCGAAGCCGACAGAGGTGTTGATGGACGGTGTGGGCGGGCTGATGCTGACCGGCGGTCCGGACGTAGACCCGTCCCTGTATCATGCTGAGCCCGACTGTTCGGCCAACCTGGTCCTCTGCCGCCCGCTGGACGACTTGGAGCTTCGGGTCCTCAATTACGCCTTGGCCCTAGACATACCGGTGTTGGCTATTTGCCGGGGAATGCAGCTTTTGAACGTAGCCTTCGGCGGGGGACTGGTCCAAGACCTGCCCAACCACCGTCTGGAGGAGCCAAATTCAAGCCGCGAGTACAAAACGCACTTGATTTATCTGTCCCCCGGGTCCAAAGCGGCGGCGATTATCGGCATGGCCGGGTTTTTTAGGGTAAATAGCCGACACCACCAAGGGCTGTGGGAGGCGCAACGATCGCCCCGGTTAATGACCACCGCCTATAGCGTAGAGGACGGGCTCATCGAGGGGTTGGAAAGCCCGTCGCATAGTTGGGTTGTTGGGCTACAGTGTCATCCGGAGCGGCAGGACGAGGTGCCCCGGTTGTTCGCCAACCTCTTTAGCGCCTTCGGCGAGCGGTCGGAGGCTTTCGCTCTGGCCTACTCTGAACAACCTAACCAGGAACAACCTAACCGGACCGGTCCCGGCAAGTAGCGGGTTGCTCCCGGCGAACGCCAGACCTGCTTCCGGACCTACGGCTCAAAACCGGCGCCAAGGCGCCCCACTCCGCTCAGAAACTTGATGCCTTGGCCGGCCAAGAACCCGGAGACGGCCTAGCCCACAGCCAGATTAGGACCTGCGAGCAAAGCCCTGGAATCCAATAGCGGCGCTATTGGCGGCAAATCAGGAACAAGGCCCTTAAGGAGCGATACCTATGGTCAGTTCCACCCCTACCCCGCCAGTCGAACGAGACCGGCCGGTGGGCATCGAAGAGGAGATGCGTACATCCTACCTCAGCTACGCGATGAGCGTAATCGTTTCCCGGGCGCTGCCCGATGTGCGGGATGGGCTAAAGCCGGTGCAGCGGCGCATCCTCTACACCATGCAAGACATGGGACTCCGGTCCAACACCGCCTACAAGAAGAGCGCGAGAATCGTCGGCGATGTAATGGGCAAATTCCATCCCCACGGCGACGGGGCTATCTACGACGCCTTGGTCCGAATGGCTCAGCCCTTTTCGATGCGGTACCCGTTGATTACCGGCCAAGGGAACTACGGAAGTGTTGACGGCGACCCCCCAGCAGCCATGCGCTACACCGAGGCCCGCTTGGCGCCCATTGCCGAGGAGATGCTGGCCGACATAGACCTCAACACGGTTGACTTCGCCTTTAACTTTGACGACTCAATCGAGGAACCGGTGGTCCTCCCCGGCCGCTTGCCGAATATGCTGGTTAACGGCTCCTCCGGGATCGCCGTGGGTATGGCGACCAACATTCCGCCCCACAATCTAGGCGAGGTCTGTGACGCGATTTGCTACCTGATCGACCACCCGGACTGCGCCATCGAGCGGCTGATTAATTTCGTTGCCGGTCCCGACTTTCCTACCGGCGCCATCATCCGGGGTAAAGCCGGGTGTGTCGACACCTACACTACCGGACGCGGCCGCATCATGATGGAGGCCGCCACCGAAATCGAAGAGATTCGCGGCGGACGGGAGCAAATAATTGTTTCCGAGCTCCCCTACCAAGTAAATAAGGCCAACTTGGTGGAGAAGATCGCCCAACTGGTGCGAGAGAAGCGGATCGAGGGAATCTCCGACATCCGCGACGAGTCGGACCGCCATGGCATGAGAATCGTGATTGAGCTGCGCCGGGACGCTCAGTCCTACGTGGTGTTGAATAACCTGTTCAAGCACACCGCCCTTCGCACCTCGTTTAACAGCATCGTCCTAGCTCTGGTCGACGGGCAACCCCAGGTGCTAAACCTTAAGCGCGCGCTGGAGTTATTTATCGAGCACCGCCAAGAGGTTACCCGGCGGCGCTCGGAGTTTCTGCTAAAGCGGGCCCAAGACCGGGACCATATTGTCCAAGGCCTGCTGCTGGCATTGGACCGCATCGATGAGGTAATTGCGATCATCCGGGCCTCCCAAGACGTTGAGGCCGCTCGCAACAACTTGATGGAGCGCCTCGGTCTTACCCAGATACAAGCCCAAGCCATCCTGGATATGCAGCTTCGGCGGCTCGCTGCCTTGGAGCGGGAGCGGCTGGAGAAGGAACACGAGGACCTGCTTAAGACCATCGCGGAACTGGAAGGCCTGCTGGCCGACCCGGCCAAGGTCTTGTCGGAGGTAAAGTCGGAAACCCGGAAACTGAAGCGGTCCTACGGCGACCAGCGCCGGACCGTCATTGACGAAGCCGAGATCGAGGACCAGTCGGACGACCAGTTCATACCTCACCAAGACGTGGTGGTAACGCTGAGCCAGCGGGGCTACATCAAGCGGGTCCCCTGTCAGACCTACCGCACCCAGCACCGCGGCGGCAAGGGCGTTCGGGGGATGACTACTCGAGACGACGACGCCATTCTGGACCTACAGGTGGTGGACACCCACGATACCCTGTTCTTCTTCACCAACCGGGGGCGGGTGTACCCCTTGAGGGTCTTCCGCATACCGGGGGATACCTCCCGCGCCACGCGGGGGGCGCTCTTGAGCAATCTGCTGCCTCTGTCCACCAAGGGGGAGCACGTCCAAGCGATGCTGTCCATCGAGAACCCCAACGAGGACTACCTGCTGGCGCTAGCCACCAAACTCGGAGAGGTCAAAGCACTCAAGACGGGAGAGCTTTCCAACATCCGGCCCAGCGGTCTGATAGTTATGGACCTGGAGCGGGATGACGAGTTGGTCAGCGTGGCCCAGGTTGGGGACGCCAAGGACATCATCATGGTGTCGGAAAAGGGCCAGGCGCTTCGATTCGCCGTTGACGAACTGACCCCACGGTCCCGCACCGCCGGGGGCGTTCGCGGTATGAAGTTGCTTGACGGCGATAAAATCGTGGCTATGGTGCCCGCGCTACCCAACCACCACCTGCTGATTGTTAGCCAAGGAGGATACGGCAAGTCAACGCTTGTCTCCGAATACACACCACACAAGCGGAACACACAGGGAATTCGCGCCATCCGTGTAACTGAAAAGAACGGCCCGGTGGCCGCAGCCAGGGTTGTGAACTATGCTGACGACGGTCAGGAGATATTCATCATCTCGGCCAAAGCTCAGGTGGTCCGGATAACCTTGGAGGACGTGAAGAAAACCGGGCGAGTCGCCCAGGGGGTCATAGTGTGGCGAGACCGGGAGCCCGACGACTACGTGGTGTCAATAGCCTGTTTCCAAGAGACGGACTACACAAAACCGGACGATTCCCAGAACGGTCACCACCACGCCAATGGCGCAACAAAGGGTACGGCTGCGGCTATCGAGGATGGGCCGACGGAGGCCAATCAAGCGTAGTTGGCAGATTCGGAGTCCGGGAAACGGAGAGGTATGGAAATTCCGGGTCAGTGTCGCTTGGAAAACATCGAGGGTGGCTTCGCCTAGCCCGCCGGATTATACCACCGGCTGCGGTAGAACATGAGGGGTGCGCCAACCTCGGCTTGGCGCACCTCTTTGACTTCTCCCAGATAGATGGTGTGGTCCCCGTAAACGTGGGAACCAACCACATGGCAGCTAAAGAAGACCATAGAGTTTTCTAGTACCGGCACTCCATCACCGGCCCGGGTATAAGTGTATTCCACGTCGCCTTGGCGGTCTTCGGGCCGCTTGGCGAAATAGGCCCCTAATTCCTGCTGTTCTTGGCGAAGGATGTTGACCCCAAACTTCCTGTTTAGCTCCATAAACCCGTAGGTATTGGTCCCGTGGGCCACACAAACCAAGACCATTGGGGGTTCGAGACAGACCGACGTAAAGGAGTTGGCCGTCATCGAGTGAGGTTGATCGTGATCGTCTATGGTCGTTATTACGGTGACACCGGTGGCGAAAACTGACATCGCCAATCTGAATTCATCTTTATTGACCAAGTCTCTACCTGTCCTCGTCTCTACCTGTCGTCGGAAGTTGGCCCCATTATAGTAGGTTTGCCAAGGTTACGCCAACCGCCGTGCCAACGGAGAATAGGCCGGTTTGCGGCGCCCGCTCTAGTGGTCGAACAGCTTTGCATTGATGGATGAAGAGGTTGAAGTTTAATGCGTGAGCACCACTGCCCCAATTATTGCCGGGCAATCACGCCAATCTCGGCTACTCCTCATTTCAAAGATTTCGGACTACTAGCAAGGAAATGGCCTAAAGCACTCAGCGATTTGTTGCGGCGGGTGTTCTGCGGCTAGGTCCGGGTCCAGCTTGGCTACCGTGTTGGACGGGATTAGCCCCGAGAATATGTCAGGGTGGGTCAACTGGGCGAGTATCTCCAGACCCTGGACGATGCGGGGGCCGGGCCGACTAAAGTATACGTGGTCGATGAGGTACACCTCACCGGCTTGGACCGCAGGAAGGCGAGTCCAACCATCCTGAGCGGCCAGCCAGGGAATCTCCCGGAGTCCCCGGGCCAAGTCCGACGAGCAGAGGTCAATGAACAGCTTTTCCGGTGCCCAAGCGCAAATGTCCTTCCACTCGGGCCGGGCCGCCGGTGAGCCCGGTGGGAACATCTCTTGACGCCCTCCGGCCAGACCCAGCAACTCCGGTATCCAATGACCGCCAATCACGATCGGGTTAATCCCTTCCAGGGAAAACACCCTGGGAACCTTGTTTAGACCCTTCAACCGAACGGTGATTGCCCCGCACCGCTCTCGCAGGTCATCGACCATCCGCTTGGCTTCAGAATCGGCGCCGCACGCTTTTCCCACTTGCAAAAAGCTTTCGAAGACCTCCGCCACAGTCCGGGGTTGCAGCACTACCACCTCGGGCGGTTGGGGCATGGCCACGGCGACATCCCGTACTTGTCCGGCATCGACCTCGCAAAAGTAGCAAAGGTCCTGAGTTAGCACCACATCCGGGCCCTGCTCCATGATCCAATCGCTGTCGAGGTCGTAGGGACTCTCCCCGGTGGCCAGAAGCCGCTGCATCACTTCTTCCACTTGATCACTGGAAAGCGCGTTGGGGTCGACCTTGCTGCGGGAGACGACGGGCTTACTCTGGGCCTCCGGAGGATAGTCGCAAAGATCGGATACTCCGATGAGCTGATCACCGAGCCCCAGAGCGTAAAGGACTTCGGTGCCACTGGGCAACAGCGAGCAAATCTTCATGTGGTCTCCAAGACTGGAGCGGTCAATAGCTGACATAGGGTTCCGGTGGCGATAACCGCCCCAACAGGGTAAACCGTAACGGCACTTACGGCCAGCGACTGGTGTATTATAGACTACCGTTGGCCAGCCAGGAACTTCACCGCTCTGGGATGCAGGGTCTTTTCATGGTCACCCCGAACGCAGTGAGGGGTCTAAAATCCCTCTGGAAAGGCGAAGTTGGTCCCAGGAATTTTAGATTCCTCGCGCTGCTCGGAATGACAGAAAGCAGGTTCAGATTAGAATGAAAAGGCCCTGCGTTGGATATATTCTCCTTGGAACGTTACCCGCCGGACCCGGCCCCGGGTTAGTTAATCCTCTTAGATGATGCTGCCTTTGGAAGATCGGAGCTTGGCAAACCAAAATTGGGGCAACTTCACACTGCTCAAACTGTGCAGCTATGGCTTCGGTATGATCGGTTTCATTCTGGCCATGGACACGGTCATCCTGCCGGTGCTGGTGACCCCGGTGGCGCCGCCGGAGTGGAAGAATACCTATCTGGCGGTCCTGAGCGGCAGCGGCCTGCTGGTTGCAGGCATCATGCAGCCTTTGGTTGGCCGTTACAGCGATCAGACCCGGTCAAGGTTCGGGCGGCGAATTCCCTACATAGTATGGGGGAGTTGCTTCGTTTGTCTAGGGATGGTGGGGCTGGCGTACACGCCCAACTATATCGCCCTGTTGGCCCTCTGGCTGTTCATGCAGGTCAATTTCAATATTGGGTACGGGCCCTATCAAGCCCTCATCAGAGACTTAGTGCCCATGACCCGGGTGGGCGTGGCGTCGTCGATAAAAATACTTTCCGACGCCACCGGCGCCATCATATTGATCGCTCTATGTGGGATCCTGGTCGACCGCGCTACCGGCGACAACATCGGCTTCTGGATGTGGATTACCCTGGGGATAATTGCAGCCGCCCTTGTCTCCACCACCGCCATCACGTCATTTACTGTGTGGGCCAAGGAATCGGCGGCCCGAGTTACCCAAACCATATCCTCAGTGGTTGACGAACCGGCCCAAGCGCTCCATCCCCAGCTCCGAAGGTTCGTAATTTCCCGGTTCCTCATCATGACCGCCGTGACCGCCTACCCGACATTCGGCCTCTTTTTCCTAAAAGATGCGGTGGGCCTGGAAAACCCGGCCCAGGCCTTGGGCCTGATGATCCTGCCCATTGGCGGCGCCTTGGCCCTGAGCGTCTATCCGGCGGGTTGGCTTTCGGACCGCATCGGCCGCAAGCCCTTGATAATGGCCGGGGCTTTGGGGGCTGCCGCCAGCAGCGTGTGGCTGCTACGGGCGGATGACGTGACCGGAGTGTTGGTAATCGCCAGCTTCATGGGAGCATCCATTGGGGTGCTGCTGGGCACCAACTGGGCGCTGGCCAACGAGTTGGGGACTCGAGGGCGGGAAGCCCTGCACATGGGCATTATCAACCTGGCCACCACCGGAGGCGCCGCCGCCGCCAAGTCCTTGGGGCCGGGCATAGACTTGCTGAACCAGTCTGCCGACGGCCGCGGCTATGACGCGCTGCTGATTACCTGCGCCTCCCTCTTCCTGATGGGAGGCATGTTGGTGCTACCCCTGAAGGTGGCGGTACCAGGTCCCATCGGGGCATCCCAGGCCCCTTAAATAGTAAATAGTGGATAGTGTCTAGAGGCGGCGCAACTCCGGCCTCACTACATCATCCCCGGGAAGCGCCCGCTTTGGCCAAAAAGTTGGCCGCTCCTTGGGCCACCCAGCCGTTCCAAGAGGTCATAGTAAACCGCACGCCCTTGTCGATATAGCTCGTTATATTCTGGTCGTTGACCAGGGTCCCGACAGTCCTCCCCGAGGACACGATGCGAGCCAAAGCGTCGTCAATAGCTCCCTGAACGTCGGGATGCCCGACGTTGCCAATGTGTCCCATAGTCTGGGCCAAATCGGACGGGGCCACAAAGAAAACGTCAATGCCATCGACCTTCAGAATCTCGTCCAGGTTTTTTAACGCCTCGGTCTCTTCCAAGAGGACGATGACCATAGTCTGGTCGTTTGCTTGGTGGAAATAGTCGGCCACACCGTAGGACTGGCGCCCGCCGAACATGCCCCGGTAACCCAAGGGGGCGTACTTGGCCGACTGCATGGCTTGCTCCGCCGCGTCCCGGCTATTCACATGAGGTACAACGATGCCCATAGCGCCCCGGTCTAAGGTCCGGGTAATCAACCAGGGCTCGTTGGAACTGACGCGGGTTATCGAGGTCATGCCCCACAAGTCGCAGGCCCGGGTAAGGTCGCCCAAGGCGTCCCAGTCCACCGGCCCGTGCTCGCACTCGATCCAGGCGGCATCAAATCCCATGGGGCCGAGAAAGTCCACCGTATCGGCGTTTTGCAGTCCGGAAATGGTGGTTACCACCTGGTTATTCTGAAGCTTTTGCTTGGCTTTATTAGCCCTGATTCCTGGCACTGGTTGCCTCCCTCGCCCTAATGAGAATTGAAGAATTCCAGCTTTTTAGTGGATAGTGGACAGTTATCCACCATCCACGGCTCGGCCCCGGTCAAGCCTAGTCATTTTGCCACCCCGCCAAGGAAATAACAAACGGGGACTAAACGGCCCAGGGCAATCGCATTCTGTCACCCTACCCCCGTTCGCTGTCACCCTGAACGAAGTGAAGGGTCTAAAGTCCTCGATTACATTCCCTTTCTTCGATACTCGAACCAGGTTCTTGCTGAAGGATTTTAGATTCTTCGCCTACGGCTCAGAATGACATTTTCCGAGAACGAAAAGTCCCTGAGAGGAATGAGCCTAATATTCGTAAAACATCTGTTGCAGCTTGGCGGTGTCGCCGGTGATGGTAAGGCCCAGCATCAAGAGGATTCTTGCTTTCTGAGGCAGCAGGTTGTCGCAGACCATGAATCCTTGCCGCTCCTTGGCCGGCGTGGTGACCACCCGGCCTGCGGTGGAGCGAGAAGCCAACACCACCGGCATTCCGTCTTGGACCGCGGCCGCAGCAGCCTGAATTACGGCCGGGGGAAAGGTGCCTCCGCCAAATCCGGCCAGTATCAAGCCGTCGGACCGGTTATTGCGCACCGCCTCCACCAGCAGACCGTCGGCCCCGGCGTAAGCGTATACAACGTCCACCCGGGGCAACGAGGACCGGCCCGCCACGTCGAAGGGGGTATCGGTGGTGTGCTTCCGCAACGGAGTGCGATAGAACACGACTTGGCCGTCGGAGTCGGCATATCCAAGAAAGCCTAATTCGTTGGGCCGGAAGGTCTCCACTCGAAACGTATTGGCCTTGGTAACGTCCCGGGCGCATTGGATTTCGTTGTTCAGCACCGTTAGCACGCCTTTGCCGCCAGCCTCAGGACAAGCTGCGATCCGGACGGCATCCAGCAGGTTCAGGTCGGCGTCGGTGCCCAGGGAAGTTGGCGGCCGCATGGCGCCGGTGACCACCACCGGCTTGGCGGACTTGACCGTCAGATGCAAGAAGTAAGCCGTCTCCTCCAGCGTCGCGGTGCCGTGGGTAACTGCCACCCCGGCAAGGCCGGGTTCTTCCTGAAGCAATTGATTGATGCGCTGGGCTAGACTCAACCATTCCGCCGGGCCGATAGCGGTGCTGCCCACACTGACCAAGTCCTCACTACGCAAGTGGGCAATATCGCCTACTTCGGGAATTCGGGCCAAGGACTGCTCGATAGTCAAGTGTTGGCCTAGTTCGGGATACAGAATGTAGTCCATGCGGTCGGGCCCCACTCCGGCGATGCTACCTCCGGTAGCTATGATTCGTACCGTGGGCTTGTCCGTGCTCATAGGGGTCACCCCATAGGGATCAAAATAGAAATCAAATCCGGCTAATCAGGGATATGGGTAACAGTTTACCAGAAGGGTCCGGCAACCTTAGAGACGACCTGACCGGGCGCCTGCTGAACCAAGAAGCTGCTCCGGCCAGATTGACCCAAGGCGTAAAGAGGTCGATTACGCCAATACCTGGTTGAGGGCTTAGTTTTGGCCTTTAGATGGGCTTGGCCCGGCCGGTTATTGTGGGGGAGAACGACGTATGTCAGCTCTTAGGGACCTAAGCCTCTGCATACCGATGAGCACACAAGAGGCGCCAACGCACCCCGTAGCCAAGGCAGATGGCCAAGCGTTATGGAGAAGTTTAGGTCCCGGTCCCTCGCAGCCGAGGGTCAAGAACGTCCCGCAGGGAATCACCCAGCAGGTTCCAGGCGACCACCACAATGAATATGGCCAGACCGGGGAACACCGCCAGCCACGGCCCCACCTCCACGTATTGCTGGGTTGCGACGGTCAACATACCTCCCCAGGAGGGAATATCAGGGGGAATCCCAGCGCCGAGGAAGCTTAAGGAAGCCTCTACGATAATGGCCCAACCCAGGGAGATGGTAGCCAGAACAATGTACATGGCAAAGCAGTTGGGTGCAATGTGCCGCAGCATAATCCGCAAGTGGGGCGCGCCCACGGCTCGGGCCGCCAATACGTAGTCCATCTCCTTGATGCGCAGAGCCTCGGAGCGAACTGTACGAGCGGCGCCCGGTATGAACACCACCGTCATCGCGATAATCACGTTTCGAATCGACGGCCCCAGCACCGCCATGATAGCCAGCGCCAGAATTAGGGCTGGGAAGGCTATCATCGCATCCATGATTCTTTGTAGGTAGAGGTCAGTCTTTCCACCGAAGTAGGCGCTCACGATCCCGAGGACGAAACCCCCGGTTACGCCGAATACCACGCTAAGAATACCCACGAGGAGGGAGATCCTGGCGCCATAAACCAGCCTGCTGAATACGTCGCGGCCGAGTTGATCGCCTCCAAGCCACAATTCAAGCCCCGGACCAGCGAATTTGAACTCAAGGACATTAGTTTCGCGCGGGTCATGGGTTGCTATCCACGGGGCAAAAATAGCCACGATAATGAGTGCGATAGCTACGAAGGCCGCGCCAGCCCCCAAAGGCTGCCGCTTTGAGAAGCTAATTATTGTCGACCAGACAGCGCCCTTTGGGCCCAAGGCGCCAAGGACTGCACCTACATCTCTTCTCGGTGCTCCAACTCTCTCCGGAGTCATCTCTCCCCCTGCTGTTGAACGAATATCTATTACGCGTAACGGATTCTAGGGTCCAGCCAAGCATAGAGAAGATCGATGACTAGATTGAGCACCAGGACCACAACCGTCACTACCATGACTATGGACTGTATCATGATGTAGTCCCGGTGGAAGATGCTGTCAATCAAAAGCTTACCCATTCCAGGGACCAAAAAGATCGTTTCTATGAGTACGGTACCGGCGATTAGCCGCCCAAACTGCCACCCGGAAATGGTGAGCACGGGCAAGAAGGCGTTCTTGAGACCATGACGGTAAATAACCACTCGCTCCGCCAAGCCCTTGGACCGAGCCGTGCGGATGTAGTCGTCCCGTAGAACCTCTAACATGGAAGATCGAGTCACCCGGGCTACGAGAGCCATATTATAGAAACCCAGGGCGATTGCGGGAAACACCATCTGCTGCAGGTTGGTCAAAGGGTCTTCCCACAGATTGACGTATCCCAGCTTCGGTAACCAACCGAAAAAACGCACCAAGAAATATACCATGAGGATTCCCACCCAAAAGTTAGGCAAGGCTATCCCCGAGATGGCTATAAATCTAGCGCAATAGTCGCCTAAGGTATTCTGCTTTACCGCGGAATATATGCCCAAAGGCACCGCTGCCACCATGGCCATAAGCATAGCCAGGACCACCAGTTCGGCGGTAATAGGGACCTTGGCAGCCAAATCCTCTGAGACTGGGGAGTCATAAAACAGGGAAAAGCCAAAATCCAAACGAAGCATACCCCATACCCAGTCTCCGTACTGGACATAGAAGGGCCGGTCCGTTCCCAGATGCTCCCGTAGATCGTCGAGTTGTTGTTGAGTGAACTGCGCCTCGCCCGTATCTCCCATCAGGCGAAGGAGTGCCGGGTCTCCGGGGACGAGACGCATGAGGCCGAACACCATTACCGTAACCAGTAACAGCGTAGGGATAAACAGCATGACCCTTTTTAATATATAGGCTTGCATTCCTGCCCCGGATTAAACATCCTCTGAAACGGTAGTAATGACCCCCTCAAAGTCTCTAGCGCTACCTCGGAGCAATTGAGTATGAAAGGGTCATTTTTCACGTTGGACGCACCACCAAATTCCCTCTCACGTGATGGGAAAAGGTGAGGGAGAATCCCTGGGTGCGTTCCAACAGGCGCAGAGAACAGCTAACACGCCGGGTCGCACCAGATATGCTCATACTTTAGCTGAGAGAAGAGGTTCGGAGCAGTGTGATAATTCTGAATCTTCGTGTTTACCACCGAGTCCCTGAGGTTCCAGTAGAGGCCAACAAAGCCACCGGGGTCCTCAAACAGGAGGAAGTCCTCCATCTCCCGGATGATCGCAGCCCGCTTGGTACGGTCCAACTCCTGACTCTGTCGAGTATTTAGGTCCAAGAATTCCTGGGGCGGTTCCCAGCGGCTCCAGCCGGTTAAAATCCCTGCCGGAAGCCAAGAAACCGCGATTACGCCGTCCGGTTCCGCAATATTAGGCGCGAAGCCCTGAGGTGATATGTTAAAGTCCCCCTCGGCGTATCTGGCCAAGCCAGTGGGACTATCAATTGGCAGGATATTCAGGTCAATGTTCAAATGCTTTTTCAACTGCTCGGCCTCTAGCTGAGCTAGATCTATAAACTCCACCACCGACCTGGCCATCATATCCATTTTAAAACCGTCGGCCAAGCCAGCCTCGGCCATCAGGCTCTGGGCTAGGGCGATGTCGTCGGGGTGCTTCTTACCATCTTCAGTCACTCGAAAGCCGGGTATCTGCAGCAGCTCTTCCGGGGCCCTGCCAAACCAACTCCCGGGCGGCATTGGAGCGCCGAGATTCGCGTCCGGTCCGGCAAATGCATCACGAAAGAGAGGGCGATCCAAGACGATACTGATGGCCCGCCTCACCTTGGGATTATCGAAAGGCTCTACCGACGTATTCATTATCAGCCCCAACTGACTGCCGTTGGGTATGAAGTGAACGTTGAGGTTGTCTGAACTGTCCACCAGGGTATGCACTTCTTCATTGCTTAACTGTGTAGCCGCCCAGGATGAGACCAGCAACTGCCCGGTCTTATAGTTGGCAATCGCAGTTCCCTTGTCGGCGACGGTGAAGTGTACCATGCCATCGATGTAGGGGAGCCCTTCTTTCCAGTAGCTCGGATTCTTCTCCAACTCAATTGAGACGTCCTTAACCACTTTTCCTGGTGTGAACGGCCCTGAACCCATCTGGTTTTCCCACTTTTTCATATCTTTCCCCGATTCGAACCAGTGCTCGGGGATAATCTTGAACCAGTCGGTAGATATAGTAGGAATGAAGTCCGCCGCAGGGGCTATGGTCTTTATCTCTACGGTATACTCGTCGATCGCTCGGGTATTCCCAGGTTTGTAATACGCCTTTAGCCCCGCGAGCTGCCCCCTAAAGGCGTCCGGGTCCACCATGCTATCAAAGCTGTACACCACATCTCCGGCGGTGACCGGGGCGCCATCCTGGAACACGGCATCTTTGTTGAGTTGGAAGGTCCAGGTTCTGCCATCCGCAGCCACCTCCCAACTCACGGCCAGATCACCTCTGATGTCGAAGAGGTCCTCAGTTTCGGGGTTATGCTCTAGGAGCTGATTGTAGATACCCGAGAAGTTCATGATATGGTTGGTGCCTTCGTAGGGCATCCAGTTGGGAGTTGGGAAGGCATAGCTGTGCATGTTCACCACGCCGCCAGCCATGGAGGCCATTTGGTCAGAGCCAGACTCGGGTTTGGCTGTTGGCTCAGACTCCGGGACTGGAGTAGCGGTTGGGGCGGTGGTAACAACGGGAACGGCGGTGGCCTCGGGTGAGCCGCCGCAAGCTATAGCGAACACTAGAGCCATTACCAAGGGAGTAATTATGAGAGCCACAGGGTTCCGGTGCCAAGGGTGCGTCATAGGGGCCTCCAGCGTTGAATATTGGCTTTCCAGGCGCATCGGTTACTCTAATTCGCAATATTACGGAAAGCGTTTTTCCAGCAGCGACATTTGCAGTATGTCGTGAATAATGCAATGTTATGCATAAAATATATTTGCGAATAACGTCGTTAGGCCGAGATTTAACCACCCGCAGATTTAGACTGCCCAAGGTATATACTAACGACTGTCGTAATGTCAAGCTAATTCTATATGATGGCATCTGATGGCGTCGTAAGTGGCAACCCCTTACTCTCATCAGACTGGCGCGGTCCATTCAAATCATCCGGGGCGCGCCGGGCGCGGCAACTGGGGTAGCTCCGCATCGCTATAGTGGAGTGTTAGCTCCTCTCTCGTTGCTGGCGATGCAGTTCTGCTTCTAGCTGGCGTATTCTGGCTTCGGCCGCTTCTCGGGCAGTTTGCTCTTGTTTCAAGTTGCGGAGGTAGAGGCCAGTCTCGTGGTTGTAGAATACGAGCATCCCATCTCGCCAGCACAGACTCAGGCGTAATGCCGGGCTGTATCCCTTGAGGATGCCGTCGGATTCAGTGGTCAGTTCTATGGATTGGTAAATCCCGTCTTCCAACCGATCTCCGGCCAACGGACGTTCGTAGAGTTCGCCGCCGGTGCGGTCAAAACGCCAGTATTCGGGAATGCCGATCTCGGCATAGAGCCGGCGCTTGGTGGTGAGGTCATGTCGCGCCGTGCTCTCCGAGGCGATTTCCAGTACGAAGTCGGGGGGCTTGCCTACTTCCCAGGGCAGATAAATTCTTCTTTGCTCGATGGCTGGAGCGTCGACGCCGAAAGCGAAGTAGAAGTCGGGTGCTACTCGGGTATTCAGGTTGGCGGGGTCGTAGCAGATGAAAGTATTGCTGCTTCGGAAGACCTCTTCGGGTGGGTAGAGGGTGGTCAGATGGGTGTCTAGAATATGGAGAATTTCTTTGAGGACCGGGTATTGAAACATGGCGTCCGGCAGTGGTTCAGGGTTGTCTGGATTGAAGGACAGGTTGTCGTAGTCGATGATGGAGTTGACGTTGTAGGCGAGTTTAGTGGTCATTCTGGGCCTCTGAGGGGTGTTGAGTTTTGCCCGGTTGGGTTGGTACCGACAGCGATCAAGCTTTGCGCACGCCTTCGGCGATAGCGCGTTCCATGTCTTCTAGTGTCGCCGCCGGGCCGTCATGCCGCAGTAGGCCAAACAGTCGGCCTATGGGGCGCACCGGCATAACCCGGACTTCACCGTCCTGTATGATGTACGGTACCCGGTCCCCGGCCTGCACCAAGGTCTTTCAATTGTCATTCTGAAGGAGCGGAGCGACTGAAGAATCTAAAGTCCTTGTCCAGAACCAACCTTCGGTTGCCGGAGGAATTTTAGACCCCTCACTCCGTTCGGGGTGACAATTAAAAGGCCCCAGAGTTTATCCAGTGGGTGTGGACGGGAGAAGTTTTAGGATTGCAATTACGGTCCCTGCTACGGTTATGCCGGTTCCCATTAGGAGTCCTGTCATCCATCTCATCTGTTTTGTGAGTTGTTCGTTGAGTGATGTTGTGAGGTCAGTGATCTGCTTGCTGAACATCGTTGTCAACCTGCCCTCTGTTCCGGCAAGCCTTTCTATCAGTTCTGACTTCAGCATGTTAAGGTCTGCCTTCGTTGCCACCCCGTCCGTTAGTCCTTGATGTATTGTCGAGACAATGGCCTCGGCTTGTTCTTGCTCGAATCCTGCCTCTTTAAGGCTCTGGGTTGCCCGGAGGGTGTCAAAGAGGGGCGTTGTCATGTTTTCACCGTTTTGGCTTCAGGTGACGGGACCAACTTGCGGGAGGGGACCTTTCCTCTTGAAGCGCCGAAGGTCTACGCTTCGTCCCCTTCCCTACGTTCGGCCGCGTAACCTTGGGTCCAGCACGTCTCGCAAGGAGTCGCCCAGGACGGCGAAGGAGAAGACCGCCAGGGTGATGAACACCCCCGGTATTATGGCCACGTGGGGAGCGAACATGAGCAGGGACAGAGCGTTGGAGAGCATCTCCCCCCAAGTGGGAGTGGGGGGTGGTATGCTTAGCCCCAGAAAGCCCAGGCCAGCTTCCGTGATGATGGCCACGCCGATGAGCCCCGTAGCCAGCACGACGTAAGGAGCGAAGCAGCCCGGTGCGACATGGCGAATCATGATGCGAAGATCCCCGGCGCCGATAGCCCGAGCTGCTTCTACGTATTGGGACTCCTTGATTACCAGGGTGCTGGCCCGCACCACTCTGGCGCCAAAGGGTATGAAGCCCACGGAGATGGCCACAATTATGTTGGTCAAGGAGCGGTCCAGGGCTGCCAGCAACGCCAGGGCCAGGATGAGGATAGGGAATGCCATCAGGATGTCCACAATGCGCTGGACGATGGCGTCCGTTTTTCCGCCCCAGTAGCCGCTAGCCAGCCCCATTATAGCCCCCACCAGAGTACCGGCTGTAGCGGCTGCAACCCCTACTACGAGGGATATCCAAGCACCGTGGAGCAGCCGGCTGAGCACATCTCTCCCTAGCTGGTCGGTACCCAGCAGGTTACCACTCCACGATGGCGTGCCATATTTTGGGGCGACGCCGATTTCTTCGGGGTCGTAAGGGGCAACATGAGGTCCAATGATAGCCATAAGGACCAGGGCCAGGACTATGGCCGCGCCCACGGCTCCCAGAGGTGCCCGTCTGGAGAAGTGGGCGATTCCTCTCAAAGGTCTGGACCAAGTACTGGGACCAATACCTCGCACGGGGAAGGTTGCCGGGGCTGTACCAGCCATTAACTTCTCCTTCACTCGTTACTGGTAGCGGATTCGAGGGTCCAGCCAAGCATATAATATATCCGTAGCCAGGTTCGCAACAATTACGATGCCAGCGAAGATGAAGATCATCGTCTGTACCAAGGGGTAGTCGCGGTTAAACACTCCGTTCACCAGCAGCGTTCCCCAACCCGCCAGGTTGAATACCTTCTCAGTTAGCACCACCCCACCCAGCAGGGCAACAAACAGCAGGCCCCCTATAGTAATGATGGGTATGATCGCATTCCGCAGCCCGTGTCGGATCACCACCACCCTTTCCCGAAGCCCTTTGGCCCGGGCCGTCCTCATGTAGTCCTCGAACATTACCTCGAGAAGGGAGGAGCGGGTCATCCGGGCCATAAAGGCCACCAGAAAATAGGCCAGGGTAACTGATGGCCACACCATCAGTTTAAAATTCGCCCAGGGGTCCTCGAAGGGGCTGACCCATCCCAGTTCCGGCGTCCAAGAGAACCACCGCACCAGGATCAGCATAATCATCATGCCCAGCCAGAATACTGGCAGGGAGAGGCCAACGATGCTGAAGACCCTAGCCCCGTAATCCACCCAGGTGTTGTGGCGAACGGCGCTGATGGTGCCCAGGGGCACGGCCAGCAGCACTGATATGATCATAGTGTAAACGGCCAGGTTGAGGGTTACTGGGAAGTGTTCCGCGATGAGGTCCTTGATGGGGGTGCCGATCATGAATATCGAATTGCCTAGGTCGCCGAAGGTAACCATGTCCCTGACCCAACGCCCGTATCTCTCATACCAGGGGTCGTTTAACCCTAGCTGCTCCCGCATTATCGCTACTGTCTCGGAGTTGGCGCCCTCGCCCAGGATGGCGATGGCCACATCTCCTGGCATCACTGCCATGATGAAGAATATAATAAGCGACACTCCTACCAGTGTAGGAATCGCCAGGAGTAAGCGCCGAGCGATATAATTCTTCATCTCATTTCAGGTCCTCAGCTTTCAGCTCCCCGCTACACCCTTCCGAGGGCTCCAGAATCTGTTTTCTGAGCTCCCGGCATGGGTCGATTGTTCATTCTTAATTTCACCTCTTATGAGCGGGCTCCCCCTTACCCACTGCCCAGAGTCAGGGGAACAGCCAAGACCACTAAACACCTATCTCAAAACCCTTCTGTCACGCTGAGAGAGCGGAGCGACCGAAGCATCTCCGAAGCGAGGAGGAGACCCTTCGCTCCACTCTCTCAGCGTGACAATTGAGATAGATTGTGATCACCTATTTACGAACCTTGATGTGTTCCTGATTCATGCTCCGCAGGGTGTCCCTAACCATATTTACCTGGAGGTGGGTAAGTCCGGGAAGTCCAGCCAGACATACTTCATCCTGGCGTTAGCGCTGCGTAGATTGGGGGTTATAACTATGCCCTTCACAAAATCCCACATGATGTGGTGGCTGTCAAACCAGTGGAGGACCAGATAGGAGGCGTCGTTCATCGCGATTTTGTCCATCTCCCACACCAGGTCCCGGCGTTTCTCGAAATCGGACTCGAAAGCCTGTTGCTGGTAAAGCGCGTCCAGCTCGGGTATGGACCGCTTCTGGTACCACCGGCCCCCGCCGGTGACGAACAACTGGCCGAAAGTATCTATAGGGTCGTCGAAGTCCAGGCCGGCGCCCAAGGTGGAGACTAAAAAGTCGCCGGAGACCTCATTCCCCCGGTGCTGCACAACATCCATGGCGTCTATTTCGACGTTGACGTCTATCTTCTTGAGCAACTGCTGTATCACCTGGGCGTTCTCCAAAATTACCTTGAGGTTGCTGGAGGTCTGCAGCTGTATCTTGCTCCAGTCGATCTCCCCTTTCTCTGCCTCGTAATCGGCCAGGAGCTCTTTGGCGTGGGTTATACGCTTATCCATGTCGGGACCGTAGCCGATGAGCTGCTCCTGAACCTCCCTGGGCAGGGCCCAAGGGCCCATAGGGAAGTTGCCGGTCCCCACTGCGCCCGTCGTAGGGCCCAACTCGCCAATATCTTCGCGGCGAATCCCCTCGCTGA
Source organism: Dehalococcoidia bacterium (assembly GCA_965220245.1). Taxonomy (GTDB): domain Bacteria; phylum Chloroflexota; class Dehalococcoidia; order Lucifugimonadales; family UBA3495; genus CBDCPI01. Next base: position 139,398 of record CBDCPI010000004.1, read on the forward strand.
TGGCCTGGCGCACTCTCAGGTCGTCGAAGGGGGGCTTGGTGCTGTTCATGACGACGTGGGCGAGGGTCAGTCCGGTGATAGTGGTATAGACCAGGCCGGGTTCATCCGCCGCCATGGATAGGGCCAGATCCTCGTCCAAAATCGCGGAGCCAACTGCGTCGGGCCAGTAGACACGTTGGGTCAGGATCGAGGCCGCCATAGTCTGGATATCAGTGATTATGTGGTAGTCAAACTCGTCCAGGTAGGGCAACTCCGGCTCGAAGTAGTCCTGGTTCCGCTCGTACTCCCAGAGAAGGGTACTGGGGTCCTTCTTCAGCTTGAAAGCTCCGGTGCCAATCACTGTGGTCTTCAAGGCGTTCACCGGGTCCACCTCGGAAATGTGCTTGGGTATGATAGCGTTGTGCCCGCTGGCGAAGAGGGGCACCAGCAGTCCGGAGGCCCCTTTGCCATTAACCACAACTGTATTGGGGTCGGGAGCGTCGACGCTCTCGATGATAGCCTTAAACACGGGCCCACGGGGGCTTACCATCCCCTCGGGTGGGTTCATAATGCGATCTATGGTGTACTTAACATCCGCCGAGGAGAAGGGTACGCCGTCATGCCACCTCACCCCCTCGGCGAGGTGGAAGATGACCTTGGTGCCGCCCTCAGCGAACTCCCAGGTGCGGGCTAGGTCCGGGATGACTTCCTGGGCCAAGGGGTCGTAAGGGTTGGTGGATACCAGGCCGTTGTAGGCTGGGGCGGTAACAGCGTAAACGCCCAGACGGGAGGTTTGGTGCATGTCATAGAAGGGAATGGTCTCAAAGCCGGCGTGGAGGAATTTGCCTCCGTATCTGGGAGCCTCACCATTGGCCTGAGCCAGCCCCAGTGGTCCTCCCTCCATCAGTTGCTTAGCGGCCTCGGTATATTGGGTCTGTTGAGGTGCTGCGGTGGGAATCGGCACCTGCGTAGTACCAGGCTCTGCAGTCGCGGTTGGTTTTGCAGCCTCTGGCTCGGCGGTAGCTTCTGATGCAACCGTAGTTTCTGGTGCAGGCATAGCCGTCGGACCAGTGGTAGCAGCGGGAATAGGTGTGGCCTCCGGGGTGCCGCCGCAAGCTACGGCGAACAATAGGGCCATTACCAAGGGAGTAAGTATGAGATTCACCAAGCTTCTAGGCCAACGGTGCGTCATGCGGGCCTCCGGCGTTGAATATAGGCTTTCTCGGGTCAAAGGCGGCTCAAATCCGTATTTTACATAAAAATGTTGGAGTGTCGTATTTGTTTACGTATTTCGGAGTATTGTCTACGATTAGCGTGAATCCGATACAAGAATCCCAGCATTAGTTAACTTTGTGACCACTAGAGAGGTGGACTGCCCAAGGTATATACTAACGACTGTCGTAATGTCAAGCTAATTCTACTGGTGGCGTCGTAAGGGGCAACCCCTTACTCTCATCAGGCTGGCGCGGTCCATTCGAATCATCCGGGGCGCAGCAATCGGGCTGCCTCAACCGCGCTGCCGGCTCGCTGGCGCGGTTTAATTCTCCGTGTATTCCTGCTAAACTTTGAAGCTAGCTTACTGACGCCCGGCCCGCTAGCTCAACTGGCAGAGCAACGGACTCTTAATCCGTAGGTTCTCGGTTCGACCCCGAGGCGGGTCACCAGCTAATGAAGTGAATTGCGCCGGGTAGGAGTACCCGGGGGAGGAATGTTCCGGGGCGCCTCCGGCAGAGGAATCCCGGGACCAACTGACCGCTGCCAATCCCAGTGAAGCCGCCGTCAGGGGAAGTGTCGGAACTGGTAGACGAGCATGACTTAGGATCATGTGCTGAAAGGCGTGGGAGTTCGAGTCTCCCCTTCCCCACCAGTAGTCCGGCCATTTGGAGGGTAACCGTTCAGATTTGAGGGGAATCGGTCCTTCGACTCCGCTGCGCTGCGCTCAAGATGAGTGGTGCCGTGTCAGTGCGCTCACCAACTCTGAACAGTTCTTTGGAGGCGGTGGGCTTCCCAAGAAAACTTCCGCTCCGATTCAATTCAAGTATGTTTCAGGCCAAGTATCTTTCAGGCGCTTCCAATCGGTAAGGAGGTCCCTTGGCAACTTTACTGGAAGTAAAAGACCTGAGGACCTATTTCTACACCTACGAAGGCGTGGTCAAAGCCGTAGACGGTGTCAACTATGAGTTGGAGGAGGGCGAAACCCTGGGACTGGTTGGCGAGAGCGGTTGCGGCAAGAGCGTCAGCGCACTCTCGATAATGCGGTTGATTCCCGACCCTCCCGGCAAAATTGTCGACGGAGAGATACTCTTCGAGGGGGATGACATCTTAAAGGTCGGCATGGACAACATGCGGACCATTCGCGGCGCCAAGATTTCCATGGTGTTCCAAGAGCCAATGACCTCCCTCAACCCCGTGTTGACCGTGGAACGGCAGTTGACCGAAACCCTGCAATTGCACAAGGGGATGAGCCGGGACGAAGCCCGGCGGGAAGGGGTGGACCTGTTGTTCCGGGTGGGGATTCCCGATCCGGACCGCCGCATCAAGCAGTACCCCCACCAGTTCAGCGGCGGTATGCGCCAGCGGGTCATGATTGCCATAGCGCTAAGCTGTAGTCCCCGGTTGATCATTGCCGACGAGCCTACCACGGCGCTGGACGTTACCATACAAGCCCAAATCCTGGAACTTATGAAGTCCTTGACCACGGAGTTCGGCGTTGCCTTGATTGTTATCACCCACAACCTGGGGGTGGTAGCCCGCTACGCCGACCGGGTCAATATTATGTACGCGGGCAAGATCATCGAACGGGGTTCGGCCAAGGAAATCTACGCCAATCCGAGACACCCCTATACCGTGGGACTGCTTAAGTCCGTGCCCCGCTTGGACCAACCGCGCCGGGCTAAATTGGAACCCATCGAAGGACAGCCGCCAGACTTGGTAAACCTCCCCGCGGGGTGCGCTTTCCGCTCCAGATGCCAGTGGGCAGTCGACAAGTGCGAGACCGACGCGCCGCCGCTAATGCCGGCCGGGGAAGGCCACTGGGCCGCCTGCTGGCAATCGGAACTGCTGGGACCCAGTGTATTGCAATTCCTTGACGAGTCCCCTGAAGAGCCAGCTTCGGCGGTCGAAAGCGCCGCTGAGGAACCGGCCTCGTCTACAGCTACGCCCCAGGAGATATAGACAAGGGAGAGCCGCTCGAAATGACTACTTTGCCAGGCCCCGCCCCGTCTACAGTTAGGCCCCAGGTGAACGCTCCTGCTGCGGCAGGGGATACCTTACTGGATGTTAAGAACCTGAAGATGTACTTCCCGGTTACTTCCGGGTTGCTATTCCAGCGCACCGTTGCCCATATCAAGGCCGTCGACGACATCAGCTTTTCAGTCAAGCGCGGCGAGACTTTGGGGTTGGTCGGCGAAAGCGGTTGTGGGAAGACCACCACGGGACGGTGCATCCTGCAACTTTACCGCCCCACCGAGGGCGAGGTGATTTTCGAAGGCCGCGAGCTTAGCAGCCTGTCTTCCAAGGAAATGCGGGCCATGCGGCGGCAAATGCAGGTCATTTTCCAAGACCCTTACAGCTCCCTCAACCCCCGCATGACCGCCGGAGACATTATCGGCGAGCCCTTGGAAGTACACAAACTGGTAAGCAACAAAGCGGAAAAGAGAGAGCGGATAGCCGACCTGCTGGAGAACGTAGGACTGAACCCCTACATGGCCGACCGGTTTCCCCACGAGTTCAGCGGAGGCCAGCGCCAGCGGATCGGAGTAGCCCGGGCCCTTTCGGTGAGCCCTCAGTTCATAGTGGCCGATGAACCGGTGTCGGCGCTGGACGTTTCCATCCAAGCCCAAATCATCAATCTGCTGGAGGACCTGCAAGCACGGTACAACCTTACCTACTTGTTCATTGCTCACGACCTCTCGGTGGTCCGCCACATCAGCGACCGGGTGGGAGTGATGTACTTGGGCCACTTGGTGGAGCTGGCCGAACGCACCGATATTTATGTCAATCCGGTACACCCGTACACCAGGGCGCTGCTCTCGGCCGTGCCCATTCCAGACCCGGTGATCGACGCCCAACGGGAGCGGGTAATCCTGACCGGCGAAGTGCCTAGTCCATTGAATCCGCCCAGCGGCTGCGTGTTCCATCCCCGGTGCCCCATCGCCACCGAGCAATGTTCCCAAGTCTTGCCCGAACTTCGGGAGGTTTCTGAAAACCACTGGTCGGCTTGCATCAACGCCCCCGGTTATGGAGCGATTTAATCCTCGTATGCCTCAAGACCTCATCCGCAATTTCTGTATCATCGCCCACATCGACCACGGCAAGTCCACTTTGGCCGACCGGTTCTTGGAAATTACCGGCACCGTTAGGCCCCAAGACATGAAAGCCCAGTTTTTGGACCAGATGGACTTGGAACGGGAACGGGGCATCACCATCAAGGGCAAAGCGGTGACCATGCGCCACCAGGCCCCCGACGGGCAGGTCTACCAGCTAAACCTTATCGATACCCCCGGTCACGTCGACTTCAGCTACGAGGTTTCCCGAGCCCTGGCGGCTTGCGAAGGGGCTATCCTGGTGGTTGACGCCAGCCAAGGCGTGGAAGCCCAGACCATCGCCAACACTCTGCTGGGGATCGGTAACAACCTGGAGTTGATTCCGGTGGTCAACAAGGTCGACCTCCCTCAGGCGGAACCGCAGCGGGTGGCCGCCGAGTTGCAGCAGGTCTTCGGTTTCAAAGAGGAGGAGATACTGTTCGTATCCGCCAAGGACGGCACCGGGGCCAACGAGATTTTGGACGCGGTGGTAGAACGGGTGCCGCCCCCGTCCGGCAAGGCTGAACAGGCCCCCCGCGCTCTGGTGTTCGACTCTCTTTATAACCCCTATAAGGGCATCATCGCCCACATCCGGGTCCAAGACGGTAAGGTGTCCAAGAACGACCGCATCCGGGTGATGTCGTCGGGTAAGGTTACCGAAGTCTTGGAGGTGGGGATTTTCGCGCCCTTTCCCAAGCCGGTGGACACTCTGGACTCGGGCCAAGTGGGCTACGTCGCCACCGGTTTCAAAGACGTCCGGGAATGCTCGGTTGGCGATACCCTGATCGACGACCGGCGGCCCGCGCTGGAACCCTTGCCGGGCTACGTCCCCTTAAAGTCCATGGTGTTCGCCGGGTTGTACCCTGCCGACGGTGAGGACTACACCAACCTGCGCCGCGCTCTCGAAAAGCTACAGTTGAACGACGCTTCCCTGTCCCTGGAACCGGAAAACAGTTCCGCTCTCGGCTTCGGCTTTCGTTGCGGGTTCTTGGGGCTGATGCACCTGGAAATCGTCCAAGAACGGTTGGAGAGAGAGTACGACCTCGATATTATCGCCACCGCCCCCAGCGTGGGCTACCGGGTGCTGACCCACAGCGGAGAGAGCATTCTGGTGGACACGCCATCCAAGCTCCCGGCGCCCAATCAGACCAAGGAGATTCTGGAACCGGTCCTGAGCCTGACCATTGTCGCCCCCAGCCGACACGTGGGGGTGATCATGGAATTGATGCACTCCCGCCGGGCCGAGTTCACCCGGATGGAGTACATCCAGGGACTGGCAGCCCCTTCTTTAGAGTCTAAGAACGGTGGTCCGCAAGTCAAGGGAAGCAACGGCCAGAGCGGCGCCCAAGACCGGGTGGTGATGGAGTACACCATGCCGTTGGTGGAGTTGCTGGCCGACTTCTACAACCAGCTCAAGTCCCGCACTCAAGGCTACGCCTCGTTGGACTACACGGTGGAAGGCTACCGCGCCGCCCGGCTGGTGAAGGTTGACATCCTGGTCAATCAGCAACCGGTGGAGGCGTTATCAATGATCTTGCACCGGGACTCGGCGTCGGCCCAAGGCCGCCTTATGGTGGAAAAGCTCCGGAACACTATCCCCCGCCAGCTCTTCGATGTGCCGATCCAAGCGGCTATCGACGGGCGCATCATAGCCCGGGAAACGGTGCGGGCGATGCGCAAGGACGTACTGGCCAAGTGCTACGGTGGCGACGTAACCCGCAAACGCAAGCTCTTGGAACGGCAGAAGGAAGGCAAGCGACGATTGAAGATGGTAGGCCGGGTGGAGATCCCTCAGGAGGCCTTTCTTACCATGCTCAAGCTGGGCGGAGAATAGGCTAGATCCCCAGCGCGTCGCGCAGTCGGCCTATCTGGGTAAGGTGCTCTCGCCAATGCCGGGCAAACAGCCCTTCCAAGAGGTCCTGGGCGCTACGCGGCTCGTCCCATCCCCGGACCCGTTGGCGCACCAACACCGAACTACCTTGAAAGTCCTCTTCCGTGGCAGCTTCGAGAGCTTCTTGCATACCCTGGAAGAACTCGTCGATGTCCTCTCGAATCTGCTCCAAGTCGTAGGCCTGCCTCTGGGGAGTAACGTAGTCCTCGTCGGACCAAAGCTCGATCTCTGGCAAGTTACCCGAAAACATGCCCGAGAGGACCTTAGGTACGCCGCCGGGCGGTGTATCCAGCAAGTGATAGACTACTTGCCGCGCCGACCAAGAGGCAAGTTCGGGCTTCCAATCAAGGCAGTAGTCCATGCCGTTTAGAAGCTCCAGCAGCTCCGACTTGATGCCGTGAACGTTTTGTAGATGGACCTCTTTTTGCCCAGTCAATGAGTCCTCACCAAACCAGTCCTTGGTTACTCGAACAGGTTTTTCAGCATCGACTCCGTAGCGGCGCTAGTGTCATCTTGGGCCAGAGCGAACTCCAAAGAAGCCCGCAGCAGTCCTAGCGGCGTGCCGCCATCGTACCGGCGTCCCCGGAACTCGTAGGCGTAGAGGTCCTGGCTCTCCAAGAGCAGCAACAACCCGTCGGTCAACTGGATCTCCCCCTTGGCGCCGGGGACCGTGCGCTCGAGGCAAGGGAAGATTTCCGGCAGCAACAGGTAGCGGCCCACGATGGCCAGATTCGATGGCGCCTCCGCTCTCGATGGTTTTTCTACCAGACTACGGATTTGATGAAGCCGTTCTCCGGATTCTGTCGCGTCGACCACCCCGTAGTTGTGAACCACTTCCCAAGGCATGGGTTCTACCGCGACTACGCCGGCGCCTACTTTTTCGCTTACTTCCACCATTTGGGCTACCACCCCCGGGCGGTGGGCAATAATATCGTCGGGCAGCAGCACCACGAAGGGCTCCTTTCCGACAGCTTCAGCGGCCGTCAACACCGCATGGCCCAGTCCCAAAGGCTCCTTCTGAATAACAAAGGAAACCTGGGCCAAGCCGGCCGCGTACTGCACCTTCTCCAGCAGGTCCAACGACCCCGACGAAGCCAGCCGCTGTTCCAATTCAAGGGAGGGTTGAAAGTAAGAAGCGATGGACTCCTTGCCGGGAGAGATAACTATGATTACCTCTTCGACTCCCGCCTCGGCAGCCTCCTCGACCACGTATTGAAGCATCGGCTTGTCAAGGATGGGCAGGAGTTCTTTGGGGACCGATTTGGTGACCGGCAGGAACCGGGTGCCCAACCCGGCGGCGGGAATAACAGCCTTTTTGATTTTCATTGCCAAAGCGCGAGGCTGACTCTCCAGACTATATCTAACGGCATTCTAACACCGGGCCCAAAGAGCAACAATAAATCGGGCGCCCGCAATTTGACAGGGGCCAACGGCTACCCTACCATGAATTGGAGGCCGCGCTAGACGGGGAGCTAGCGGTGCCCTGAACTCGCAATCCGCTATAGCGGGGTTGAACTCCTCCCCCAGGCCCCGCCATTGGACCAATGTCCCGGCGCCAAGATATTGAAGGCTGGGTCCCACGCGGCGTAGACTTGTGAACCCCGCCAGGTCCGGAAGGAAGCAACGGTCAACAGGACCCTACGGGCGCCGTGGGAGCGCCTGGCCCGAGTCATGGCCCGGGGGAAGCCCAGTGGTTGGTGTCGAAGGGCGGTGCGCGGTCTCAAAGCTTACTGCTTCCCAAGCCTCCCCCATAGGGCTAATTGACTGCCGTTTTTAGACCAAGTCCCCGGCCTCGTAAGGCCCTAGGCCAGCACTTCCTCGCCGACGGACGGGTGCTTAACCGTATTGTGGCCGCCGCCGGGATCAAGCCCCAAGACTTGGTGCTGGAAGTCGGCCCAGGCGCCGGAGCCCTGACCCGACGGTTGGTCGAACGAGGCGCCCGAGTCGTGGCCTTGGAATTGGACCCCCGGTTGGCGGCCGACCTGCCCGCCCGGCTGGGAAATCCGCCCAACTTGACGGTGCTTGAAGGCGATGCCCGGACCTGGGACCCGGGGCTGGGTCTAGGCAAGAACCACGGTAGCTATAAAGTCATAGGCAATCTGCCCTACTACGCCGCCAACCCTATCGTTCGCCGCTTTCTGGAAGCTCCGTCCCAACCTTGTTTGATGGTGATAACCCTTCAGCAAGAGGTAGCCCTAACGATGACCGCCGCACCCGGGAAAATGGGTTTTCTGTCGGTAGCCGTCCAGTATTACGCCGATGCCAGCTTGGTCTGCACCGTCCCGCCCCGCGCTTTCCGACCGCCGCCCAAAGTGACTTCGGCAGTGGTCCGGTTGGACGTCCGGCCCCGTCCGCTAATCGACGTCAGCGATACATCGGAATTCTTCTCCTTGGTGCGGGCCGGATTCGCCGCACCCCGCAAGCAGTTGCGAAACTCCTTGGCTCAAGGTTTGCGAGCCCCCGCGGCGGATGTCACCGAGTTGCTGACCAACTCAAACATCGATGGAAGCCGACGGCCGGCAACCCTCTCTATAGAAGAGTGGGCGGATATTTTCACAACTATGGCACGGTTGGAGCAGCTTGGAAGCCTTAGCCTACGCTAAACTAAACCTGACTCTCGAAGTACTCGGACGCCGGGATGACGGCTACCACGAAGTCAAGTCCATCCTTCAGACCATCGGCTTGGCCGACGAGTTAGAGGTCCTGCCTGCCCCCGGTTTGCGGGTGGAGTGCAACGACCCGGCTCTAAACGGCGAAGCCAACCTGGTATGGCAAGCCGCCCAAGTCCTGGCAAGACGGGGCAACGTCGAGCCCCAAGCGCACATCAAGGTCCGAAAGCATATTCCCACCAGCATGGGCTTGGGCGGGGGAAGCAGCGACGCCGCCGTTGCAATCGTTGCCTTGGACCGTCTGTGGGGACTTGGGTTATCTAGGGAAGTGCTGGCGGAGGTCGCCGCCGCCGTGGGCTCCGACGTTTCATTCTTTCTCTGGGGCGGCACGGCTCTCGCCGAGGGCCGCGGCGAAAAGATCGCGCCGCTGCCGGCCTTGCCGACACTGCCGGTCACCCTGGTCTGCCCCAACCTTACTCTGCCCAACAAGACGGCCACCATGTACGGTGGCCTGACCCCTGCCCACTATAGCGACGGTGGGGTTACCCGCCGCATGATACAGATCCTGGTGGGAGGTCAATTCGTAGCAGAGTCACTGGAAGGGCTGATGCACAACGCCTTTGAACCCTTGGCCCCGCAGGCTTTCTTAGACTGGGGCTGGGACTTGGGCTGGCTGTTGGGAGAATTGGACCGCCTCGCGCCAGGGAGATTTCATCTATCCGGCGCCGGGCCCGCGTTGTTTTCGCTGCCATCCGACGAGTACGAATACCAGCGTATCGCCGACGCCTTGCAGCCCTACGGGATGGGTGTATACCTGGTCCACACCTGTACACCCGGACCCTTTTCGAGTTGACCGATGTTCCTTCTTGACTCCATCTCCATCGGGATAAATCCCAACCTCATCGATACCGGCAGCGTGGTCCTGTCGTGGCACGGGTTCCTCACCGTGGTGGCGGTGGCGGTGGCGGTGTTTTTGGTGGCCCGCTGGGGGTCAAAAGAGGGGTTGTCGGCCGACGCCATATACTCGGTGGCAGTCTGGTGCATCGTGGGGGGAGTGGTTGGGTCCCGGCTGCTGCATGTCATCGACCTTTGGAATGAGTCCTACCGGCACGACCCGGTAAGCATCTTTTACATTTGGCAAGGCGGGGTCACCATTTATGGAGCGATCCTGGGAGGCTTTGTTGGCGGCGCAACCTATATTCTGGTCCGCAACTCATCGTGGTTCTTGACCTTATGGGGCCGCTACTTCCGCTTCTTGGGCGAGGCCAAAGCCGCGCCGCTGCCCGGGGTCGGGCATTTGGCGGATGTCGCCGCTCCGGCGCTGCTGATTTCCCAAGCCATCGGGAGAATCGGCGATATTATCAACGGAGAGCACTTTGCCGACCCCAGCAGCTTGCCTTGGGCGGTGGTGTACACCCACCCCAACAGTCCGGGATTCGGGCGGCCGCCCACTCACCCGGCGGTAGCTTACGAGCTGTTGATGGACCTAATCATCCTAGCCGTGCTCTGGCCCCTGAGAAAGCGGCTCCGCCCCCACGGGATGTTCTTCGCCCTGTATCTGGCTAGTTACTCGGCGGGGCGGTTTTTCCTCAGCTTCTTGCGGGCCGAGTTTAAAGAGTACGGGGGGCTGAACGAGGCCCAAATTATCGCCTTGGTGGTGCTGGCTATCACCGTACCGTTGCTGGTAACCAAGGCCCGGCTGATCAAGAAGGAACCGGAGGAGCCGGCCCGCCGCCGCAGGTCTAGGAGACGGGAAGGACGCGCCAGCTAAGTTGAGCCCTTGCGAGGAAGGACTGACAGCGCCTAGACTTCGGAAGGACGGTAGTCCAATACCTTAAGGGTGGAACGCTCTACTCCTTGCCAGTGGTCTTTGCTCAAGGAATAGGCCAAGTCCACTTCTGCTGTGCCCGCTACCCAGTGCTCCGCTTGGTTGAAGGCCAAAGCGGTCCACTGATGGTCTCCCTGAGCTACTTTGAGATTCAGGTGTTGGCTGTCCCTTCCCATCTCTCGGGCTTCCAAGACTCGGGCCCGGCGAGTTAGAAACACCGGCCGGGGATTGGACGGACCGAAGGGCTCCAAGGTGGAGACCCACTTGGGGAAATCACCGGACAAGTCGGCCAAGCCGATCTCCGCATCGATTTCCAAGACCGGCCGCAAGTCTATCCAGTCCAAGGACTCCTCCGCCACTACGGTCAACCGGTCTTGAAGCAATGCAAGTTTCTCGCTTTCCACAGTGAACCCAGCAGCTTGGGCATGGCCGCCAAAGCGAACAAACAGGTCTTGGCAGGTTGACAAGGCGTTGAACAGGTCGAACTCGGCAATGCTGCGTCCGCTGCCGACGGCGTAGTCCCCTTCAATGGACAACGCTATGGCCGGCCGGTAGAAGGTCTCGCACAAGCGTCCCGCCACCAACCCGGCGACGCCGCGAGTGATGCCGGGTCCCGATACCATCAATAGGGCCGGCAGTCCCTTGACGTCAATCTCCCTGTTGACTTGGGACAAAGCAGAGTTCATCGCTTCCTGGGTCAATTCCCGGCGTTCCCTATTCAGGGACTCCAACTTTTCGGCCAGCGTGGCCGCCTCGGCGCCGGACCGGGTGGTGAGCAACCGGTAGCTGTCCAAGGCGTGGCCCAGCCTGCCTGGCGCATTGAGACGAGGGGTTACCTGAAATGCTATGGTCTCGGCATTGAGAGACTCGGCTTGGATACCGGCGCGGCAGTAGAGGGCTTGGAGTCCGGGCCTCTGGGTAGCGGCCAGCCCGGAAATCCCCTCTTGGACCAAGTAACGGTTCTCGTCGACCATCGGGACCAAGTCGGCGATAGTCCCCAGAGCCGCCAACTCCAAGAGATTCCGGGGCCAAGGCTGCCCGTGCAATTGGTAGAGTCCTTGGACCAACTTGAAGGCCAGACCGGCGCCGCATAAGGTGCGGAAAGGGTCAAAGTTCCCCGGTAGTTGGGGATCGACTATGGCCGCCGCATCGGGCAAGTCTTCTTGGGGAAGGTGGTGGTCGGTGATGATAACGTCGACGCCCTGCTCTTTGGCGTAGGCGACTTCGCCCGAGGAGGTAACCCCGCAGTCCACCGTCACTATCAAGCTCGCCCCTTGGAGCGCCAAGCGGTCGATGGCGGCAGCCGAGAGGCCGTGGCCTTCCTCGGAACGGTGGGGAAGGTAAGGGGATACCGGGACTCCGAAGGCCGCCAAGCCTTCTCCGACGATGGCGGCGCCGGTTACGCCGTCTACGTCAAAGTCGCCGAATACCCCCACTCGCTCTCCGGCTTCACTGGCCTGGTAAAGCCGTCGCAGCGCTTGCTCCATACCGGTCAAGCGCAACGGGTCGTAGGGCAAACGGTGGGGTGGATCAAGAAAAAGCCGCAGCTTCTCCGCCGTGTCGATGCCCCGGTGCACCAGAATCTTGACGGCGGCCGACGACAAGTAGCCGGGGAGGGAATGGGTTGGCGCCGGAGACGGCAGGCCCCACCGCTTGGCTACCCCAATCATGGGAGCGGTGATCAGTTGCCCAAGTCGGGGTTGGCAAATACCAGCACCGAGTTGTGCCCGCCAAACCCGAAGGAGTTGCTCATCGCCACGTCGATCCTGGCCGATCGAGCCTGGTTAGGGGTGTAGTCCAAGTCGCAATCGGGGTCCACCTGTCTCAGGTTGATGGTAGGAGGAATCATTCCATGCTGCATAGCCATGGTGCAGATAGCAGCCTCTAAAGCCCCGCCCGAGCCGAGCAAGTGCCCGGTCATAGACTTGCTGGAGCTGATGGGAATCCGGTAAGCGTCTTCCCCCAAGGCCTGTTTGATTGCCTTGGTCTCTTGGCGATCGTTAAGGGGCGTCGAGGTGCCGTGGGCGTTTATGTAGTCCACGGCCGGGGGCTCGATTCCCGCAGCCTTCAGGGCCATCTTCATCGCGGTGGCGGCGCTCTCTCCCGCCGGGGCCGGTTCGGTCAGGTGGTGAGCGTCGGAGGTAGCCGCGTAACCTCGAAACTCGGCCAAGGGCGCCACACCCCTCCTAGTGGCGCTGCCCTCGCTTTCCAACACCAGCACCGCAGCGCCTTCTCCTATGACAAACCCGTCTCGCTCCAAGTCGAAGGGACGGCTGGCTCTCTGAGGGTGCTCGTTATAGCGGGAAAGGGCCCGCAGCGCGTTGAAGCCAGCGACCGCGATGGGATAGATGGGGGCTTCACTGCCCCCGGCCAGCACCACCTCTTCCTGTCCCCGCTTGATCATTTCCCAGCCCTGCCCCAGGGCGTCGGCCCCGCTGGAGCATGACGAAACCGTGCAATAGTTGGCCCCCATGGACCCTGTTACCATCGAAACGTGGGCGGAGGCCATATCGGCCAGCATCATGGGGATTAGAAAGGGGCTCACCCGCCTTGGCCCACGTTCGCTCAACACTTCAAACTGTTGGGAGAGGGTGATGATGCCGCCGATTCCGCTGCCGATTATCACCCCAACCCGGTAAGGATTTTCCGCTTCCGGCGAAAGCCGGGCCTGGCGGCAAGCGGCTTGGGCCGCCACCGTGGCGAATTGGGCGAAGCGGTCCATACGCCGGGCTTCTTTCCGGTCCAGATAGCTCTCGGGGTCAAAGCCCTTAACCTCGGCAGCAAACCGAGTGTCGAAGCCCTCGGTGTCGAAGGCGGTGATGAAGTCTACTCCCGATTTCCCTGCTGCAATTCCGGCCCAGGTAGTCTCGGCATCCAGACCCAAGGGGCTCACCACACCTATGCCGGTAACAAATACACGCCGGTTATCGCTCACATCCACCCTCAGTCATCGGTTGGCCGGATACATTTGGCTACTGGCGGCGCGGGGTCTTGTGGCGCGGCTCCGTCACTACCACCTTAAGCATGTCGTTGAGCTCGGTGATGCGTCCGGAAATGTTGACCGCCAACTCGTTGCCACCGGGCCGCAAGGGATCGGAAAGGACCCGCAACGCTTCGGACAGCTCGTTGACCCGGTTGCCGATGGACTCGGCCACTTCCCGCCGGGCGTTGGCCATGGGTTGGGACACCGAGCGTAAAGTCTCCACCAATTCGCCGACCCGCTGGGACAGGTTCTCTCCAAATTCTCTCCCCGCCATGGACACCGGGTCCGACCAGTTGCGCAGCCCTTCAGTGGCCTCGACGATGCGGGCGGATATGGAGTCTCCTACCTCCTTGCCGGTCGAAGCCAAACGCAAGCGGTAGCTGCGCAAGATCCGGAAAATGCGGCCATAGAGATCGTCCACCGGACTGAGCTTGGCGGTGTACCGGTCGAATAGGTCCCGGCTCTCCTCCATGGACCAGCGCTCGTCATAGTGGACCAACTGGCGGCCGGTGTAGAGATGGTACGGGCGCATCTCGCCCGGTTGGAGGATTTCCCCGTCCTCATTCAAGGGGGTCATCGTGTCCCAATTGGATGTCGCCGGCAGCGGCGTGAGCAGGTTGGCGGTTTGATAACGGCTGATTTCGGTTACCCACTCCGACATGGCCATGATGCTTTCTTCAGTGTCGAAAGGAAGGCCGATGATGGTCATGGCCACTACGGCGAAGCCATCGCGCTTCAAGGTTACCAGGTCCTGATGGGTCTGCCCCGGCTCTTGGCGCTTGCGCACCAGCTTCAGGTTTTCGGCGTTGTCCGACTCGACGCCCACGTACAGCATCTTAATGTTGGCGTCCTGCATCGCCCCGGCTAGCTCGCGGTCCTGCCCAATTTCAGCGCGGGCTTGGCAAATCAGGTTCATCCCCTCGGTGCGGCCCTTCCACCCTTGCAACCGGACCAGCCGCTCGTCGCGGTATTTGACGGCCCGCAGCGGCGGCGGGTGCAGGTCGTCGGAGATAAAGATCTGGAAAACCCCGTTTCGGGAGGAGTGGATAAGCCCATCGGCCGCCATGCTTCTAAGCTGGTCCAGCCGTTTGATCTCGGTCTCTCGCGACACCAAGCGGTAGCCCAGAAACTGCTGGATCACCTGGCAATAGGTGCAGTTTTCAGTGCAACCCCGCACCGTTTCCAACACCCCGCCGCAGAGGGGGTAGGAAGGGGTTAAGTCTTTGATCGACTGAAAGTCGGGAAGCTCGACAAAGTCCGGGGCCACCAAGCCGGAACGGCGGGTCTGCACTAGGTTCCCTTCTTGCAGAAAGCTGATTCCGGGGACTTTGCGCAGGTAGGGCTCCCGGTCCGGGCCCTGATAGGTCAGCATCAAGTCACAAAGCTGACCGATAATATCCTCGCCCTCTCGTTGGACCACCACGTCGAAGTGGCCATAGTCGAAAGCCTCCTCGGCTAGGGGGCTCATCTGGGGGCCGCCGCCGATGGTAACCAACCCCGGATGGAACTCCTTGGCTTGGCGGCCCACCTGGTAAGCCCGGGGCGCTTCGTTAATCAAAGCGGTGACCAGCAGGATGTCCACGCCATCCAGGTCTTTGTCCGGGTCTATGGGCCCCGACCTATCTTCAAACCAGATCTGCCGGTCGTAGTGAAATGGCCCGTCCCACTGGGCTAACGCTCCGGAAAGAAAGAGCATACCCTGGCGGGGAATGGCGATGTACTCGAAATTCCCACCGGTGGATGCCGGTTGCAGCAACACCACCCGTTTAGTCTTCTTCATATACGCTTACGCTCCCGTCCCCTGGCGGTGTTTCTATCGTAGCCAAATCCGGGGATTGGCCGCTTCCGGATAATCGCCTTGAATCGAAGCGGTCCCCGAGTCCCTATTGTTAGACATATCCAAACTGAACGGCATTCTATCAAACTGCGGTGTCATTATACACTGCCGTTTATGCTAAACATAAGGCATTTGGTCAGCAAGGAAGATTATAGACGGTTGTACCGGGCTGTCGGCATGTATAATTGGCGCAATCGGAATATCAGGGGGCCTCCACCTAACCCAAGATGTACGGATTGACCGGCTAGAGGGTGTCATGGAAAGGATGGCCATTGAGTTAGGCGAAATCAGGCAAGATATGCGGGCCATGAATACCCGAATTACTACCATGGAAACTCGATTGGTTATGATGTGGGTTGGAACAATGGGAACGGTAATCGGGGGATTCATAGCATTGTTCCTAAAAGGGGGCTAGCCTCCCTCGGCTCAGGGGCGAAGCCGAGCTCGCCTACCGGGATTCGATGCCGGTCTAGCGCATCCAGAACTTCTTAACGATTACCGAAGCTGGGGAATTATCTCTTTGGCGATGGTCTCAAGGTGCCTGGCCCGGTCCTCCTGCGGGCAAGTAACGCTGAAGACAAAAGTCCGGACTCCGGCGTCGATGTACTCCCGGAGACGGCTCACACACCGGTCCACGGGGCCCAAAACGCAGTAATCGCGAACGATGTTGATGAAGTCCCCGCCGTAGAGGTACTGACCTCCCAATTGTTTGGCCGCTACCTCGGCGGCTTGTAGCTCTGTGTCATAAATGGATATGTAGGGGAAGAGAGCCCACTGGAAGTCAGCTAAGTCCTTGCCCAACTCCAAAGCGGTCTCGGTGATCTTGGACACGCTGGCGCTATAGCGGGAGGGACTATAAAAGTAGGGCATCCAGCCGCTGCCGTAGCGGGCGGCCCGGACCATCGCCGCGTCTCGCCTTCCCGAGACCCAGATAGGCGGCCCCGGCTCTTGCGCTGGCAGCGGGTTGATGGCGGCGTTGTTCAACTTGAAGTGACGGCCTTGGAAAGTCACCGGTTGCCCAGTCCACAATTGGCGCAACACCTCCAAGCACTCATCGGTGCGCCTTCCCCGTTGGTTCACCCTAAGTCCGGCAGCCTCGAACTCCGCCGGAAACTCTCCGCCTACTCCCACGCCCAAGGTGAGCCGCCCCGACGACGCCAAGTCCAAGCTCGCGGTCAGCCTCGCCAGCACCAAGGGGTGGTAGAAAGGAACGAGCAACACCGACGATAGAATACGGAGCTTCTCGGTGGCGCCGGCGGCCACTCCCAACAAAGGCAGGCTGGCATGGGTAGGCCCCGGCGGGTCGCCCCGCATGTAGTGTTCCCCGGCGGAGAAGTACTCATAGCCCAAGTCCTCCATCCAGGACGCCTGATAGGCCACCTCTTTCGCGCCCAAGGCCATGGCTGCGCCGAAATGCAAGTCGGGTGGTGTCATACTCTTCTCTTTTTCTGGTGGTTATCGGGGAGCGCCCCGCGTACTTGTTGGATGACTCGGGTCCTACCGTCATCTGCCTCCTGCTATGATGTTCCAGCGAGCCTCCGCAGCCGGGCGATTTGCGCCGGGGTTTGGGGAACAAACGTTGGCGGCGGCGCAGCTTGGACCCCTTCCAATTCCTGCAAGTAGGTCCTGGCGTCGTCTATACCGCCCCGCACGTAGTCCTCCTCCATCCATTCTTCGTAGAAATTCGTGTGCATTGCACCCGCGCTTCGGAACAAACGTCCCAAGTCAGGGCGCCCCAACTCGGCAGTAATCTGCGCGGAAATATCATAAAGCAGGTCGTGGCGGTGGTGTCGCCAGCCTCTCTGCACCGCAATTGACTTGATGCCCAGGGCCACCGCGCCCCAGGCTTTCTCCGACGCTTGGGTGAGGTCTCCCTTCTGAAATTCCTCCTCGGCCTGCCGGATATAACGTTGACTCATTTCTGTATACTTGTCAGATGATT
This sequence comes from Dehalococcoidia bacterium, assembly GCA_965220245.1. Classification (GTDB taxonomy): domain Bacteria; phylum Chloroflexota; class Dehalococcoidia; order Lucifugimonadales; family UBA3495; genus CBDCPI01. The sequence goes on from CBDCPI010000004.1 coordinate 156,771, forward strand.
CAGGTTCTACCATCCTATTCCTCCCACTATGGCGCTCCGGTAAGCATCCGCAGCCGGGCGGCTTGCGCCGGGGTTTGGGGAACGAACGTTGGCGGCGGCGCAGCTTGGACCCCTTCCAATTCCTGCAAGTAAATCCTAGCGTCGTCTATACCGCCCCGCACGTAGTCCTCCTCCATCCATTCTTCGTAGAAATTCGTGTGCATTGCACCCGCGCTTCGGAACAAACGTCCCAAGTCAGGGCGCCCCAACTCGGCAGTAATCTGCGCGGAAATATCATAAAGCAGGTCGTGGCGGTGGTGGCGCCAACCTCTCTGCACCGCAATTGACTTGATGCCCAGGGCCACCGCGCCCCAGGCTTTCTCCGACGCCTGGGTGAGGTCTCCCTTCTGGAATTCCTCCTCGGCCTGCCGGATATAACGTTGACTCATTTCTGTATACTTGTCAGATGATTCAGGTTCTACCATCCTATTCCTCCCACTATGGCGCTCCGGTAAGCCTCCGCAACCGGGCGGCTTGCGCCGGGGTTTGGGGAACGAACGTTGGCGGCGGCGCAGCCTGGACCGCTTCCAATTCCTGCAAGTAAGCCTTGGCGTCGTCAATGGCGTCCCGCACGTAGCCCTCCAACATCCATTCTTCGTAGAAATTGGTGTGCAATAGACTGGCGCTTCGGAACAAACGGCCCAAGTCAGGGCGGACCAATTCATCGGTAATCTGCTCGGAGATGGCATAAAGCAGGTCATGGCGGTTGTGAAACCAGCCTCTCTGCACCGCAATTGACTTGATTGCCAAGGCCACCGCGCCCCAGGCTTTCTCCGACGCCTGAGTGAGGTCTCCCTTCTGGAATTCCTCCTCGGCCTGGCGGATATAACGTTGGCTCATCTCGGTGTACTTGATGGATGATTCTCGTTCTTCCATTCTCTCATCCTGTTTATGATGTTTCGGTGAGCCTTCGCAGCCGGGAGATTTGCGCCGGGGTTTGGGGCACGAATGCCGAGGGTGGCCCATTTAGCGCCGGTCCCAGTTCCTGTAGATAGGCTTTTGCGTTCTCCAAGCCGTCTTGCACATGGTCTTCGCCCATCCGGTCTTCATAGTAGTTGGTGTGCATATCGCTTGCGCTCCTGAACCTGCCGCGAAAGTCAGGGCGGCCCATTTCGTCGGCAATCTGCCCCGAAATATCATAAAGCAGGTCATGGCGGTGGTGGCACCAGCCCCTCTGCGCCGCAATGGACTTGATGGCCAAGGCCACCGCGCCCCAAGCCTTCTCCGACGTTTGCGCCAGGTCCCCCTTCTGAAATTCCTCCTCGGCCTGCCGGATATAACGTTGACTCATTTCTGTATACTTGTCAGGCGACGCGGGTTCCAACATAGCCGTACACCCTTGATTGGTTAGCCCGCCTTGGCTGGTTAGCCCGATTGTAGCAGAGGGCGGGAGCCAAACGGATAAGCCACTATTCTAAGTTACAGTAGGCCGGGTGCGGCTAGCCGCCGGTGATGACGCTTACGGCCTGCTGCGTCCAGCGCACGGATTCCATAAACACCGCCCCAAGCAGCACCGCCCGGGGGCGTTGGCATAGCCGTGGCCGCGGGCACAAGTACAGGTGTAGCCGGAGGCTTGCGTAGCGCAATTGGCCCGGCCCAGCCTCTACCAGACGAGTAGGTTCGTGCCCTTGCTTAGCGCAAAACCTCCGGTCCGTCCTTTGAAATACTCGATTCGGCTTACATGCACCTGGTAAATCTTTTCAGGGACCAAGTGGGTCAGGGCCCCTATCGAAGGGCGGCTCGGAACGGTCATTCCAGGCGGGAGCGACAACAAGTCTGGAGAAAAGGAACCGCTGGGGTCGTAAACTGACCATTGCTCCGTGGCGTTGTCGTAATGCGCCACCCATAGCAGAATGCTGCCCAAGGGAGCAAAGGCCGCGGCGACAGGCTCTCCGGCTGTTGTCGCCTATTCCACCACCGAAAAGGTTGCGACGATGGTCCGGTCGCCGACAGCTACGACCAAAGAATATGTACCCACATCTAACTTGGGCACAACAACGGAAACGCTAAAGCCCCCATCCGCCGTTGTGCGAGGCGGGGTAACGGGGATGACTGATACGCCACCAATTTCGATTCTGGAGACAGCAGTAAGTCTTGGGAAATTGGTCCCGCTCACCGACACCACATCATCCGGGGAGCCGCGCAAGGGGGTTACATTAAGCGCCGGTTGAAGGACTGGCGTGGGCTCCGCCGTTGGCGCCGGCGCCGGTGTGGGCGTGGTTTGGGTTGCCGGGCAGTCGGGCAGGGTTTCGGAGGGCGGCGTTGATTGAGCGATAGCACGGGCGGTACCGCTTCCCTCCGCTGTAGAGATATGACAAAGAAGCAGCCTTTCCCCTCCGGTGACGCCGTCAGAGAGCCACGGGAAACCCAGGACAACCTCGTATGTGTCGGGGTATTTGCTCTCGATGTTCTGAAGGAAACCCAGGGCCTCCCGCTCAAGGTCTGTGAGCCCGTCCTGGGCCCAGGGAAAGCCGGACGGGTCAGATGGCGGCGCGGGCGTGGGTGTGGGAGCAGGCGTGGGTGCGGACGGCGTGTAATCGTCGGGCGAATTCGCTAAAAGGCTGACCCTCATTGTGGACGGGTCCTGGATTGCAGAGATTTTGCCAAGAAACAGGCTTTCCTTTTCGGTGATGCCGTCGATGAGCCACCAGGTCTCCCCAATGATTTCACTAATATCGGGGATAGAAGCGCCAAAGAGGGAGACGAATGAGGCGATTTCCCTCAAATAGGAAAGGGCCAGTTGCTCATCCTCGGTGATGCTGTCGGCGAGCCATGGAAAGCTCAGGACAACTTGGGCTATGTCCTGGTGGGCGCGCTCGATTCTTTGAAGGCTTTCCAGGGCCTTCTGTTCAACATCCGTCAGCTCGTTCTGAGCCCAAGGCAAGTCTGATAGCGCGAGTGGGGGGCCTAAGTTGGCCTGGGCGCCGCCGTTGGCCCCGGCGTGGGAGTGGCCCGCCACGCCCCGGGCGTGGTATTTACAAGGGCAGTCCGGAGGCGGGACAGGTCCTCGTATTGTGTTGAGAGATAGCTGACATCGAATAGAAACCACAATTCCACCGAGTCGATGCCGTCGGCGAGCCACGGGAGGTCCGCAAGGGGTTGGGCGAGGGAAGAGTCTCCTGCGGGGAACTTGAAAATGATGTCCCGAAGATGCTGAATCGCGTCCGCTTCATCCCGAGTGATGCTGTCGGCCAGCCAGGGAAAGCTCAGGACAACCTCCGATACTGCCGGGTATTCCTTTGTAATCTCAATAAGAGAACTCCAGGTATACGGCTCATACTCGGTCAACCCGTCCTGGGCCCAAGGAAAGTCAAATACCGTCCGGGGGGCTGGCGTGGGGGTGGGCCCCAGCGCGGCAGCCGGGGTTGGCGCAGTCTCCGGCGTTGGTACGGCCGTTGGCGTGGGCACCGGCGTAGGAGCCAGGGTTGGCGTGAGCGTTGGCACAGCCGTGGCCGCAGGCGCTGGCGCAGGAGCAGCCGTTGGCGTGGCCGTGATTATTGGCGGCGTAGGCGTGGGCGTTTTCGTCGGCGCGATGGTTGCGGTGAGCAGGGGTGTCGGCGTTTCCGCCGCCTTCGTCGGCGCTTGGGTTGCTTCGCCACTGCCGGGCGCCGGGGTTGCGGGTGCGCCGGTCTCCGTTTCGCAGGCAAGCATCGCAGTTGCTAACAGGCCGATGAATAATACGGTTACCGCAAGTACTGTGAGACCCCTCATATTTCCTCCGGCAGGCTGGCCTGAAAAGCGCCCGGCCCGGACGCTAGACTAGCCCCATCTCATGCTCTTTTATGCCACAACTATGCTCTGAGCGCCAGTGTTTTTCCTCGCTAAGACGGGATTGGGCAAATTCACCTCATCAACTCTGAACAGTTGCCGGCAGTCCGGCCCCTTGACAAGGACCGCCCTCCACCAGACAATCAGCGCGGCTGTTTGCGTTGTGAGAAAGCGAGAATGGGGAAGATATGTCTTCCCAAGGAGTAATCGACTACATGACAACCAGTTCCCAGACTTGGACCGAGGAAACCGTTAGGGTGGCGGGGGTGGACCTTCAGCTCATTAAAGGAGGCAGCGGCGAGCCCTTGCTCATTCTCCACGATGAGATCGGCCACCACGCTTGGCTGAATTTCCATGAAGCTTTGGCCCAAGAGCACACCGTCCACATACCCTCCCTTCCCGGATTCGGCAAGACGCCAGCTTTGCCATGGATCATGAACATACGGGATATGGCTGGCTGGTACCTTCAGGCCTTGGGGGAGTTGGGTTTGGAGTCGGTGAACGCGATTGGGTTCTCGATGGGCGGATGGCTAGCCGCGGAGATGGCGACGATGTGCCCGCACCAGTTCAAGAGGCTGGTGCTGGTGGGACCGACCGGTATCAAGCCCCCCATCGGCGACATCTACGACATGTTCTTGGACGTGGCCAAGGACTTTATTAGGGCGGGATTCCTGGACCCCAGCAGGGTCGAGGAGTTCCCTCAAATTTGCCCCGACGAGGCCTCCCCGGAACAGCTCGAGGCTTGGGAGGTGGCCCGTGAGGAAGCCTGCCGTTTGGGTTGGCGGCCCTACATGTATTACCCGGCGCTTCCTTACTTGCTGAATAGGATCAAGGACCTGTCGACGCTGATAGTTTGGGGGCGGCAAGACTCGGTCGTGCCCTTGAGCGCCAGCGAAGTTTATCACCGGGCAATCGCCGGGTCCCGGCTGGCAGTTATCGAGGACTGCGGCCACCGCCCGGAGGTCGAAAAACCCGGCGAGTTCGTCCCCTTGGTGCAACGGTTTTTGAGTGGCTAGTGAAGAGTCCCTAGTGGATGGGGAAGGGGGACTGACCACTAGACACTAAACACTCACTAGCCACTTAGAGTTGCCGCCTACTTGTTTTGCTCCCAGAGGGCGTCTAGGATGTTGCCGGGGGACATGGGGAGCTTGTCCATTCTGACACCAACAGCGTTATGAATGGCGTTGGCAATGGCCGCCATGGGAGGGACTATCGGCACCTCTCCGACACCGCGGACGCCGAAGGGATGGCCGGGGTTGGCGACTTCGACAAGCACCGTGTCGATCATGGGTAGGTCCAAGCTGATGGGCATCCGGTAGTCCAGGAAGCTGGAGTTGGCCATTTGGCCCTGGGGATTGTAGAAGTACTCTTCGTTCAACGCCCAGCCGATGCCTTGGGCCGCTCCACCCTGGATCTGTCCTTCGACGTAACTCGGATGGACCGCCTTGCCCACATCTTGAAGGGCAGTGTACCGCAGGATGTCGACCTTCCCCGTCTCCGGGTCCACTTCGACGTCGACGATATGCACCGCAAAGGCGCCGCCCACGCCGCCGGGGTTGACGTTGCCGCGCCCGATCACGGGCCCGCCGGTGCCGTTCAGCCGGGGCGCCAGTTCTTTGAAGCTTATCTTCAACTCGGGGTCCGACCGGTGAGACATGACACCGTTTTCGTACTCAATGTCGTCGACGGAGACATCCCAAATCCTGGCGGCCCGCTGCATCATTTGCTGCTTTACGTCCAGCGCCGCCTCGTAACAGGCCCAACCGGTCTTGAAAGCCACCCCGCTGCCGCCGGTCATGGAAGTGAAGCCAATGGAATCGGTGTCACCCACCGACGGCCGCACGTCCTCGGCGGCGATGCCCAACACCTCGGCCAATTGCTGGGCCACGGCCGTCCTGGTCCCGCCAATATCGGGAGAGCCTTCCACCAAGCTCACCGTGCCGTCGGAGTTGACGGCGGCAGTGGCGCTTGAGGGCCCCGCTCCGTTGAACCAGTAACCCGTGGCTATGCCGCGGCCCCGGTTGGGGCCTTCCAAGGGGGCATTCCAGTGGTCATGCTCCTTGGCGGCTTCCAACGTTTCCAGGTAGCCGATCTTCGGATGCACCGGCCCGGTGACCCGGCGAGTGCCCTCCTTGGCGCCGTTCATCTGTCGGAGTTCCAAGGGGTCTATGCCCAGCTTCTCGCTGAGTTCGTCGATGACCGTTTCGGCAGCGTAGGCCGCCGCGGGGGCGCCGGGAGCGCGGTAGGCCGCGGTCTTCGGTTTGTTCAGAACGATGTCATAGCCCTCGATTCGGCCGTTGGCAATGTCATAAGGGCCCAGGATGCACTGGCAACCGGGGTTTATGGGAGAGCCTGGGTAGGCGCCGGCTTCGAACATCAGGGTAACGTCGGCGGCGGTAAGCTTCCCCTCTTTGGTCGCCCCCATCTTGACCCGCATGTAGCTGCCCGAGGTGGGGCCGGACCCCTCGAACACCTCAGACCGGGACATGGACACTTTTACCGGTTGTCCGGTCTTCTTCGAAAGCAGCGAGGCCACCGGCTCCAGGTATACCAGGGTCTTGCCGCCAAAGCCGCCGCCGATCTCCATGGGAATGACCTTGATCTTCGATACCGGCATGGACAACATGGCGGCGGTCTGGTCCCGGACGTTAAAGTGGCCTTGGCTGGAACACCAGATCGTCAGGGTGCCATCCTCACCCCACTGGGCCGTGGCGGAATGGGGCTCGATATAACCCTGGTGCACCGACTGGGTGTGATATTCCCTTTCTACAATTACGTCGGCCTCTTGGAACCCTTTTTCTATGTCGCCGAGTTCAAACACGAAGTTGTTGGCGACGTTGGTGGACTTGGTCTGGTCATCTTCGGAGCGGAGCCCGCCGGGCCTAACGTTGGGGTCGGCGGCGTTAAATAGCCGTTCGTGGAGCACCGGGGCATCTTCCTTCACCGCGTCGAGCACGTCCGTCACGTGGGGTAGGACTTCATACTCCACTTCGATCAAGGCCAGCGCCAACTCAGCGACATGCTGGCTGGTTGCCGCCACTCCCGCCACCGCGTGGCCGGTGTACAAGACTTTGTCGGCGGCCAGGATGTTGTTGCTGAGGAATTTGGGGTTTACCATGGCCCCTTCTCCCAGATCAAGCAACCGCCCGCCGCTTTGGAGCAGGTCCTTCGAGGTTACCACCGCCCGAACTCCGGGAAGAGCTTCGGCTTTGCTGGTGTCGATGGACTTGATCCGGGCGTGGGGATGGGGACTTCTCAAGACCTTGCCGTAGAGAAGCCCGGCCGGGTTGATGTCGGCGCCGTAGCGGGCCCTTCCGGTGACCTTGTCCAAGCCGTCGTGGCGGATGGGCCTGGTGCCCACCACGTTGAATTCCTGAGTGGAAAGCACTACGTTTGAAGTCATTGGCTATTCTCCTCGCCTAAGTTAGTGGCTAGTGGTCAGCCGCTAGTCACTAGCCACCGGCCACTAGCCACTTATTCTATCACCGTTAGGCCGGTTTGGAATCACCCGCCAGCCGCTCCATTTCCACCGCGAACCACAACGCCAAACTGCCGCTGCGGTCGTCGAAGCCAAACACCGCCGGACGGTCCAAGTAGTCTCTAAGGCTTTCTTGGACTCCGGTGCTGATACAGCCGTCCACCACATTGCCCGCATCATCAATGCGTTCGGCTACGCCCTGCCAAGCCAGTTGTAATGGGGCGGCAAAGGAAGAGTCCAGCCAGCCCAAGCGGATTCCCCGGGCTACCGCATAACCAAACATACAGGTAGCGGTGAATTCTTGGAACGAGCCGGGTACGTCAAGGACTTGGGGAAACATGCCGGACGGGTTTTGACGGCTCTGCATTCCTTCCAGCAGCGCCAAGAGCATGTCCAGTATTCTTCCGCGGCGGGGGTCATCCTCGGGTAAATAAGTCAGCGTCTCGGCTAGACCCATGGCAGCGAAACCGTTGCCCCGGCCCCAAAAATAGGGGGCCGAGCGGCAGTGCCAAAAGAGGCCGTTCTCTTGCTGGATGCTCCCGTCCAGTAAGAATTGGGCCAGCATATCCAAATACCGGCCCTCGCCGGAAAGCTGGTAGGCCCGGCCCAGCACCGCGCCGTTCATGAACATGTCCTCGGTCCTGAAGTCCGGGTCGGAGGGCGGGGGAGCAACCCCGGGCGGCGCCACTTGATACCGGCCGGCCGCTTGCAGCAACAGATCAGACCAGCGCCCGTCTCCCGTGGCTTGGGCCAACTCCGGGTCCCAAAGGACACCGGCCAAGTTGGCCCCGCTGGGCTGAGGGCCGAAGGGGTCCGGCGGAACGACGCCCAGCCTGGTCACCATCTCAACAATTTCGGCGGCAACGGCGGGGTTGCCCGGAGCCAACCGGGCCAGCCGCAACCGGCCGCTGATTCCCACGCCTTGGGTGTAGTTGATCGGGTCCAAATCGTGGCCATACACTGAGTCCAGAACACTGGCGATATTTATCCGGGAGCGGGCGCGCCTAGAGTCCAGGGTGAGCCGCGCCGCCGAAGGTCCCCAGGAGCCAAACTGGGGAATAAAGCTCCAGAGGCGTCCCAACTCCGCGCCGAGGCGTTCCGCCGGGGCCTCCAAGCGCAGCCCCGGAATGGGCCCCAGACCACCGGGCGATCCGGCGCCCAAAGCGGCCAGAAGAGAACCGCCCCCCGGCATCTGCCGGGCCCCAACCGCTGGCGCCAAGCGGCTGGCGGCCTCATTGGCCTCCCAAGCGACCCGGTCCCCGTTGACCAACTCCAAGACCAAGTCCGGCGCTTGGAAGCATATCCACCGCCACAGGTAGCGGCTTTCCGGGTTGATCGGGTCGTAGAAGAAATTGTCCGGCGGCGGATAGCCAGTTGACGGGTCGCCGCCGACGCCGTTGTTCCGCGTCAAGGCTAAGCCGTCGGGGTTCCCGCAGGGGACCGCGCTCAGGGAGATCTCGGCAGCAAACCGCTGACCGCTGGAGGCGAACATATCCAGCGCCGCCAAGCCTTGCTCGACGTCTTTATCACGGCCGGACAGTCCGGATACCAGCAGAATCCGGGCACGGCGGCTCGCCGGTAGATAGGCGTCGTGGTCCAAGAGGGCGGGGATTTCCCGGCCGCTGCGGGTAACTCCGCAGGAAGTCAAACTCCAGAGGCTGGGCCTGCGTTGCACCAAGGAATCGAGGTAACCTGGCAGTCCGGTCTGGGCTTCGGTCATTCCGTGGTGCCCCGCTTACCCTTTTTGCACCGTGTCGATGTTTACCGACCGCACCGCGCTCACCGTAAAGGTCAGCGAGGCCACCACGCCGCCTTCCGTGCTGTTGGTCACATGGATGTTGGGCGGCCCTTCCAGGTAACTTACCTCTTCGCCGTCTAGGCGGAAGGGACGGTCATGCCCCGGGTAAAATACCCTGGAGGAGTCCACCATCTTTTCCACGCTCTCCCGGGCATCCTCCACGTCCCAAAAGATATTGTACGGCAAGCCGCGCTTTACGCTGCCGCTATCGGGAAGGGCGTCTCCCGCCAAGAGGACCCGGGAGTCGCCCTCGCTGACCAGGACGCTCAGGTGTCCCTTCGTATGGCCGGGCGTGTCCAAGATGGATACACCCTCGACCACGGTATCTCCTTCGGACACCAACTCCAGGTTCATCTGGTCGATCATGTGGGCCATATACTGGGCGGCGGCAAAATCGTGCCGGTTGGGATTGCGAGCGTAGTCCATCTCCGTCGGATGCACCAGAATCCGCGCGTTCCGGAACAGGTCGGTATTCTGGCAATGGTCCCAGTGCATGTGGGTTAGGATTACAATGTCGATGTCGTCCGGGGTCAGGTCCTTACTCTGGAGGGCGCGGTACAGCCAGGGCCGCCGCGACGAAGGGCCGGTGTCGACCAAGATATGCTGGTCCCCCACCGTAAGCAAAGAGTTGGTGGAATAACCAAAAGCGCCTTGGTCGGAGGTTAGAGCGAACCCGTAGGTCAGAACTTCGATGTCAGCCATGGGCAGCTTCCTCCTGCAATACTCGCGTCTTGCTGGTCTTCCTCATTGAAAGAAGACCAGAGCGAAAGAAGACCAGAGCGAAAGAAGACCAGAGCCTTCTTCCAAAAACGAATAAAGATTCACAGGTTACTTGAACTCGGGGATGACTTTTTCGCCGAAGAGCCGCAGCGAACCCTCTATCTCTTCGTAAGACAGCCCGCCGGTATCCATGTAGCCCAGGAAGTGGGACACGTGCCTAGACTCCAAGTCCTCGATGGTGGCGATAAGCTTCTCCGGGCTGCCAATGGCGCTCATGGCTTGGGCGCCCCGTTTCTCCACCAAGTCCGGCTCGATGAAGGGGTCGCTGGCGTAATGCTCATAGCCGGGCAACCCGCCCGCGCCGGCCAAAGTGGCCACCGGTCGCCGCAAAAACTCGCCCATGTCTCCCGCCCACTGAAGGCGGGGAGTCATGATTTCCAGGGCCTCTTCGTCGCTTGGGGCCACGAACATGTTGCGCACGGCGGCAATGGTAACGTCCTCTGCCGCCACCCCGGCCTGTAGCATTTTGCCGTAGTAGAGGTTGATCAGGTCTTGGTCGGCGTCGGAAGATGCCGGAAAGAAGGTGCTGCCCACCGTAAAGAGGCCCCACCGGTTGCTGACCGCCACATCGACCGATTCGGGGCTGTGGGTAACTGCCATCCAGATTGGCGGGTGAGGCTTTTGCACCGGCTTGGGGATGACCATCACCTCGGGGAAGGAGTTAAATTTGCCTTCGTAGCTGAAGCGTTCTTCGGTCCAAGCCTTGACCGCTATATCCATGCCCTCGACAAGCCGTTCCCGAGACTCGGATATGTCGACCCCGTAAACGTCGAACTCGCGCTTCTGATAGCCCCGCCCGGCCCCGATGATGAGCCTGCCTTTGCTGATAATATCCAGGGTGGCCAGGTCTTGGGCTAGGCGCAGGGGCGAATGCCACGGGACGATGGTGCAAGCGACGCCGATATTCACCCGCTCGGTCTTGGCCGCAATGGCCGCCAGCATACTGTGGGGTGAGCTAACGATACTGTGCTCGCTGAAGGCGTGCTCGGCCACCCAGACCGAGTCGAAGCCCACCTGCTCGGCCAGCACCGCGCCCCTAAGGATGTCCTCGTACACCTCCACGTCGGTACGCCGCACCGGGTTGGGGTTTACCTTACGCTCGTCGGCGTACTGTTCGTGAAGCTGCGGCCGCTGGCCGACAAAGAAACATCCGAATTTCATGTTAGCCTTCTAACTTTTGATTGCCGCAGCCGGGCGCGTTTTCTCGCAACATGATAAGCGGGAAGCGCCGGGGTTCGACTCCGCTCACCCTGAACGGGGCCGAAGGGCGCGCTCCCCGCTTGATTAAGGCCCTGGAGCAAGACCCTGATTAGGAGCCGCTTCCTTCGATCCTAGCGTATTCCTCGCGCATGTGACCCCCGGAATCGTTTTCCACGTCGGTAAACCAGCGCAGCAGGGACCGGGTCAGCTCGTCCACCGACTCGTCGACGGTGGCGGCTTCGTAGCGTTCTCTGACCGTCGGCTTGGCCATGTTCTGGGCCCCTTCCCGCAGGTACTTGATCTTCCCCGCATCGGAGAGGTCGCCGCTCAGCACTTCCATCCTTTCAGCGAAGTTGGCGGCGCGATCGCCCTCGGGTTCGTAACCCAGCTCTTTGATACGCCGCTCGAATATCTCGCCGTGGCTGGTCTCCCTCGCCGCAACCAGCGTCAAACAGCCCTTGAGGCCGGAGTCCTCGGTCTTGTCCGCCCATGCTCGAAGGAAGTCGCCCGCACCGTATTCTTGGACTTTGATCTCGTTAAGCAACTCTACGTATTCGGGTTTGCTTTGCGCCATGATTCCTCCTCTTCGATGATGTTTTCTTAAGCGGTGCGCCGCTATTAGGCTACCCCGGCTGTTAAGCTGCCATGGATACGCCGGATACGCCCTGTGCGGATGGCCTCAAGATACACGAGTTACGGGTCCGGGGCAAGCTACTCAATAGACTGGTAACTGTTCAGACTTGAGGAAACGAACTCAATTGACGCTGGCTGCTCCGTATCTGACAGGCCGGTCTCCACCGGTCAGAAAGCCTATAGATTCCCTTAAACGTGAAACTTACATCAAATGCTAGCTATTGACATTGCGAATAAATCCTATATAAACATTGCGAATAAATCCTATATAAACATTGCGGTTAAATCCTATATAAGATGGATACCTTACGATTTCTCAGAGGCAAAGTTCATGGCGGACTGAGACGTTACGATAGATGCAGGTAAAGGGAAGGCAGCGAAATTGGATATTGGACATGGGAGGAGCGTTCCGATGCGGAAATATGTATTACTAGGACTAGTAGGGATACTGGCTTTGGTGATAGCGGCCTGTGGCGGGGATGACGGCGGTGACCGCGCAGCCCAGTCAACTCCGGCGGCCACCACGGCCCAAGCGGCTCCGGCGGCCACCACCGCTCCAACGACCCAGCCAGCTCCGGCGGCCACCACCGCGCCAGCAGCCCAGTCAGTTCCGGCATCCCTGGCGGCCTACGCTGCGGAGCACGCGGGAGGGCCCGGGGCCATCTACGTGGGCGACATAAATCAATTGGTGGGGCCGGCCCCCACGGAGGAGCAGGGCGACTCCGACGGGAACGTTCCCCTGGACGCCTTGCAGCGGCACCTGTACGTTTTCGAGTCCGACTACTACAAGGGCCTGCTGGAAAAAGCGAAGCTCACCGACCCGACGCCGCTGGTGAGCACGGGGCAGAACTTCACCATTCAGCAAGCCTGCGTCGTCCGGACGCTGCTCTGGTGCAAGTTGTCGGACAGCTTCTTCTTCCCCAACCTGCTCGAGCGGACCAGCGGGCAGCTTAAGCTGGAGAGCACGTCGTACCCTGAGTTGGGCATAAGCGGGACGGACGTCCTGACGCTACTCGAGGACGGCCTGCTGCAAATGGCCGACATCTCCGGCCCGTTTGTTGCCGGGGAGGTGCCGGCCCTCGAGATACAGTACCTGTTTGGCATGTTCCCCGACCAAGAGACCCAGTTCAATGCCAGCGCCGCCATGTACGATGAGCTAGTGAAGTTGCATGAGGATTCGACGGGCGGCGGGAAGGCGATCAACTTCTTCTGGCTCAATGGGAACGACATTTACTTCTTCAGCAAGAAACCCCTGAGAACTGTCGCCGACTTCG
>CBDCPI010000005.1:0-43232 GCA_965220245.1 Dehalococcoidia bacterium
CGGCGTAGGCCGGAACCCAGGGGATGGGAGCGCACCTCCAGGTGTTCAGAGTATCCGCATGTACAGCGTCCCGTTTCTCTGGCTGGCGCGGAGGTATACGCAGGGAACTTTTTCCGGGTTGCGGTAAGAGTACGTCATACCACTGGTTCTGCCTCGTATGCGTTCGAAAGTGGCCCTGCCCCTAGGTTCCGGCCTGCGCCGGAACGACGGAATGCGGATACCTACCCCTATAATATAAGCTCCCCGCGGGTGAGGGGTGTCCCCCAACGGTCCAAGCATGGCAAACTTGGCTTATGGGAAGCATTCCCTCTCATCCTTTCGGCAGGCTCAGGACAGGCCTAACCTTCTCCCCAATGAGAAGGGATTTCTAACATGCTCTCTAAGTTAGTATCCCCGACATGGGGCTGACTCAAGTTGTGCCGGGGCTGGGCAGGTCATCGGCGCGGCCGCTAGCCCATCTCCGGTAGAGGAGATAAGCGCCGCTGGCCGCCGCCAGCGCCAGCCCGCCGGCCAGGGTGCGAAGTGTGACCCAAATCGCGGCGTCGAACCAGAACCCTTGGGGGAAAAGAATCACTAGGTAGTCCCGCCTTGGGTCCAACAGCCAAAAGTCGTTGGAAAAACTAAGCTGGTGGAACTTGAGAAATAGGGTGTCAAACCCGGCCACCGCCAGCAGCCCGAAGACTACCACTATCGCCACCGTCAGTCCGGCGCCCTGTAGGCCCCAAAGGGCCAATTTCGGAAAAAACCGTCGCCCTCTGAAGACGGTCCCCCAGGCCATGACCGCCAAAATGTAGAAGCCAGAGGCGGCAGCTATACCGTAGACCCACCATACCAGCCGCTTGACGTCCTTCATGTGCAGGACCTCGCGTCGGCTGAATATCTCTCGTTCCTCTCCGCGGACTTGGGTCCTGACCAACAGTGGTTCTTCGGTGGAATTGAAGTATCCTCTAATGTCGGCGGCAACCTGTCGCAGATCGGCGGGCGTAATTCCGCTGGCGAAGGCCACCCGGTACTTATCGAAACCCCTTTGGTACATACCGGAGTTGTTAAAGGCCCAGGCCACGCTACCGGTTATCAGAAAAAGGACAATGGAAACCGCAAACAGTGCCGGTGGTATCCAGGAAAAGCGGGCCATTTGCCATCGAGTCCTCAGCCCCCAAATGTCGGTCTACCGTACCACTGGCCGCCTTGTGGAGCAACGGGCCCTATGCCTATAATCCGCTCATGACACCAGAAGAAGTTGAACACGGCCAATTTCCCCACGCCCAGTTTTCCAATGAACAGCTAGGGAACTTCCAGACGTTGGTGGACATAGTGGAGCGGCTTCGGGCGCCAGGGGGCTGCCCTTGGGACCGGGAACAGACTCATTCCTCCCTCAAACGTAACCTGCTGGAGGAATGTTACGAGGTACTGGAGGCCATAGACGGCAACGACGGCCGGGCCCTTTCCGAAGAGTTGGGCGACCTGCTGGTGCAGGTGGCTTTCCACAGCCAAATCGCCAGCGAGGCCGGGGAGTTCCAGCTAGCCGACGTTTTGACCCAGATCAACGCCAAGTTGGTGCGGCGCCATCCCCATGTGTTCGCTGATAGCAAGGTTTCGGACGCAAGGGAAGTAGAGCGAAATTGGGAGCGTATAAAAGAAGCGGAGAAAGCCAAAGGCGGGGTTAAGAAATCTCCGGTGGACGGTATTCCCAAGGACCTGCCGGCGCTGTCTTATGCCCAGCTAATGCAGGACCGCGTCGGACGGGTTGGCTTTGAGTGGGAGGACATTTCCGGGGTCTTGGACAAATTATCGGAAGAGGTGGAGGAACTGCGCCAGGCGGTCACGCCAGAGGAGAAGACTCAAGAGTTGGGCGACCTGCTATTGGTGATGGTCAACCTCTCCCGCTGGCTTGGCATCCACGCCGAAGACGCTCTGCGGCAAGCCAATCAAAGGTTCCAAGACCGGTTCATTACCATGGAGAGCTTGGCTGCCCAACGAGGGCTGGACTTCGCCCAGCTTCCGCTGGCGGAAAAAGAGGAGTTGTGGCAGGAAGCCAAGAGGATGGAACGCCTGGGCCACAAAGTCACCCTCGAACCTGCCTGAATCATCTATTTTCATGAGAATGGCAGGAAAATGTCAACGGAGCCTAGTGGTCCAACAGCGTTGAAATGATGATATGAAGAGTAGGCGTTTTGATGGAGAGCAACATATCCCAAGTATCGCGGGGTGCTCGCGCCAATCTCGGTTACTCTTCATTTCAAAGATTTCGGACTACTAGTATTACAACGACGGTTCACAAGAATAGGACCTTGAGGACTTCTTCATGGCGACCTGCCCACATGCTTGACAGCTTGGTTGCCTTGCCTTCCGCGGCGTGATTTCCGGCCAATGCCTGACCAAATTGAGGAAGCGTCGTTGTAATACTAGAGCCTCGTGGTGATTACAGATAGGCGGTTAAAGTGAATTCCTCTGCCGGTCTCCCGGTAATCCGCGGCGTTCGCTACTTCTTGGCCCACACCCCCGGCTTGGTGCGGTACGGGTCCAAACCTTCTCGGGATTTGGTTGCCGACCCCGCATTACTCTCCGTGATATCCTCCCACCTACGGGGCTATCAGGAGGCGCTGGTGTACCCGCCGCACCGCGTTTTCTTGGGAGAGATGTACCCGGACAGCTTGGCAGACTGCAAGAAGCCATGGTACGAGGCAACCGGCGATGCTCCCCGGTGGGCCCCCCACGGCGAGGTCATGCCCGAGGAAGAGTTCTATGGGCTCCTCAAAGCCTGCGACAGTTTCGACTTGGTATGGTTGGAAGAGGGTTTCGCCAAGGAAGCCGCCGGGCTGTTGAATAGCCACTCCTTGGTGACGCCAACCGACGTGGAAAAGGTTAAAGAAGGCCACTCCTATTCGTCGATTGAGGATGAGATTGCGGACCCAACGGCTGCTTTGCCCCTCTACTTACGCGACGGCCGGATGGTTGGGTGTGTCCGGAGAGGCCACGGCCAAGACGCCTCGCTGACCCCGGAGGTCTTGCTGGAAAACTTGGCCTGCAAAGCCGCCGCTGCCATGGCGGCCCGCACCCTGCTGGCGCAAAGAGGCACCGGGCCTGCCGAAATAGATTACATAATCAATAGTGGCGAAGAAGCGGTAGGGGAACGTTACCAGCGGGGCGGCGGCAACCTGGCCAAGGCCGTGGCGGAGATGTGCGGTTGTGTCAACGCCACCGGCGCTGACGTAAAAGCCTTTTGCTGCGGACCGGTACACGCCTTGGTGATGGCGGCGGCCTTGGTGTACGCCGGGGTGTACCGCCAAGTGGTGGTGGTTGGCGGTTGCTCCTTGGCCAAGCTGGGCATGAAGTACCGGGGCCATTTGGACCACGGCCAGCCAATCTTGGAGGACGTGCTGGCCGGTGTCGCAGTGTTGGTGGGGGAAGACGACGGGGTGTCTCCCCGGCTCCGCTTGGACTCGGTGGGGCGGCATAGTGTGGGCGCCGGTTCGTCCCAGCAAGCGATATTCCGATGCTTGGTTGCGGAGCCTCTCGACCGGTTGGGCTGGCGCTTCCAGGATATGGACAAGTACGCCACCGAGTTGCAGAATCCCGAACTAACCGAGCCCTCGGGCAGCGGCAATGTCCCGTTGCTCAACTATCGCCTCATCGCGGCGATGGCTACTATGGCCGGGGAGATTGGCAAAGACCAGATGCCCAAGTTCGTCGAAAAGTACGGTATGCCCGGCTACTCCCCGACCCAAGGTCACATCGCCTCGGCGGTCCCGTTCTTGGGTCATGCAGTAGACCGGATTTCGGCGGGTGAGATGGAACGGGCCATGTTCTTGGCCAAGGGAAGCCTGTTCTTGGGGCGGATGACCCAACTCTCGGACGGCCTGTCATTTATTCTGGAGCGCAACGGCTAGAAGAATAAATACCTGCTCAGGGTGAGCGTACTGACACAGAACCGCTCACCCTGAGCGGAACGAAGCGGAGTCGAAGGGTCGATTCCCCTCAACTCTGAACAGTTACAAGAAAATTTTGCGGCAGGCCGCGAGTCTGGCCGCCAATGATTAAGATCAGCATAGGGAGCCGGGATGGAGCTTAGAGATAAGAAAGTCATCGCCCTGGGTGAACGAGACGGAGTGCAGGGGAGCGCCATCGCGCGGTGCGCCGAAAGCGCTGGCGGCGAAGTCGTGCTGCAAGTTACTCACTGCTTTGTTTGAACCTCGGCTGGAGCCCTTGACCTGGACGGTCAAGAAGAGATAAAGCAAGTAGCGGACCGGGTCGGCGCCGAAGGTATGGTGGTATTGCTGGGAACTCCCAACGCCGAGAGCAGCAAGCTCTATGGTCTAACGGTCACTGAAGGCGACCCATCTTGGGCGGGGGTGCTGGCCGGCGTCAGGCTTCAGTTACCGGTCTACCACATCACCGAGCCGGAAATAAAAGCCCAGATCGAGCCAGGGGTGTACCAAGACGAGGTAGGACTGGTGGAAATGGTCTTGGACACCGACGAGATAATCGAGGCGCTCCAACAGGTGCGGTTGGGCATGGGCTAACGACCCGCGCTGGTTTGGCCGGGCGTTGGCGAGACCCCTCGGAGGTGGGTGATATAATTCTATCTCGACCAAGCAGTTGAATGTCGCAAGGTTCCAGCAGACGGAATAGGGTTAGGGCCCAAACGTCGCCTATATTACTGATAGGTGAATAAGTTTCTAAACTGTCCCCCTCCCTTGTCATTCCGGCGAAGGCCGGAATCCAGGACCGTTCTCCGCCATCTACGTTCTTGTCCTCAGAATTACTGGATTCCGGCTCAAGGCCGGAAAGATGAGGACTGGTTTAGGTAATTATTCACGTATCAGTAATTACAGAACGGCAATGGGTGTTCATGTGAGCTGTGGCTTTATTCACCAAGCCATAGTTGGCCTACCCATCCTCGATTAAGTTATGCGTCGTGGCGTATCATTAGTCGAGCAAATCATTGTTCCGAAGAGTAGAGAGTGACAATGTCCACACTGAGACAGCTTGGTGAGATTGATGATGTACTACGTAGAAAGTCGATAGAGGAGGAATTCCAAAGGCTCGTTAAACAGTGGCACGAGGAGACCGACGGACACTCTTCACCTACGAGGATCTCAAGCAATCCGGCATATCTACGGATAATTTCGTTTGGGGAGTTGGTTATCCCTCTTATATTCAAGGAACTCGAAGCGAACGGTGGCCACTGGTACCCGGCGTTGCGAGCCATCACGGGCGAAAACCCGGTGCATGAGTCTGCCAGAGGAAGGACAAGACTTATGGATGAAGCATGGCTTAACTGGGGGAGAGAGCATAAGTACCTCTGAATCAGCGAGGTGGTTGTATCCCTTGCAGTATTTTCCATTCCTCTCGCCCGACAACCACTCTGTAGAGAGTCCAGAGTCGCGGGAATACAACTGTATTGCGTGGGCAGCAGGCATAAATGACCGCCATCTGTGGCCCGAAGATGAAGACTCAGAGTGGCCTGCGGAATTGCCGCAAGAAGAATCCGTGGAATCTTTCATTGCCTACTTCGAGAGTTTGGGCTATCAAAGATGCGACGTTCCAGCCTTTGAACAAGGTTTTGAGAAGATTGTTATATTTGCTGACGAGTGTGGGCCGACGCACGCTTCAAGACAACTTCCTACGGGGAGGTGGGCAAGCAAGATGGGGCGGGATGGCGTAGATATTGAACACGATGGTCTGAACTGTATTGAAGGAGACCGTTACGGAGAAGCCCGATTGTTCCTGAGAAGACCCATCACCTAAACCAAAGCCAAGGTGAAATGCGCAGACGCATAGGGTAGATTTGTGAGGTAACTGGATTAGCTGGTCTCAGGAGTTGTAGGGGTTGGTGATGAGTGTGAAGGAGATTGATCAGTTACTCGAACAGTGGGAGATGAACGTCAGGGATCTGCACCGGCGGGTGATTCTGGCGCCCACACCCAGGGAGCGGGAACGCTGGCACGCCGTCTGGCTGCTGGCCCAAGGTTGGACGGCATCGTCCACGGCGGAGGCACTGGGACGGGATCCCCACACCATAGGCCGGTGGTCCGCTGCCTTCGGCGAAGGCGGCCCAAAGGCCCTGATATTCGAGCAGACCGGGGGTTCCCCCCCGCCCTCGGCGAGGCGGAGCAGGCGGCGCTGAAAGAAGCGGTGCAGGAGTTGCCAGATGCGGCGGGCATTGGTATGGCCAACTGGAACTGGAGGGTGGTTCGTGAGTTCGTCGCCTTGTGGTTTGGCATCAGCCTGAGCCGCAGCAGTTGCCTGAACTACCTGCACCGGCTGGGATTCGCCTTCAAGCGTCCCAAGAAACGTCTGTTAAAGGCGGATGAGGCCAAGCGGGAGTCATTCGTGGCGGAGTACGCCGCCCTGATGGAGGAGGCGTGTCAAAGCAACGCCAAGATATTCTTCGCTGACGAGGCCCATTTCCGTGCCGACGCCGAGTTGCGGGGCAAGTGGGTGTCGAGGGGAGAGCCGGCATTGGTGGACTCCACCAGCCCGAGATACGGCGAGAAGGCCAGCTACTATTCGGCGGTGTGCTTGGAGACGGGGGAGGTGGCGTGGAAGGAACTGGAGGGGAACAGCAACAGCGAGACATCGGCAGCCTTCCTGGAGCAGTTGCGTGAGAGGCACTCCGGGCGTCTGAACGTGATCTGGGACAACGCGCCGGCACACCGTGGCGAAGCGGTGAGGGAGTATATCCGGACGCCAGGTCTGAACCTGCGGCTGGTGAACCTGCCAGGCTACAGCCCGGATTTCAACGCCGATGAGGCCATCTGGGGTTGGACGAGAGAGGAGACCACCGGGAACCTGTGTTTGGGAACCAGGGAGGCGGTCCATGAAAGGGTCAGCAGCTTCCTGGCCGGTCTGACCAACCGAAAAGACGAGGTGAGACGGCGCTGCCGGACCGTCCTGCAATCAAGGGCAGAAAGGCTATTTCAGGACTCCCGCACCATCGCCAAGCCCAGGCAAATGCACATCCCACCTTGTCTTTAGAGCTTGTCTCAGAAGTCAGAGCTCATAACGATAATCGAAGCAAATTTGGATTGGATACATGTAATATGGTTCCCAGTAGTTCAGTTACCATATAATGGACTGGAATTTAGGCGATATTCGTCTGGCAAAACACTTCTGAGACAAGCTCTTTAGTTTAGTACGACGTCAGGCGTTCGGAGTTGCCCCTAATCCACTCAGCGAGAACGTTACACGTTCCAGGAGACATATTCTGTGACAGACGTAGCATCCATCGTTTCCACGACGCAAGCCTACTACGACGGCCCTGCTGACGAGATCTACCGGACTATCTGGGGCGACAACATACACCTTGGCGTCTACTGCAGCGAGGAATGCCACCAGCTGGAGGCCAAGGAACACACCAACGAGATTATGGCTACTGCCGTACCGCTGGGGCCGGACATACAAGTCCTTGACCTCGGCTGCGGCTATGGCTCGGCCGCCCGCTACCTTGCCGCAAGCTTCGGCTGCAGGGTCACCGGCACCAACATCAGCGAAAAGGAGCTGGAGCTGGCCCGCACCCGCAGCAAGGAGGCTCACCTCGAACACCTGCTGAACTTCGAGTACGGGGACTTTCATCAACTGGGATACTCCGATGAGTCCTTCGACGTGATCTGGAGCCAGGATGCGTTCCTTCATGCAGCCGACAAGATGGCGGTGCTGTCGGAGTGCCGCCGCGTCCTCAGGCCGGGTGGCGCGCTTGTCTTTACCGACATCCTGGTGTCGCGGGAAACCCCGGACGAGGATCGGGCAAGAATATACGACCGGGTGAAGTCGCCGGACATGTGGGACCTGGGAGACTACCGAAGGGCTTTCTCCAGCCTGAAATTCCCCATCACCAGGGAGGAGGACTGGTCGCGTAATGTGGCACCTTCATATGCTTGGGTGAGGGACGGGCTTCAAGAGAAACGGGAGGCCCTGCTGCCACGCGTCGGCGCCGAGACCATCGACAACACCGTTGCGTCCCTGACCTTCTGGGTTGAGTCGGCAGAATCGGGCAAGATCGGCTGGGCGCTGATAGTAGCAAAGAAACCTGAGTGACAGTGCCCGGCTGATTGTGTTTAAGCCCCGGGAAATTGACTAAACCTTGAGTGCTGAATTCGGGTGCTGTCTCAGGAAGGGAGAGCAGACGCTTCAGTCAGGGCCTGTTTGACATCTATTGCTGCGGGGGCCGCACGTGCTGTGCCAGCTGGCGGATGGTCTCGGTGAAAGTCCGGTCGCTGTCCCTCATCTCGGGGAATTCCTCTCCGAGGGGTGTGCTGCCGATCAACCGATACATTTCCGCAACACCCTTAAAGAGGTGCGGGGTCATTCCTAAACCAAAGCGAAGGTGAAACCCGCATATACGTCGGCTAGAATCAGGGAGTCATAGCGTCAGGAACGGGAGCGGGCTGAGTGAGGATGGGTATGAGGGGGATAAGGCCGGACTTGGAGCGGTGGCAGTTGGATTTGGCTGGTGTGCGCCGCAGGATGTACCTGGCGCCGACGCCTCGGGAAAGAGAACGGTGGCACGCTCTGTGGCTCCTGTGCCGGGGCATGACCGCCTCTGCCACTGCCCAGGCACTGGGCCGGGATGCTCACACCATCGGCAGATGGGCCACCGCCTTTAGCGAGGGAGGTCCGGCGGCCCTGATATTCGAACAGTCCGGTGGTTCCCCCCCGCCCTCGAAGAGGCGCAGCAGGCGGCGTTGAGTGCCGCGGTGCAGGAGTTGCCCACCAAGTCGGGCATCGTAATGGCCAACTGGACCCCTCGGCAAGCTCAGGAGGAAGGTGGTGCGGCAGTTCCTCTCTGAGCGCTTCAGTATCAGCCTGAGCCGCAGCACTTGCCTGAACTATCTGCACCGTCTGGGATTCGTGCTAAAGCGCCCCAAGAAGCGTCTGCTCAAGGCTGATGCGGAGAAACGGGAGGCCTTCGTGGCGGAGTACGCCACCCTGGCATCCCAGGCTCAAGAGTCCGGGGAGAAGATATTCTTCGCCGACGAGGCTCACTTCCGTGCGGACGCCGAGTTGCGGGGCAAGTGGGTGCTGAGGGCAGAGCCAGCCTTGGTGGACTCGACCAGCCCGCGCTACGGAGAGAAGGCCAGCTACTATTCGGCGGTGTGCTTGGAGATCGGCGAGGTGGAGTGGATAGAACTGGAGGGGAACAGCAACAGCGAAACGTTGGCAGCCTTCCTGGAGCAGTTGCGGGAGAGGCAAGGCGGTCGGCTGAACGTGATCTGGGACAACGTGCCGGCCCACCGGGGAGAGGCGGTGCGGGAATGGCTGGGCAAGCCCGGAGTGAATCTGCGGCTGGTGAACCTGCCGGGATACAGCCCGGACTTCAACGCCGACGAGACCATCTGGGGCTGGGCGAGAGAGGAGGCCACCGGAAATCTGTGCTTGGGAACCAAGAAGCTGGTTCAGGAGAGGGTCGGGAACTTCTCCGATGGGCTGGCCGGGCGGAAAGAGGAGGTCAAGCGTCGCTGCCGGACCATCCTGCAATCAAGAGCAGAGGGGCTCCCGCGTAACCCTCATACCAATCCCCACCACCGACCATATGCACATCCCACCTTGGCTTTAGTTTAGGTTTGTCAAAGGGGCTCAACAAAAGCCGGCGCAGGTCATCAAGGTCTATTTGCAGGTGGTCATCGAGCGGACGCTACCTGCGGAATAGTCCCCTTATAAACCCTGCTATTCTGCCTACTCCGGTGCTCGCTAAGTTCGCTGCGGCTCCCGCCGGTCCCAAGAGCTGCAAAACAGGAGTTGCCTGGGCAACGTCCTTGGCCGCATCGCGCAGATACCCTGTCGTCTCTTTGATGTTGGCTGTTGCGTCAACTATGTTCGGGGCTGCCTCGACGGCGCTCGCGGTAACCTTTTCGAAGTTGAGTGCGGACCGGCGCAGCGTGGGAATCACTTTGACGAGCCCAATGGTCAGGGTGACGCATAAGACGGCCCCTGCCACCATCAATATGATGGCGACTATATCCCGGGTTAGGTCTGCCCATCCAGAGTCCATGCTTTTTGGCCTCCTGATTATGTTTATTCTCAAGCCTACCCTGATTATCGAGCGAAGTGTGGTTAGACGGCTCGATTACTTCAACGCAGACAGGGATTCTTACAGAGCAATCGCATTCTCCGAAAGAGGAAGGAAGGGAACCATTAAGGTTTAAGGTACTGGTTCGCCACGAGTGGTTTCCTTAGGCAATAAAAGGGCCCTGGTCAAGAAGTCCTGAAGGTGGCCCAAGCCACGCTCCCATACTATAATGGGGCCGTATCCAAGAAGGTCACCGGTTCCCCCGTGACCGCAGCTCCATCGATACTCTGCACGTGGAGGTACCCATGCCCGATAATGGGGAGGAGAAGCCAAAACTTCGTCGGCAAGCAATGTGCGACCGGCTGGCAATGGAATTTCAAGACGAGTGGATCGTGAACCTCGGTGTTGGGATGCCAACCTTGTGTTCCAACTACGTCGATCCGGCGAAGGACATTATTTTCCACTCGGAAAATGGCGTGATCGGCTATGGCCCCTTGGCGCCCGAGGGTGAGGAGGACCGGCATCTGGTCAACGCCAGCTCCCAGCACGTCACCGTGCGGCCGGGAATGGCCATAGTGCATCACGCCGACTCCTTCGCGCTCATTCGCAGCGGCATGGTCGACGTTACGGTAATGGGCGCCTATGAAGTCGCGGAGAACGGCGACTTCGCCAACTGGCGCATCCCCACCCGCAAGGGTGGCGGCATCGGTGGGGCCATGGACTTGGCGGCCTGCGCCAAGCGGGTCTTTATCGCCATGGAGCATGTGACCCGGGAGGGTGAACCCCGGCTGCTGCAAAGCTGCAATCTGCCGGTCACCGCCCCCGGCGTGGTTTCCTTGGTGGCTACCGACTTGGGCCTGTTCGAAGTGACCTCGGAAGGTTTCAAGCTGTTGGAGTACGCCCCCGGCTGGAGCCCGGAAGATATTCAGGAACTTACCGGCGCCGAGTTGATCATTCCCGAGGACCTGCGGGCCTTCCGCTTTAGGGACTAGATGGCCGCGATGCCGCGATGGTTCTCCGATTTCCGGTCAAACGGTCCTTCGACTCCGCTCCGCTGCGCTCAGGATGAGCGTTTCTGTGTTGGTGCGCTCATCAACTCTGAACAGCTACGGCCGTGGGTCACCCCGGAGCTATAACGGAATCACCGGGTTCTCGCCCGAGTCAGCCCAAAGGAGCCCCTAATGGTAGTGGTAGATACTCACTGTCACGCATCACCCTATTGGTTCGAACCAATAGAGGTGCTGTTGGATGAAATGATCAGAAACGGTGTCGATAAAGCGGCGCTGATCCAGTTTCGCGGCGTTTACGATAATTCCTACCTGATCGAGAGTGTGAGAAGGTTCCCGGGCCGGTTCTCGGCAGTAGTGATCGTGGACACCAACCAGGCTGACGCTCCACAACGGTTGCAAGAATGGGTGCAGCAGGGGGCCGAAGGGGTGCGTCTCAATCCACTGGAACGCTCTCCGGGCAGCGACCCGCTGGCTATTTGGCGGACCGCGGCCGAGTTGGGGCAGGTGGTAAGCTGTTTGGGCACTGTTGAGGAGTTTGCTTCGCCGGAGTTCGAGAGCGTCATTCAGGAATTTCCCAACCTGAACATCATCATCGAGCACCTAGGAGGAGTCGGCGCGTTCTTCGGCCAAGGCAGGGCCGACCCAACGCCAGCGTATGACATCTACAATAGAGTACTGGCGTTGGCCAAGTATCCCAACACCTACATGAAAGTACCGGGCTTGGGGGAGATTTGCCCGCGGCCGATGCCCATGGTCCAGCCGATGCCCTTCACCGACATTCCGCCGGTCGTCGAGATGGCCCTTGACGCCTTCGGCGCCAACCGGTTGATGTGGGGTAGCGATTTCCCGCCTTCGGCCGCCCGCGAGGGCTACGGCAACACCTTGCGGTTTCCCAGGGAGCACGTCAAGTTCAAGAGTGAGGAAGACAAAGAGTGGGTCTTTGGCAAGACGGCCATGACCCTGTGGAAGTTTCCTTAGAGAGTGTGTGACAAGTTCCCTCTCCTGCCGGGTGAGGGCGATTCCTGCTGTGGACTACCTTGGCAATCGCCGGCAATCGCCAGGTATTTCCCCTCATCCCTTCGGCAGGCTCAGGACAGGCCTAACCTTCTCCCCAAGGAGAAGGGACTTTTGAAACATCCTCTTAACCGAGGTTCCGTAGCTAGAGCCCGGTTGGACCCGCCAAATGGTTATTTAGGGAAGGATATGAAAGACAAGATTGAAGTGTTCTGGTTCTCGGAGCAGCCTTACGCCCACGTTACCGAGGAAGACCTGGAGCAGTACGACTCCGGACGGCTCGGGTTCCCCAACACCTTTTTCGACCCGGAAAGGGCCCACGTTCTATATAACCAGTACCACGACCAGTATGCTTGGGCCGACGAAGTGGGCTTTGACGGGATAATGTCCAACGAGCACCACGCCTCCTACTGGTGCATGAAGCCGGCGGTCAACCTGGACGCCGCAGTTATTGCCAAGGTGACCAAGCAGGCCAAGATCGCCATCCTTGGCAATGTTATTGCGGTCAACGACCCGATTCGCATGGCCGAAGAGATCGCCATGCTGGACTGCTATTCCGGAGGCCGGGTAATTTCAGGCTTCGTCCGGGGGACGGCGGTGGAGAGCATCATGGCTGGCATTCTTCCGGCGGATAACCGGGAGAGATTTGAGGAAGCCCACGATTTAATCCTCAAGTGCTGGACTACACCGGGCCCCTTCCGCTACGAGGGCAAGCACTATCATTACCGGGCGGTCAATCCTTGGGTGTTGCCGGTGCAGAAACCGCACCCGCCGGTATGGTTCCCTGGGTTGTCCAGCCCGGAGAGCGTGGTCTGGGCCGCCCAACATCAGCACCCCTACATGAACCTGGGGTCGTTGCTGGACTACACCGAGCAACTGCGGAATATCTATGTCGACACCGCCAAGGAAGTGGGCTTCCAACCGGGCCCGGAGCACTTTGGCTACCTGTTGCGGGTTTTGGTCGCCGACACTGATGAGAAAGCCCAGGACATCGGGCGTACTTTTATGTGGACCGAGTTGCATCGCAACAAGGGACCTCGGGAACACAACGACCCGCCGGGTTACCAGTCTCGCCAAGCGGTCCAGATTCAAAGGACGTTGCCGGGAGCCGGAGGGTTCGGTCGACGCATGACCTACGAAGAGCTACAGGGCGTGGACAACCTTATCGTCGGGAGTCCGGACACCGTAACCAGGAAGCTCAGCGGAATCGTCGAGCGGCTCAATCCGGGTTGGCTGCACATATACGGCAATGAGGGCGATATGGCCCATCAAGACGTGATGCGCTCCATCGAACTTCTGGGCAAAGAGGTGATTCCGGCATTGCACGAGATCCAGTTGCAACCCTACGAATAAGGGCGTGTGGTTATCTTAACTCGATTCTTGAGAGGCGTTGTTTATGATTGCTAATTTCAGCAGCCTGTTTGCCGGCCACGTGGACATGGACGACATTGGCTACGGCGGCACCCCGGTCAACGACCGGTCCTTCTCCGACGACCACTTGGCCACCGGCTTGGATAAAGCCGTAGCCATCGCCCAGCTACTGGACCGCACCGGCTACGAGTCTTTCTGGATGGCCGAGCACCATTTTCAGCCCGAAGGCTACGAGTGCATACCCAATCTACTGTTGCTCAACGTGCACTTGGCCCACTTGACCAAAAACATCCGGCTGGGATGTGCCTTTAACATCGCCCCCATGTGGCACCCTCTCCGCTTGGCCGAAGATTTCGCCACCGCCGATATTCTCACCAAGGGACGGGTAATATTCGGCGTGGGCCGCGGCTACCATACCCGGGAAGTGGAATCTTTCGGGCAGCCGTTGTTGGACCAAGACGCTAACCGGGACCTGTTCGAAGAGCAGGTTGAAGTCCTCGTAAAGGCCTTCAACGAGCGCTCTTTCTCTCACCACGGCAATTACTATCAAATACCGCCTAGAGGAATTCCCTACCGGGGTTACGAGTTGGAGGAGATTACCTTGGTGCCGCGTCCGGCCAATCTGCCGGTGGAAATCTGGCAGCCCATTCAAGGCGGCACGCCGCGAGCCTTGGATTTCATGGCTAAACACCGGATCAAGGGTATCATCGGCGGCGGCGTGGCTGAGGGTGGCGCCATGGACAGTGTGATCGAAGGCTACCGGGATGCTCTGGTGCGCAGCGGGCGCGACGCCGAGTTGGGCGAAGACCTCGCCGTGGGCTTTCACTGCCACTTGGCCCCCACCAAGGAGCAAGGAATCAAGGAAGCCTCCAACTACTTTGAAGAGAACCTTAAGATGTTTGGGCCGCTGCGCCTGACCCGCCGCCTCAGCGAAGAGCAGATAAGAGATATCAGCGACCGTCATCGGGCGCCCACCGCGGGCCTTCCCACCATGGAGGAAGCGGTGCAGAGCGGAGCTTTCTTGTGCGGGCCTCCGGACCAAGTAATTGAGCAACTCAAAGGCGTCGAGGAAAGGTATCCGGGACTGGCCCACATAAACGTAGGTCAGCCGGTGGGAACACCGCAGAGCGTCATCTTGGAGCAACTCCAGTGGTTCGCTGAGGAGGTAATGCCCGCTTTCAAGGGCAAGGTGGAGGAGCCGGTCCCCGCCGACTAGCCGCCGCTTTTGTTGACCGGGGTATCGGTTAGCCGGGGTACCGGTGACCAGCGTATCGGAGGCTAAGGAATCGGTGAAGTCCCACCCAAAAAGTCGAGGTGGGACCTTTGCCTTTAACCTTCCCACGCACGGCAACACCCGCAGGCGGCATGTGTTCCGCCAGAGGCGGATTTACCTCTGATACGATAGGATGACAAGGGTAAACCCTTACTGCCAAGCGGAGGCCCGCAATGACCACGATGCTCGCTTACCACCGCCAGACTGACATCGACTATAGCAGCCTGGACTTTAACCCCGACGAACCTGAACCGCTGCCGGACGCCATGATTCAAAATCCTGTCCTGCTTGAAGTCCTGTCGGTTTTAGCCGCCCGCTTCACCGAAAACAACCGTCGGCCCGATGTGTTTCTCGACAGCAACACCTTCATCTGCTACAACCCCAACAACCTGAACGTGCGGGTGGGGCCGGACTGCTACCTGGCCTTCGGGGTGGATGCGCGGGCCATCCGGGAACGGAAGTTGTACCTGCCCTGGGAAGCGGGGAAGCCGCCGGACTTTGTTCTGGAAGTGGCCTCGGAGACCACGGCGCGGCATGACCTGACCGGGAAACGCCTTATCTACGCCCAAATGGGCGTCCCGGAATACTGGCGGTTCGACCCTACCGGAGGGGAGCACTACGGGCAACCCTTGGCTGGGGATGAATTGGTTGAGGGCGTCTACCGCGCTATTGACCTTATCACCGCCCCGGATGGGGTATTGAGGGGGTACAGCCCGGTATTGGGGCTGTACTTGGGCTGGGAGGAAGGCGGGCTCAGCCTGCAAGACCCGGAGACTGGACTCAACCTTAGCAACCTGTACCAGACGGAGGAGGCGCGGCGGGCTGCCGAAGCCGCCCTGCGGGCCGAGCAGGAGGCGCGAGGGCCCGCCGAAGCCGCCCTGCGGGCCGAGCAGGAGGCGCGAGGGCGCGCCGAAGCCGCCCTGCGGGCTGAGCAGGAGGCGCGAGAGGCTGCGGAAACCAGGATAAGGCTCCTTGAGCAGGAGTTAAGGACCCGGCGGTTAGAGGGGTAGCTGGCCCCATCGCTATAGCCCTGCCCTGGGTTGCAGGGTCTCTTCATTGTCACCCCGAACGTAGTGAGGGGTCTAAAATCCCTCTGGAAAGGCGAAGTCGGCCCCAGTAAGAATTTTAGATTCCTCGCGCTGCTCGGAATGACAGAGAGGGGGATCAGAATGAGAATGAAAAGGCCCTGCCCTCGGTTGATATGGCCTTTCAGTTGTCCATGTCGTAACTCAGCAAAGCTGCACAGCCCGCTCACCCTGAGCCCTTCGGCAAGCTCAGGACAGGCGGAGCGCAGCGGAGTCGAAGGGTTCTCTTTAATTTGAACAGCCCTTCGACCCTTCGGCGGGCTCAGGGTGAGCGGGAATGCCTGTCCTGAGGCTCTCCTGAGCACGGTCGAAGGGCTTGTCGAAGGGGAGGCATAGGTCTGAAAACTGAAAGACCCTGCTTGGGTTGTGGAGGCGTTGACAGCTAGGGATACCCCGTTTACACTCGACTTAGACTCTTCCCCTGTGCGGCCCAACCCCGGACTTCTCCTGGAACAAGCAACCTGGAACATTTCGGCTGATCTACGGATTGATATGAATGCTTTATCGGCCGACTTGATAGGCGCCACCGAGTTCATGTACGAGACGGGCTGGACCGACGGCCTGCCGGTGGTTCCGCCCACCATGGACAGAGTGGGCGAGTTTGTCGACGCTCTGGGGCGTTCCCCCGATGAGTTGGTGGCGGAAATCCCTCCCCTTGGGGGGAAGGCCACGGTAGAGCGGGTCGCGGTCAACGCAGTGATGGCCGGCTGTCTCCCCGAGCACATGCCGGTGATTGTTACTGCCATCGAAGCGATGATAGAAGACCGGTTCAACCTTCGCGGCGTCCAATGCTCCACCGGTATTCACTCGCCGCTGCTGGTAGTCAACGGGCCCATCGCCAAGCGACTCAACATTAACTCCGGCTACAACTGCTTCGGCCAAGGCTGGCGAGCCAACGCCACCATTGGCCGGGCCGTTAAGCTAGTTCTGGTCAACCTGGGTGGAGCCGTTCCCGGCGAGATTAACAAGTCGACCTTCGGCCATCCCGGAGCTTACACCTTCTGTATAGCGGAAGACGAAGCCGCTAATCCCTGGGAGCCGCTGCATGTTGAACTGGGGTTTGATGAAACCGCCAGTACCGTCACCGTGTACCCGTCCGAAGCGCCCCACAACGTCATGTACCACGCCGCCAACCCGCGGGACTTCCTGACCGTCCTAGCAGATACCATGTGCACCTTGGGAAACGTCCAGATGTACGTGATGGGCGACACTCTGGTGGTGTTGGGCCCGGAGCACGCCCGGATGCTGGCGGAAGCTGGCTGGCGGAAGCGGGACGTGAAGCTGTTTCTCTTCGAATACGCTCGGAAACCGGTGCGTCTGCTTCGCCGCGGGGGGCCACCCCAGGGAGATGGGCGCCGAGGGTTGTTTTGGCCCCGGTTTGTGGACCCGGATGACGACGGCCAGATGGTCCCAGTGGTCCGGCGGCCGGAGAATATCAACATCGTCGTCGCCGGGGGCGCTGGCGGGCCGCATTCCGCCTACCTGCCCGGTTGGGGCTCGGCTCGAATTACCAAGCAGGTCTACACCCAATAAATACTTTCGAGGCTGTTCGCACCTATCGCTAGCCCATCTCTAAGGGGGAACCATGGTCGGCGTCATCGATCCCAACCTGCAGGAACGGCTGGACCAGTTGCACTTGCTGGCTCCGGTGGACCCGGAAGCCTACACTCGCTGGCGTCCTGCGCCCAGGCTGGAGAATCTACACGGCAAGGTTGGCGGGTTCTTGGGCAACCGTAAGCACAACGCGGAACAACTACTGCGGGACGTCCGGGAGTTGCTGGACAAGCGCTATGAGTTGATGGATACCGTTACCATCGACAAGTTTGTCTACTCGCGGCCAGCCGCCCCGGACATCGTCAACGCTATGTCGGAGCGGTGCGACTTCGTGATAACGGCGATCGCCGATTGAGGCTCATGTACTGCGTGCAGTGTGCACGACGCCATGAGCCTGGAGAACCGAGGCATTCCTACGGTGGTGGTCTGCACCGGACCATTCATCGACTCGGCCCACCTACACGCCCAGATGCTGGGCCGCGAGGGGTTCCAGCCGGTGGTCATTCAGCATCCCTTGGGCGGGTTGAAGCCCGACGGGGTGATGCAGCGGGCATTGGAGGCGGAGAAGCAGATAGTGGCGGCGTTGACCATGAGTCCTGACCCGCACAGCGCAAGCGCAGTGGCAAGACCGAAACGCCCTATTGCCTCTGCGGATGCGAAGATAGCAACAACCCCGGCTCCAAATTCCGGTTGGGACACGACATGAAGTTGGCTTCTCTCCTCAAGGATGCAACGAAGGCAAGGAAGAAGGGCACAGAAGGCCCGATGATTCCCCAGGCGGCGATTGAGGCTGCGATGAGCAACCCCGAACTCACGGTGCATGAATTCACCAGCAAGGACATCCTCAGCCTGGCAAACCGGGATTAAGCTCCCTATCTTCAAGGTATGGCTGTTGCGCTGACCGGTGGGGAACTCTTGGAACCGTTTCAAAACAGGCGAAGTAACGTCACTACGCCAACGGGTCCCAAAGGCGAGTCCGGTGCTGTCGGCGCGATGGTGAGGACCACATCGTTGGCTATACCGGACGAAAGCGTGGCTGCATTTCCTGACCAGGACAGGGCAGAATGACGGAACATTTGAGGGCTTCACCTCCCGAGCGGTATGAAGAAATAAGCCAACACCTCTTGGAACAAGCCCGGCAGGAACTGGACAATGGGGATATTCTCCAGGCTTCGGAAAAATCTTGGGGCGCGACCGCCCACGCCATCAAAGCCTTGGCCCAGCAAAGAGGCTGGAACCATCATGCGCACAACAACCTCCGCGATGCGGCAGTCTACATCGGCCTTGAGCGCAACCGCCAGGACCTGCGGCAGCTATTCCAGTCCCTGGAGGCCCTGCACCACAACTATTACGAGCATCAGAGAGAAGCGAGCGAGGTGCAGGACGGCATAGACGGGGCGGAAGTCTTTATCCGGGAAATGGCGAGACTCCGGCGTGAAGAGCCGCCAAGCCGGCAAGACCACTTTTCCCCGTCCCAAGCAGCGGAACAGGAAGCCCGCCTGAGGAGGCTCACGACCAAAACCAGGTATTCCCACGGCGATCGATGTCTATGGCGAGAATGAACTGGACAAATTGCCGCCGGTAAGATCGTCGCAATGATCGGGCCAGTCCCTCCAAGGGGATTGGAGGATTTCCACACTGTAAAAGAGTGACCAGGAGGTTGAACTGTTATGGCAACGGTAGGCACTGGTAAGTACACCTACGAACTCGTGGAAGACTGGGCCAAGCTGCCCGCAGGCTGGACCTTGGGCCAGACCGCCATGGTGACTGACTCGGAGGACCGGGTTTACCTCTTCAACCGAAGCGACCACCCCTTGATTGTTCTAGACCGGGATGGGAATTTTCTGAACTCTTGGGGTGAAGGGGCGCTGCCCGACTCCCACGGCATGTACATCGATAGTGCCGAAAATCTGTACATGCCGGTAAAGAACAGCCACGTGGTGCAGAAGTACGACAAGGCCGGCAATCTACTGATGACTATGGGCGCTTGGGACCAACCCTCCGACACCGGTTGGTCGGGCAACGCCTCTGATCCGGCGGAGCGGGCCGCTGGTCCCTTCAACCGGCCCAGCGACGTTGCTTTGAACGATTCCGGCGAGATTTATATCTCCGACGGCTACGGCAATGCCCGGGTGCACAAGTTCAGCGCCGATGGCGCCCTGCTTGCGTCATGGGGAACCCCCGGTAAGACGGAGCCCGGCGAGTTTCACGTGCCCCACGGGGTCTGGGTCCATACCGATGGGCGAGTCTTGGTAGCTGACCGGGAGAACAATCGAGTCCAAATATTCACCTCGGACGGCGACTTTATTACTCAATGGACCGGACTGGCCCGGCCTTGTGACTTCTACATAGACTCCGAGGGAGTCGTCTTAGTCCCGGAGTTGGACGCGTTTATGAGCATCCTGACCCTCGACGGCGAGGTCATTGCCAAGTTTGCCGGGCCCACCGACGCCGGGGCCCATGCCATCTGGGTAGACTCTCATGGGGACCTGTACATCAACCAGAACCTGGAAGGGCAGCGGTTGTTGAAATACCGGCGGTGTGGCTAGGATTCAGCAACTCAGGCCCCATCATTGAACCGGGGAGACGGGAGCCGGGGAGAGGGTATGCGAGTAGGTTATCAGGTGGGCCAGGTGGTCATCAGGGGTTCCCTGGGTATCCAGCAACAGTGGAAGGACCAACTTGAACAGTTCCGGGTATCCAGGGATGCGGGGTTCGACACTTACTGCTGGGCCCATCACTACTTAATCGATCCCTTTCAGCACTTCCAACCCTTCCCGGTGCTGGCCCGCTTGGCGGCCGAACTCGGAGACATGAAGTTAGCCACTTCGGTCCTGCTGTTGCCCCTGCTCAACCCAGTGGATGTAGCCGAGCAGGTGGCGACCCTGGACCATATCAGCGAAGGGCGCTTTATCTTGGGACTGGGCTTGGGGTACCGGCCCGAGGAATGTGAGGCCTTCGGCACCCGGATGTCTCAGCGGGGCGCTCGCTGCTCGGAAGCTCTGGCGCTAATGAAGCGGTTGTGGACCGAGGACGAGGTTACCCATCACGGCCGCTATTTTCAGGTGACTGGCGCCCACCCCACTGCCCGGCCTTACCAGGAGCCGTACCCCCAGATTTGGCTGGCGGCCATGAGCGATCCGGCCATACGCCGGGTTGGGCGGGAAGGGCACGTTCTATTCATCGGTCCGGCCCAACCCTTCGATATGGTCCAGCGACAACTAGACCTGTACCGTGACACTCTAGTCGAGAACGGCCACGCCATCCCTGAGGAGCAAGTCATCGTCCGGGAGTTCTTCTGCGCCGGCAGCCGCGACGAGGCCCTGGAAAAGGCCCGGCGCGGCTTTGAGCGTAAATACCAGGAATATGCCGGTCACGGGTTGCAGGGTGATGACCCGGAGCTAATCAGAAAGGTCACCGGAGACCTCGAAACGTTAATGGAAGACACTTTCATCGTGGGCAGTCCCCAAGAGTGTGTGGAACAGATTGCCCGGTACCGGGACTTGGGGTTTACCGAAATAGCTTTGCGGCTTTTTTACCCGGAAACGCCGCAAAAAGACGTGCTGGAGCACATCGAGTTGGTGGGTAAGGAGGTGTTGCCGGAGTTGCACCGGTTATAGTCGTTTTATTCGAGTTTAGGCATCCGCGATAAATTCGAAACCCGGCGAATATCCAGTATGCGGCGAGTCCGGCGGAGGATGGTCCGACCCGGTATTGGACCTGGTCCCGGCCGTATTGGGCCAATGTGTAATTGTGGGTTGAGCTGGTGAAGAAGTTGGTTGCAGACAGACTTCGAGATTGTTTTGGGGAAGCCGTCTCCGGGCCTCGCCCGGGCGGCGGGACCACCTGCGAATGACCGAAGTTGCAATATGGCTGCTGGTAATAGTCGCCGGGATCGCGGCGCTGGGCCTGATCGAGACGGCCCGGGGGAGCAAATTCGCGGAAACCACGACGTGGTCGGAAGTCCGCACCGTGGCCTTGGGCGCCGCCTTTATTTTCATCACCCTGATCGCCGCTACCTTGGCCGTGACTTGGGCCGTGGTGATATTCTTCGCGGAGATTTGGCTGCCCTTCTTGATCGCTATTGGAGTCCTAGTGGGCGGGGCCGTGTTCCTCACTTTGTGGTTCCGGCAGCGTTCCTTCTTCTATGCCTCCGCATTGGCCTTGGTCGTAGCCTTAGTGTTGTTGGTCTTCTAAACCGGCCCAACCCGGCGCCCTAGCCCCGGCGCCCTAGTCAAAGAAGCCAGCGGCAACTTCATCCCGCTCATCCACCCGGCTATCCACAAAGGAATTTATCGGGAGATCTACCGTGCAGATAGGAGCCATTTTCCCCCAGACCGAGATAGCGGAAGACCCGGGAGTAATCCGCGAGTTCGCCCAAGCGGCGGAAGACCTGGGTTACAGCTACATCTTCATCGCCGACCATGTGCTCGGCGCGGACCCCGGCTTCCACCAGCACCCTTCGTTGGCTACTTACAATCACAAGAGCGTGGTCCATGAGTCACTGGTATTGATGGGTTTCCTCTCGGGCATCACCAAAAAGGTAGGGCTAACTACGGGAATCCTCATCCTGCCCCAAAGACAGACTGCCTTGGTGGCCAAGCAGGCGGCGGAGATAGACGTGCTCAGTGGCGGCCGCCTGCGGCTGGGTATCGGGGTTGGCTGGAATGCAGTGGAGTTTGAGGCCCTAGGAGAGGACTTCCACAACCGCGGAAGAAGGAGTGTCGAGCAGATCGAGGTGATGCGGGCGCTCTGGACTCAGGAAGTAGTCGACTATCATGGTCGTTGGCACAACATCACCCACGCCGGGCTGAACCCCCTGCCGGTACAGCGCCCGATCCCGGTATGGCTGGGCGCCGGAGGCGGCGCCTCTCCCATACCGCCCGACGTGGTGCTGCGCCGCATCGCTCGCTTGGCTGATGGCTGGTGCCCTAGTTTCCTGCCCGACGATGTTGGCCGCCAGACCGTGGAGAGGATAAGGACCTATGCCAAGCAAGCGGGACGGGACCCAGCGAGCTTGGGGTTGGAAGGCCGTCTCCGGGTTGGGGGCAAGCAGCCGGAAAACTGGCTGGCCGAAGTGAAGGCTTGGGAGGAGTTGGGTGCGACGCATCTGTGCGTCGAGACCAGACGGGCGGGCTTGGCCTCGTTAGAGGAGCACATCGACGCCTTTCGCAGGCTGAAAGAAGTGGTGGATGGGGAATTCTGAGATAGGGAACTTTGAAAACACCATCTAAGGCAGCCAACATCCCGGAGCATAACAGGAGCGGACTAATGGACCAAGAATGGGTCTTATACGAGCTAATTGACGGCGTTGGTGTTCTTACCCTCAATAATCCGGCTAGGCGAAATGCTTTGTCCAGCCCGGTTTTGGCTAGCCTGGCAGCCCACTTGGCCCGGATTAAGGATGATCCCCAGGTGCGGGTAGTGGTCTTGCGGTCGGAAGGGCCGGTTTTCAGCTCCGGCCACGATTTGAACGAAATGGTCGACGGCGATGTGACGGGCTATACTGCCGTCTTCGCTGCTTGTACTGCGGTAATGGAGGCTATCAGGCTGTTGCCCAAGCCGGTAATCGCTCAAGTCCAAGGTCTCGCCACCGCCGCGGGCTGCCAATTGGTGGCTACTTGCGACCTAGCCGTGGCCTCCCAGTCCGCTTGCTTTGCCACGCCGGGAGTGCAAATCGGCTTGTTTTGCACCACCCCCGGGGTGGCGGTGGCTCGTGCCGTTATGCCGAAGAAAGCCATGGAGATGCTGTTGACCGGCGCCCCGATCTCGGCCCAAGAGGCTTTGGAGTACGGCCTGATTAGCCGGGTGGCGCCGGATGAAGAGCTAGAAGCCCAGGTGATGGCCCTTGCCTGTCAGATTGCCTCAGCCAGCTCACAAACGCTGGCCTTCGGCAAGCCTGCTTTCTACAAGCAGATGGAAATGGACCGGCCCGCCGCCTACGGCTTTGCCCAGCAAGTGATGGTGGAGAACCTGCAAGCAGAAGATGCGCAGGAGGGTATCGCCGCTTTTCTGGAGAAACGGGAACCCCATTGGAACTTCTAGAGGAGTGTCAACCGAGAGGCCGCGATGACCACGATGCTAACCTACAACAAGCAGGGCGCCATCGACTTCGCCAGCCTTAGCTTCAATCCGAACAAGCCCGAACCCCTGCCCGACGCCATGTTTCAAGAACTTCTTCTGCAAGAAACCTTGCATGTACTGGCCGCCCGCTTCACCGATTTCGGACGCCGCCCCGATAACTTCATCAGCAGCAACACTTTTATCTGTTACGACCGATCCAACCTCAACATCCGGGTGGGTCCCGACTGCTACCTGGCCTTCGGTGTCGACGCCCGCGCCATCCGGGAGCGGCGGCTCTACCTGCCCTGGGAGGTGGGCAAGCCCCCGGACCTAGCCCTAGAAATAGCTTCAGAGACCACCGGACGCTATGACGTAACCGGGAAACGCCGCATCTACGCCCAAATCGGCGTCCTCGAATACTGGCGCTTTGACCAGACCGGCGGCGATTACTATGGGCAGCCCTTGGCCGGAGACCTTCTGGTCAACGGGGTCTACCAGTCCCTTGACCTCACCACCGAACCCGACGGGGTGCTCAAGGGGTACAGCCCGACGCTGGCGCTGTACTTCTGCTGGCATGAAGAATGGCTATACTTTTACGATCCGGCAAACGGGACCTATCTCAGGAACCGGGAGCAGGAGCGTGAGGCCCATCAGTTGGCTCAAGCCGCGCTTCAGGCGGAACAGACTGCCCGGGAAGCCGCTGAAGCCAGAATACGGCAGCTTGAGGAACAGTTGCGCCTTCGGCAGTCACAAGGCTAGCCAGCCGAAAAGCCCTCGCACCGCCGCTCCAGCAGGAGGGACATAGGCTGGCTGGTCATTTACCCTGACTTACCCGATAGCCGCCTGTAGCAAGCTCCAGTTCCCTAGAACGTGATAACGCTCCGGGCCACGTTGCCTTCCTTCATGTCGGCGAAGGCTTTGTTTACTTGGTCTAGCCGCAGGCGCTGGGTTACCAACTCGTCCAGCTTCAGGCGGCCTTGCAAGTAGAAGTCTACGTACCTAGGCATGTCGGTGCGGAAGTGGTTGGAGCCCATGCTGCTGCCCTGGATTCGTTTCTCCCGCAGGAACGAAGGTCCATCCAACTCGATCTTGGTGCCCTGGGGAATCATGCCAATGACCGTGGCGGTCCCGCCATTCCGCAGCATCTCGAAGGCCTGCTCCGCCGTTTCTTTCTTGCCGATGGCTTCGAAGGAGTAGTCAACGCCGCCGCCGGTCAGGTCGCGCACCCTGGAGGCCACGTCGCCGCTGGAGGCGTCGATTACGTCAGTGGCGCCGAACTCGCGGGCCAACGTCAGCTTGGTCTCGACGGCGTCGATGGCGATGACCCGCAGTGCTCCCGCTAGGGCCGCGCCTTGGATGGCGTTAAGACCCACACCGCCGCAGCCGATGACCGCCACCGTGCTCCCCGGTCGCACCGCTGCGGTGTTTAGCGCCGCGCCCAACCCGGTGGTCGCGCCGCAGCCGATGAGAGCAAGTTGCTCGAAGGGAACGTCGCGGTCGATTTTCACCACCGAGTTTTCGTGTACCAGCATCAGCTCGGCAAAGGACCCCAGGTTGGCGAACTGGGTTACGGCCTCACCGCCGCTGCTGAGCCGGGGTGTTTCGTCGGGGCCTCGAGTGAGACCGGCCCTGGAGCATAGCACCATCCGCCCCTCGGTGCAGCGTTCGCAATGGCCGCAGAACACCGATAGACAGCAGATAACCCGGTCGCCGGGCTTCACGTAGTCCACCAACTCGCCGATGGCCTCGATAGTCCCGGCGGCTTCGTGTCCCAACACCACTGGGAACCTGGTCGAGTAGAGCCCTTCGACGAAGTGGAGGTCACTGTGACAGACGCCGCTTGCGCCAGTGCGGACGACCACCTCACGAGGGCCCGGATCGGCGATGTCGACATCTTCGACTTCCAACGGCGTGTTAACTTCACGCAAGACAGCAGCCTTCATGGTTCACCTCGGCAGTTCTCGGATTTATACAATTACTGGTGTGGGGTCATTAAAGCGCGATACGGCGCGGGTGTCAAAGTTGCCGGGGATGTTAGAATCGTGCGATGGACCCTATCTGGCGCTTTGCTAGGATGTAAGGGCAATCACATTCTGTCGTTCTGAGGAGCCCTTCGACTTCGCTCAGGATAAACTCCGTGACTAAGAATCTAAAATGACAGCCGACCAAAATGGCTTTCCTCGCCGCTGCGTTTACACCGCAGCGACGCTGGGCGAAGAAAACGCATCGGCGGCAAGGATTTTAGACCCTTCACTCCGTTCAGGGTGACAGTGAACAGGGGCAGGGTGACAGAATGCGATTGCCTTTGCTAGGACGTAAGGCGCTCCGAGAGGGTAGGTTACTCCAGAGATGCTTAGGAACGGGACTGAATTATGACCGACTACGAAATTTTTGACCTTGGCAATGTGGTGCTCCAATCGGGAGCCACCCTGCGCGGCGCTAAGCTGGCTTACAAGACCTACGGCGCCTTGAACAGCGCCCGGGACAATGCGATAGTCTACCCTACATTCTTCGGCGGGCAGCACACCCAGAACGAAGCAATAATACGACCCGGACTGGCGCTCGATCCCGGCAACTATTTCATCATCGTTCCCAATATGTTTGGCAACGGCCTATCATCGTCGCCCAGCAACACGCCGACGCCTTATGACCGGGCCCGTTTCCCCGGTGTAACCGTGTACGACAACGTTATGTGCCAGCACCGGTTGGTAACCGAGGTTTTTGGCATAGAACAGCTTGCAATGGTTACCGGTTGGTCTATGGGAGCGCAGCAGACCTACCAATGGGGTTGCTTGTTCCCCGACATGGTGCAGCGCATCGTGCCCATCTGCGGCTCGGCCAAGACCTCGCGGCACAACTTCGTTTTCCTAGAAGGGGTCAAGGCGGCGTTAACCGCCGACGATGCTTGGCAAGGCGGCTGGTATGACAACCCACCGAACAAGGGACTTCGCGCCATGGGCCGGGTCTACGCCGGTTGGGCGGTCTCCCAGGCGTTTTACCGGGAAGAGGTCTACTTGGAAATCGGCTACTCCTCCCTAGAAGACTACTTGATCGCTTTTTGGGAGGGCCGGCGCTTAGGCTCCGACGCCAACAATTTTCTGGCGATGATCTGGACTTGGCAAAACGCTGATCTTAGCGCCAATTCCCTGTACGGCGGCGACTTCGCCAAAGCCTTGGGGGCTATCAAGGCCAAGGCCATCGTGATGCCCGGTAAGACCGATTTGTACTTCCCGCCGGAAGATAACGAGCTGGAAGTCACTCACATGCCCAACGCCGAGTTGCGCCCCATAGATTCGATTTGGGGCCACTTGGCCGGGGGGCCGGGCTTCAACCCGCCGGACGCCAAGTTTGTGGACGACGCTATGAAGGAGTTGCTGGCCGCCTGACATCTACCCTGAGCGGGTCCTTCGACTACGCTGCGTTTCGCCTGTGGCTACGCTTTCAAGTAACTGCTCCCCAAATCGCTCACCCTGAGCGGAGCGCAGCGCAGTCGAAGGGTTGGTGGTGCGGGGTGGCTGGCTCGGGGTTGGTGACCTTGAGCGGGTTCTTCGACTCCGCTCCCTCTGGTCGCTTCGCTCAGGATGAGCGGATATAGGTTCTTTCATTTAGGTTCTTTCAATGAACTGCTCCCCCAGTTACTTCCATTGGCACGGCCCCACCACCTCCGGGGCGTAACTCTGCTCAGGATGAGCGGATTTGCCTGCAAGCCCAAAGGCCGTTAGTCAACTAGGCCGGCATTAGCCAAGAAAGCCAGCAGCATTTCCCGCATCTGGCTTTCGTGGCTGGGCGAGAACTTAGCGAACTCCCGCAGATTCCTGGCGGACTCTTCATCAGGGTTGAAGTTGCCGCCCATGAGCCGGTAGTCATCCCGTAGCTCGACGTTCCACACCTTCAGCTCCTCTAGGGTCAACTGGGGTTCGAACTGAAAAGCGTAGGAGTTACCGTAGCGGAAGGCCATGTTGATAAGCCGGTAGCTCCCGTCCCGGCACAGCATGTACCCCTCCGCCAGTTTGGCCGCTCCGTCGGGGACGGAAAAGCAATCGCCGTGCAGCGTCGGCACTAGGGGTATCCTGATCTTGCCAAAGACGGGGTCGGCGTTGCCTTCCGCAGTAACCAGAATCTTCCTTAAGCCAAACTGGTACCCACCGGTGGGCTCTACCGTCCCTCCCAAGGCCGTGGCCATCAACTGCGCCCCTAGACAAATGCCCAGTACGGGCTTGCCGGTGGACACTGCCTGCCGGAGATAGGCCCTTTCCAGGTGGAGGGCGGGATAATCGTCGTTGGCTGACATCGGCCCGCCAAGGACGACGATCAAACTCACCTCCTCCAACGCCGGGGGCGAGAACCTGTCGAGCTGGGGCGACGACTCAAAGACGTCTAGAGGCTCCAACTGGAACTGATGGTCTTCCAGCACCGAGCGGAAGTTGCTGGCCAGGGTCTCGGGTGCGGCATGGCGAATGATCAGGGCGCGTTTCACTCTGGAGTCTCGCAGCAGATGCCTAGTGGATGGCGGCGGCGGGCGCGGCCGCGCGTTCGTTGACCAGATTGCCCTCCCTAAATCTGGAGAGGGCGAAGGGCCTGATTAGCTCCGGGGTCTCTCCGGTGTCGATAAGTTCGGCGATCCGCTTGCCCGCCACCGGCGCCGCCTTGAAGCCCCAACTCCCCCAGCCGCAGCTAAGAATGAAGCCGTCGATACCGTCCACCGGCCCCATGATTGGCGCATAGTCCGGGGTCATATCGCAAAGGCCGGCCCACTGGCGCAGCACGTTGACGTTCTTTAGACAAGGGAACATCTCCAGAGTGTGGGCGGCCAACTCTTCCATGGGTTGGAAGGTGGAGCGATGGCTGTAGCTGGGATAAGGGTCAACGCCGCCGCCAATTACGACCTCGCCGCGGTCGGTCTGGTAGACGTAGGCGTGAAGGTTGGCCGAGGAAATGGTCTTGTCGAGGAAAGGCTTTAAGGGCTCGGTGACCATGGCTTGCAATGGGTGAGTGGTTAAGGGTAATTCTAGGTTTACCATTTGGGCGATGGTGGAGCTCCAGCCGGCGGTGGCGCTGATGACCGTGTTGGCTTTTACGGAGCCTTTGCTGGTCTCCACCCCGGTCACCCGGCCGTTGCTGCGTTCGATGCCGGTAACTTCAGTGAAAGGGTGTAGTTCGGCGCCCAGCCGACTGGCTGCCCGGGCGAAGCCCCACACCACCGCGTCGTGACGGATTACGCCACAGGGCGGATGATACAAGGCCGCCAGAATTGGAAATGGTTTGCCCTGCCGCAGGTTTATGGCTGGCACCAACTTCTTGATTTCCTGGGGGCCGATCATGCGGCTGTCTACCCCCAAGACGCGGTTGAACTCGGTACGCATCCGGAGTCCATAAACCGCGGCGTCGGTGTGGCCCAAGTCGAGCCTTCCCATCTGGTTGAAGAGGAGATTGAAATTCAGTTCCTTGGCCAGACCTTCATACAGCTTGACGCTTTCGTTGAAGAAGGGGATGCCTTCGGGAGTAAGATAGTTGGACCGGATAATGGCGGTGGTCCGGGCGCTGGCCCCGCTGCCAAGGTAACCCTTGTCGAAGACGGCGATATCCTTGATGCCCCGCTTGGTCAAATAGTAAGCAGTGGAGAGACCGTGAACCCCGCCGCCGATGATTACAACCTCATAACGGTCCTTCAGGGAGTGCTTCTCCCACATCCGGTTCTTCCTGAAAAGCTGAAACATTCCTTCACCCAACCGGGGGAGATTAAAACGCAGAGAGCGCAGAGGACGCAGAGTTTTTAATAGTTGTGTACGACGCGGTGGATGCCGTTCCGTAGAACTCTTACGTTAAAGTTGATAAGCAGGCCGACTTTCCGGCCGGAAAGTTTCAGGTAGGTCAGCAGTTGCGTTTTGTGTATTGCCGCCAATTGGTCCACCGCTTTTATTTCGACGACTACTTTTTCATCTACCAGCAGGTCCAGCCGGTAGCCGGCTTCCAGTTCCACATCTTTATATTGGACAGGCAGCGGCTTTTGCCGCTCGACTTTAAGCTTGCGTTCAGCCAACTCGAACGCTAGGCACGCCTCATACGCCGACTCCAATAACCCCGGCCCCAAGGCGCGATGAACGTCGATGGCCGCGCCGATAATCTTACCAGTTATGGCGTCCAATTCTTCTTTTTCAGCCATCTACGGCCCGGTTAACTCTCTAAAATCTCTGCGCCCTCGGCGTTCTCTGCGTTTAATTTAGCGTCGCAAGGGCTTCGGTCCCCACTGCGCCGCCACCGGCATCCCGCGCAGCGTCGCCGACGGCTTCCCACAGGTATTCGCCGAAATCGCGGCTAGCGTAGAGTTGGTAAATGGGGATACCGTGGACGTCCCGGCGCAGCAGCAGACCTTGTATCTCGGCGAACCGGGACTGGGCGCAGGCGAGGTCGGGCATGGCGCGGGACGAGACATCCAGTTCGGTGATGCAGCTCAGCAGCCATTGCGATGTCGGCCCGATTATCGAGACGCCGGACAGACCGGAGGTAATGTCAATGACATGAGCGCAGGGGGCGTCGCGGCTCAACATAGCATCCATCGCCGCCGGAGCAACGCCCGTGGGGGTCAGGAGAAGGAACTCGTCGGCGGTCAGCCTTGCGGCCAGCAGCTTGCCTCCGCGTTGGAGCGATGAGTCCGCCTCACCTACCGAGCCGGGGTCCAGTTCCGCCGCCCGGGGCAGCAACGCCCCGACCGCCGCCGCCGCGCTGGCGCCGACGACCCGGAGCTTGCCCAAGGGGCTGATGTCGGAGACTCCGACCGTATCCCGGAGCCATGCCGCCTCCTGAGAAACCGCGCCGTAGCGGGTGGGAAGCTGCCAGCCATCGGCCTCGGCCATGACTGCGCCGCGTGCGACTTGGGCGTGGTGCATGGCGGTGCGTCTGATGGGGGTCCAACTTGTTGTGTCTCGAGTAGCCATGCCTACGCTCTCAACCGCTCCCCCTCAGGGTCGTAGAAGGGCTTCAACGTAACCTGGGCCGGTTGCTCCCGTCCGTTGACCAGTATGCTTATCGCCGAGTCTTCTTGGGCCATTTCAACGGGTATCCAGGCTAGGCCGATCCCTCGGCCCAGGGTCGGGCTTAACCGGGCGCTGGTTACCCGTCCGATGGGTTTACCTTGGGTAACCACGGGGACGCCGTCTTGGGGCACCTGACCGTTTAACATGATGAACCCGACCAACTGGTTCCTCGGCCCTCGGTCGGCTACCCAGCTTAGCCCTCGACGGCCGACAAAGTCCTCTTTGTCAAAGCGGACCACCCAGTCCATACCGCTTTCAATGGGATTGGATACGGCGTCGGTGTCCTGCCCGACAATGATGTGCTTCTTCTCCAGACGCAAGATGCGCTGCGCTTCCAGGCCGAAGGGAGCGATGCCGAACTCTTGGCCAGCCTCCATCACGGTTTCCCAGAGGTACTGGCCGTACTCTGCGGGAACGTGGACCTCCCACCCGGTCTCTCCGACAAAGCCGATGCGCAATAAGATGGCGGGGATGCCAGCTACCATGCCTTGGGCCGACCGCATGTACCGGAAGCTCGTTTCCGACAGGTCGATGCCGGTGAGTTTGGTGAGGGTTGCCCGTGCCTTGGGACCGGCCACATTCACTGCGGCGTAGGCCGAGGTTACGTTGGTTACATGGGCGCACATGCCGCTGCCAGCCATCCACAGGTTGAACCACTCCTCAATAAGGTCCACGTTCCCGGTGGTGGTAGTAACAAAGTAGCGGTCGTCCTCCAGCCGGGTTACCGTCCCGTCGTCTAGGATGGTGCCGTTGTCCGAACAC
This sequence comes from Dehalococcoidia bacterium, assembly GCA_965220245.1. GTDB lineage: Bacteria > Chloroflexota > Dehalococcoidia > Lucifugimonadales > UBA3495 > CBDCPI01. The sequence goes on from CBDCPI010000005.1 coordinate 31,179, forward strand.
ATCAGGCCGTAGCGGATTCTGCCTACTCCCAGGTTGGAGAAGCGATGGGTATAGACCCGGTCCAACAAGGCTCCAGCGTCCTTCCCCCGCAGGTCCAACTTGCCCAAGGTGCTGACGTCAATGATGCCGACTCGCTGCCGGACAGCCAAGCACTCCTCTTGGGGCGGTCCGTAGCTGTGGGCCCGCTGCCAGGGGCCCAAGTCCACCATGGAGGCGTTTAGCTCCCGGTGGTTCAGGTCCATGGGCGTGCGCTTTACCGGCAGGTGGGAGGCGCCGGCCAAGGCAGCAAGGGGGACCGGTTGCAAAGGAGGGCGCGCAGTGGTGGCCCCGGTGTCGGTGATGCTGCGTCCGGTGTTTTGGGCGCACATTTCCACCAGCGCCTTCAGGCACATCTTACCTTGGCACGGCCCCATGGTGGCGGTGCTGTATCGCTTCAGGATTTGGATGTCGTCGAACCCCTCATAGATGGCGTCGCCGATATCCTTAGTGGTCACATCCTCGCAGAAGCAAAGGAAATTGCGTGGTCCCGGTGAGAAACCGGGGGCCAGTGCCGCTACCGCGGGGTTGGGGATGCAGGCATTGGCCTCGGCCAACTGTCGGCGCAATTCCTCCAGGGTGGCGCCGCCTGACCCGCCGTTAGGACCCAGGCTTGCGGCGGCTTCCCGACCAGCCAAGCGGCCTTGATGGACCGTTACGGCCAGGTCGTGGCTGCCGGTAACTTCGCCCGCAGCAAATACCCCCGGCGGCAAATTCTCGGCTAGAGGCTGATTAGAGTCCTCGTCGTAAGCGAAGGAGCTTCCAGCTTGCATCAACAGCGCGTTGGCCGGTTGAAACCCGCCGGACAAGCACACCAGGTCACATGCCAATCGCAATGTGCTGCCCGAATGCCGGCTCCCAGGCAGCCCCGATGCTACCACTGCTCTGACGCTCTTCTTGCCCTCGGCCCGGGTAATCGTGTGGGAGGTCAGCAGCCGCACGCCCCTAGCCTCTAACCGCTCCGCAGCCGCCAACCCGGGAGAGAATTCTCGCCTGGCGTCGACCACGGTGACTACGTTGACCCCGGCATCGAGCAAGTCCACCGCAGCCTGGAAGCCTTGGTCATTTACCGTGGCCACTACGGCGTTATTGCCGGGCTTAACGCCGTAGCTGCGAATCAACTTCTGGGCTGCCGTAGCCAGCATGATTCCGGGCAGGTCGTTCTGTTCAAATTGCAGGGGCACTTCATAGGAGCCGGTGGCCATCACCACCCGCTTGGCCCTGAGCTTTATTACCTCGCCGCCGTGAAGAATGCTCAGCAGGTTGTCTTGGTAGTGGGCGAATACCGTGGCTCCGGACAGCACCTCGATGTTGGATGCGCCGTTCACCTCCCGGATAAGGTGGTCGGCGATACTAAGGCCGGACTCCTTGCTGAATCCCGCTACATCTTGGTAGGTATGGGAATCGAAGCGCAGATGCCCGCCCAAGTCCGGCTGATCGTCAATTAAGACAACCCGTCCTTCGCCGCTTATGGCAGACAGGGCCGCCGCTGCGGCTACGGCTGCCGACAACCCAGCCGGCCCGCCGCCGACCACAGCGACCTCGGCGTGCTGGTACCGGTGATGGTAGGCAGTCTCCGGTTCCGCCTTGGTATCGATGCTGCCCAGACCGCCAATTCGGCGAATGACCCGCTGGGCCAACTTCCACAGAAACTTGGGCCGGTGGAAGGCCTTGTAGTAGAACCCAACGGGCATCAGCCAGTGGAGGTGGTCCAAAATGGAAAGGAAGTCCCGGTTCAGAGAGGGCCAAGCGTTCTGGTGACGGACTTGCATCCCCGGTCGTACCGGCGCCAGACAAGCCCGCTGGTTGGGTACGCCGTCGACATTGACCAAGCAATTGGGGCACCGGCCCGCGCCGCAAAGCAGGCCCCGGGGCCGGTGGTATTTGAAGCCCCGGCTTAGGACCCGGACCCCGTCGGCATGTAAGGCCGAGGCGATGGTGTCGCCGTTATGGGCCCGGACTCGCCGTTCGTCGAAGTAGAACTCCACCGTACTACTGCGGTCGATAAGTTCCGTAGCCTGGGGCTCCAGTCTTTGAGAGGGTAAGTTCTTTGCCATAGATTACGGCCAGAAGGTTTCTTGGACCTGATTGGTGACCGTGTTTCGTAAAGCCTGGAACCACTTGCGGCAACCGTACCGGTGGTTCCACCATTCCCGCTGCACCCCGGCCACATTGGCCCGGGAGTAATAGTAGCGGGCCCACTGGTCTTGGGTCGCGTCCGGCGCCGGCCTGGTGACAGTTTCGCCGCCAAAGCGAAACTCCTGGACGTTGCGCTCACCGCAGTTGGGGCAGTTGAGAAGGAAAGACATTTCGCATTCACTGTACAGGTTCTAGAAAATCATCGGATTTCACTAGAGCCAGTTCATGACCCAAAGTTGTTGTGTAGACTCTCGGACTCGGCACCAATCGAATCGGCTGACCATCCCTATCCTATGCGCAATCAATCTCTTGCTCATAGTTACCAGTTTGTGGGGCCTGGCAATTGAAGGTCTGAGCAATCCAGCCGAACGCCAATCGTGTAGTTGGACATCATACTCATCAATAGGCCCTCGACTGGTCACCCGAGCAGCTACGAAGTCGGCATCTCCGGTGTCCAACAGGACCAACGCAGGACGCAGCTCCGATCCGCCCCCGTCAGTAAAAGGAAAATCTACCAGCACGGTTTCACCGGACAGACCCCTCTCCCTCATTTTAATGTGTCATATACCGAGTCGGCTTCACAATATCCTGCAAAGAATTGCTCAAGGGCAAAGCGGCGCCAAGCCTTCTCTTCCAAGGCTTCCACCTCCGGCGAGAAGGACTTGGCGTGACCCAAGTAAATGAAGTATTGGCGTTTTATCTCGGCAGCGTCGAACGGCTGTTGCTGGAAGCCCGACTCAGTCAATAGCCAAATGCTCCTCTTGGGGTTGGCCACTAAACCGCAAGTCTTCAATACGGTCAGTGCCCAGGCGAGGCGATACTCCAACTCGGTTTGGCCACTGAATCCGCGCGCCTGTCGAACCGCATCTTCTGGCAATTGCAACTGACCGATGACAGCCTCGGCAATCTCCTGTTTAGAACCACTTCCGCCAAGTGAACGGAGAGCCTCCACAACGGGATTGCTCAATTCGTATTCTCTGGGGACTCTCATAGCTTATAAAGCCGTCCTTCCAACATCTAAAACAGCGTCAGGTACCGTTCTATTTCCCAAGGGGTGACTTGGCGGTGAAACTCCCTCCATTCGGCTTCTTTTTGGTCGATGAACTCGTCGTAGATGACGCCCAGCGAGTCTTTGAGCACGGCGTCCTGTTTTAACTCCGCCAACGACTCGGCCAAGGACTGGGGCAGCATCCGCACGCCGCGGCGGCGGAGTTCCTCCAACCCCAGGTCGTAGAGGTTCCCCAGGTTGGGTTCGCCCGGTTCCAATTGGCGCTTGATTCCGTCCAACCCGGCCATGAGGTAAGCGCCGAAGGCCAGGTAGGGGTTGCAGGCCGCCGACATGGTGCGGTCTTCCAAGTGGCCGGGGCCGGCGGTGCGAATCATTTGCGTCCGGTTGTTGTCGCCGTAGGAAACAAACGCCGGCGTCCAGAGAAAACCGGAGTTTGACCCCATTAGCGCCGGTCCTACCTGCAACCGTTTGTAGCAATTGACTGTGGGCGACATCACGCAGCAAAGGGCCGGCGCATGGGCGAAAATGCCTCCAATGAAGTTGTAAGCCATCGGCGAAAGCCCCAGTCCCCGAGGGTCTTCCTCGTCCAAAAACAGGTTCTCTCCGGTAGCGGCATCCGCCAAGTGGTAGTGGATGTGACCGCCGCTGCCGGTGCGGTCGGTGAACGGCTTGGCCATGTGGGTGGCGATGGCGCCGTGCTTCTGGGCGTACTGGCTGGTCATCATCTTGAAGAAGGTGTAGCGGTCGGCGGTGGTGAGGGCGTCGGAGTAATGAAAGTTGATTTCGTACTGTCCGTTGGCGTCTTCGTGGTCCGACTGGTAGGCGTCCCAACCGACCCGCCGCATGGCGTCCATCATGTCGCGGAGGTATTCCATCACGTTGGCGATGCCCTTGAAGTCGTAGCAGGGCTTCCGCAGGCTGTCGATGTCGTTGGGGTCCCACACTTGGATGGAACCGTCGCTGTTCTTGGTCACCAGGAAATGCTCGGGCTCAATGCCCACGTTGAAGACGTAGCCTTCCTGCTTCACTTGAGACAACACTCTTTTGAAGTTCTGACGGGGGCAGAACATGTGGGGGATGCCGTCGACGAACAGGTCGCTGGCGAAGCGGGCCAAGCCCTCGGTCCACGGAACGCAGGTATAAGAGTCGAGGTCGATGCGGGCCATCATGTCGTGGGAGTGGGGCCCTTGGCCCATACCGGGCAGGGCCGCCCCGGCGAACCCGGCGCCATCGTCGATGATGTCCGCGAAGTGCTCCACCGGCACCATCTTCACCTTAGGGGAACCGTTGAGGTCGACGAATTGGGCCAACAGGAACCGGACCCCGTCTTCCTTCATCAGTTGAGCGATCTCTTCGCGTGCAGGCATTTATAGGCCCCCGGTTGTGTAGGTACGCACAGTTCGCATTATACGGAAGACGGACAGGTTTTGTCCTGAAGCACCGTGAGGGCCTAGGGCAATCACATCAAAGCGGCAATTGGACTCGTAGTGCGCAGAGAACGCTTAGAAAATTCGGGAAGCCCGCTTTTCTGCGCTTGGTCTCTTCTTGCTGTCAAGCGAGTTTATTGTGCTCGTAGCCGTCGTAGCTCCGCTTCCAGTTCTGCCAACTGGGCTTCTGCCGCTTCTCTGGCGGCTTGCTCTGTCCGCAGGGCAGCCTCGGCCTGTTCCCGGGCAGCCCTTTCCGCTCTCAGGTTCCGCATATATTCGCCGGTCTCGGGGTCGTAGAACACGAGCATCCCGTTCTGCCAGCAGAGGCTTCGCCGCAGTGCCGGGCTGTAGCCCTTGAGGATGCCGTCAGGTTCAGTGGTCAGGCTCACGGGGCTGTAGGACCCGTTTTCGAGGGTGTCTCCGGCTAGGGGATGCCCATAGAGGTCGCCGCCACTGCGGTCGAAGCGCCAGTATTCGGGGACACCGATCCCGGCATAGATGCGGCGCTTGCCGGTGACGTCGTGCTCTGCCGTGCTCTCAGAGGCGATTTCCAGCACGAAGTCCGGGGGCTTGCCCACCACCCAAGGAAGGTACAGCTTGGTCTGCTCTATGTCACCGGCATCGATGCCGGTGGCGAAGTAGTAATCGGGACCGACCCGGACGTTCAGATCATCGGGGTTGTAGCAGATGAACGTGTTGCTGCTGCGGAAGACCTCCTCGTGCAAGTACAGGTCGGTCAGATGGGTGCCTAGCAGGTGGAGGATTTCCTCGAAGACCGGGTACTGAAACATGGCGTCAGGCAACGGCTCCGGTTCGTCGGGGTCGAAGGACAGGTTGCCGTAGTCGATGGCGAATCGTGGGTCGTAGGCCAGTTTGGCGTTGGTCATTTCAGGCTCCTGGGCGGCTTTGAGCCTTGGCGTCTTGGGTTGTTTTCCGGATGGTGGTACATGCCATGGGTTTTGATCCTGGGCGGATTTGTTTCCGGTTCCGTTGCTTGAGCCTCTCTCTTTGACTCTCCGGCGGGCGCTCTCCTCCCGGGCGTGGGTCCCGGTGTCCTTGAGTAGCCGATCTATGTGGGCGGACGGCTCCCGTTTTGAGGTCCAGCGCGTCCATCTACAGGGTTGTATCAGGGGTAATTGGTACGCGCTGGTTTACCATTCAAGCATAATGCCCATTATGATCAACGCTTCAGGCGTGTTTAATGATCGAGCCTTGGAATCTTGAACCAGTGGTGACTCTGGGTAGCGGAACATCGAATCCCCTTTAGTAAACCTTGTTGGTCCCCACCAGCGGCACGCGGGCCATGGCCGAGGCCTCGATGGTCAGGGCGGCCAAGTCCTCGGGTTCCAGGCTGTGGACATCGCTCTTGCCCAGAGAGCGGGTGAGCAGGGCCATCTCCATGGTCATGGAGTTGAGGAAGTTGGCTACCCGCTCGGCGGCTTCGTCGGGGTCCAGGCGTTTGGTCAACTCGGGGTCCTGAGTGGCGATTCCGACGGGGCATTTGCCGGTGTGGCAATGGCGGCAGTACCCGGCTGGCACCCCGACCTCGGCCTCGAAGTCAGACTCGGGGATTTCCCGGTTGCAGTTGAGGGCGATGAGCGCGGCAATGCCCACGGCCACGGCATCGGCGCCCAAGGCTAGGGCCTTGGCCGCGTCGGCCCCGTGGCGAATTCCTCCGGAGGCAATCAGGCTGACCTTGCCGTACAGGCCCAGCTCCCGCAGGGCTTCCCGGGCCATGACGATGGCCGGGACCGTGGGGATGCCGCTGTGTTCAATCAGTACCTCGGCAGACGCTCCGGTACCGGCCACCATGCTGTCGATGACGATGGCGTCGGCCCCGGCCTTGGCGGCCAGCTTAACGTCGTCGTCTACCCGGCAAGCGCCCAGCTTGACGTGAATGGGTACGCGCCAGTCGGTGGCCTCGCGGAGCTGCTCTATCTTCACGGCTAGGTCGTCGGGACCCAGCCAGTCGGGGTGGCGGGCGGGGCTGCGCTGGTCGATGCCTTGAGGTAGGTCTCGCATGTCGGCGATCTCGTCCAGCACTTTGACCCCCATCAGCAGGCCGCCGGTGCCGGGCTTCGCTCCCTGCCCGACGACGATCTCAACGGCTTGGGCTTGGGCCAGATGGTGGGGGTTGAACCCGTAGCGGCTGGGCAGGACTTGATAGATCAGGTTGTCCGCCGCGTCCCGTTCGCTTTGAAGCATCCCCCCGTCGCCGGTGCAACTGGCCGACCCCACCAAGGCAGCCCCTTTCCCCAAGGCGGTCTTGGCGTTGGCCGACAGAGCGCCGTAGCTCATGCCGCTGATGTAAACCGGGGTTTCCAGCACCAAGGGATTTTCGGCGCGCAAGCCCCCGATTACCGTCCGGGTATTGCAACGCTCCTTGTAGCCTTCCAGCGGAAAGCGGGTCAGCCCGGTGGATAGAAAGGTAAGATCATCAAAGTGGGTTATTTTCTGAAAGGTGCTGAACCCTCTGATCCGGTACCGTCCCAAGTCCGACTTTGCATGAATGTCTTCCATGATCCAAGGAGGCCAGATCTGGCTGTTGCCCATTACCATGCGAATCTTTGTCCTCTACTCACCCCGGCTTGCTTGGGTTATATCAGGGTCTTTTCCAGACGCTCCAAGGAATCGTAGTGGTAAAGCTTTTTGGCGGAAACTATCTTGGTGAAGCTGTATCTCTCTCGTATCCCGTGGGCCTCCAGCACCGTGAGAAGGTCAAGCAACTCCTCTTCACCAACCTCTTCGGTCTTGGCGTCGTTGCCCAGAGACGCGACGCGCCCGGCAACGTATATTGCGCCCTCGTACATTGAGTCGCCGACCGCCTCGCCAACATCGCCGCAAACGATAATCCGGCCCTTTTGCATCATGAAACCGGTCAAGAACCCAGAGTTGCCGGCCACAACGAGGGTGCCGCCCTTCATGGAGATGCCCGCCCGGGCCCCGGCGTTCCCGCCGACGAACAACTCGCCGCCGCGCATGGTGGAGCCCACCGACGCTCCGGCATCTTTGGACAGCCTGATCTTTCCCGACATCAGGTTGTCGCCCAAAGCCCAGCCAGCGTTGCCTTCAATACTGACGTCGGGGCCGTCCAGCAGGCTGGCGGCGTAGTAGCCGACGCTCCCCCGGATGTCGATCTTGCATTGCCGGAGAATTCCCACGGCAATATTATGCCGGGCCTGAGGATGCAGGATAGTGATTTCCGATTCGTCCGAGGCCAGTTCTTTTAAGCGGGTGTTCAATTCCCGAGTGGTAAGCTCGCGGGCGTCTAGAGTAACCAAGTCTTGACCTCGCTCTCTTGGGGCTCCACCCGGTCAATCTCCTGGGTAAAGACGCCTCTAAGAGCTATCTCTTCCGAGGCGACCGCGATGATGTCGTCAGTCTCCATGGTCACTAGAGGTTTGGCCGACCATTGGTCTTTGGCGTAGCCCAAGCCGTCTTTGGTCGAAACCAGGTAGGTGAAGGTCCCGTCCAGGTCGCCCAGAGAGGCCCGCAATGCTTGGTCCAAGGAGTCGCCCCGGGAGAGCTTGTCAGCCAAGTAGACGGCGATCAACTCCGAGTCGTTGCCGGTCTGGAAGCGGTGACCGTCGTCTTCGTAGCTGCGCTTGAGCTTATGGTAGTTGGTCAACTGCCCATTATGGACCACCGTGATGTCGGTAAACGGATAGGCCCAGAAGGGATGGGCGTGGTTCACGTCGACCCGGCTCTCGGTGGCCATGCGCACGTGGCCGATACCGTGAGTGCCGGTAAGCTGGCTCATGGCGTGAACCCGGTCCATCACCACCGGCGTGCCCACGTCCTTGATGACCTCCGAAGACTCACCGATGCTGTGCAGGGCGACTCCCGGAGTATTCAGAAGCGCCTCGGCCAGATCGGGAACCTCTCCCTCGAAGTTCACTGTCAGCCGGAGAAATTGGCCCCAAGCCCGCCGCGTCCGCACCACGCCGCCGGTTTTCAGCACCGATTCCTCGGTCCGGGCCAGTACTGCGGCTGCCTGAGAGGCATCATCGGTCCAGACCCGGATAACCAGGTCGCCCTCAATGTCCTCGCCGACGACGGTTACCCCGGTGGAGTCCTTACCCCGGTGGGTCATAGACTCCAGCATCTTGACCAACTCTCCACCGATGGGGGCTGGGCCTTGAACCGCACTATGTTTATAAAGGATGCCGCTGACGCCGCACACTATGGCACCTATTCCAGATTTTGGCGACTTCGGACGTAGAGGTCACGTCCCCAGTCCGGTTAAGATGGAAGCAGTGTAGCCAAGCCCAACGAATCGCGTCAAGGGCGGGGAAGGAGCGCACCGGCAAACATCAATCGACACAGAGGTCCGCCCGATTCAACAGGCTTTGGTGGGTTGAAGTCACGTCATCGCGTATCAACGTGGTGTAAACCCGGCCCCTGGGGCTATTGATAATATGCGGGTCTTGAAAGTCATCCTGGAGAGCCCGGTCGTTGGAATAAAGCAGTCTGGCCCCGCTCATTCTCGCTAACGCGAGGACATGTTCATCGTTGTTGGACTGGCAAACCCGCTGTTGCTCAAGAGCCTTCGTCTCAACCTCAACCTCTCTATCTGAAACATCCTTTGTACTACCCATTAGTCTCAACTGAGCATACACTTTCATAAAATTTCCGTTTCTTCCATCGTCGGATAGTTCGCTTCTAAGCTTGCCTCCTAAAGCCAACGTACCGCCGTTAGGTCTAAGCAGCCAATCCAAGAAGAATTTCCCCGCCTCCGAATTAGTATTACCAAAAACTTGGTCCCTCACGTTAGCATCTACGATTGCGCACATCTAAAGACCAATTGAACGCCGCAGTTCATCACTGAAAAACTGTCGGTAACCGTTCGGCACGCCCAGGATGTTCCCCTGTTTGTCCAACCGCAGTGAGTGGATGGTCCCTTCGAGGTCATTCGGCTCGAAGAAAAGAATCGAAACATCATCGGGCTTGAGTCCAGTCTTTTGATCGCGAATGTCCATGAGAACACGATCAAGAATATAGTCGCTGTGTGTTTCCACAACCAACTGCCGATTCGGACCAGCGATGGAACAAAACAGGGTACCCAAGGCGGCCTGAGCGCTGGGGTGTAAGTGCACTTCCGGTTGTTGCAGCAAGAATAGGGGAGCCGGTTGGGGCTTGAATAATTCAGTTAACAGTGGGAGAGCTTGGCTGACCCCGTATCCTACGTCGATAATGTTTCTGCTGTATCCCTTGGACCGTTTCCCGAACTTTCTGACTTTCACCTGGAATGGATCGGCGTCCGTCTTACCGAAAGACTCTATATATATTTCGTTAAACAATCCGGAGACCTGGCCAAAATTCTCCAAGGCGAGCTTCAATTGGTGCCATTCTTTCTGATCGCGTCGCGATAAATTCGCCAAGTAGGTCGGGACATAGTCGCCTCTTGGGTCTGAGAAGGGTTGGCTAGGGTCGTAGGTCCGTCTCGGCTGTGCCCGGAGAGGCGCACCCGCGAATGAGGCGGTTCCAGACCAATGCACTCGACGTCTTAACGCTGACTCTAATTCCCCTGCGGCGTCCAAATCGCCTTGAGTGGGCAGGCCATCATCGCTAGAAGCGTTTGGATTGGCGGTGGTTTCAACTCTCCGATAATCTTCACGCCAAACATGCCGTAACAAAACGGTAAGGGGCATTAAAATAGGCGCGCCGACACCTGATAAGCCTGCTGGAACTAACCGCTCCCATTCGTTTTGTTGCCTCCGAAAACGGACCAACTCCTGCCCGTTACTTGTAGTGTCTACTTCGATCCAAGTGTCCTTTCCTGTTAACCTCCGCCTTGTCGGGTAAGGTACACCTTCCCTTTCTTTGAAGGTGACCAGCAAGGAGACCGGTCCCTGTTCGGGAGACGATTCAGCGAATTCCAACCCGGCTTCAAAAAAATCCGCGCTGCCTCCTCTGCCACCCCGATGATGGGCGATGTCTCTGAAAGTGCCCAGATCGTATGGGTCCTCCCGAAAATCCGGTACTATGTACTCGGCGGCGACCCTCCAGAGAGCTCTCAACAGCGCGAGAAATGATGTCTTTCCGGTACTGTTTTCCCCTACAAGAAGGGTCAGCGGAGCCAATCGCGCGGTCTGTTCTTCGCTAAAGCACCTAAAATTCTTAAGAGTGACTGTATCCATAAGCCGGGCCTAGTGGGTTAGAGACTGGGAGCGCAATTGGTATGGATCTTAGATGATCGTACCATAGAGTCATTTAAGACACACCGTCGATGCGATTCCGCATCACCCAGAGACCCTTGATGCTAGCGTAGACCGGGACCGATCCAGCGGAGTCCTTGCCGAAGAGAATCATAGACACCGGCACATAAATAACGCGCTGGCGACGGAACTCTAGCCATGAAACTCTGGTGTCAAAGCGCGATCCGCCGACCGCGAATACGTTTGGGCAGGGGAGAAGAAAAGGGAGCGCAGAGTCTTACACGGTCACGCCGGTAAAGTTGAAGCTTTGTAGTTTCAAGGCGGGCACCCTAGTGGCAAAGCCGACCTCACTCAAGACCAGCTTGGTCTCGTTCCCCACGGCTTCCACTGTGGCCAAGGCTTCGACGTAGGACTGGGTGAATCTCAGGTTCTTGACCGGGTAGGCAATCCGGCCGTCTTCTATCAAGAAGGTGCCGTCACGGGTCATCCCGGTCATCACACAACCCCGGTTGTGCGACAGCCGGGTGTAGTGGAAGCGGGTCACGTATAGTCCTCGCTGCGTGGAGGCGATCATTTCCTCAACCGTCGAGTCTCCTGCTCCCAGAAACAAGTTGGCGGCATAAGGAGCGCCGGTAAAGTTGACTTGATGACCTGTAGAGTGTGTGTTTTCCTGCCCGGCGGTATAGGAGTTGTGGACCGGCCCCAAGACCACCCCGTCTTTCACGATGTCCACCCGCTGCCGAGGTATTCCCTCGGCGTCGAAGGGCGTCGGCCAGCCATCCGGGTCGGCGCCGTCGTCCCAGATGGAGATCGATGGGCTCATGGCGGGTTCACCGATTAACCCGTTCATCCAACTGCGGCGTTCTTGGACGGCTTGAGCGCCCATGCCGTAGAGGCTCAGAGCGCCCAGCATGTCATCTACCGCGTAGTGATCCAGCACCACGGTATATTTATCGGGTTCCATTGCTACGGGATTTTCTCCCCGGAGGGTCTTGTCAATCGCTTGCACCGCCAACGACCGGGGGTCGATGTCGTCAACCTTCCATGAGCCTCCCTTGGCCCAGCCGGACGAGGTGTCGCTCATGACGGTGATGAGCAGGCCGGCGAAAGTGCTGGCATGGTAGCCCTTGGCGCCTCGGCTGCTGAACACCGCTTGCTCTTGGGTCCCGGTGCGGCAGGCCCCGAAAGCATTGAAGCCACGCTCTGCCGCGCTCCGGCAGACGGTAGCCACCATTTGGGCCCGTTCTTGGGGAGTGTAGGCGGCCGTTGTCTGATCGAAAGAAGC
>CBDCPI010000006.1:0-435706 GCA_965220245.1 Dehalococcoidia bacterium
TTGGGACGAGCTTTGGAGGCTTGCGGTGTTCGCTTCATGCCTCCAGCTTAACACTACCTCCCATTCATTCAACAAAGCCGATTAGAGCCATGGATAAACAGATGTTAGAACTGTACACCGATTACCTGTTGAGTTCCTTTGGCGCCACCACCGCCACCGGGTTGTCATCCACACGGGTTGTCATCCACAGTGGAAGGGGCGGTCAGCCATGACCAGGTAACGCGCTTTCTATCTAGGGCAGACTATGACTCCAAAACCCTGTGGCAACAGGTCAAGCCAATGGTGCGCGCCATCGAAGACCCGGACGGGGCGCTGATCTTCGATGACACCATCGAGGAAAAGCCCTATACGGACGAGAACGAACTGATTAGCTGGCATTTCGACCATAGCAAGAACCGTTCCGTCAAGGGGATCAACCTGCTCAACTGCGTGTACTACGCCGGGGATGCAGCGGTTCCCGTGGCCTACGAACTGGTCCGAAAGCCGCTGGTGTACCACGATGAGAAGACCGGCAGGCTCAAGCGCAAGAGCGAGGTCACCAAGAACGAACTCATGCGCCGGATGCTGCGAGTCTGCCAGCGCAATCAGTTGCAATACCGCTACGTGCTGGCTGACAGCTGGTTTGCCGCCAAGGAGAACCTGGATTTCATACGCCAGGAACTGGACCGGCATTTCGTTGTTGCACTCAAGCCGAACCGGACGGCAGCACTGAGCTATGAAGGGAAACTTCAGGGCAACTTCTCCCGCATAGACTCGCTGGAGTTGCCGGAACACCAAGCGGTGCAGTGCTGGCTGAGGGGGTTGGATTTTCCGGTCCAACTCGTTCGCCAGGTCTTTACAAACAAGGATGGCAGCACCGGGACATTGTATCTGGCCTCAAGCGATCTGGACTGTGATGGACCAACCATCTGCGGGATCTGCCAGAAACGGTGGAAAGTGGAGACCTTTCATAAGACGCTCAAGTCCAATGCCGCCCTGGCCAAGTCGCCTACCCGGACGGAGCGCACCCAGAGCAACCACTGTTTCATGTCCATCTATGCGGCCTTCCGGTTGGAAGGACTCCGGTTGAAGCACGGAGTGAACCACTTTGCCTTGAGAGCCCGGCTCTATCTCCAGTCCATTCGCCATGCTTTCAATGAACTCCAACTCCTTAAGGCTGCGTAACATCAGTTATTATTCCGGCTGGCGATAGGCATAATCGGCGCTTCTTTTGTCATCACTCAATACCATACCTCGGTAATGTTCGCGCCCAACGTGATAGGCGCCGCCAACGCTACCACCGCCGGGTGGGGAAACCTGGGCGGAGGCGTCACCCAAATGGTGATGCCGGTGGTGCTGATCGCTTTGGTGTCGTTAGGGTTTTCCGAAACCGTAGGTTGGCGTGTCGCCATGGTCGCTCCCGGGTTGGCCCTGCTCGTCATGGGAGCGGCCTATTTCTTCCTCACCCAAGACGCTCCGGGAGGTAATTACAAAGAGCTAATATTACAACGACGGTTCACAAGAATAGGACCTTGAGGACTTCTTCATGGCGACCTGCCCACATGCTTGACAGCTTGGTTGCCTTGCCTTCCGCGGCGTGATTTCCGGCCAATGCCTGACCAAATTGAGGAAGCGTCGTTGTAATACTAAGAGCCGCTGGCAAAATGCCGCACCGTAAGGGGGGCCTCGGTGAGTTTTTGATGGCAGCCAAAGACCACCGGGTCTGGGCGCTGTTCATCGTCTACGGGGCCTGTTTCGGGATCGAATTGACGATTAACAACGTGGCAGCGTTGTACTATCACGACCGCTTCAACCTGGGAATTGGCGCTGCTGGTCTGATTGCCGGCTTATTTGGACTGACCAACCTCTTCGCCCGAAGCCTGGGCGGAATCCTTGGAGACCGGGCTGGCATCAGGTTCGGCCTCAGGGGCCGAGTAACGTTCTTGGGGGCCGTTCTTGCCTTGGAGGGGTTGGCCTTGATTCTCTTCTCCCAGATGTCGGTCTTGTATCTGGCGGTCGGCACTATGGTGGTGTTTAGCTTGTTTGTGCAAATGTCCGAGGGGGCAACCTTTTCGGTGGTGCCCTTCATCAACCGAAAGGCCCTGGGACCGGTTGCGGGTATCGTTGGCGCGGGCGGCAATGCCGGCGCGGTGGCCGCAGGGTTCCTGTTCCGTATCGAAGGGCTGTCCACTGAGCAGGTCCTGCTGTATCTGGGTATTGGAGTTGCTTTGGCTTCTTCCCTAGTGGTTATGGTACGATTTTCGCCACAAGTGGAATCGCAAGAAAAGCGGGTCATGGAACAGGCGCTTTCGGCTAGGGCTCAGGGGACAGCTTCGGCTACCCCCGCTATCCCTGGAGCGGCGGCCATTCCGGTCTTGGCCTCGCAGCGAGTCCAAATGGTGCCCTACTTGCTGCGATCATGAGGCGAGGAGCGATGAAACCCGGGAACAACCCGGTTGAAGCCTTCAAGGCGGAAAAGGACGGCCTGGACATCCTCGAAGAAATCGAGGAGTTAGCCGCCCGGCACGGGGGTTGGGAGACCATAGACCCCGGAGACCGGGAGCGGCTCAAATGGATCGGCGCTTTTTTCCGGAAGCCCACTCCCGGCCGATTCATGATGCGGGTGCGCATTACCAACGGCCAAGCCACATCCAATCAGTTGCGCCTGCTGGCCGACGTTGCCCGGCGTCTCGGCAACGGCCTCCTGGATTTGACTACCCGGCAGCAGATACAACTCAGGGCCATCCGTATCCAAGACGTCCCCCAGATTATGGAGGGGCTCCGGGGAGTCGACCTTACATCGCTCCAGACTGGCTTGGACAACATCCGCAACGTAAACTGCTGCCCTCTGGCGGGGCTGACTGCCGACGAACTGTTCGATGCGTCGCCAGCGGGGTCGGAGTACACGGACCTCTTCCTGAACAACAAGGAGTTCAGCAACCTGCCCCGCAAGTTCAACGTGACCATTACGGGGTGCTTGAAAAACTGTACTCACAGCGAGACCCAGGACATCGGCATGGTCCCGGCGGTGCGCCGGTCCGATGGCTCTCCCGGATTCAACGTGATGGTGGGCGGCAAGATGGGCTCGGGCGGGATGACGCTGGCCCAACCCCTCGATGCCTTTGTCGGACCCAAAGACGCGGCCCGGCTGGCCGCCGAAATAACGCTGCTATTCCGGGACGAGGGCGCTAGGGAAAAGAGGACCAAGGCCCGGCTGGCCTTTTTAGTCGATGACTGGGGAATCGATCGATTCCGGGCCACATTGGAGGAACGCTGGGGGCGACCGTTGGAAGCAGCCCAACAGGACGCTCGGACTGCCGAGACGACAGACCACTTGGGTATACAACCCCAACGGCTCCCCGGATTGAATTCGGTGGGCCTAGCCGTGCCCACCGGTAGAGTAAGCGCCGAAAACCTCGAAGACTTGGCCCTGCTGGCGGACCGCTACGGCACCGGAGAGGTGCGTCTGACCACCGGCCAGAACGTCATTATAGTCAACGTTGCGGAACAAGACGTACCGGGACTCCTTTCCGAGCCGCTGCTTCAAGAGTTTTCCCCGGAGCCCCACCCGTTTCTCCGGGGGCTCATCACCTGCACCGGGACGGACTACTGCAACTTGGCTTTGATTGAGACCAAACAAGTTGGCAAGAAACTGACCGAAAAGCTGGTGGAGCAATTCCCGCAGGGATTCCCGGTCCGGATGCACTGGTCCGGCTGCCCGGCGGGATGCGCCAACCACCAAGCGGCCGACATTGGGTTTCAGGGCGGCAAGACCAGGGTCGACGGCCGCGTGGTGGACGCGGTGAGCATCTTCGTGGGCGGACGCAGCGGGACCGCCCCCAAGCCGGGTCAGAAGGTAATGGAACAGGTCCCGCTGGACCGGTTGGGGGAGGTGGTCCCGGGTCTCCTTAAAGACCTAAAGTCTGCCTACAAGCAGGCGGCGCACCCACAGGGAGACCTTTGCGTAACCGTCACTCCCGCTTTCGCGGGAGTCCAGGAACCGGGGCTGTAGCTAGACAGGAGTTGCTCCACTTCCACAATGTTGGGAGGTATGCAAAGGTCTCCACAGAGGATTAAGGGGCTTGGTTCTTCCGGTGGGTCCAGATAATTGTTCTAAGAACGAGGAGGGTTGTCCCAGTGAAAATGGTCCGCGCCATCATCAGACCCGAGAAAGAATCGGCGGTCTCCACCGCCTTGGCCAGAGCGAATTTCCCAGCCTTGACCAAATGGGACGTGCTGGGACGGGGCAAGCAGCAGGGTGTGCAGGTGGGAGGGCAGCTTTATGACGAGCTGGCTAAGACGATGGTATTGATCGTAGTCGAAGATGACCAGTTGGATTCGGTGCTCCACACGATTCAAGAAGCCGCGTTTACTAACTATCCGGGCGATGGCAAAGTCTTTGTGACTCCGGTTGAGGCCGCTTACACCGTCCGCACGGGACAGCCCGGACTATAGCTCGGCATAAGAACCCATATTAGGCTGCTCTCGAGGCTAACCTAACCATACTGCTGCCGCGAAACTTCTACGGAGGTCTGCCGCCGCCGTCGGCTTGCGAAGCCGATGCTGCTTATGCTACCTTGAAGCCCATCTTAGAGGCCAACAATTAGGAGAAGTAAGATGGGTTACACACCGAAAAACCTAGGCCACATCAACATCTTCGTTCGCAATGCGGAACGGGCTCAACAGTGGTACGAGGATGTGTTGGGGTTACACACCTACGATTTCACTCCGGGAAGGGCCGCCTTCATGTCGGCTGACAAGGAAATTTCCCACGAAATTGCCATGATAGAGTTGGGCGAGGATGCTCCCGGGCCGCAGAAGGGGCAGGTTGGCCTTAACCACATGGCCTGGTACATGCACAGCCTTGAGGACTTAAAGGAACTCTACCAGCGGATGAAAGACAAGAATATACCCATTGACCGGGTGTCCGACCACGGCCTGTCCATCGGCATCTACCTTCACGACCCCGACGGCAACGGGATCGAAGTTTCCTACGAGTTGCCGCGGAGTGAGTGGGGCCGTGAGGAGAACCTGTTCATGAGCGGCGACTTCACCGAGAAGGGACGCTTCCCCGGACCCTGGAACGAAGAACTCGCCAAGGACGCGGCCGCGGCGAGATAGCCTAGCTAGCCCCGGACTTTACCTAAGTACTACAGTCGCAGATTAGCAATGTAGAACAAGCCATCACTTGGTGATGAGGTGTGGTGGTGGCAGGACACGGGGATGAAATTGCGGAGGCGGCCCACCGGACCGCCTTGGAGTGTTTTGACGAGGCCAAGGGACAGGTGGGGCTGGACCAGTATGAAGTGCGGAGGTGGGGGGGCTAGTACCGGCACGTTACCCTGGCGATGCTGACTCACGCCTACCTGGCGGTAGACAGGCATCAGGCCAGGGTACGACATTGTCATTATCAACGCCGACTAGAAATCTTGGCATCAGATGCGCAACTGTAGTATTAGGCGCCACGGCCGCGCCGTCGTGATAGTGTTAGTAGCGGTTCTGACCCTCGGATTCTTCTTTGGCCGGTCGGCCATCGCCCACGCGGCTGGCATCGACGGCGAATCCCAGTTCATTTTCAACACCTTTGCGTTCTTAGTCTGGGGCGCCCTTGTGATGTGGATGTGCGCCGGCTTCACAATGCTTGAGTCAGGCTCGGTTCGCACCAAGAACGCATCCATGATCTGCCTGAAGAACATCGGCCTGTACTCGATTGCCGGGCTTGCCTACTTCTTCATCGGCTACAACCTTATGTACGTCGGCGTTGGACGAGACTTGAACTTGGCGGGTGTCGACTTTGGCAGCGTGATCGGCTCGTTCAAGATTTTTTATGGACCGTCGGCCGATGAGATCGCCATGTTGGGTGGAGATGTGGACGCGGTAGCCAAGGTTGTTGGCAGCGGAAAGGCTGTCATGTCCGACTGGTTCTTCCAAATGGTATTCGTTGCCACCACCGCCTCGATTGTGTCGGGGGCCATCGCTGAGCGGATCAAGATGTGGCCGTTCTTCCTGTTTACGCTGTTATTGACCGCCATCATTTACCCCATTGTAGGCGCGTGGACGTGGGGCGGCGGCTGGCTAACCGAGCTTGGCTTCAAGGACTTTGCCGGCTCGACCATAGTCCACAGCACCGGCGGTTGGGCCGCCCTCGCCGGCGTGATGGTCGTCGGGCCCAGGCTCGGCAAGTACCGCCGCGACGGCAGCGTTAGGCCAACGCCTCCTTCCAACGTTCTGGTGGTGACCTTGGGCGTCTTTATCCTTTGGCTGGGCTGGTTCGGCTTCAACGGCGGCTCGCAACTGGCTTTGGGAAGCGCGGCCGACGCCGTGGGGATGAGCAACGTATTGGTCAATACTAACCTGGTGGCGGCGGCCGGCGTCATGGCGGCCTTCGCCGTGTCACGTCCCATCCTGGGGCGCATGGATTTGTTTGCCGGCCTGAATGGCGCCATCGCCGGGCTTGTCTCGATAACCGCCGGTCCCGACATCGTCGACCATTACTGGGCAGTCATCATCGGCGCTGGCGGCGGTATTATATGCACGGCTGGGCTCAAGCTCTTGGAAATGGTCAAGCTGGATGACGTCGTCGGGGCAATTCCGGCCCACCTGTTCGCCGGCATTTGGGGGACCCTGGCGGTCTGCATCGCCGCTGGCGGCCTGTTCCACATCCAGTTGCTCGGCATCGTAGCGATAGGAGTGTTCACGTTCGGCATCTCGTGGCTGCTGTGGCAGGGGATAGATTTTGCGCTGGGGCTAAGAGTATCGCGCCAGGTCGAACGATTAGGCCAGGACGCCGGTGAGCTTGGGATCGAAGCATACCCCGAATTCGCGCTTATGCCGGAAGAGTTCGACGACGAAGACGATTAGCGGTCAACTGTCCCGCGGCGCTCAGTACATTTTGCCGGACGGGACCCTATCAGGAGCGGACGCGCCTCCATTCATCGATCCAAGAACGGCGTCCACTCCTCCCATTGGGGCTTGGACTCTCCTGTAGTATTAGCCAAAAAGGGGGTGCGTCGGCGCACCCCCTTAGCTTTTCCACTCGGAATCCGGCGGCCAGATGTTAACGCTGCCCCGGGCGGCCCCTTGGAGGCCCTCCGCCTGCTCCCGCAACGACCCGATCGTTTCGATAGCGGCCAAGTAGTGGGGCGCCTGGGTGTGGGCGTGGAACGCCGCTTCGTCGGTATACACCTCGTAGACCCACAACCGGTCCGGGTCTCCGGCGTCTTCAATCACGTCGAAGCGCAGGCAACCCGGTTCGGTGGTAGCCGCCCCGCGGGCGTTGGGCACCAATGCCTCCAACACTTGGGCCTTGGCGCCGCTCTTGACCTGTATTGGCGCGATGATAATGTACATTCAACAGTCCCCCTTGCGTCCCTCATTGCGGGATATTTTGGATGCTATGCGAAGCGGCGCCGAGCTTGGGTGTTACTTCTTCCACTCGGCGTCCGGCGGGTAGACGTTGGAGCTGCCCCGGGCAGCGCCTTGGATGCCCTCGACCCGGATATCCTGAGTAGCATCGCGGAACTTTATGAAGTGGGGCGCTTGGGTATGGGCCTGGAAGGCGGCCTCGTCCTCATAGACCTCGTAAAGCCAAATGCGGTTGGGGTCCCCAGCGTCTTGGACTACGTCGAACCGCAAGCAACCGGGCTCGTCATTGACCGAACCCTTGGCGTCTTCAATGATGGCCTCGATGAACTGGTCCTTGTGCCCTTCTTTAATCTGAATCGGCGCGATGATCACGTACACAGCAGATACCTCCCGAATTTCTATGGGTTGGCCGCCGGTTGAGGTTACAGGCCCGGCGGGCACATCGCCTGACCGCATCGTATCTTCTTTCGCTGCTTCTGGCAACGAACACCCCGGCCCGGTCGAGGGCTTTTCATTCTCATTCTGAGCCTCCTTTCTGTCATTCCGAGCAGCGCGAGGAATCTAAAATTCTTGCTGGGACCAACTTCGCCTTTCCAGAGGGATTTTAGACCCCGCACTGCGTTCGGGGTGATAATGAAAAGGCCCAGGGTCCGGCCCTAGGCTTTTCGGTTCTTGGCGCAATTGTCTGAACCGAGATTCATAGGATTAAGAGATTCGCATGATTTCCCAATCCTGTAAATCCCGGAATCAGAGAAATCGCAGTTCAGACGAACAACCGAAAGGCCCTGCGGCCCGGCCAGGGGGACCAGGGTTAAAACGGGGCAAAGCCAATGTGAATAACCGGCGGTGCCACGAGGGTGCGCCTCGTGGTACTATCATCTAGTCCACAGCAGTGGCCCAAGGCCACTTCAGGAGGGGGTAACATGCCAGCCAGGACCGGAGCGGAATACATCGCGGGGCTTAAGGAAGCCTCACCCGAGGTCTATTTGAATGGCGAGCGCGTCAAAGACGTTACCACTCATCCGGCCCTGCGCAACGGCGTCCAGACCTTGGCCCGCTTGTATGACCTCCAGCACGACGAGGGCGTCGGAAAGGAGATGACTTACGAGTCTCCCACTACGGGCGACCCAGTGGGCCTATCTTTTATTGTCCCCAGGACCCACGAAGACTTGGAACGGCGCCACACCATGATGTCCCATTGGGCCCGGGTTAGCTGCGGGATGATGGGGCGCAGCCCCGACTTTATGAACGTAAACATCATGGCCATGGCGGCCGCCGGTGATTACTTCGCCCAAAACCGGCCCGAGTTCAAGCAGAACATCCAAGACTACTACGAATACGTAAGGGAAAACGACCTGGTCCTCACCCACACCTTGCTCAACCTGCAACGCAGCCGGTCCCCCGGCGCCACTCCTCTGGAAGACCGGACCGATGTGGCGCTGTCGGTGGTGAAGGAGACCGACGCCGGTATCGTGGTCCACGGGGCGCGGGTCTTGGCTACCCTAGCGCCCCTGTCCGAGGAAATTGCTCTCTATCCCACCGCCTCCCACATGCTGCCCGGCAACGCCCCGGAACGCTACTCTTTTGCTTTCGCTATCCCCAATTCCACGCCGGGCCTGAGCTATCAATGCCGGGAAAGCTTCGACTTGGGAAGGTCCCACTTTGATCATCCTTTGGGGTCACGGTTCGAGGAGATGGACGCGGTTGCCTTCTTCGATAACGTGCTGGTGCCCTGGGAGCGAGTCTTTTTGCTCAACGACGTTGAGCTTTGCAACAACCTTCAAATAGCAACCAATCGGCACCTGCACTCCGGCCACCAGATCGTCACCAAGAACGTCGTCAAGTGCGAGTTTATCCTTGGCCTGGCCAATCTAATGACGCAAACCTTGGGTTCAGGCCAACAGCCGCAAGTCCAGCAAATGATGGCCGAGATCATCGAAAACTTAGAGGTAACCAAGGCTTGCTTGCGGGCTGCCGAGGTCGACGCGAAAATCGACCAATGGGGGGTACTGTGTCCGGCGGAGTTGCCCCTGCAAGTGGCCCGCAACCTGTTTATCCGGATGTACCCCCGGATGGCGGAGATACTCCACCTTTTGGGGTCCAGCAGCTTGATGGCCTTGCCCACCGAGGCCGACCTCAACGGGCCGCTGGCGCCCGAAATCAAACGCTACTTGGAGACGGACACGGCCACTGCCGAGGAGCGGGTCAGGATATTCCGGTTGGCTTGGGATACTTGTTGCAGCGCCTTCGGCGGACGCCAAGTGTTGTACGAGCGGTTCTTCCAAGCCGACGCGGTACGCAACGCCGTTCTTCTCTACAACATGACTGACAAAGAGCCCATGACCGAATGGGTGCGCGACTTTTTGAGCCAAGAGTAAGGAGGCAACTATGGCATCGCCCAAACTAATCCGCCACGACAGTGTGGACCACTTGGAGCGGGCGCCGGGAGTGACCGTTTCGGGCATGGTCGGCGAGGACTCAGGAGCTACCCAAATCTCCAGCGGTATCACCACCTTCGCCCCCGGCTGTTCCAACACCACCCACTACCACAACGCTGAGGAATCGGTGATCGTCATCGAGGGTGAGGGAGTGATGATCATTGACGGCGAAGAGCATCACGTCAAACTCCACGATGCGGCCTTTATCACCCCCGGCGCCCACCACCGCATCATCAACACCGGAGAAGTTCCGTTCAAGATCGCGTGGTCCTACGCCACCATCCACGTCTCCCGCACCCTGGTGGAGTGATACGGCTAACTATCCCCGGTTATTTAGGTATCAAGGAGAGGAAGATAGTGGCTAGAGTAGAAGCTGCCAGTCGGGACAGTGTACCTGCCGACCAGCAAGCCGCCTTCGACGAGATTGTCACCCAAAGGGGCAGTGTGCCCACCACCGGGCCGCTGTCGGTTATGGCCCACGCGCCGGAGATGCTGGCTAGAGGCGAGCACCTGCGGGCTTACTTGCGGGGTGACGAGTCGAGCCTGCCCGCCAACATCCGGGAGCTGGGAATGCTGGTCACCGCCCGAGAGATGGACTGCCAGTTCATTTGGAACGCTCATGCCGCCATGGGACGCCAGTCCGGGCTCAGCGACCAACTGGTGGACAATCTCCGGGACCGCCAGCCCCTGGAAGGGCTTAGCCCTGAAGAGACTGCGGTGGTGGAATACGGACGGGAGTTTTTCCGCACTCGCCGGGTTAGCCAAGCCGCCTTCGACGCCGCCTTGGCCCACTTTGGCGTGCGGGGGCTCGCCGAGCTAACCACTTTGATGGGCTACTATTCCATGCTGGCCTTTAACATCAATGCTTTCGAGGTTGGGCTGCCCCCGGAAACAACCGAGGCGCCGCTGCCGGTATAGAGATTGTTACCCAGGGTCGATAGCGTAGGGGGAGAGGTACGGTTCCAGCAGCCCGGCAGCGTCTTCCAGCTTGACGCCATTGACAAACTTGCCATACTCGTCCTCACCGTCATAAAAAACGGTGAGGCCATCGGCGATAGTCTGCTCAAAGGGCATCGGCAGGCCGCTTTCCATAGTTAGAACGTCGGCTTCACGGTCGTACTTGACGATTAGCCGCAGGGCCGGCCTGCCGTGTATGCTCGCACAACTTTCCGGCGGCGTGGGCAGCCAACCCTCATACAAAACCGGCCGGAGCAGAGAGGCGGCGCCCGAAACCTCAATGGCGACCGGGTTGCGACCGGTGTCGGCAAAGGCGACGATGTGTTCTGCAATGCTGGCGCCATCAGCCCATGAATGGCCGTTCTGCATCAGCAGTATGTCAGAGGACTTGTAGCAGGAAATTTGCAGTTTCACGGTTGTCTTTGCTCTCGCAACCATTTTCTCGTTTCATTACGCTCAATCCATTCATCATCTATCGCTTCAGGGTGCTTAACCAAGACTTGTTCTTCATAATAGCTAGAGGTGTACCGACCGGCGCTTGTAATCCCTCCACCCTCTTCAGGCTCACCCCTTTTTGCGGCAGCTTCCTGTGCCCGATGATTCAAAAGTTCACCCAACGCTATGATAACATGGGTGAAGGACCATTCCGCACCGTCTGGTCCTATGCGACGGTCGACGTAACTCGGACACTGGTCGAGGCTTAGGAGGGAGGTAGTTTATGACTTCCAGACGCCAACAAACTCAAGACCGGTACGATCATATACTGCCGTTCATTCAGGAAGCGGCGAACGAATACTATGGCGGGAACCTCGACCGCGGCTTTCGACATTGGGCTTTCGCCACGTATTTCGGCGTCGGATACGACATCGAGGGAAACGACATCGTCGAGTACACTGCCATCGACGGCTCCGACGATTTTGAAATTGACGGCTACTTCATTCCCGAATCGGATGACGAATCGGTCGTTCACCTTTTCCAGAGCAAACACCGTCAAGCCGGGCAGAGCATGGGTCCCGGAGAACTGGCGGCATTCTTGAGAGCGCCCAACCGGATATTAAACGCCAACGAAGTCGCCGCTTGCCGCAACGAAGAAACAAAAGCACTGCATGACCGGCTTATCGCCATGACGAAAACGAGTGCCGATATGTGCTCAATCAACCTGGTTTGGGCAACGAGCGGCAACCTGACGCCGACGGCCCGTAAACATGCTGAAGAAAACCGGTCTTGGGTCATAACAACAGAGGTCAACGGAAATCCGACCGAAGTGACGGTCACTATGGAATGTCTGGACTTGAGTGACCTGTGTCGACAGC
The DNA here is from genome assembly GCA_965220245.1 of Dehalococcoidia bacterium. Taxonomy (GTDB): domain Bacteria; phylum Chloroflexota; class Dehalococcoidia; order Lucifugimonadales; family UBA3495; genus CBDCPI01. The sequence continues at coordinate 12,053 of CBDCPI010000006.1, forward strand.
ATGATACTCTACAGGAGAGTGACGACGTTATCACCAAGTGCGATTACACCTTTATTCTGGAGGAAGGTTCATATCACCAAACGGGCGCCGACGTGGACTACCGAACTTTGTCCATGACGGTTCCGGTTAAACAGATTGTCGACGTTTTCGCTCGCCACAATTACAAGATATTCCGACTGAACCCGCGCGGGCCATTGGGTAACAAGGTCAATGCTGGCATCAAAAACACACTTCTTGATGAAACCGAAAGAAAACGGTTTCACCTGCTGAACAACGGCATCACGGCGATTTGCTTATCATGGTCAATAAGCGATGGTCAGTTGCGGGTTCAAGACTTTCAGATTATTAACGGATGTCAGACCACGGTCACGCTTTGGAATGCACGCGCGACAGTACAAGATGACCCGGCAGTGCTGGTAGTGGTCAAATTGACCGAATGTCCCGAACATTTCGCAGAGAAAATTGCCAGTACAACAAACACGCAAACAGCATTACGGGCTGAGGACTTTATCTCCAACGAACCAGTTCAGGATAGGATTAAGCGGGATTTTGCTGGTTTGAAACCACCGTGGTTCTACCAGATCAAACGGGGTGAATGGCAAAAAATGCTGGGCGGCCCCCGGGAGAAAGAGGCATATCGGGACCCTGTTGGGGGTTACCGTCAACTAAACAGCAAGGAGGTATCTCAAGCAGTGATGGCCTTTGTCGGATTTCCCGGAGAGGCCAAAGACAATATACGCAGCTTTCTAAACAAGGACACCGTGGCGTCCATAGCACGCGAGGGCGAAATCAGTTATGCCAGCGTCTACACTTCGAATGTTGCGGCGGTTCAATTACTGCTGCCCGCTGTGATACAGCGCAAGGTTTGGAAGCAGGTCGTTGAAGATAAAGCGGAGGATGATTGGCTGGAATACGCCAGATTTCACCTCGTCTGGCTCATCGGCGACATTCTGCGCGAACACTATAGGTTTAACGACACTCTGTTCCCAGCGCACCGCGCGTCCAAACTCCTCGCCCATATAGGCGATTGGTTCAAGCCCATATACACCGTTGCCGTTGCCGCAATCAGGAACTCCTTGGAAGAATCCAAACAACGTGGCGAGTTTTCCGGGAATCGAGAATTCTTCCGCACCCCTTCCAAGTACCGTGTAATTGAATCAAACAGACGAGGGGCGCTCCGGCTAGCGGCAAACTTCGGCAATCCGACGGCGAATCTCCCGGCCTAGCCCGACGCCGTGCCTATCCGCCAAGCGTCGGCTCCGGCCCTTTGGCGGAAATGAACACGTCCAGCTTTTCCCAACGGCCCCGCGCTCGTCGCAGAAGTGGCGGTAGAATCGCGCCGACAAACGATTGACTGCATCGGTATAATCCTCCGTAAATCTTTCGCTGCGCCTTGCGGACATTAGTCTCAAAGGCTCCACGATGCGAGTGTACAAATCGGGGTCGCCGGAAATCAACTCCCAGAACTCTTGTCCACAATACTTGAAGTATTCCTCCCTGTCCGTAACCGCTTCCCTACCGTAGAAACAGCCAATGACGGGGACAATCTGGGCGGACGGGTCGGCTATTTTGATGCTTCTGGCTGCGTCTTGGAAGTTGTCTTCCATTTCCAGAATCTCATTACCTTCGTCGTAGCAGGGGAATGGAATCAAGATTACGACGTACCGGTCGCCCCCTTTGGCGAATTCAATGTCAATTCCCCGGAACTCGGACTTCCGGCCGCCGTAGACCGTTTCAGAGATGTGAATCGCCAGTTTTTCCAGTGTGTCGCCAAAGAGCCTCGTTTTCCAACGTTCGAGATGCTTGTCTAAAAGCGACCGAATCAAAACGTCCACAGTGCCGTCGCTGCGTCGCATCAACACATAGGGATTTTCACCGCGCAGCAATTCCCGCAGACTCACCGATTCTAGGAAATACGCCAACTCTGTATGGAAATCCTGGACATTAGCATCGATCGAGAAATAAATCTGCTCGTCGGTAATCACAAATCCACCTCGGCTCAAGCTCTCCGATCCCGAAGGGACCAATACTAACCGGGACCAAGCGGGGACCGCCACCGCAAACGTCACCAATCCCGGAACAGTTGCGGGTCTCGACAGGCAAGCCGGGCTCAGCGACCAACTGGTGAACAACCTCCGGGACCGCCAGCCCCTGGAAGGGCTTAGCCATGAAGAGACTGCGGTGGTGGAATACGGGCGGGAGTTTTTCCGCACTCGCCGGGTTAGCCAAGCCGCCTTCGATGCCGCCTTGGCCCAGTTCGGGGTGCGCGGGCTCGCCGAGCTAACCACTTTGATGGGCTACTATTCTATGCTGGCCTTTAACATCAACGCTTTCGAGGTCGGGCTGCCCCCGGAAACAACCGAGGCGCCGCTGCCGGTGTAGCGATTGTTAGCCGGGGTCGATGCTCCGCTAGAGCCGGTAAATCTGCGGCCTAGTCGCGGGCTTGTCCGGGTTACCCGGCTAAACTGTGGGTGGCCTCACGTTGTGCCAGTCAGTGGCTTGCTCGTAGGCGTGGGCGACCTTGAGCACTGTCTCGTCGGCGCCGGGACGGGCCCCGATTTGTAGTCCGATGGGCATGTTGCCAGTGCCAAAACCGCAAGGCAGGGTTGCCGAAGGGGAGTTGGCTAGGTTGAACAGGGGTGTTTGAAGGTACGGCCGGCGCAATAGTGAACCCTTGGCGAAAGTCTCGATGTTCTCCGCCGTCCTCCCTACTGTGGGCATAACCAGTACGTCGTAGCCGCTCAGGGCGTCCAACGTCTGCTGCCGCAAAAGGGCCCGCAGCTTTTGCGTTTTGTAATAGGCTTGGGCGGGCATGATGCTGCCGGTAAGCAGGCCAATCCGGTTGCCTGGCAAATAGTCTTGGAGACGTTCCCGGATCAAGTCGTGATGCGTGGAGGCCGGCTCAACGGTCAACAGCGCAATGGTCAAAAGCATCGCCTGCCGTGCCAGCGGCACCGACACTTCTTCCACCGTTGCTCCCAACTCTCCCAAAACTGAAGTAGCAGTGATCACCGCCTCCCGGACCTCGGTGTCGACAACCTCGTTATGGGTTAGCTCCGTCACTAGGCCGATCCGCAGGCCCCGGAGGTCTCCGTCTAGGGAACGCCGGCAGTCCGGCACCGGGATGTCCCAGGTATAGGGGTCTTTAGGGTCGTGTCCGGCGATGGCCTCTAGGGTTATGGCAGCGTCTTCCACCGTCCGGGACATCGGCCCCACCGTGTCCATGGACCAAATGCCCCGCATCACGCCGTAACGGCTGACCCGGCCCCAACTGGGCTTCATACCTACCAACCCGCACCAAGATGCCGGGAACCGGATCGAGCCGCCGGTGTCCTCGCCCAGTGACGTAGCACACAAGTACGCCGCCGTGGCGGCGCCGGAACCGCTGCTGGAGGACCCGGTGAAGGTGTCCAAGTCCCAAGGGTTTCGGGGTACGCTAAAGCGCTGGAAGCCGCCGCCAATGGCGAACTCGGTTAGATTGGTCTTGCCCAAGACCACCGCGCCAGCCCGTTTGAGATTGGCGATAACGGTAGCATCCTCTTCGGGCACAAAGTCGGCATAAATGCCGGACCCACCGGTGGTGCGGACTCCCTGGGTCCAGAACTGGTCTTTGACCGCCACCGGTACTCCGTGCATTGGCCCCCGGTAATTGCCCCGGGCTATCTCCTGTTCGGCGTCCTTGGCGGCTTCCAGGGCCTGCTTACGGGCGACGGTCAGATAGGCGTTGAACTTGAAGTCCAAAACGTCGATCCGGTCAAGATAGGCTTCGGTCGCCTCCATCGGGGACACTTCTTTGGCTTCAATCAATCGAGAGAGGTCCGATGCGCTGAGAAAGGGTATGTCTGCTTTATCCATGCTTCTCCCGTGACGGATAATGGTTTGATAGCTGAACCTGTCGGCGACGCGCCGGACGCCTACAAGTTGGGCGGCCGCATGGTGTGCCAAGGGGTATTCTGCTCGTAAGCGTGGGCCACTTTCAAGACCATCTCCTCGGCCCCGGGAAGGCCGCCGACTTGCAAGCCGATAGGCAGCCCGCCGCTGCTAAACCCGCAGGGTACGGAGACCGCGGGAGCGCTGGATAGATTAAAGGTATTGGTCCGCATGAAGGGCAACCGCCCCGCGGTCTGCTTGCTGGTGATCACTTGGTCATCTTGCAGCCGGGGAGCCACCCGCCCGGAGGTCGGCATCAGCAGAGCGTCATAGCGTCTAAGGGCGTCGTGTACTTGTTGGCGAAGCAACGTGCGTAACTTCTGGGCTTTATAGTAGGCTTGGGCTGGTACCAGGCTGCCGGTGAGCAGCCCGATGCGGTTGTCGTGCCCATAGTCTTGAAGCCGGTTGTAGACCCAGTCGCGTTGATTGGACGCCGGCTCCACCGCCAGCAGCACCGAAGAAATGGCGTTGGCGTGGGCCGTCAAGGGGATCGACACCTCTTCCACCGACGCCCCCAACTCTCCCAAGACCGCGGCCGCCGTCTGGACGGCGGCCCTAACCTCGGGTTCCACCACGTCGCTGTGCAGCAACTCGGAAACTACCCCGAGGCGCAGGCCGTTCACATTGCCGTCCAGCGCTTGCCGGTAGTCTGGGACCGGTGTGTTCCAAGTGAGTGGGTCCTTGGGGTCGTAGCCCGCGATGGCGCCCAGGGTTATGGCCGCATCCTCCACCGTCCGGGAAATTGGTCCTACCGTGTCCATGGACCAAACGCCCCGCATGACCCCGTAGCGGCTGACCCGGCCCCAACTGGGCCGCAGCCCCACTATTCCGCACCAAGCCGCCGGGCGGCGAATGGAGCCGCCGGTGTCTTCACCCAAGGAGGTCGGACACAGAAAAGCGGCGGTGGCGGCGCCGGAGCCGCTACTGGAGCCGCCCGCGGAAATGTCCAAGTCCCAAGGATTGCGGGGCGTGCTGTAACGGTGGGTGAATCCGGTTATAGCAAATTCGCTCAGGTTGGTCTTTCCCAAGAGAATCGCGCCGGCCTGCTTCATGTTGGCTATCGCGGTGGCGTCCTCTTCAGGGACGAAATCAGCCAGGAAACGCGACCCCCCAGTGGTGCGAATGCCCTCGCTCCAGAGTTGGTCTTTGACCGCCACCGGAATCCCGTGCATCGGCCCCCGGTAATTGCCCCGGGCTATTTCCTGCTCGGCCTCCTTCGCGGCCTCCAGGGCCTGCTCCCGCGTGACGGTCAAGTAGGCATTGTATTTGAAGTCCAAGCGGTCGATGCGGTCTAAATAGGCTTCGGCGACTTCCACCGGCGACAGTTCTTTGCCTTGAATTAACCCGGCAAGGTCGCTAACACTCAAATACGGTATATCCGATTGGTTCATATCGCCCCTTCGTCCCATCCGGTATGGGCTTTCACTGTAAGTATTAACGTGAATTGAGGTCGGCGCTTGGGATGAATTACTGTGTCATTGTTTGACCTTCCGTCGAAATCTCCGGACGGGCTGCCAGTCTACCCGTCCAGGAACAGCTTTACCGCGACGGCGCCGACAGCCGCGATGATTCCACCGCCAACTGTCCACATCGTGAATATCATCCGATCCAGCCGCCCTTCCACACGGTCTATGCGTCCATCCAGTCGGTCTATACGTCCATCCAGTCGGTCTATGCGCTCTTCCAGCCGGTCCATGCGTACCTCTAGCCGGTCCAGCCGCGCAATCAGTTGCTCTTGCTGCCCTTCCAGGCGCCCCATACCGCGGATTACATCCGCCGCCGTTATCTCGGTAGCCATCCGCTCGCTCTTTCCCGGTCAACCCTAATCGGGCGTCTGCCCGGCGCCCGTAGGAGCGACCGCGGCCACTTCCTCTTCTTTCTTCTCTTTGAGGGCCGAAACTGCCATGGCCATTAACAGCAGTCCCATCATGGTCAAAAAGCCGTTTCGGAGGCCCACCGAGAAGGCGTGGCCCACGCCAGACGTCCCGGCGTGACGCACCGCGTCCAAGCTGGGCTCGAAGCCCATCGAGCCCATCGTGGCGGTGACGATGGCAGTGGCCATGGCCAAGCTGATAATGTTGGCCCCGTTGCGGATCAAATTGAGCAGGGCCGAGATGATGCCGTACCGGTAAAGCTCTACGGCGCTGAGCACCGAGCTAGTGTTGGGAGAGTAGAAAGTACCCATGCCGCCGCTGGTCAGAATCAACGCCGGGATGATCATGTACAGCGACGAGTCAGCCGTAAGCCTGGAGAGCAGAAAGACCCCCATGCAGGAAGCGGCCAAGCCGCCGACCGTCAACACTCTCGGTCCGAAGCGGTCGGATAGGGCGCCGCTGATGGGTCCCATGAATGCCATAAACAATGCGCCGGGCATCACGATCAGGCCGGCCGACCAAGCGGAGTATCCCAGCACTCCCTGCAAATAGAAGGGCATTAATATCAGCACCGCCGAGCTGCCCAGGAACATCAGCAATGCCGCCGACACGCCGTAGGTAAAGGTCTTGCGCAAGAATAACCGTAAGTCCAACATCGGATTTGGGGCGCGCAACTCCCACCAGATAAAGGCGGCAGAGAGAAAGATGAAGGAGAACGCCGCGGCGAGGATGGGCGCCGAGTTCCAACCGTGCCGGTGGCCGTTGGTCATGGCCAACAACAGCGCCACCAGCGCCCCGGTGGACAGCGCGGCTCCCATCCAGTCGAACTGACTGCCGGACTGGGCTGCCTCCTGAGTATTAAGTTGTTCGCGTACGATAGCGATGGTAGCTACCACTCCCACCAAACCTATGGGGACGTTGATAAGAAACACGAAAGGCCAACCTAAAGTGTCCACCAAAAACCCGCCGATGGCCGGACCGGCCACCTGTCCGGAACCGACGATGGTCATGATCATGCCGATGGCCTTGCCCCGTTCTCTGGAGGGGAACGACGAGATGATGACTGCCATGCCGGTGCCTTGGGTCATGCCCGCGCCAATCCCCTGGACCAACCGTGCCCCGATCAACATGCCCAGGCTGGAAGAAGCCCCCGACAAGGCTGCTCCCACAACATACACCAGGCTCCCGATGACATAGACCCGCTTCCGCCCGATAAGGTCCGCCAAGCGTCCCATGGGCAGCAGTAGCGCGGTAATGGTGAGGATATACGCAATCACCACCCACTGGACGGTGGGGATGTCGGTGCGGAAATGGCTGGCAATAGTGGGCAGTGCGACGTAGATGCTGCCATGGTCGATTACCGAGACCAGGAAACCGATGGCTATGGCGCCGAAAACCCAATACTTATAGTTCGACTGACCGGTCTCCAATCCCCTGACCTGGCGGGAGAACGACGGGAAGCCGGCTACAAGCATAATGACTACGCCGAGCGCTAGGACCAGAATGCCGGTCTCGCTCATAGCGCCACAGCCTGCATTGACGGGAATACCGACGGGAATAACCTAAGCCCGCGCCCTAGTGCCGCGCTCCGGTTCCAGGGAACCCAAGGGGTGAAGATTAACAAATACACTCCTCTCAAGTTAGACCAGCAAGTCTTCGCTTACCCGAACCGGGTGCGCGCCCAACCGTCTTCAAAGGGCGTGCTGAAAATACCGGTGGAAGTCTTACTCTTGAACATCCACTTCCCGTTCACCCGCACGTACTCTTCGTCATCTATCCCGGCCCGCCACATGGCCTGGTTGCCATCGCCTACCGTGCAAGGCATAAACAGGTACCACCGGGCTTTGGCGGTATCCCCGTTTACCTCGATCTGGGGGTTCAGACCGTAGTGGATGGCGAAAGTAAAAATCTTGGACGCTCCCCGGAAGAACTCCCGGATGGCTTCCCGGCCTTCAAATCTACCCAAAGCGCCGCTCTCCCAGGTGGCGTCCTCCACAAACAACCCGGCGATCTTATCGGGGTTGTAGTTGTCGTCGCAGTAAGCTGCATACTGGGCTTTTAGCCAGCGAATCTCATTCGCGTCTTCCAGCGCCCGCACTCGTTGTTCGAGTTCTTCTACCCTGGTGCTTAAATCGGCAGTCTGGCTGGCGGCCATTTAACGCCCTCCTCTTTAGTTGCTTGTCCCTACCCTAAGGCGGGTATTGCTCCCGCCAAAGCCGGACGATGTCTATTCGGCGGGCAAACCAAACGTCCGGCATACTCCTAGCGTACTCCAGAAATTGCCGCAGGGCCACTGTTCGGGAAGGCTTGCCGATTATGCGGCAGTGAAGGCCCACCGACATCATCTTTGGATGAGTGGCCCCCTCCCGGTATAGCTGGTCGAAGGAGCTTCTGGCGGCCTCAAAGAAGTCGTTGGGCGTGGAGAGTTGGCCCCGCCAAAACCCGTAGTCGTTGACTTCCAACGAATAGGGGACTACCAGCCAGTCCCTGCCGTGCACCTTGGTGTAGAAGGGCAGATCATCGTTGTAGGCGTTGCAATCGTACTCGAAGCCGCCTTCCTCCACCACCAACTCCCGGGTATTGACGCTGGGGCCATACCGGGTGTACCAACCCAGGGGCCGTTGGCCGGTGGTACGGGTTATCGTTTCCACCGCGCTGCTGATGGCGGCCCGTTCGGTCTCCCGCTCCATGTTGTAGTACTCTTCCCACCGATTGCCGTGGCCCATTACCTCGTGACCCCGGCGCACAATCTCCGGGCCCACTTGGGGGTTGCGTTTCAAGGCCAGAGCGCAGGCGTAGAAGGTCGACTTGACGTCGTACTCGTCCAGGGTGTTGAGAATGCGCCACACACCCACCCGGCTGCCGTACTCGAAGAACGACTCGTTAGCCAAGTCCCGCTCGCCGGGCGCCACCGGCGACGGGGATTCTCCCACGGTTTCTCCTCTAGGGTCTCCGTCCAAGGTCGAATACTCGGAGCCTTCCTCATAATTGACCACCACGGAAACAGCAATGCGAGCGCCATTGGGCCACTCCACCACCGGCGGGTTGGGACCGTAGCCAACAAAATCTCTTGCGGTCATAGCAGAACCTCGATGGGAAATTACACTCCGGGGAGGCTTTGTTGCATGAATATTGGCAGCACATGAAATGTCCCGACACCCTTTGAATCGAGCTATGCTACTCGATAGCTATCCGGCATTCCCAAGTGGGTCATCCGATTCAAAGCGGCACACTTTACCTTGGCTTCCACCTTCTGCTGCGGTAACTTCCTGGCCTGAAGATAGGAACCAAAGATGGTCTTGAACCGAAACATGGCAGTCTCGGCCAGGGAACGCCGATGATAGCCCGACTCTTGTTTCCACCGCTTACGTCCTACCTTCCGAATCCTTCTCAGGTTCTCGTCCCGCACCAGGGGCGGGGTGGCACAGTTCCCATGCTGCCAGATACGGGCATCCTTTCGAGGTGGAATTGCTACCCGCCTGACACCTCTGACAGCGCAGCCCTCATATACCTTCCTTTTGTCGTAGGCCCCATCGCCACCCACCTGCTCCACTGACTCGGTGCTCTGGTCCAGAAGTTCGGGCACCGCTCCCGCATCGTCCAGGCTGGCCTCGCTCAGTACCACGGCCTGGATCTCCTGGGTTTCACTGTCCACGCTTAGATGGAGCTTCCTCCAGGTGCGCCGTTTGGTATAGCCATGCTGACGCACCTTCCATTCTCCCTCCCCAAAGACTTTCAACCCGGTGCTGTCCAGTACCAGGTGCAAGGGCCCAGCAGCTTTCCTGAGCAAGGAAACCCCCAGGCGCTTGGCGCGCTTGCAGAGGGTGGTATAGTCCGGCACCGGCAAATCCCACTCCAGCAAGTGAAACACGGACCGGAGAAACCCTTCGGCAGCCCTCAGGGTCAAGTGGAAGACGCTGCGCACCATCAACAGACACTGGATTGCTCCATCGGAATACTGAAACTGCCCACCGCGCTTTCGGGGGCCGTCGGGCTTCCAGGCCCCAATATCCTCTTCGCTGGTCCATAGGGTTATTGAACCCCGCTGGACCAGGCTTTCGTTGTAGTCATGCCAGTTACGTATCCGATACTGGGATTTCCTGGTGGTGGTGCGTTTCTTGGGACGAGCTTTGGAGGCTTGCGGTGTTCGCTTCATGCCTCCAGCTTAACACTACCTCCCATTCATTCAACAAAGCCCTCCGGGGAACTAAAACTCCGGGAAAATCGCACTCCGAGGAGAATAGCTCTCGGGTGTGGCGTATATCCTAATTTTGCCTTCCACACTAGGCGTATGGGAAAAACGTAAAGTGCTGTTACCAGTATAATCACAACTGGGTTAGGTAAGTAGGACTTTTTGAAGTTTAAGAAGAAGCTACAGGGCCTTTCCATTATTAACGCCTATTAACGCCGTGTGTCAGCGAGGCTACAAATTCCGCTCATCCCTTCGACAAGCTCAGGACAGGCACTGAGCGTAGCGCAGCAGAGTCGAAGGATTGTCTTAGCGACGGCCCTTCGACTCCGCTCCATTACGCCTCTGGCTCCACTCCGCTTCGCTCAGGGTGAGCGTGTTGTATCCTGGCGTCGAGAACTAAAAGGCCCTGGAAGAAGCTAGCGCTACAGTAGTATTCTTACTTCAAACCGGGTAAAATCCGACAATAGTTCCGGCAAGCCCGGCACGGCTTGTGGGGACTCACCACATGAGGATCTTGTGTAGGGGGAGTGGTGCACAGGTTATGAGAATGGGGTAGCTACAAGCGACGCCAAAGCCTTGATCGACCGGGTTTCCGCGTATCTGCCCGAAGACGCCGCCGAGGTAATTGGGCAGGCATACGAGTATGCCGAGCAGTGCCACAGCGGACAACTTCGCAAGTCCGGCGAACCCTACATCGCCCACCCTCTTCAGATCGCCCTCTTTTTAGCCGACTTACACCTCGACTCCGACACCATTATCGCCGCCTTACTCCACGACGTGGTAGAGGACTGTGGCGTGAGTGTCGAAGAGGTGGGCGCCCGTTTCGGCAGCGAGTCCGCCAAGCTGGTTGACGGGGTCACCAAGCTCACCCGCATGGATGCCCGCTTTCAAGCCACTCTGGAATACAACCCGGACCACTACGAAGACCAAGACAACCTTTACGCCGAAAGCCTGCGTAAAATGCTGGTCTCCATGGCGGAAGACATCCGGGTGGTGTTGATCAAGCTGGCGGACCGTCTCCACAACATGCAGACTTTGGATGCCCTCGCACCGGAGAAGCGGCAGAGCATCGCTCAAGAGACTCTGGACATCTACTCCCCGTTGGCCCACCGGTTGGGCATCTGGGAAATCAAATGGCGCTTGGACGACCTGGCATTCCGCCATTTAGACGAGACCAAGTATCGTGAAATCTCCAAGATGCTGGCGGCCAAACGGGCAGAACGCGAAGCCTACGTGGAAAACGTGGCCGCCCGGCTCCGGGAAGAGATGGAGCTTTTCGGGCTAAAAGGAGAGGTGGCCGGCCGCCCCAAGGGTATCTACAGCACCTTCCGGAAGATACAGAAGTACGCCAAGGAAGGGAAAGAGCTACAAGACATCTACGACCTGTACGCGCTGCGGGTGCTGGTGGACACCAAAGAGGACTGCTACAAGGTCCTGGGCGTGATTCACCAGCTATGGCACCCAATCCCCGGCCAGTTTGACGACTACATCGCTACCCCCAAAGAGAACATGTACCAGGCCCTGCACACCACTGTAATCTGCGAGGGCGGGAATCCCTTGGAAGTGCAAGTCAAGACCTACGAGTTGCACCAAATTGCCGAATACGGTGTCGCCGCTCACTGGCGATACAAAGAGGGCAAGTCCGGAGACCTGCGCTTCGAAGAAAAAATGACCTGGATGCGGCAACTCTTGGAATGGCAGCGGGAAGTAGCCGCCACCGATGAGTTCATAGAGTCGGTCCGGCAGGACATCTTCCACGACCAAGTGTTCGTCTACACGCCGAAGGGAGACATCGCGGAGCTTACCGCAGGTTCGACATCGGTGGATTTCGCCTACAAGATTCACACTGATCTAGGCCACCGCTGTATTGGCGCCAAGGTGAACGGCAGGCTGGTGTCGCTGGATACGGCGCTGCAGAACGGCGATACGGTAGAAGTTTTAACCTCCAAGGCGGAGCGCGGTCCCAGCCTAGACTGGCTCAACCCCAACCGGGGATACGTGGTGACCGCCAGCGCCCGGCAAAAGGTTCGCCAGTGGTTTCGGCGCCAAGCCCGCAGCGCCAACATCCAGCGGGGCCGAGAGCTGCTCCGGAGGGAGTTGCGCCGCCTCAACCATCACTTGAATGATGATGAAGTCCTCGCCATCTGCAAGTACGACACCATGGACGAGCTCCTAGCCAACCTGGGATCTGGGTTCCTCACGGAAAGCCAAGTGGCCCACCGGCTGGCCCAAGCACGCCAGGAAGCCGAGCCAGCGGAGCCCCAGACCAAGCCCAATCTGCCCCTGTCCAGCCCAAGCTCGGGCATAACCGTTTTGGGTGTCGGCGACCTCCTAATCCGCATGGGCCGGTGCTGTAATCCCATACCCGGCGATGAGATCTCGGGGTTTATAACCCGCACCCGGGGGGTTACCGTCCACAAGAAGGACTGCCCCAGCCTCCGCAACGAAGACGAGCAGGAACGGATCGTGAAAGTGGAATGGGGCGCGGCGCGTGAGCTGTATCCGGCCCGGGTCAAGATGAAGGCTTACGACCGGGTGGGACTGCTCCGAGACATTACTGTCCTAGTGTCCGAGGAGCGAGTCAACATCGCCTCGGTAATTACCCAGGAACTCGAGGACGGCACCGTGACCATCGAGTTGACCCTTCATACCACCGGGTTGGAGCAGCTAGGCAAGCTGTTCGCCAAGCTGGAGGGGGTCAGAGGCATTACCTCGGTAACTCGGGACCGCTCCAGTATTCCCGCTCCGGCCCGGGCTTGAGTTAAGCCCCGTACCTAACAGTAGAGACGCTGTATACCACGCCTCTACCTATTCGCTGGCCAAGTCATTCCCAGAGCCCAATTTTCGGCTCGCTATCGGGCCTGAAAGACAACTCTATCCGGAGGTAATTGGAATGCCAGAGAGGACGCCCATCACTCCCGATGGAATCTCCCGGAATCCGGCTCTCTCGCCGGGTATTCGCGTCGGAGACTTCCTCTTCGTCTCCGGCAGCGTGGCCACCGACAGTGGCGGCAACCTGGTTGGCGGTAGCGACTGCGAGGCCCAGTCCCGCCAAGTGATGTCCAACATCCGGACCATCGTCGAGGCTGCCGGCGCCACGATGCAAGACGTGGTGAAAATCACCTGCTTCTTGACCGACGTGAACAACTACGCGGGTTACGGCAAAGTCCGCTCCGAGACCTGGCCCAGCGAGCCTCCCGCTAGCTCGACGGTCATCGTGGCCGCATTGGTCCGGCCCGAGTACCTGGTTGAGGTGGAGGCGGTGGTCAGAGTGCCCAGCTAATGCCCGAATTTCTCAACGTGGCGCCCCCACAGCAAGCGTGGCGTACCCTTTTGAAACATCTGCCGCCCCCGGTCGCCTCACGGACGCGGCAAGTAGCCACCAACCTTGCCTTGGGAGAGATTACCGCCGCAGCCGTCCACTCCCCCGAGGACTTGCCCGCATTTCCTCGCTCCACCATGGATGGGTTCTCGGTCCGCGCTGCCGATACCTTCGGCGCTAGCGAGGGGCTGCCGGCCTACTTCACAGTGGTGGGAGAGGTCCCCATGGGCGCTACCGCCACGGTGAAGCTCGGAATGGGTGAAGCCGACGTAGCCTACACCGGGGGTATGCTGGCCCACGAGGCCGACGCCGTGGTGATGGTGGAGCATACCCAGCAGGTGAACGACAACACTATCGAAGTTGTCCGCCCAGTGGCCCCGGGTGAAAACGTGCTGGGGGTGGGCGAGGATGTGCGGCAGGGTGACTTGGTGCTGCCGGCGGGTCATTTGCTAAGGCCCCAGACCTCGGCGGCCTAATGGCCCTCGGTCTTACCGAGATCAAAGTCCGTTGCCGCCCACGAGTCACCATCATCTCCATGGGTGACGAGGTGGCGCCGCCTTGGGATACACCGGACGCTGGTCAGATTCGCGACATTAACACCTACACTTTAGCCGCGTTGGTGAGCCAAGCCGGCGGCGAGCCTATTACCACTGGTCTGTTACGGGACGACTTCGAGGAGGTGCTGTTGGCCGCCCGCCAGGCGTTGCCGGAAACCGACGTGCTGGTAATTTCCGCCGGTAGCTCGGTTAGCGCCCGTGACCTGACCGCTGACGTGATTCAGAGCCTGGGTCCGCCCGGAGTCTTGGTCCACGGCTTAGCCCTGCGCCCGGGTAAACCCGCGATCGGAGGACTGGTGGAAGGCAAACCCGTCTTCGGCCTCCCGGGAAACCCGGTGTCGGCCATGGTCGTGTTTGACTTGTTGGTCAAGCCCACGCTGCGCTACTTGCGGGGGGAGGCAGACCTCCCGGAAGCGAAGATTGCCGAAGCCCAACTGGCCCAGGAAATCGCATCGGCGCCGGGCCGGGAGGACCACGTGCCGGTGCAATTGGTCCGCGATGGCGAGGGGTGGGTAGCCCAGCCGGTGTTTGGTAAATCCGGCCTCATTTACACCCTTATCCGGGCCGATGGTATGATTCGGGTGCCTCCGGACGTGAGCGGACTCTACGCCGGCGAACGAGTCCCGGTGAGACTGTTCCACGGATGAGCCACGGGGCGGGCCACCGGCGCTACTTCCTCAGCTATATTCCTTTGGAAGAAGCCACCAAGCGCTTCTTCGGCGCTTTGGACGCCGCCAAGGGTCTTTCCCCCATGGCGGGAGAATTTGTCCCGCTGCCGCAGTCGCAAGGGAGAGTCACCGCCGCGCCGGTTTGGGCCAAGAATTCCTCCCCCATTACGATGCGGCGGCGATGGACGGTATAGCCGTCCGCGCGGCGGAAACCACCGGGGCCACCGAGACCGCACCGGTTAAGCTGGCCATCGGCGGCCAAGCGGTCTGGGTCGACACCGGAGACCCCATGCCACCGGGGTACGACGCCGTGATCATGGTTGAGCATCTGCAACGGCTCGACGAGGAGTTGGTCCAAATCATGGCCCCGGCTGCCCCGTGGCAGCGTGTCCGCCCCTTGGGTGAGGACATCGTAGCTACCGAGATGGTCTTGCCGGAGAACCACCGGGTCGGCCCGGTGGACCTCTGGGCCTGCGCCGCCGCCAGGATTACGGCCCTGAACGTCAGAATGCTCCCCAAGGTAGCGATCATTCCCACCGGCAACGAACTGGTGCCGGCCGGCTCTCCCGCCCTCAAGCCTGGGGATATTGTGGAGTTCAATTCGCTGATGCTCGCGGGCTTGGTCAAAGATTGGGGAGGCGACGCCAGCACCTCTCTGCCAGTGCCCGACGATCCGGAATTGGTCCGACGCGCCGTATCGTCGGCGCTGCGAGACCACGATGTAGTCATAATCAATGCTGGTTCCTCCGCAGGGTCCGAAGACTACACTGCCGCAGTCCTAGAGGGATTGGGCCAGCTTCTGGTCCACGGAGTAGCCGTCAGGCCCGGACATCCGGTGGTATTGGGATTGGCGCAAGGAAAACCGGTCATTGGCCTGCCGGGGTACCCCGTCTCGACCGTGCTCACCGCCGAGCTGTTCCTCAAGCCTCTGCTGGAGCGAATGCTGGGCTTGGTGTTGGAGAAAATGCCGGTAGTCCGCGCTTCTATCACCCGCAAAGTGCAGTCGCCCTTGGGTGAGGACGAGTTCCTGCGGGTCAAGCTTGGCCGGGTTGGGGAAAAGCTGGTGGCTACCCCGGTGCAGCGGGGCGCCGGGGTAATTTCCTCCTTGGTGCGGGCCGACGGCTTGGTGCTCATTCGCCGCTTCTCCGAGGGCCTGGATGCGGGGACTGAGGTTGAGGTGGAACTTCTCCGTTCGTTACAGGCTGTGGAGAACACCATCGTTGCCATTGGCAGCCATGACCTGACTCTGGACCTGATGGCCAGCTACTTGCGCCGGGTGGGGCAACCAGTCACCGGGCAATCAACCTTTCCTCTTCTCACGTCGGCAGCTTGGGCGGTCTCGTTGCCCTGCGCCGGGGTGAGGCCCACCTCGCGGGGTCTCATTTGCTGGACGAGGATACCGGTGAATATAACCTTTCTTACGTCAGCGCTACCTTCCGGGCACGCCGGTGGTGGTAGTAACCCTGGTGGGACGGGTACAGGGCCTGATCGTTGCACCCGGCAACCCCAAGGGGGTCCAGTCTCTTGAGGACTTGCCAAGTACGGGAGTTAGTATTACAACGACGGTTGGGATGATAGGATGACGGGGTAGTTGGGGAAGGCTTGGGCAAGTGAGGCAGGGAAGTGGATGCTGCGGTTTTCGAGCAGGTGTACGGGACCTTTCAGGATTTTCACGCTTACTTCGCTCCGCTGTTTGGCCGCAGGGAAGCGCGGGACCACAGCCGCCATTACCTCCAGGCTCTCCTGGTACAGTCCGGGGAGCGGCGCAACGCCGAGAATCTGTCGGAGACGGTTCCGGCGTCAGCCAGGGTGATGCAGCGGTTTCTCGCTGAATCCCCCTGGGATGACGACACAGTCATAGGACGCCTTCAAGAGTACTTGGGACCCCGGCTGGGACATCCGGATGCGGTGTGGGTGCTGGACGGCAGCGACTTCCCGAAGCAGGGCAGGAAGTCCGTGGGAGTGGCCCGTCAGTATTGCGGGAGGCTGGGCAAGGTGGCCAGCTCCAGGCCGGAATGTTCCTCGCCTACGTCAGCCCGCTGGGACGGGCCCTGGTGGACAAACGGCTTTATCTGCCGGAGAGCTGGACCTCGGACCAAGACCGGTGTGAGGCGGCGGGGGTTCCGGAGGAGAGGCAGGGCTACCAGTCGAAGACCCAATTGGCGCTGAAGATGGTGGAGCGGGCCTTGGAGCGGGGACATCTGAGGGCCGGATGGGTTGCGGGGGACGACGCCTTCGGGATGTCGCCGTCCTTCCGTGAGGGACTGGCGGCGCTGGGGATGCGCTACGTGCTGGACGTTCCCGGCGGCACCACGGTCTGGCCGCTGGAGCCAGCCTGGACCAGGCCGGAGCATCAGGGATTCGGGCGTCCCCGCAAACCCAAGTTGCGAGACGGTCAGCGCCGGACCATGGAGCAGCGCAGCGATGAATTGCCGGAGGAGGCCTGGCGTGAGATTACGGTGGCCGAGGGAAGCCAGGGTCCCCGCAGCTACCTGTTCAGCGCTCAGAGGGTGCGTCCAACCAGCAGGCGGAAGCCTGGCGAAATCCACTGGGCCATTTACCGCCGGAACCTGGACGGCAGCGAGCCCCGCTACTACCTGTCCAACGATCCGGAGGATACTCCCCTGGAGACCCTGGCATACGTGGGTGGCTCCCGGTGGCGCATAGAAACGGAGTTCGAGACGGAAAAGAGCAACGTGGGGCTGGACGAGTACGAGACCCGCACCTGGGCGGGATGGCATCATCACGTCGCCCTGTGCCTGCTGGGCGGAGCGTTTCTCCTGAGCCTGCAACAGGCTTGGGGGGGAAAAGATGCCCCGGATCACGAGACCGCAGGTCTACCGGGTGGTGCGGGAGATGCTGCCCCGGGAACGGTTCGGGCCGGCTGAACTGCTGCGGTGGCTGGAGGAGACGCAAGAATGCAACGAGCGGGCCAGACACTCCCATGCCAAGCGTCGAGCCGCCCTTCGTGCCTCCCCACACGTCCCTCCTTGAACCGTCGTTGTAATATTAGCTTTGTCAACCGGCAGCGGGGCTCGGGGACTCGGGTCCTTCTGGACTACAACCTGAAGCAAATGGGCCTTGCTTCCGACGAGATCCGCGGCTACAGCCGGGAGGAGTACAGCCATCTGGCGGTGGCGGTGGCGGTGGCGGTGGCGGCGGTCAAAGGAGGGTCTGCCGACACCGGCTTGGGGATCATGAGCGCGGCGAGGGCCCTTGAGGTGGATTTCATACCCTTGTTCAAGGAACGCTACGATCTGGTGGTGCCCCGCGCCTTCTTCGATAGCGATTTGCTCCGGCCCTTGCGAGAGCTAATGGAAGACCCAACTTCCGCCAAGAAGTAGACGCCATGGGCGGCTACGACACTACCGAGATGGGAAAGGTGGCGGCGGAATTCGGTTAGAAGAATGCCTGCGAGTAACCCCCCGGTTGCTTAGCTCATATAAGCGCGCCGCCCTTGGTCACTCAGGCAGGGTTACTTTCGGTCGAGGCCATTGATCAGGTTAACCGGACTTCCGGCTTCGGTAGTGATTGCTATGGCTAGGCTAGCAGTAAGTTTTTGGGAGGTAGGAGTTGCGAATCGAGCAAAAATTGTCCGACATGGGCTTGGAGTTGCCCCCGCAGCTAGCGCCGGTTGCCAATTACGTTTCCTCGGTGCGGACGGGCAACCTGTTGTTCGTCGCCGGACACATTCCCTTTCAACGGGATGGTACAGTGCTAAATGCTGGCAAGCTGGGCCGAGAAGTGTCGGAAGAACAGGGATACGAAGCGGCCAAACTCACGATGCTTAATTGTTTGTCATCCATCAAGGCCGCGCTGGGCGACTTGGACCAAGTGCGCCAGGTTGTAAAGCTGCTGGTGATGGTGAACGCCGACCCGGAGTTCGGGCGGCACTTCATTGTAGGGAACGGGGCCTCTGACCTGTTAGTGGAGTTGTATGGAGACCAAGGACGTCACGCCCGCTCCGCCGTCGGAATGGGCGGCTTGCCTCTGGGAAGCTGCGTAGAAATCGAGTTGGTGATCGAAGTTGGTGAGTAGGTGAGGGTGCGCTAAAAGTTTCACCCCAGGACTGGACTGAGACGAATACTTAATTGTGATACAGTCAGAAGACTGCCAGCGGTTCTCCGATTCTTCGATGCCTCAAGACCGAGGTAGGGCTGCTTAGAGCGTACTCTCGAGAATTCCTGAGCCTACTCAAGAAGTGTAGAGCTGGTCCTGGGTGAGCATGTTGGATCATCGAGAGCCGATCTAGGAGTGGATATGTCTACATACGTTTTTCGCGTCGTAGTAGAGCCTGACGAAGACCGGTGGATTGCCTCTTGCCCGTCCCTGGAAAAATATGCGGCGACAACTTGAGGATACAGTATAGAGGAGGCGTTGCAGCATATCCGCGAAGTAATCGAGATGGTGCTTCAAGAATTGGTTGAGGACCAGGAACCAGTCCCCGACGATTCTTTAGGAGAGGTGGCGGTGTCTTCCAGCCATCAAGTGGCAATCACTATCTAACTAATCAATGCTGGTCCCGTGGGGCAAGCTTCGCAGCTTATCAGCCCGCGAGATTATTAGTGCACTTTACAGAGATGGATTTGAGCTTAGAAACAGCTCGGGCAGCCATCAGCGGTTCCGTCACCCCGACGGCCGAAGGGTAACGGTTACGTTTCACAGTCCAGGACAGACCTTTGGCTTGAAGCTGCTCCAGCGGATGATTCGTGACCAAGCCAAATGGAACTTAGAAGACCTCAGGAGGCTAGGTCTCCTTTGATATCCTCCCACTGGGATTGATTGGGCTAAGAAAGTAACCACCAGCTACAACTGCCGGTAGCGGTTTATGATAGGGAGGCGCCGGTCTTTGCCGAAAGCCCGCGGGGTGATTTTTACGCCGGGCGGCGCTTGGCGGCGCTTGTACTCGTTGCGGTCAACCAAGCTGATCACCTGCCGCACCACCTGGGGGTCGAAACCCATCTCTACCATTTCTTGGTAGCTGTAGTCTTCCTCGACATAAGCGCGGACCACCGGGTCCAGCACGTCGTAGGGAGGCAGGCTGTCCTGGTCCAGTTGGTCCTCTTTCAGTTCCGCCGAAGGCGGCTTGTCGATTATGGACTGAGGAATCGCGTCAGGGGGTGTACCGTGCCGGTTGCGCCACTGGCACAGTTGGTAGACCAGCGTCTTGGGTACGTCTTTAATCACGGCAAAGCCGCCGGCCATGTCACCGTAGAGAGTGGCGTAGCCCATAGCCATCTCGCTCTTGTTCCCGGTAGTCAGCACCATCCAGCCGAACTTGTTGGAGATGGTCATCAGCACGTTGCCGCGAATGCGGGCTTGAACGTTTTCTTCGGCAACGTTGGGCTCGGTGTCTTGGAAGTACGGGTCCAGCATGTCGGCAAAGGCCAAGTGCGCCGGTTCGATGGGTACAGTCCAGAGGTCGATGCCCAGGTTGCTGGAAAGCTCCTTGGCGTCGCTGACGCTGCCCTCGGAAGAGTAGCGGGAAGGCATGGCGATGCCGACGACGTTGTCCTTACCCAATGCGTCTACCGCAACGGTGGCGGTGAGGGCCGAGTCTATCCCACCGGAAAGCCCGATCATCGCTTTCTTAAAGCCCGACTTCCCCAGATAGTCCCGAGTCCCCAGCACCAAGGCGTGGTAGACCTCTTCAACTTCGTCCATGCCCGTTACACCGTCCGGTTCGGGCAGCGGCGGGCGTTGCTTGGAATGAAACCGGGAGACTTGGAGCACCCGGGACCGGCCAATCTCTCGCAGGATGGTTGGGTTCTCTTTTCGGGGCCGAGGGTCGCGCAATCGAGTACGAAACACCGCCTCGATGTCCAGATCGACTAGGACCAAGGACTCCTGGAAGGCGGGACCCCGGGTTATTACCTCGCCGCTCATGTCGCAGACCACGCTGGCGCCGTCGAACACCAGCTCGTCTTGGGCCCCCACCGCATTCAGATGGGCCACGAATAGCTCGTTGTCCGCAGCCCTGGTGGCGATCATTTTTTCCCGATAAGCCCGTTTGCCAGAGTGGAACGGCGAGGCGTTGATGTTTACGATTAGCTCGGCCCCGGCATCCCGCTGGACCGCGATGGGCCCCACCGGGTACCAGACGTCCTCGCAGATGTTTACCCCTACACCCACCCCGTTGATTACGTACACCGGACAGGTGTCGCCCCGGCGGAAGTAGCGGTCTTCGTCAAATACGCCGTAGTTGGGTAGGTACATCTTCCGGTAGGTGTCGATAACCTGGCCCTCGTGCCCCAAGGCTGCCGCGTTGGATATGTCATTCGCCAGGTCGACATAGCCCACCACGACGGCAATGCCTCGGGCGCTGGCAACCACTTTCTCCATGGCCGCCACGTTGTCACGAAGGAAGGAAGTCTTAAAAAGGAGGTCTTCGGGGGGGTAGCCGGTGGTAGCCATCTCGGGAAAGGCGATCAGGTCGGCCTGGTACTCTCGGGCCTGCTCCAAGTAAGACAACATCAAAGCGGTATTTCCGGGGATGTCGCCAACCGTGGTGTTGATTTGGGCCAGAGCCAGCCTAAAGATTCGTGGCATAATATTCCACTGGTCCCAGTTCGGCGAAAAGTAATGTGCAAAAGAAACTGATGGACCCAGTATAGATGAAAGCCGCCGAGCATACATACCGGGCCCGGTTTATGCCCAGGGTCTTTCAGTTTTCATGTTGGAGTGGTTCAGTAACCCTCTACAACGTTATTCTGAGGAGCTTGCGACGAAGAATCTAAAGTTTTTCGGCGGCAAAATGGTTGGAATGGGGAGGATTTCAGACCCTTCGCTGCGCTCAGGGTGACAACTGAAAGACCCTGAGTTTATGCCAATGAGTAAGAACATAAGGTGCGACCCAACCTGCCGGTTGGCCGAGGTAGACTTGGCCCGCTTCGGGCCGTGGTTCCCGTCCGATGGCTAACGGACCGCAGCGCCGCATGGCCGGTGCGGCGCCCTTCTATTACGGGTGGATTGTTCTTGCTGCCGCCGCGCTGAGCAGCTACTCGGCTAGGCCGCTCATGGCGGCCACCACTTTATCGGTGTTTGTCGTCCCGATGACCGAAGAGTTGGGCTGGTCGCGGGGGTTATTTTCCGGGGCCCTCAGCTTGGGAGGCCTGGTGGCGGTGGCTGCCTCCCCGGTGGTGGGGCGCTTGATCGACCGGCACGGTTCGGGCGCGGTGGTAGCCGCCGCCTCGGCGCTGATGGGCCTCTGCGCCGTAGGACTCTCCGCAGTTAGCCAAGCCTGGACGTTCTATGCTCTGTACATTCCGGGCCGTATGCTCTTTGCTAGTCCCTTGGAGCTGGGCACGGCCACCGCAGTTAGCAACTGGTTTGTCAGGCGCCGCTCCCTGACTCTGGCCATCCTGGGGGCCTCCCAGGGAACGGGCTTGGCGGCCATGCCGCCGGTGGTCCAAGTGCTGATCAGTGGTTGGAACTGGCAGACGGCTTGGTTGGCGCTGGGGGTGTACACCATCTGCGTTGGCGTAGTCCCGTCGCTGATGATGGCCCGCCGCCCCGAGGACTTGGGGCTGGAGGTTGATCCCGCGCCCGCGCCACCACCCGGCCGGGAGATTGGCCCTTCCGGTCTGCCCCAACCTCGCCAAACTGTGGCGATGGAGCCGAATTTCACCCTTGGGGAGGCGTTCCGCACGCGGGCCTTCTGGCTGTTGGCAGCGTTCTCGGCGGCGGTGTTTATGGCCCAAGGCGGAGTGGCGCTCCATCAGGCGGCCCACTACATTAACGAGGGTTTGGGACCGGGCGCCGCAGTGGTGATGCCGAGCACCTTCGCGTTGTCTCAGGTGATCGGAGGGTTCCTGTGGTCCGGTCTGGCAGGCCGGATACCGCTGCGAACTGTCATTTCCTTGGCGGGGCTGTCCGTGGCCTTGGGGGTAGCCGGTACCGGGGCCAGCTCAACCCTTGGCTGGGGGATACCGGCCGCGGCGGCCTTTGGCGTAGGGATTGGCGGAGCCCACTTGCTGTTGCGCCTGGCATGGGCGGACTACTACGGACGGCTGCATTTGGGCAGCATCCGCGGAGTCACTCTATCGGCGCAGATCGGCGGGCAGATGGTCGGGCCGGTTATAGCGGGCCTCGCTTTTGATGCCAGCGGCGACTATAGCACGGCCTTTTTCGGTCTCGGAGCAATGGTCGCATTGGCGTCGGTGGTGGCGCTGGCAGCCGTGCCGCCCAGGCGGGAGCCCAAGGTCTTTTAGTTTTTGGACCTAAGCCTCCCTCCCGCTCACCCTGAACCCTGAGCCTGCCGAAGGGCCGTCCACATTAAAGAGAGTCCTTCGACTCCGCTGCGCTTCGCCTGCCCTGAGCTTGCCGAAGGGCTCAGGATGAGCGGGCGTATGGAGCGCTACGCCCAAGGCCTGTCCTGAGCTTGTCGAAAGAATGAGCGGTTCCGATCAGTGCGCTCACTAACTCGAACAGTTACGGCGCAAGCTATTCGGAGGCGGCTTCATCTTTACGGCAAGTGACAGCAAACAACGGGTCGGCGGGCGGGCTGTCGTCAGGGTTTACGAATCCGGCCCGAATATCGCTGAAGTTTCCCGCGGCCTCCATGTAGGAAGACACCAGTTCCGCCCGGCCGCGGTCTGAAGACTGCCGCCAAATCAGCACTGCCTTGGTGGGGAACATACGGTTGGAGAAGGTCACGATGAACCGGCCGCCGGGCCGGAGAATTCGGTTGATTTGCTGAAAGGTCTCGATGGGGCGGGTCAAGTATTGGGCCGACACGGTTATCACTACCGCGTCAAAGGACTCATCCTCGAAGGGGAGGACCGGGTCCTTGTTGACGTTGTGCACCACATAGTGGTCAAGGTCCGGATTGTCCTCCATTTCCGGGGCGTTTAACCCCAGCCCGACCATCCGCCGTTTCGGATGCCCCGCCGGCCAGTGGGAACGCCAGCTACTCATCAGGTCCAACACCTCGGAGTCTAGCGGTATCAAATCTCGGAACATCCGCCCTACCGCCGCGATGGCGTTGTCGTCGATATGCACCACCAAGCGAGGAAATGAGTAGAACTCGCTGTCGTCGGCTTCGTCCACCCGCTCGAAGTACTGGGGCGGAAAGTTCGTGTCTGTACCCAAGCTACGTACCTTTCTTGTGACTGGTGGAGATTATTGCTCAGCCAATTGTAACATGCGCCAATACCCGGCATCTGGTGAAGTACGCCGCCGGAAGCTACAATTCAACTTGCCCAGAGAAGCTGCCGGAGAGGATGACGATGACGCAAGAGCAGGAGATTCGGCGAGGGCACCCCTATTTCATGTACGACGCGATCTTGGCCCAGCCGCAGGCCATCGAGGACGTGTTGCGGAGGCACGGGACTACCGTGCAGCAAGTCGCGGCCACCTTGGCCAGAAGACGGCGTTTATACTTGGTTGGCATCGGCACTTCATGGCACGCGGCGTTGGTAGCCGAACACTGGTTTCGCCGGTTTTGCGCCCGGTTGATGGGGGTCCAAGCCTGGCACTCCTTTGAGTTTTGCTCCTACCCTCCTCCCTTGGCCAGCCAAGACGCCGTAATCGTTATTAGCCACCGGGGCACCAAGACCTACTCCTTTCAAGCTCTGGAAATGGCCAACGCCGCGGGCGCTTACACCGTGTCCATCACCTCTACCGATCCAGGACCGCGGATTCAAGTGGCCGATGACGTGCTGAACACCGTGGAGCAGGAACGTTCCGCCGCTTTTACCGTCAGCTACACTGCTGCGTTAACCGTACTGGCGCTGCTGTCCAGTGCGGTGGGCAGTTGGATGGACAACAGTGAGGAGGTGCCGCTGCTGAGAGCCCAACTAGAGGAAGTGCCGCAACAAGTGAGTCAAGTGCTAGCGCAGCGGAGCCGGATACAAGACGCCGCCCGGCGTTTTCAAAGCCGCAACCGGTTCATCTGCGTGGGTTGGGGGCCCAATACCGCCAATGCCTACGAGGTGGCGCTCAAGATTAAGGAGACCAGCG
Organism: Dehalococcoidia bacterium; assembly: GCA_965220245.1. Taxonomy (GTDB): domain Bacteria; phylum Chloroflexota; class Dehalococcoidia; order Lucifugimonadales; family UBA3495; genus CBDCPI01. The sequence continues at coordinate 36,556 of CBDCPI010000006.1, forward strand.
CCTCCGATAGCGAAGGGCTACAAGTTGAGCAACTCCTTCATGGCCCGTTTTGCTCGGTGGACCAACGCTGCTTGGTCACGTTAATTGCGCCGCCGGGTCCCGGCTACGAACGGGCCATAAACATTGCCCGGGCCTCGATGGAAGTGGGCGCGCCAGTGTGGGCTTTAGTCCAAGAAGGGGACTCCCTATTGGCTGGCCTGGCTACTGAGACGTTTGCCCTCCCTTCCATGCCGGACTTTTGGAGCCCCTTCATCTACGTGCTGCCGTTGCAGCTATTCACCTACTATTTGGCGTTGGCCCGGGGTAGCCACCCCGACCTGTTCCAGCAGAACAATGAACGCCAAGCGGCTGCCCGCCGCCACTATGATCTTTGAACTCCAATAGGGTGTCAAAGATCATAGTGGCCCATCCCTTCGACAGGCTCAGGACAGGCCCTGTCATTCCGAACGAAGTGAGGAATCTAAAATTCTTGGCAGCAGCAACACCTGAGAAGGCAAGGAGTTTAGACCTTTCGCTGAGTTTATCTTGAGCGCAGCCGAAAGGCTCAGGGTGACCGGTTGCGAGGACTTATTAGACACCCTCAATAAGGAGAAGAGCAGATGTCTACCGATGAAGCCCAAGCCTTCCTGGAAAAGGCCCAAGAAAACCGGGGTTATTCGCTGGAAATGCACCGGATTATGGCGGACGCGGACCTAGAGTGGGCGAAAAAGTATAACGAGTTCATCGAGGCTACCTATACCGGGGAGCGCTTGCTGGACCGCAAGACCAAGGAGTTGCTCCAAGTGGCGGTGGAGGCGGCGCTTAGGGCCGACGTGGAACAGATTCAAGCCCACGTGCGGGTCGCCCTCCGGGAAGGGGCCACGCCCCGGGAAATCCTAGAGGCGCTGCAAGCGGTGATTATGCCGATGGGGGCATTGGCTTTCCGTCGCGGGGTGCAGGCCTGGGCAGCGGAAACCGGCGTCGAGATATGACCCACCCAAGCCCGTAACATCCACAGGTCTTGGGTGGGCCCCAATGCCCTAGAGTCAACGGCTTGAGGCCGGAGCGGTTAGCGTTCCCAGACCACCTGATTGCGCAGGGTGCCGATTTCGCTGAACGCGATCTCGATAACATCACCGTCTTTCATGTTTTCGGTGGCACCCTCGGTCCCCATCCACAACACGTCCCCGGGATACAGCGTTAGGTATTTGCTCATCTCGCTGATGAAAGTACGCACCCCGAAGATGGCGGTGGATACGTCGTACTCGCACACCACCCGGTCGCTGAGGGTGATAGTGCAGTGGAGGTCGTCGGGCTCCAGGCCGGTAACGATCCAGGGCCCCATGGGCTTGAAGGTATCGGTGTTCTTGGCCCGCCATAGGGTACGGTCCCCCCGCTGCCAGGTGCGCTCGCTAACGTCGTTGCCGATGGTAAACCCCAAGAGATGGTCCAAGACATCGTCTTCAGAGATGTTCTTGCACTGCTTCCCGATCACGGCCACTAACTCGCCCTCATACTGCACCTCTTCGGTGGCGTCCTTGGGCACAATAATCGGCTCCTCGGTGGGGATCAGGGCGTTAACCGCGCGATAGCCCACATCGGCTTTCTTGGGCAGATTGGGTTGGGTGCCGACCCGGCTGGCCGCCCAAGTGACGTGCTCCGGGTAGTTGATGCCGGCGGCATAGAAAGTCGCCGGTATCACCGGAACGTCCAACTTTACCGAGCTTAGGGCATGGGTGTTGGAGGTCCTCTCGTAGGAATCGAAGGGGCTTCCTTGGACCTCTATAACGGTGTCGTCTTCGATAATGCCAAAGGCCACGTTATCTCCCGATCTGAACCTGCACCACTTCATGGCCAAGCCTCCTCGAAATGTTTAGCTGCCATACGTCTTTGGACGGGACGCTTTAGATTCTTGCACCAAGGCGCCGGGAGGTCAAGCCAGCGCGCCCAGCCTTAACGGCACGGCCTGATTGAGCGCCCCCTCAGTACCCCGCGACGACCTGGATTATGAGGACAGTAATGGCGCCGTCGCCGGACTGGCCGCCCGACGTCGGCGCACGCAGCAGTATCTCGTAGGACTGTCTCACCGGGCCGGTGGCGCCGTCTACCAACGCGGTGTGGTCGGCGATTACGTTGCCGGGGGAGTTGCGGGTTATGGGGGCGAAGCGGCGCTCGCCGCCGCAGTTGGGCATTGACCAGAACTTGCCGCCGTTCACGTCGCAATCGCCGACGCTGAAGGCGAGGCCGTCCGCCAATGTAGTCCATGCCGCCGGGTTGTCGTAGGTCCCGCCGGTGAAGTCGGGCAGGTCACTTTCTGTCCGGTACATCAGGGCGCGGAAACCGTGGTGGGCGTTGGTGACAATGGTGAGCGTGATGGTGCGCTCGGGGTCCTCGGATATGCGCCCCGCTTCAATCAGCGTCGGGCTGACCGACACATCCAGGAGAGGCAGGACGGCCTGCCCGTCGGACGAGGGCCCGTCGGCGGCGCAGCTATCCCCGCCGGAGACAATCGACTCGTTGCCGTTGGCGTCTCTGGCGCGGACGCTGAAGTAGTAGGTCTGGCCCGTGTGCAGGGAAAGTCCGGTGAGCGTAACGCTCGTTCCGGTCTGCCAGTCCGTCGTCCACTCGGCTATTTCCATCCCGCCGCACGTGGTCCCCACGGCGTAGAGGTATTCGATGGCGGTATCATCGAAAGTCCAGTTGGCCGACAGCGTGGTCAGGGAGCCGTCGTTGAAGTCCGCGTCCTCCATCGGGTGCAGGCCGTCGCGCACTGCAACCGCCATCGGCGGCGCTCGGTCCCGGTCTACGACCCCGATAGTGAACCGGCCTACCGCCTGGTTTCCGTAGCCCGCGCCGTTGGCACTGTGGAGGAGGGTGTCTGCCACTTCCCCAGGGTCACCGGTGTCATGGGCGGTGAAGTATGCGAACTGTTCCTGGTCCCAGTTGTCGCGGGTGAAGGTGAACATGAGACTGTCCGAAGGCTCTCCGTCGGCCGTCTGCTTCAAGTCCACATGGGAATCGCCTCCGTGGGTCACCGTGACGTCGACATCGTTTGCCGGACGCCTCCTCAGCCTCATCCCGTAGCTGCCGGACTGTCCCTGCGGAATGTTCGAGATGCTGCATTCGGCCACGTCGGTGAATACGGGAGGGGGAGCGCACCGGGGAAAGTAAAAGCCCGGCCTGGCGTCCCTCATGACAATGACCCGGCCAATCCGTTCTCCGCTAGTGAAGCCTGAGCCGGTGGCATTGTGGGTGAGCGTGGCCGTCCCCGGCGACCCCGGACCGACAGTGACCCGCACTGTCCGGGCGGCCCAGTCGTCGGGGGTGAAGGTAAGCTCTGTCGGCGACGGGGTGACGAAAGCCAAAGCGTCGCTGGATATGCTGACGGCAATATCTTCCAAGGGCGGCCGGTCCAGCCCGATGGTGTATTCGCGGCTGCCTCCTTCAGGCACGTTCGAGAGATAACACTCGTTGCCGATGTCCAACCTGTTGCAGCCGCCAAAGACGAAGGCCGGTCTTTGGTCATTGTCCTCGACCTTGACAGTGAGCAAGGAGACGATGTCCGAGAACGACGTTCCGTGCGTGAGGGTGACCTCTTCATCGAAATAGTCAACGTCTTCCGGGGCTGTGACGGTAACCAACTGGGGGGCGCTCCAATCGTCAGGGGTGAACGTCAACGATTGCGGCGAAATCTGGACTTCGTCGCTGGAGCCGCTAATCGAAACGGTGACCTCTTCCCCGGGAGGGTAGTCCATCTTGACCGTATAGGAATTGGACTCGCCCTCATTCACGAGCAGAAGGGCGCTCGCAGAAAGGGTCAGGCCGGAAGTATCGTCGTCAATAACCTCTACCCATACATTCCCTTCGAGGAAGCGGACCCCCGGACGCCTACAGGAATCCTGGGAGGTGCAGGAAGGGTCGTTAGAGCCTATAAGGTTGATTTCCCGCTCGTGGTCGTCTTCCGCGAGGTCATCGCAGGCGGCGACTCTAACGGTTTGGGTGGAGTCCCAATTGTCCGGGGTGAAGGTCAGCAGCGGTCCCGGGTCGCCGACACCGCAGTCGCCGTTTACGTTTATTACATCCTGGCCGAGAGGAGCCCGGATGGCGACGAACATGTTCTCCCGCGGCTGGGCGCTCAACCGTAAGCCGTACCCGACCTCGCTGCCTTCGACCACTCTCACCGCGCTCGGCGACGCGGAGATGCCCATCCGGTCGTCGTCGACAACAACGGCGGACACGATGGCAATGTTGTTGCCCTTGACGCTGTGGGAGATATTGAACGGGCCGTCCACCGCGTCAGGTTCCTGTTCCGCAGTGACGGTTGTGTTGACGGCAAAGGAGGCGTCGCTATTGAATACGTTCTCGGTCCGCGACAGACTAACATCGCTATTATCGCTGCGGAACGTGACCGTTGCGGACGGGCCTTCCCCGGGGTTCACGTCCAGTCTGTAAATGAACCCAGTGCCTTCGAGCGGACTGAACGTTGGCGGAATTCCGGTCAGTTCTACGCCTGGCAGCTCATCGGGACCGCCGGCGGTAACCGTAATGGTGGCGGTGGCCTCGAAGGGGGTAACGTCCCCCTGGCTGCTGCCGCTATCGGCGGTATGGCTGATTTGGCAGTCTCCCGGCGCCGCAGTCTTCGAGACGTTCGCCGTGACGGCCTGCTGCTCGTTCCAATTATGGCTCTCGAATTCCAGCCTTTCCGGGGAAAAGGTGATGCCGCAGCCGCCGGCGTCCGTAATCCGTATGACAACTTTGCCGCCGTGCCAGGCCGCCAGCGCCGCCGTATAGACGATGACGCCGCCCCGCTGAACGCTGAAATTTTCGGCAGAAAGCGCGATGCCCTGGGTATTGGGCCAAACTCTCGCTCTGACCGATGCCCTGGATTGGGCAAAATTGTGTTCGACGTACCCGCCGGGTTCTCCCGTTGCCGCATCGTGGACGACTTGGACCGGATGGGGGGATCCCCAATCGTCCGGGGTGAAGGTCAGAAACGGTGGACTTGCGGCGAGTCTCTGGGCGGGTTGCACATCCATCGTTATATCGCTGCCGGGGTCCGAGAGCAGTTTCACCGTGTATTCGGTGGTGTCGTCCTCTCGCATTTCGAGCGCCGTGTGCGAGAACTCCGGGGACGGCTTGGACTCGACGACCCTGAAGAAGATGGGAGCAACCCAGACGCCCCCGAAATCCCCTCCGCTGACCTCGTGGATGATGTACACCTGTTCGTCCTGGTAGCCGCGGTCCGGGACAGCGGTGACCGTTACTTCCTGGAACGTTTCGGCGTCCCCGGGCTGGAAGGTCAGTGTATCCGGCGTTACCGCGAGTTTGCCCATGCCTGTTCCGGGGTCGGCGCCCTTTAGCGTGGGCATCAACCGGACCGTAACTTCACCCGCAGGCGCCCTATTCAACTTCATCCGGTACTCGAACTCTTCGCCCTCCCGCAGGGCGAAAGTGTCGTTGGCGGCGAGAGTCTCGTACACACCGCCGACGGACTTCTCGAGTATTACGGCCAGCTCGTCATCGGCTTGGGCCGGGGCGTGGGCAACTGCGCCGGGCGCCGACAGGCCGGCGGCCAGCAGGGCGGCCATGAGCACGAGCAGGGCGGCGAGTCCGGCGGCTGGTATGTAAATCGTCTTCCGCATAATCACAATCGTCCAGCGCAACCGGGGGACGCGCCTCTATTGTCCTCACCACCGGGCGCCGGGCGGCGTCAATCTCCGTTGTTGCCACCACCGGATGGCCGCAAAAGCCAGGACCCCAAGAAGCAGCGGTAGTATGATTAGCGCGGCCAGGGCGGGCCAGCCGGGCCACCACCGGTCTGCCTCCGGCGTGGGTGTCGGGGGAAGCAAGGGGACCGCCGTGGCGGTGGGAACCGGCGCGAGCGTTGGCGTAGCCTTGGGCATCGGCGTTGACGGTGCGGTCGTGGTGGTAGGCGAAGGGCGCGGGCTGCTGGTGGGAAGGGGCGTTGGCATCCGGGTTGGTGTCACCGCCAGGACAACGAAAGGCGTGGACGTGGGGGTTGGCATCGCCGTTGGGACGATGACGGGGGTGGACGTCGGGGCCGGCGTCACCGTCGGAACGATGGTAGGAGTGGGCGTCCGGGGCGGTGGCGCCGCTTGGACAACGGCGGGGGTGGGCGTCCGGGGCGCCGCCGCTGCCCCGCCCCCGCCTCCTCCGCCACGGGCGGGCCTGCGTATGGGAGGCAGTGTGAGGATGGGGGTGGGCGTGGGTGTGGGAGCCAGTGTGGGCGTGGGGGTTCTGGTACTGGGGACTGGGGAAGGTACCGGGAACTCCGGCTTGGTTCTCACTGTGAACCGGGCGGAGGTCGCCTCGCTTCTACTGCCCATGCCGTCCTGGTTGATGGCTTGGACCTCGTGGCTGCCGACCTTCCACGGCCCCCGCAGCGTCTGCATCCATTGACCGTCCGCGCCGGTCCCAACTGTGCTTTGATGCGGCGTCCTGTCAACCAAAAGCACGATGTCGCTGTCCGGCGCGCCTTTGCCGGAGACGGTCAGGTCGTCGGCCGAGTCAATAACCGTCGCGCTCAGCCTGACCGTAGGGGGCAGGATGACCCATCCCAAGCCGTTTTCCCGGGCCAGCCTGATCACGGCCTTCACTTCCAACGGCGCGGCCCGCAGTCCCTCCGTGTCCTGCGCGGTGAGGGTGAAGGCAACCTCCTGGCCGTCCATTATATCGAGCGCTGGCAGGAGGCCGAATACGCTGTCGAACCGTCCGTCCCTGCCGGCTGTGGCGATGCCCACAATCACGTCCTGGGCGGCCACGCCGACCAGCGCCCCGGGTGAGGTAATCCCATGATGCGCAGGTCCGTCCCGGGAGGAGTGGGGGTAACGGGCCTGGGCGCCGTGGTCCCTGGCCTGGTTCTCACCGTGAACCGGGCGGAGGTCGCCTCGCTAATCCGGCCCATGCCGTCCTGGTTGATGACTTGGACCTCATGGCTGCCGACGCTCCACGGCCCCCGCAGCGTCTGCATCCATTGACCGTCCGCGTCGGCGTCGACTGTGCTTTGATACGGTGTCCCGTCAACTAAAAGCACGATGTCGCTGTCCGGCGCGCCTCTGCCGGAGACGGTCAGATCGTCGGCCGGGTAAATAACCGCAGCGCTCAGCCGGACCGTAGGGGGCAGGATGACCCATTCCAAGCCGTTTTCCTGGGCCAGCCTGATCACGGCCTTCACTTCCAGCGGCGCGGCCCGCAGCCCCTCCGTGTCCTGCGCGGTCAGGGTGAAAGAGACCTCCTGACCGTGCGTCAGGCCCGGCAGGGACGAGATGCTGAACACCCTGTCGAACTCTCCGTTTACGTTGGCGAGGGCCATGCCAACAATCAGCTCCAGGGCGACCACGCCGACCAGCGCCCTGGGCGAGGTGATGCCCATGACGCGCAGGTCCGTGCCGGGGACGGTGCCGGAGACGCCGATTTCATATCCGGTCGCTTGGGTGGAGGCGGAAGCGAACGGGCTGCCATTGACCAGACTCCGGGCAAACTCCACGCTGACGCCGCGCCCGGCGCCGGACGGCGGGTTGGTTACGGTCACGCCGGTTATGGTAATCACCGCGCCGGGGGAGGCGGACACCCCGGTCACGAAGGCCGTGTTGCCGGAGACGCCGGAGTCCGGCTCGCCCGTCCAGCCGCTGCCCCCGGTGGGCCGGCTGACGTTGGAGAAGCCGTCGTCAAAGCGGATACGGATGTAATCGGATGCGGCAAGGGCCGGGCCGCCCTCCTCGATTGTGAAGCTGACGAGGACGCCGGTGTTGGCGTGGCCCGGCGCAAGGGACGTCAAGAGGACGCTCAGATTGACCAAGCCGTCGGCGCGGGCGGGCGTCGCGGCGAGTGCCCAGACGATGCCGATGGTCAGCGTGACAATGGGGGCAACCCAGAGGATGCGCCCCCCGCGCCGGGCGGTCCGGGCCGCGTTGAAAGCGCCGGTCCCAAGATTACCGGTCCCAGGATTACAATGAAAATAGGCGATTTTCATCCTCTCACATGGTCTTCACCAAGCCATCCGCGTTTCCAGCATAGGCCAGAATCCATGAAATATCGGGGGAAGTCAAGGTTGGCCCCTTTCATTCCCTATGGGAAAGGACTTTGGAAACGCCCTGCGCACGTCAACATCTCAATTGACGCTGGCAAGCGATTCTGCTAGCGTTGGGTTGGACAGCACACCCATGTGCTACCCTTGCCAGTAAAAAGGGGCGGCTTCGTGGTCACCGGGGATTACATGGCAATGATGGAGCAACGGGTCAGCCGCCTCGAGGGCGCTTTCGAACACATGGCTACCAAAGCCGATATCGCCAGTCTCAAGGCAGATATTGCCAAGCTCGAAGCCAGACTCGAAACCAGTATCGCCAATCTCAAGACCGATATTGTCGCCGTTGAGAGCCGGTTGCTTCGTTGGACCGTCGGGGCTATGGGGGTTGGCTTTGGGGCCACCATAGCCATCCTGAAGCTCACTTAGGAAGGAGAGTATACTCGGTTCGCAGCCTGGCCCCTTGCGCCGGTATTCAGGTCAGCCCCGGCATCAGCCCTTTTTGCTGCCCCGCGAATTAACCGGGACGCTTACCCCCTGCTGAGGATTTCCGGCCCCGGGTTTCGTCTTGGAGACGGGCGGTTCACTCCTTCCCCAGGAGTACGGCGATACTGCGGCGAATTCGCCGACGGCCGCGTATTCCCGCGAACAATACCAGCGTCAGCACGGCGAGGGGCGGGAGCACGACGTACCACGGGAAGATAACCACCGTGGCGCGGTCTCTCACCTCGGAGTTCCGCGCCCCGTAGATGCCAAGGTACTCGGCGGTGAACCAGCCAATCCGCCAGCCAGCGTCCCAAGTGACGGCAAAGGCGCGCTCCGACCCCGGCAGGATGTTCTCCTCCGGGACGGGCAACCGCGCTACTTCGCCCCCGAACATGCTGGTGATGGTGATGACGCCGGCGGGCCGCAGGTGGACGTTGCCCAAATTGCGCGCCAGCAGGTCAAAGGTAACCGGGCCCCGGGCCGTGAAGCCCGGCCCGGTGAAGGAAGCGATGTGCAGGTCCTCTTTCACCTCGCCAGCGACGCGCAGCAGTATGAGCACGCCCACGCGCTGCCCCACCGAGACGCCGCCCGCCCCGGCGCCGTCGATGCCCAACGACGCCAGTATTGAAAGGTAATGACCGCCGGGCGGGGCGTCCGGCGGCACGTCAATCAGGAAGGTGACCGTCTGCCGGCCGCCCGGCTTGAGGATGAACTCCTTGGGGCTGACCAGCGTCCAAGTAACCACATCCGTCTGTTGGTTGATTATCGTGGCTTGGCCGAGACTGCCCGCTGGCTCAAAGCCCGCCGCATCTATCCTGATGGGAAGCTCGCCGCCGCCGTGATTCGACACCACAATTTCCTGGGACACCACCTGTCCCGGCTGGGCCTCCAGCGCGAAGTTCGGTGGGGAGACGCTGATGCCCGTGCCTTGCGCCGCGGCATTCGGCGTTGCCAGTGTCATCTGCATCAACAGTACTGCGGCAAGGGCTGCCGCCAGCTGCAGTATCGGATTTACCCCCCCCCCCCCGAATAAATGTTCTAAACGCGAGAGCCGTGAGCGATGCCGTGAACCACGGGAGACGCCCGGCGAGATACTTTCCTCCTCTATCCAATACGAGCACCCTGACTCAGGAGACGCCAACAATCCTGCTCACCGCTAACGGCTCAGAGAGCATTTGAAAATTCCCCATCGCCACCTCCGTTTCCCCTCACTAATCCCACTTCCCCTATCCTTCCCGTATCCCCCGTCCTCCCGCGAAAGCGAGAGTCCAGTACCGAGTATAGTAGATTCACGCGAAAGCAGGAATGACGAGAGACATGATGACCAGAGCATTTTCATTCTTCGGAGACGGTCCCCTCTCCCGCGGGAGAGGGCTAGGGTGAGGGGTGTGTCCCGTGAGGCAAGCGGTACGAGCTCATCCACAGAGTACTGGTTGAAAAGATGGCTGCGGGAGACCCGCATCGGATAGCAGTGGGAAGAATTACTACGGCTATCGACAATTATGCCGACGACAACGACTACGGCAGCGCCGGCGAACCCGGCTACCTGCTGGACCGCTACCCTGACACCGTGCGCGCCGCCGATGCGGTCTGGATTGGCCGGGCCGCGTCCCGGAAGGGACTCAGGGCTATCCGGAACTCGCTCCTGACCTGGCCGTCGAAGCCAAGTCACCCCGCAACTCCAATCCCGAAATGGCCGCCAAAGCCGCGATGTGGCTAAGCTATGGCTCCCAGGAAGCATGGGAAGCCAACCCGGAAACCACACCATCACCAGATACTGCCCCGGCGAACCTCCGGTAGTACTCGGCGAGGACGACATCCTCGACGGCGGCGACTTGCTCCCGGGCTTCACCACTCCCGTGTGGCGCCTGTTCCGCCGCAGGCGCTAACTCCGCGTCCAGCGCGATATGTTCCCTTGGGATACTGCTGGCCTCTAGGCCTGAACCAAATTCCCGAGTTATGGCCGTTCCCACCATCCTACTCCGCTTCAACCTTCGCTTCGACTACGGGTGGAGGTTCGTTGAATTCTTCGCCCCTGGCTTCGGCTTCCATGCGGCGCCGGTTCCATTCTTCCCACCGCCGCGAGGCGCGCACTTCACCCCGCGCTTCGCCCCGCGCTTCGTGCCACTTGATAATGGGGCGGACCAGCAGGTTCATACCCAAGTTGTACATCACCATGTTATGGCCGTTCCCACCATCCTACTCCGCTTCAACCTTCGCTTCGACTACGGGTGGAGGTTCGTTGAATTCTTCGCCCCTGGCTTCGGCTTCCATGCGGCGCCGGTTCCATTCTTCCCACCGCCGCGAGGCGCGCACTTCACCCCGTGCTTCGCCCCGCGCTTCGTGCCACTTGATAATGGGGTGGACCAGCAGGTTCATACCCAAGTTGTACATCACCATTACGGTTGTGATTCCCTCCACGATAACCAGGCTGATGATGGCAGCTCCGATGTCCGGTCCGCTAATTCCGCTCAACGTCTGAAATGCGATTGTTTCCAAGCCGTCCAGGCTGTCGGCGTCATACGCCGTTAGCAGCTTTCTGGCTATTTTTGATACAAGCCACCCGCTTTGTACGGCGAATAACGCCAAGTACAGGTTGAGTAGGGGCCGCCGAACGCTCTAGATGCTGTCGCGGTCTATTCCGCCGGCGACGCTGCTCTTGATAGCGTTGGCGAGAAAGTCCCTCAATCCCCTGTTCCGTCCTGACGGCGCACCAGTCGGCTAAGGCTTTAGCAAAATCTTCCCGGTGGTCTGGCGGCCTTCCAGTTGGCGGTGAGCTTCGTGGGCCTCGGACAACGGCAGCGTAAGGCCGATGTGGAGTTTCAACTGCTGGGATGTGACCCAGCCCAAGACTTCATCCGCCCGGTGCAGCAGTTCCTCTCGGGTGGCAGTGTAGTCGCCAAGGCTGGGCCGGGTTAAGAACAACGACCCGTTGCGCAACACCCCGGTATCCACCGGCGGCACCGGGCCGCTGGCCTGTCCGTACAAGACCATGTGGCCGCGGCGTCCCAGGCAGTTCAGCCCCTTGGCGAAGGTGGTCCGGCCAACAGCGTCGTAGATAATCCGCAGACCCTCCCCGGAGGTAGCCTCCTTTATTTCTTCCTCGAAGTCTTGCTCGGTGTAGTTGATTACGACATCGGCCCCGGCATTCTTTGCTAGCTCGGCCTTGGCCTCAGTGGAGACGGTAGTAAATATTCGCGTGTCCAACCGGCGCAGCATCTGGATTAGCATCAGCCCCATGCCCCCGGCTCCGGCATGGACCAGAACAGCATCACCAGGATTGAGGCGGGTGATGCCAAAGACCAGAAAGTGGGCCGTCATGCCTTGGAGCATGGTGGCAGCGCCAGCTTCGAAGTCCATTTCCGGCGGCAAGGGCGCCAGCAGCCATGAAGGCACCGCTTGGTGCTGGGCGTAGGTGCCGGTGTGCATGGCGTAGGCCACCCGGTCTCCCACCATCACCTCGCTTACTCCCTCACCCACCGACGCCACTACCCCGGCAGCCTCCCGGCCTGGCGTCCAAGGAAGACTGGCCGGTGGATTGGAGCCCTTACGACTGGCTACGTCGGTGTAGTTAACCCCGATGGATTTGATGTCGATCAGCGCCTGTCCTGGCGCCGGAGAGGGGGCTGGCACGTCCTCGTACTTCAGCACCTCGGGGCCGCCGGTCTCGTGGGCTCTAATCGCTTTCATGCTAGACCTCCCGTGATCGTCATATCCGGGCCGAGTCGCCCGCGCGTATGGTACAACAGGCAACGAAGCGCTGAACAGCCGGTCTTTTCTGTGGGCTGGTTTACTTTAGGGGTCGTCTATGGTTAATTAACAACCAACAACCCCGATGCGAGGAGATTCTGAGCCCATGAGCTTTGAAATGATCAAGACCGACCAGTCCGACCGGGTGGCCATCGTTACCCTCAACCGGCCCGAGGTGCTGAATGCTCTTAACCTGAAGCTGGTCGGGGAGTTGGACCAGTTCATAACCCAAGCCGAAGCCGACGATGACATCGGCGCGGTGGTTATAACCGGGGCCGGGGAGCGCGCCTTCTCTGCCGGCGCCGACATCCACGAGAACCGGGAGTTGACTGCGGAGCAGCGGGACGAGGCCCAGTCTACCCGCGCCGACTACACTTGGCACATGTTCACCAGCACCAAACCAATTATTGGCGCGATCAACGGTCTTTGCTACGGCGGGGGTACGGTCATGGCCACCTGTTTGGACCTGCTCATCGGCTGCGAAAAGACCAGCTTCCGTTTTCTGGCAGTGAACTACGGCCAGATGAACGCCACTTGGAGCCTGCCCAACCTCATCGGGTGGCCCCGGGCCAAGGAGTTACTCTACAGCGGCCGCGAGGTATTCGCCGAAGAGGCTTACCACATGGGGCTGATCAACCACTTGATGCCGTCGGAACAGTTGATGGACAAGGCCGTGGAAGTGGCTGCCAGGATCGCCAAAAACCGGGCCGAAGGCATAACCAATATAAAGAGGATGTTGCTGGAGCACAGCGGCTTGCCCATAGAGGAACAGTTCTGGAATGAACATAACGCCAGAAACGGCCGGTTCCGCGGGTTGAGCGTGGAAGAAGGATTCAAGGACTTCCTAGACCGCAAGGGCCGAAAGCCGGCGGTCTCGTAAACCACCGCAGGTCCGGTACACCAAGCCAAGCCCCCGGCATTATTCCGGGGGCTTGGTGATTCATCTCCCGCTGCATTACCTCCAAGGAGGACCCACGTGCCAAACCATCGACCACCTCCGCCTTTGGGGCGCAGCGGGGGCCAACCCGACGCTATCGCACCCGACGGCTCGGAGATACGCTTGCTCATCGACGCCCGCCACGCCGCCACCCGCAGCAGCCTGGTGGAAGTAACGCTGGCGGCGGGCCAAGTCTCCCGCCCGGTGTGGCATCGGACGGTGGAGGAGACTTGGTACGTCTTGGAAGGCTGCGGCCAAGTCTGGCGCTGCCCGCCCGGCGCCGACCCGGGTTCGGCCCTTCCGGTTGATGTATCTCCCGGCGACGCTGTAGTTATCCCCACCGGCTGGAGTTTTCAGTTCGCCGCCAGTCCCAACAGCCCCCTACGCTTCCTCTGCCACACCACCCCGCCTTGGCCCGGAGAACACGAAGCCGTCCCGGCGGAGGAAGGCGGCCTGGGAAAGGGGACGGTGTGAGAGCGAGGAACTGCTGTTGACGACGTTAGGTGAGGTAACCACAATAGACGGCGATGGCGGTTCCGGGTTATACGGAAGTTTACACAGGAAGCAGCTACGGCTGGTAGCAGTCTTTCCGGAACTGACCAACCAGCTTTAATCACACCCTCGCCGACGTTTAAGCAGTGGTAATTGACACCCCCAACGGCGAAATCTATACTATTTGCCACGACAACCGAATATCTTTAAAGGCTGGGAAGGGGAGTAGTAATCTTCCAGCGGGGCCAAGCGAGCCGGGTTTGGTGTGAGCCGGCGCCAAGCGCAGAAGGATGAATGGACCCCGGAGCCGCAGGCCGATCTCTGGCGAGCCGTAGGGGCTGGTAACAGCCGGGCGAACCGGAGCTAGGCTGCGACGGTTGGGCGCCGTTAAAAGTCCGCGGCACGAGGGCTGCGTAGGCTGGGCCCTCCAGGCCGGTTAAGATGTCAGTGCGGTCCGTCTACTGAACCGGGGACGGCGCTGAAAATGAGGGTGGCAACGCGATGCACGACTCGTCCCTTGGGACGGGTCTTTTTTTGTGGTCAAAACCGAGGCAGGAGGACAAACTATGAAGTATTGGCGAAGCTGCATCCCCGTAACGCCAGCCAGCTAATGCGCGCCCCGTCGATGGCGCATTTGGGGAGCAGCAACATGTATCATCCAACGTTGGAGCAAGTCAAAGTCATGGCCGGACGGGGCAATCTCGTTCCCGTTTACCGGTCGATCAACGCCGACCTAGAAACGCCGGTGTCGGCTTACCTAAAGGTGGCCCGTGGCCCCTACTCCTACCTGCTGGAGAGCGTCGAGGGCGGAGAGCGGCTGGGCCGCTACAGCTTCATCGGCACCGAACCCTACAAGGTCATTAAGACCGGCGCGGCACTCCCCGAGGGAGAGGTCGATCCGCTTCTGTTGATCGAGGAGGAGATGGGCCAGTACCAGCTTATCCCGGTGGACGGCCTTCCCGGCTTCCACGGCGGGGCCGTCGGCTACCTGGCCTACGACACGGTCCGCTACTTCGAGCCCCGCGTGCCGCCGATGCCGGCCGACCCACAAGGCGTTCCCGAGTCGGTCTTCATGTTCGGCGAGACTATTCTGGTCTTCGATCACCTGCGGCACGACATCAAGGTGGTCAGCCACGCCCATCTCACCGGCAACGTCGAAAAAGCCTACGCCGAGGCTACCGGCCGCATTGACGAGATGGTCGCCCGGCTTTCCCAACCCCTCTCCATCCCCCTCGAGTTGCAGAGCGGCAGTTTTGGCTATAACGGGTCAGCCCCCATAGAGTCGAACTTTACTCCCGACCGCTACGCCGAAGCTATCGAGAAGTGCATCGAGTACGTCTACGCTGGCGACGTTATCCAGGTGGTGAACTCGCAGCGGTTTTCCCGGAGGACCGACGCCCACCCCTTTCAGGTGTACCGCGCCCTGCGCAGCGTAAACCCCTCGCCTTATATGTACTATCTGGACCTGGAAGACTTCCAGATCGTGGGGGCCGCCATCGAGACGGTGGTCAAGGTGGAGGACGGCATCGCCGCCACCCATCCCATCGCTGGCACCCGGCCCCGGGGCGTCACCCCCGGGGAGGACGACGCCAACGAGACCGAGTTGAAGAACAGCGAAAAGCAGCGGGCCGAGCACATCATGTTGGTGGACTTGGGCCGCAACGACATCGGCCGGGTCAGCGAGCCAGGCACGGTACGGGTGACCCAACTGATGGACGTGGAGCGGTTTTCTCACGTGATGCACCTAGTCTCCCATGTCGAAGGGAAGTTGCGCCAAGACATGACGGCCTACGACGCTTTGCGCTCCTGCTTCCCGGCAGGCACGGTGTCGGGAGCGCCCAAGATACGCGCCATGGAGATCATCGCCGATGTGGAAGGCGAGAAACGCGGCCCCTACGGCGGGGCCGTCGGCTATTTCAGCTACTCGGGAAACATGGACACCGCCTTGGTCCTCCGCACCGGCATCTACAAGGATGGTGTGATGTACGTGCAGGCCGGGGGCGGGATCGTAGCCGACAGCGTGGCCGAGGACGAATACCAAGAAACCAGGCACAAATCGGGCGCGCTCATGCGGGCCATAGACGTTGCCGAGGGAGGGATCTAAACCAAAGCCAAGGTGAAACCTGCATATACGTTGGCTAGAATCAGGGAGGTATAGCGTCAGGACGGGGAACAGACTGAGTGGGGATGGTGATGGGTATGAGGGGGATAAGACCGGACTTGGAACGGTGGCAGTTGGACTTGGCTGGTGTGCGCAGCAGGATGTACCTGGCGCCGACGCCTCGGGAAAGAGAACGGTGGCACGCTCTGTGGCTCCTGTGCCGGAACATGACCGCCTCGGCCACCGCCCATGCACTGAGCCGGGATGCTCACACCATCGGCAGATGGGCCACCGCCTTCAGCGAGGGAGGTCCGGCGGCCCTGATCTTCGAGCAGTCCGGTGGTTCCCCCCCGCCCTCGAAGAGGCGCAGCAGGCGGCGTTGAGTGCCGCGGTGCAGGAGTTGCCCGCCAAGTCGGGCATCGTCATGGCCAACTGGAACTGGAAGGTGGTGCGGCTGTTTGCCTCGGAGCGCTTCAGTATCAGCCTGAGCCGCAGCTCTTGCCTGAACTATCTGCACCGTCTGGGATTCGCGTTCAAGCGCCCCAAAAAGCGTCTGCTCAAGGCTGATGCGGAGAAACGGGAGGCCTTCGTGGAGGAGTACGCCGCCTTGGCATTCCAATCTCAAGAATCCGGGGAAAAGATATTCTTCGCCGACGAGGCCCATTTCCGTGCGGACGCCGAACTGCGGGGCAAATGGGTGCTCCGGGGAGAGCCAGCCTTGGTGGACTCGACTAGCCCGCGCTACGGAGAGAAGGCCAGCTACTATTCGGCGGTGTGCCTGGAGACCGGCCAGGTGGAGTGGATGGAACTGGAGGGGAACAGCAACTCAGGAACGTCGGCAGCCTTCCTGGAGCAGTTGAGGGAGAGGCACAGCGGTCGGCTGAACGTGATCTGGGACAACGCGCCGGCCCACCGGGGATACGCGGTGCGGGAATGGCTGGGCAAGCCCGGAGTGAACCTGCGGCTGGTGAACCTGCCGGGATACAGCCCGGACTTCAACGCTGACGAGGCCATCTGGGGCTGGGCGAGAGAGGAGGCCACCGGAAATCTGTGCTTGGGGACCAAGGAACTGGTTCAGGAGAGGGTCGGGAACTTCTTCGATGGGCTGGCCGGGCGGAAAGAGGAGGTCAAGCGCCGCTGCCGGACCATCCTGCAATCAAGAGCAGAGGGGCTCCCGCGTAACCCTCGTACCGATCCCCACCACCGGCCATATGTACATCCCACCTTGGCTTTAGTTTAGGAGCGCTAACCATGCTGCTATTGATTGACAATTACGACAGCTTCACTTACAACCTTTACCAGTACTTGGCGGAGTTGGGCGCCGAAGTGGCAACGGTGCGGAACGACAAGATCACCCTGGAGGAGATCGAGGAACTCGCGCCGGACGGCATCGTTATCTCCCCGGGGCCGTGCACCCCCCGGGAGGCTGGCATATCCAACGACGTGATCCGCCACTTTGGGGAGCGGGTGCCCACTCTGGGCGTGTGCCTGGGACACCAGTGCGTCGGCTACGTATACGGGGCCCGGGTCGACCAAGCCGGAGAAATTCGCCACGGTAAGACTTCGATGATTCACCACAACGGGGCCGGGGTATTGGCCGGACTGCCCAATCCCTTCGAGGCGATACGCTATCATTCGTTGGTGGTCTATCCGGAAACGGTGCCCGATTGCCTGGAGGTCACCGCCCGCACTGACAACGGCCTCATTATGGGCCTGCGGCACAAGGAGCACCCGGTAGAAGGAGTGCAGTTCCACCCGGAGTCGATCATGACCCCTGATGGCAAGCACCTCTTGCAAAACTTCTTGGACCGGGTGGAAAGCCACGCGGCTGTCACAGTGTAAACTTTTGGGGCCAGGGGATATCCTGACGGCGCATGGCTTGATGGCCTTCACGAGAACGAGAAGACGCCGCTTGGAATCAATCCGCGGAGTAGTCATGATGACGACAAAAGAGCAGATTATTGAACTGATGCGGAAGTTGCCCGATGACGCGACTATCGAAGATGCAATATACAAGCTGTATGTCGTCTCCAAAATCGAGCGTGGGATGGAGCAGGCCAGGAACGGCGAAGGAATCCCCCATGAAGAGGTCATGCAAAGGTTCGCCAAGTGGCGCGGGTAATCTGGATGCCGGAAGCCCTTGCTGATCTCGAAGCAATTCGCCTATACATCGAACGCAGGTCTGAAGAGAGCGGGGACCGATTCGTAGCTCGTATCTTTGAAGTTGCTAATCGCCTGTCTGTTTTCCCGGAATCGGGCCGTATAGTGCCGGAGTACGGACGAACGGACTTGCGGGAACTGGTTATCCAAAACTACAGGTTGGTCTACTGGTTGAACCAGGACGAAGCTCAAATTGTAACGGTCGTTCACGGTTCCCGCCCGTTGGATTTCTAGGATTTGCCGTTTTACTGATGCGTGAACAATTATCTAAACCAGTCCTCGTCTCCTGAGCTTGTCGAAGGGCCGGCCCCCGTATCCAGTACGGGGCAGGCTTTGAGCCGGAATCCAGAAATTCTGAGGACAAAGAACCCTTCGACAAGCTCAGGACAGGCGTAGCTAGGGGAGAACGGTCCTGGTTCCGGCGAAGGCCGGAATGACGGGGGAGGGAACAGTTTAGGAACTTATTAACGTATCAATAACTGAGCATACGGGGCGCGACATGAAACAAATAAAAGTCCTCATAGAGAAACATACCGACGGGTTCGTCGCTTACCCTGTAGGACTAAAAGGAGTGGTCGTTGGGCAAGGCGACACCTATGAGGAGGCCTTGGCCGACGTAAGGTCAGCGATTTGCTTTCACGTAGAGACGTTCGGTGAAGAGGTGCTCGAAGAAGGGACTTCAATGTTAGAAGTGTATCTGGTTGACACCGAAGTCCCCATCTGATGGCCCGGTTTCCCAGAGATTTACCACGGAATCGAGCGATCAGAGCGTTTGAGAAACTCGGGTTTCGCGTAGTACGCTCGGGCGCGCATCTCACAATGGTCAGACGTAACGATGGATGATGGAACTAGGCCCAACTTGACAATGCCAAACTATCCCAGAATAAAGTCATCGACCTTGAGAGCAGTATGTACTCTAGCCGGTATTACCAGAGAGGAATTCTTATAGGCGGTCCAGGATTCCTGAACGGCTGACCATACGGAGCAGCTAAGATTGGATATTCGGGAAGCGATCGATGCCGTGGTCTCCGGGCGGTCCCTGAGTGTGGGGGAGGCTTCCGCCGTTATGCGGCAGATGATGCAGGGGGAGGCGACCCCGGCGCAGTTAGGCTCCTTTTTGACCGCGCTGCGACTGAAAGGGGAGGAGACGGAAGAAATCGCTGGCATGGCCACCGTCATGCGCGAGTTTTCCTTGAAGGTGAACGTCGAAGGTATGCTGGTCGACTCCGTGGGCACCGGCGGCGACGGCCAGAACACCTTCAACATTTCCACTGCCGCCGCTTTCGTAGCCGCAGGTGCTGGGCTGCGAGTAGCCAAGCACGGCAACCGGGCCGCGTCGGGCAACTGCGGCGCGGCCGACGTGCTGGAAGCCTTGGGAGTGAAGATCGACCTGTCCCCGGAGGGCGTCGAGCACTGCATCAACGAGGGCGGCATTGGCTTCATGTTTGCCCCGGAGTTCCACCCGTCGATGCGCCATGCCGCCCCGGTGCGCCGGGAAATCGGCATCCGCACCGTGTTCAACATCCTGGGCCCGCTGACCAACCCGGCGGGCGCGCGGTGCCAACTAATCGGCGTCGCCTACCCCGAATTGGGGGAGAAAATAGCGGAGGTAATGCGGCTGCTGAACACCCACCACTCCCTGGTAGTGCACGGCGAGGGAGGCTTGGACGAAATGACCTTAGCGGGCAGGACGTCGGTCTGGGAGGTCAAGGACAGCCAAGTTGGCCACTGGACCTTGGACGTGGACGAAACCGGCCTAGAAAAAACGCCGCTGGATGCCATCCGGGGCGGAGACCGCGAGCAGAACGCCGACACCATGAAGCGCCTGTTCCGAGGCGAGCCGGGGCCCATCCGCGACGTGGTCTTGCTCAACAGCGCCGGGGTACTGCTAGCCGCCGACGCCGTGGCAGACATCCGGGAGGGTATCCAACGCGCCGCCGAGGTAATCGACAGCGGGGCCGCCTTGGGAAAGCTGGAGGCGTTGGTGGAGTTGAGCCAGACTGCAAGAGAGGCGTGAGTGATCGACCGGTCCGGTTTACTCGACATGCACTGGATAAACTTAAAGAAGCGCAAGAATTTGGCTTCGCAATCGACCAAGATACGGTCTTGGAAATACTGCTGAGGCCAGAGGATGTGCTTCCGGGACGTTTCGGTAGGTCTATCGCTCAAGGCTCGATAAATGATTCGCATTTACTCCGAATCGTGATAGAAGAGAATGATGAAACTGTAGTCGTTACGCTGTATCCAGCGAGCAAGGACCGGTATGAAGTTTAAATATAGCCCGGATGTAAATATCCTCATGGTCTGGCTCTCCGACGAGCCTGTGGACCACGCCGATGAATCTGAAGGCGTGATCGCTCATATCACTAAGGAAGGCAAACCTGTATTGTTGGAGATACAGGGCGGCAAGGAATTCATCATCAACTCGCTTACTTGCGTGCTGGAAGGCAAGGAGGTCGTGATTCCCTGATATGCCTAGTATTCTTGATGACATAGTTGCCGCCAAGCGTGTTGAACTGGCCGAAGCGCAGAAGCAGGTCCCGCAAGCAGCATTGGAAGAAGCCGCCGCAGAACAGCCCCGGCCGCTCAACCTATCCGGAGCTTTGCTGGGAGGCGGCATCCGCCTGATTGCCGAGGTCAAAAAGGCGTCGCCATCGCGCGGTCTGCTCGTTCCAGACTTCGACCCGGTCCGGCTGGCGGGCGTCTACGCCGCCAACGGGGCCGCCGCCATCTCCGTGCTGACCGATCCGCGGTTTCAGGGCGAGTTGCAGCATTTGGCCCAAATTAAGCAGACCGGCGCCGCCCAGAGGGCCCCGGTACTGCGGAAAGACTTCATCTTCGACTCCTACCAAGTCTACGAGGCCAGGTCTGCGGGGGCCGACGCACTGCTGCTTATCGTGGCTATCCTGTCGCCTCAACAACTGAAGGAATTGCTGTACTTGACTCAAGAGTTGTGGATGCAGGCTTTGGTGGAAGTCCACGATGAAGAGGAGTTGCAAGCCGCCGTTGACGCCGGGGCCGAGGTCATTGGCATCAATAACCGTGATCTGCGCACCTTCACCACCGACTTGGCGGTAACTAAACGCTTGGCCCCTTTGGTCCCCCGGGGGAAGATCATCGTTAGTGAAAGCGGCATTAGCAGCCGGGACCATCTACGGCAGTTAGCGCCCATCCGGGTCAATGGCGTCTTGGTCGGCGAAGCGCTGGTGACGGCTCCTGACGTGGCCGAGAAGGTCCGGGAACTATCAGGGAAAGACGTTCCCGAGGCTCGAGCATAGCCGGGCCTGTGGCTCCCGACCTATGACTATAGTCAAGATATGCGGTGTCCAAAGTCCGGAGGCGGCCACGGTAGCCGCCGAAGCTGGCGCCAACTTCGTTGGGATGGTGTTCGTGCCTGAACGCCGCCGCCGCTTGGACCTTGACACTGCCAAAGCCATCGTACAAACCCTGAGAGCTTCCCCGGAGCCTCCGCGCCGCCATCCTATTCCAAAAATAGTGGGCCTTTTTGCCGACCAAACACTGGATGAGGTAAACCGCACAATCGATGCTTGCCACCTGGATGCCGCCCAACTGTGTGGTCAAGAGCCCCTTGAGTATTGTAGCCAAGTGGCAACGCAGGTGATCAAAGTGCTGCATGTAGGGGCCACAGCGTCCGGCCCTGCTAAGGTGGCGGAATTAGAGGAGCGGGCCCTGAGGTACACCGGCGACGGGTATCTGGTAACCCTGGACCGCCTGGTTGACGGGTTGCAGGGAGGCACCGGTCACAGATTTAACTGGGATGTGGCGTCAGAATTGTGCCGCAGGGGCTTATCCTTCTTACTCGCCGGCGGCCTTTCCCCGGAAAACGTGGCCCAAGCGGTGGCCCAAGTCCAGCCTTGGGGCGTGGACGTTTCCAGCGGCGTTGAAACGAACGGTGTCAAAGACCATAGCAAGATCCGAGAATTCGTCCACAACGCCAGGGCTTGACCCTGGTTATCCTATTGGCGCCGAGGTGCTGAGAATGGTGGTAAATGACGCAGTGAAGCTTCCTGACGAGCGCGGCCGCTTTGGAGACTTTGGCGGCAAGTTCGTGCCGGAGACTTTGATGGCCGCATTGGCCGAGTTGGAAGAAGCTTACGCCCAAGTGAAGGCCGACCCTGAGTTTCAGGAGCGTTTGGACCACCTCCTGCATACTTACGTAGGCCGCCCGACGTCGCTGTACTACGCCGAAAACCTTTCCCGGCAATGCGGCGGCGCCAAGATTTACCTGAAACGAGAAGACTTGGCGCACACCGGGGCCCATAAAATCAACAACGCCTTGGGGCAAGCCCTCCTAGCCAAATATATGGGCAAGGAGCGGGTCATTGCGGAGACCGGGGCCGGCCAGCACGGCGTAGCCGCGGCCACTGCCTGCGCTATGTTGGGGCTTCAGTGCATCGTCTACATGGGTTCCGTGGATGTGCGGCGGCAGTCCCTTAACGTATTTCGGATGAAGCTCTTGGAAGCGGAAGTGATTCCCGTGGAATCGGGTAGCCGTACCCTGAAAGACGCCATCAACGAGTCCATTCGCGATTGGGTGACCAATGTGGAGACCACCCACTACCTCATTGGCAGCGTGGTCGGGCCTCACCCTTACCCATCGTTGGTGCGCGATTTCCAGGCGATAATCGGCCGGGAGGCGCGCCGCCAGATTCTGGACGCCGAAGGGCGGTTACCCGACTACGTGGTGGCTTGCGTGGGCGGCGGCAGCAACGCCATCGGCGCTTTCCATGAGTTCCTCGGCGACCAATCGGTAAAGCTAGTCGGAGTTGAAGCCGGGGGAGAGGGCATCGAGACCGGTAACCATTCTGCCACCCTGACCGCGGGTAGGCCCGGTGTGCTCCACGGCGCGATGTCTTACCTGCTTCAGGACGAGCACGGGCAAGTCCACGAGGCCCACAGCATATCAGCAGGCTTGGACTACCCCGGAGTGGGGCCGGAGCACAGCTATCTGAAAGACTCGGGACGGGCCAACTACCTCTCCGTTGACGACTCGCAAGCCTTGGAAGGATTTCATTTGCTCTCCAAGACCGAGGGTATTATCCCGGCCCTCGAACCGTCTCACGCCATCTACCATGCGGCGGAGTTGGCGAGCGGACTGTCGCCGGACCAGATCGTATTGGTATGCTTAAGCGGCCGGGGCGATAAGGACATCCAGATTGTAGCGGAGGCCGCGGGTATAGAGATTTAGGGGACTGCCGGGTTTCGGTCTCGTTCCCTGGTCGTCAGCCAACGATCCCCGCGAACTGAGCCAGATGGTTCCCCGGTTGATATAATGTGCTGGTTTCGGTTAATTCGTTTCTCAGGAGGCTGGACCATGGACATGGGACTGCAAGACAAAGTAGCCATCATTACCGGCGGCAGCGAAGGCATCGGCAAAGCGGCTGCCCTCAGCATGGCCCGGGAAGGCGCTAGGGTTATTATCGTGGCCCGCCGTTCCGATGTCCTAGACCGGGCCGCCCAAGACATTAAGACTGCCACCGAAGGGGTGGTCCTACCCATCGCGGCCGACGTCACCGACCGCGACACTGCCAACCGCGTGGTCCAAGCCGCCATGGACAACTACGGGAGGGTAGACATTCTGGTCAACAACGCCGGTACCTCCATGGCAATGCCTTTTGAAAACGTCACGGACGATGATTGGGAAGGGGACTTCGACTTGAAGGTGTGGGGCGCGGTCCGCTTTATTCGCTCCGTGATCCCGCCCATGAGAGTGGTGGGAGGTGGCCGCATCGTTAACGTGACCAACCTGGGAGGACGCACGCCGGGGCCAGCCTCCATGCCCACCTCTATTTCCCGGGCGGCCGGCATTGCCATTACCAAGGGTCTGTCCAAAGACCTAGCCAAGGACAACATTTTAGTCTCGACCGTCTGCATCGGCTTGGTCAAGAGCGGGCAGCACGAGCGCCGGTTCGACGCCCGGAAGCAGTCGGAGCCCGGGCTGACCGAGGACGCATTTTACGACCAGTTGGCCAACACCCGGAGTGTCCCCTTGGGACGGGTCGCTGAGGCTGAGGAAGCCGGCGATGTCATTGCCTTTTTGGCTTCGGAACGCGCCAGCTACCTGACCGGAATTGCGGTGAATATCGACGGCGGCGCTTCAGCGGTAGTCTAAGGAAGGGCAAGAACCAGCGGCTCGGGAGAATGTCAGTGGCTGAATCGCAAGTCCGCGAAATGCAAATACCCCATCGAGTATTGCTCGGACCCGGGCCAAGCTCGGTGCACCCCAGGGTCCTGCAAGCTATGACCAGACCGGTGATTGGGCACTTGGACCCCTCCTTTTTCCAAGTGATGGACGATGTGTGCCAGATGCTGCGGGAAGTCTTCCACACATCCAACCACATGACCTTTCCGGTGTCTTCCACCGGGACCGGCGCCATGGAGACCGCCTGCGCCAACATCATCGAGCGCGGGGACACGGTGGTAGTCTGTTGCAACGGGTTCTTTGGCGACCGGTTCGCGGATATTGCCCAACGTTGCGGAGCGGTAACCCATTCGGTGGATACTTCCTGGGGCCAGCCGATGGATGTTGATGCCCTAGCCGAAGAACTGGATAAACACCCTAAAGTCAAAGCTGTGGGGATAGTCCACGGGGAAACTTCGACCGGCGTCCTCAACCCCCTCCAAGAGGTCATCGACTTGGCCCACAGCCGCGGCGCGGTGGTTATCGTCGACGCGGTCACCACGCTGGGCGGCCACGAGGTCCGGATGGACGACTGGGAAATAGACGTCTGCTATAGCGCCACCCAGAAATGCCTGGGAGCGCCGCCCGGTCTAGCGCCGATAAGCTTGGGGCCCCGGGCTATGGACATCGTAACTAACCGGGCTTCAAAAGTAGAGAGTTTTTACTTTAGCTTGCAAGACTTGGAAAACTACTGGTCGCAGCGCCGGGCTTACCATCACACCGCGCCCATATCCATGACCTACGCCCTCCGCGAGGCGTTGCAGATGATGATGGAGGAGGGCCTGGAAAACCGGTTGGAGCGCCACGCCCGCGTCGCGGCGGCGCTGCGGGCTGGATTGGAGGCCCTGGGAATAGACCTCTTCTCAGACCCGGACTACCGTCTTAACCCCTTGACCACTGCGCTGGTTCCCGAAGGGATTGATGACGCCGCCGTGCGGGGAAAGCTGCTGAACGGCTACGACATCGAGATTGGCGGCGGGCTGGGCGAGTTGCGCGGCAAGGTGTGGCGCATCGGACTGATGGGGGAGTCGGCCCGGGAGATTAACGTTTTCGGCCTGCTGTCGGCCTTGGAGATGGTCCTGTCCGGCGAAGGGTACGAAGTGGCCTACGGCGCCAGCCTGTCCGCCGCCCAGAAAGCGCTGTCGGCGTTCGCGGCTTAGCGGCAACCCCCAATCCTACCGGGCCGACATAGGCCCGGTAGGATTGGGCTACTCCTCGGCCCGGTAAGCCTCATCCAGCAGGTCTACTAGATGTACCACTCTGCTGGAACGACTCGGGGCGGGAAAACCCCGGGAACGAAGGCCCCTCTCGATCTGCATCATGCACCCGGGGTTGCCGGTTACTACCTGTTCCGCTCCGGTGGCGGCGATGCGGTCCAACTTTCGGGCTAAGATTTTCTCAGCTAGCTCCCTCTGTAGAACTGAATATAGGCCGGCGGCCCCGCAGCATACTGACGCCTCCTCCATCTCCGCTACCTCCAGGCCCGGAATGGAGGCGAGGACTTGGCGCGGCGGCGCCGTCACCCTCTGGGCGTGGGCGAGGTGGCAAGGGTCCTGGTAGGTGACTTTCCGGTTAACGGGCGCTTTCGGAGGCTCGAAAGGCAATGACACCAACAGTTCGGCAACATCCACGGTCAACTCGCTGAAACGGCGCGCCTTCTCCGCGTATTGGGGGTCGTCCGCCAATAGCTGGTGGTACTCTTTCATGGCCGAGCCGCAGCCGGCTGACGACACCACGACGCGGTCGACACGGGCGGCGAGGAACACATCGATGTTCTTGCGGGCCATAATCCTGCCATACTCCAAGTCCCCGCCGTGGATGTTCAGCGCGCCGCAGCAGCCTTGGCCCATGGGGACTGCCACGTCGCACCCGTTCCGCGCCAGCACCCTTACCGTCGCCTCCATGGTGCTCCCTTGCACCAAGGGCATTACGCAACCGGAGAGCAGGCCGACGGTGAGCTTGGCGGGAGCGCCAGCTTCGAGGCCCCGGGCCGGGTAAGTGGTCTTGGTTGGCCCGAAGAAGGACCCACGAAGCGAGGGTAGCTGGGATTCCATCTCGGCCAAGTTACGGGGTAGCAGGCGCAGCAGTCCGGAGCGCCGCACCAGCGTCTGGAGCCCAGACCGCTGATAGGCCCGAATGGCGTAAGCTCCCCAACGCAAGCGCTTGGTATGGGGCAGACCCGCCCGCAGAAACAGCCGTCCGATTCGGCTACTCGCCGCGGAGACTCCCGGACGCTGCATCATTTGGTACCGAGTTTTCTCCATTATCCGCCCGTAGGGCACCCCCGAGGGGCAGACCGCCTCGCAGGCCCGGCACTGGAGGCAAGCATCCCAGTGAGAAGCCACTCTCGGCGTGATGTCCAACCGCTTCTCGTTGACTGCCTTCATCAAGGCGATGCGGCCTCTGGGGGATTCCATCTCCAGCCCTAACTCCAAGTAGGTTGGGCAGGAGCTAAGACAAAGCCCACAATGGACACAACGGTACAGGTCGGCCTCGGCGGGCACGTCGGTCCCCCGAAACCCGACGGCCAGAGAGCCGTGCCCCGCCAGCCCTTGACCCTCTTGCAGTCCAGACTGGCCGACAGCCTCTTTAGAGGTTGAGTTTGGCACTACAACCTTCCCACGAACCGGCCCGGCGACATTATTCCCCGAGGGTCGAATTTCTGCTTGATCCGGCGCATTATCTCCGCTCCGCCGGGTGGGTCTCCCCAGACGTCTATCTGCCCTTTCAAGCCGAGAGGGCAATGCTCCACGACGGCAAAGCCTCCAGCCACGCGGGCCAGTTCTCGGGTCCGCATGATGGCGTTCAGCACCCGCGAGTCATCAATCCACTGGCCGATTGAGCCAAACCACCAGTAGAGACGCACTATTCCGAAGCCGGGATCGGCCACCACGCCGGGTGGGAATCCCAGATTGGTGTCGCCTCGGGCCCGGCTGATGACCTCCGCGATCGAGGACGGCGGCGCCGAGATTCTGATCCCCAGGTGGGGCCGGGTTTCCCCGCTGTAGCCCAAGTCGGTCAAACTCCTCAAGAGCGTTTGACTGGCTTGTTCATTCAGGTCGGTTAGGGCGGTGGCGCCGGAATCTCTCAACGAGCGGGTACATCCGTCCCTGCGGCGGGCCACCGCTCGTGGGCGGCCAGAAAGGAAGACCAGGGCCAAGGCTTCACTAGCCGGGAGCCCGCCCTCTAGCTGGCTTAAGTGGCCGGAGCTTAACGCATCCCGCAGTTGGTTGGCCGCCTGACTGTCGATGACCTGCACCCCCTGGGGGGCCGTAACTTGTCCCAGCAAGTCCTTGGCGGCTCTTGTCCCCTCCTCCAAGGACGAGAATCGAGCCAACAAGGCTATCCGCTCCGCTGGGGCCGGAGACAGCTTGAAGGTTGCGTCCGCGATTATTCCCAGGGTGCCCATAGACCCGGTATACAGTTTGTTCAAGTCATAGCCGGTAACGTTCTTTACCACCTTACCGCCGGCCTTGGTTTCGACTCCTTCGGCGCTAATCACCGAGATGCCGATCAACCAGTCCCTTGGCTGGCCTTGGGAGACCCGCAGCGGGCCCGTGGAGTTGGATGCCAAGATGCCGCCAATGGTCGCTTGCTCGGCCAATGGGGACTGCAACGGAAGGTACTGGCTGCCAACCGCCAACTCCTGCTGTAGCCGGGCCAAGGTCATCCCGCATTCCACTGTCGCAGTCAGGTCAGCGGGCGCGTAGTCCAACACCCGGCGCAGGCGGCTCAGGTCCAGCGCAACGCCGGTTTCGCTGGGGGTATTGCCCAAGAACAGCTTGGTGCCGCCGCCGCGCGGGAAAACCGAAATCCCTTGGCTTGAGGCCCACTGCATGACCTCGGAGATAACCCGGCGTTCGACCGGTTGCACCGCCGCTTGGGGAGTGATTCCATCAATAGCGTACTCTCCCAGCCGCTCTTGAGGCGCGACGTTATTCCCGCCTAGCAGGCTAGTTAGCTGTTGGGTCAAACTTTGGGTCATGTCATTTGGGTCAATGGAGTCACCGGGCCAGGCCAAGTAGCACTTCAATCCGAGGGCGACGGAATGCCTAGGCGGGCATACCGGGGAACCGGTGATGGGCGGCCGGCTCGTGGCCGGGGCCGCCGGGGAAAATCTTTCCTGGGTTGAGCCGGTTAGCCGGAGCGAAAGCGTCCCGCACCAGCCGCATCGCGGCCATGTCTTCATCGCTGAAAACCAGAGACATCTGGGCTTTTTTCTCCAAGCCGACCCCATGCTCGCCGGTCAGGGTCCCGCCGGCGGCCACGCAGATTTCCAACACCTCGGCGCCCGCAGCCACGATCTTCTCCATGGTGCCGGGTTGCCGCTCGTCAAACAGCAAGCAGGGGTGCAGGTTGCCGTCCCCGGCATGGAACACGTTGGCGATAGCAATATCGTACTTCTGGCCGACTTGGGCCACTTGGCGCAGCACTTGGGCCAACTGGGTACGGGGGACTACTCCATCAATCAAGTAGTAGTTGGGGGCCAGGCTTCCCAAGGCCCCGAGAGCCCCCTTTCGCCCTGCCCAAAGCGCCGCCCTCCCTGCTTCCGCTTCCGCCACCTTTACCTCGTTGGCGCCAGTCTCCCATAAGGCGGCTTCAACCTCGGCGCTAAGCTCCTCGACCTCCTCTTTCAGGCCTTCCAGTTCAATGAGCAGCACCGCCCCGGCATCCTCCGGATACCCCAAGTCGGTCACGTTCTGCACCGCTTGGATGCTGAGGGAGTCGATCATCTCCAGAGCCGCCGGCACAATGCCGTGGCCGATAACCGCGGACACCGCCGTGCAGGCCGAGTCGACGTCAGGGAAGATGCCCAGGAAGGTCCTGACGCTTTCCGGCAAAAGCAGTAGCCGGAGGGCGATCTTGGTGGCGATGCCAAAAGTCCCTTCGGAGCCGATAAAAACGCCGCGCAAGTCGTAGCCGGGGACATCGAACACCGGCGGGTTGTTGAGGCTGCCCAGTTGTACCATCGAGCCGTCTTCCAACACCACCTCCATACCGATGACGTGGTTGGTGGTGGTGCCATAGGCCAAGCAATGAGGCCCCCCGGAGTTCTCGGCCACGTTGCCCCCCAGGCTGCACGCCTTCTGGCTGGAGGGGTCCGGAGCGTAGCGCAGGCCGAATTTGCGGGCGTAGTTGTCCAAGTCCAGGTTGATCACTCCCGGCTCGACGATAACGGTGCGGGCTTCTTCGTCTAACTCCAAGACCCGCTTCATTCGGGTGAAAGCGATCTGAAGCCCCCCGGGAGGCGAGATCGCGCCCCCGCTCAAGCCGGTCCCGGAGCCCCGCCCAACTACGGGAACACCCTCTTTGTAGGCCAGGCCCAAGACCTGGCTGACCTCCTTTGCCGAGTTTGGGAAAACGACTACGTCGGGCATACCCCGGTCAATGGAACCGTCATACTCAAAGACCAGCAAGTCTTCGGGGTGATACACCACGTTGGCGTTACCGACGATGGCTTTCAACTCTGGTACCAGCGATTCCCGGTCCATCGGGGATTCGAAGCCCTCCCGTTTCGCCAAGAAAGTTGCCGTCTTAGAGGTGGATGATAGCCCACCCCTCCGGCCTTGGCAAGAAATGGCTACCCGACACAGGGCCTTTTCATTCTCGGAGACGGTTCCCTCTCCCGCGGGAGAGGGTTAGGGTGAGGGACGTACTCCTCTGTAAGGCAAACATGGCCGTAAGGCAAACATGGCTCTTGCGAAGGATTTCACCCTCATCCTAACCTTCTCCCTCAAGGGAGAAGGGCTCTGCCGCACGAATAGCTCGACAGTGAAAAGGCCCTCGGGTGGGCAAGTCCTGTTTGCAAGTCCTGTTTGATGGAGGGCCGTAATGTTTGTATACTGTGTCCGCCGCTTTTCGAAGGCGACTTTGTCGGCTGTCCGCCGCCAAGACTGCCCCGGCTGGCGGAAGCCCCCGGCTCCCACAATGACGGGAGGCGAGGGTAGCGCCCTTGGCAATTTGCCAGCGTGTCCGGGAGTAGAATCGTGCAATTTAAGATAGCGGTGTTGCCTGGCGACGGGATAGGTCCGGAGGTGACTGCCGAGGGGGTCAAGGTGCTGGAGGCGGTGGGCCGCACCTTTGGCCACGGCTTTGACTTAGCCTACGGCGACGTGGGCGGCATCTCCATCGACAATCATGGCATCCCGTTCACTGAGGAAGTCCGCAAGATAACCGACGAGAGCGACGCCGTGCTGTTCGGCGCCGTCGGCGGGCCCAAGTGGGACGACCCCAATGCCACGGTGCGGCCGGAGCAAGGGCTATTGGATATCCGGGCCCACATGGCCGTGTTCGCCAACATCCGCCCGGTCAAGGTCTACCCGTGGCTGGTGGAGTCGAGCGTCCTCAAGCCGGAGGTAGTGGAAGACGTGGAGCTAGTGGTCGTCCGGGAGTTGACCGGCGGCCTCTATTACGCCGAGCCCCGGGGGCGTCGCCAGACCCCCAACGGCATCATCGCCGAAGACACCATGCGTTACAGCGAGGGCGAGATCGAACGGGTCTTGCGTATTGGGTTCGAGTTGGCCCGGGGACGGCGCGGGAAGTTGACCTCGGTGGATAAAGCCAACGTGCTGGAATGTTCGCGGCTGTGGCGGGCCGTCGCCACTCGCTTGGGCGAGGAGTACCCGGACGTGGAATTGGAGCACGTTCTGGTGGACGCTTGCGCTATGCAGTTGATCCAACGGCCCTCTCGGTTTGACGTGATCGTCGCCGAAAACACCTTCGGCGACATCTTGACCGATGAAGCATCAGTATTGTCGGCCTCGATGGGGGTGCTGCCCTCGGCGAGTCTGGCCGATGTGCCGGTGGAGGGACGCCCTTCCAAGGGGATGTACGAGCCGATCCACGGCACCGCCCCGGATATTGCTGGCCAAGGAATCGCCAATCCCATCGGTTCGATACTTAGCGTGGCCCTGATGGTGCGTTACTCTCTGGGGCTTACCGAAGAAGCAGCCACCGTCGAGCGGGCCGTCGAGCAGGTCTTGGCCGACAATTATCGTACCGTCGACATCGCCACGGCCGAGAGCAGCACGGTCGGCACCGCCGAGATGGGCGACCGGATCGTCGCCGACATCGAGACGAATTAAACACAGAGACCGCAGAGGCCACAGAGAATTACTGATGCGTGAATCGATTGCTAAACTCTGGCGTTCCCCCGTCATTCCGGCGCAGGCCGGAATCCAGAAGTCCTTTCAGACAGTTACGTTTCTCTCCCTTAGCGCCTGTGGATTCCGGCGCAGGCCGGAATGACGGGTTGGGCGGCAATGATGGCATGGTATGGTTTAGAGACTCATTCACGCATCAGTAAATAAAAAACTCTGTGTTCTCCGTGCGCTCTGTGTTTAACTAAGGTCAAAGGGATGATCGAATTTACGAGTCTGCCCATTGCCATCCTGGTATTCTTGGGCAGCGCCGCGGCAGTGATTTTCTTCGGCATCCGCCTCGCGATTTATGGCGACGCCCTGGCCACGCTGACCGGCTGGGGGCGGCTGTTCGTCGGCAGCATCCTGGTTGCCCTAGCCACCTCGCTGCCGGAGCTGGCCACCAACATCACGGCGGTGCGGCTGGTGGACCCGCCCAACCCCGGCCTGGCCTTCGGCAACGTGGTCGGCGCAAATATGCTCAATATGTTCACCTTCGCGGCGGTGGCCCTGATGTTCGGCGGCAGGCTGTTTTTGCAGCGCGTGGCCCCGCAGCAGAGGTATCTCATTATCACCGCCGTGGTGATGACCAGCCTGGCTCTAGTGTTCGGCGCGGCCAAGCTGGAAGTGGCCTTTTACAAAATCGGGCTGACCTCGCTCATCCTGCTGCTGGTTTTCGTGGTCGGAATGTGGGTGGTCTACAAGACGCGGCCCACCGCCAGCGCCGATGAGGAAGAGGAAGACCCCGGAATGGGGCTGAGCAGGGCGTGGGCACTGTTCCTGCTGGTGTCGGCGGGCGTGATTGTGTCGGGTTACTTCCTGGGCGTCAGTACCGACAGCATCGCCCAAATAACCGGCATTTCTTCGGGTACGCTGGGCATTCTGCTAGTGTCTCTGGTCACCACCATGCCCGAAGCCTCCTCCACCATCGCCGCCGCCCGCATCGGTGCCATGGACCTGGGTGTGGCCGGGCTGTACGGCAGTTGCGCCTTCAACGTCACCATCCTGTTCTACGCCGACCTGTTCTATCGCGGCGGCGAGGTGGTGAAAGGCAGCGGCGTTGAAGTTGACAACATCGCCATTCTCCTCAACCGCCCAGAGCCGGTACACTTCCTCTCCGGCGCGGTAGCCATCGCCCTGATGCTGGTGGGGCTGACGTTAATCATGTCCCGCAACCGCATCGGGGCCGGGCTGGCCCGGGCCGGGCTGGGCCTGATGGCCGCCGTCTACCTGGCCGCCGCTGTCGGCGTGGGCTACTTGGGGAGTGCGGATACGGGCGGCGACACGGCCAAGTTAACCACAGAGAACACAGAGACTCTTTAGGGTTTTCCCTTTATATCCTCTGTGGTCTCTCTGCGCTCTGGGGTTAATTCGATTCCTAAATCACTTCCAAGGGCTCCTCGGTGACTACGCCGCCCACGATGCTGAAGTAGCGAACGTGGGGGTTGGTCTCGTCCATCAACGACACCAACGCGTATTTCACGTCGGGCCAAAGCTCAGCCGTCCCCCGGGCGATACGTACATCGGTATCGGAAGGATAGGCTTCGCTGCGGGTGTGGGAGTGGTATATCGCCAGCAGGTCCCAACCCTGGTCCCCGGCATCTTGGTCCACCTTGACCAGCTCTCCGGGGTCCATGGAGAACCGGAATGGGCTGGCCTCCACGTTGGTCATCCGGTAGAGCTGGAGCACCTGACCGTCTTGACCGGCGAGGATGCCGCAACACTCGTTGGGGAGATCGCCTTGGGCGTGGGCTACCATCTCGTCGACAAAACGTTTTCCAATCTGCACCAAAGGTCTGCCTCCCAGCTTGAAGGGTCCTGCCAGCCAATTATCTAGTAGCTAGTCATATTTGGAATGGAAGGGATAGAGGCGGTGAAGTTTGAACCGGGCGTCATGGGTATTGAACCGCCAGTGGATGGTGGCCCCGGCGGCGTTGCGCTCCGTGACCAAGGCTTGGACTTTCCGCCGGAGGGCCCCCTCGCCGGGGAGTCGCTGTTTGAGGCAGGAGCGGGACAGTACGCTGAACTCGATCTCCGCCATCCCTTCGGCAAGCTCAGGACAGGATTCAGCCAACTGCCGTGCTTGGGAGTCTAGTGGAACTCCAGCCGTTTGGCAATCCGCCGGGCTTCGGCCTCAAGCCCTTAGGGTTGACACGCGGTGCGCCCGTAACCTAATCTTGGCGGCAAGAAAAAGGGCCGGATTCTCTCGGTTTGGCGGAGAATCGGGGCATTTTCGAATTCATCCGGAGCATCCCGGTGTCAAATCCATCTATTGGAGTGGAACCTCATGGCCCTGCCGCCTTACCGCGTCGATTATAGCCCCATTATCGAGCGCCCCCGGCTGGAGTGGCCCAATGGCGCTCGGGTCGCGCTTTGGATAGCTCCCAACGTCGAGCACTACGAGTACCTTCCGGTGCAAGACGGTCCCCGGAACCCGTGGCCCCGCACGCCCTATCCCGACGTGCAGCAGTACACTTACCGGGACTATGGCAACCGGGTCGGGTTCTGGCGGATGTTGGAGGCCCTAGACCGCCACGGTATCAGGTGTTGCGTCTCGTTGAACATGGCGGTGCTGGAGCACTTCCCGGAGATCGGGCAGGCTATGGTGGAGCGAAACTGGGACTTCATGAGCCATGGCATCTACAACACCCGCTACTTGAACAACTATTCGGAAGAGCAAGAGCGGGAGTTTTACCGCGACACTATCGACACCCTGAAGCTGCACACCGGAAAGCAACTTAAGGGCATGTTGGGTCCCGCCATCTCCGGCACTGAACGCACCCCGGACCTGATGGCCGAGGCGGGCCTCATCTACCACACCGATTGGATGCACGACGACCAGCCGGTGCCCATAAGGGTTAGCTCGGGCAAACTGGTCTCCGTCCCTTATTCCATCGAGTTGAACGACGCCCCGCTGTTTCGGGAAAACTACGAAGGGGACTACTTCGCCGAGATTTGCAAGGCCCAGTTCGATCAACTCTACCGGGAAGGCGCGGAAAGCGGCCGGGTCATGTGCATTGCGCTGCACCCCTACTTGATCGGTCAACCGCACCGGATCAAGTATCTGGACGAGGTCCTTGGCTATATCATGTCTCACGACGGCGTATGGCAGACTACGGCAGACGATATAGCCGAGTATTACATCGCCAACTATTACGACCAAGCGGTGGCCCACGACCACCAGTTCAACGCCTGATAGGGTTAGCGAGCCACCCCTCAGTAGGGGAGAGCGCCCCCGGGTGATGCCCCGATTTTGCCCGCCGGAGTTTTTGCTGTATGCCCGCTGAACGCCGCTACGGAATGGACCACTCCCACCATCAATGGTCGCCTATCTCAACCCGAGGTATTCTCCGCTGGCCGGATAACGCCAGGGTTGCTCTTTGTGTCATCGTTACCTTGGAGCACACTGAATGGGACCCTCCGGAAGGCAGTTTCAGCGCGGATGTAGCCGGCGGCCTTGGCGCCCGGCCTTTTCCGGACTACGCCCGTTACTCCCACCGGAACTACGGGCACCGGGTGGGCATTTTCCGGGTCTTGGACGTGTTGCAACGCCACGGGATAAAACCCACGGTGGCCATGGACTTGCAGACCGCCGAAAACTATCCCTACCTGGTACGCCACTGCCTGGACCGGGGCTGCGAAATCATCGGCCACGGCATTTCAGCCAGCCAGATGATATCCGGCAATATGCCCGAAGGAGAGGAATCGGAGTATATCCAAGCGTCCATCGAGGCCCTGCGCCGGGCCACGGGGAAGGCCCCCAGCGGATGGATGGGCCCGCACTACGGCGAGTCTGCCCGGACGCCCGATCTGCTAGCCCAAGCGGGGATTAGCTACGTGTGCGACTGGGCCAATGACGAGCAACCCTACCCAATGAAGGAGGCTCCCGGAGAGCTGTTCGCTTTGCCTTCGATGCTGGAGTTGGACGACATCCATGCCTTGTGGACCCGGCGGGTTACCGTGGACCGGTACGCCCTGCTCCTGAAAGAGGGCTTCGACACCATGTACCGGGACGGCGCACAGAACGGGCGGCTATTGGTGCTGAATTTCCATCCTTGGTTGGTAGGTCAGCCCTTCCGCATTGGGTATATCGACGATGCTCTGGCCCACATGGTCAAAAACCAGGGAGTTTGGGCCGCCACCGGCTCGGAAATTATAGATTGGTACCGGGGGAATGCCCCTATACGAGTGGATAGTGGTACGAGTGGTCAGTGATCAGCAGAGGAGGAAAACTATGCCCGATTACGAGACTGGTGTAAACAACATTTTGTCCGGCAACATCGGACCCCGCATCCGTCATTCCTTGGAGCAGTACGCCCAGCAGAAAGGAATGCCATTCGAGGACTACGTCAAGACCCAGACCGGGTTTATGGCCGGGCTCTTGGCGTTGAACAAAGCCTGCGGGATGAACGTTTACGACGTGGTGGAGGACGAGGCCTTCGACGAGTCAGTTATCGCGGCGCGGCGTCGGGCGCCCAGCTTCATTTTCGACGACCAGACCCACATATTCTTCCGCCGCGGCGGCTACGACGATGCGTCCCCGGAGGGGCGGGCTTTCTTGGAAACCATCGGTGGGGGCCGCAGCAGCATCGTCCCCGGCAGCCAGGGCATTGTCGACATGACCAAGGATACTTGGATCAAAGAAGTGTTCTTCGAGTCGCAGACCGACGTGACTTTTCTTAACACCTTGGCCTTTGGTGAATACTTTGGCGGCAAAGACTACTTCGGCACTGAGGAGTGCGTTGAGGTGGGCAACGAGGTCAACGATCTTTATCCAGGGCGGGTATTGACCCTAGGCACCGTGGAGCCCAACCGGCCGGGACACTTGGACAAGCTGGAGTACTACTTCACCGAGCTAAAGATGACTGGCTTGAAGCTCTATCCGTGGGATGCCACCTCTCAGGGCGGCTGGTGGACCGACGATGAGAACCTGGCCTATCCCTTGTGGCAAAAGTGTCTGGACTTAGGCATCGATAAGATTCACATCCACAAGGGGCTGCCGGCGTCCTTTACGATGGCCAAATACGTCCATCCCCAAGACTTGGACCAGCCCATCCGGGACTTCCCCAACCTGAATTTCATCGTCTACCACGCGGGCTTCCCTATATCGACGAGCTTACGGGCTTAAACATCGGGCGTGCGCCCCGTCCCAACCTTTACGTGGACATCGGCTCGACTTTCGCCCTCCAAGTGAACACCCCGGTGGCTTTGGCGCACAACATGGGCAAGCTGCTGCGCTGGCTGGGCCCCGAACGCATTTGCTGGGGGACCGACACGCCTATTTGGGGCGCGCCGCAATGGCAGATCGAGGCCTTTCGCAAGCTCACCATCCCGGACGAGCTGATCGCGGGGTATGGATATCCGGAGTTCACCGACGCCGACAAGGAGTTGATCTTTGGCCGGAACATGGCCCGGCTGTACAACGTCGACGTAGACTCGGTCATGGCCCAGGTCAAGAACGATAAAATCTCCCAAGCTCGGGCTGCCTTACTCTAAGCGGGGGTAACGCAAAGGCGCAATGACGCAGGGACGCAAGGACCGAAAGACGTATCGTGTTTAGGGTGAGCGGTAGACGAAGGCGCCAGCAGCGTTCATGTTCATAAGGAACAAGCAGAAAAGCTTTGCGTCATTGCGCCCTTGCGTTCCGGAACCCAAAGCCGGGCCGGCAGAGGAGAGAAATGCCCAAGTACGACTATCGATGCGGGGCCTGTAACTGGGTCTTCGAAGCAACCCACGGCATGACTGCACCGCCGCCCCAGTCCTGCGTCTACTGCACCGCCGAGTCTCCTACCCGGCTATTTTCCGCGCCGATGATCAACAGCATAAAGTCGGGCAGCCCCACTGGCGCCAAGTACGAAAAAATGAGCAAGAAGGAAATCATCGACTTGGAGGCCAAGCCCCTAGCGGAAATGGAGCAACAGGAGGGCATGGCGGAGAAGCTGGCTATCATGTATGGAGGCAAGCTGGACTGACGGCGGGCTGATACCGCAAAGCTATTCCCCTTGACACTCCTAGGGTGTCGTGATATTTTTCACTTGGTTTTCGCCCAGGTTGAAATTAGCTATAAAGCGAGTCCGGTAACGGAACAGCGCCGATATGCTTGAAGACCCCAGCGCCTTGACCAGTTCCAATTGGAACGACATCCACATCTGGCTAACGTTGCTATGGACTTATGTTCCTCTGCTGTTGACGTTTGCCCTCAGCATCTTGACCGCCCACGCGATTATTCCCTCTCTGGTTAATACCGGGCACCTTCCCGCCTCGGCCAACCGCATAAAGCTGCCGCTCACCGGCTTCGGTTTTCTGGCGATTATCGCCGCGGTGGTCTTGATGATATTTGCCATAGACCGGGCGCTGTCTATTGAGCGGTTCTGGGACCGGTGGCTTATCTAGCCCCGGTTGAAATACTCTGGCGCATCGCATCTTCCCGCTGAAAGTGGAATCGGTGTACAACTTATTGGCTAAAATTAGGTTAGGACCAACTGCCGTGATGACGGGCCTCGGACGGATTATGTAGTGAGGAGACCTCGCGGGAAAATGCTGGCTTTGACCCTTGCCGGGTCGGGAGCCACCGTCATCATAGTTTTCGTCATAGTGGTATTGCTTATTTCGTGGTTCTCCAATCCCCCCTTCGGCATGGGCAACGCCCCGGCCCAGCCGGTGGCCTTTCCCCACACCGTCCACGTGGCCGAAAATGGGATTCAATGCGAGTTCTGTCACCGGAACGTGACCAAAGGCGCCGCGGCGACGGTCCCCGCAGTGGAGCAGTGCTTGTTCTGCCATAAGAATATTGAGGGGACCACGGCCGGCGCCCGGCAGGAAATAGCCAAGTTTCGGGTAAGCGCCGACCCCGGCGTGGCGGACGGACCGATCAACTGGGAACGGGTCCACCGGCTGCCTGACCACGTTAGGTTCGTGCACGAAGCCCACATCCGGGCTTTGACCGCGATGGATGTGTCCAACAGCACGTCGGCGGAGAAGGTGCAGCGGGCTTGCTCAGTTTGCCATGGCGACATTTCCCAGTCTACCGAAGTTAAACCCAAACGGTTCCAGTCCATGAAAATGGGCACTTGTTTGGACTGCCACCGGTTCTTGACCTTGGTCCCCCGCGACGACGGATACGCCGCGCCCGAGTTTACCGACATCCCAACCGACTGTACCCTGTGCCACAAATGAAACTAACCCGCCGAAACTTCCTGGCTTGGGCCGGGGTTGCCGCAGTAGGAGCGGTAGCCTGTGAAGGGTTTGGAATTCGCTACGGGGAGCAGGATATCCAGAGCCCGGCCAACCTGCCCGAAGACTTGGTCAAGGGCAAGGACAACTGGTACGCCACCCTGTGCCGCAACTGCGGCGCTGGCGAGGGCATCGTGGTCCGGGTCATGGAAGGGCGGGCCAAGAAGGTCCAAGGCAACCCGATGTTTCCGGTCAACGTTGGCAAGCACCGGCCTTCCTGTGAAGCCGCCCTGCAAGCCCTTTATCACCCCGACCGCATTCCGGGCCCCATGCAGCGCAGCGGATTCCGCGGCTCGGGCCAATTCACTCAACTATCCTGGTCAAGCGCTCTGGATAAACTCCGGCAAGAACTGGAAGTCAGGGGCAACTCCTCGCTGTTGATCACCGAGCCGCTGCGGGGCCATCTGGCGACCGTGGCGGACCGTTTTGCCAGATCGTTGGGCGGACGGCACCTGGGTTTCGAGAGCTTGGACAACACGACCTACCGGGCCGCAATCAAGAACGTCTTCGACCAAGACGTATTGCCGGACTTCGACCTGGGAAAGACCCGCTTCTTGCTCTCCTTCGGGGCGGACTTCCTTTCCACTTGGGTGTCACCTACCCGCTGGAATATTGGGTACGGCGAGTTCCGCGACGGCGACCATAAAGACCGGGGGACTTTCTACCACGCGGACTCTCGTTTCTCCATGACAGCCGCCAACGCGGACAAGTGGCTGCCGGTGGAGCCGGGCTACGAGGGCCATCTGGCGCTGAGCTTGGCCCAAGTGATAATTTCCGAGAGGTTGCAAGCCCCGGGCGTCGACGTCGACTCTTTAACCTCCGGTCAAGGCGCGGCCGCTTTGGACGCCTTCCGTCCCGAAGCAGTGGCCGACCGGATTTTCATGCCGGAAAATCTGCGGGGCGGGGCCGGAGCCGACGCCATCAAACACTTGGCCCGCGAGTTCGCTGGTAAACGCCCCAGTCTTGCAATCGGCGGCGGCTCGGCGGGGGCCCACAGTAATGGCCTGTTCAACCTGGAAGCGATTTACGCCTTGAATTACTTGGTCGGCAGCGTCGGCGCCGCGGGGGGCATCCGTTTCAATCCCGATAGCCCTCTGGAAGACGCCCCCGCTGCTTCCCGGGTGGGCACGTTGGCCGACTGGACCCGGCTCAAACAGGACTTGGAAGAGACCAACATCCGGATGTTGATGCTGCACCAAGTCGACCCGATTCACGGAACGCCGGGCCGGATTCGTCTCCAAGAAGCCTTTGCTCAAGCCGACGACGTTTTCATCGTTAGCTTCTCCTCGTTCATGGACGAGACCACCGTGATGGCGGACTTGATTCTCCCGGACCGGACCCATCTGGAGGACTGGGGGGACGATATTCCGGAGCCCGGTCCCGGGTACCAGGTGCTCGGGTTTCAACAGCCAGTGGTAAACCCCTTCCACGAGTTGGACCCCCAGAGCTTCCCGGATATTCTACTGACCATGGCCCAAGAGTTGGGAAAGGAAAACGAGCTGCCTTGGCCCAACTTCAAAGCGATGCTTCGGGAAGGCTCCGACGCCCTTTACGGGTTGGGCCGTGGGTCCATCGAAGCCTCCTCCAGCGAGGACTTCTGGAACAAATTGCTGCAGCGAGGCGGCTGGTGGGATGAAAACGCCTCCGGCCCCCAGTCGGTGGCCCCACCCGAGGGCCTGTTGAGTCGAATTGCTGGCAGTGCCACCGTTCCCACCTTTTCCGGAGTGGCGCCATCGGACCGGACGTTCAACCTGATTCCCTTCGCTCACCACAGCATTGAAGACGGCAGGCTCGGTCACCTGCCTTGGCTTCAAGCGACGCCGGACCCGCTCACTACCATTACTTGGCAGACTTGGGCGGAGATCAGCGACCGGGACGCGCGGTTCTTGGGAGTGAAGGAAGGGGACGTGCTACTCATCGAGTCGTCCCGGGGTTCCATCCGGGCATTGGCTTACCCCACGCCGGCGGCTCCCCACGGCATCATAGCGGTGCCCTTGGGCCAAGGGAGACAACACGGCTCCCCTTACGCCACCGACCGGTCCGGGTTCGAGAGTTCCAACGTCATGGACATCTTGGAGCCGAGCCTGGTCGCCGGCACAGAAGGTTTGGCTTGGGCCAACACCTGGGTAAGGGTTACGAATACCGGTGACAGTGTTAAAGTGTCCAAGTACGAAGGCATCGTCCGCGCGGTGGAAGTGGGCATACTGCCCGGAGAGCGGATTATTCAGACCATTACACCCGAGGAAGCTTAAGTGCTTATCCGACAGCTAAGTTGGACATTTCCCGTCACTACTATGAAAATACCCAACCGGTCATTCCCGCGAAGGCGGGAATCCGGAAACTCCAGGCACAAGGAAAGTCACTGGCTTGGACCATCTATGGACTCCCGCTTTCGCGGGAGTGACGATGGGGAGTTTTTGGATAAGCACTAAGTAGCCGGTCGACCAAATCTGGCGATATAAAGGGCTGGATTAAATATGGTTTCACCCAGGGTAGACCACAAATGGGGCATGGTTGTAGACCTGGACCGGTGTACCGGTTGCCAGGCCTGCGTAGTCGCCTGCCAATCGGAGAACAACCTGCCCATCAATACCAAGGATTTCTTCCTCCAGCGCCGGGCTTACGAGTGGATACGCATTGAGCGTTACTGGGAAGGCGAGTACCCCAACGTTAAGGCCCGCTTCATCCCGATCATGTGCCAGCATTGCGAGAATGCGCCATGTGAGCCGGTATGTCCGGTGTTCGCCACTTATCACAACGACGAAGGGATGAACGTTCAGGTCTATAACCGTTGCGTCGGCACCCGTTACTGCGCCAACAACTGCCCTTACCAGGTCCGGGTGTTCAACTACTGGGAGCCGGTGTGGCCGGAGCGCATGAGGAACCATCTCAACACCGACGTTACCATCCGTAGCCGGGGCATTATGGAACGGTGCAGCTTCTGTGTGCAGCGCATCCGCCGCGGCGAGTTGAAGGTGGAGCGGCAAGAACGCGCTACCTTGGACTATAAGGCGATGAAGGAGCGCAACTACCTTCCGGCCTGCGTCATGGCGTGCCCGACCAACGCCTTGCAGTTCGCCGACCAAAGCGATGCCACTGGCCCGGTCCACGACTACTTCGAAGAAGCCAACCAGCAGATCGAGGCGCGGCATCACGGGGAGCACCCCGACGAGCATACTCGGGTCTACCGGCTGCTGGAAGAGATGGGCACCAAGCCCAACGTGGTCTACTTGAAAAAGATTGACTTGTACCCGGTACAGGATGCGGAGTAAAGCCCCGGGCGTAACGGAGCGGTGTCGAAAGGAGAAGGCTTAAGCGTTGGCTGCCAGGGACCATAATCAATCAGGAATGTGGGTCTTTCCCTCGCCGGAGGGAATCACCCGGGACATGGCGGGAAAAATGTCCGCCATGCCTAGGCCCTTTAGCCTCGCTCTAGCCGCGTCGGCGGTCCTGTTTGTCCTGGGTATCATCGGGTTCGTCTTGCGAGCGGCTACCGACGGCTTTAGCTCCCATGAGCCTTGGGGCTATTACGCCGCGATCTTCTCGTTCATCTTCATGGTCACCGGCGCGGCGCCCTTGGCGGCGGTAGCCTTCCGGTTTACCAAGAGCCACTGGAGGCGCCCCCTCTCCCGAGTGTCGGAGT
This sequence comes from Dehalococcoidia bacterium, assembly GCA_965220245.1. Lineage (GTDB taxonomy): Bacteria > Chloroflexota > Dehalococcoidia > Lucifugimonadales > UBA3495 > CBDCPI01. The sequence continues at coordinate 78,722 of CBDCPI010000006.1, forward strand.
TGTTCGCCCTCATCGGTGTGCTCTCAACGGTGATGCTCATCCCGCTCTTGGTGGTGATGCCGTCGGTCCACAACGCCCACTGGCCGGGTCCAGGCGCTCATGAAATGGAGATAAGGCGCACTTTGTGGTTTGAGGTGCCCATTGGCGCTCCTATCTGGTGGGACATCTTTGGCGTGCTTTTCTTGGCGATTGCCGGCATCGGCATCCTGTGGCTCTCCGCATTGCCCGACTTGGCCGAGTGCCGACTGACCGCCACCGGCTTCCGCCGCCGGGTCTACGGGCTTTTGGCCGGTCATTGGTTCGGGACCAAGCGGCAGTGGAACACCCAGAAAGCCGGTCTGGCGATGCTGGGCGCCTTCTACTTTATGCTGCTGATCTTCGTCCAGTTCCTGATCGTGACCGACTACGCCATGAGCCTGGTCCCTGGGTGGAAAGACTCGATTTTGCCGCCGCTGTACAGCATTAGCAGCTTCCAGTCGGGGCTGGGGATGATCTTGGTTGTTCTGTTCATCCTGCGGCGCTTTTGCGGCTACGGAGAGTACATCGGAATATCGACCTTCTGGTGCGCCAGCAAACTTTTGCTCGCCTTCTCCTTGCTGTGGGCTTACCACACCTTCGCCTTTCTGGTGACTTTTTGGTATGGGCGTTTGGAAGTCGAGCAAAACATCCTCAAGTACTTGTTCATCCAATCCTACGGCGGGGCCTTTGCCGCCAACTTCTTCTTCAGCTTCGTGACCCCTTTCCTCATTTTGCTGTGGAACCCGGTGCGAAAGACCGACTGGGGCCCGGCGCTGGCCGGGATAGCGGCGGTAGCCGGCGCCTTTCTGTTCAACCTGAGAGTCTTTGTGGGCTCGTTCAACGCCGGTGACATCTACGGCGTTGGCCTAGCGAATGTGCCCGCCCCGGCGTGGCCCGATGTTTGGGACGTTTTCATAGTTATTGGAGGTCTGGGGGCGGCGGCATTTATTTACTTGGCGGCAACCAAGCTAATCCCCCTGTTGTCGGTATGGGAAACCAAGGAAGGGACCAAGTACCAGCGCATGGATACGCTGATCAGAGGAGAATACTTGGTGTTAGCCAAGCCCGAGTAGCGGAGCGGGCAACGGGGACACTGGTCCGCCACGCGCCATTCAGAAAGCGCGGCCAGGTGGTTTAAGGATAAACAGGAGCTTCCATGCAGGAAGGTAGAGTCCTACCGGCCAGACAAATTAACGCAGACCTGCTCAGGTCAATCCTGAATTCACCCAAGTGGTTCTGGATTACGGTGGCGATCCTGGGGCTCATCGTCCTGGGAGCGATGAGCGCAGCGGGTCTCATGGTCAACAAGGGTCTGGGCATTACCGGGCTCAACCGCCCCGTCATGTGGGGCTTCTTCATTACCAATTTCGTCTTCTGGATTGGCATCAGCCACGCTGGCGTAATGCTCTCGGCCATTCTTAGGCTTTCCAAGGCCGAATGGCGGCGGCCAGCCACCCGAGCGGCTGAAATCCTCACGGTGTTCTCGCTAATGACCGCGGTGCTGATGCCGCTGATCCACACCGGCCGCCCGTGGCGCCTGCTCTACTGGGTCTACACCTTGCCCTTCGTGCCCTACGACTTCGCTCGGGGCATCTGGCCCAACGTCAGATCTCCCTTGGTGTGGGACCCCAGCGCCATTTTTACCTACTTAACTTCCAGCATCCTGTTTGTAATTATCGCGCTGGTACCCGACTTTGCGGTGCTGCGGGACCGCACTACCGGTTGGAGCCACCGGATTTACGCGGTGTTGGCCATGGGATGGCAGGGCAATCCCCGCCAGTGGAAGCTCCAGATCATCGCGGGGGTGTTGCTATCGGCGCTGATTCTGCCGGTGTTTGTCTCGGTTCACAGCATAGTGTCTTGGGACTTCGGCATGGCGGTGTCGGTCAAGTCGTGGCACTCCACGATTTTCGCCCCCTACTTCGTCGTGGGCGCGGTCCACTCCGGAGTCTCTGCAGTAGTCTTCGTGATGATCCTGCTGCGCTGGATTTACAGTTGGCAGGACTACATCCGCTTGGAGCACATCGACGCCTTGGGCCGCCTGTTGATCGTCGTCGCCACCGGCTGGTTCTACTTCTTCGCTATGGAGGTCATCTTCGGATTCTACGGGCGGGAGGTGGACGAGATCGCCGTGCGCGACTTCCAGTTTACCCAGCCCCCTTGGAACCTGTGGATGATCTTCTTCGTGGGCTTGACCTATTTCCTGCCTATAGCCCTATGGCTGACCCGCTCGGGCAGGCGTAATCTCTGGCTCATGTCCATTGCCTGTATCTCGGTCAACATCGGCATGTGGCTGGAGCGTTTCCTCATCATTGTGCCGGGACTGGCCCAAAAGCAGGTCTTCACCTTTGATTGGTACACCTACGCCCCCAGTTTGGTGGAGGTCATCATCATTATCGGGACTTTCGCCTTGGTGGCTATCTTGATGTTGCTCTTGAGCCGGGTGGTGCCCCTCATCCCCCTCTACGACATCAAAGAGGGAGATATTCTAAAGACCCAGATGCAGGTGGGCCGACGAACGGTCCCGGCCACCTTCCGGGAGGACTAATAGGGAGAGAGCATGGCGAGACGACCTATATTAGGGCTGTTTGAAGACCCAAACTACGCTGCCGAAGCAGGGGATGCGCTGCAACGGGCGAACATCTCCCAGAATGACTACGATTTTCTCACCGACGCACCCTACCCGGAGGGGGCCTTTGGGGAGCGCCACGAAAGCCACCGGCTTTACGTTTTTCCTCTGATCGGCGCCTTGGTGGGCATTACCGTTGGCATCATTCTCACGTCCATGACCCAGTTGGCTTACCCCTTGACTCAGGGCGGCAAACCGATTCTGTCGCTGCCGCCAATGGCGGTGGTCACCTACGAGACAACCATGCTGGGGGCCATCATCTTCACGGTATTGGGCATCGTTTTCGAGTCTCGACTGCCCAAGATGAAAATGGGCCTGTATGACACCCGGATTACCGAGGGATACATCGGGGTATTAGTCAACGTGGAAGAGGACCAATTGAACGAGGTGTCGGGCATCTTGACCCAAGCCGGGGCGGTCGACGTGGTGCGAGAGAGTTAGGGGCTGGCGCCAGATGACTAGCGATTCTTTAACCCAGACCGGCGGGACCCAGAGGGGCCGTTTCTCCGCAATCTTGGGAGGAAAGTTTCGGCGCCTCGGCGTGGCTTTACTCTTAATAGTTGGCTTGACGGCTTTGGGGTGTACCCAGGGCTCTTACCCGGTGGACATCTTTTACGAGATGCACTATCAGCAGTCCTACAAGTCCCATGAACCGCCTAGGTTGAGCGCCCCGGAAAGCTCCGTGGCCTTTTTCGAGAATAACCCGTCTACATCCTTCGATACGGGGGAGCACCTGTTCGTCGTAAATTGCTCCATGTGCCACGGCCTCGATGCCAAGGGCGCCGGTCCGGTGCTGGTCACATTGATGTCAACTTACGGGTACGAGACCGCCGTAACCCCCGACTTGACCACTATGCAAGAAGGCACCATTGAGCCGCTGTTGAGTGTCAATGTGCGCCCCTTTGGCGAACACACGGTTATGCCCGCCTTCGGAAAGCTGCTAAGCCCCGAAGAGCGCAAGGCTATCTCGGCCTATATTCACGCCCTACCCAAGTAGGGGCTGATGCGCATCGTTGAGGACGGCGGCGACCGATAAACGTGTTCCGCTAGACTACCGGGTAATGGCAAGCCGGAGGTTTAAGGTCGCAAGAACTCTAAATAGAGTGTCGATACGCGGGTTGCCTTCGCTGGACAATGCCTTGTACAGGGCCTGCCGCCCCAAACCGGTAGCTTCGGAGATGGAGGACATCCCGTCAAGCGGGCGTGCTTTGATTCACACGCCGATTTTCGGCAAGACCGCATTATGACTTCGGCCAGCCTTATCCTGAGGCAGCCGGGGCTGCCCTCTGCTATTATTACGATGACCCAATCCGGAACGGCGGGAAGCGCAAAATGGCAGAAATCTTGGGCGTCGTTTGCACGCACTGACCCACCCCTGATCACGCCGGACGAAGACCGCGGTTTCCCCATTAGAGCCGCCAAGCATCTGGACTTTTAATCCCTATGTTGGACGTCAGCAGAGTCACGGTCCTCAGTTTCGATTGCTACGGTACACTTGTTGATTGGGAATCGGGAATCCTCTCCGCACTCCGTCCTTTGTTGACTCCCGGCGATCAACGCCCGCCAGACCAGCAACTGCTTGAGTTGTACGGTCGGTTCGAGCGCGAAGCTCAAGGTCAAACGCCTTTTGTCGACTATAAGATGGTGCTTGGCGACGTTGCCAGAAACCTGGCCGAGCATTTGGGACTGGCAGTTGAGCCCGGCGGAGAAACTTTCCTGGCCGACTCTGTGGGGAACTGGCCGGTCTTTCCCGACACCGTGGCGGCGCTGCGGGCCCTCAAGTCCCGCTTCAAGCTGGCGATTATCTCCAACGTGGACGACGCCCTGTTTGCCCAGTCCCAAGAGGCGCTGCAAGTCCCCTTCGACTGGGTTGTCACCTCCCAGCAGGTGGGTTCCTACAAACCGTCGGAGGCGAACTTCCACGCCGCTATGCGGGTCATGGAGGTTACCCCTGAGCAACTGGTGCACGTGGCCCAAAGCGTCTACCATGACATCCGGCCCGCAGCAGCCCTGGGCCTCCGCACGGTCTGGGTCAACCGGCCCGGCGCCGCCTCCACCCCGGCAATCGACTGTCAGCCGGACTTGGAGGTCCCGGACCTCAAGACTCTAGCCGAGTTGTGGGCTTAGCCTTCCTAAAAAGCCGCTGCCCGGGAAGGAAGTTGCCCCAACTCGGTTGGGTTATGCTATCTTGGAAGCAAGTCCCACTAAGGTGATGCCGGACTTAGACCCGTCTTTAGGGTGACTATTCGATTGTTTCCCCGACTACTCAACCCGGTGGTGGGAGTGGTGGGCTTGGCCCTGATGCTCACGCTGCTCAGCGGAGCGGTCCACGCCCAGACTCCTGGCGAGCCGGTGGCCTACAGCGAGGAAGAGGCCCAGTCCATCGACCGGATGCTGCTATGCCCGGTGTGCCCGGCGGAAACTATCGATCAAGCCCAAGTGCCCATTGCCCGGCAGATGAAGGCCGTGGTGCGGCAGATGCTGGCCGACGGGGCCACGCGGCAAGAGGTCTTGGACTTTTTTGCCGACCCGAGCCGTTACGGCCCCCAGGTGCTGGCCGCGCCGCCCAAGTCCGGCGTAAACCTCTTGGCCTGGTTGCTCCCAGTAGTTGGAGTCGCGGCGGCATTGGCCGGCGGCTTCTTGGTTATCCGGGCGATGGCCGGACGAGGACCGGAGCCCGCCACCGGACCCTTGATCGACGAGGAATTGGCGCCTTACTTGGAGGCGGTCGACCGGGACTTGCGATTGGAAGATAGCCGGGACAGCCAGCAAGAGGACGGCCGGTAAAGCTATGGCGGACCTGGGGGCAATAACCCTTTGGCTGGCGCTGGCCTTGGCCTCCTACGCCACCATCGGCTCGTTTGTTGGCAAGGCGCGGGGCGCCACGGTGTTGGTGGAGAGTTCCCGCAGCGCCGTCTACCTATTGGTGCTGGTGTTGCTGGTGGCAACGCTAAGCTTGGTAGCGTCCTTTATTAATCACGACTTTGAAGTCGCTTACGTGGCCCGCCACAGCGACTTGGCCATGCCGCAGCAGTTTACCTGGGTGGCCTTCTATGCTGGCAACGAAGGCTCCCTTTTGTTCATTGCTTTTGCACTTTCCGTAATGGCGGCCATTGCCTTGTGGTTGGCCCCGGTCAAGGTAAGGGACACGTTGCCCTATACCGTCGGCGTCTTGATGCTGGTGATGACCTTCTTCCTAGCGGTGACCGCCATCATGGCAAATCCCTTCGATAAGCTGCCCTTCACCCCGGCAGACGGAGAGGGAATTAACCCGCTGCTGACCCACTTTGGCATGTTCGTGCACCCGCCGGCGCTCATGACCGGCCTGATCGCCACTACTATACCCTTTGCGTTCTCCATGGGCGCCCTGTTGGGCGGGAAGACAGGCGATGAATGGGTGGATTCGGGACGCTATTGGGGCATCGTGTCTTGGGCTCTCTTGGCCTGCGGCCTGCTTCTAGGCTCTTGGTGGGCGTACACCATCTTGGGGTGGGGCGGGTTCTGGTTTTGGGACCCGGTGGAAAACGCGGCGTTCATGCCGTGGCTGGGTCTGACCGCCTTCGTCCACTCGATAATGGTGCAGAAGCGGCGGGGCATGTTCCGCATGTGGAACATCATCCTGATCAACGTAGCCTTCGGCTTGGCCCTGTATGGCATGTTTATGAACCGGGGCGGGCCGGTACCCTCGGTACACTCCTTCGGCGCCTCCACGTTGGGATGGGTCTTCCTGCTCTTCTTGGCCGTGGGCGTTTTGGTGCCGCTGGCAATCTTCATCTGGCGGTACCCGCTGCTAAAGAGCGCCCAGAACCTGGACTCCATGCTGTCGCGGGAAGCGGCCTTTCTGGTCAACAATCTGCTGTTGCTGGCGATAGCCTTCGTGACTCTCTGGGGTTCCGTCTATCCGCTGGTCTCCCGGCTGACCACCGGTGAAGAGGTGTCGGTAGCCCGCCCGTTCTACGATCAAGTGAACGGTCCGCTGCTCTTGGCCTTGGTCTTCCTGATGGGGGTAGGGCCTCTATTACCTTGGCGCCGGGCCACCCCCGCCAGCGTCCGCCGGGCCCTGTTGCCGCCCGCAGTCGCGGCGCTCCTCACGGCGTTGGTCCTGGTAGCTTTGGGAATGCGGGAGCAATACGCCTTGATCGGCTTTGGCTTGGGGGCGTTGGTGGCCACCGGAATATTTGCCGAGTGGTACCGCGGCGCCAAATCCAGAAGACGCTCTTCCGGCGAGAATTATGTCTTGGCCTTCTTGCGCCTGATTGCCGCCAATCGCCCTCGTTACGGCGGGTACATCGTCCACCTATCCGTCGTGATGGTGGCGTTGGGCATCACTGGGACCGTCTTCTTCAACACGCAGCGAGACGTGGTTATGGCGCCCGGTGACCGGGTAATCGTCGGGGAGTATGAAATCCGCTACCTTGGCACCGCTACCGGTCCCAAGAGCAACCGGACGGAGTTCGTTTCCAACGTGGAGGTGTACCGGGACGGCAATCTCTTGGAGACTCTACAGCCCCAAAGGGCGTTCTACCCTTCCTTCAACATGGCCTCGACCCGGGCTGCCATCAGGTCGACGCCGGTAGAAGACCTGTTCATCGTGCCCAGCGAGAACCTGGACAACGGCAATGTGGGTTTCCGGATTTTAGTCAACCCGTTGATCTGGTGGATGTGGGTGGCAGGCCCGGTACTGATAGTGGGCACGATAGTATCGCTGTGGCCGCAACGCATACCAAACCCTGCCAGCCTGGGCGCGCCAAGTCCGGTTTCAACAGGGACCCGTCCCCGTGCCGCCTAGACCTTTTGGCCTGAACCTTCACCTCGTGCGGCCCCGCCGTAGGGCGAGCGCCGTAGCTGAATCAGGGTAGCATGGTTGCCATAATCTTGGGGGCCGTCTTGGCGGTGTTCAGCCTCGCCGTCATAGTCCACCCCTTTCTGAGGGCTCGCAATTCCTCGCCGGCCAGTGAGGATGGTAGAGCCGCTGTTGCAGAGCCTCCGGAGTTGGGACCCATTTACGACGCCATCCGCACTCTCCAGCTTGAATACCAGTTGGGTAAAATCCCGGAGAACCTGTACCAAGAGCAGCTTCGGGGCTACCGGCGGCAAGCCGCACTGGTGCTGCGCCAGCAATCGGAGAGCCCCACCCGTGACTCTGGTTGGCTTTTGGAGCAAGAGGTGCTAGTGGCCCGGGCGGCGCTGCGGAACAGGAATGGCGGGCCTCGGCCATGCCCCGGATGCCGGTCGCTGGTAACCGGCGGGTTAGCCGTTTGCCCGGAGTGCGGACATAGCCTGGGGGTCCCGGCTTAGGAGCTAGGGCGATTGCAAAGTTGATGCCAACGATAATTGTCTGAATCAGGATTTACTGGATTTTGAGATTTTCAGGATATTCCCAATCCTGAGCATCCTTTACTGATGCGTGAATAAGTTTCTAAACTATCCCCTCCCCCGTCGTTCCGGCGAAGGCCGGAATCCAGGACCGTTCTCCGCCAGCTACGCCTGTCCTGAGGCTCTCCTGAGCACGGTTGAAGGGCTTGTCGAAGGGTTCTTTGGTCTCAGAATTTCTGGATTCCGGCTCAAGCCGGCCCTTCGACAAGCTCAGGATACGAGGACTGGTTTAGGTAATCGTTCACGTATCAGTAATCTTGATTCAGACGAATATATGAAGGCCCTTCTTCTAGGGGCTAATGGACTGGGGGAGCAGTTCATTGAAAGAGAAGCGGAGAAAGAGAAGCAGAGTGGAGCCCCAATTGGCAGCCCAAATTTGGTATCGTAGGAAACAACGCATGTCCAGGAAGGAGGATACTAACCTTGTCCCGCCTAGAAAAAGCTCCCAAGCCCCGGGTACTCCGGTGACCTTTCGGTTTCCGAGAACCGGCCGCCTTTATTTGGCGGCGTTAGCGGCGGGAGTGTTGTGCCTAGTCTTGGCAACTACCTGGACCGGCGCCGGCCACGCCCAAGAAGCGGTAACCATCAAGGGTATCGTGGAGAACGGCACGGAGGGGGCGGCCCTGCCGCCGGACCTCCGGGTGCTGCTACTGATTACCGGCCCTGATGGCCGGTTAATTGCCACCGATCATACCGCCGCAACCGGAGAAGGCCGGTTCCGGTTTGAACAAGCGCCCAGGACGGATACCGGCTCCTACGCCCTTAGTGTAGACTACGCCGACGTTTTCTACGGGGCTTCCTTCAGTCTTGAAGAGCTAGCTGACGAGGTCCGTCTGACCGTATACGAGCCAACCCAAGACGTGTCGATAATCCGAATCAAGAACCAAGTCATGGTGTTGGTCCGCGTAGACAAGAAAAGCCGCGAGGTAGCGGCCGTCGAGTTTGTGCGCTTGGTCAACGACAGCGACCGCACCCTGCTACCGGATGTGACGAGCGCCGGTATGCCAAGCTTTCTGCGATTCGCCCTCCCTCCCTTGGCCGAAGACCTTGATGTGGGCTCGGACCTTTCCGGCGGAGACATCGTTTCCATCGGCACCGGCTTCGCTCTCACCTCCCCGGTGGTTCCCGGAGACCACTTTGTAGAGTTTTCGTTCCGGTTCCCCTATCAAGAGGACTCCGTTTCCTACCGGCAGAGTTTGCCCCAAGGAGCGGACGTCTACCAAGTGATGCTACCCAAGGAATTCGCCGGAATCGAGGTCAGTCCTTTGCAGGCCCTGCCCGACGTTGAGGTCGAGGACGTGACCTACCAAGTTTGGGAGCAGCGGGGAATTGTACCCGGACAGGGTGTGGGCCTCCAGTTGACCGGACTGCCCCAACCCGGCTTGGGAGCAAGACTACAAAACTCGTTGGCCGATGGGACTCTCTGGCAAGTTGCAATCCCCGTCGCCTTGGGAGCGGCCTTCGCGGCGCTCTTGCTCTGGGGGGCGCTGAAACCCGGCCGGTGGGCGCCGGAGCCGGGCGGCGCTTCAGCAGTCGCTCCCGCTCCCGCCCCGGCAGACCGGGACCGGATTGTCCGGGAGATAGCGTCTCTGGACGAGGGGTTTCAATCAGGGGCCGTTACCGAGAACGACTACCGGCAACGGAGAGAGAGTTTGGTGGCCCAAGTCCTGGGGCCGGGCAACCAACTTGACTAAGCGAGGGTGGGTACTGCTAGGCGCTGCGGTCCCGGCGTTGGGGTTGATCGCCCTCCTCGCTTGGAGTTCGGTTAAGACCGGCGGTAGCCCCGGGGGAGTGAACCGGGAGTTTGGCGAGGTACAGGTAGAGGCGGGACGGGCTTCGGACTTCACCCTAGAGCTGTTCGACGGCAGTTCAATCACCTTGTCCCAACTACAGGGCAAGGTGGTGGTCTTGGATTTCTGGGCTTCTTGGTGCGGCCCGTGCCAGCAGGAAGCGCCCATTCTGGCCGAGGTGTACCGGGAGCTAGAAGGCTCGAACGTCGAGTTTGTCGGCATCGACATTTGGGATGGCCGACAAGACGCCCTAAATCATATTAACCAGTTTGGCGTGCCTTACCCCAACGGCGCCGACAGCAACGGGACCATCGCCATCGACTACGGGGTACGCGGCATTCCGGAGAAGGTCTTCATCGACGCCCAAGGGGTAGTGGCCCGGAAATTCGTAGGCCCGATTGACGCCGGTTTACTGCATTCAGCCCTTGAGGATCTGAACAACGCTGATTAGGTGTGCGTGCCAGCGATGGCTAGAATCCTCGGGCACTCGACGAGCCGATATTACTTACTGATGTTACGCAGAAGAATAGGAAATGATAGATTACATCGGCTTTGTTGAATGAATGGGAGGTAGTGTTAAGCTGGAGGCATGAAGCGAACACCGCAAGCCTCCAAAGCTCGTCCCAAGAAACGCACCACCACCAGGAAATCCCAGTATCGGATACGTAACTGGCATGACTACAACGAAAGCCTGGTCCAGCGGGGTTCAATAACCCTATGGACCAGCGAAGAGGATATTGGGGCCTGGAAGCCCGACGGCCCCCGAAAGCGCGGTGGGCAGTTTCAGTATTCCGATGGAGCAATCCAGTGTCTGTTGATGGTGCGCAGCGTCTTCCACTTGACCCTGAGGGCTGCCGAAGGGTTTCTCCGGTCCGTGTTTCACTTGCTGGAGTGGGATTTGCCGGTGCCGGACTATACCACCCTCTGCAAGCGCGCCAAGCGCCTGGGGGTTTCCTTGCTCAGGAAAGCTGCTGGGCCCTTGCACCTGGTACTGGACAGCACCGGGTTGAAAGTCTTTGGGGAGGGAGAATGGAAGGTGCGTCAGCATGGCTATACCAAACGGCGCACCTGGAGGAAGCTCCATCTAAGCGTGGACAGTGAAACCCAGGAGATCCAGGCCGTGGTACTGAGCGAGGCCAGCCTGGACGATGCGGGAGCGGTGCCCGAACTTCTGGACCAGAGCACCGGGTCAGTGGAGCAGGTGGGTGGCGATGGGGCCTACGACAAGATGGGGCTTACGACAAAAGGAAGGTATATGAGGGCTGCGCTGTCAGAGGTGTCAGGCGGGTAGCAATTCCACCTCGAAAGGATGCCCGTATCTGGCAGCATGGGAACTGTGCCGCCCCGCCCCTGGTGCGGGACGAGAACCTGAGAAGGATTCGGAAGGTAGGACGTAAGCGGTGGAAACAAGAGTCGGGCTATCATCGGCGTTCCCTGGCCGAGACTGCCATGTTTCGGTTCAAGACCATCTTTGGTTCCTATCTTCAGGCCAGGAAGTTACCGCAGCAGAAGGTGGAAGCCAAGGTAAAGTGTGCCGCTTTGAATCGGATGACCCACTTGGGAATGCCGGATAGCTATCGAGTAGCATAGCTCGATTCAAAGGGTGTTGGGACATTTCATGTGCTGCCAATATTCATGCAACAAAGCCGATTACATCTATGGATAAACAGATGTTAGAACTGTACACCGATTACCTGTTGAGTTCCTTTGGCGCCACCACCGCCACCGGGTTGTCATCCACACGGGTTGTCATCCACAGTGGAAGGGGCGGTCAGCCATGACCAGGTAACGCGCTTTCTATCTAGGGCAGACTATGACTCCAAAACCCTGTGGCAACAGGTCAAGCCAATGGTGCGCGCCATCGAAGACCCGGACGGGGCGCTGATCTTCGATGACACCATCGAGGAAAAGCCCTATACGGACGAGAACGAACTGATTAGCTGGCATTTCGACCATAGCAAGAACCGTTCCGTCAAGGGGATCAACCTGCTCAACTGCGTGTACTACGCCGGGGATGCAGCGGTTCCCGTGGCCTACGAACTGGTCCGAAAGCCGCTGGTGTATCACGATGAGAAGACCGGCAGGCTCAAGTGCAAGAGCGAGGTCACCAAGAACGAACTCATGCGCCGGATGCTGCGAGTCTGCCAGCGCAATCAGTTGCAATACCGCTACGTGCTGGCTGACAGTTGGTTTGCCGCCAAGGAGAACCTGGATTTCATACGCCAGGAACTGGACCGGCATTTCGTTGTTGCACTCAAGCCGAACCGGACGGCAGCACTGAGCTATGAAGGGAAACTTCAGGGCAACTTCTCCCGCATAGACTCGCTGGAGTTGCCGGAACACCAAGCGGTGCAGTGCTGGCTGAGGGGGTTGGATTTTCCGGTCCAACTCGTTCGCCAGGTCTTTACAAACAAGGATGGCAGCACCGGGACATTGTATCTGGCCTCAAGCGATCTGGACTGTGATGGACCAACCATCTGCGGGATCTGCCAGAAACGGTGGAAAGTGGAGACCTTTCATAAGACGCTCAAGTCCAATGCCGCCCTGGCCAAGTCGCCTACCCGGACGGAGCGCACCCAGAGCAACCACTGTTTCATGTCCATCTATGCGGCCTTCCGGTTGGAAGGACTCCGGTTGAAGCACGGAGTGAACCACTTTGCCTTGAGAGCCCGGCTCTATCTCCAGTCCATTCGCCATGCTTTCAATGAACTCCAACTCCTTAAGGCTGCGTAACATCAGATACCAAGAACGGCCGCCCAGTCTCGCGGCTGGTGCCCTACAGGGAGAATCCAAAGAGCCTCTTTGGTATCGATAAGGGTAGATTCCAGATACTAAACCAATACCAAGGTGGGATGTGCATTTCGGGGGTTTTGACGAGGATCGAAAGGACTCTACGGCACCTCATATCACCCTTAGGCCCCAACCTGGTGGGCACCGACAGGGCGTTCTGGCGATATGTACATTTCACCTTGGCTTTAGTTTAGGTGACATCTCCGAGCCCATCAACGTTGAATGGGACGCGGTGACCGGCAAGAACTGGGACGGCCTGCTTTGATCCTTCTCGATACGCAGGTGATGCTGTGGTTGAGATTGGGTGACCCGAGATTGGGACCAGGCGCTCGGCGCGGGATTGATCAGGCGTGGCACTCGGCTGGAGTTGGAGTCTCTGCAATTTCGTTCTGGGAAGTGGCAATGCTGAAGGACAAGGGGCGGATTGTCTTCCCGGAGGATGTGGGATTGTGGCGTCGAGAGCAATTGGGCCAGGGAGTGGTGGAAATTCCTGTTGACGGAGAGATTGGCATCCGGGCAGTGAACTTGGTGGACTTCCATCCCGACCCGGCGGACCGCCTCATCGTCGCCACCGCGTTGGGTGGACACCAACTTATACCGCGGACCGGCGGATTCTCGACTGGCCCGGCCCGCTGGGGCGGCTGGACGCAACCAAGTGAAGATGAACTCTGCGCCCTGAAGACTCTGGAAAATAGCTGTCCGCAAAGGGCGGCATTTCGTAGACGACGGACAGCTAATTCGTATCTGAGGTGGCGTCCCAGGCAGGATTCGAACCCGCGACCCGCTGCTTAGAAGGCAGCCGCTCTGTCCACCTGAGCTACTGGGACAACCGAGGTCAAGTTCCCACTCCGACCTATTAGAAGTGGTGGCCCACGAAATCTATCTTACGGAGCGACCTTTTCTAGTGTCAAGCTGGCCAGACCTATAGAGTATGCGTCAAGGTTTCGCGGACACCATTTGGAAGTACCCTGAGGTTAGGTCCAATCCCGTATCTGGGCGCGAAAACCTGACGGGCACCCCTCACACAGGGTCTTTTCATTGTCACCCCGAACGCTGTCACCCCGAACGCTTTTCATTGTCACCCCGAACGCAGTGAGGGGTCTAAAATCCCTCTGGAAAGGCGAAGTTGACCCCAGTAAGAATTTTAGATTCCTCGCGCTGCTCGGAATGACAGAAAGGAGGCTCAGAATGAGAATGAAAAGGCCTTGCCCCTCGCGGCTTTCCGGTTTGCGTTCCCGGTGAGGCTCTGTCAGAATAGAATTTTCTTAGTCCATTGAGAGCTTGGAGGTCACCTAGGGCTAATCTTGCCTTTCCGTCCGGCGGCGGGCGCTGCGGCTTCAGTAATCGGAGCGGCGGGAGAGTCCTGGCATTTGGCGCCGTGCCTATGGATAGGTCTCAAGAGTGCAAAAGCTAGTACAGCCAAGCTGCCTCGGAGTAAAGTCCAATGGCTGATGAATTAGTCGTATTTCAAGAAAAACCACCGGCCAAATACTTGATAGCCGGTTGGCGGCGACAGTGGTCGGACGGCGGAGAGATTTCGAGCGGTCTGCCCCGGTATCTCATCGACCAGACCAATGCCAAGCGCATCGGGCAAATGGGCCTTGAGGTATCTAAGCTGTGTTACCCGTTCCAAGTGCCCGGCACCCATGACTTGTACCGGCCCAGGATCGCTTACCAGGACGGTCTTCCCAGCGAGGAAATGCGGCGAGAGAACCTTTTCTACGACGCCGGCGACGGCTTGATCATCTTCCGGGGAGAAGAACCGTGGTTCCGCATTGACGTCTATGGCCAAGCGTTCTTCCAGGCGCTTGAGGAACTAGGGGTTACCAGCACCGTGGCGGTGGAAGGCTATAATGGCGCGGCCCCGCCAGACTTGGAACGAAGCGTCAACTGCATCTACAGCCATGCCCACATGAAGACCTGGCTGGAGAAATTCGGAATGCGGTTTTCCAACTACGGCGCCCAAGGCCGGAGCGGGCCGACCATCGGTATGGCTTTGGTTACCTTGGCCCATTTCCAATACCCGCAATTCGAAATGTTTCGGGTGGGCGCGTTGGCCCCCATGTTCCCCTTTCTCACCAGCAAGAATGAACCGGTGGGTATCACCAAGGACCACCGGGCCTACTATGACATAATGCGGAGGATCAAGGCGATGTTCAACTTGGACCTAAGTTTGTCCGAGTTGTTGACTCTGGGCGAGGCCGACTGCCGACGCTTGGAGGAATCTCTGGAGAATATCGCGTCCACGAACCCGCAAGCTAAGCAGGTTATCGAACGGGCCAGGGCCGATTACAACTTCACGCCTTTCGAAGAGGCGGTGGAGTTGGACCCGGCGCTGGACCAGACCCTGGAGGACATCCTCAGGAATTTCCCGGACGACCCCAGCCAAAGCTGACGTCCCCGGAGCACCAAGTCCCGACTGGGTCCTAGTATTACAACGACGGTTGGGATGCTAGGATGACGGGGTAGTTGGGGAAGGCTTGGGCAAGTGAGGCAGGGAAGTGGATGCTGCGGTTTTCGAGCAGGTGTACGGGACCTTTCAGGATTTTCACGCTTACTTCGCTCCGCTGTTTGGCCGCAGGGAAGCGCGGGACCACAGCCGCCATTACCTCCAGGCTCTCCTGGTACAGTCCGGGGAGCGGCGCAACGCCGAGAATCTGTCGGAGACGGTTCCGGCGTCAGCCAGGGTGATGCAGCGGTTTCTCGCTGAATCCCCCTGGGATGACGACACAGTCATAGGACGCCTTCAAGAGTACTTGGGACCCCGGCTGGGACATCCGGATGCGGTGTGGGTGCTGGACGGCAGCGACTTCCCGAAGCAGGGCAGGAAGTCCGTGGGAGTGGCCCGTCAGTATTGCGGGAGGCTGGGCAAGGTGGCCAGCTGCCAGGCCGGAATGTTCCTCGCCTACGTCAGCCCGCTGGGACGGGCCCTGGTGGACAAACGGCTTTATCTGCCGGAGAGCTGGACCTCGGACCAAGACCGGTGTGAGGCGGCGGGGGTTCCGGAGGAGAGGCAGGGCTACCAGTCGAAGACCCAATTGGCGCTGAAGATGGTGGAGCGGGCCTTGGAGCGGGGACATCTGAGGGCCGGATGGGTTGCGGGAGACGACGCCTTCGGGATGTCGCCGTCCTTCCGTGAGGGACTGGCGGCGCTGGGGATGCGCTACGTGCTGGACGTTCCCGGCGGCACCACGGTCTGGCCGCTGGAGCCAGCCTGGACCAGGCCGGAGCATCAGGGATTCGGGCGTCCCCGCAAACCCAAGTTGCGAGACGGTCAGCGCCGGACCATGGAGGAGCGCAGCGATGAATTGCCGGAGGAGGCCTGGCGTGAGATTACGGTGGCCGAGGGAAGCCAGGGTCCCCGCAGCTACCTGTTCAGCGCTCAGAGGGTGCGTCCAACCAGCAGGCGGAAGCCTGGCGAAATCCACTGGGCCATTTACCGCCGGAACCTGGACGGCAGCGAGCCCCGCTACTACCTGTCCAACGATCCGGAGGATACTCCCCTGGAGACCCTGGCATACGTGGGTGGCTCCCGGTGGCGCATAGAAACGGAGTTCGAGACGGAAAAGAGCAACGTGGGGCTGGACGAGTACGAGACCCGCACCTGGGCGGGATGGCATCATCACGTCGCCCTGTGCCTGCTGGGCGGAGCGTTTCTCCTGAGCCTGCAACAGGCTTGGGGGGGAAAAGATGCCCCGGATCACGAGACCGCAGGTCTACCGGGTGGTGCGGGAGATGCTGCCCCGGGAACGGTTCGGGCCGGCTGAACTGCTGCGGTGGCTGGAGGAGACGCAAGAATGCAACGAGCGGGCCAGACACTCCCATGCCAAGCGTCGAGCCGCCCTTCGTGCCTCCCCACACGTCCCTCCTTGAACCGTCGTTGTAATACTAGACGAGGGACTAGAGCAGTCCTTCCTCCAAGGCCGCCTTTTCCAGGAACTCCCACCCTTCCGCAATACCCGGCGCTAGGCTGTTGCAAGCTTCGGCTTCCAGTATCGCTTTGCCAGCCGGGTCAGCTCCATCGACGGAAACGAAAGCCTCCACCAATTGCTGATATAGCGTCGGCTGCATGTCGGCTTGGGCCGTAAAACAGCAGTGGCTATAGCCGGGGCTGCTCCAGAAGACCCGGACTGCGTCCGCAGCCACGACGCCCCGCTCGGTCAAGGCTGCCAACCCCCTGCCGCTCACTGCTCCGGCGTCGTATTCCCCCGAAAGTACCCGGTCGATCACATCCTGTTGGTCAGACCTGGTGTTCGAGGGTCGCTCGTCGAAAAAGGTGCAGGCTGCCAAATCACGCTTGGGATTTATCCCGCTTTGCTTTAGGAAATAGTTGGCTAATAGCCCCGTTTCCACCGAGCCTCTGTTGCCGAAAGCGAAGCGCTTATTGATCAGGTCTTCGACCGTCAGAATCTCCGAGTCCGGCTTGGTGATGAACTGGGTCACGAAATCAAAGTCCACATCCCGCATCGCAATGACTTTGCACGGGTTGTCCAAGTGCTGCTGGATCCTCACGTAGTTGAGGGGCCCGTTCCAGGCTAGGTCGATTTCCCCGGCGACGAAGGCGTCGACCACCGCAGTATCGTCGGAATAAAGCACATAATCGAAATCGATACCCAGCCTTTTGAAGTGGGCTTCCAATCCCTGGAAGGCAGCCAAGTGAGATGCTGTAGCAGTGCCGCCTAGTCTGACCATCGATGCTCCAACTCTGAACTGAATTCGCTAGGGTTTCATTATAGTTGCGCCAAAACCGGTGGAGCAAGACCGTTGGTAATGGCTCCATTATTCTCTATAAAAGTGAATATAATCGTTCAAGTCCGATTATATTTGTGTGAATTGCGGAACAATGTTGACATCCCTATAAACTATGTGGTAAACAGACAAATATTCTGCTATATCTTATCGTGAAATCGTCACCATATTTGAAATATATGGTCGTATTATCGTTATAGGTATGGAGTAAACCGGTGGTCCTGAGTCATTATACTAAGTTAGGTCTGTCGAAATACCACCATAGCACCAGAGGAAACCGATGGACATCCAGGTAGCTTAAATCCGTCGGAGGTGTAGTTATGGCAAGACACCCATGGTTGAGCGCTAGTTCATTTTTACCGGCCCTGCTTGCGTTGTTACTGCTTATTGCACTGGCTTGCGGTGGCTCAGAGTCGGCAACCTCGCCACCGGCTGCCAATACGCTGGCGTCTCCGGCTACCCCGGCGCCGGCCACCGGCGACCAAGCCACCCCCGTGCCGGTGCCGCCTGCCACCCCGGCGGCAGCCCCAAGCGCGAGTGGCCTTGTACCGAAGTACGGGGGAATTATCCCGATGGATACTTTTACTGCCCCCGCCCATTTTGACCCTCACCCAGGAGCAAACCTAAACGACGTTCAGCAGTTCAGCCCGTTTTATAACCAATTGGTGGAATATAACCCCATCAAGCCCGATGAGATAATTGGCGACTTGGCCGAGAGTTGGGAGTTGAGCGATGACGGATTGGCCTACACTTTCAAGCTCCATCAGGGTGTTAAATGGCACGATGGCGAAGACCTGACGGCGGATGACGTAGTGTTCAGCATCAACCGGATCATCGAACCCGGACAGCCTAGGCCCAGGGCCGGGCGCATCCGGAAGTACGTGGACCGGGTAGAGGAGATAGATCCACTAACCGTAAGAATACACGTGAAATTCCCCTCGTTGGCCTTTTTCAAGCTACTGGCCGCGGACTACGTGAAAATGGTCCCCCGGCATGTAGTGGAAGCTGGAGTAGACTTGGAGGTCTTTGAGAATGCCGTAGGCTCCGGCCCCTTTATGCCGGTCAGTTTCAGGGAAGGCGTCAGCACCGAGTTCGAGAAGAACCCTAACTACTTTAAGGAAGGACGTCCCTATTTTGACGGGATGAAGGCCTTCATCTTGACCGACAAAGGCGCCGAGATCGCGGCCTACAAGACGGAACGGGTCTTGATGACCCAGTCCGCTCTTACCAACCTGGACATAGAGGACTTCATAAAGCTCGAGGAAGACGAAGACTTCATGAGCCGGTTCGGTTTCTGGTGGATGAACTCCCTGGGAGCCCTCAATATTTCGCTGAATACCGAGAAGCCGCCTTTCAATGATGAAAGGGCGCGGAGGGCCATATTCTTGGCCCTGGACCGGCAGGAGCTTACGGACGCGTTGGGGGAGGGAAAGTTCAGCATCGGCACGCCTATGTCGCCGCTAAATCCGATGTCCCTGCCTATGGAAGAAGTACTACAGTTGCCCGGCTACCGGCAGTTGGACGGCAAGAAACATCCCGACGATATAGCTGAAGCGCGAAGGCTTTGGAAAGAAGTGGGCCACACTGAACCTTTCCTCCTCTTTTTCCCGCTCGTCATCGAGTTCCCCGAAATGGCCCAGATCTTAAAGCAGCAGTTCAAGAATAACCTGGACCTGGACTTGGAATTAAGGGGCATGGAAGTGGCCGGATATGTCAGGCAAATGGAGGAGGGCGACTTCCAGATGGGGCTCGAAGGGTACGGGCCGATGGTAAATGATCCTGACGACCGCTTTGAGGCGATGTACGGGATGTCCAGCCGGAACTGGGGAGGGTGGACCGACCCCAGGGTGGAGGAGCTTTTTGCCCAACAACAACAGGAGCTAGACCCGGAAAAACGCCGGGAACTGGTCTATGAGATGCAGCGTATCACCATGACCAGTAACCCGGGACACGTGGAGAGCCACTGGAAGGCCTCGGCGGCAATAGTCCATAACCGGATCAAGACCGAAGTTGGGCACTACGTGGTATCGAAGACCATACAGACCATCATGAAACACGAGCACGAGTGGTTGGAGCCGGAATAGTAGCAGGACCAGCGGCTTGAGATGCAACCTGGGACCAGGTAGAACCTAGAACCTTTTTACTGATGCGTGAACAATTACCTAAACCAGTCCTCGTCTTTCCGGCCTTGAGCCGGAATCCAGGAACGTTCGCCGCCAGTTACCTTCCCTCTCCGTGGTATTTCTGGGTTCCGGCCTTCGCCGGAACGACGCAGGGGGCCGGGTCCCAGGCGGAAATCGGGGAGGCCTGATGCAGCAATACATCGCCAGTAGGGTTCTGCTTTTTATTCCCACAATGGTGCTGCTTACCCTTATAGTCTTCCTGCTGCTGCGCATTATGCCCGGCGATCCAGCCAAGCAAATCCTGGGGGGAGCCACCGGAGAAGGCTCTTACACCCAGGAAGACCTGGCAAACTTGCAGCATAAGCTGGGGACCGACCGGCCCCTGCATGTCCAGTACGGGACCTGGATCTGGGACCTGCTCCGTGGCGACTTGGGCAATTCCTACATTCGTAACAAGCCCATCATAGACCATCTAAAGCTTCGGCTTCCCCTCACTGTGGAGCTAACTGTAATAGGGGTGCTTATCAGCTTTGTACTAGCAGTCCCTTTGGGAATCCTTTCGGCCCTTAAACAGAATACCTTCCTCGACTACCTTTCCAGGATCATCTGCTTCACCGGAATCGCCATCCCCACCTTTGTCACCGGGCTTGTCACCATGTACCTTCTGGTCAAAATATTCAACTGGTTTCCTCCCTTGGACTATAAGCAACTGTGGGAAGACCCAGCGGCCAACCTGAGCCAAATGATCTTTCCGGCCTTGGCGCTGGCTTTCTTTTTGATGGCTTTCATTGCCCGGGTGACCCGTTCCGCCATGTTGGAGATCTTGCGGGAGGACTACATCAGGACGGCTCGGGCCAAGGGACTCCGGGAAAGGCGGGTAATTTTCCTTCACGCCCTACAGAATTCCTTTCTGCCTATTCTCACGGTTGCTGGCTGGGCTTTTGGGGTCCTTTTGGGCGGTACGGTGATTATCGAGTCCATCTTCGTGATGCCGGGGATGGGGAAGCTCTTGCTCGAAAGCATCTTTCAAAGGGATTATCCCGTGATTCAGTCACAAGTTCTCATTATCGCGGCAATGGTCGTGCTGCTGAATCTGATAATAGACCTCCTCTATGCTTGGCTGGACCCCAGGATACGGTACCGGTAAAAGACGGTAGCTTCGGGAGGAACCCTTGGCTGAAGAGAGGATGGAAAGGGCTTCCCCGGCCCTAGACACATTTCTGCAGCGACCGCTGACCCTGCTAAAGCTCCTAACTACCTTTGGTAGGCGCCAACCCTTGGGAGGTATCGGCGCCATCATCCTGTTGGCCATAATAGTAGTGGCCATAATCGCGCCCTTCGTCGCTCCGGCTGACCCCTATGAACTCAACCTTAATGATAAGTATGCTCCGCCTGGGGCGACGGTCCTAGATGAGGAGACCCTCGAGGAGAAACGATTCCTCCTTGGCACCGACCAATTGGGCCGGGATGTGCTTAGCCGGCTGATGTATGGCGCGCGTATCTCTCTGTATGTGGGCCTGATTAGCGTGGGGATTGGGGTGAGTTTGGGAGCCCTGATCGGAATTTTCAGCGCCTACCTGGGAGGAAAGGTGGACCTGCTGGTCCAGCGCATGGTAGACGCCCTGATGGCGTTTCCGGCCATTATTCTGGCTTTGGTGATTTTGGCGGTCCTGGGCCCCTCACTGCGGAATGTGATTATCACGCTGATTATCCTGTTCATCCCCGGTTCCTGCCGAATCGTTCGCTCCCAGGCGCTGGTAGTAAAAGAAATGGTGTACACCGATGCGGCCAGAGCCATCGGCAGCAGCAACTTGCGTATCATCTTGCGCCATGTGCTTCCCAACTGCATGGCCCCTTACATCGTCTTCGCCACCGCCAATTTGGGACTGGCGATTATCGTGGAAGCATCCCTGAGCTTCCTCGGGGTAGGCACTCCCATAGACGTTCCATCCTGGGGTGGGATGTTGGCGGTAGCCGGAAGCAAGTTTATTGAGGTCTCCCCTTGGCTGCTCATCTTCCCCAGCATCGCCATAAGCGTTGCCGTGTTTGGGTTTAACCTGCTGGGCGATGCCCTGAGGGACGTTCTGGACCCACGGTTACGGGGAACAAGCTAAAGGCCGAGATCTTGAATCATCGCACAGTGATAGGTGAGGGCATGGTCCGCTCCTAGCGTGTTGCTTTTGGCTTCCGGGGAAGATTGACTGGTTAGATCGACCGCAGCGGCATTCCGAATATGACGGCTATCAACTCAATAGGATTCGCTCCACCGTATCCAGGATTGGAATTATCGAGGAGAAATACTCCTTCACTTCGGAAACCGTTGAAGGTTGCTGCCAACTCCCCTGGTGCGCCAGCGAGATTCGGTTGGCCATTACACTGCCCAGAGCTTCGCGGGACTCAAAACTAACGGCACTCTGGTATTCCGATCTATAAGCATGGCTGAACATGGCAAGCATGTTCGCTATGTCTTGGGACCGAGGATTTCTGAACTGTCGAGCTATTGAAGATCGGACGAACTCCTGGAGTTGGGTATCATTTACCCTCCGTGCCCGCTGGACTACCATATGTTCTATGCAGTTCTCGACAACGCCGGAGATTAGTATACTGACATAACCTGCTAGGTAAGCGCCTAATTCGGGGTCGGCGCTTGATTTACCGGCAGCGTATCGAAGCTGGCACTCGATCTCGGAGCATCTCCCTGCCACATAGGCGTCCTGTGGCATTATCCGAAAAGAGTCTTGCAGGCCAATTCCAACCGCTCCTTGATGGTGTCGAAATCAGTCGTACCGGCAGTTGTGGCCTTAATGAAACGGGCATCGGCTAGGAGGGTTTGGTATCGCCCAGAAATATCCGGCGGCGTTGAATCTGATTTCGCGAATGCCACCATCGTGGAGTCGTATACGGCGACGTTGATGCCTCGCCGGACATGGAATGGCCGTTGGCCCAGGGAAGTCTCCACGCGATGAGCAGAATCGAGGAAAATCTTCTGGTACGCTTTGGGGTTTGATTCCCTCTTATGGGTTCCCATGTAATCGTTAAGGAATTTCTTCATGGGCTTGGCATAAGAATCAAAACCCTCGTACAAGGCCAGGAACCGTACTATCAACTCGATGTCCCGCATTCTGGCATCGGGTTGCGGGACGCCGAATATCTGCCGCCAGACCGGGTCTCTGTTTGTTCCCAGCAGCATGTCGTTGAATGGACCGTGATAGGAACTGTTCCGTATCTCCTGAGGTGTGAGCGCAGTGCCGCCTGTGTTCAGCCGCTCGAAAATCTGGTAGATGCTGGAACTATCGTCCCGAGGTTCCAATTGCTCAATATTGACAACCCGAAGCACTGAATAACGCAGGCTACTCTGCTCCGAAGGATTAAGATCCTTGAACTCTTTGTTTTCCCAACGGTCGTCCACTCCCGTTAGCGGAAAAGCTCTCCCTCCAGGCAGCTTGCCGTCGAAAAATCCGAACACGCTGCGTAACCGTTGTTGGCCGTCAATGACCAACTGCTTCTGGCTGCCTTCTCCCTGGTCACGACCCTGGACGAACACAAAGATGCCAGGGACCGGCAGGCCCATCAAGAACGACTCAATCAGCCTGCTGGCTTGGACCGGCTTCCAAACAAACCCACGTTGGAACTCGGGGATGATAATCTCACCACGCTTCCACCTTGCATACAGGGTTTCCAAATCCGGGTCGGATGGGTACGACCTAATTCGGTAAATGGGAACGCCGGCTTCGAGATCATCGTCTTCCGACTCGATCCGTTCGATTATTTCGTCCGCTTCGGTCGTCACTTTTCAATCTCCTTCGCATCAGTCTGCTACTCGCCTACCGCATCACCATCCCCCCTGAAGCTTCTCGGTGTTCAGACTAGCAATAAAACGTTGAAGCTCATCTTTCGAAACGGTGATCATGCTATCAAGATTCGCCGCACAGCTTTCTAGAATCGTCTTTCTAGAATTACTATGGGGTCTTGGTGGCGCCGGGGTGATCCATCGGGTTTTATGCAGCGCCGGTGGCGGTGCGGAAGGCGTGGTCTAGGATGTCGGCCGCTAGGTCCATCTGGTCCTCGGTGGTGGTGAAAGGCGGTACGAAGCGGAACACCGAGCCACGGCGGCGAAGGCTGAAAATTAGCCCATTGTCCATGCAGAGGCGCCCAATTTGCTGCCCGGCTTGAAATGCCGGGACGCGGCTGACCCGGTCCTCGACTAGCTCGATGCCTTGAATCAGGCCCCGGCCTCGAATATCCCCGATAAGGGAATGGCGCTTAGCCAGCTCTTCCAAGTGTCCCCGCCAGTACTCGCCGATCCGCTTGGCTACGTCCACCAAGACCTCTTCCAGGATGATGTCGATGCTGGCGATGGCGGCGTTGCTGGGCAGAGGGTCGTTGGAGTGAGAGTGACCGACCACAAAGCCGGTCTCGGAGACTTTTTCCTCTATCTCGTCCGTGGTAACGGCGGCGCTGATGGCGATGCCGCCGCCGAAGTGCTTGGAAACAGTGAAAATGTCTGGCACCACCCCTTCTTGCTCGAAAGCCCACATGGCGCCCAGTTTGGCCAGTCCGGTCTGAGCCTCGTCAAGAATCAGGAGAGCGCCCCGCTGCTCACACTTGAGCTTGAGTTGCTGAAGCCAACCCTCGGGTAGGTCGATAACACCGCCAGCGCTGAACAGGGGTTCGGTGATGACGGCGGCCAGCGGACCGTCGGCTTGAGCGTCCAACAATTCAAAGCTGGAGTCGAGGCAGCTATAGTCGCAAGCCTGGCGGTCCCGGCAAAAGGCGCACCGGTACCGGTAGGGCGCGAAGATGGCGTAGTTGCCGGGCGCGTAGGGCCCGTAACCCTCGTGCCAACCGGAGAACGTGACGGCCCGAGTCGAGTCGTTCATCCCGTGGAAGCTAACCACCGGGCTGGCGACCTCGTAGCCGCCGGTGTACCGCTTGGCGATGGCCATGGCGGCTTCGTTGGAGTCGCTGCCCGACGTCAAAAACATGCTGCGGTTCATACCTGGGGGCGAAATCTCGGCCATCCGGCTGGCCAGGATAATCTCCCGGTCATTGAAGATGCTCATGTGGCTGTGGATGAGGGTTTCGCCGCTCTCGTGCAGCGCTTGGACGATCCGGGGGTGGTTGTGGCCCAGCGCCGCGCACATCTGCCCTGAGTTAAAGTCCAGGTACTCTTTACCATTCACGTCGCGGACGATGGTGCCCCGGCCCCAGACCATGACGGGGCCCGCCACCACGTTACGGTCCATCCGGCTGCGAAAGCTATACTTTCGGGCCAGGTCCAGGAGTTCCTCTTCGGTGTACTGGGCCGGGTTTTGGGATACCACAGCTTCACCTTGCGCTCGATAGAAATTGCGAATGGTCTTGTGAAGGCCACGTAAGTAAACGAAAACGGCGGTCAGTCCCTAACCGTCACTCCCGCGAAAGCGGGAGTCCAGAGATGTTCCCAGTCAGTGGCGGTCCTGGCGCCGGGGATTTCTGGATTCCCGCCTGCGCGGGAGTGACGGGTTGGGTATTTTCAGAGTAATAACGCCGGAAATTCTGGCGCGGAGCCGGGGTAACACCTAGTTCTTAAATTCGGGCATTACCTCTTCGGAGAACCGCTCCAGTTGCTCCAAGATCACCGACTGGGGCGTTCCGATCACTTGGCCCACGTTTACCGCCTCGAGGCCGGGGTAGCGCTCTTCTACCGCCTTGAGCTTCTCGATAACGTTTTCCGCCGGGCCCACCAGCCAGGAACCGGCATCCACGGCTTCCTTCAAGGTTGGCAAGCCAGCAAACCGGGCTCGCCTGGGGTCGGCGAGGGCCTCCAGTTGGTCGTTGGTGAGCCCGCGAACGAAGCCCAAGGGACCGAACATCTTCATGTTCTCTTCGAAGAAGGGCGTTGCCTCT
The DNA here is from genome assembly GCA_965220245.1 of Dehalococcoidia bacterium. GTDB lineage: Bacteria > Chloroflexota > Dehalococcoidia > Lucifugimonadales > UBA3495 > CBDCPI01. The sequence goes on from CBDCPI010000006.1 coordinate 104,086, forward strand.
TCGATGGCCTTCTCTTCGGACTCCGCGATGTGGATGGTGTAGCCGATGATCAAACCTTCACCTAGTTCTATGTCTTTTCCGGCCTTGGCATGGGCGTCCTGCCAGGCTTGCATCACCCGCTCTGTGGCGCCGCCGGCCGCCGCTCCGCCGCCGATGATGCCCTTCATGTTGTGTTTCACCATGAAGTCAAGCTGCCGTTCGCTGGCGCTGACTATCGGTTGCCACGTTTCCACCGGCAGGGTGAGAGGACGGGGGACCAGACTGATCTCCTCCAACTGATAACCCCGGTAAGGAACGTCGGGCGGGATCTGGTAGTACTCACTGTGGTGGGAAAAGGAGCGCTCGTGGAAGGCTTTGAAGATTACCTCGCATTGGTCCTCGAACAGTTCCCGGTTGGCGGCTTCGTCAGTCGCGGTGCTGGGCGCGCCCAACGACTCGGTCTCCCGCGAGTGATAACCGCGGCCCACCCCGAAGATGATCCGGCCTCCGGTAAGACGGTCAGCGGTGGCGAAGTCCTCGGCCAGCCGCAGCGGGTGCCACATGGGCGTAATGTTGAAGCCGCAGCCAAACCGGAGATTCTCTGTGATATGGGCCAAGTGGACAAACAGCATCAGCAGGTTCGGTAAACACTCATAGCCTTCTCGCTGAAACCGGTGCTCCGCCGCCCAGAGTACATCATAGCCGGTGCGGTCCATCACCTTGGCGATGGCCTCGGTCTTGTCGAAAACCGAGGCTAGGTGCTCATCGGATAGAAACCGGTCGTTTACCGGGGTGCCGTCCAAGCCGATGTTCTCCAAGTCTACGTGGCCGGCGAACAGGCTCCCAAAGCTCTTAATCATCCTGTGTCTCCTTTGATTTCAGGTTCCGGTGATTTCAGGTTCCGGCGTACTTCATTGGCCGCCGGGGGAAAGAGGGTTGCCGGTGGGTTATTGGCTAGCTCCCAATGGCGAGCCTTGTTCATTGTAGTGCGCCACATTCGGCATTTCAATCTTGGGGCTACGCCTTTCATAGCTGCGGGACTCTCCTCAATAGGCCCAAGCCCGCCAAGCGCCAAGCCCGTAACTGTTCAGAGTTGAGGGCAATCGGTCCTTCGACTCCGCTGCGCTACGCTCAGGATGAGCGGGTTCGTGTCAGTGCGCTCACCGACTCTGAACAGTTACCCAAGCCCACTGTCCTTGACACCCATTGGGTAAAATCATACACTCGAATTCTCGGGCGCCTCACTGGTGCTTGGCGCCCGTTTAAGGCCCGGTGGTGTAGCGGTTAACATACTGGCCTGTCAAGCCAGAGATCGTGGGTTCGAATCCCATCCGGGTCGCCAACCCCTTTTAGAACCCCGGTGTTTACCCGCAGGACAGCCCCTTCTATCTGCGCAAGATGGGCCCTTCGACTTGGCTTCGTTTCGCCTTCGGCTCTACTTCGCTTCGTTCAAGGTGAGCGAGAATGGAGGTTTGGGTCCGACAGGCCCGTCGCGAGTGAGTTTCCACGGACAATGAAAATGTCCTGGTGCCTGCCCGGCGCCCGGACTATTCTTGACACAGTGTTCGCAGTCTGCGAACATATCCGTGGTGGACTGGCGGCTGAGAATCGAGTGGTCGGCTAGGGCTGTGAAAGACATGCGCCGCTTAGCTCCCCGGGACCGCGAACGGATTCTGGCCAAAATTGAACAGTATGCCGAAGACCCGGCATCGCTTGCCAACCAAGTAATCGCCCTGTCTGGCAGCCAGTATTGGCGGATGAGAGTTGGCCGTTATCGCGTCATCTTCAATAATGTGGAACACGGCAAGACAGCCATCATGGCGATACAAAGGGTTCTGCACCGGAGGGAATCCTATGACTAACACCGAGACCGTCACACTTACGCGGGCAGAGTACGACGCTCTGGTCACCCGGAATGAGGACCTTGAGGATAGGCTGGCCGCTCTTCAAGCGGACGACGGCATTCGTATTCCCCATGAGGTGGCTGTCGCCATCATACGAGGAGCAAGCCCTCTGGCTGCGTTCCGGAAACACCTTGGGATCACACTGCGCGACCTCTCCCAAAGGACTGGGATTGGCGCAAGTTACCTCTCCGAAATCGAGCGGGGGATTAAACCCGGCTCTACGGCGGCGCTGTCTCGGATCGCTCGCGCCCTTGATACGAATATCGACATCTTGGTGAACGAGCAAGACCGAGACTAAAAGAATCCGAGAAAACCTTTGGCCTTCATTAGTGACGGTCCCAGCGGGGCGCCCTTACCCGCCGACGCCGAGGTTTTTGGTCAGGTGCGGTAAATGGCTCGACTCTTTAACTGACGAAGGATAATCAACGTGACCTCAACAAAAAAAGACCCGATTCTCGTGGTAGTCCAGTTGACCGGGGGCAACGACTACCTGAACACGGTCATCCCCTTCAACGACCCTCGCTATTACGATAACCGTCCCACTTTGAGCATTGCCCCGGATGAAGTGCTGCCCTCCGGTGATGGGTTGGGCTTCAATCCGGCGCTGGCTCCCCTGAAGACCCTTTACGATGAAGGCCGCGTGGCTGTGATCAACGGTATCGGCTACCCGAACCCCAACCGGTCCCACTTTCGCTCGATGGACATCTGGCACACTTGTGAGCCGGATACCGTCGGCAACGAAGGCTGGCTGGGCCGGGTCATCAGAGACTTGGACCCCAATGGCGAGAATGTCCTGACCGGAGTCAACTTTGGCCGGGGGCTCCCCCGCGCCATGGCCCTGACCGGGGTTCCGGTGGCGTCGGTTGCGGTCTTGGAAACCTATGGCATCTTAACCGGCATTTCGACTGAGCCGGAGCGGTCTGAGGCGTTGGACCTGTTCGCCCGGCTGTATGCGCCAATCGTGGGTACCGGGCAAGTAATGGACTATCTTGGCAGCACCGGTCTAGACGCCTTGAAGGGCGCCGATATTCTCAAGACGGTGCCTCCAGCCTATGAGTCCACGGTAGAATACGCCAACACCTCCATTGGCCGGAATATGCAAGGCATCGCCAAGGTGCTGCTGGCTGACCTGGGGACGCGGGTCTTCTATACTCAGCACGGCGGCTATGATACCCACGCCAATCAGGCGCCGACCCATCCCAAGCTGTTGGCCGACCTCTCCCGGGCCGTGTCCGACTTCTACGATGACCTTCGAGAGCACGATACGGCAGACAACGTCCTAATCTTCATGTTTACCGAGTTTGGCCGCCGGGTTAAGGACAACGGCTCCGGCACCGATCACGGTTCCGGCGGCGTGGCCTTCGCTGTCGGAGACCCGGTGCAGGGCGGGATGTTCGGCGAATACCCTTCCCTCGAAAACGAGAAGTTGCTGGAGGGGGACCTGCGCTTCAACCTCGATTTTCGAGGGGTGTACGGGACTATGGCAGAAAAGTGGTTGGGACTGGATGCGAGCCCCATAGTCGGTGGGCAGTTCGAGATGGCGGAGTTCGTGTGACCCTTTGGGCTGGCTGAGTAACCTGCTCGGGCCAACGCGATCAAGCCCCATCGGGGCCGGTCCCCCTCGGTAGCGCCCGGTCCCAATAAAAAGGGCCAATCAAGGCCAAGAAACCAGTAGTAGGAGCGTTTCAATAATGCCCGGTACCGACAAAGAGCTGATGGCCCACCTGATGCGGAGAGCAGGGTTCGGCGCCACCTTCCGGGAACTGGAGTTGTGTTGTGAAAGAGGCTACGAGGAGACGGTTGAGTGGCTGCTGCATCCCGAAGGGCAGCCGGGGATCGAAGAGGACCTCTTAGAGCGTTACTACATCGATTGGAAGGAAAGCCGCAATATAGAGGGCGCCCTTACCGAGTTTGTTTACCGGATGAACGCCAATGTCGGCGCCCGTCCGCTGCAAGAAAAAATAGCCCTCTTTTGGCACGGCGTGTTTGCCACCGGGTTGGCCAAGGTGCTCCATGAGAAAACCATGCTAAACCAGATCGACACGTTCCGCGATTACGGCTTGGGCAGCTTTCGAGACTTGCTGGTCCGGTTGGCGCAAGACCCGGCAATGATCTTCTGGCTCGACAACAACTTCAATCATAAAGAAGCCCCAAACGAAAATTGGGGCCGGGAACTGCTGGAGTTGTTCACCATGGGCGTGGGCATGGACGGCCAGCCCAATTACACCGAAGAAGATGTCAAGGAAGTGGCCCGGGCCTTTACCGGTTGGACCATCGACGACGACAACGTCGCCTCAATCCCTTTTGGCAAGGTCCCTTGGCGGTTCTGTTACCTCCCGGATGACCATGACGGCGGCGAGAAGACTATTCTCGGTCAAACCGGGCGGTTCAACGGGGAAGACGTGATCGAGGTCCTGGCCCGGCAACCGGCCACCGCCAGGTTCATTTCCCGGCACCTGTATAGCTTCTTTGTGGCCGACGAACCTCATGTGCCCGCTTGGCAAGAGACTCCGCCCCTCGATCCCCAGGCAATCCGGCTGCTGGAAGAGGAGTACTTCCGGTCTCACTATGATGTGCGCTCGATGTTGCGGGTGCTGTTTAACTCCGGCTTCTTCAAGTCGGAGGCGGCCCGGTTCGCCAAGGTAAAGAGCCCGGCCGAGGTGGTGGTGGGCACCCTGCACCTGTTGGGCGATTACAAGTTCCCCAGACTGGGCATCTTCGATACGGCCCTTGGCTGCCGTTACATGGGCCAAGACCTGCTCAATCCGCCTTCGGTCGAAGGATGGCACACCGGCAAGGAGTGGATTGACAGCGGCAGCTTGGTGGAGCGCATCAACTTTGTAGCCGACCAAGTCAGCAACATCGACCGGCCGGGCGTCCGGACAATAGTTGATGAACTTTTGGACCGCGGCCCGGTGCTGGACGCCGAAGCCCTAGTCGATGGGTGCTTGGAGCTGATGTGCCGCGCCAGGTTGCATGAAAGGAACCGGCAGCAACTAATCGAAAACGTAAGCGGCAGCGGGGAGGTCCGGACAACTGGCGCTGAGGACCGCCAAGCAGCGGAACAGGTAATTCTGGGCACGATGAAGATGGTTGCTTCCACGCGGGAGTACCAATTCGCCTGATATTACTGATGCGTGAACGATTACCTAAACCAGTCCTCGTCTTTCCGGCCTTGAGCCGGAATCCAGAAATTCTGAGGACAAAGAACGTAGCTGGCGGAGAACGGTCCTGGATTCCGGCCTTCGCCGGAACGACGGGGGAGGGGATAGTTTAGAGATTCATTCACGCATCAGTAGAAGGAGATGGTTGCTTCCACCCGGGAGTACCAATTTGCCGGATGGCTAGAGATTAACGGAGCACCGGATGACCACCACAACTCAACAGCCGCTATCGGTCCACGGCCATTACCAATATCACGACGTGATTGGCCTATTGTCGGCGGGCGGGCCCGGGTTCAGCGGCCCGGTGAGTGTCGCCCTCGGTCCCGATAATCTCCTGTATGTGGCCAGCAGAGGCAACCCGAACCAGCCGGATGCGGTACGCATCACCAGATGCACCAAAGAAGGCGATTACGTTGATCAATTCGGCGGTTGGGGCGAGGGCGAAGGCCAGTTTACTTGGGTTACCGCCATCGCCTTCAACCAACGAGGCGAGCTTTACTTGGCCGACGAGCATAACCACCGGATTAGCATCTTCAGCAGGGGCGGCCAATTCCTCAGCGCCTTTGGCGAGCCGGGCTCTGGGGACGGCCAGTTGGACCGGCCTTCAGGCCTAGCCTTTGATAGCAAGGGTAACCTTTTGGTCGTAGACTCTTTGAATCACCGCGTGCAGGTATTCGATGCCAGTGGACGGTTTATTACCCAGTGGGGAAGCCGGGGACGGAGTGAAGGCCGGTTCGATATGCCTTGGGGCATTGCCGTGGATGCCGATGACCAAGTCTACGTTACCGATTGGAGAAACGACCGGGTGCAGAAATTCGACTCCCAAGGGCAGTTCCAACTTGCGTTCGGGCGGTCGGGCGACCGGGAGGGTGAACTTAACCGCCCGAACGGAATCGACGTAGACTCCAGCGGGGACATCTACGTTTGTGATTGGATGAATGACCGGGTGCAGGTGTTCGACTCCAATGGAGAAGTAAAGGACGTTCTCATCGGCCATTCCGGCGAGTCCAAATGGTCCAGGACATTTCTCGACGCCAACCCGGATATAGAAGCAAAGCTAAATCTGGCGACGCAGAATATCGAGCCCAAGAGGCGGTTCTACCGTCCGGTTTCGGTTAAAGCCGATCTAGACGGCAAAGTCTACGTCGCCGACTGCTACCGCCACCGCGTGCAGGTCTACCGGAGGCTCACCAACTAAGAGCCTGTGGGCGCTACTTGGAGTCGACCATGAACCGGTCGATGAACTCCATCTCGGCGCGGACCCGGGGTAGCCGGGCCAGGGACATCGATTCCGGTAACACGATGCCGCCCGAGAACACCAGCTTCATGGCGTTCTCCACCGTCAGGTCGGTCTCCATCAGGTCGTCTTCCATAACGAACGCCAGGTTTCCCGACGTTGGATTGGGGACCGTGGGGATATACACGACGACCAATGATTGAGGTTCTTCGTCATCCCCCGTCGGCCTCTTCCCTCGAAAGGCGCGGCCGGTGACAAAGCCTATAGCCACCATCCCTTCCCTAGGCCACTCCAAGAACACCACCCGGGTGAACCCGGACTGGCCGCTCAGGGACGTAGTTGCCTGCTGAGTCACACCATAGATGGTCTTCACCAAAGGGACGAGGTTCAGCCCCCGGTTCTTCCACTCCATCAGCGTCCGTCCGAACTTCATAGAGATGAGCAGTCCAACCAGGTAGAAGATGACCACTCCAGCGATGAGCCCTATCCCCGGAAAGTCCCAGGGTTTTCCGGCCACGAAGCTCATCGGCCTGATGAATTGGTCGGCGTAGCGGATGATGAACAAGAGAACGATTGCCGTGACCAAGAGGGGCACCAGTTCCATCAGCCCGCCCAACGTCTTTCCCTGAACGTGGTTTCCGACCCGCTGAAAAACGTTCGATTCGGGACCGCCCGAGTCAAGTCGCCGGTTATTTCCGTTCGCCATTCCCATGCTCCCCCCACAAATATTCTGGCGCCGGCCGGTCGGATAGGACCGGTCCGCTTCTATATTACAGCAGCGGGACAAATTACAGCAGCTTATAACGGCAGGACAACATGTGGGTTGTGGCGAATGTCGCGGAGACCAACGCCTTGGTCCACCATAGCCGACGGCAGGGAGTGAGGGGGTCAGGCTACTCCCGCGCGCTCCAGGACTCCTAGGGGATCAGATAATTCATCGTACACGATGAAGTTGCTATACTGTCGCTAAAACTGCAAGGAGAAATCCCAAGATGCCATATTCAGCCGACATCAGCCGAGCCAACCCCGCTTGCTTCCTCTTCCTGATTGACCAGTCGGGTTCGATGGAACAGGCGCTAAGCGGCCAGCCCGGTCAACGTAAAATGGACCAAGCGGCAGTCGCGCTAAACGGTATCCTCAACGCAGTGTCCCAGCGCTGCTCCCAAGGCATGGAGATTCGAGACTATTTCCACATTGGAGTCATTACCTATAACACGGACAGCCGGGGAAGCCCAACGGTGAAGAGCGCTTTCACCGGGACCTCCCCCGACCAGCCGTTCCTTCTCGTCAGCCAGGTGGTGGACTTGGCCGAGGTGGAAGAAAGGCAGGTCAAGGAGTCCGACGGGGCCGGAGGCTTGGTGGATGTGACGCGAAGGGTGCCGGTCTGGTTCCGTCCCTTCGCCCAATATGGGACCCCCATGTGCGAGGCGCTGTCAATCGCCTTCCAATCTCTCCAGAGTTGGACAAACGACAACCCGGAGTCGTTCCCTCCCATCGTAATCAATATATCCGACGGTATGGCCACCGATGGAGACCCGGAAGACCCGGCCCAGGAGATAATGGGCGTTAGAACGAATGATGGAAACGCGCTGCTCTTTAACGTCCACCTTTCAGAAGCGGCGGCGATGCCGGTCCAGTACCCCGACTCGGAGGACGGGCTGCCCGACGAGCATTCCAAGATGCTGTTCCGCATGTCCTCGGTATTGCCGGAACCCAGCCGCGCCTTGGCCGCGACCCTGGACCTGATGGTCAACGAAAATTCCAGGGGTTTTGTTTTCAACTCCGACATGGCGTCGCTAGTACAGTTCTTGGACATCGGCACCCGCGGGCCTTCCAACCTGCACTGATTCGAGGGACGTTGCCGGATTGAGTGCCCCTTTGCCCAAGCGATAGGGAAGGAGCCTGAAATGCCGTATTCGGCGGACATCAATCGAGCCAACCCCGGTTGCTTCCTCTTCCTGGTTGACCAGTCGGGTTCGATGGCAGGCAATCTGGCCGGGCAGCGCGGTCAAAGCAAAATGGACCAGGCTTCGGATGCCATAAACGGCATTCTCAACGCGGTGTCCCTGCGCTGCTCCCAGGGCATGGAGATTCGAGACTACTTCCATCTTGGGATTATCACTTATACCACGGGAGGTTTCCTGGGACTGGGCGGCGCCAAGATGGAGTCGGTTTTTCCGGAGACTTCCGTTGGCAATCCGTTCCTGCCCATCAGCCGGGTGGTGGACGCCGCCGAGATGGAGGAAAGGCGGGTCAAGGAGTCTGACGGGAAAGGCGGCGTTGTCGAAGTGACCCGAAGGGTGCCAGTGTGGTTGCGTCTCGAAGCAGACGCCGGCACCGAACCGGAGCCAGCGTTGACCGCCGCCGCGCAGTCTCTCAGGGGTTGGATGGGAAGCCATCCCGACTCGTTCCCTCCTATCATGATTCACGTCACGGACGGCTTGTTTTACGATGCAGGGCCGGAACGCGCGGCCCGGGAAATCATGCGCCTAGCAACGAATGATGGCAACGTATTGCTCTTCAACATCCACCTTTCAGATATGAAGGCCCTGCCGGTCCAGTTTCCTGACCGGGAGGAAGGTCTGCCCGGCGACGAGGCCAGGATGCTCTTCCGCATGTCCTCGGTCTTGCCGGAAACTTTCCGGGCGCTGGCGACAACTATGGGGTTGACGGTTTACGACCAATCCCGAGGGTTCGTTTTCAACTCCGACATGGAGTCCTTGGTGCAATTCCTGGACATCGGCACCCGCGGACCTTCCAACCTGCACTAATTAGGGGTTACCAATGGAACTGCGGCCTCCGAAGATATTCCGGCTGCCCAAAGCAGGCAACCGCCCGGAAGAATGCGAGGACGATTCTTGGTACAACTACCGGGTGGGTAAATCCCGCTTGGTTGATACGGCAAAAATCGCCCTTTCCGACGGCGCCAGCGAGTCCGCCTTTGCTAGGCCATGGGCGCAAATCTTGGCGCAGGGCTTCGTCGAGAGGCCCCTCGACCCTTCCGGCTTGAACGAATCCGCCCTGCAAAGTTGGTTGGAGGAGCGCGCGAGGCAATGGGACAAAGTTGTCCCTTGGGACCGTATCCCCTGGCACGGAGAGGCCAAAACTCGGGCCGGAGCGCTGGCGACCCTGCTTGGCCTGACCATCGAGCCGGACGGTTCCAGCGGCCTGTCCTGGCAGGCGACGGCCGTCGGCGATTGCTGCCTGTTCCTGGTCCGGCAAGACGCCATGCTGCTGTCCTTCCCTCTGGAGGACGCCGCGCAGTTCAACAACACTCCCGCCCTGATTTGCAGCAACCCCGGCAACAACCGGGGACTCCCGGAAGCGGTCCGCCGGACACAAGGAGAGTGCGCTCCGGGTGACTTGTTCATTCTCGCCTCCGACGCCCTGGCGTGCTGGATTCTGGAGAGCCATGCCGCCGGGGAAAAGCCTTGGGAACAGTTGGCGGCGCTGGACTCGCCGGAAGGCTGGGACGATTGGGTCCAAACGCAGCGCCAAGAACGCTCGTTGAAGAACGACGACACTACCGTGGTTATCATCAAAGTCGAATAGGCCAGTGAGGTGACAAAGATTTATGGCTTGGCCGACGATGCCCGAGTTCAGCGACGTTGTTCAAAATCCTGCCGTGTGCTTCGAGAACCCGGAGCTCGCTCAAGGGGAAACGGCGGTTACCCCCAGGGGGATGCCCTTTGTGTTCTCCGGCAATTTCGCCTGCGTCTACAAAGTGTCCAGCGCGGGCCGCGACTACGCCGTGCGCTGTTTTACCCGCGAGGTCAAGGACCAGCAGCAGCGTTACAGCCAGTTGGACGAGTATTTGAGAGCCGCCCGGCCCGACGCCTTTGTGCGCTTCGAATATCTGGACCGGGGAATTAAGGTCAAGGGGCAATGATATCCCATTGTCAAAATGGCCTGGGTAGAAGGACAACGCCTAGATAGATTCGTCGAGAACCACCTTGACCGGCCCGACATTCTCTACGACATGGCCGCCCGGTGGAGGGGGGCGAACGGCAGCCTGCGGGGCTTGGGCATAGCCCATAACGACCTGCAACATGGCAACGTGATGGTGCAGAGCGATGATGCTATCCGCTTGGTCGATTACGACGCGATATTTCTGCCCAAGTTTCAGGGTGAAAACAGCCCGGAAATGGGCCATAAGAACTTCCAACACCCCTTGAGGGCGGTCCAGGACTATAGCGAGCGCATAGATAATTTTCCTTCCCTAGTGCTCTATCTCAGCCTGCTTGCCATCAGTTCCGACCCTGGGCTATGGGAGAAATTCTATAACCAGGAAAACCTGATTTTCACCAAGCAGGACTTTGCCGCTCCGAATGATTCGGAATGTTTCAAGGCATTGCGGAACATCGGGGAAGCCAATGTTGCTGAACTGGCGGGTTACCTTGCGGAGTGCTGTTCCCGCCCCGTGGAGTTGGTGCCGAATTTGGAAAGCATCTTGCAGGGCGGTCGATCCGTCCCTCCGCCGGCACCGGTTACTCCAATTGCGCCCGTCGCTTCACCTGCGCTCGTTACTCCACCTGTGTCCGTCGCTCCGCCTGCGCCCGTCGCTCCAACTACGTCCGGAGGTACGTATAGAGAGTTGATCCAAGCTGGTCAGGTGGACGCCCCCGAGACTACAATCATACCCAACCCCCCGCCTCCAGACGCGATTGGCCCGGTTATACAGTGCCCCCGATGCAAGCAGCCCAATCCTGCGGAACTCATCTATTGTGCCAACGAGAACTGCACTGACGTGCTTCATGCCGACAGGAAAACCTGTCGGCGCTGTCATTATTTGTTAATTCCAATCAATGCGCTCTTTTGCACGGAGTGCGGCGTTAAATTAACCACGCCCCCTAAGCCGTGAAGTGTCCTGGCTGCCAACAAATAATTCCCCACACGGTCAAGTTCTGCGCCTATTGCGGGGCGAGGGTATCTCAGTCTCCATCTACCGGCCAGCGGCGTCCACTGTACGGTTTCCTTTTCCTTGGACTCGCGGCAGCGATCGTCATAGGCATGATTTGGTTCCAAACCGATTGGTTCCAAACCGATTGGTTCCGAACTGATGGCACAGACGGGGGTCCGGAGGAATCCCCGGCCGGAATAATGGCGTCTTTAGTATCGACACCAACGCCTGCTCCCGACGCGACCCCGTTGCCCACTGCTACACTGGAGCCTACCCTCGTCCCGACATCGACACTGGCGCCAACCCAGACGCCTGTCCCAACGTCTACTCCGACGCCCGTGCCGACGCCGACCGCTGCTCCCACTCCTACCCCTGTGCCGACGCCAACCGCCACACCCATTCCAACCGCAACGCTTGTGCCGACGCCGACGCCCACGGCCGTTCCAACTGCGACACCCGTCCCAACACCGACTCCCACGCCAACCCCGGCGCCGACCGCTACACCGACGCCAATTCCCACGCCAACCCCTTGGACAACCTATACCAACCAGGACCCCGGCTTCGGTTACACCATAGATATTCCGCCACAGTGGACAACGGCTCGACAGGGGAAGGAAACGGAGATTCGGTCCCGCGACGGGCAGGCCGTACTTAAGATTTCCGTCAGGGAGTTTCCTGTCGACCTCACTTCACTGCGGTTTGCTGAAGAGTATCGGGCATCGCTGATTGCCAGCCACGTCCATTCCGCAGAGTATTTCAACATAAACGTCTTCGAGGGATTTCAAGAGGACGCTCATCAGCAGTTCCGGCTTGCCTGGCGCTGGCAGCCGGACGCGGATTCCTGTGTCATGGACATCGTGGAAATCCTTTTCCGGTCTCTCTACATCTCAACTAGGTCCTACGGCTACGTATTAAGTGTCAGCATCTGCGATGAACACCTTGACGACCATCTCAAGGACCGCGAGCGGATTCTAGGCAGTTTCACGGAACGGGAGTAACTGTTCAGACTCGATGAGGAGAGTTCACTGACAGTCACATCCGCAATACCAATGCTAATTCTCCCACGACACTTTGCCGCTCAACCGTCATTCCCGCCTGCGCGGGAATCCAAAAATGCGAAGGAAAGCGAACGTTACTGGTTGCAAACGCTTATGGATTCCGGCTCAAGGCCGGAATGACGTATCAAGTCTGAACTGTTACGATTTTAATCGGCGCTTGACCCCAAGAACCGTCCCCGATACTCTACGTCATTGGGCAAGCAGGACGCCTCGCCCGGAAAACGTTAGATTCTCTCAGCGAGTGGAAAGGATAGCTGTGGTAGAACCGGAGATCATAAAGGCCGGGGATGATGCGGGGAACCGGATGGTGATCAAGTACACCGGCGACGGTGGTGTGGTGGTGCACGGGATAGGCGTGCCTCAAGCCTGGGAAACGCCACTGGGCCCGACTTGGAGCTATGTGGTTGAGGGCGACCACCTGACGTTAATCGATACCGGCTGCAACGGCAGCCTTCAACACCTCAAAGAAGGGCTGGAAATAGTCGGTTATCCCTTGAGCGCCGTCGACCGGATTGTGGTCACCCACGGCCACTTGGACCATGACGGCAACTGCTTTGACGTGGTGAAGCACAGCGGGGCGGAGCTTTGGGCCCACGAGGTCTATAGCGAGTTGTTGGGCATAAACCGCTGGGAAAAAGAGATGGAGTGGCGGCGCGGGGCGGCCGGGCTGCCGGCTGTCGAGGACACCGAGTTTGTCAACCGGGTACAAGAGTACCACCGTGCCCAAGAGTTCCATAAAAAGTCCGGCGGGCTGCGCGTGGACCGGGCGATTACGGACGGACTCATAGCTGACGGGCTTACTTTCTACTACACCCCCGGTCATTCTCCCGACGAGCTTTGCATCCTCTTTGAGAGGTTCCTATTCTCGGGAGACCACATATTGCCCCAGATAACACCTCATCCCAGTGTGAATCTTAGCTACCAAAGTTTCCAGACCTTACTGCCGGAGGCGTACCGGGGCCAGAACACTTGCTACGGCCTAGGCACCTTCATGAAGTCATTGAAGAGCGTTGCCAACTTGGGGAACGATAAACACGTCTTGCCAGCCCACCGGGCCGTCAACCGGGGACGCTTCAACCTCATCGGCTTGGAGCGGGTCGAAGAGATTTTGGAGCACCACCGTGACCGGTGCCACCGGCTGATTGACTTAATCCGGCATGAGCCGGCCGATCTGTCCACCATCACCCAAAAGCATTTCCCCGGACTCGGGCCGGACAAAGCAAATTTTCAACTGGCCTACACCGAGGTAGTGAGCCACATCGAATTCCTGCAAGAGAGCGGGGATGTGGAAATGGCCGGAAAAGACGACAGGTTAGTGCGCTGGAACGGCACTGAGCTCTTCTCGGCCGCCATCGACGCCTTGTAGCGGTCGCGCCAATAAGGTTGCGGCCGGGCAGTGCAGAGCAGGGCCTTTTAGTTCTTGCAGTAAAGCCGGAATTCCACTCGCTCCTTTGGTCGTCCGGATGCCCGTTACTTGTTCCGCTCAGGGTGAGCGGGGGAGTCAACGTTAGTACAATAATGATAAGGCCCTGAGTTCGACCCCTTCCTTGGGCTTTAAATATCCTGTATCGTGGTCTGGAGGACCCCTGCCTGAAGGTAACAGCGGCCTGCCAACGATGACCTTGGCCCCATACTATTTGCCATGACCGACACCAACAATCGTACCCTTTCTATCTTGGAGCGTCTCCGCCGGGGCGACCGGTTGATTTCCGACGGCGCCACCGGGACTTATCTCCAGGAGCACGGACTGGAGCCCGGCGGCTGCCCCGAGGAGTTGAACGTCAGTCGGCCCGAGGTTGTCCAAGCCATGGCCCGGGAGTATTTTGAGGCTGGCTCCGACTTGGTCCTCACCAACTCCTTCGGCGCCAACCGCTTCATGCTGGCAAAATACGGCTATGGCGACAAGGTGCGGGAGTTTAACCGCCTCGCCGCCCAACTTGCCCGCAGCCAGGCACCGCCGGGCCATTACGTCATTGGCTCCATTGGCCCGACGGGGGAGTTCCTTGAACCCTTGGGGGAAGTGTCTGAAGTAGTTATGTTGGACGCTTTCGCGGAGCAAGCCGCCGCGCTGGAAGAGGGAGGGGCGGACGGCGTAGTTATCGAGACCATGTCGGCGTTGGAGGAGTCCTTGCTGGCGGTCAAGGCGGCCAAAGAACATACCAACCTGGCGGTAATGGCCTCGATGACCTTCGACCCCGGCCCTCGGGGTTTCTTCACCATGATGGGGGTTACCCCGCAGCAAGCCGTAAGGGAGTTGCTGGCTGGCGGCGCTGATGTGGCCGGGGCTAACTGCGGCCGGGGCATCGACGTCATGGTCCAGTTGGCCCGGCAGATGAGAGAGGCCACCGGCGGCTGCTTGTTAGTGCATTCCAACGCCGGCATCCCCACCCTAGTGAGCGGCGAGATAGTGTACCCCGAGTCGCCGGAATTTATGGCCCAGGGGTTCAAGACCCTGGCCGAAATCGGAATCAACATCATCGGCGGTTGTTGCGGCACCGGCCCGGAGCACATCCGGGCCGGTGCCGCCGCCCTGAAATAGCAGCTTAGAGAAAGTAGCAGGTTAGATTATGGCGGCTACCGGACCGGAAACCCGGGCAACCGAAAGACTGCGGGTTGCCGATGTGATTGAACGCTACGGCAAGTGCTTGGAGTTAGTGCCCGCGGACCCTCACTTCCAGAACATCACGGTGGGCTTGTACCTCAAAGACGGGATTTGCACCGTCTGGTCTTTCAGCAATCTGCCGGGCGTCGATCAAAGGCTGGAAAAGGTTCGGGACCAAATGGCCCGCATCGGCGACCTGGCTCCGGTGGCTGGGACCCACAACCAGGTTAGTTTTCCTTGCGGACAACCCCACCTGCGGCTGCTCAGATTCCTGCTCACTCAAGCAGTGAACCGGAGCCCGGACTACGCCGCGGCAGGCGAAGAGCTGTCAATCAAGGACACCAAGTCGGCCCTGCTCTTGAAAGCCTCGGGAGAGGACAGCGCCGGGCGGTGGGTCTACCGGATCTCGGGAGAGGGAGAAGCGGCCAACGTCCCCTTGCGGCTCCGGGCAGTTGTCGCCGGATTCGTGCGTTACGGCGAGATGGAGAAGCTGGGCGACTCGGAGGTGTCCTTTGGGTGCGGTCAGCGTCACGACGGGCTGATGCGAGTGTTGCTGCCCTACTCCCGCAACGTCAGCGCCGTGGAGAACATGTTGGAAGAGGAAGCCCTGCGCGGCCAGATGACCACCGGAACGCTGGGCTTCACGCCGACGTAAGAGAGCGATAATGACAACTGCGCAACCATTGTCCAGCATTGAGAAAGTCGATCTGCGAGAGGGTTGGCCTAACGAAGCCATGGATTTCACGCCTTGGCTGGCCAAAAACATCACCGCCTTGGGCGATGCGCTGGGATTTGAGCTTGAATGACAGCAGACCGAGGCCGCAGTAGGCGGCTACTCGCTGGACATTTTGGCTACTGACATCAACGGAAACCGGCCCGTCGTCATCGAGAACCAGTTGGAACCCACCAATCACGACCACCTCGGCAAGCTGTTGACCTATGCCGCCGGGTTCGACGCCGGCGTGGTAGTATGGCTTACCAAGGAGTTCCGCGACGAGCACCGGCAGGCGCTCGACTGGCTCAACCAGCGTACCGGCGTGGACACCCAGTTCTTCGGAGTGGTTGTCGAATTATGGAAGATTGACGGTTCCCGACCGGCCCCGCACTTCAACCTGGTTGCCACGCCAAATGACTGGCGCAAGGGAACAGTCCAAAGGCCGGAGAGTGAAACATCCGTTATTACGTCAGAACGTTCAGAACGGTACAGGAACTTCTTCCAGTCACTGATCGATACGCTGCGGGAGGAACACAAATTCACAGGCTCCCGTAAAGGACAGCCACAGAATTGGCACAGTTTTTCTTCAGGCCATGGGCATGGAATTATCTACGGGGCCAATTTCACCGGGCAAAAACAAGCAAGAGTCGAAGTTTATATAGACGACACCGACAGCGAGTGGAACATTAAACTGCTGGAAAGACTGGAGGAACGCAAAGACCAAATCGAGCCCGAACTTGGGCAATCACTCGACTGGCAACGATTGGAGAGCCGTAGAGCTTGCCGTACCGCAATCACCCGGCCAGGCAGCATCGACGACGATGACGACACGCTTGCGGAAATCCAGACTTGGATGGTTGATACGCTCCTCCGGTTCAAGGAAGTGTTCGACCCCCACCTGAAAGAACTGGTGGGGCAATAACGGAGGAATTGTGAGCGCGGAAAGTGAAAGCGCCATACACACCGACGGAGCCGTCGCAGACGAATCGCCCGTTTTCGACGGGACTCAGATATCCGTTAAAGAACTGCATGACTACATGAGGAAAGACTGGAACCTGTACGGTTTCCTGCACAAATTCCCGTCCGTAAACATGGAGCAGGCGCTGGCCGAGATGGAGCAGCACGCCCGGAAGACAGCGCAGAAAATCATACGCGTCGACCAAGACGTTGCGGGTGGAGTACCCGTATTCGATAGGACGGACGTACCGGTGGAATGTATGTTCGACTACTTAGCTGACGTGCGCAGCCTGAAGGACTTTCACTGGGACTACCCTTGGGTGTCCCGCCTTCGCACTTGGGATGCCGTAGTGACGGCTGGGCGGATTCTGGAGTTGGACGCCTATCGCGGCGTCGAGAATGGCGTCATCCACAGCAACCGGGCAATCGTGAGCGGCGCCCCTATATTTGTGGGTTCCCGTATGCCGATAAGAATCGTGTTCGATTACTTGTCGGACGGGAAGACGCTGAAAGACTTTTACTACGACTACGACACCAGCACCAAGGAGCATCTGGCCCCGGTCGTCAAGCTGGCCCATAAAGCCCTCGAAAGGGAGTTTTATGCGGCTGCTTCTCGATGAATCTTGAGCACATCTACCCACCCGACTCGCAATAAAGGAGTCTCCGCCATGCCATTCACCGAAACTATGACGCCCCGCCAGCGGGTGATGAACGCCCTGGCAGGCAAGCCCGTGGACCGTCCGCCGGTGGCCAATCCCACCAATGTGGCCACGGTGGAACTGATGGACTTGGTGGATGCCCCCTTCCCCGACGCTTGCCGCAATCCTGAGCTAGCCGCCCGCTTGGCCGCCACCGGCTATACCGAGCTTGGGTTCGACTCGGTAATGCCCTATTTCACCATTATCCAAGAGTCGTCGGCCTTGGGTTGCGAGATGCAGTGGGAGGAAAAAGACAACTGGCCCACGGTGCGCATGGCCAACCCCATCTGGAAGGGGCCCGACGACATCCACATCCCCCGAGGCTTTCTGGACCACCCGGACAATCAGACCATCGTCCAGTCCATCAGATTGCTCAAAGAAGAGTTGGGACCCGACGTGGCGGTCATCGGCAAGACGATGGGACCGTGGACCTTGGCCTACCACGTCTTTGGCGTGGAGAACTTCCTTCTAATGACGGTGGACGACCCGGACATGGTGATGCGCTGCTTGCACCGTCTCAAGGAGATTTCGGTCCTGTTCGGAGAGGCCCAAATTGAAGCCGGGGTTGATGCGTTGACTTTCCCGGACCATGCTACGGGGGATTTGGTCAGTGGCGAATACTACCGCAGGTTCCTGCTGGACATCCACCAAGAAATGGCCGAGCGACTCCCGGTCCCCTTGATTCTGCACATCTGCGGCAATACCCTGGACCGGATGGACTACATTGCCCAGTCCGGGATGGCCTGCTTCCACTTCGACTCGAAGAACGACCCGCAGAAAGCCGTGGATATCATGGATGGCCGGATACGGTTGGTCGGCAACATTAACAATCCGGAGACTCTGTACGCCCGAGGCCCGGAGGAGGTGCGCCAGGAAGTGTTCCGGTGCCTTGACGCCGGGGTGAACATGATTGCCCCCGAATGTGCCGTGCCCTTGGCCACCAAGTTGGAGAACTTGATCGAGATCCCCAAAGCTGTAGTGGCCTGGACACGGGAGAACAACTAAGAAGCCCTTAGCGGATTTTGGACCGGTGGTATTAGCCGGTAGCAACTGTATTAAGCATTAAGGGAGTATCGGAATGGTATTGGAACCCGATACAACGTCCCGGACTCTGGGCTATCTCGAAGGGCGCATCACCGAACAGGCGGCGGGCCTACAAGACCTGCGCCAGGAATTGGCCGGTTTCCGCCAGGAAGTAAGGGCCGAATTCCAGGAAGTAAGGGCCGGACTCCAGGAAGTGAATCAGCGGCTCGACCAGGGCCTCCAAGCGGTCAACAGCCGGATTGACCGAATGTTTCTGGCAACTTGGGCCATCGGCGGCGGCATCATCGCCGCCTTGGTGGTGATGATAATCCGGAGCGGGTAAGGGCAACGACGGCGGAGCAGCACCAGAAGGAGATTAAACCGTGACAGTTTCTAACCCGGGCTTGGCGGAGGAGTTGGGCCACGTAACCAACGCCTCGGAACGAAGGCACATCGAGGGCCTGTTCCAAGGGTCGGACCCTTTGATGCACCAGATAGCCTATGACCTGATAGTTGGCCGCAACCACGACGTTGACCGGCTCACTAAGAAGGCGCTCGACCTGGGCTTTTCCGCCAACACAATACTGGACGATGGACTCATCGCCGGCATGGCGATCGTGGGCATCAAGTTCCGCGACAACATCATCTTCGTCCCTGAGGTGCTGGTAGCCGCCCGGGCCATGAAGGCCGGGATGGCCCACTTGGAGCCCATCTTATCGGTCTCGGGCATTGAACCTGCCGGGACGATTATCATGGGTACGGTAAAGGGCGACCTGCACGACATCGGCAAGAACCTCTGCATTATGATGCTTAGAGGCTCCGGGTTCACCGTTCACGACTTGGGGGTGGACACCAAGGCCGAAGAGTTTATCGACGCGGTGTTGGAGCACGAAGCCCAAGTGTTGGGTATGTCGGCCCTCTTGACCACCACCATGCCCTATATGGGGAAAACCATCGAGGCCTTCGAGGAAGCCGGTCTCCGGGATATTGTGAAAGTAATGGTGGGAGGCGCTCCCCTAAACCAGGAATTTGCTGACGACATGGGCGCCGACGGCTACGGAAAAGACGCTATGGCTTGCGTGGCGCTGGCCCGGACCCTGGTGGGGAGCGAAGGCGTAGCTGCCGCCGTGTCCGCCGGGGTTTAGCTAGCTTCTGAGTGGATGCCGCGAATGAGTCAAGAAGTCGACAAGGAGCGTTACCAGGCCAGTATGGCCTGGCTCCAAAAGATCTTCCAAGGCATCTCCGATACCGCCAACGAAGTCTCCACCTGGCGCTGCCCCTACGCCAATGCCCAAGACCGTTGCACAGCGGGTTTTGGCTGCCGCAACCAGCGCAGGGATAGTGGCGGCCATGAGTTACCCCTCTGCACCGGGACCGACGATCTGGACTATCGTTCCGCGTGGCAGACGGACCCACCTAAAGAGGCCGAGAGTTAAATGAGGATATGGCGCTTGAAGAAAGAGTCAGCAGGCTGGAAGGCGCATACGAGCAGGTTGATCGTCGCTTGGACGACGTAACCCAATCGGTTCAATCGTTGCGCAATGACATGAACGTTGCCCGGGCAGAAACTAACAGCCGGTTCAACACCGTCTACATAATGATAGGCGGACTGTGGGCAACGGTAATAGCTGGATTCATCGCGCTGTTTCTTAAACTTTGAGGTCTGTTCCTCCATGTCCCCTCTTTACTACGCTGGGCGCGAATTTGATCTTGTCCGTGGCCGGACCATCTTCGATTATGCCGACCGCCTCAAAGTAAGGGTTCCCACTTCCTGTGGCCGGAACGGCGAGTGCCACGAGTGCATCGTGGAAATCCGCCAAGGGATGGAAGCGCTGAGCGGTTTGACCAGCGCCGAGAGGTTCCTGCGCGATAACTACCGGTTGGCCTGCCAATCAACCATCGTTGATCCCGGCGCCGAGGTGGAGTTCGCCGTTCTCCGCCGTCAACCCCGTATTCTCACCCATTCCGTTCGGCGCGATGCCGCCTTGAAGCCGTTGACCCGGCGTAAAGACGACGGGGTATATTTCCAGGACCGGCGCATCGACAGCTATCGAGGCGGCATTTACGGACTGGCGGTCGATGTCGGCACGACCACCGTGGTTATGAACTTGGTGGACTTGGAAAACGGGCAAGTCGCTCACACCGCGTCCTTTGAAAACCCCCAGAGGTTTGGGGGCAGCGACGTGATGCACCGCATCTCTTACGACGGGGGCGAGTTCCGCGGCGAGCTTCAGCAGGTTATGCTCTCGGCCATGAACTTCGAGATCGGCGATATGATGCGGCGTTTCGGTTCGCACCGTCGCCTAATCTATGAAGTAGTTATCGTCGGCAACTCGACCATGAGGGACATCTTCTTCGGGCTGGACGTACAGACTATCGGCGAAAAACCTTACCGTTCGGTTACCGAGGAGGAAGCAAGAGCCGGGTTGCGGGACTCCACGGCCCTTAACGTCCAAGCCAAAGGCTTGGGCCTGCGAGTCTTCCCCGAGGCCAACGTTTATGGGGGTCCGTTGGTTGGCTGTCACGTGGGGGCCGACATCACCGCAGGCATCTTGGCTGTCGGTCTGGATGAAGCTGATGAGGTCTCGATGCTGGTAGACGTGGGGACCAACACCGAGGTAGTGGTAGGCAACCGGCATGGGATGTTGGCGGCGTCTTGCCCGGCTGGCCCGGCCTTTGAAGGAGGCCACATCGCCCACGGGATGCCGGGGTACGAAGGCGCCATCGAGTCCATCAGCCTGACCCAAGGTGGAGTCCAATACCGTACCATTGGGAACGTGGAGCCCCAGGGCATTTGCGGTTCCGGATTGGTCGACCTGTTGGCCCAGCTCCGCAGTACGGGCAGGATGAGTCCCTTGGGGGTGTTTGCCGACGGGAGCAACGAGTTCCTCTTCGCACCGGAGAGGCGGATGTCCCTTTCCCGTTCGGATATAAGCGCGCTTTCCCAAGCGAAGGCCGCCAACTACGCTGGACAGTATATCGTGCTCCGGCGCTTCGGTATGGCCCTTGCAGGCGTTGCGAAGTTGTACCTCGCCGGGGGCTTTGCCAATTACGTTAACGTGGCCAATGCAGTGGACATCGGCTTCATCGCCAACCTGCCCTTGGAGAAGATCAGCAAAGTGGGCAACGCCGCATTGGAAGGGGCGACTCTGATGCTAACCTCGGGAGAGATGCGCCGGAGGGCCGAGGAAGTGGTTGGCAACATCGAGCACGTTGAGTTGGAGACCACGCCCGACTTCTTCGACATCTTTGTCGAAGGTTGCATGTTTAAGCCGATGGAGTCCTACTTCTAGGGGTTACTCCAACTCGACGAGGGGATCGTTGGCCTTGACCAGGTCCATCGGTTGGACGTGAATTTCCTTGATTACCCCGTTGCGATGGGCTCGGATGCTCTGCTCCATTTTCATAGCTTCCACCACGCACACTTCGTCGCCGGCGGACACCCGGTCGCCGGGACGCACCAGTATGGAGATGACCCGTCCCGGCATGGGGGATTGAAGGACGTTTTCGGATAGAGCCGCGGAAGGTGTATGGCCTTGGGGCGCGGGCGCTTCCAACCCGGGCATCCCGGTACGGCCCCGCCGAGAGCGGGAAGGCGTTGGCGGCGGGAGGCCTTCGACTTCAACTTGGAAAGTCTCCCCTTCCACGGTGACTTCCACCGGGGAGTGGGTCAGGTCCCCCACTTGAACGGTATACCAGTTATCGCCGACTTTGATCCGGAAACTGGTTACCGCCAACCTCGTTTCCCCAAGGTGCGGGAAAGGAGTTGGGCCCGGCGGCCGTAGACCCGCCATGGGCTGAGTTCCGGCAAGGTAGAGTTCGTGGTCTGGGCGCTCTGCAGCGCAAACGCCATTGCCACCCCAATGGCCGCCGCCATTTCCCGGCCGGACTTACCGTTGCCGTTGCTATGGGCAGCGCCGTTGGACAAGTGACTTGGTTGGTGGCGCCGACGTTGCTCTATCCATAGCGGTAGGGAGCCGGTATGGTAGGCGCCGCTGGTGAACTCTTTGCTGGAAAGTATGTCCCGCATCAGGGGTATATTACACTTGACACCGGATAAACGAAATACCAACAGCGCTCGCAGCAGCAGCTTGACGGCTTCTTCGCGATTCTCTCCCCAGGCCATGACTTTCGCTAGTAAGGGCTCGTACTCCAGAGCCACCTGGTAACCGCTGTAGAGCGCGGTGTCGACCCGGATATTCTCCCCCTCGGGCAAGTGTACTTCGTCGATAACGCCGGTGTCGGGCAAGAAGGTGTCCGGGTCCTCCGGGTAGATACGCGCTTCTATGGCGTGGCCCTTGGGCCTAATATCATCTTGGTCCAATTGCAGGTGTTCCCCGGCGGCTACCCTGATTTGCAACTCCACCACGTCGACGCCGGTAAGCATCTCGGTGACGCCGTGCTCCACTTGGAGCCGGGGATTCATTTCCAAGAAATAGACTTGGTCGTCCGCGGTAACTAAGAACTCCACGGTGCCGGCGTTGGTATAGCCGATCTTCCGCCCCAGCTTCAAAGCTAGCTGGCAAATCTTCTTTCGCTGTTTTGGGGTTAGCTTGGCGGCGTGGCTTTCCTCGATGAGCTTCTGGTGACGCCGTTGAACGGAGCAGTCCCGCTCATAGAGGTGCAGTAATTTACCGTGCTGATCGCCGATTAGCTGCACTTCGATGTGGGAGGCGTCCTTGAGGTAACGCTCGAAATACAGCTTAGAACTGCCGAAAGCGTGTTCGGCCAACTGGCGAGTCCGCTCAATGATCGGCAGGAGTTCATCCATGGACTCGATGATGTGGATGCCGATGCCGCCGCCGCCTTCGGTCGCCTTGACCATCAGCGGGAACCCCAGTTTCCAGGCCCGGTCGATAGCCTGGCTGTTGGGTACCGCTTCGTCGGTACCGGGGAGAATCGGGAGCCCAGCCTTGCGGGCCAGCTTACGGGCGCGAAGTTTGTCGCCCATTTTCTCCATGACTTCCGGGGTGGGACCGATGAATCGAATCCCGGCTTCCTCAAACTGCCGGGCGCAGTGGGGATTCTCGGAGAAAAACCCGTAGCCGGGGTGCACCGCATCGGCGCCGCTTTCGAGGGCGATCGCTATGACCTTCTGCCAGTTGAGGTAGCTTTCTTGAGGAGGGGCGCCTCCGGCAAGATAAGCTTCATCCGCCATTTGCACGTGCTGCGCGTTGCGGTCCACCTCCGAGTAAATTGCTACTGTCTTGATTCCCAGGTTGCGGCAGGTGCGAATAATCCGGCAGGCAATTTCGCCCCGGTTGGCTATCAATATTTTGCTAAACACTCTCTTCCTCGCCCTACATCGAAGGGCGTTGGCTCCCTCGGCCGTCTCACCAGGCACTAAAGTTTACCTGAGCGGCTTTTACTGAAGCGGCTTTTACTAATACGTAAACAAAGAACTAAACTCTAGCCTTTCCGTCGTCACCCCCGCTTTCGCAGGAGTCCAGAAGGCGGTGCAGTGGATTCCCGCGAAAGCGGGAATGACGGGAGGGGATGATTAAGATATTTACTCACGCATCAGTAATCAGGTGCTAAGTATACACCTCCCGGTTAGACTCACTACGTAGCTGTTCAACGAACGACTTTGAGCGAATTTCCCGCTCCAGCCAGTACTTCACGGCGCTGCCGGTTAAAGATTCGATCTCGTTTGCTAGTGGGGGAGTTAGTTTAATGAGAACGATGTCCGGTAGCTGCCCCCGGTCCAGCAGCCGCAAGACTTTAAGGGCCCGCAGCGACAGGGGCCGAACTTGGCCCCCCTCCGGCCGGCAGTCCAAGCAGAGGGTCCCCCCGACGGCCGGACTGAAGCGGTGTTGGCCGGGGGCCAAAGTCTTGCGGCACTCTACGCATTGGTATAACTCCGGCATAAACCCGGAGACCCGAAGCAAATGAAGCTCGAAGTAGCGCAGCGGCCACGGGGAATCGAGGTGCTGGTCGATGCACCGGAGAGTTTCCAAGGCTAAGCTGTAGAGTTGTTGGCTCGGGCTGGATTCTTGGCCAAAGCCCTCCAATAGCTCGGCCACGTAGACGCCGTTGCTAACCGCGGTCAAGTCGCTTTTCAGGTGCGGGAAGCTTCCGACGACTTGGGCTTGGTTGATGTAATCGAAATTGCGGCCGTGGGAGAAGGATGCTTGGAGCTGAGTGAGCGGCTCCAGGTGGCCTACCAGCCTGCTGGTGGACCGCCGGGCCCCTTTGGCCACGGCCCTCACCTTGCCCCGTTCCCGGGTGAACAGCGTCACCAGCAGGTCCGCTTCGGCCAATGGAGAGTTTTTGAGGGTCAATGCTTCGCATTGATACGACCGGGACACTGGCATATCAAAGTTCCTGGCGCCCTTGGAAAGCCCGGCTTAAGGTCATTTCATCGGTATATTCCAGGGAGCCGCCCACCGGCAGTCCCCGGGCTAAGTGGGTGACTTTGATCTCCTGATGGGCAAGGTGCCTACGAATATACATAGCGGTAGCTTCGCCTTCCAGCGTAGGGTTGGTGGCAATGACCACCTCGCCAACATCGCCGCTGGACAAGCGTGAAAAAAGCTCCTTCAGCTTAAGCTGGTCGGGTCCGATGCCATTGATCGGCGAGAGAGCCCCGTGGAGTACGTGGTACAGACCCCGGTAACAGCGGGTCCGCTCTAGGGCCAGTACGTCCAAGGGTTCTTCGACCACACAAATCGAGTCTTGATTACGGCGGGGGTCGGAGCAGATGGAGCAAGGGGAGACGTCGGACAGGTTCTGGCAGCCATCGCAGAAGATGATATTTTGCTTAACCGCGCTTACTGCATCCGCCAACGCGTAGGCCTCGTCTTCCGACAGGCGGATGATGTAGTAGGCCAAGCGCTGGGCAGTCTTGGGGCCGATGCCGGGGAGCTTGTTCAACTCCTGCACCAAGCGGGCCAAAGACGGCGCGGCCGACGGTAATGGATCGCTACTCATCGGATGAAAATGGGCCGTTACTCATCAGGTAGACTGGACCCTGCCAAGGATTGCTAGAGTCCCGGGATTTTCAGGCCGCCGGTCAAGGGCCCCATTTTTTGGGCCGCTAGCTCTTGGGCTTTGGCGAAGGCGTCGTTTATGGCTGCGGCGACCAAGTCTTGGAGCAGTTCCACGTCTTCAGCAGCTTCCGGCTCGATGGTCACCGAGTCCACCACCTGTTTGCCGGACATGCTGACTTTGACCACACCTCCGCCGGAGGTGCCTTCCACCATGAGGGTCTCCAGTTCCTCCTGAATTTTCTGGAGCTGGGCCAACTGTTTCTGGGCTTGACGCATCATGTTACGGTTCATTCGGGAACCTCCTCTAGGATTCTGGCGCCCATGCCCATGGCGGTGCGGACCAAGGGGCTATTCTGGGCGGTCCGGGGCGAGGGGCCCCCGGCGCCGTTGTCCTCGGTTAAAGTAATCTTAAACTCGTAGTGCCGACCGAAAAGCTGGTCAATCGTCTCGGTAACAACTCCCCGCGACTTGGGGTCCTCCATCTCTTCTTGCATCCGTTCCATGTGCGTGCGATGCGCGAATCCCAACACCAAGGTCTCCTCTTCCAGCAAGACGTTGCCCGGTCTACAGTCCCTCAGCAGGGCGCCTAGGTTGTACTTCTTTCCTTTGTGACGCCCCAAGGCCTTCACCGTTGCGGCCCAAGCTTGAGCCAAGTCGCCGCCTTCTTCTAAGCCTGGGTCCGGTGAGCCCGGGTCCGGGGGAATTGGCGCCACGGGGGCCGGCCCGGCTTGCGGCGCCTGGGGTTCCCGGGGAGGGGCCTCGGCCACCGGTTGAGGGGCTGGCCGGGTCTCCCGCGCCTGATTTCGCCCGGTTGATGCCGGGGTTGGGGCGACGGAGGATGGCGGGGCGGAACGCCCAGCAGGCGCGGCGGACTGGGCCGTGGTCTGGGCCACCGGAGCCGGAGCTTGGCCTTGGCAAATCTCTACCACGGCTAACTCCAGCGGCAGGGTCGATGGGGCGTCGTACCGTAGGTTCACTTCGCCCCAGATTCTCACCGCCGACACGATTCGCCAAGCGGGCAGTCGTCCCACCAGTTCCTGAAGTTGGGCCGTTACGTGGTTGGGGAGGTCCAGTGAGTCTCCCGAGCCCCAATTCAATAGCAGGGCCGCTCTCAGGAGCTCCAGGGTTTGCCGGTGAAGCTGGCGTAGGTCGGTCCCGTCCCAAGCGGCTTGGTTGACCGCGCCCAAAGACGCCGAAGTATTGCCCATCAGCAGGTAATGGACCAACTCCAGCCACCGCTCGCCGTGCCCCAATCCCAACAGCTCTTCAACCTGGTGGAGCCCCACTCCTTCGGTGTAGGATACTACCAGTTGCTCCAAGAGGTTCTGGGCATCCCTTAGGCTTCCGGCCGCGTAGCGCGACACCAAGCGCAACGCTTCGGGTTCCACGCTGACGCCTTCGGTATCGACGATGTGAGAAAGGCGGTTATAAATAAGCTCCGAAGGGATGCGGCGAAAGTCGAACCGCTGACACCGGGAGATAATAGTCGGCAGGATCTTGTGGGCCTCGGTGGTGCACAAAACAAAGATAACGTGTCCGGGCGGCTCCTCCAAAGTCTTCAAGAAAGCGTTGGATGCCGCGTCGGTGAGCATGTGGGCTTCGTCGATGATGTATACCTTGCGGCTGCCTTGCGCCGGGGAGAAATTGACTTTCTCCCGGATGTCCCGGACTTCGTCGATACCCCGGTTGCTGGCGGCGTCCAGCTCAATAATGTCCATGAACCGGCCGTCGTTGATGTCTTGGCAGATGGCGCAGGCATTGCAAGGGTCGCCATCTTGAGGAGCGAGACAGTTGACGGCTTTAGAGATGATTCGCGCGGTGGTGGTCTTTCCGGAACCGCGGGGCCCGCAAAACAGATAGGAGTGGGAAACTCGTCCCTGTTTGACCGACTGGCGCAACGTAGTAGCCACGTGCTCTTGGCCCACCAAGTCGGCGAAGCTGCCGGGCCGCCACTTGCGGTAGTAGACCTGGGTGCTCATCAAATCGCGGCCCCAGCAAGATTCGAATTGACCATACGGTTACGCCGTATTTTCTTCTAGCGGGGGATGTGTTTGGGTAATCCCGGCTAGGAGACAAGACTTCAATTGATATTACGCACCCGTCCACGCATAATGTCAAGTGTCCACACGCATCTTGTAGGACGATTGCAAAGTCAGTCAGGCCCTTTTCATTGTCACCCTGAGCGCAGCGAAGGGTCTCTCCACTGGTAGCTGAGATTCTTCGCTGCGCTCAGAATGACAGGTAGTGGTGGAGACTTTGCAATCGTCCCACGCGTCTTTGTGAGAGGGAACCCTGCGGAGTAATCTGGAACGTACTGAGTAAGGAATGCTTATATGGCTACGGAAATTGAACGCATTAGTCGGCTTGAAGGCGGCTACGAGCACTTAGCAACAAAAGAAAACATCGTCGAGACCAAGGCTGATATTGCAAAATTGGATGGAGAGATGCGTGAGCTACGGGGAGAGATGCGTGCGGGTCTCGCTGAGCTACGGGGAGAGATGCGTGCGGGTCTCGCTGAGCTACGGGGAGAGATGGGTACCGGTCTCGCTGAGCTACGGGGAGAGATGCGTGGGAGTTTATTAGCTATCCGATGGACCATGACAATGGTGGGTATCGGACTGGCAGGTCTCACCGTAGCGCTCAAGTTCTTGGGGTAACCTAGCAAAAATAAGGATTCGTGACCCTTGGGGGTCATGCCGGGGCTAAGGAGCCATGACAACCAGAGAAGCGAAAACGATCGAAGGACATGTTACTGTCGCTTTGGAGTTTCTGGAGCATGCTGACCGGGAATTTGCTGCTGGCGAACATTTGCAAGGCTCGGAGAAGCTATGAGGCCCGGCATCGCAATCTATCATGGCTGTCGCCATGCAAAGAGGGTGGCGCTTCGGCAAAAGCAATAATCGAGCAGACGTAGTAGAACGATTGGTCAAAGAACACAACGATCCGTTGTTGGAATTGTGGTTTGGCGTAGCTGAGAAGTTTCACGCCAACTTTTACCATGATTTTATGGAGGATGATTAGATTGCGCGGGAGCGCCCGATGGTTAGCCGCTTTGTCCATCGGATGCTGGAGATGGTGGAGAGGAAGTCGTCAGACGATTCATGAAGAATCGGAGCTAACCAGAGCGTTTAACTGATGTTACGCAGCCTTAAGGAGTTGGAGTTCATTGAAAGCATGGCGAATGGACTGGAGATAGAGCCGGGCTCTCAAGGCAAAGTGGTTCACTCCGTGCTTCAACCGGAGTCCTTCCAACCGGAAGGCCGCATAGATGGACATGAAACAGTGGTTGCTCTGGGTGCGCTCCGTCCGGGTAGGCGACTTGGCCAGGGCGGCATTGGACTTGAGCGTCTTATGAAAGGTCTCCACTTTCCACCGTTTCTGGCAGATCCCGCAGATGGTTGGTCCATCACAGTCCAGATCGCTTGAGGCCAGATACAATGTCCCGGTGCTGCCATCCTTGTTTGTAAAGACCTGGCGAACGAGTTGGACCGGAAAATCCAACCCCCTCAGCCAGCACTGCACCGCTTGGTGTTCCGGCAACTCCAGCGAGTCTATGCGGGAGAAGTTGCCCTGAAGTTTCCCTTCATAGCTCAGTGCTGCCGTCCGGTTCGGCTTGAGTGCAACAACGAAATGCCGGTCCAGTTCCTGGCGTATGAAATCCAGGTTCTCCTTGGCGGCAAACCAACTGTCAGCCAGCACGTAGCGGTATTGCAACTGATTGCGCTGGCAGACTCGCAGCATCCGGCGCATGAGTTCGTTCTTGGTGACCTCGCTCTTGCACTTGAGCCTGCCGGTCTTCTCATCGTGATACACCAGCGGCTTTCGGACCAGTTCGTAGGCCACGGGAACCGCTGCATCCCCGGCGTAGTACACGCAGTTGAGCAGGTTGATCCCCTTGACGGAACGGTTCTTGCTATGGTCGAAATGCCAGCTAATCAGTTCGTTCTCGTCCGTATAGGGCTTTTCCTCGATGGTGTCATCGAAGATCAGCGCCCCGTCCGGGTCTTCGATGGCGCGCACCATTGGCTTGACCTGTTGCCACAGGGTTTTGGAGTCATAGTCTGCCCTAGATAGAAAGCGCGTTACCTGGTCATGGCTGACCGCCCCTTCCACTGTGGATGACAACCCGTGTGGATGACAACCCGGTGGCGGTGGTGGCCCCAAAAGAACTCAACAGGTAATCCTCAACAGGTAATCGGTGTACAATTCTAACATCTGTTTATCCATGGCTCTAATCTACCATTTCCCTCAACCTGTGCGTAACATGAGGCGTTTAAGTAAAGAGCAGCCTCTAAAGCCGCTCTTTTGTATAAATGGTGACGCTGAAAATACGTGGTGCTAAGAGATACTCACTTATTCAATTCCCTTATTCCTTTGAGCGCCAGGCGTTCTTTCGCCTGCATCTCCGTCTCTTCATCCGGCTCCAAGTGGTCGTATCCCGCCAAGTGCAGCACCCCGTGGACAATAAGCAGCGCCAACTCCTGGTCCAAGGGAACGCCCCGGCCGGTAGCCTGTCGCTGGGTCTGGGGATAGGAAATGACCACGTCGCCCAGAGGCGCCGGCTCGCCCGGAGGGTAGACAAAGTCGGTCTCCTGATGGCCTTGCTCCCGGCATCCATGCTGTTCTCGGGACTGGGGTCCGTTGTCGGGGACCGCTTCACCTTCCCAATGGCCGGAATGAGATGCGGAGAACGAGAGTACGTCGGTAACTTCGTCCAGTCCCCGGTAGTCCCGGTTCAAACTCTTCACTGTCTCATCGCCGGTGATTACCAGGCTCATCTGGCACTCGGCGCCCTCTGGCAAGGCCACAACCAGCGCGGCTTGCACCACGTCTTGCAGCCACTCTTCGGCTACTTGGCCCCGGTATGCTGCGTCCACGCTAATGTCTATTTGGATCTGGATGTAGGGCTCCTACCGGCCATGTGGGGCAAGGGGCAGTCGAGAGGTCTCGATTTCTTCCGGCCCCGGGCTCAGGGAAAGCCTGAGACACAGTTAGAAGTATCGGCTGGCTTAGGGGGAGAGCGGCGGTGGTACCCCGGATGGGCTTCGATCCCATGACCTCCACCGGGAAAGGGTTACCGGGAAAGGGTTACCGGTGGAAATCAGCCTAAAAAGCCCCTTTCAGATACAAATCAGGATCTTCGGGACCTCCCTCTTTTGTGTTGTAGGTTGAGATCAAACTCACTGCTCTACAGCGGCCTAGGGACCCACCCAGCCCAGCCCAAAACCCATTTGCACCAACCCTTATCTCCCCGCCTGGGAAGGTTCTCGCCGACCATCGGACCTCCCCAATAACTTGCGCCCCGTCAGGCCAGGGCGCCGGCGGCCAATAAGGGTTATCACTCAATAACTGCCAACGGCCTGACCTATCCCTGCCAGCCCGCTTCACCATCAGACTTCCATCAGTCTGTAACACATAAATAAGGCCCTTCCGCCGGTTAAGCCTCCGGTGGTCCACCAAGATAGAACATCCGTCCGGCAAGGTCGGCTCCATAGATTCCCCACTCACGGTGATAACCGTGCAATATGATGGGTCAATCTGGTGCGCCTTCAACCAAGTACGCCGGAAGACCAACCGACCCTTGATCGGCGCATCCTCAATGAGGACTCCACCTCCCGCGGACGCCTCAACCTAGTGTATCTCAACGTACCTCGCGCCGGCCTCACTGAAATCTCCCTCGGCAACAGCTCCATCACTATAAGAAAAGGATGACTCCCTTGCCAAACCATCCTCCAAAGTCCCATGTTTCAACCGCTGAGCCGCCACCTCTCCATATGGCCTGGGATCATCGGTCAGACCAACCAAGTAATCCAAGGAAACACCCAGCACCCGGGCTGCATTGACCGCACCCTCCAACCTGGGCCTCCTAACATCGGATTCGACTTGCGAAATCATAGAAGATCCGTACCCATCTCCCGTGGCCACAGCCAAGTCTATCTGAGTCAACCCAGCCGCTATGCGCGCTTCCCGTAACCGTTTACCAATCATTCTTACCCCTAGTGAATTTACCGTAAAACATTTCTTGATATATCACTGGTGGCGATATAGTGTACTTTCACTGGAAGTAAATATGACAAACGCCATCAATCTTCAAGCGCTTAGAGGCCGCATCGCCGAAGCCAAGATAAAACGACAGCACCTAGCGGCACTGCTCGGTTACAGCGAGACTGCGTTCAGCCTGTACCTAAACGATCGACGAGATCCTCCGCCAAGCTTCATAACCGGCGTTTACAACGCCATAGCCCGCTTGAAAAAAGCGGAACAAGCCGCACAAGAAGCTAAACAACGAGTACTTGCAGAAGAACCCAAAGAACCAGTGCTCGCTCAAACTCAAGAAGCAGCGGACATCCCGTATGACCGCAGTCTAGCGTAAAGCCGCCTAACTCCGCTACCAGCGGGAAGCGGAACTCATTTGCCCTTCCTGCAACGGCAAGGGCGGCATCCTGAACCAGTCAGTCAAAGCCAGGGCCAAGAAGGGCGGCAACGCCGTTTACCTGAAGAGCCTGACACCGGACCAATTTGGAGACGGTGGAGACTATACACCGACATGGCAGGAGTAGCGACCCGAAGGGCATAAGCATCCACCGTATTCATGCCAGTCCTATCCCAGGCGCGAAGAAAACGCCCTCCCCCACATCCGTGACGGCGACGCATCCTCATCCCTCACTTCGTGCTGGTGCGCTGGCTCAGGGAAGAGTCGGAGCGAAACATGAGAGGCATGGTCTAGAACAACAAGCCGACGGCGAAACAACAAAATACCTGCCCGTCCGGCGTCTCTTCGTCCGGGCAGGTTCGAGGAGCAGACCAGAAAGCTCTCATTAACACCATAACCGAAACCGTCAGCGAATTCCAACCCCAAGACAGCCTTTCCCCGGCAAAACCACGGTGCAACCCCGTCAACCCGCCTCCGGCAATGCCGCCCAAGGCCCTCCCCTGCCAGAAGCCAAAACCCCAGTCCCGCTTGCCCGGAACACGGAGCACCAACGCATGACCGGCAACGAAACCCGGCCCACGACCAACGAGGAGCACAACCAACGCCTCGGGGAGGGACCGGCAAGCCCCCGAAGAGGCACGGCGGCCGCCGGCGAGGACCTCCGGAGGCCCGACGGTCCACCCGGCCTGCGGCCCCAGAAACATACGACAGATGAACCGAGAAAAGGCAACCGCATAAATCTCAAAACCGAGCCCTGGGCCCACCAGAAGGAAGGCCTGGACTTCATCAGACCCAGGCCCGGCGCCATGCTGGCCATGAAGATGGGAACAGGCAAGTCCCTCTGCGCTGTCGCCCTCATGGCCGAGTCCGAGCGCCAACGGACCCTGGTCCTATGCCCACTCTCCGTCGTCGACCACGTCTGGCCCCAGCAGATCGAGGCCCACAGCGCTGCCGACCTCCAGGTAATTCCCCTGGGAAGCGACGCGGCCGGGGTCAAGGCGAAGCTGCAGAAGGCGGAGCAGGCCTGCTGACCAAGAGGAAGCAAAGCCTGGAGGCTGAGCTGCGAGAGGTCAAGGGGAAGCTGGAGAAGACTGAGACCAGGCTCACCGACTACTTCGCGGTCAAGGGCCTGAAGAACGTGAGGACGGAGAACGGCATGGCCTACCTGTCACGGGAGGTCTTCGCCAGCCTGGCGCCGGAGGAGAACGGCGGACACGAGGAGGCCCACGCCGCGCTGCGCCGGAACGGCCTGGGGTACATGGTCAAGGACGGGGTGAACGCCAACACCCTCCGGGCCTACGTCCGGGAGCGGGAGGGCCTGGGAGAGGAGATACCCCGGGACCTGCGGCCCTCCATCAGGGTCACCGAGGTGTTCCGGGTCCGGGTCCGGAGCTAG
Organism: Dehalococcoidia bacterium; assembly: GCA_965220245.1. Lineage (GTDB taxonomy): Bacteria > Chloroflexota > Dehalococcoidia > Lucifugimonadales > UBA3495 > CBDCPI01. The sequence goes on from CBDCPI010000006.1 coordinate 137,141, forward strand.
TCAGGGGAACGAGTGAATAGTGATCAGTGGATAGTTCTCCCGCCGGAGCAGGCCCTATTCACCAATCACTCAGTCACCATCAAATTAAAAAGGAGACCCCAAACCAGAACAGGGAGGCAAAAATGCCCAAACCCAGGAATAAATCCAACGGCGACCCGAACGAAAAGCCCGGGGGCAACCCCGACGGCGAAGGAGCCGGCGACGGAACCAACGGCGAGGCTGGCGGCCAGACCGGCGAGGGGGCCAACGGCGAGACCGCCCTGGCCACCGCCCCGGAAGGTCCGGTCTACCAGACCCTGTCCGCCACCGCCGAGGAGATGAATCGCTTCATCCAGGTGATCAAGACCAACCTGGCCGGGGAGAAAATAACCGACCGGGACCTGGACCGGATCACCCTGCCCGCCGGGGGCTCCCGCCAGTGGGAGGTGCCTACCATCGAGGGGAGCGAGTACACCGACACCCTCGATGGCATCATCATCCACCAGACACCCCCGCGTGCCTACTGGAAGAAGGACCTGGACGAAGGAGGCGGCGGGACCCCGCCGGACTGCTCCAGCCCTGACGGGGAGAGGGGCTTCTTCAGCATAGTGGTGCAGGCCCCTCCACCAGCATCGCAACGGTTCGGAAGTGCTTCCTCCGGCTGACCAACCAGAACCCGCCCCAGATCTTCCACGACGGCTACACCCAGCTCCAGTTGGAAAGGGTCGAGTTAACCCCTTCCCCTACTCCCGCATCGTGCTCCGCTCCGGCGGGGCGGTGCCGGAGGCGCAGCGGCCCCAGCTGGAGAAATACATCATCGCCCTTTCCCCTGCCTACTCGTCCTGCTGGACGCTCACGTTCAGCAGGACGAGTAGGCAGGGGAAAGGGCGATGGACCCGCAACAGTTCCTGACGGCCCTGTGGGGAGACCCTCCCCCGGGGCAGGTCCCGGTATGGATGCTGCCGCAGAAGCGGTCGTCCTGGTACCTCCGGTTCGACCGGGTGTGCCGGGACCTGGCCGCCTACCCGGAGCGGGACATCTACACCGGGGCGGGGCTGGCTGCGCCCGGCACCCGGATCCCGGCCGAAAACCGGGTGAAGGCCCACGAGGTTGCGGGAATCCTCGGCCTGTGGGCCGACATCGACGTGGCCCACGCGGTCCACAAGAAGAGCGAACGGCTGCCTCCGGACCTGGAGGCAGCCCAAGACGCGCTCAGTACCTTCGAGCACCAACCGACCATCCTGGTCAACTCCGGCCACGGGCTACAGGCTTGGTGGCTCTTCGCCGAGCCCTGGACCATCCAGGACGACAGAGAACGGACCCGGGCAAACGCCCTCACCATCTGGTGACACGGCCAAGTGAGCAGGCTGCTGCAGCAGCAAGGCTGGACCGTCGACGCCACCCATGACCTGAGCCGGCTGATGCGCATACCGGGGACGATCAACAACAAGGAACCGGCTTTGCCGGTCCGAGTCGCCGTACTGGTCCAAGACGGTCCCCGCTACAGCCAAGAGGAGCTCATCCTGCAGGTACCCGAAGGGTACCACCCGATGGGGCCCAAGCCCAAGAGCGAAGCCGCCAAGAAGGCCAGACCCGGAGCCAGACTCGGACCGGCCGGGAAGAAGGCAAGCCGGAAGAACCGGGACCGGTCCGGTAACGGAAGCCTCATCCTCCACCCGGACGCCGAGCCGCCGGCCCTGAAACTGGCGGCTCTGCTCATGAACGACCTGAAGTTCCGGAAGTCATGGAAAGGGACGCGGTGGGACTTAGCGGACCAATCCCCCTCGGCCTACGACATGTCCTTGGCCGCGATGGCGGTCAACGCCGGCTGGTCGGACCAGGAGACCGCCAACCTGATGATCGCCCGGCGGGCCAAGCACGGCCACGACCTCAAGCTGCGGGAGAGCTACTACCAAAGGACATCGCCAAGGCCCGGGAACCGATGGAGTAGGCCGCTGCCCAGGGATGTTACTAGGACGATTGCAAAGTCTCCACCCCTACCTGTCATTCTGAGCGGAGCGAAGAATCTCAGCTACAGTGGAGAGACCCTTCGCTGCGCTCAGAGTGACGCGGTATCACAATGACCCTGAGTATCGGAAGAATCTGCTGGCTAGAAATCGGACCCCGGAGCATAAGGAGAGGAAGAACACTCAGCGCAGGGAACGCTGGGCTAACGACCCGGAATACCGGGAGCAACAGAACCTCGGCAGCGGGAGCTACGTGCCAATTTCCCGATGGTTCGCGAGAAGGAAAGGGCTAGTGAATTAATCCGGCGCTACGGTATAACAATTGCTGATTATGACCGAATGAAAGCCGAGCAATGCGGTGTATGCACCATTTGCCGACAAGAACCGAAAGCAGCATGGCACGTTGACCACAATGGCCAGACCAACCAAGTCCGCGGTTTGCTGTGTAGTAACTGCAATAACGGGCTTGGCTTTTTCGAGGAACGCGTTCTGACATTGCTGAGTGCCATCTAGTATTTGAAGCTGCCGGAAATACAGCCAAAGGACATTCAGCCAATACCAGGTGAGCGGCTTTTCGCCCGGTTTGAGATTCCCTATTGGGAGGCTCAGAGACGGGACAAAAAGTATCGCGCCAATAGAAATAACCAGCTTAAGGTCAAATACAACATTGACATCGACCAGTACGAAGGTCTGCTGAAAAATGGGAACGGCGTCTGCTGGATATGCTTCCGACCGGAAACTCGCAAGAGGAGACCGCAGGCCCGGTATCCCGAGTGCTTGTACGTCGATCACCATCATCCGAGCGGGATGATTCGAGGTTTACTTTGTCGCCCGTGCAATACCGGGATCGGATATTTTGAGGATGACCCTGAAAGGGTGGCAAAAGCTATAGAGTACCTGGAGAAATGGGAGGATGCTGAGCCTCTGACAGCATAGCCGGGTGGATACGAAAGCGTCACCCTCCCCTATACCGCTGGTTGAGGAGTGAGGGGTATTCGTGATGACGCTGGGCTGGTCCCGGGCCTGCTATGTGGAGTTGGTCAGGCGGGCGGACACCGCCGCCTTCATCCAGTGCCACGTGAATGCAGGGCAATCGCATCTAAATTTTAGACATAGTTTAGAATATGGGGCACTCTTGAAATTGGAGTGGCCTCATGGAGAATAGGCCCGTATCCCCGCTGACCGAACAGTTCTCAAATCTGAAAGACCCCCGGATTGATCGAACCAAGCGGCACAAGCTAATCGACATAGTAACCATTGCCGTCTGCGCCGTGGTGTGTGGGGCGGATACCTGGGTAGATATGGCGTTGTTCGGCAAGTCAAAGAAGGAATGGCTCAGCAGGATACTCGACCTTCCCAACGGCATCCCGTCGCACGACACCTTCGGCCGGGTCTTGGCGATGTTGGACGCCAAGCAGTTCGAGGCCAGTTTCATCGAATGGATTCGGAGGGTGAGCCAGGTGACGCAAGGACAGATCGTAGCCATCGACGGCAAGACAGTCCGGCGTTCCCATGACCAACCTATTGGCAAGGGAGCGTTCACCTGGTGAGCGCCTGGGCCTGGGCCCATCGCATGATTCCCGGTCAGACCAAGGTGGATGCCAAATCCAATGAGATAACGGCCATACCGGAGTTGCTGCGAGCCCTTGAGGTGTCGGGGTGCATTGTCACCATCGACGCGATGGGCTGCCAGAAGGAGATTGCCCAGACCATCACCAAGCAAGGGGCTGACTACGTACTGGCGCTCAAGAAGAACCAGCCACAGCTATATCAGGAGGTGAAGGACACATTCAACCTCGCCCGCCAGGCAGAATTTGCCGGTATACGCCACGATTTCCATGAAACTCTGGAAAAGAGTCATGGTCGACAGGAATTCTGCGGACACAGAACCCTTCGACAAGCCCTTCGACCGTGCTCAGGAGAGCCTCAGGACAAGCGTAGCTGGCGGAGAACGGTTCTGGATTCCGGCCTTCGCCGGAATGACAGGGGAGGGGACAGTTTAGAAAACTTATTCACGTATCAGTAATTGTCACCCCGAACGGAGTGAGGGGTCTAAAATTCCTCCGGCAAGCCAAGGTTGGCCCCAGTAAGAATTTTAGATTCCTCGCGCTGCTCGGAATGACAGAAAGGGAGCTTGGAATGAGAATGGAAAGACCCTGCCGAAGTATGCCAAAGGTTTGCCGGGTGCTGAGGTCTGTGTTAGGCTGCCAGCGCAATCTTGGAAACTCTCCGGGGAGAAGCCATGAGACTGACCGGCAAAACCGCCATGATCACCGGGGCCAGCCGCAACATTGGCCGTGAAGTAGCCCTGACCTTCGCTCGGGAGGGGGCGGACTTGGTGTTGAACACCCGGGCCAGCCGGGAAGAATTGGAAGCGGTGGCCTCCCAATGCCGCGAGCTTGGCGTAAATACCCACACCGTAATCGGGGATGTCTCCGACGCGGGTCGAGTCGCTGCGATGGTGGATGAGGGTATTGCGGCCTTAGGCAAGATTGACGTCTTGGTCAGCAACGTGGCCATCAGGCCCCACAAGCCGATCACCGAGGTTTCCATCGACGAGTGGCGCCAAGTCATGGAAGTAAATCTCCACTCGGCATTCTATTTGTGCAAGGCGGTGGTGCCGGGCATGATGGAACGCCGCTCCGGCAGCATCATTGTCATGGGCGGCCAGTCGGCGATTACGGGCCGGCCGGACACCATCGCCGTAACCACGGCCAAGACCGGGTTGCTGGGGATGGTACGGGCCATCGCGGCCGAGTTGGCGCCCTACAACGTCCGGGCCAATATGGTAAACCCCGGCTCCACTGACACGGAAAGGCGCAGCCCGGAATGGTACCCGGAGTTTCAGGAGGTGGCCCGGGGATCGAGCGAACACTTGAAGGCGCTGCCAATGGGCCGCCAAGCCACGGTCCAAGACATTGCCAGTGCCTGTTTGTTCTTTGCCTCTGATGAATCGGCCTATATCACCGGCGACCGTCTCAACGTAATCGGCGGGCGCTACATTGTTTAGGGCCCAGGGTTTAGGGCCCGGGTTCAGTTCCCGGCTTTAGCCTTTTTCCGCCGCCTCCCAGGCCAAGGCGGCGGCGCCCGCCATCCCGGCACGGTCTCCCAGCTTGCTGGGCACCAATCGAAAGTCCCGGTGCCCCTCGCTCATTGCCCGCCGCCGCATTAGCTGGTCGATGCGAGGCAGCAGGTCCAAGTCGGTCAGCCCTACGGTCACGCCGCCGCCCAAGACCACCAAGTCCGGGTTGAAGACATGCAGTCCGTTGGTGAGTCCTACGGCGAGAGCGTCTACCACTTCATCCACCAGAGTCAAGGCCAAGGGGTCACCGGATGCGGCGGCCTGGAAAACCAACTCCGACGTAATGGCCCCAGGTTCCATGCCGGCAAGAGTGGATCCCTCCGCACCGGGCGCCGCCGCCTTGGCCCGGGCAGTCCGGGCAATGCCGCCTCCTGAAGCCAAGGCTTCCAAGCATCCCCGGTTGCCGCACTGGCACCACGGGGCCGATTCGCTGCGGTCAATGACCATGTGCCCAATTTCCGCCGCCAGCCCGTTGGCGCCCAAGAAAACCCGTTCTTGGTCCACCACACCCCCGCCGATGCCGGTGCTTACGGTAATGTAGAGCAGGGTCTTGGACGGCGCTCCTTGGCGGGAGGCATCCCGCCCGGCGCCGAAGTAGAATTCGCCAAGGGCGGCCAGGTTGGCGTCGTTGCCGACCCTCACCGGATACCCGGTCATCCGCTCCCAGCGTTCCTTCAGGGAAACTCCGTCCAGAGCCTTCAGGTTTGGAGGGTCCAACAGGGTCCCCGTCGCCGCGTCCACCGGTCCGGCCGCGGCCACGCCGACGCCTGCAATGCTGCGCCCCTCGCACTGCTCGATGGCTGCCCGCAGTATCCTATCGGCGGACTCCAACAACGATGCTTGGGTTGGTTCATTAGGGTTAGTCACCCGGGAACGCCACTGGTCTTCGCCACTACGGTCAATCACCGACACCCGGACCCAAGTGCCTCCCCAGTCCATGGCGACTACGACGGGGGCGATGCTACTCATGGGAATTATGTGCGGAAGTAAACCGGGCCATCTACTAACCCCCTATTTGAGCAAGGGCTCCAGTTTATCCAGAAACCGGCCCACTTCCCGAAGCCCATCTTCAACCATCGCACTGGGCAACCAGTCCTCGTAGATATTAACGTGTGAGCTACTGGCAACATGAAACAGGGCAGCTATGTCCCGGTCGCCGGTCTCCCCGGCCAATCTGTCCACAATTTGATAAAGCCCCCCGTGATTATTATGTTGCCAGCCTCGTTGCGCAGCCACGGCCTTGACGATTTGAGCTGCCGCGCCCCAGCCTTTTTCGGAAGCTTGCCGTGTATCGCCTATAGCCAACTCTTCGTTCGCTTGGGCCAACAACCTGCTGGCGCGCTGATAAGTCTGCGCTTGCATTATGTACTCCCGGCCCAGTTAATATTTTTGAGTGTAACTATACACCCAACTTTTCAGTAAGTAACTGATGTTACGCAGCCTTAAGGAGTTGGAGTTCATTGAAAGCATGGCGAATGGACTGGAGATAGAGCCGGGCTCTCAAGGCAAAGTGGTTCACTCCGTGCTTCAACCGGAGTCCTTCCAACCGGAAGGCCGCATAGATGGACATGAAACAGTGGTTGCTCTGGGTGCGCTCCGTCCGGGTAGGCGACTTGGCCAGGGCGGCATTGGACTTGAGCGTCTTATGAAAGGTCTCCACTTTCCACCGTTTCTGGCAGATCCCGCAGATGGTTGGTCCATCACAGTCCAGATCGCTTGAGGCCAGATACAATGTCCCGGTGCTGCCATCCTTGTTTGTAAAGACCTGGCGAACGAGTTGGACCGGAAAATCCAACCCCCTCAGCCAGCACTGCACCGCTTGGTGTTCCGGCAACTCCAGCGAGTCTATGCGGGAGAAGTTGCCCTGAAGTTTCCCTTCATAGCTCAGTGCTGCCGTCCGGTTCGGCTTGAGTGCAACAACGAAATGCCGGTCCAGTTCCTGGCGTATGAAATCCAGGTTCTCCTTGGCGGCAAACCAGCTGTCAGCCAGCACGTAGCGGTATTGCAACTGATTGCGCTGGCAGACTCGCAGCATCCGGCGCATGAGTTCGTTCTTGGTGACCTCGCTCTTGCGCTTGAGCCTGCCGGTCTTCTCATCGTGGTACACCAGCGGCTTTCGGACCAGTTCGTAGGCCACGGGAACCGCTGCATCCCCGGCGTAGTACACGCAGTTGAGCAGGTTGATCCCCTTGACGGAACGGTTCTTGCTATGGTCGAAATGCCAGCTAATCAGTTCGTTCTCGTCCGTATAGGGCTTTTCCTCGATGGTGTCATCGAAGATCAGCGCCCCGTCCGGGTCTTCGATGGCGCGCACCATTGGCTTGACCTGTTGCCACAGGGTTTTGGAGTCATAGTCTGCCCTAGATAGAAAGCGCGTTACCTGGTCATGGCTGACCGCCCCTTCCACTGTGGATGACAACCCGTGTGGATGACAACCCGGTGGCGGTGGTGGCGCCAAAGGAACTCAACAGGTAATCGGTGTACAGTTCTAACATCTGTTTATCCATAGATGTAATCTATCATTTCCTATTCTTCTGCGTAACATCAGTTATTGATTTACAGAGACGTGAATGAATTACTAAACATAACCTACTTCCCGAACGCAGGAGCGCAGCACCTCAGGCTTGTTCAACAGCCGCTTTGCGGCGGCCCAGAACTCGCTGAGCAACTGCCCCAGGTCAGCGCAAATCACGTTCCTCAATTCCACCCGCTTCAGGTAGCGCCAGACCCCTTCGTCCGGGTTCAATTCCGGGGCGTACCCGGGCAACCGCTCAAGCTGGATACGGCTGGCCGCCCCCTGAGCCAGCCACTCTTTGACTGCCTGGCTGCGGTGGATGGGCGCCCCGTCCCAGATCACCAGAAGTTTGCCCGGTATCTCCTCAAGCAACTGCTCCAAGAACCTGATGGCGTCCGGCCCTTTGTAAGAATGGTCCTGCACCGCCAGGTAAAGTTCTCCGGTCATGCTGATGGCGCTGATAGCGCTCAGATGGTCATAGCTCAGCTTGCGCCGGATTACTGGCGTCCGGGCAATCGGAGCCCAGGTCCGCAGCAAGGCGGGCAGCAGGTAAAACCCCGATTCGTCGGCCCACAAGACGGTTCTTCCTTCGGCTACGGCCTTTTTTTGAGCTCGGCGAAGCGCCTCTCACGCCAGTCCCGGATAGCGTCCTCGTCGCGTTGGGCGGCGCGGAGGGCCGGCTTTTGCCGGCTCCAGCCGCAACCCTTCAAAAGCCGGCCCACCTGGGAAGGGTCGTATGCGGCGCCGAACTCCCTCTGGATGACCTGGGCAATCCGCCGCCGGGTCCAGATTTCCCCGGAGAACCCGAAGGCCGAAAGCCCCCGGGCTAGCAACCTGGGGAGTTGGGCAAGTTGCGTACCGCTCAGTTTGGGCAGCCCTCCGGGAGGCTTGCGGCGGCGCAAGGCTGGGGCGCCTCCCTGGCGGGCTTTGCCGACCCACTGGCTCACCGCCCCCCGGGTGACTCCCAGAGCCTCAGCCACGTCGGTCTGTTTCCAGCCTTTCCGGACCAGTTCCCAGGCCCGGAGCCGGCGAGCTTCCTTCCATACCCTTGACTGTTCAACATTCGCGCTATTCATGGGGCCGATTATCGCACAAGTCCACTTAAACGCTTGGTGTGAATTGTAGAACCGTCATTTGATGAGGAAGGCGCCCATAGCCGATAGTTAGCTTCTAACCCGTCAAGAAAGAGGCTAAGCTATGGTGGATACGGACACCTTCCTCACGGCACTCTACGTTATGGCCGATGACTTTTGCAAATCCCGGCTCCCGGTCCGTTGCCCTACCGGCCCCAAGCCTTCCCTGACCGGCAGCGAGGTGGTTACCCTGGTTGTCTTCAGCCAGTGGGCCCGCTTCCGCAGTGAAAGGGACTTCTACCGTTACGCCGTAAGCCGCCTGCGCCCAGCTTTCCCCACTCTCCCCCGCCGCAGCCAGTTCAACCGGCTGACCCGGCGCTGTTACAGCACCCTGGCTGCTTTCTCCCGCCACCTGACGGACCTGCTGCAAGGACAGCATTGCCTCTGCGAAGCCTTGGACAGTTCCGGCGTTCCCACCAGATCCGCCAAACGCCGCGGCGCTGGCTGGTTGCCCGGGCAGGCTGATATTGGCTGGAGCAACCGTCTGGGCTGGTATGCGGGCTTCCGGTTGCTGCTTTCCGTCAACCCCCAGGGCGTCATCACCGGCTTCAGCTTTGGAGCAGCCAGCGTCAAGGACCAGACTCTGGCCGGGGACTTCTTCGCCTTCCGGCATACTCCCCATCCCAGGCTGCCCACCCTGGGAGCACCGGCGCGGGGCTGGTATGTGGCGGACAAAGGTTTTGAGGGACGGGAGTTGCGCCGGCGGTGGCAGGACTGCCATGACGCCCGGATAATCTCTCCGCCCAAGCGCAACAGCACGAACCCCTGGCCCAAGAGATTGCGCCAGTGGCTGGCCGGGATACGCCAGATAGTGGAGACGGTCTTCGGCAGGCTGCATCATGACTTCGGGTTGGAACGAGAGCGTCCGCATCAACTGGAGGGCTTTCAAACCAGGCTGGCGGCCAGAGTCGTCCTGCATAATTTCTGCATCTGGTTGAACCGGCAACTGGGCCGCCCGTCCCTGGCCTTTGCCGACTTGCTGGGTTGGTAGCGCCACTTATTTCACACCAAGCGTTTAAGTGTTTAGTAATCCATTCACGTATCAGTAGTAGCCGCGGCTTGAGGGCTTCGGTCCTTATGACTCCAGCCCAACAACGTTAAGGCCAGAGACCTCATCCACCGGAGAGACAAATACTTTGCCGTCCCCGTAATTGTTGGTGCAGTTCACCCGGATGATGGCGGCGGCCAGCGCCTCCGCTTGTCCGCTCTCGATGACCCAGCTAGCCATCCGCTTGGGTAAAAACTGCATTCCTCCTTCTTCACCACCCGATAGTGGCCTGAGGTATCTTAGGCCCCGTTGCTGTCCCCGGCCCAAGACTCGCCAATGCACCAGTTCTTGGGCTCCCAAGGCATCAGCGGCCTCGCGAGTGTCCAGCCATTTGTCCGGTCGAATGAAGGCAGTGACCTCTTTGAAGGTAGTCATCATGAGTTCAAGCTCTCCCCCGCGCTGTTTGGTCCCGCTGACTCCCCGGATAGGGAGACTGCACTCGCAGAGTAAACCAGGTTTTTTTCCGACAAATGACCAACAAGTAACCGATGAGGAAATTCCATGTAAACGTAGTGTAACGGGCCGAGATTCCGCAGCGGACGCGATACGGCGCGGGGTGATCAGAGGAAGTATCGGGGAACTGCATTGCCTGGGATGCGTAGAGGGCACAAACGCGGAACGGTGGGAGTCAATCAGGGGACAAGAAGGAACGAGCGGTTAAGCGTCAATAAGACCGTATCCAACGTTGGACACGGTCCTGATGTGGGTGTTGCCCTGTAGTCCGAGCTTTTGCCGGAGCCGGCGGATGTGTACGTCCACCGTCCGGGTGCCGCCAAAACTGTCCACACCCCAAACACTCGATAGCAGTTGGTCCCGGGTGAAGATCCGGCCGGGATTTTCCATCAGGAACTTGAGCAGTTGAAACTCCATCCAGGCTAGATTTACCCTTTTTCCCTCTACCCGGACCTCGTAGCTGACCGTGTCCAGGGTAATGTTGCCAAGCCGCAGTAGACGGTGGGGTACATCGGGCCGTTTGCTACGAACTAACCGGCACAGGCGCTTTTCCACTTCCGCCGCTGAGTAGGGGACCAATACGAAGTCATCGGCGTTCTCGTACAATTCCTGGGTCTCCAGGCCCTCGTGGTCGATGCACAGCAGGACGGGTGGCCAAGACGATTGCTCCCAAATTGAGTCATGCAACAGCCGTAGACCAAGGTTCTCGGGGTCCATCCTCACCATAATCGCTGACGGGCGCGCCTGGGACACCGCTTCTTCGACCTGTCCAACGACCGGACCCACAAACTCCACGACTCCGCGGTCGGAGAGAGACGCAAAGGCTGGCTCTAGGCACTCCCAATGCTCACCCAACAGTATGACTCTGATGGCCGATTTCATGGCGCTTTCGTCACGAGCCGCTATAGGCGGCTAGGGAATCTGTCGGCCGCCGGGTACTACGGTAGCCTAGTGGTAGAAATAGCGGGTCCCAATTGTGAATATTGCCAGACCGATATTTCTTACCGGTTACCACCAGGTAAACAAAGTGTTACGATATTCGACGCTATTTCTACCCGGCCAAGAATAGTACCGGACTGCGGTTGCAAATTAGCCCTTATTCGTTAAGTTCCGGACGGCGAATTTTTTATGCTCTAACCGCCCGACGGTGATACAATACGGCGCCAGTTGCTCAAAACAGGGTTTCTATATCGGCATCTTTTGCCAGCAGTGCTCCGGATGGTAATGGATAGGGCCAATGGCTGCACTCCGTAACGCAAGCGGCCTCTCTTACAAATGGCGCGTCCTAATCGTGGTGATCGCTGGCACCTTCATGGTGCTCTTGGACACCACGGTGGTGAACGTCGCGCTGCCCACGATCATGATCGAATTCAACGCCGGCTTGGACCGAGGGCAGCTAGTAATATCCATGTACCTCCTGGCCTTGGCGCTGGTGATACCTACTACCGGGTACTTCAGCGAACGGTTTGGGACCAGGCGGGTCTACAGTCTTTCCATAGTTGGCTTCACCCTAGGGTCCGCCCTTTGCGGGATGGCTTGGGACATCAACTCTCTCATCCTCTTCCGGGCCGTCACCGGATTGGCAGGCGGCATTACGATGCCCTTGGGGCTGGCGTTAATCTTCCGCACTGTCCCGCGGCGGGAGCAGGGCTTCATCATCTCCCTCGCCGCCATACCCATGCTTCTGGCGCCCATCTTTGGTCCCATTCTGAGCGGTTATTTGGTAGAAACCGCCAGTTGGCGGTGGGTCTTCTTCGTCAATGTGCCCATTGGCATCATGGGCTTCATCTTGGCCACCAGGATGCTTCGGGAGACGGAAAAGACGGAGTCGCTTCCTTTCGACTATAAGGGATTCATTCTGGCGGGCATCGGGTTCTGCACCGCGCTATTTGCCCTGACCAAGGTGACTGAGGATGGCTGGACCTCGAGCACGGTCTTGGTCATGTTTGCGGTATCGGGAATTTCGCTGGCCTTGTGGGTGCTGGTCGAGCTAGAGGAGAAAGCGCCTCTGCTGGACCTGAGGGTCTTCCTCAACACCACTTACACTCAGGCGGCAATCATATATTTCATTTCGATGCTGATCCTCAGCATCGTGCTGTTCCTGTTGCCCCTGTTCCTGCAAAACGTGCGCGGGCTAACTCCCATTCAAACGGGAATCCTGCTCATGCCGGAAGCGGTGGCCATGGCGCTGGTCTTGCCCCTCACCGGAAGGCTATACGATATGTTGGGCCCCCGCCCCTTGATAGTCCCGGGCCTTCTCGGCTTAGCCTACTCCATGTATAAATTGCACAGCCTAGACGTAACCACCAGCGACAGCGATCTGGTCGTCCTGCTGGTAATCCGAGGTGTCAGCATCGCCTTGATGGCGCTGCCCGCCTTCACCCTGGCCCTCAGCGTGTTCTCCGCCGAGGAGGTGGCCCGGGCGTCGGCCCTTACCGAGGTACTGCGCCAGATGTTCCCGGCTTTCGGTACGGCGTTCTTCGCCACCATGTTGCAAACACGCCACGAGTTCCACTTCAGCACTTTGGCGCAGACGGTCACCCCCGACTCCTTGGTTACCATGCAGGCCATCTCCCGGTTGAAGGAGGCGGTAGGACAGTTCGGCGCGTCCAACTTCGTGGCGGGCCAGACTGCGGTGCAAATGCTGGATGGCATGGTCCAGCTTCAAGCCGCGGTGAAGGCTTTTGGTGATGTATTCTTTGTGATCGCCATCCTAGCGGTGGCGGCCCTGGTGCCCACAATATTCCTGCGCCGCCCCAAGTTTGAGGAAGAGGGCGAACTTGCCCCGGTAACGGCTGCTGCGGAGCCCGCTGACTAACCAACCGCCCCTGGGCCAATTCCCCAAAAGTCCTTGCCTGCTCCTATCCGGGCGGACCAAGATCGGGTCGAAATAGGCGTGGGACACCCCCCGCCCGGCTGGTCGTAACTGTTCAGAGTTGGTGAGCGCAGCGGAGTCGAAGCACCGATTCCCCTAAAATCTGAACATTATGGTTGACCGCTTCGGCAGAATGCTTGGCTAAGGGACCCCCGGCTCTACCTTCCGGCGGCACCGAAAACCGGGCCCCACAGCCCACCAAACGCCAAAGCATGTGGTCTCGTAGCATATAAGACGATTTCCCTCCAGCGGGGCAGGTAGTAGAATAGAAGGTGGCCAGACCGTTATCTCGGACCGTTTCCTCGGATGCTGGCCGCTCCAGTCCCCGGGAGCGTCAAACACGGGCCGTTAGCTCAGCTAGGCAGAGCACCGGACTTTTAATCCGGGTGTCGTGGGTTCGATTCCCACACGGCCCACTTTTTTCGGCCTAAGCGTACTGATTCATAACCGCCCCTTGTTCATAACCGCCCCTTGAGCCGCCGCGGTTACCGCTTGCCCGCAGGCTACTGTGTTGTCATGGTTAGGTTGAACATCCCGCCTTCCTGGCCGGAGTCCGATACGACTTCCACGGTGTAGTCGCCGACGGATCGGGAGGGCTATTGGGGCCGTCCTACCGGGCGGATGGCTGCGGGCCTCGTCGCGCCGATGCAGTCAGTGTGCTCGACCCGCTATAATACCAAGGCCAAGTTGAGGCAGGCCATAGAGTGAAAGACGAGCAACTGCAGTGTGCGGACATCCCAGCCGGAAAGGCGATGATGCCGACGGTGGACTTGGTGACAAGTGTGGGTGGTCTGGTAAACGCGTTGGCTAAAGGTATGGCAGACGAGGTGGCCTTACGGCATCATCCCCTTGGAGTTCGGCCTGCTCAGAATCTGCATGAGGGAGGGTGATTGCACCGCCACGCGACTGGCGGAAATACTGCCTGTCGACGCGTCCCGCGTAAGCTGTATGGTGACCAAGCTGGTCGATATGGGCCTGTTGCGCCGGTGGCGCTTGCGTACCGACCGGCGCATCGTGAGGCTGCAACTGACCGACATGGGGAATGAACTGACGGCACAACTCGATCAGCGCGTGCAGGTGTACGACACCAAGCTCCTGGAGGGCGTTAGTGAGGAAGAGATGCGCAGGTTCATGTCTACCGCCTCCAAGATACTCGCCAACTACACCGCCCTGAAACACTCCAAGTAGCCGCAAACCCGTAGTCGCAGGGGTATCGTGCCGATGAGCCCGGCTTGATATTGGTCAGGATTACGGCTTAAACGCTATGGCCTCGCCATGGGCGACGGCGGCAAAGGCTCCGGGATGGTCCTTCCACCTGTCATAGGCGATGCTTATGTCTTCGCACAGCTTTTTGGTCGCCACCCCGTATCCTATTGCCGATTCCGTGATTTCGGGCGACAAGAATCACATGTTGGCGAAGGCGTAGATGAAAGCTACTTCTTCAGGTGTGCTATAGACATCGAAAGAAGCAGTTATCCGGATGTTCGTAAACCCGGCCTCGAGGAAATGGGCCTTCATATCCTTCCCCATCTGCGGATGGCCATCGTCGTTCGAGATAAGGTCTTCGAACATGTCCCATGCCTTTCTCATAACGCCGAAGCCGGGATGCGTGAAAGATGACTCGCTAATCATTTCACGGCCGGAGATGATGCCCCCGGGCTTCAAAACCCGCTTCACCTCGCTTAGCACCGCTTGGGTATCCGGGACGTGCATGAGAACGTTATGGCAGTGGGCGACGTCGAGGAAGCCGTCTTCGAAGGGAAGGTCGGTCACGTCGCCTACGCGGAAGGTCGCGTTGTCGTGTCTACCCTCCTTGGCGAAGGATCGCGCCAGGTCGATCTGGGACTCCTCCATATCGACGCCGTGCAGTTCACCGGGTTCTACCGCCTTGGCCAGACCGACCGATATGGTGGCCGGGCCACAACCGAAGTCGAGAATACGAAGGCCGGGCTTGAGATATGGGAGCAGATGTGCGGCGTGGGTGTCCGCAGTGTATCGCCTGAGGACCTGAAGAAACTATTCGTCAAAGCCCATCGTGTAGTAGGGTGTCGTCGATGCAGGGTCAGTCATTGCCATGCACCCATTTCATGTCAGCTACGATTATCGGCAGGGCCGTATCTATCGTCAAGGCCAGCGTTCGTCACCAGCACCAATCTACTCACCCATACTTGGCGACCAGTTGTAAATCTTCGCGAGCGTTCCGCCCATGAGTGTGGAGCGCTCTGAATCCGAGAGCTGGTCGGTAACCCGGAATGCCTCGACGCCCTGCTCGTAGGTCAACAGCCTCACTGCCCGGGTCCAGTCGGTACCCCACAGGCATCGGTCAAAGCCGAACGCGCCGAATACCTGGCCCAGAGGCTCCCAGATGTCCGGGTACGGGAATGGCTGATGGGACAGGGTACAGGCCCCGGAAATCTTGATGACCACGTTGTCGCATTCTGCCAGCGAAAGCACGTTGGCCAAATCGGCAAAGGGTTCCGGCGGCGCTGGCGGCTCGAAGGGCTGGGCCAGACCCACATGATCGATCACCACTTGGGTGTCCGGATTGCGGCGAGCCAACTCGCCCAAGAGAGGCAGCTTGCCCGAAGCCATGACGTTGACCGGAACGCCGGCTTGGGCACAGGCGGCGAATATTTGATTGAGACCCGGGTCGTCCGCTTCGTATGGTTGGGCCGAAAGCATGACGCGGACTCCGACCACACCCGGCGTCCCGGTCCACTCAGCTATCTCGTCAGCGACCGCTTCCGACTGCGGATCAAATGGCCTGATCAGGCCGAACCGGCCCGGATGCTTCGCGTATACCTCGAGGGCATAGCTGGCATCGTAGCGATACAAAGAGAATGGTGAGATCAGCAAAGCCCCGTCGACGCCGACGGCGTCCATCGCTGCCACCATATCGTCGCCGGTGACCTCATCAGGACCCGTCAAGAATCCGGCCCAAGGGCGTTCAGGACGGTTTCGCTCGTAGGCATGTACTTGTGAGTCAATTGTGGGAGTCTGAGTCGCCATCGTCTTACTCCTTTATATTTATGGATATTGGGTTGGTGTCCGGACAGTGCGTGGTCCGGGTAGAGGTTAGTCAAGATTAGGACCGGGACCTCTGATTAGGTGTGGTTAGGCGAGATTAACTTGCCGCAATCCAGTCCACAACACGTTCCCCAATCATGAGAGCCGTGGGATGGAGACCGCCTGACCTAGGAATTCGCGGCGCCACCGAGGAATCGGCCACCCACAGCCCTTGTACTCCCTTGACCCGGCAATATTGATCGACCACCGCCATCGGGTCTGAATCCGGTCCCATCTTACAAGTCCCCGACACGTGCCTAGCGGTCCCCACGGTTTGGCGTATCCAGAGGTCCAAAGCGTCGTCGTCGGCTAGAATATCATCCGCCGGGCTGATTCGGTGATCAACCACGTCTTTATACTCGTCGGATTCCAGAAGTCTAATCCCGAATCGCAAGCCTTCCCTCACCCGTCGAATGTCGTCTGGATGCTGGAGATAGCAATAGTTAAAGGACGGCTGTATGCTGGGGTCGGCAGATGCCAACCTGACGTATCCTGATCCCTCGGGCAACCCGAGAGTACACGATATGCGTGCCGCCCGCTCAGGTGGAACGTCGCCGGTCAGGTACTTGGTCCGTACACCGGCGACCCGCTCCTCCCGTTCGTCGACGACGGTGCTGGTCCTCAGCACCATGTCATTGATCTCGCTTGACCCTTGGGAGGTATAGTGCAGGCTAAAGTGCGGCGCGTCGAGATCGGTAGTGAGAGTGCACCCGTCTTTGACCTTGTAGGTAATATGGGCGCTGAGGTGGTTCCATAGGTTCTGTCCCACTCCGGGGAGCTCACGGACCTGGGGTATCCCGAATTGCTCAAGTTGGTCCTTGGGGCCGATTCCCGATAGCATGAGCAGATGGGGCGATCTGATAGCCCCGGTGCTCAGGACAATCCGGTCTGCTTCGAGGGTGAAAACCTCGCCCCCGCTTTCGGCTGCCACGCCAACGGCCTTTGAACCCTCGAACAATATCTTCTGGACAAAGACCCCTCCCCTCACCGTAAGGTTAAGACGGTGGCGCATCGGATTGAGGTGAGTTAGAGCAGCGCTCATTCTCACGCCGCCCAGGTTGTTGGTGGGAGACACGCCAACGCCGGAAGGGTTTGGCCCGTTGGTATCCTCGGTGGCGCCGAACCCCGCCCCCAAACAGGCGGCATGGAAGGCCTTTTGGATGTCAGGCCAAGCGCCTGACTGACGGCGTCTTACCGGCATTGGTCCTTCTGTTCCATGGAAATCATCCTGGATGTCAAGGTCATACTCCATTTTTCTGAAGAAAGGCAGCACCTTGGCATAAGACCATTCATCGTTGCCGAGAGCAGACCAAGAGTCAAAATCTTCGGGTAATCCTCTTTGCATTGCCTGACCGTTGATGGACGATCCTCCCCCGATCACCTTGCCCTGGGCCACGTGGATCTCCCCTTGCTCCTCGGTGATTGTTCCGCGAAGGGCCCAGTTGTGTTCCGAGTCCGGGGATTCCGCGTATCTGGTGTGGCCGAACTTTACTTCGTCCGGAAGGTTGGCGGGGTCAGGGTAATCCTTCCCGGCTTCCAGCAACAGAACGGAGGTATTCGGGTTTTCGGCCAATCTGCTGGCCAACACCGATCCAGCCGCTCCTCCACCGATGACAATAACGTCGTATTTCATGGACCCTCTCTAAACTTCCATTTCCCAGGTCAGACTGATTGCCATGAAGGACATTATAACCAGGAAACGACTATACAGGCTCGAAACATCGGATAACCAACCTCAGAGATTCACCATTAGCTCAAAAGTTTGTAATACAGTACCGCTTGCCCCACCAGTTTATATCTGAGACCTGGCGAGTATCGAACTACTTCGCAGTTACCGTTTCCCTCTGACCCTAGTCTTGAACACTGAAGTGGTGGCGTCCTCAACAGCTAGCATGAAAAGCCGGCATGAAGAGCTGGGACACCCAACGATATTCCGTTCGAGCCACCAACTGTTCCGTGACACACCCACGGGAAGACATGCAAGGCCATACATCTTCACGGGATGCCCCCTTCAGTGAGTTCAATCTGAAGTGGACCCCATTTGTTCGACGGACCGGGGTGGAATTAAGCAAGAGTCCCGCTGCTCGTCCCAGTGATACCAAGCCCCGCTCCAGTGGGCCTAAGTATACCGTATTGCGAACTTTTCGCTGGGAGGTTTTGATATAAGAAGTCGGTAAGGCGACTCCACAAGCCTCCCAAAAGCCTCCCGCCCACCAAGATAGGAGGCTTCGTCTATCCCCGTTGTGGGCGACCCCTCCGAATCCAACTGGAGTGCGCAAGGGGCATGCTTGTTGTCGCTACTTTGCCCTTGCAAAAACAAGATCCGCAACGTCGACTTCTACTGGACCTCCCTCAAAACGCAAATCTGCACAGCCCGTCAGGTTGACGTCTCTGCCCGGTCATCCAGTTCCGTCGGCTTCACCACACGGTAGCCTACGCGCGGCTCTGGTTGATGCTCGGCTTGGCGAGACCGTGTTGCGGCGTCGCTATTTGTTGATGGCGTTCTTCGGTATTGGTTAAATTATAACCTTGGGCGATCATGCAGCTTTCACCGGGACGGCACTGGAACTTTCTCGACAACATCTCCAATATCACTCATATTTCCTTATAATAGTAGGAACTTGTGGGTACCAAGGCTGGCCAATGCGACCGCCAACCTCTCGAAACTGTTGAAGAGAGTTGATGGCGTGGCGCTGGGTTTGCGACTACCTAAATTAACGTTGCGGCCTGCCCACCGGGCAGAAATCTTAGAGAGAGGCCCTCTCATGGCCGATTTGAAGAAAAATCTTTTTGTCCCTGTCGTTCCGCCGGAGAAACTCAACCCACACTTCAAGTCATTGGTCGATGCCCCAAGTTATCACCCGACCCGAAATATGTTGGATCTGACCTACCAGGACTTCGACGATCCTGACGGCAACTTTTTGCAGCAGTTTCAAACTACGGGGTTTGATGCCCGGCTCTTTGAGCTATATCTCTTCACCTATTTCTCCAACTCTGGTTTTGAGGTAGACAGAACTCATCGAAGCCCAGACTTCATCGTTACTCGCGACGGGGTCACAGTTTCGGTCGAGGCGACTACTGTTAATCCATCTCATGGAAACCTATTTGCCGGCGAGTCCTTGCCTTCCAGGCTTGACCCAAGGGAGTTAGCGCACTTCCAGAATGAAGAGCTTCCCATCAGGTTTGGGAGTCCTCTGTATTCAAAGCTAAAGAATAGGTATTGGGATCTGGAACATTGCAAGGGTCGGCCTTTTATCCTAGCCATCCAGGCGTTCTTTAATGAAGAGTCACTGAGCCTGGCAGACGATGGTCTCGCCCAGTATCTTTATGGCCGGCGAATGTCAGCTGGTTGGACAACCGAAGGAAACTTGCAGGTTCATACGGACATTGTTGAATCCCATACGTATGGGAAAAAGACAATATCCTCGAATTTTTTTGGACAATCTGATACGGAATATGTCAGCGCAGTAGTGTTCACCAGCAGTGGCACTCATGCGAAGTTCACGAGGATGGGGTATCAGCAGGGCTTCGGGATCGAACATTTTGATGTTTCCAGGGAGGGTTACTGTTATAGCCCGGACCCAGACGCAATGGATCCCACGTATTTCGAATACAGTCTCGCCGAGCCTCCTCTGGTTGAGTCCTGGGGCCAAGGCTTAGTAGTTAACCACAATCCAAACGCTACATTCCCGCTTCCTAGGGGCTATTTCCCTGAAGCTGTTGAGGCGTATATCGAAGATGGTGAGTACAAAGCGGAATATCTCTACTGGCGCCCGTTCTCGTCCAGAACTCGGGTACGACATTTCGCTAACCCTAAGAGTCGGCCTCCCAGAGTTCCCAGAGTTTACGTCGCCGCCATTACCAGGAGTGAGTTTGAAGATATGTGTGGCTTCGCAGTAGCCGACTCAAATCCTCCCTTTACGGAGGAGGGTTGGTTCATGGATGAGACAGAAAGCTTCTTGGGGATGGTAGTTCAGCACAAGGCCGATCAAGACTGGGGCTACGTTATCCTAGCTAGAGACGAACACTTCCAATTTCGTGCTATTGATACGGCTGCTTCTAAGTTGTCACATCTAATAGCTCGGCGGGAATTGCAGTTCGCGATATCGAATTTGGTCGCAGGAGCTCAACGGATTTTCCCGCAAGGCGGAATTGACCGGTTGTGAACTGCCGGGGCGAGTGCCCATTTGTCTTCTTCAAAAACACCCGCTTTTGCCGGAGGTGGCCCTAAGGTTGGTGATCATTTGCCAGAGCCCCGAATTCTTGGGTAAATCGGCCTTTATAGCAAAACATCGCCAAAGAGAACAGTAGCCGCAGCGGCTCCAGGGTCGTCGGCCAATCGGTTCGCGGTATAGTACAATCAGCCCGTTTTGCATTGTCACCGTACATCTGCGGACAGAGTTGCATGGCAGGAGGCCCTTTACCTCCTTTAGGAATTTTGGGTGGGTCCCTATTCAATCTTGGTCTAACACACTCCAGAGTGTATTGGGGTGCCTGGTCTCCGAGATGTCCCGGGATTCGTCAGATAAGCGGGACTTGGCACGTTCGATTGTCCAGTCGAAAAACTGGACTGGCTGTACTTTCCGAGGCTCACCAAAGGCCACAACGGCCTGCCCTCGTTCCAGATTCTGAACATCTGATTCGTACCCGCTAAACGCTCCTCCGCTGGCCTTTACCAGGTCCTTCACATCTTCCTCGAAGGTGAGACGAAGAGTAGCGAAATTGTCGCACTGAGAAAGGATATTGTCGTCTATGCCCGAAGGGCGCTGGGTGACAAGGGCCAAGCCGATTTGGAAGCTCCGCCCAGTCTTTGCAAAGTTCACGAAGATTGATCCCTCTCGCACCTTTTCCTTGGACAACAACAAGTGGGCCTCTTCAACGACATAAACGAATCGGATTACTCTTTGCTGATCCCCCGGCCCCCCAGAACTATACTTTTCGTTATTGTTGTAAAGGCTGTTGGCCAAAACGGTACTGAGGATCATCCGGTCCTCGTCAGCCAAGCCGGACTTATCCAGAATTATAGTTTTGCCTTGCTTGAGGAGGGTATGAATCTCCTCGATACACGAAGATTCTGCACCTTTAGCGATGAATCGAGCCCGGTTTAATTTCTCTAGCTCTTTGATCACTCCTAAGATAGGTAGGTAGGAGCTCCTGTCAAAGTCGCTAAGCTGGTAGCCGGTATCCTCTCCGCTATTTGATTTCTCAGTACGAGTTTGCGCCGTTTTCGTACGAACCACAAAGGCCTTAAAAGATTTGTACCACTGGGATGTATCGGGGTTGCCGTCCTGATCCTTTCGCATAAGTGTTGGGAAAAGGTCATCTCTATCTTGGTAGATATGCAAGAACTGTCTCTGCGGTCCAGTGAGGTGTGTGGCTACGTCGCTAAGAGTAATGGGAGGGATGTCCTCCAAACGGAACTTCAATGGACGGAGCCCAGCGATATGTTGCGCTAGGTCTGTTCCGTTGAACCGATCTGGCCGTGGCGTAAAAAGGTAGAGGTTTTGCCGCGCCTCTGGATGGTTTTTGAGGCCTGGGACAAGTTGATTCATCTCATTGGTGATGTCATCCGCGTATTCACACTTGAGGTCATCAATCAACTTTCCATACGACGTGTCCTCAAGCCACCACCGACTGATGTCCCGTATCAGTGTAGATTTGCCGTAACCGGAGGCTCCAGTGATGAGTGTCCGATAGCCCGCGAACCTGTCCTGCATGGTGACAGCTGCATTTAGCTCTCTCCTACCGCTGCGAAGGTGTCCGACGAGGAATCCCTTGCTGGTGTCAGCATCGGCGATTATCTCCTCGTCCTCCAAGTCAGTTGGTGTTAGAAAGGTTTGGAGGACTGTTGGTTGGTCTAGGGTAGGTTGGAGGCGCTCCCCATTCGTCAGCTCCCCTTCCAAACGCAGCCACGCTTTTTCCGAGCAATAGTATTCTAGGGACCGAACGTCAAAAGGCTGATCTGGGCTGGTTCTCAGGCTACTAAGGATCATGCCGAGGTCAAAGTCGCCACCGTAACCCAAGTCTACGACGCGCAGTAGAAACCGCCGGTCGTATCGTCGATCGCGTCCAACCCAGGTTGAGCCCATCGCCACCCGAGGCTCGACTTGGCGTGAATCGAAGAGCACCTCGTATAACCCTTTTGTGCGCTCCTTACCAACCAAGACGTTCAATGGTTCAACGCGTTCCTGCACGAGTTTCATGCTCCCCCCTCCTACATCTCGAAAAGCTTGTGCGGGTCTTCTGACCACTGCTCAAAATCAACGGGGCTAAATCCCAACTGAGTCAACTCAGCGACAAGTTCAGTGTTCTTCCGATCTTTCCGTTCCTGGGTGATCTTGCAGCGGTTGTGAGCATCAGCGAGAACGACGGGATAATTGAAGGTAACCCTCGTGACCGTCGCCATATGATGGAGATTCTGAATCGTAGGTATCACCAGGTCTTCAAAATCCTCCGGCATTGCAGCCATCTGAGTCCCCTGGTAGTCACCCGTCTCTTCGTTTTGACGTACTACGTAGGTGTATTCCCAACCAAAACGCTGGCAGTTGTGAAGTTCTAGCGGCAGATGGTTTTCTACTAATGGTCGATACTCTGCCAAGTCATACACATTGAACTCGACAATATAAAAAGTACGAGGAGAGGGAGAGTACAAGACCCATAGACCACCAATACCCCCAAGGGATTGGTCTTCCCGCGCGCCTAAGTGAATGGTCTTTGGAGTGGGTTGGTCAGGAAAGGCGTATACGTCCCATATCAATTTGTGGGACAGCTGGGCCCAGTACGCTTCACCCTCATAGTGACGGGATAGCTCGAGGTGATAAGGGTAGAGTTCGTCCCATAAGCGCGTCCCCTGCTTGACAACACCGACCAGTCGCACTCCGCGCCTTACTGCTAGACGCCCGAGACTGTCCATATATCGAGTAGAACAATTCTGGGAGCTTAGGCGTCCGTCCTTAAGGAAGACAGGTGCGCAGACCCTATGCTGGTTCAGAAACGTCCGCACTGCTCTGCGTTCCGAAATCTCACGGCTGCGGGCGGCCGCGAGCCGCAGTTTGAACTCAGGGGGGTTATCTTGATCCTCGTAGGGACTCTTGCCGCCAGCTACCGTGGCTATTGAGCGGAATTGATAGTCGGCCATACTAATGAGTCGTCGCGCTTGGCGCGTAGGTATGTTATAGACCAGCCCAATCTCAAGGTTTTCTGGGGCTCCTTCATGTTCCCTTTCCACGGATCGGTCCTGCCATGCCAGTTCTGTGCCATCGGGATCACAAATAGAAAGCCCGAATGAATATCCCGCGATTCCAGCTCCCGGTTGACCAGGAATGCGAAGTAGCAGGTTGTCCGAGGAATCTATCCCGCCGATGTTGAAGTGAGGTTGCACAGCCTGGACCGTTGACGACCTCTCTAACATCCACTTTAAGATGCCTTGTTCTACTGGGCTTTCCCGTCCATCTCGCATACGAAGAGCAATTGTATGAACGTTTGGATCATCCGGTAGCATGGACATGGTTTCCCAACCCTCTGGCTTGTTATAGGAATCGGTGGTACCGGTTAGTCGTGAGCTTGAATCTCAAAAGGCCCCTTTTTTCTGTTCTCAATCAATTCTAGGGTTTGAGGGGCATGAACTGATATCTCCAAGATTTCGAAGTATCCCCACGCATCTTGTGGCGATGCAGTAACCACGGATATTCTTTGTGAAGGCCCGTTAACTTCCTCGTGGCAGCAGGAAATCTTTTCTCCAGTTGCGTCGACGTTACTGGCCCGTGCCTGTAACAGAACTCGAGGACCTCCAAGAGGTTCTTCGGCGGCAACTCTCCGATTATGGGCAATGTTTCGTCTTCCTCCGATAAAAACGCCGGCACACATCGGTTATATTTCCCGAACCATGCGTCCAGTTCCTTTCGGACTTCTGGACAAAGGCCGTCGTAGACCAGATACTTCTCAGCATTGACGTTTCTGTGATTCTCTACGGCTCCGAACAGTTTAGGTCCGATCTCTTCGGCAGCCGATCCGGTCATCTCCTCGACCCCGGTTAGGTCGACTATCAACACGGCAGGCTGAACAAGGGCGAAAAATACGCCCTCCAAGGCGTGTCGTATCGGCACCCCGACAAGCTCTCGGTTCATTAGATAACGCCCGCTAAAGTTTGAGTCTGGTCCTAACCCCAGATCGTGGTACAGATCCTTCACGAACCGACGATGGAAGCTCTGACCGCAACTACACCCAGGGCCCTTAAATCCAGTTTCTTTCACTTGGTTTTTGCTCCTAGTGTTGGTGTCTTATTGCGTTCCGGTTACTCCCCTTACCACTCTTTAGTGCGTACAGTTGTGCAACTACTGCTAACGGGATCAACGTACAAATGTGTACACCAGGTAAGTAAAGGTCTCCCCCTAAGTTATATTCACGGACTATTCCATCAGGTGTGATGACTCTGACGTAGTTCTTGGAGTTGAGATAGACGGTTCCTGTGGCTCCTTCCACCACGGTGCGCATGATGGTTTCCATGCCACTTCCTCCCCCGTTTATCCGAGAAGTAAAACCTCCTCCCAATACTGCCTCCGCCGCCGACCACTCGTTTGGGTGGTCAGTAACCTCCGATAAGCTTGGGCCTAGAGTAAAGCAGTTAATGAAAAGGTGAGTATGCTTCCTAGGATCGAACAGATTGCTGCCGCCAAACCGACCCTTGAGGCCAGCGGTTCTTCCCTTCTCCTGGCGGAGGAAGCACCCAATATAACCACCACGACCGTAATCCGCTGCGTTTTCTGCCAGATTCATTACAACCTGCCGTAGTGGGCTGCAAAACTCCCTTCCAATGGCTCCCCTCGCCGACATAGCGTCAAAGCGAATATAAAACAAGTCGGAAAGTTGACCGTTAGTGGCTGGCCCGATTTTCGTGAACGGCACGATGGTCTCTAGGTCGATGGTTCTAGCATCGAAAGGAGAGCTGCGAGTCTCTTTTTTCCAGCACTGCATGTTCTTGACGTTTATAGAGGGAATATCGGACAACATTCCAGCCTCTCGCAGCAACTCCGACACAGGATGCCCTTGAGGAGGAAGCAGCGCGGTTACTCGTGTACTTCCCCAGGTTTGGCAAGCTAGCCGCATAGCGCGGCGTGCCTCCGTTAACGCGAGAACGCCTATTGATCCCGGAATAAACTCATGCTCCTCGCCTTCAGTACTAGCCTCCCAGTCGAAACCCAATTGCCTAAAATCAAACCTAATCTCGAGAGGTTCTGTACCAAACGTGCCTGCCTTAGCCGTATAGACATCCGCCAGTTCAGAGCTGTCGCTAAACGAGGAGATGGGTATGACGACTAAACGAGGGGAACACTTGCTCGGTTGTTCCGGAGGTCTCCCACTAGCCTCTGGGGAGTGGATGTGGTCAAAAGTGTTTGTTTGCTTCCTTCCGTTCATCACCACTTCAACCCATGCCGGATCAATATAACGGCAGGACCAACACTCGGAATCGAAATAATCAGTAAGTTCACCGCACCCGGGACATCGGCGCATGAGCCTACGCTCCGATAGGAATTACTAATCTTAGTAATACCATAGTGACGATGGCTTGTCAAGGAAAAATGATAAAAGAGAAGTCTACTGTGGATGGGCTGCTGGCTGTGTGGGTGGGAGAACCAATTCCATGATTTGGTTCTTGTCCCAATCTCGCCAGTGCTGAGGACGCTGCCGCCGGGGCCCCAGAAGGTAACGATGCTTCCAGTATGTACTTAGTTCTGTGAATCCCCACTGCCTGTACTTGGGGATAGTCTCGGCTCCACTGAAATACGCCTCAAGGTTATCGACCAACCGTATGAGATACGCCTCCCTCCGGATACCGTGACGCAAAGCGGAATCTGGGATTCCCAGGCGGTGCAAGGCGAGAGTAATCACTTGCCACTTGACCCGCGGCCCTGAAGAAAATCCAGCTACTTTCTTACCTGGAATTTCTTTCAGGATGAAGCTTTTTAGAAGTTGATAAGTGCCTTCGCTGAACTGGAAAACGCCATAACCCCGGAGGAATCCCAGAGATTCTGCTACTTTGAAACGATCCCCTTCTTTCTCGAAGAATACACGGTTGTAAAGCGAGCTCCTGCCAAATGCGCTCGTCGTAGTCACGGCCACGAGATCAGCCGGCAGTAGTCTACCCTCCATCCGTGTCAGTCTTCCCTCATATCTATCCCGGTAGGCTTGCCTCACCTCACGTGCCCCGGCTGCCATAACGACCAGCTTGCCTCCGAGAAGTGTGTTATAAGGTGGGACCGCTCCTTGTACGTAGATATCCATAGTCTGGTTGACCAATTCAACCTTACGGCCCGAGGCGTATGTGAATTTTTGATCTCGGGGGGTTAGATCCAAAGGAGGTGATTGTAAGCCTAACACTCCGATTAACTTACCATTTGAGTGGTCGATGATTAGGAATTTTAGGCGCCTACCATAGCCTTTGCTGTACGGAAGAGACCAGGTGTATCGAGCGAGTCGGAAAAGGTCTTGTTGTTCGCGCGTCTCGACGGGCACTAGACAGGGATTGACCTCGGAAGGCATTACTTCGGAGCCAGAGGCAAACCAGCTCAACAACTTCTTGGCTTTTTTGGCGATCCATTTATGATCTCTCTTGAGTATCTCCAAACGGTTGGCTGCGTGTTTTTGACGAAGAGCTTCCTTTGAAAGGGAACTATCGATTCCTGACCGGGTGAAGTTCTCCCATTCACGAAGCACTAGCTCACGAAGATGGGACACTTCGGCATCTCGTTCCAGAGATGATCCATTCGCAGGATAGAATGCGCCGTTTATATAGACAGTTGGGTCAGAGCTGTCTTCGACATGCCGCTCCGTTGCGTAAGCTATATTCACGCTTCCAGCCAATTCTCTACCAATAGACCAGGGATTCTTTCGAAGTGCCTTACGTTTCCTGTCACCACTGTGAGACCGCGGGTCAACGCAATCGCTCCAATCCGAAGGTCGGCATCGCCTATCGGCATTCCACGCCGCTCCAACTCTGCCCTAACCTCACCATAACGACGTGCAGCAGCCTCGTCGAATGGAAGCACAGGCAAATTAGGCGGGAGTGCCCTTTCCAGCCGTTCCAGGAGCAAGCTTGTTCCTGCTTGGAGTCGGTGAGCGCCGTAGATTAGCTCCCCTAATGTGATGCTGGAAGTAAACTGGTGTTCGGGGAGCACAGACTCCAACTTGGCAATCAACGCCATCGAGGGAAGTCTTTTCAAGAGGTTGCTTAGTATATCTGTATCCAGAAGATACATTAGGGTTCAAGTTTTACCGAGCGTCCCGCATCAAGATTCCGGCAAGCATAGATATCTTCGACTAAGGAATTCAGCTCGTCGTCGTTTGCCTCTTCCCAAGCGCCGACGAGGGCAAGAGCTCCCCGGGGCAAAGCCAAAGTTGACCGTACCTGCTCCAAGAGTTCCAAGTCAGCCATGCTCACCAATGCAACCAACGGCCTACCACGACGCTCAATGATTACTTGCTGACCTCCAAAAGCCACCTCCGCTGAAAGCGCTGACAACTGAGCCTTCGCCTGGGCTGCGCTTACTCTCCTAGCCACTGGCAGTACCTCTGACAATGTAATGACTTGGTCATCTTGACTAATTCTACATTGACCGAACAATGGGCGCAACCAAGGTAGTGGAAATCCTGTAGGTTCGAGGAACTATTATTGCAACAGAAGGATGTTTTCGGAATGGGGAGGCGATCCCGCACTGAGGTACGTGCTTGATCTGCCTTCCGAAAGAGAGAGCATTCACTGTCCCGCAAGCGTCAATCGAGTTGATTGTCAGGGAGATTGAGGAAAGTGGGCCAACGCCAACATCCCGTAGGACGCAGGCCACCTGGGTCGGTCCCATTGGGGAGCACGGATAAAGCCGATTTTGCCTTGCCTGCACGAGTTATGAATTCAGTCTGCTTAGGCCGGAAAAAGTGGACCTTCCGTCACTTTTGAACTATCCCCAATGGCATTCCTGGCCGCGTGGAGCACCTCGGCTGGGGTCCGGTAGCCCAAAGCCTGATGGGGCCTCTGGTCGTTGTAAAACTGGAAGTAAGCGCCCAGTCCCCGCCTGGGTTCACTGGCGTTGGCGTAGGCTTTCAAGATAGTTGCTTGAAACTCCGGAGCGGTTCGCCTTAGGCCTACATCAGCCAGAGGGAGGCGCGCGGAAGGCCGAAATCCTCCGCAATTTTGGCATCAGCAAGCAACATGCTGTTGACCTGAGGCGTATGGGAGTTTCAGAGTGCGGTCTTCGGTGTGGGACTAGACTCCAATCAGGTCTATTGCTTTAATATTTTTGCTTCGGACGGCAGGCTTCTGGGTACAGCAGTGGGGGCTCTGGCAACTCTTCCATTGCCGTTTCGAAAGGGCAAACGGAGCACTCATTACAAATGCTAAGAGGGACCTTAGAGCATACGAGGGCTAACATCGTGATTCACGTTAAAGAGGCCAATGTAACGCCTTTTGATTTCCAAGGGCTGGAGATTCGGGATTTCACTGGCACTCTGCTGGATGGAGCTTCCTTCGCGCAGATCATGGTCCCACAAGGAGCGGCCCACCCCACAGCCAAGTCAACCAGGAGTGACAAGCTCTACGTAGGAATTGATGGGGTCGTGTTGTTTTCGGTCGAAGGTAAGCCGGTCTCCCTTGAACCAACGAACCTTCTGGTAATTCATAAGGGAGAATGGTTCGAATATCACAACCCAAGCGACAGCGGCGCCACGCTTCTACTAATTCACGTTCCTTCCTTCGAGATGGAAAGCGAGGTGTTCCTAGAGAAAGAAACAGAGCAATAAAGGGGATACGGCTCGCGTGAGTTGACCCTAGTATTACAACGACGGTTCAAGGAGGGACGTGTGGGGAGGCACGAAGGGCGGCTCGACGCTTGGCATGGGAGTGTCTGGCCCGCTCGTTGCATTCTTGCGTCTCCTCCAGCCACCGCAGCAGTTCAGCCGGCCCGAACCGTTCCCGGGGCAGCATCTCCCGCACCACCCGGTAGACCTGCGGTCTCGTGATCCGGGGCATCTTTTCCCCCCCAAGCCTGTTGCAGGCTCAGGAGAAACGCTCCGCCCAGCAGGCACAGGGCGACGTGATGATGCCATCCCGCCCAGGTGCGGGTCTCGTACTCGTCCAGCCCCACGTTGCTCTTTTCCGTCTCGAACTCCGTTTCTATGCGCCACCGGGAGCCACCCACGTATGCCAGGGTCTCCAGGGGAGTATCCTCCGGATCGTTGGACAGGTAGTAGCGGGGCTCGCTGCCGTCCAGGTTCCGGCGGTAAATGGCCCAGTGGATTTCGCCAGGCTTCCGCCTGCTGGTTGGACGCACCCTCTGAGCGCTGAACGGGTAGCTGCGGGGACCCTGGCTTCCCTCGGCCACCGTAATCTCACGCCAGGCCTCCTCCGGCAATTCATCGCTGCGCTGCTCCATGGTCCGGCGCTGACCGTCTCGCAACTTGGGTTTGCGGGGACGCCCGAATCCCTGATGCTCCGGCCTGGTCCAGGCTGGCTCCAGCGGCCAGACCGTGGTGCCGCCGGGAACGTCCAGCACGTAGCGCATCCCCAGCGCCGCCAGTCCCTCACGGAAGGACGGCGACATCCCGAAGGCGTCGTCCCCCGCAACCCATCCGGCCCTCAGATGTCCCCGCTCCAAGGCCCGCTCCACCATCTTCAGCGCCAATTGGGTCTTCGACTGGTAGCCCTGCCTCTCCTCCGGAACCCCCGCCGCCTCACACCGGTCTTGGTCCGAGGTCCAGCTCTCCGGCAGATAAAGCCGTTTGTCCACCAGGGCCCGTCCCAGCGGGCTGACGTAGGCGAGGAACATTCCGGCCTGGCAGCTGGCCACCTTGCCCAGCCTCCCGCAATACTGACGGGCCACTCCCACGGACTTCCTGCCCTGCTTCGGGAAGTCGCTGCCGTCCAGCACCCACACCGCATCCGGATGTCCCAGCCGGGGTCCCAAGTACTCTTGAAGGCGTCCTATGACTGTGTCGTCATCCCAGGGGGATTCAGCGAGAAACCGCTGCATCACCCTGGCTGACGCCGGAACCGTCTCCGACAGATTCTCGGCGTTGCGCCGCTCCCCGGACTGTACCAGGAGAGCCTGGAGGTAATGGCGGCTGTGGTCCCGCGCTTCCCTGCGGCCAAACAGCGGAGCGAAGTAAGCGTGAAAATCCTGAAAGGTCCCGTACACCTGCTCGAAAACCGCAGCATCCACTTCCCTGCCTCACTTGCCCAAGCCTTCCCCAACTACCCCGTCATCCTATCATCCCAACCGTCGTTGTAATACTAGTGGGTTGTGAGTCAGTCGATGTTGAAGTCGATGCGGTGAATGGCGTGACCGCACCGGATGGTCTTGGGCGCGCCTCAAAAGGCTTCGCAGACCGGGTCCCGGCCCTGTCGTTGTCGATCTCTCGTTTTCCAGCCAGCAAGTGCACCATTGCCCGTAGGTCAACCGAACTGGACTCTTTATATCCCAATTTCCCACCGAAAAGTTCGCAATTCGGTACGTGCAGGTCCACCACGTCCCTAAACAAGTACGCCAAGCCTTAACCGGCTAGATGTGCCCACCCTGACGCAATTGCTCTACGACCATCCGCGTTGTTCCAGCATACTCGCCTGCTGCATATGAATCGTACAACGCTTGGCGTTCCGAGACTGGCGACGACAAGAGGTCGGCCAAAAACTCACGTGCCCGGTAAAGCCGGTAATACCTCACGTCCAATTTGTTCAGGCCTAAGTCATCTATCGTGTCCAACGCCCTGCGCCGGGCAGTCCCGGAAAGGCCTTTCTTGGGTAGGATTTCTCCAGTAAGTCCATCGTAATCAAAATACTGCTCCGGGCATTCAGAAACATCGGGAGCGCAAGGGTCAACGTACCCTGATGTGGGCCATTTGTCTTGCTTGTTTTCACCGTTGCACCGTCGGCAACTGAAAACCCAGTTGGACCACTTATAAGCCAACTGAGGGAAACGGCTGAGCGGTTGGAAGTGGTCCACCGTAGGGGCTTTCCCTCCAGTTACGTCATCGCATTTCCGCTCGCAATACCAGCAGATATTGTTGGTCCGGCTTCCTAGGAGTGGTCGAAACTCCCGCCAGTAATCGTCAACAGGACGTGCGCCCTCTCGGTCCCGGAAGTAACGAATCCAGCCTTGCGTGAACTGCCGGGCGTATCCGACAACTCCGCCGGGTTCCGGGCCCCGGTCAACCCACCGCAACCCGGCTATTCTCCGTCTTGAGTCAACTCAGATTGCCGGGAAAGCAGGAAACGCTGCATCAAGTCCGCGTACCGTTCCCGCTGGGCTTCCAATGGGCTGATCTTGGTTAGGAAGTCCGCATTTACCTGGCGGCGCAACCCGTTCATTTCGGATTCTTCCTCGGGCGTCAACGTTTCCTTTTCCCGAAGCTGCCGCAACCGGTCAGCCCGGTCAACCGTAAGTTGGTCAGTAGGCTCCTCCACGTCCATCAGCGTCCGCAGAATTTCGTCCGCCGTCCAGCCGATAACGTCTTCAGGGTGGGTGGATGCGGTGACTGTGCCGTTTTTGGGGTCCCGCTTCAGCAGGTGCACCTGCCCGGCTTTCAGCCCGGCCACCATAAAGGGAGAGTGGGTAGTGGCGAATATCTGCAACCCCGGAAAATGCTCCAGCAACGCCGGGATAACCCGCCGCTGCCAAGTCGGATGCAGGTGGTTCTCAATCTCGTCAATCAGCAGGATGGCCGGCTTCTTTTCCCAACCATCCTCCAATCCATAATGACTAACCATCTTAAGCGCCAGCCATCGTATCCAGAGTAATGTCCCTTCCGTTCCTGAACTAAGATGGCCGAGGTATATCGGCACCGAGTCTGCGTCTTCAGGATATATGGCATAGGATGGTTCCTCCCAGATGGAAAGGTTCTCGAAATTGCGAGGGTCATTAGTATTTATTCCCATACCGCGAAGGATACGTATATTATCTAGGTGAGCCTGTGGATGTTGCAGGTAACCTCGTACATCCGGCCCGGGTATGTAGTTATGCGTCTCCGAATCCCTGATCACTTCATCACAAATGATTTTGCTACAACTATCAGCCAATCTTCCGGCTTTCATCACATTGCCCCGTGCTTTAATTATAGATTCACTGGGTTCTTCAGGCCAAAGTTCTTCCGCGAACGCATCGGAAGCGCACTTTAGACGCGCACCGCTGAAAGGCCCGTCCAAAATTTCGTCTGCTGTCTCTCCATAAGTGCCGGGGGCTTCTACGGCGGATATTCCAGGTAGCCCCACCCGAACAGAGTCTATATTAACCACAGACGGCTTTTCTTCGGGTATCACCGGTTCATTTCTTGTGCCAAGCCAATCTTCGCTAGCTGACAGAAAATTAGGCGGTCCAAATCTGGGTCGCTCTTCGTAGACGAGTTCATCGAATTCGTCATCATTAATCAGAAGCAACCTCAAGGGGCCCCGCCCCTGCGAAATTGGCCTCTTGCTATTCTCATCCCGCCCAATGAGACAGTCGGCAAGCATTTGCAGCACGGTGCTTTTGCCGGACGCGTTTGGCCCGATGAACACATTCACCCGTTCGTCAAACTTGAACGTAACCCGCTCTGTAAACGGTGGTACGCCACCCAAACTCATCCTGACGAGGTGCATGGCAGTCATCCCCTTGTTCAAAGGTTTTGTGCGCCTAGTAATCCAACCACAACCAGGTCCACTCCCGTCTTAACGACGTGTTTATGCGCCGCCGCCCCTGGGTTGGCCAAGTGTACACCAACAGCATCGTATTCAGCACTGTCCGTCACAACAACGCATGAGGCATCGCTATCTACGGAGATTCCAGACCGCACCGGATGATTGCTCCCGGCAAGGCTAACATCCGGTACACTATCCCTACACCTCAGGACAGTCCAATCAGGGGTGGAGATGTGGAGAAAATCGCGCTTAGCGGCCCGGTTCTGTCTACAGTACGTACAGGTTGGCTGGGGATGGAGGATTCGAACCTCCGATACCTGATCCAGAGTCAGGCGTCTTACCACTAGACTAATCCCCAGGGTGATGTGGGGAGCCTCGAATTCTAGAGGCCGGTGAGCGGAACGGGTTAGGTAGTATTGGGAAGACTTTCAATAGTTGCCAGGCCGGCCGGGTATTTCCGGTTGGGGGTTTATGGTATCAATTGGCGGGCTAAAGAGCAAACCTAGATATGACGGAGGAGGCGCGCTGCGCTTGACAACTTTCCTCTTTTGTAACAGAATCGGGGCGTCACTACGTAGGGCCGTGACCCAATTTGCCTGCGGGCCTTCCCCGGTTGGGGTGGGCGAGATTGAACGAAAAAGAGGAAAACTTAAATGACAACGACTAGAAGCGCCAACGAGTCCAGTGTCCAAGTAAGAGGTACCGAAGTCCAAATGTTCTCCGGGGGCTCTGGTCCTGCGCTGCTTTACATCCACGGGGCGGGCGGGAATTCCGGCTGGGCCCCTTACCACGAAGAATTGGCGCGCAACTATACGGTTTACGCTCCTTCGTTGCCGGGCTTTAATGGAACGGCCCGTCCCGGTTGGGTGTCCACGATAACCGACGTAGCCCACTTTACCCAGGACTTGGCAGGGACTCTGGGCCTGGAACGGTACATCCTGATGGGTTCCTCCATGGGCGGTTGGGTAGCCGCCGAAATGGCCGCCATGGGCGACAGCAACATCAGGGGGCTGGTCCTAATCGACGCCGCCGGGATCAAACCGCAGAATTCCGAGATCTCCGAGATATTCATGGTTGGGTCCGAGACCCGGCTTCAGCAGCGGTTCTACGACACCTCGCAGGTGGAAAATTACGAACAGTACGCCCGAGAGTTGACGCCGGAGGAGGCTAATCAGGACCATGCCAACCGGGAGATGGCTTCCCGGTTGTGCTGGCGGCCTTATCTGCACAACCCCAGCTTGCCCCACTACTTGGGCAAAGTCTCCACTCCGGCCTTGGTCGTCTGGGGCCGCCAGGACGCCATTATCCCAGTAGAATGCGGCGAGCTGTACCAACAAGCTCTGGGGAACGCCACTCTAAGGGTTATCGACCACTGCGGCCATTCCCCCCAGATCGAGCGGTCTCAGGACTTCCAAAGCGCCGTATCGGAGTTCCTGTCGGGGCTAGGCTAGCTCTTAAACCAG
The DNA here is from genome assembly GCA_965220245.1 of Dehalococcoidia bacterium. Taxonomy (GTDB): domain Bacteria; phylum Chloroflexota; class Dehalococcoidia; order Lucifugimonadales; family UBA3495; genus CBDCPI01. The sequence continues at coordinate 171,379 of CBDCPI010000006.1, forward strand.
CGCCAAACCCAAGTAAACTAAAGCAAAACAAGGGCCCCGCGCTGCGGGGCCCTTGTTTATTCAGTCTATCCAGCCCCGGTCCTTCGACTCCGCTCCCTCTGGTCGCTTCGCTCAGGATGAGCGGACTTTTTCACAAGCTCTGATGGTCAACCGACTATGCCAGCGTCTCTCCAGCGGTCAATAACTTCAGGCTCGTAACCCAGTTCCCGCAACACCTCTGTTGTATGCTCGCCCAAAGCCGGCGGACCCGAGGGTTTCGACAATGGGGTCTCGCTGAAGCTGGTCAGCGGGCCGACCATCAACACCTTCCCGGCATCCCGGTGCTCCACATCGGCAACCAATCCGGCTGCTTTTACTTGAGGATCGTCGACCAACTCCTCGATAAAGCGGACCGGGCCAGCGGGGATGCCGCGCTCCTCCAGTACCTCCAGCCACTGGGCCACGGATTTCTGGCGGAAAACGTCCTGCGCTTTTACTTCCAGTTCTCTGGCAAAGGCTTTCGAGGCCGGCGCGTCCGGGTCGTAGCCCGGCGCAAAACGAATGTCCGTCAACTCCAAGACTTCAAGCAGTCGGCGGCGCAGCGGGTCGCTCAAGCAACCGACCGCAATAGCGCCGTCTTGGGCCGAAAATACCCGGTAGTAGATATTACCCGGCGGCGGTTCGTGGGTAGCCTGGTATAAGGTTAGTATCTCCTCGTAGGAGGCTGACGCCGCCCGCAAGGCCGAGAGTTGCTCCAAGGTCTGCTCGCGGACGGACCGGTCGAGGGACTCAACTTGGAGAAAGCGCATCCCCATTAAAGCAAGGGTGGAGCCCAAGAGAGTGGCTTCCACCCTCTGGCCTTTGCCGGTGCGCTCTCGGGCGAACAACGCGGCGCAAACCGACCAAGCCAAGCAAAACCCCGACGTGACGTCGATCAGCGGCGTCGACCAAACGTGCTGCGGAGTCCCGTCGGCCAGTTTGCCCTCGGCGGCCATGAGGCCGGAAATGGCTTGCAAGACTACGTCATAACCCGGACGGTGAGCATCCGGGCCTTGGCGTCCGTAGGCAGTCAGGTCGCAATAGATAAGTCGCGGGTTAATGGCGGCTAGGTCCTCGTAGCTCAAATTAAGCTTGGCGACTACGTCGGGGCGGTAATTTACCAAGACCACGTCGGTATCCGGCAGCAAGCGCGATATAACATCCTTAGCTTCCGAGGTAGTCAGGTCTAGAGTGACGCCACGTTTGCCCCGGTTGTATGACATGAAGGGCCGGCCTTCCGAGGGTAAAAAGGACTGCACGAATCGCCACGGGTCCCCCCAAGGCGGCTCCACTTTTATTACCTCGGCGCCCAAGTCGGCCAGAAGCATTCCCGCCAACGGACCGGCAATGATCTCAGTAAACTCGACTACCTTGACTCCAGCCAGAGGTCCGGACATGCTAACTTCTCCCTGTCGGCTCGGGTGTGCCCTCGGATGTCGTGGCATCGCCGCTCAAAAATAGCTGCCGACTATTTGCGTCGGGTTGACAACGCACCAAGGATTATAGTCGGGAGGAGTAATTGGCCGCCAGTTGGGTCCGTTTTAGGTACCCACTCATGGTATAATAAGCACAGTCGGGGCGTAGCGCAGCCCGGTAGCGCACCTGCATGGGGTGCAGGGGGCCCCCGGTTCAAATCCGGGCGCCCCGACCATCCATCATTGCTCCATCGAGTCTTGGCATTAATCCCCCCGAGCCGCGGCGTAGCCTTTCCTTAAGTAATCACGCGATTGGGTATGACTTTTTGCTAATGGGTTTGACTCGGGAATAAGGATGGGAATCCTCAGCAATTACCGGGCTGTGGTAGGTACCCGGGCCCGCCGGGAAGTGGTTATGGCCATGACCGGCGGACAGCTCTTGGTGCAGCTATCCAGTATGCCGGTGACCTTGGCCCTCCCCAGCATAGCCCGCAACTTCGATGCTTCTATCGAAGACGCCGCTTGGATTGTCATCGTCAACCTTCTGGTGCTGGGCAGCACGGTGTTTCTGGGCGCCAGGTTGGGCGACCGCTACGGACATCCCAAAATGTTCTTCATCGGCGCCATAATCATCACGGTGGCCGCAGTCTTTATTTCCGCCGCCCAAAACTTGGAGCAAGTGATCATCTTCCGCGGGCTACAGGGTCTTGGGGCCGGGCCTATGCTTTCCCGATAACCGGTTCCAGGTTGGGGACCCTGATCGGCTTGGGGCTTTTCGGCGTTTTCTTGGAGTTTCTGAGCTGGCGGCTGGTGTTTCTTACGATGCTGCCCATCGGCCTGATAGCGATAAAGGGCAGTCTCCCGGTACTGAAACAAAACAAAGAGTCGCGGCTGGAGAACCCTGGCCGCATTGACTTCTTGGGCGCGGGCCTACTGGTAGCCACGGCTTCGGTGTTTCTCTTGTCGGGGATGCACGTCCACGGCGGCGAGGAGTCCTTCACCAGCTCCGACGCCCTTTCCTACCATGTCCCGATGCACCTGCTGTTCTTGGGACTGCTGGCCTTCTTTATCGTCGTCGAGCGCAAAGTTGAGCAGCCTTTCGTAGACTTTCGCCACTTCCGGGAAAAGTACTTCTCGCTGGCCCTCATCTCCAACGTCATGTTCCACTTGTCGATGCTGGCGACCTTCATTCTGGTCCCGGTGATGATTGAGGAGGGCAAGGGACTTTCCCCGATTTGGGTGACGGTGGTCTTGTTCCCTCATCAGTCCTTTGGGCTGTTCATGCCCATTATCGCGGGGAACATCCACGACAAGTACAACCCCAAGCTGCTCCGTCCGGCTTGTATGGTTTCCATCGCCACTGGCTTTGTGTTATTGGGGCTGTTCGCCGGGCCGCTGTCCGTCTGGTTTATCCCCTTCCTGCTTTTCCCGATTTCTTTGGGCACCAACGCCTTCAATACCGTCAATAACGCCACGGTGATGAGCACGCTGCCGGTGGAACACCGGGGATTCGCTTCGGGGATGCTGGAAACGACGCGAGACTTGGGCCATGCCTTGGGGGCCACGTTATCGTCCATCGTGATGGCCATGGTCTTGCCGTCGACCATCGCGCTGATGACCTCATCGGAGTCCCAGTCGTTCTACATCAAAGGCTTCCAAATCGCGGCGCTGATGGTGGTGTCGATAATGCTGGCCGGGGCCGTGATTAACAGCTTCCACAAGCCGCTTTCCGGTCCCGGGCGGCAGACGCCGGCGCCTCAAGCGGGCGCGTCCTCGGGGAATGACTAGGAGGGTGTGTGACAAGTTCCCTCTCCTGCCGGGCTTATAGGGGTAGGTATCCTCATTCCGTCGTTCCGGCGCAGGCCGGAACCTAGAGGCGGGGCCACCTTCGAACGCATACGAAGCAGAACCGGTGGTGTGACGTACTCTTACCGCAACCCGGAAAAAATTCCCTGCGTATACCTCCGCGCCAGCCAGAGAAACGGGACGCTGTACATGCGGATACTCTGAACACCTGGAGGTGCGCCCCCATCCCCTGGGTTCCGGCCTACGCCGGAACGACGGAGCAAACAAATACCTACCCCTGTCAGCTCCTGCCGGGAGAGGGTTAGGGCGATTCCTGCTGTGGGCTGCGTTTGGATACTGTCAGCATTTCCCCTAATACACGCTCTAAAGAGGAGGTAGCTGGTCTAGGGAAGACCTGGGGGGAACTCGTCCGGCTAGGGCTCCGGCGCCACGTCCAGAGTCACGTTTCCGATAGCGCCGCCTTCCACCGCCCGATGGGCTTCGGCCACCGATTCCAGACCGTAACGGGGCCCCAAGAGGTGGGTTAGCTGGCCGGCTTCCACCAACCGGGTTATGTCGGCCACGGCGGCATCTTTGGCAAGCTCGGGCATGTCGTAGACCAGCACGAACCGCAGGTTAATGTTGCTGGCGTTGAATTGCACTGGTGGTTGGGGAGGATTCCCGGCGGCGTAGACCGCCAGCACCCCGTTGGAGGCTAAAATCTCCCGGCTGACGTTGTAGTTACCGGAAAAGTCCACCTCTACGATATGGTCAACGCCAGTGCCGCCGGTAAGGTCGGCGACCCGTTGCGCCACATCCTCGGTGCGATAGTTCACCACATTGTCAGCCCCGGCGGCTTTGGCTATGTCCGCTTTATGGTCGGAGCTTACCGTGGAGATCACCCGAGCCCCACTCAGCTTGGCCAGTTGCACCGCATAGTTGCCGACGGCCCCGGCGCCGCCGGGCACCAGGACCGTTTTCCCGGCAACGGGGCCATCGGCGAATAGGCACCGGTGGGCCGTCATTGCCGGTACGCCCAAACAAGCGCCCTCGGTAAAGGTGGTGTTGGCGGGCAGCGGGATAGCCCGGTGCGCCGGTTGCACGGTGTAGTCGGCGGCGGTCCCAAAGGGCCTCCCGAATTGGGCTTGGTAGAGCCAGACCCGTTCACCCAGCCGGGACTCCGGCACCCCGGGACCAACCCGGTCGATGACTCCGGCCCCGTCTTGGTGCGGCACCACTCGAGAAAACTCCATGGACCGGGTCAGCCCCTGTCTTCTTTTCCAGTCCGACGGATTGATTCCGGAGGAGATTATCCGGACCCGGACCTCGTCCGGCCCAGGCTCCGGATCGGGCATTTCACCGGTGCTAAGGACGTCGGCGCCGCCGTTACGCTCGTACCATACTGCTTTCATCGCTGCGTCTATTACCTGTGATGAATTGAGGCCCGCCGCCGTCTTGGATGGTGTCTCCAAAATTCCCTGGCCCTCTGGGAGAGGGCCAGGGTGAGGGCCGTTCTAGCGGTGAAATACCTTGGCCGTCGTCAGGCATTCCCCTCATCCCAACCCTCTCCCCAAAAGGAGAAGGGGCTTTTGAAACACCCTCTCAGGCCGCCGGAATCGGCTTAGTTGTTGCGCCCGGCCCAAGTCTGCCGGGCGGTATCCAAGGCCCGGTTCCGGCCAGCCATCAACACGTCCCGGCGCTCGTAGGCCCATTGGTTGGAGGCGGCGGTGCTGGCCGTAGTGCCTTGGAAGGCGGGCATTACGTAGCGGGCCATTAGCTCGTAGCTGTGGAGCATCTTTTCCCGAGGGGCCCAGTCTATGGTCTGCACCATGAAGCCGCCAAAGCCGCCGCTCTTCTCTCCCAACCGCTTGATCCCTTCAATACAGTCGTCGGGAGTGCCGACTATCCAAGCGCCGGTGTCCACCATGTTATCGATTATTTCTTCCAGGGGGCAGTCCAGCGGCGGCCGGCCCATGGTGTGCTCGAAATATTCCCGGTGGTAGCGCCCGGCCCCGATCCGGGCATCATTCATGGCCTCTTTTCGGGACTCGGCCAAGTGAACCGGGAGCACCAGGCGCCACTCGTGACGGTCCATGGTTTTTCCGTGCTCTGCCGCTGACTCTTCGGCTACATCCCAGAGGAATTTCAGGTCGGCTTCTTGGCTCGATGAAGGGTCGCGGGGCACAGTGATGGTCAAAACCGGGGCTCCGTATTTGCCAGCCAAAGCCACCCCGGAGGGCGACTGTACCGAGGCCACTGCAATGGGCATGTGGGGTCGTTGAAAGGGCCTCAATTGCAGCATCGCCTCTTTAAGCTCGAACCAGTCGCTCTTATAGGTAATAGGCTCGGGGTCGGTGAATAGCCGCAGCACCACCCCCAAGGCTTCGTCCATCCTTATCCGCTGGGTGGTCGAGTCGATCCCCATCATGTAGGCGTCGCCGGGAAGCGCGCCGGGGCCGACCCCCATCATCACCCGGCCGTGGGACATGTGGTCGAGCTGCACCATCCGGTTGGCCACCATAAAGGGATGGTGGTAGGGCAAGCTAATAACCCCGGTGCCCAGCTTGATGTGCCGGGTCCGGTCCGCGGCCACCGCCATGAACATTTCCGGGGAAGAGATGGTCTCCCACCCGGCGCTGTGGTGCTCGCCGATCCACGCCTCGTCAAAGCCTAGATAGTCCAACCATTGGACCAACTCCATGTCCCGGTCGATGGCCAGCGTAGGGTTTTCTCCGACCCGGTGGAACGGGCCCATGAATATTCCGAACTTCATCCGGTCTGGAAAGTTCATTCTAGAACACACTCCTGTCAAGCTTGATGAAGGTTCTGCTCCAATCTCCTCCACATTATAGGAGACACCGGGGCTTTGGCAATGATGGGCCAGAAAGGCCCTGGGGTGAGCGAATGGTTGACTGGGTTTTAGCCAAAGACTTGTTCTGCCAAGCTCTCCAAGCCGGCCACCCCGTCCTCCGCCTTGGTGCTGGATAGCTGGACTACGGCCCGGCTGGCCCCGGCTTCCTCGAAGCGGCTGATTTGGTCCCGGTCCGGGGTTACGCCGTAGACCGAGATTTGAATCGACTTGGGGTCTCGTCCCGCCGCCTCGGCCAACTCGTCCAAGGCGGCCCGCGCCATCTTCACTTGCTCTACGTCAACCCGCACCGGCAGCCACCCGTCGCCCCACCTGACTATCCGCTTGAATACATTGGCGGCGTTGCCTCCCAACAGGACCGGAGGATGGGGTTGTTGGACCGGTTTTGGAAAGCTCCTGACCGGGGGAAAGTCGAAGTACTGGCCGTGGAATTCCGACTCCTCCTTGGTCCAAAGCTCCTTCATAGCCAAAATGGCTTCCCGGGTCTGCGACCAGCGGTGGTCGAAGTTGCCGCCCATGATCTCGGTCTCTTCTTTTAGCCAACCAGCGCCGATGCCAAAGACAAAGCGGCCGTTGGAGATGCGGTCCAGCGTGGCTATTTGTTTGGCTTGGTCTAGGGGGTTGTGCTCCGGCACCAGGGAGATGCTGGTGCCCAGCTTAATGTTTTGAGTTACTGCTGAGGCCCGCGCCAGGGAGATTAAAGGGTCGGCCATGTCCGCCATAAAGGGTGGAATTGATCCGTCGGGGGTGCCACCGTAGCGGGAGGTTGTGTTAACCGGAATAACCGGGTGTTCGGGCAGCCAAAAGGACTCAAACCCCAGTGACTCCGCCTTTTGGGCCAAGACGGCCACATCCATTGACGCGGTGGAAATTACCATGGCGACGCCGATATCCATTGTCTCCTCCGAAGCGGTCTAACTTTGCCCAGATATTAGCATGTAGAGCGTTGATGTGAAAATAGCGTATGTGAATTACCACAGCTCGGCCGAAGCCAACCGGGCCCCTTCGGCCATCGACTCCAGCTTGGGCCAAACGATCTCCGGCTCTATCACCGGGTTTCGCCGGGCCGAGGTGCCAAACCCGCAGTCGCTGCCAGCAATGACGTTTTCCCGGCCCACCAGCTTGGCGTACCGCACGATGCGCTGGGCCACCAACTCCGGATGCTCAATGAAGTTGGTCGTGGAGTCGATGACCCCGGGAATGATTACCTTGTCGTCGGGGAGTTTGACGTCTTCGAACACCGCCCACTCGTGCTCGTGGCGCGGGTTGGACCCCTCGAAGGAGATGGCGCCAGGCTTGGCTTTCAACGCGACTCCAATGATCTCTTTCAACGGGATGTCCCGGTGGTGGGGTCCCTCGTAGTTGCCCCAGCACAAATGTAACCGCATCCGGTCGGCGGGCACGTTGGCCAAAGCGTGGTTGAGGGCCTCGACGTTTGCTTCAGCGACTTTCACAAACTCCTGGTTGCTGAGGTCCGGGAACTGGAGGTGACGCCCCATCGCCAAGTCGGGGCAGTCGACTTGCAGCAAGAACCCGGCTTGGTGGATCGCCTCGTACTCGGTCCGCATCACCTCCACCAAGGCGGCGAGATACGCCTCGCGAGTCGCGTAGTATTGGTTTCTCAGGAATAGCGAGATTACCCCGGGAGACGCGGCGGTCATGAATACCTCCTCCGGCTCGACTCCCGGCCCGACTCCAGAAAGGGCCGCTTGCAAGTTGGTGATGTCCCTTGCGCCTTCTTGTTGGTCCTTCCATGAGATGGGCCCGGTGCAAGCGGGGCGCAGGATAGGTACCGTCGACTGACGCGAGAAGGCCTCGGGAAAATCGTGCCAATCGGCCCGGGGCAAGGCCAAGCTTTCCCCGTCGAAGCCGGTCAGGCGGTCGGTTACGTAGGTAGAATAGCTGAACTTGCCCTGCTCGCCGTCGTTAATAACGTCAACACCGGCGTCTGTCTGTTTTTGCACCACCTCGGCGACCGAATCGCGGACGCGGCTGTCGAAACCCTCCCGGTCGCTCAACGAACCGGCCTCCTTGGCCAGCAGCAGGTCCACCAAGTCCCAAGGCCGGGGCAGGCTGCCGGTGTGGGTCGTAAGAATTCGTTCCGTGCTGCGCTTCATATTGATAAACTCCAATGCGATTGATATAATATGTTCAGTATTCTCCCTAGCGTCCGTCGCTGGCGCACGTTAGGCTATTATTCACCGTAAAGGCGGCATGGATAAGTCTGTGCCGCTTTCCCTTTTTGGGAGGCTCCGTGCCAGATCGAGTCGCAATCTTTATAGACGGCGCGTATTTGGATAATGTGCTCAGGAACCAGTTCCAAAACATCCAGATCGACTATCAGAAACTTTCGGATTCTCTGGCGGGAGAGTCGAATATCCTAAGAACATATTACTATCACTGCCCAGTGTATCAAAGTAACCCTCCGACCCAGCAAGAGAACGAGAGGTACTCAAGCCAAAGGCGGTTCTTTAACGCTTTGGAGAGGCTTCCCAGGTACATTTCTTGTGATAATTTGGCGGGCGCCTCATCGCGTCTTAATTAACCTTCAGTATGCCGGATGTGGTAGAATACTAGCCATGGAACAGCCTCAAGACCAGCCCCTTTATTGGGATAGCCCAAGGTCCCGTTTCAACGCGACGCTTATCTTATCCTTGGTAGTGGCGTTGATTGGTCTGGTCACCGCCGGGTATCTGCTGGTCCTGCTAGGACTGGTAGGGGCCGGGTTTAGCTGGTTCACCAACGCCAAGCAATACCTCATCTACTCAAACGCTTTGGTGATCGTGTACGGTCGGCCTCGGGTAAAAGCAATACCCTTTCCCGAGATCTCTCACTTGGAAATGTTGGTCTTGCCCATGGGCAACCGGTTGCGGGTGCGGATGATCTCCGGTAAGAGGATCATGATTGCGGTGCAAAACATGGAAGAGTTTCAAGCCCGGCTCGAAGAGGCGCTGCAAAGCTACAATAGCAGCTACCATGGAGGGGTTATAGACATCGACCAGGAGTCCGACAGGCCCACTCCCTACTGAGCTAGTAACTGTTCAGACTTGCACGTCATTCCGGCCCACCCGGGAGATTGAACGTTACTCCCGGTGCTCACCCCAAACGCCCTCCCCGGTCATTCCGAACGCAGTGAGGAATCTAAGTTCCTTCGGCAACAGAACGTTTCCCACGAAAGGAATTTTAGACCCCTCGCTTTGCTCGGGGTGACAGTGGGGGGTTATTATTTGGGGCCAATATACGCCTCCTTCTAGTCGGCTACCCGGGCAGCGCCACTGTCTTGGTTACGGCGGTGGTGTCGCCGAAGTTGCCGCAGTAGGTGACGTGGTAGGGTTCCGGGCCGCCAGCCACTACCACCAGGATGTCGTCGGCACGGCGACAGGGGCAGACCCGGCCGCCGTCCATGGCAAACCCTTCTTCGTAGCTGATCAGGGACGTTTCCTTGGGGAAACGGTCCAAAGGGATTTTGCAATGCTCGAACAGCCACTCTTTGACCGACTGCTTGGTGAATCCTTGGTCAGCAAACAACCGGGCGTGCCCGGGAGATAGCAAGACTAAGGGATTGCCGCCGGCCAGGAGGTAGTTGTTGTCGCTGAAGTCGCTCATGGCGCTGGCGATGATGGTAAGGATGCTTTCGGCCTCTTTGTAAAAGGTCAAACAGTTGTTAGTGCCCTGAGCGCCGACCACGGTGACAGCGCTTTGGTCCCGCATCCAGCCCCGCTCCACGTGGAGGGGGTCCCAAACGCTTTCCTCCTCATTCTCCCCGGTGCAGAACACAAACTTCCCCGGAGCCCCATGAATGGCCATGTCGGTAGTCCAGGGCTTGCCGCCGCCGACGTTGAGCAGGAGAAGCCGCACCGCCCGGCCAATGGTGGCGTTGGCCCGGAATCCCGGCCCCAAGCAGCCACGCCCGCTGTTGACGCCGATGCGGTCTCGCACCGGGCCGTTGATGATCAGCAGTGGGGCCACCGGGTTGGTAGTGGTCTGAAGGCCGTGAATATTGAACGCCGGTTCGCAGATAGCCGCGACGGCCGCAATAAGCACCGGCATGTAGTCCGGCAAGCAACCGGCCATGACCGCGTTGACCGCGATTTTTTCCACGGTGGCCGCCCCGCCGTCCGGGTTGATGTAGCCGATGAGGTCAGACGGACTTCGGCCCGCCGCCTCTACCATTTTCTCGACCCGGTCGACCGTAGGGGGAATTACCGGGAGACCGTCAGACCAATCCCCGTCCAGCATGAGCTGGAATACGGCTTCCGGCGAATCAGCTACCTCCAATAATGAGGACTGGAGGTCAATAGGCTGCTTCAATTGGGGCCGCCCAATTGCGATATGATGCCCTCTACTGCTTCCCGGGCTACCGCTCGCACCACCTCGGGCTCGACGTACTCAGTTAGCTCGGTCTTGGGCAGCACCACCATTGGCGCGTCGGGGACGCCGTTGCCTCGCATTGAGGCCTTGGCCAAGGTGGTGAAGCGCTCGGTCACCAATACTACCGAGGGCAACCCCTCTTTGATCAGGCGCACGCTGTCGTGGACACTCCACGCGGTGCAGGACCCTCAATTGGCCAGACCCACCACGGCCACTTGGGCCTGCTGCTTGACCTCGTCGAAGGTCTCCTGAGGGGCGGCCGACGCTAGGGGAATAAGCTTCTCAAAGACCTCGGCCACGCCGTACTGCTCCTTGAGGATAACGGCAATCTGCTCGGAGATAATGTTCATGCTGGTCCAGCGGTTGTTCAGGATTGCCACCGTGGCGCCTTGGAGGCCATCTATTCTGGGAATGGCAGCCTCCAAGGGACGCCAAGCCTCCGCTGCCGGGCTCAATAGCGATAGTTTGTCGGCCATGATGTGCTGTTCCTCCTGGAGTGAGAGTAAATCAGGTGGAAACCCGTCCCATTATAACAAGGGTTTCGGGGCCGTTTCGGGGTTTTGACATTCACCAAGGCTACTGCTAAGGTTTAACCGATTTTTTACCCCGCTTGAGTATTCCCGGCGCCCAGAAGTCTCCGGGAATTGGTGCTCAATCTACCCTATTTGGGGTTCAAATATTTAGGCTGGCCCAAGGGGGCCGGTCTGATACGGGACTCAAGCGCCGGAATTCAGACAAAGGAGCATAGGGCTGTGGCTTGGACCGAGAATATTGTTCAGGCGCTGAAAAACTGGGACACTTCGCTCATCGCTTACGTCCCGGACATATCCATTGACCGGGTGACCAGCATTATCGACGCCGACCCGTTCTTCCACTTGGTCTCGGCGACCCGGGAAGAAGAAGCGTTGGGCATCGCCGTCGGGGCCTACGCCACCGGACGCAACGCGGCGGTGTTCATGCAGTCCAGCGGCTTCGGGAACAGCGTTAACGCTATAGCCAGCCTTTGCATACCGTCCCGGACGCCGATCCCCATCTTTATCAACTTGCGAGGCGGCCCCGGTGAGTTCAATATTGCCCAAGTAGCCATGGGCCGCACCACCCGCCCGATCCTGGACCTATTGGGGTTGGTCCACTTTACCATTGAAGACGAGTACCGGATGGACACGCTGTTGGATGGAGCGTTGAAGCTATGCCACTCCAACCGCCAACCGGTGGCGGTCTGCATGACCCAGATGCTCCACGGAGGCAAACTTGCTTAGGTTCGAAGCCACCCAGTTGATTTTGAGGCAGGCCGGCAACCGGCCCATCGTTAGCAATCTGGGCCCAACCACCGATGAGCTTTGGCACGCCGGCCACCGCGACCGGAACTTCTACACCTACGGCAGTATGGGGCTGTGCTCCTCTATCGCCTTGGGCATGGCCCTTTCCACCGACGAGCAAGTCATATCATTGGATGGCGACGGCTCGTTGCTGATGAACCTAGGCGCCATTGCGACTATCGGCCGGGAGCAACCCAAGAACCTGATAGTGGTGGTGTGGGACAACGAGGAGTGGGCCCAGACGGGGCACCAGCCGAGCCACACCGCCAAGGGCACGAACCTGGCTGAGGTTGCGGCTAGCTGTGGCATTCCCCACGCTACCACGGTCGATAACCTGGAAGACTTGGGATCGGTGTTTGCTACGGCCCTGAGCGAAGAGGGACCGTGGTTCATCGTAGCCAAAATCGAGGAAGCCGAATACCTGCCCGTCGCCCCCATCGAACCGGAGTTGACTATCTATCGAATGCGGGAATCCTTTAGAAATTAGACCGTTGGCGTCCTGGGCAATACCGGCAATGGTTTAGCCACTCTCGGCAAATACCGGTGACATCAAGGGCTGGTATGCGTAAGGCATACCAGCCCTTGATACATTTTTGCTCAGCGCTTGAGAGTTTAAGCCCGTTTACCCTAGTTCTTGACGTACTTGTCGAACCAGCCCAAAGTGCGCTCCAGAGCGTCTTGGGCCGATGCTTCGTGGTAGCTGCCGCGCTCGTTACAGTTGAATCCGTGGCCGGCGTCGGGGTACATCTTAAAGTCATAGGTCACGCCCGCTTCCTTGAGCCGGGCCTCTATTTGGGCCACGTCGTCCGGCGTGGGGTTGGCGTCTTGGGCGCCGAAGTTACCCATGACCGGAATTCTTATCTGGCTGGTCAGGTCGATGGGCGCGGGGCCACCGCCGAAGGGGACCAAAATCCGGCCGCCATAATACACCGAGGCCGCGCTTAGGCTGTGGCAACTGGTGGCGGCCAGGTAGGTAATGCGTCCGCCGACACAGTAACCCACGATGCCGATCTTCTGGCCCCGGGTGCGCGCCCAGCGGTTTTGCAGGTAGTCTATGGTGACGTTGATGTCCTCGACCAGTTCGTCATCCCTCAAGGCCTCCATGTAGCGGGTGCGGGCTGGCGCGTCCTCGTCCCCGTAGCCTAGCTTGGGATTGGGGTGTTCCCGGTGGTAAAGCGCCGGGGCGACCGCAGCGTAGCCTTGTTCAGCGAAGCCGTCGCAAATCTTTTCGATGTGCGAGGTGACGCCGAAAGCCTCCATAATTACGATGATGGCCGGGAAACTGGTCCCGCCACTGGGCGGCGGATGACTGACGTAGGTGGCCATATCCTGGCCTTGTTGCCCGCTAAGCTCGTCGAACTCGCGCTCACCAGCAAATCGCAGGTTCTCCCAAAATGATGGCATCGTCAAACCTCCTGATCTTAGCCCTATTTCGGCAGCCGACTGAGCGCCCTTGGCTAGATGCTATCCGGCGCAGGTTGATTCAACCTTAATTGATCACTCCCCCATCCTGTCCCAGACCCAGCCCCATAGCTGGGGCCATAGGCTTCTCTGGCCGACTCAGCCAGGATTTTAGCAGAGGGCAAAGCTACGCACAAGCTAGCAAAGCACGTGGGCGCCGCCACGCGGTCCGCAGTCGAGTACAGTTGGCGATGGTGGGAACCGACCGTCAAAGGCGCTAAGAAAGCACACCACGACGCCCAATCTCCCCCTGAAAGGAGTACCAAAAGGGAAGACCCCTTCTGGCCGTTGGCCCTTTTACAGGTCCAAGCCGGCTGAAGGGGTCTTTATCAGTTGGCGAGCCTCGCATGAGTTTTAGCTCGCCACCAAAGTCCGGGGTGACTCACGCTTGACGAGAAAGGCGAGAGTCACGGCCCCTAGTTAGGATTGCTCGCGGCTGTCCTCGATTTTTTCGACGAGATATTGGATCTCCTGCAAGACGGCCTCGACCGTTCGCGGCGCCAACCGCTTGAATTCCAGTCCTTCGCTTTGAGAGAGACCGGATAGGTCCAGGTGCAGCTCCACCTCGATGTCCCCTGAATTGTCTTGAAGTTGCATCGCGTAGTAGACCAGACCGCGGCGCAAGTCCGAGGAGAACATGCTGGGGCCGACGGGCAGGACGTACTGTTGGTTCAGGGATATGGAACCTTCGGCGGCATCGAACACCAAGGTGCGGGTCGACCCGTTGGGGTAATTGAAGACTACCTCGGCGTTGTCGAGATCGTTGTCCCAAGTGTAGTCCTCTATCCTGACGGTGCTGAGTATCCTTTCAAAGGCGTCGTCATATTGAGCGAAGAACAGGGTAATGTCCCGGGTATCGGTGTCAACCTGGAAGGAGTACCAAGTCTTGACCAACTCCCCTTGAGGGAGCCTCAGGTCGACCAGACCCTCCTCCAAGACCTCACCGAATTGAGCTTCGGGATAGACTTGAGGCTCGGTGGCCGCCTTCTTCTCGACCAGGGGCTTCGCTTGGGCTATCGGTGCCGGTGTCTCAGCAGGTGCCGGAGCAACCTTCGGCTCTGGAATAGCGGTTGAGGCCGGGATAGCGGTCGCTTGGGGGAGGGGCGCCGGGTCCTGTGAAGCAGGTTGGCTGACGGCCGATGGGGCCTTCACTGGGGCATCCTGAGTCTTGACGGGCTGGTCGTCTTTGGCCGATATGGAATCGGAACCGAATAAAAAGAATGCAACAACTACTGCAGCGGCTATTACACCTAGTCCGACCCCCCAAAATGCGAACTGATTCTTGGTATTGCGCCCTTCAGGCGCCCTGGAAGCTCTCATGTCAATCCTCTTGTATAGTAATGTCTTTGCTGCTGGTGCTGGACTGGTTGATTAAGTTAGCCTGATTGATGGCCGGCTAGAGATCAGGCAGCAGGGCAGACGATTTGGCGGTCTCTTCCCACCGCTTGTCGCGCCCAATTTTCTTGGCCTTAACCTCGCCCATCATTTTGGTGGCTTCGGTATAGATACCCTCGATCATATCCATGGCCGCGCCCTTGCCGAGGTTAGACACGATCACCGTTATGCCGATGGTGTCCGAGGTCCTCCCCGGATAGGTCCCCTTGCGTCGTCCCGCCCCGGGCACTCTTTCGGCCAGGTAGTTGTCCATCATTTCTACGATCTCTTGGGTGGCTTCTTCTTGTGGTCCGGAGAACAGCCCTAGCACATTCTGGGCATCATAGGTGGCGGTTCCGGCTTCCCAATGTTCGCAGTCGACAGACATCTCACCCAGCGCTTGGCTGAGCACGTTCTGGGCCCGTTCAATTTGGGCCTTGGACGCCGAGAAGTGCTTGCCGTTATGTCCGTTGTTGCCCCTTCCCTTTAGCCTGTCGAAGAAGGACAAGGAACGCTTGGGCACTCGCGATTGGCTTACGCCGATTGCTGTAGGCCCGTGAAGAATACGGATCACATCGTTGGCATCCAGCACTTCGCCGATGAACCTGCGATCGGTCTCCTCGCCGACACACAGAATGTCCATAAACGAGTCGGCAATCTGCCGGTTTATTTGGCTGTAATTCACGGTCATGGTTTCGTGGCTTCTAACAAACTTCTGATTGTCGATGATGAACACCGCGTCGGCCCTGGAGTTCTCCAGCACTTTCTTCAAGCAGGTAGCGGTATTTATCATGCTGTCGGGGTCGTCATACTGGTTGGCGAAGGGCAGGACCAGCATGGCGTAGACGGGCTTGTGGAAGGACTCTTTAAGCATGTCGATAATTACGCCAACCGAGCCGGAGCCGGTGCCCCCGGCCGTCGTGGCGATGACCATGATAGCGTCGGCGTTGGGAACATCACCGTTGTCCCTGATAGTGGTGACGATTTTCTTGGACTCCTTCCTGGCTTGCTCTGCTCCGTCAGCGTTGACTTTCCCGGCGCCACGACCCCTGAATTCGTCCGTGGTCCCCAGCAAAATCGAGTGGTCATCCGATTGGGGAATGTGTTGCAGACTGTAAAGGTCTCCGGCTCCCAGGTTGATGGCGAACACGCCCCGGTGGATGGGGTCATTATCTCCACCGGTAAATATCCGAATTCGCCGGTTGTCCCACATCCACTTCCCAAGCACCACAAACTCATCGGCAATGTTCGATCCGCCTTGGCCGGTTCCGACGACGACCAGTTTCATGCATCCCTCCTTATGTAAGAATTCTAGCGGTCACATTAGGCTGAGGCTTACAACCCGATGCTTGCATCTATTGTAGGCAAGCGTCTTTGACAGCTAGCTTTCAAAAAATAACCAATTTTCGCCAGTTATAGAGAATAGTTCGGAAATACGCACAAAAAATCCCGGTTGGGGCCGGCCCCAACCGGGATGGATGGACTCGTTACGTGATTAGCTGTCTGATAGTTCGTGGCGCAGCGCTTGGTCCAGTTCCTCCAAGGTGACGAACCCTTCAAAGCGCTGGGCTATGCGGCCGTTGGCCCCCAAAAGGAAGGTCCAAGACTCGTTAAACCAGTGGGGAATTTCGCTCAGTCCCCACTCGTGGACCAAACTGTGGAACTTGCCTTTGCTCAAGTCCCCTTGTATCTCGTGAGGATTGTCGTAAAGCTCCACGTGAATGAAGTTTGCCTTTCCAAGGTGCAGTTCTTTCAGCTCGGATACGGTGTCGACTTGAGGACCGCAGGTGGCGCTGGTGCAAAAGGCGGGTGTGGCGAATACCACTACCGTTGGCATCCCGGAGATAATCGCCTCGGCAATGGACATTTGGTACAGGTCGAGGTCCGGAGTAAAGTCCGAGGTCAACTCCTCCAACCCGCTTACGCTGTGAATCGTCTTGCTGAGGCCCAAAGGTGGTAAGCTGCCAATTTCCGGCACACTTACTGCCTCCGCTACCTGCAAATCCAGTTGAGTGTGGGCTAGCCCCTCGGGACTTTCCACTTCGATTTCAAGACGCCAAGGGCCGGCCCGCTCAAAGGTCAATTCCGTGCTGTACGCGCCGCGCACTCCATAGGGCCACAAATGGAAACCGGCAGTCTTTTCCTCGCCGGGAACAGCCCCCTCTCCCAGGAATACGGAGACCACCTTAGCCGTTGGCGCTTTAATTAACGACTGGGAGGTAACCAAAAGAAAGGCCACCCGCTGAGACCCCACCCTCAACTGAGTAGTGGCCAAGATTGGCGTTATTGTCTTGGTGTTGGCGGCGGGTGGCGGGGGAGCGGTAGGTCCGGGAGTTGGGACCGCCGGACTAGCGCAACCCGCGGCTACGACGATAAGCAACGCTATTGCCGCAAAGATGGCGCCGGGACTTGGCAAGGTAAATCGGCTTCTCAAAACGCTTACGGACCCTCCGAGTACGCTCCGAAGGTAAAGGCGAAGAGCGCAAAGTCTGGCGAGTTGGAGCTGAGGACCAGCTCATGGACCCCGAACTCGGGTAGGGCCACTACCTCATACATGCGGCCGCGGTCCACCGTAAAATAGCTGCGGCCATCGTCCACCATCAGGTCGGCGCCCGCTTCCTCAGGCAGTAGAGGACGGCCATCAATGGTCACTTGTACCTCGAAGGACTGGTTGCCCTCCGGATCGACGACCGCATTTACACTGCTGGCGGCAAACTTGAGAGCTATATAGTCCGAATAGTCATCGGTCTCCCGGGCATGATGGAGCTTTTCCAGTCCGTTGGTCCAAGGGCCTTGGAGATAAAGGAAATGGTTCTGATGGTCGCCAGGGTCAGTGTAGTCCAACGTTTGTGAGTGGCTATTATAGTACTCGGGATGGGCCACGTAGACGCCCCGGGGCGAGTTGTTCCGGTCATAGCCTCCGTAGATCTCCCGCGTAATGCGGGAAGCGCGGTCCCCGGAATAGGCCCGAGAGTCTGCCCTCGGGTCCGGCGCGGTGCTTACTTCGATGTCCCCTAAATCGGCCCCGGTCTCTTCCAGCAGTTGCCGAATCAGTTCCTCGGTTTCTACGTAGGCGCCCTCGCCAAAGTGGGTGTACCGCACCGTACCCGTGAGGTCTATCAAATATTTGGCGGGCCAATAGCGGTTGCCATAAGCCCTCCAGGTGCCATAGTCATTGTCTTGGGCGATGGGCCAGTCCAAGTCCGCCTCATCGGCGTTGAGTTCAACGTTCTCCATTACCTTTTCAAACTCAAACTCGGGGGTGTGCACTCCCACTATAACCAGACCCCGGTCGGCGTACTTGGCGTGCCAGTCCTTCAGATAGGGAAAGGTGCGAATACAATTAACGCAGGTGTAGGTCCAAAAGTCCACCAACACCACCTTTCCTCGCAAGTCCTCCATCTTAAGCGGCTCTGAATTTATCCAAGCGGTGATTCCGGTAAAGTCGGGGGCATGGTCACCGACCGCTCCCCCGACAGACCGGTCGTCGGCCATGCTCTGGGATGGCTCTGGCGTTGGGGTCGCCTCGAGGGCCTCTGTCGGGTCGGGTTCCTTGGCTTGTGGTTGCGGGGTGGGAGAGGGGCCGGCTAGTGGCGCCCCCTCCTCTGGCTTGGAATCCATGTCCGAGCCGGAGGCCGACTGACTATCGTCTTGACTATCGCCGGCTGATTGCGGCGGCCGGGTTGCCTCCGGTTTGGAGGACTCCGGCGACGCTTGCGGTCGAGTATCCGGCGTAGCCGGTGGCTTCGTCGCCTTCTCGGTAGCTGGTTGGGACTGGGTTGGCTCCGCTGCCGCACCCGTCGTTGGTTGGGGCCCGCCGCCACCGCAGGCGACCGCCAAAAGCAGCGCCATGGTAACCACAGCCAGAGCCAAAGTTGCGCCGGGAATACTTGCCGAAAGGTTTCTAAGAGGCTGTGGGCAAAGTTCCCTCTCCCCGCGGGAGAGGGCTAGGGTGAGGAGCGTACCCCAAGGATCCAGGTATGGCAAACTTGGCTTATGGGAAGCATTTCCCCTCATCCTAACCTTCTCCCCAAGGGAGAAGGGATTTCTAACACACCGTCCAAGAGGTCTAATTGGCATATTTTATTCCTGTTGTTGGATGCCCGGTGACAACGAGGCAGTTAGGTCACTACCCGGCAGTGTAGAATGCTGGACTCTAACCCCTTGCAGACATGCACCCAAACCGAATGTTATGGTTCTAAACAGCAATACGCTCGGAATGCCCCAATCGGATGCAGTACTGCTTAAGAAGGATGTCCGGGCCAAGTCTTTAGACGCCCCCGCAGAGATGCTGTCTCGCTTATAATGGACACGTTGTTGTAGACGGATTTTAGCTTACCCTGTGGCGAGGTCATAGCGAATACTTAGAGACTTGGTTACGGCTCCGGGTGTCCTTGCCGCCCAGGTTATTCTCATGGAGGCTACCCTAATGGAACTCAAATATCACCTTATGCAATGTGATTTGGGCTGGATTGCTTTGTTGAGTGCGGGTCATGGCCTGCGCCGGTTAAGTCTCCAGCCAACACCCCAAGAGGCGCTTGATGGTCTGGGCGCTGATTTGGATCGGTCGGTGCACGACCCTGCTTGCTTCGCCGACGTGCAAGAATTGCTAGAGAAGTATATGCAAGGAGACCGCCAAGCCTTGGATGAGATCGAGTTGGACCTCTCCGACGCGCCGCCTTTCTTCAGCGCCGCTTGGACTGCCTGCCGGAGCATCCCGCCTGGGGAGACCAGAAGCTACGCTTGGCTGGCCGCCGAAGCGGGTAGGCCCTTGGCGGTGCGGGCTGCCGGGCAAGCGATGGCCCGGAACCGCTTTCCTCTCATCATACCGTGCCACCGGGTGATCGCCAGCGATGGGGACCTGCGGGGCTACGGAGCTGGAGGGCTCCAGGTAAAGGCGGAGCTTTTGCAGCGGGAAAGTGTTTGAAATACTTGCTATGGTGTCTTAAGCCCCCGATAATTTGACCGTAGGACTCGGTCCCAGGCGGTTTGGGAGTTTGTGATATGCAACGAGAAGGCTCGAACTTGGTCCAGCCGGTGGAAAAGTGGGAAGACGTCGTCGGCCTCCGCATGCGTTATCTCGATTGGGGTGGCGACGGCCCCCCGATTGTTGCCTTGCATGGATTAGCCTCTTCATGCCACTGGTACGAGTTTATCGCCTCTCTTCTGTGTGACGAGTACCGGATCGTAGCGCCGGACCAGCGCGGGCACGGCCAGACTACCCAAGCCAAGAGCGGGTACAATTGGGAGTCCCTGGCCTCCGACGCTGCGGCCTTCATGGGAAACTTGGACATCGACCAAGCCGCGGTTCTGGGCCACTCTTGGGGAGGCCATGTGGCCGCCTCGTTGGCGGCGTATCATCCGGAGCGGGTGAGCAAACTCGTAATGATCGACGGCGGGTTTTTGGACGCAACGCTCGGCGCCGAGCCAACCTGGGAGAGCTTTTCCCACCGGGTGCGGCCCCGGGATGTGACCGGAAACCGTGAGGAATTCTTGGACCGTTTGCGGGTCCAGCTAGCCGATTGCTGGAGTGGAGACCTAGAGCGCATTGTGCAGACCATGGTCTACGCGGACGAAGAAGGCCAGATTCAAGACATCCTCCGGCCGGACAACCACGCTCAAGTAATTCGAACGATGTGGGACTACCCGCCTTCGGCGGTGTTGCCAAAGGTAAAATGCCCCACGTTGATCGTTCCCGCGGGTCCGACCCCGGAACGGGCGAACTCCGACTACGCTCAGCGGCGCCGAGTAATGGTGGCGTCGGCCGAGAATTACCTAGAGAACTGCCGGGTAAATTGGATACCCGAAACTATCCACGATATTGGTTATCATAAGCCGGTGGAGTTGGCCCGAGTCATCCGGGAATTCCTGAACGAGTCATGACCTCAAGTCTCCCGGCCACCTCTTTGGAGGCTGCATTTCACCCGCGCAATAGCCGCAAGACCCTGGGCTTTGTGCCGGTGAGGGCGCCTACCAGTGGCGCCGGTAGGGCAAATAAGGAATTACCCGCCCGGAGAATCATTGACAGAAAGGGTAGACTCGGTTAGTTTTGAGACCTCCGCCCTGCCAAGGGCAAAATACGTCGTCCGCAAAGAGGTTGTTGGGTGAACATAAAGAAAGTCAGCTTTATCAGCCCCGAGTTGCCTTATTGGAACCTCGTGACCCATGCGCTGTTTCCTGAGTATGGCATGCCCCTTGTGGCGACTATTGTTAGAAACGCCGGGTACGACGTGAAGGCCTACGTGGAGCATATTGGGCCCATCAAATGGGATGATGTGCTCGAGTCGGACGCTGTCTGCTTTCACTCTTTCAGTTCCACAATGCCCAAGACGGTCGAATACATCAACAAGATCAAGTCCGCTCGACCAGACATGCCGATAGTGATTGGTGGGACCCACGCTTCGGTCATGTCCGAAGACACGCTCCAGTACTGTGACGTGGTGGTGCGGAAAGAAGGAGACGAGACGCTGCCCGAGGTGCTGGCGGCTTGGAACAACGGCGGCGACTTGAGCAAGATTCTGGGAATCTCTTACTGGGACAACGGCCGGGTCAAGAATAACCCGGACCGGCCCTTTACTCAGGAATTCGAAACTATCCCGGACTTGGAACTCATTCAAGGGTATATGGACTGGCCCCGGTGGAAACTGCTAAAGAAGCTGAAGATGCGCTGGCAGCTCTTGCAGACTAGCCGGGGTTGCCCCTACGATTGTTCGTTTTGTATCGCCCCAAGGGAGTTGGGCCGAGCTTACCGGTTGCGCAGCATAGACAATATCATCGAGGACATCAAATACCAGCAACAACTGGTGGGCACCAAGTATTTCTTCTTGGTGGACAATCACTTCACGGTTAACCGGCAACGCACCAAGGACCTGCTCAACCGGATCATCGAAGAAGGGATCAAGTGGTACGGCATCTGCTTCACCCGCATGGAGGTAGCCCGGGACGAAGAGTTGCTTGCCCTGTTGAAGAAAGCCCAGATCAATACTTTGTACATGGGCTTGGAGTCCTTCGACAACAACGTACTGAAGCTGCTCAATAAAGCCCAGACCCAAGAGGGACTGCGGAAATCCCTGGCGGCGATCAAGTCTCACGGGCTGCGTGTGTTGGGCTCCTTCGTCATGGGCTCCGACGAAGACACTGTGGAGACCATCAGGTCTACTATCCAGTCGGCCATCGAAATCGATATCGACTACGTGGCCCTGTTCCCGTTGAGTGGCTACCCGGAATACAATTCTCCCAACATTCCCATAAACCGCTTCTTCTTGCCGAGTTGGGACCGGCTGGATGGGACATTCGTGATGTTCCTGCCCAAGAACATGAAGCCCAGCACCTTGCAAAAGGAAATCAACCGGGCTTACAAGGAATTCTACGGGCCCAAGCAGGTGTTACGCCGGTTTGCCCGCGGTGACTTCTGGTGCGGCCTCAAGCGTATTGCCTACAACTACTGGTGCTGGGAAATCCGGCGGAGCACTTCCAAGTGGATCAAGTACTTGGAGAGCGTCGAAGGCCGCTACTACGATGAAAACGAGAAGCTAATCGAGGAAAAGCTGGGGGAGGAGGGAATCCACCCGGCCAAGTACCCGGGGTCTCACATGGCGGCCGGTCTGGAGCGAGCTACTATCACCATGGCGGGGGACTAACCTCGCCGGGTGGCTTCAATCTTACATAACCTGCTTACCTAACCTGAGTTCGGGAAGATATGAACACTGAACCGGGGGCTGAAGCCGCCGGTTTGAGAAGTGGAGAGACGGCCTTTTCCGAGGTGATAGAGTATGGCAATCGAGCAGCGGGTTAGCCGCCTGGAGGGGGCATACGAGCAGGTGGACCGCAGGCTGGAATCTCTGGACGGGCAGTTGTCTGAGTTGCGCGCCGAGATGAACCAAGGCTTCAATGGTCTCCGTACCGAGATGAACCAAGGCATCAATGGTCTCCGTACCGAGATGAACCAAGGCATCAATGGTCTCCGTACCGAGATGAACCAAGGCATCAATGGTCTCCGTACCGAGATGAACAGCCGGTTCAACAACATGTATATTATCATCGGGGCCTCATGGGTCACGTTGATCGGCGCGATGATCGGGCTGTACTTCAAGTAGTGGCAGGCGGCTCTCCAGGCAAGCGTGGAGACCGCTGAGGGCAGTCGACTACGACCACACGCTTGAACTGTAGCCGCCGACAAACGAACCTCTTGGCATCGTCACTCACGTCTGGCTTCGGTTTGATCAGATGGTCGAAAACTAGCGTGCCGCCGGACCTTAGCACCCGGTAGGCCTCCCGCAGCGCCGCTGCCTTATCGTGGATGTGATAGAAAGTGGCTTGGCTCCAAACGTGACTAAAAGAGGCGCTTTCTAAGGGTCAGTTACTGGCTGACCCTTTTAGTACTACAGTCGCAGATGGTCGGTTGGAGTGTTGGGCGGTCTTGAAAATCGCAATGCCTAGCTACGGCCAACGTCTCTGCTCTCAGTGAAACTAAGCTAATTTGAGGCCGCAAGTACCGAGTTAGCGTTAGTGCGGCTGTAGTATTAGAGTCTGTCTACGATCTCTGAAAAATGTTAAGTTGAGACTATTACCCCGGGGAGGGTGAGCATGTCTCATTGCTATCCCAGTGACATTAGCCGGGAGCAATATGCCCGGATTCTTCCGGCTTTGGAGTCGGCACGCTGCCGGACCAAGCCCCGCACCGTGGACTTGTACGACGTTTTCTGTGGGGTCCTGTATCTCCTGAAAAGCGGCTGTCAGTGGCGGATGATGCCCAGAGACTTCCCGGATTGGCGCACCTGCTACCAATATTTCCGGCAATGGAGTGAGCGGCCGGACCCGGCGGCAGAGTCCATTCTGGAGCAGGTGTTAAAAAAATTGGTTGGCGCGGCCCGGCAAAGCAGTGGCCGGAAAGAACAAACCGGCTTCTGCATCGTGGATTCCCCGAGGGTAAAGAATACGGATAGCGCCGGGAACAAGGGCTATGCTGCCGGTAAGAAGGTGTCCGGCATCAAACGTCACATCGCGGTGGATACCCAGGGGCTGCCCCATGCGATTGACGTGAGCACCGCCAATGTTGGCGGCCGGGCTGGGGCTCTGGCGATGTTTGCTTTACGCCAGGATGACCTGGGCCAGGTGCAGAATGTACTGGTTGACGGAGGTTACGCCGGGGAGCCCTTTGCCGAAGGGGTGCAGGAGCTGTTGGGAGCCACGGTGGAAGTGGCGCGGCGCCATGAGTTGCACACCTTTGCGGTGCTGCCGCAAAGATGGATGGTGGAGCGGTCTTTCGCTTGGCTGGAAAAGTGCCGCCGGCTCTGGAAGAACTGTGAAAGAAGGCTCAATACCAGTCTACAGATGGTGGTATTGGCCTTCGCGGCCCTAATCCTGAGAAGATTGTAAACAGACTCTCAGACATAAGTGTGACTTGAGTCCATCAGGGTCAGGGGTCTTTTAAGGTTCGCCTAAAGGTTGGAAAGAAGAGACGCCAGCTAGGTCTGCTTGGGGTGGTGCGAATTCGTCATCATATCGGACCATCCCGGACCCCAGAAGTGCTTCCAGGCGGTCTTTCAAGTCCGGACAATAGCCGGTGCTGACCACGGGCAGGTGCATCAATACTTTGCGGCCGGCGGTGCGTATCTCCAAGTTCACTTGGTCTTTGCCAGGAAACTCCAGCAATACGCCAATTACGTCGCGGAGCAGAATGGCGTCACCGGCAGGGTCGTCCGACTCGGTAACCCCAAGGGAGACTGTGCGCCCCCGCCCCCCCGGAGAAGATACTCTTGCTGTGCTGTTGCCGTTCCGTTTTGCTGGCCCGTTGGCTTTGGGCGAGCCATTGGAGGGTGACGCGCCGTTGCTGTTTTGGGTTGCCGGGCTCTTACCGTTGGGGGGCGGATCCCCGGCGGGCGGCGCTTCGGCAAAATACTCTTCAACGTAGTCGCAAGCTAAGGAGAACTGATCGCCTCGGATTCTCAGCTTGCCCGTAGCCCGTATTAGCTTGCCTTCTTGCCAAAACTGCCCGGTACGCTCGAGAACATCGGGCCAAACTATCACTTCGGTGACGCCGCCCAACAGCTCTAAGTTCACCACCAAGAACTTCTTTTGCTCGCGGGTATAGCGTTCGCTTGCCGCCGATATGTGGCCCAGCAAGGTTAGGGTTTGACCCTGCATACTTTCGTCTAATTGGTCCGATGCAGACACCGCGTCGCCGGGGTCCAGAGAGGCCAAGACCCGTGTCGGGTTTTCGGAAAACGGCAGCCCCAGTAGCTCCCTCTCCCACGCTGCCTTTTGAGTCAAGGAAACGTCGGGGCTGGTCAACAGTATTCCTGGCGCTAGGTCGGCGCCCCCCTCGCTAGGGGAGCCGCCAAACATGCTGGTCTGTCCCGAGTTGCGGGTGCGGGCCTCTCGTTGAGCAGTGGCAATAATGCGGTCCAAAGCCTCCAGCAGCGCGCCTCGAGTGCCAAGGCAGTCGAAGGCTCCGGCCTTCACCAGGCTCTCCAGAGTCCGGCGGTTGAGGCCGCGAGGGTCGGCGCGTTGACAGAAATCATCTATTGACCGATAGCCGCCGTTGGCTTTACGTTCTTCCACCAAGGGCCGCACTGCCGCTCCCCCTACCGTCTTTACCGCCGCCAAACCCATCCGAATACTGGGCGTAGGTCCGCTATCCTTGTCGATGCTGAAGAACTCGTCGGACCGGTTGATATCCGGCAAAAGCACCGGAATGCCCATGCGAAAGCACTCATTAATAGACGCAACTATTCTTTCAGTGTTGTCCATCCGGGAGTTGAACACCGAGACCATGTACTCCAACGGGTAGTGGGATTTAAAGTAGGCGGTCCAATAGGAGATCAGGGCATAGCTGACGCTATGGGCCTTATTGAAGGCATAACCGGCGAAGGGTTCGATCAGGTTAAAGATGTCTATCGCCAGTTGTTCCTCAAACCCGTTGGCCCGGGCGCCCGCAACGAAGCGCTCTCGCTCCTGGGCCATCAGGGAAGGGATTTTCTTTCCCATGGCCTTTCTGACGATGTCGGCGGCGCCCAGCGTGTATCCGGCGAACTGCTGCAGAATCAGCAGCACTTGGTCTTGGTAAACGATAATCCCGTAGGTCTCGTCCAACAGGTCCCGGAGGCTCGGATGGGGGTAGGTGATTGGGGTGCGGCCGAACTTGGCATCGATGAAGGTGTCGATGTTCTCCATCGGTCCGGGCCGGTAAAGAGCGATCATGGCGGCAATATCGCCCAGATTGGAGGGCTTGAGCTCTTTGATGTACCGTTGCATCCCGGCGCTCTCCAGTTGGAACAGGTCGTTGGTGTTCCCCGAGGAGAGCAACTCGAAGGCCGCAGCATCGTCTAAAGGCAGACGGTCTAAATCAATGTTAATCCCTTGGCTTTGGTCCAGCAGCTTGCAGGCCCGGTCGAGGATGGTGAGGTTAGTCAAGCCCAAGAAGTCCATTTTGAGTAGGCCCAATCGGGCCACCGGGTCCATGGACAATTGGGTCATTAGCACCGGGCTGTCGTCGTCACCGCGCACCGGGCGTTGCAGCGGCACGGTCTCGGTCAGGGGCTCGGCGGCGATAAGCACGCCGGCCGCGTGGGTGCTTACGTGATGGACGCTGCCTTCAAGGCCTTGGGCGGTATCCACCAATTGGTGGACCGCTGGATCGTTTTCGTATACCGACTGGAACTCCGGGTTGACTCTTAAGGCGTCTTCCAAAGTACGGGCTTTGAAGGGGACCATCCTGGCTATCCGGTCTACGTCTCCATAAGGAATGGCCAAAGCCCGTCCCACGTCGCGGAGGGCGGCCTTGGCGCCCAAGGTGCCGAAGGTGATTATTTGGGCCACCCGGTCGCTGCCGTAGCGGCTAATTACGTAGTGGAGCACCTCATCGCGCCGGTCGTCCTGGAAATCCAGGTCGATGTCGGGCATCTCTTTTCGTTCCAGATTGAGGAACCGCTCGAACACCAGCCGGTACTCTAGGGGGTCCACGTTGGTGATCCCCAAGCAGTAAAGGGCCACGCTGCCAGCGGCGCTGCCCCGCACGCCGAACATGATCTGGTTGCGCCGGACGAAGTCGATGATGTCCCAGACCACCAAGAAGTAGTTGGAGAAGCTGGTGTACTGAATGACTTCAAGCTCGTATTTGAGCCTTTCTTGGGCTTCTGCGGAGGGATGGGGGTACCGGCGTTTGAAGCCTTCCCAGCACAGTTGAGACAGGTACTCGTCGGCGCTGAGCCCATCCGGGGTGTCATATCTGGGCAGGTGGGTCTGGCCGAAGTCCAAGTTGACGGAGCACATGTCGGCGATCAGGCGGGTGTTCTCCAGAGCGTCGGGAAAGTCCGGGAACAGCCGGGTCATTTCCAGGGGACTCTTGATGTAGTAGGAATCGTCTTCCATGCGAAGACGTTTTTCGTCTTGCACCGTGGTGTTGGTCTGAATGCAGATGTAAACGTCTTGTAACGGCGAATCGGTTTGCCGGACGTAATGGGCGTCGTTAGTAACCACCAGCGGTATCGCTAGGTCGCGCCCCAACTCCACCAATTGCGTGTTGATTTCGGTCAGGTTGGGAACGTGCTCGTGGCGTTGCAACTCGAAAAAGTAGCCGTCGCCGAACCGCTCTTGGTACCACCGGGCGACTCGGGCCGCCTCCTCGGGGTTGCCCTCGGCCAATAAACGAGGGACTTCCGCCGAGGGGCACCCGGAGAGGGCCGCCAGACCTTGGCAGTGCTCCTCCAAAAGAGCGCTGTCGATGCGCGGACGGTAATGGAAGCCTTCCACGTGGGCTTGGGTAACCAGGCGCATCAAGTTCTTGTAGCCGGTGTTGTCTCGGGCCAACAACACCAAGTGGTGGGGACTTCGCTCAGCGCCCGATTTGTCGAACCGGCTGCTGTGGGCAACGTAGACTTCGCAGCCGATGATGGGCTTGATCCCGGCCTCTTGACAAGCCGAGTAAAAGTCCACCACCCCGTAGAAGGTCCCATGGTCGGTGATAGCCAAAGAGTCCATCCCCAGTTCCTTGGTCTGAGCGACCAAGTCCGGAATACGGCTGATACCGTCCAACATGCTGTATTCGGTGTGGACGTGCAGATGGGTGAACCGTGCTTCCGGGGTAGCGGTCACCATTGGACCTCCGTCGACGACTGGGAGTGGGCACCGTTGCTATCTATCGTTTGCCCGGGCTCGACCGCGTGTGGGCTTTAAAGAACACGGGTGTGAGCGGCTTAAGGCTTGAGTATTATAAACCCTGCATACCTAGGCTATTGTCAAGGGAAAAAATACTAAGGGGGAAATTACTAGATGTGGTAATTGTTGACAAATTGGCTACTACGACGGTGTGACTAAACTGGTATTAGCGGTACCTCCCGGAGACGCTGTGCGATCAAAGCCTTATCAGAAGAAAAAGAGTTGGCTCCTCCGTAAAGGAGGAGCCAACTCGACTAGCACAACGAAACGCCCGAGTCCGGTAGTACTCTAAGCCGGGCGAAAAAGTGGAGCTTGGCCTTTACCAGTCGTCTTGGTCGGGGCCGTCGGCCGAACCAATGGCCGCCTTGGTCATAATGCCGGCTTCCTCAGCACCGCGTTGGGGGGAAAGCCTATTGTCGCCCCAAGCGGCGCCTTCCACGAAATTCTTAAATTCCCGGGTCTCCCAACAGTACTGGCATACTCCGGCGCTCACCGGCCCCTCGGCGGGTTGAATCACCCAGTAGTGCATGCACCGCGGGGTCTCGTTGGCAACGATGGGTTCCTGGATTTCTGCTTGTTGAGTCATGGTCTACCACCTCTCATTCCCACGTGATTAATTCTAGCAAACGTGACCGAGTTTCGTCAATATATCCAATGTCAGCTATGTATTAGTTGCGGTGTGTGCTCATAATTAAGCCCCGTGGTGATAAATATGTTACGAAAGCGGCCGCTGGGTGGATTCACTGCCATCTTAGGGGATTAGGGCAGTAGCAACCTCAATCGGCTAACCACGGGCGGCGGCAATGATGAAGCCGGGCTTTGGAGGACCGCTTAGCAGGGCTGGGTCTGCTTGGGGCGGAGGCAGAGGACGAAACTGACTCTTGGGGATGGGCCAATGGGGGAAGAGCGGGCCAGTGTAGGGCAAGTTACCCTCTTTTTTAGGCCGGCTGCTTTATTTCCTGGGTTACGCTCCTGGTGACTCCCCAGCCCGCCAACCAGGCCGAGTGCCGGCCGTCGCCCCCGGCAACGACCACCAGAATGTCGCTGGAGGACCGGACGATGGGGACCAAGGTTTCCGGGTTGGTCTCGTCAACCCAGGCCGGCCAGTTGCGGTTGCCCCAGTGGGCCACGTCTCGTAATTGCCGCAACGGCAGACGGGCGTTCTGGTAAATGTATTCCTTAACGTCCGCTTTGGAGAAACCGGACAACGCTATGTCGGCGGCGTGTTCGGGGCACAGCACCAACGCTATTTGGGCTCCGGTGCCAATCTGGTAATAGTTGGACACCCCGCCACCTTTCATGGTGGCGACTATAGTCTGCAAAACTTCGGTGCCCGTAGGGACCGTGGTCTCCATGACGGTGTAGACGCTGCGGATGCCAATTATAGTTACGATGCTGGCGGCCGGTTGGTAGCCTAACTCAACGTGGCGAGGCTCCCAAGGGCTCCGGCCTTCGTTTTCCGAAAAGCAAAAGGTATATCTTCCGGGACTGGCGTGGGTGGCTTTGTCCATCTCACCCGGGACCAGACCGCCCAAATTGCGTATCACCAATCGCAAAGCGCGGCCGATGGCGGCGTTGGCCCGATAGCCCGGTCCAAAACAACCGGCGTCCCCATTTATACCCAACTGGTCAACCAATGGGCCGTTGACGATGACCACCGGAGCGGCGCCGCCGGTGGTCGCGGACACCCCGGCCACATTGAACTCCTCTTGAAGGACAGCTTGCACCGCCGCTACGACCACCGGGAAGTACTCGGGCTTGCAGCCGGCCATCACCGCGTTTATGGCTACCTTTTCCAGCGTCACTTGAGCGTTCCGCGGTTGGATTACTCCCAGAGACACCGAAGGGTCTTCCCCGTAGCCAGCCAGCATCCACCGCACTGAGTCCTCGGTGGGCGGCGCCACCGGCAAACCGTCAGTCCACCCTTGCTCCCAGCAGTAGTCCTGAACAGCGTCGAAGGAGCCGGACACCTCGACCCGGCGGGCTCGAAGAGGCGGTCTATTTGCCATAGCCATTCCTGGGGACATTTTAGGGCCCGCGGTTGCCGGGCCCGCTAGTTCCCGGCAACCAGTCCCACAATCTCCGGCGCATACTCGTGGGCCAACTGCCGCACCTCATCCGGGCTCCTGGTGGCCAGCGGGCTGGGCAGGACCACTATCCGGGCTCCCGGCATACCGAGGGAAGCTGCTCTCACTTGGGCCGCTCGGGTGAAGGTACTGGTAATTACGCTAACCGAGGGCACACCCTTGGACTCGGTTACTACTGTGTCGTGGAGACCCCACGCTGTGCAGGAGCCTCAATCAGCGATGGCGTGGACCACCACGTCACACTCCGAGGTCAGGGAGTCGAGAGTTTCTTGAGCGCAGGGTGCGCTGTAGCTGAACTTGGTGGCATAGACCACTTTCTCGGCGCCGTAGTCCTGCACCAGGACCTGTTGAAGCTCTTGTAGAAAAGCGTCGGCGTGGTACTTACGGTTCTCCAAGAGTCCGACCACCTTACCGCGCAACTCGTTGACTTTGGGACTCAAGCCCAATTCTTCGGGCACGTCCTCGGCGGTTGGGTCAAGGATTTCGATTGTCCGGTCCGTCGTAACCATGCTAGTCCTCCAAAGAATGAGGGTGCGTCATGGCTTTGTTGCATGAATATTGGCAGCACATGAAATGTCCCAACACCCTTTGAATCGAGCTATGCTACTCGATAGCTATCCGGCATTCCCAAGTGGGTCATCCGATTCAAAGCGGCACACTTTACCTTGGCTTCCACCTTCTGCTGCGGTAACTTCCTGGCCTGAAGATAGGAACCAAAGATGGTCTTGAACCGAAACATGGCAGTCTCGGCCAGGGAACGCCGATGATAGCCCGACTCTTGTTTCCACCGCTTACGTCCTACCTTCCGAATCCTTCTCAGGTTCTCGTCCCGCACCAGGGGCGGGGTGGCACAGTTCCCATGCTGCCAGATACGGGCATCCTTTCGAGGTGGAATTGCTACCCGCCTGACACCTCTGACAGCGCAGCCCTCATATACCTTCCTTTTGTCGTAGGCCCCATCGCCACCCACCTGCTCCACTGACTCGGTGCTCTGGTCCAGAAGTTCGGGCACCGCTCCCGCATCGTCCAGGCTGGCCTCGCTCAGTACCACGGCCTGGATCTCCTGGGTTTCACTGTCCACGCTTAGATGGAGCTTCCTCCAGGTGCGCCGTTTGGTATAGCCATGCTGACGCACCTTCCATTCTCCCTCCCCAAAGACTTTCAACCCGGTGCTGTCCAGTACCAGGTGCAAGGGCCCAGCAGCTTTCCTGAGCAAGGAAACCCCCAGGCGCTTGGCGCGCTTGCAGAGGGTGGTATAGTCCGGCACCGGCAAATCCCACTCCAGCAAGTGAAACACGGACCGGAGAAACCCTTCGGCAGCCCTCAGGGTCAAGTGGAAGACGCTGCGCACCATCAACAGACACTGGATTGCTCCATCGGAATACTGAAACTGCCCACCGCGCTTTCGGGGGCCGTCGGGCTTCCAGGCCCCAATATCCTCTTCGCTGGTCCATAGGGTTATTGAACCCCGCTGGACCAGGCTTTCGTTGTAGTCATGCCAGTTACGTATCCGATACTGGGATTTCCTGGTGGTGGTGCGTTTCTTGGGACGAGCTTTGGAGGCTTGCGGTGTTCGCTTCATGCCTCCAGCTTAACACTACCTCCCATTCATTCAACAAAGCCGTGCGTCACTGTAGAAAACCGCGACAGCAGTAAAGTCCACTGGGTGGGGGTTCAGGGCTTTTCCTGTGTCACCTGTCACCCTGAGCACAGCGAAGGGTCTAAAGTCCTTGATTGCATTCCCTTGCTTCGATACTCGGATCAGGTTCTTGCTGAAGGATTTTAGATTCTTCCCCGTCGGCTCAGAATGACATTTCCCGAGAATGGAGTGGGGGGTTAAACCCTCTTAAGCGGGCCGCTGTTGGAACAATGCCTCGCGCAAGCCGTCAAGGAACCCTCCCGTCCTCGCCAGGTCCTGCTCCATCAACTGCGACCTCGATTCCAACTGGCCCATCCGGGTTTCCAGTTGGTCCATACGAATTTCCAGTTGGTCCATGCGGGTTTCCAGTCGGTCCATGCGGGCTTTCAACTCGGCTACAGCGGATTCCAGTTGGCCCACACGAATTTCCAACTGGCCCATGCGGGTTTCCAACTGGCCCATGCGGGTTTCCAATTGGCCCATGCGGGTTTCCAATTGGCCCATGCGGGTTTCCAACCGGTCAATTCGAGTCTCCAACCGGTCAAAGCGCTTGTCGGCGCGGGCAGAAGTGCCGAGCATTAGCGCTGCCAGAGCAACGCCAACGCCTATGATTGTGATGGTTTCAGGCGTCATTCTCGCCTCTCGTCCTCTACCCGCCCAGTTGGAAAAACTTACCCTCGGTCTTGATCGCGGGAGCGACGACCATCTCTGCCTTGTGCATGTCGCGGACCGTATAAGCGCCGCACATGCCCATAGCTACCCGCAAGGCCCCGATGAAGTTCTGGGTGCCGTTGGTAGCCGACGTGGGGCCGTACAGTATTTGCTTCAAGCTGCCCTTGGTGCCTACGCTGATGCGGGTGCCCCGCGGCAACTCTGGGTGGGGGTTGGCCATGCCCCAGTTGTAGCCCTGCCCGGGTGCCTCTTCGGCTTGGGCGAAAGGAGTGCCCAACATCACCCCGTCGGCGCCGCTGGCTATCGCTTTGCAGATATCGCCGCCGGTACGCAGGCCGCCGTCGGTTATAACCGAAACGTAACGCCCGGTGCGGCGAAAATGGTCTTCCCGGGCTGCGGCGCACTCTAGGGTGGCCGTCACCTGGGGGACACCAACGCCTACTACTTCTCTGGTGGTGCAAGCGGCGCCGGGACCGACACCGACTAGCACACCGTCTATCCCGGTCTCCATCAGCTCTTGGGCTACATTGTAGCTGACGCAATTGCCGACGACTACCGGCACCTTCAAGGTCTTGATCAGCTCAGAGAATATCAACCCCTGGTAGCTTCGAGACATGTGCCTGGCGGTAGTCACCGTGGACTGGACAAACACGATGTCGGCGCCGGCCTCCACGGCCACGGGTGACATCCGCTTGGTGTTCTGAGGGGTGAAGGAGACGGCGCATACGGCGCCGGACTGGCGGACTTCTTGGACCCGCTGGCCGATCAACTCTTCGCGGATCGGCTCCGAGTAGACTTGTTGCAGGTAACCAGTGACGTCCTCCTGCGGGGTGGAAAGGATCTCTTCCAACACCGAATAGGGGTCATCGTAGCGGGTGTAGAGGCCTTCGGCGTTGAGTACGCCCAAGCCCCCCATTTTATGCATCAGAATCGCGAACCGAGGCGAGACCGCTCCGTCCATGGCAGAGGCCATTACGGGAATCTCAAAGGTCTGGTCCCCGATGGTCATCTTAGTCGAAGTCAGGTCGGGATTGATGGTCACCTGCCCAGGAACAATCGCCACTTCGTCAAAACCGTAGGCCCTTTCCAGTTCCTTAAAAAGGCGTTTCCCCATCCCTGCTTACCTCGAAATAATGGGTGAATTTTTAGAAGATAAGTGCTTCGGGGCGGCCATCGCTCAGGGGAAGAATCCAACGGTAATCCTTCTTCGAATGTAGCAGGAAGGAAACGGGAAAGTCAATATAATCAGCTTGAGAGAATGCTAGGGTCTGCGGTTGAGGTGGCCCAGCCGAGAGTTTATATAACAAAACTGCAACATAATGTTAAATGGATAGCCCCTTGCACCCTTGTGAAAAATGGTGCATACTTTGACCTTAGTTGCTTCCTGGTGGTTCTAGCGAGGCGGCCCCACCCGTTCCCATCCCGAACACGGAAGTGAAACGCCTCAGCGCCAACGATACTGCTCTGGTAACGGGGTGGGAAAATAGGTCACCGCCGGGAGGCACTTCGAAGCACCAAGCCCTGCTGGGCGATGCCGATTTTAGAAGGCCAGACCTCCATCTAACGGACAGGTGCAACCAGCCCGGCTTGGGCGACGAAATCCTACTCTGATCGGCATTGCTCCTAGCCACAAATTGCGTCCAGACCAGCTTAGCCTGCCTTTACACTATTTGGGGCGTCGCCTATAATTGGACAAAGAGAGCAACCGCGCTATTGCATGCCCGGGGATAGGGGGGCCGGTCCGGGATGTTCATCGTAGCTGCTCCGTTAAGCCATTTTGGGTAGAAGCAATATATCCGGTCCAATGGTCCTCACCCTGACCCACTAGGAGCGGAATCATGGGAAGCAGATTCGAGAAATTCTCCGAACGTGCCCGTCGTGTACTATCGCTAGCCCAGGAAGAAGCCCAGCGCTTCAACCACAACTATATCGGGACCGAGCATATCCTCCTCGGACTTGTGCGTGAGACCGAGGGGGTCGCCGCGCGAGTCCTCTCTAGTTTAACCGTCGACTTGGGCAAAGTCCGCTCTGCAGTAGAGTTCATTATCGGCCGAGGGGAAAAGCCCCCCCAGGGTGAGATTGGACTTACGCCGCGGGCGAAAAAGGTAGTGGAGTTGGCGGTCGATGAAGCCCGCCGCATGAACCACACTTATATTGGCACTGAGCATCTGCTAATTGGTCTGATGCGAGAGGGTGAAGGGGTAGCCGCCGGCGTTTTGGAAAGTCTTGGCGTGACTCTGGACAAAGTCCGTGCGGAAACCCACCGCATTTTGAGCAACACCGGCAGCACCAGTTCCTCCGGCGCCAGAAGCAGCACCCGCACCCCCACGCTGGACCAATTGGGCGTGGACTTGACCGTTGCCGCCCGGGCCGAGAAGCTGGACCCGGTAATTGGCCGGGAACAGGAAATCCAACGGGTAGTCCAAATCCTCAGCCGCCGGACCAAGAACAACCCGGTGTTGGTAGGAGAGCCCGGAGTTGGCAAGACCGCGATAGTCGAAGCTTTGGCACAGCGGATTGGCAACGGCACCGTGCCAGACACCCTGCAAGGGAAACGGCTGGTCACACTGGATATGGGCGCCTTGGTCGCCGGTACGAAGTACCGGGGCGAGTTTGAAGAGCGGCTGAAGAAGGTCATCGAGGAGATCAAGTCCTCGGGGAATTGCGTTCTATTCATCGACGAGATTCACACCATCGTGGGAGCTGGGGCTGCGGAAGGCGCGGTGGACGCTTCCAATATTCTCAAGCCCTCACTGGCGAGGGGCGAACTCCAGTGCATCGGCGCCACCACGTTGGATGACTACCGGAAGTACGTGGAGCGGGACCCGGCATTGGAGCGGCGGCTCCAGCCGGTGAAGGTGGAAGAGCCCTCCCAAGATGAGACTGTGGACATCCTTATGGGGGTCAAGGAGCGGTACGAGGAACACCACAAAGTGGATATTACCGACGCCGCCATCAGGAGTGCGGCTACCTTGGCGGCCCGCTTTATCCCTGATCGCTTCCTCCCGGACAAAGCGATTGACCTGATCGACGAAGCGGGGTCCAGAGTGCGTCTGCGGGGCAGCGTAACTCCAGCGCCGCTTAAAGACGCGATTCAGGTGTTGGAGCAGGTCCGGAAGGAAAAGGACGAAGCCATCGCTTCTCAGCAATACGAGGCGGCGGCTGAGCTTCGTGACCGGGAGCTTCACGCCAACGAGGACCTAGACACCCTGGAGCGGGAATGGCAGGAGGGTCGCGATAAAGAGCGCTCGGTAGTCACCGACGAAGACATCGCAGAAGTGGTCAGCATGTGGACCGGTATTCCCGTCACCAGGCTGGCGGCGGAAGAGACCGAACGGCTCCTTCGCATGGAGGAGGAGATCCACCAGAGGATCATCGGCCAGGACGAAGCTATCGTCAACATTTCCAAGTCGGTCCGCCGGGCTCGGGCCGGGCTGAAGGACCCGCGCAGGCCCATTGGCGTATTCATGTTCCTTGGCCCTACCGGAGTGGGCAAGACCGAGTTGGTGCGGGCGCTGGCCGAGTTCATGTTTGGTGACGAAGACAACATGATCCGCTTGGACATGTCCGAATTCCAAGAGCGCCACACGGTCGCCCGGCTGATTGGCGCCCCTCCGGGATATGTGGGCTATGACGAAGGCGGTCAGTTGACCGAGGGTGTACGCCGTAAGAACTACTGCGCCGTGTTGCTGGACGAGATAGAAAAGGCCCACCCCGAAGTGTTCAACATCCTGCTCCAGATCTTTGACGCGGGCCAGCTCACCGACGCCAGGGGCAGGCGGGTAGACTTCCGCAACTCCATCCTGGTCATGACCAGCAACCTGGGGTCTGACCTGATCAAGCGGGAAACCACCTTGGGTTTCAGCATCAAGAGCGACGATGCCAAAACCGACGAGAGTTCCTACCAGCGGATGAAGGACAAGGTGATGGATGAGGTCAAGCGCTTCTTCCGTCCCGAGTTCCTTAACCGTATCGACGCCACCGTGGTATTCCACCAGCTAAGCCGGGTGGAAATCCTAGCCATCGTCGACCTGATGATGGACCAAGTACGGAAGGAGTTGGCGGAAAAGGAAGTGGACTTGGAGCTGACCGACGCCGCTCGGGACTACCTGGGTGAGAAGGGCTTCGACCCGGTGCTGGGCGCCCGGCCGTTGCGTCGGCTGATCCAGAACGAGGTGGAAGACACTCTCTCCGATGACTTGTTGAGCGGCAGGATCAACCCGGGGGATGTGGCGGTTATCGACGCCGAGGAAGGCCACATAGTGGTCCGCACCAAGGTGGTGGCCGAAACCCCGGCTTAACTCTCGCTGCCGGTCAAAACAAAGGCTACTGTCAGAAGGCCCCGCAGTCGCGGGGCCTTCTGCTGTTATAATCCGCCCACCTAATATGAGGAGGTGGATTGTGGCGCGGCCAGGGCGGCAGCTTAGCACCGTATTTGTTTGCCGGGAGTGTGGACACGAAAGCCCCAAGTGGATGGGGTTCTGCCCTTCACCCCTATGTAATTCCCGCCTTCCGTTGACGGAGATGGAGACCACTCCGGTGGTTGAGAAGAATTCGGCCCCGGCCAGGCACACCGGGGACGGCTGGCTAGGCTTCTCCACGGAGCCAGTCCAAGAACTGGCACAAGTAGACGGCGAGTCCCAATCCCGGATTCCTTTACCTTCCGGTGAGTTGAACCGGGTCCTAGGCGGCGGTTTGGTGGCCGGATCGGTGGTGCTGCTGGCCGGAGAACCTGGAGTAGGCAAGTCGACGCTACTGCTGCAAATAGCTCATGCCGTATCGTCCCAAGGGCAGAAGGTCCTTTACCTAAACGGGGAGGAGTCGCCGCAACAGATCAAGCTGCGGGCGCTGCGCCTCGGTTTTTCCGGAGTCGGAGTGTTTTTACTGTCGGAAACAGATGTGGACCTCGTGGTGAACCAGCTCGAAGAGTGGCGGCCCGCCATCGGCATCGTCGACTCCATTCAGACCTTGTATTCCCGGGAAACCAACTCCGGCCCCGGCAGTGTTGCTCAAGTAAGGGAGTCGGGGCTGCGGTTAATGCGGTGGGCCAAACAACGTCACGTGCCGTTGTTGCTGGCCGGGCACATGACCAAGGACGGCTCGGTGGCCGGCCCCCGGGTGTTGGAACACATGGTAGACGTGGTGGCCTACCTGGAGCCCCAGGAATTCAGCGATTATCGGATCGTTCGCAGCACTAAGAACCGCTTCGGCTCCACCAATGAAGTCGGCGTATTTCGAATGACCGGGCAGGGCCTCTCTGACGTACCCGACCCTTCCCGGGCGCTGCTGTCCCAGCGGTACGACCAAGCCGTGGGCGCCGCGTTGGCGCCAGTATTGGAAGGGTCCCGTCCTTTGTTATTGGAAGTCCAAGCGCTGACCTCACCGACCCAGTTGCCGGTGCCCCGGAGGGTGGCCAATGGGTTGGACCACAACCGTTTGCTCATGCTGGCGGCGGTGGCCAGCCGCCGCGCCGGTCTGGAGTTGGCCAGCCAAGACATCATCGTCAACGTAGCCGGGGGTTTTCGCATCAACGAACCAGCCGCCGATTTGGCGGTGGCGTTGGCGCTCGCTTCCAGTATGCGGAATGAGCCCCTTGACCCCGGCTTGGTGGCTTTGGGGGAAGTGGGACTAAGCGGCGAGTTGCGTTCCGTACCCCAGACCCAGCGGCGATTGGCGGAGGCCGCCCGCTTGGGATTCTCCCGTTGTATTTTGCCTCAGACATCCCTAGACGGGTCTATCGAAGAGTCCATGAAGGGTTCCGGCAAAGGACCCACGGAGGAGCACATCGAAAGGGCAGGGATGGAGCTAGTGCCGGTCAGGACGCTGCGTCAAGCATACCGGGCGGTGTTTGGCGACTCCCACGGCAAGGGAGTCGCTCCCGGTGGTCGCTCTGCTCAGGATGAACGGATTGCTCACCCCCGCTCACCCTGAGCCTGTCGAAGGGTGGTGGCAAGGGAATGCCCATCCCCGGGTCCTTCGACTGCGCTCCCGGTGGTCGCTCCGCTCAGGATGAGCGGGTGCGGGATATTAGACTCAAGACAAGCGATTCCGTGTCAATGCGCTCACCAACCTGGAACAGTTGCTCTAATCTAGCCAGTGTGGGCGTGGGCCGGTGTGGAGTCGCCAGGCTGGAACTCGTGGTCCTCACAAGCCACCCAGCGGGCCCCATCATCGTAGACCTCTTTCTTCCAGATGGGGACGATCTCTTTGATCCGGTCTACCGCTTTGTGGCAGGCGAAGAAGGCTTCCTTGCGGTGGGGCGCGGCGACCGCGATAACCAGGCTGATTTCGCCGATGGGCACGGTGCCGATACGATGGGAAATGGCGATGTCCTCTAGCTGGAACTCAACTTGGAGTTCGCCCCGGATCTCCTCCATCTTGTTCAGCGCCATTTCCTCGAAGGCTTCGTACTCCAGTTTGAGCACCCGCTTGCCCTCGAAGTTGTCCCTGGTCGTCCCAAGGAACGTCACCACGGCGCCGTTGGTGTCCTTGCGTACTTTAGCCGTGACCTTTTCCGGTTCCAGGGTATTGTGGGTCAGTTCAATCATCGGTCTAACCTCCGCTTACCGGGGGTATCAAGCAAACATCGTCGCCGTTGGAAAGGACCGTCTCCGGCTCGGCATACTCGGCATTCACCGCCACCACGATCTGCACTTCCGGCGGCGCAAGCATCGGGAATTGGCGGCGCACCTCACCGGTGAGATCGGCCACCGTTGCCCTTTCCGGTAGCTGTATCGCAACGGTATTACGGCCGGCCCGCTCCCGGTACAAAGCAAAGAATCTAACGTCTATTTGCAATCTAAAGGCGCTCTGTCTTTCGTGCCCTGCTAGCCCTACAGGACTTATAGGACCGCCGGTCCTGCGGGAGGGCAATGGGTCTACGCGACCATTATCGCACAGATAGGACTCAGACCGCACATAGTGAACTCCTCGGTACAAGGCACTCGTCGGGGTTCGAGTATCTTTTTCTCCAGATACTCGTAGGTAACCATTATTCCGTTTCCGTCCCGAGGCTCGGAGGCGGCTCATCAAAAGTTTCTCCCTTAGCCTCCACTTCCATGCGGCGGCGGTTCCAGGCTTCCCACTTCTGTTGGGTTCGTTTCGCGCCCTCTGCCTGGCCCTCTGCCTGGCCCTCTTCTCTACTTTCCTGCCGGAGTTTTTCGTCCAGCGGGTCGAGGAACTTTCGTTTCAAGTACCTGTAGGTAACCATTATCCCACCTCCGGCGCTGTCCAGCATTGTTACAACAAAGATAGCATTAACGACAATCAGCGGCACAGCCGGGGCGCTTTTGCTGACCACCGCGCTGGCGGTCTCGGCAATGCCTTCATGCTTACCGTTGGAAACCTCGACCCAGGCGACAAACGCCGTCCACCCAATCGTCAGAACAAAGATCAGCCCCAAGCACCAAGGCAACCACCATCGGCCGACGCTCCATACGGACTCTCGTTCCTGCCGGTCGTCGTTCATAGGCCGGTTGCCAGGTTAAGTGAAAGCTGCCTGGGGCCGAAACTGTATTACTCTATGCTCTTCGCAATCGTGGACGGGGGCACCCGTCTTGCTTTTCGCCGATGGCCGGTTATCCGATGGTTTCGGCAAGGGACTTGACCGATGCTAGCTCTGCCGAATCTGCGTCAGCGTCCTGCCATGCCTGGTTAACCGCATTAAGGGTAACTCGGGCGTCGTCCAACTGGCCCGTACTTTCTTGGGCTTGTGCCATGCGATATAGGTCTCTGGTGGTCTCTCTCTTCTTCAGCCGTGCTCGAAGCATGTCTTCCGCCTTATCGAACTGCTCCGCCCGAAGATATGCCTCCAGCAAGGTGTCTTCGAAGACTTCCCTCTGGGCGTGACTGCCGCCGATCCGGGCAAGCTGGGGGAAGACGGGTTCCAGTTGGGCGACTGCTTCGGCGTATTCGCCGTGGGCAAAGGCGCTGACCCCCTTAGCGATGGGAAGACTTACCTCGGCCGCTATGGGATTTCCGGCATTGGCGGCCGCGCTGAGGCGGTCCATGAGTTGACTCAAACCGGCTTGGTCGCCACCCCCGGCAAAGGCCAGCGCGGCGTGAGCGTCCCGGAAAGCGGGGCCGGGACTAGTGGCGGCTGGCTTGGCTATGTCCCGCACCTCGTCCCAAGGGAAGGGAGGCATCCTACCGCCATACATCTGCAACCGCCACATCAGAGCGGCGCTGTCATTTAGAGAGGTGGTGTTGCCGGCGACGACGGAAGGCCGAATGGTTGATTCGTATAAATCGAAAGCTCGCTGGTAATGGCCGGTAGCCAACTCGAACAGGGCTTGGTGCCAAGAGAGGTGGACGTGGTATTGGGCCCGGCGATCAAACCCGGGCAGCCAAGTGCCCAGAAAGCTAGTGCCGGTCAGGTTGTCTCCCATCTCGAAGTAGGAATGGGCGGCGGAATGGGCGGCGACGGCGTTGGTCGGCCGGACCGCCAGCGAACGTTGGGCTAGGTCCAAGGCCTCGTCTACCAGGCCTACTTCGTGGTGGGCGAAAGAGTTGGACCCGAGATAGGACCATTCATCCCCGTTCTCGCGCTCAACGCTCTTGGTAAGACGGAAGAGATGGTTCGGGAAATCAGGGATGCCAGCGCCGTCACAGCCCAAGGCATACAAACGTTGGGCCAGCCGGATCATGAAGATGTCCCTGGGGAACTCCTGCATGTGCTGGTGGATGATGGGCATGGCGTCAGGGCCGGAGCCGCCGGTCCAGATGCTGACCGCCTCGATTTGCTGTTGCTCCCGGCGGGAGATGCTCGCCGCCAACTCCCGGGCGCGGGCGCTGCTGCTTCTCGCTTCCGCTGGTTGCGCCTTCTGCATGTAGGTGAAGGCCAACAGAGCGTGAGGCAAAGCAAATCCTTCGTCGGCCTCGACCGCCTTCTGGAACCTTTCCTCGGGTCCGTAAGTGTTCTCCAACAAGAGGTCCATTCCTTCCACTAGCCATTCGACGGCGGTAGTGGAGCTTGTGCTCAATGGGAGGCCGAATCGGTCGTCCATTTCCTTTCCTCCTAAACTAAAGCCAAGGTGAAATGTACATATCGCCAGAACGCCCTGTCGGTGCCCACCAGGTTGGGGCCTAAGGGTGATATGAGGTGCCGTAGAGTCCTTTCGATCCTCGTCAAAACCCCCGAAATGCACATCCCACCTTGGTATTGGTTTAGGAACAACGATGTGTGACCTACACTCGGATTTAGTCCCATCGGACCGGAGGGACTCACGTGTCTAATGAGACTGGATACGGGGATGCCCGCTATGGGGCTATTGAAGGGGAGTGTAATCTGGCCTGATTACGGTGTCAACGCGCCGGTCCAGCGATACCCAGGGCCTTTTAGTTGTCCAAGTTGTAACTCAGCAAAGCTATACATTCCGCTCGCCCTGAGCGTAGCGCAGCGGAGTCGGAGGGGGTTGTCCACATTAAGGAGAACCCTTCGACAAGCTCAGGGTGAGCGGGAATGCCTGTCCCGAGCTTGTCGAAGGGGAGGCTTTGGTCCGAAAACTAAGACCCTGTTACTGGTACCTGCTCGATTGATTCGCCTAGCTCTTTCTTGCTATCCTTGGCGCAAGACGGCCGTTGCTGCCTTGATCGGGACAGCCCGCCTGAGGTGGCGCGGGCGGCGTTGACAGTCCTACTAATTAGGAGGATGACCATGCCCGATGCGAGGGTCGACACGATAGTTCGCGGTGGCCAAGTGGTCACGTCGTCGGAAGTCTACGATGCGTCCATCGCTATTTCCGGGGAGAAGATAGTGGCCTTGGGGCCGGAACAGCTATTGCCCCCCGCTGACAACTACATCGACGCCGAGGGCAAGCTGGTGTTGCCGGGCCTCATCGACAGTCACGTTCACTTGGACGGCCATGACGACTACGCCTTGGGCGCCAGAGCGGCGGCTTACGCCGGCTTGACCACCCTGGTCCCTTTCGGCACCTACGATATGGAACGGGAAGAAACTCTGCCTGCGGCCGTGCACCGCATCCGGGAGGAGGTGGAAGCCTCGGCGGTCGTCGACTTTGGCTTTCACTTCATCTTGCAGAACCGGCCCTACATCCTTAGCGGGCTCCGCCAGGCTATGGAGATGGGGGTCAAGTCGTACAAGATGTTTATGACCTACAAGAAGCGTCCAGGCCGGATGTGCGACGACGACTACATTTGCCAGGCCATGGAGACGGTGGCTGCCGGCGGTGGGGTGCTCCAGCTTCACTGCGAGAGCGGCAACATAATCGAATATCTGGAGAATAAGCTGATCGCGGAAGGCCACATTCACCCTACCGATTTTCCCACCGCCTGTCCGGACTGGGCCGAGGAGGAAGCGATCAACCGGGCCATCCAGATGGGCGCTGCCACCAAATGTCCTACCTACGTGGTCCATCTGAGCACCCAGCTCGGGTTGGAACGCATTAAGCAAGCCCAGTCTTTGGGCCAAGCGGTCTGGACCGAGACCTGCCCGCAATACTTGCTGCTGTCCGACGCCGAGATGGCCCATTACGGCCCGTTGGCCAAGATCGGCCCTCCCTTACGCCCCGAGGACGGCCCGGACCGGGACGCCCTGTGGCGTGGACTGGCCCAAGGCCACACGTCTATCGTTGCCAGCGACCACGCGCCCCATCCCCAGCACTTAAAACAGGTCGGTTGGAACAACATCTTCGTCACACCCGAAGGCGCGTCGGTGCCCTTCGGGTCGCCCGGCGTTGAGACGATAGTTTCTCTGATGTACAGCGAGGGAGTGGTGAAGCGGGGACTGCCCATCTGGTGGCTGGCCCGGGTAATGTCGGAAAACCCGGCCCGCATCTTTGGTTTGTACCCCCGCAAGGGGACGATTCAGGTAGGGTCCGATGCCGATCTGCTGATCATAGATCCCGCTGGCGACCGGGTGATTACCGCCAAGAACCACCTTAGCAACTCGGGGTATAGCTTGTTCGAGGGTTGGCAAGTAAGCGGCCGACCCTGGATGACCCTGCTCCGAGGCAAGGTGCTATTGAACAACGGTGTGCTGGAACAGGACCCCGGATATGGGCGCTTCTTGGAGTGTACCGGTCCCCGGTCTCCCTTGGGCGGGCCGGTAATGTAGGCCGCGTATACCGCTTGAGGGCTAGTATTACAACGACGGTTCACAAGAATAGGACCTTGAGGACTTCTTCATGGCGACCTGCCCACATGCTTGACAGCTTGGTTGCCTTGCCTTCCGCGGCGTGATTTCCGGCCAA
Organism: Dehalococcoidia bacterium; assembly: GCA_965220245.1. Classification (GTDB taxonomy): domain Bacteria; phylum Chloroflexota; class Dehalococcoidia; order Lucifugimonadales; family UBA3495; genus CBDCPI01. Next base: position 214,757 of record CBDCPI010000006.1, read on the forward strand.
TGCCTGACCAAATTGAGGAAGCGTCGTTGTAATACTAGGAGGATGTTTTTAAAAGTCCCTTCTCCTTGGGGAGAAGGTTAGGCCTGTCCTGAGCTTGTCGAAGGGATGAAGGGATAGGGGCGCCGCGATCAGCGAGTCGCAGGCGCCCCATTTGGCATCTGATGGCGTTGGGCTTCGGAGAAGGGTTACTTGAACTCGGGCATCACCTTTTCAGCGATCAGCCGAACGGAGTTGGCTACCCGGTCACTGGGTATCTGGCCGCCGTAATTCACTTCCATTACCATGCCGGTAATGCCCAGTTTCTCCCGGTACTCTTGGATCCGGTCGATGACCTCCTCTGGCGTGCCGTACATGACCCGGTTCTTGAGGATCTCGCTGTAGGGAGCGTTGGCCGCGCTGAGCAGGCGGGTCCTACCCTCCTCACTGGCGATACTCTTGATTAGCTCCCGGGCGGCGTATTGAATGGCGTGCCTGGTGCTGGCCTCGGGTTCGTCGGAGGCCTTGCTCGATTCCTCGGCCACGTAGGCCGGGATACGCAGAGAGACCTCCCCGGGACCGGTGTGTCCAGCCTCGTGCCGGGCGTCCCAGTACAAAGACAGGCGCTCTTGAAGCTGGGGGATCGGCGTATTGGCGCTGACAAAGATGTGATGCCCCAATTTCCCGGCCAGAGAGAAGGTGTCTTCGCTGGCAACCGCTATGCGGGTTGGCGGATGCGGTTCCTGGTAGGGTTTGGGCACCACGGTGACGTCTTGATAGGAGTAGTGCTCCCCTTGGAAGGAGAACTGGTCCTGTTTCCAGGCGGACATAATGACCTCAAGCGCCTCCAGAAACCGGGGGCGGCTCTCGGTGTAGGGTACGTTGTAGCCTTCATAGTACTTGGTCAGACCGCTGCGCCCGATGCCGAACTCGAACCGGCCCTTACTAACGTGATCGACGGTGGCCGCTTCCTCGGCAACCCGTAGGGGGTTGGTTAAGGGCAGCACTTGGACCGCCAGTCCAATCCGTATCTTGCTGGTGCGGGCGGCAATGGCGCTGGAGAGCACCATGGGCGAAGCCAACACCGACCGGTCGGGGCTGAAGTGGTGCTCGGCCAGCCAAATAGAGTCAATACCCAGGTTCTCCGCCTCGACAACCTGGGAGAACGATTCGTCAAACGCCTCCGGCTGGCTCATGCCTTGGCGGACGTGAAAGTCCGTAAACGTCCCGAAGTCCATTATCTTCTCCCCTGATGTATTGTTCCTATAATTCTTGCCGTAAAGCCAATTTTCCGCTCACCCTGAGCGGAGCGGAACGAAGTGGAGCTCAGTCGAGGGGTATTCTCAAGCGTGGACGGTCCTTCGACTGCGCTGCGCTTCGCTCAGGATGAGCGGTCTGAAGCTCCGCGCTCAGGCCACCGGCGCTTCCTGGAAATGGGGCATAACCTGGGTGGCGAAAAGCTCGATGGACCGCATTACTTTCTCATGGGGCAGCCCGGGGAACCCAAAAGCGCCGAAGACGTGATTGATGCCCGCGGCTTGGGTCTCTTTCAGGCGTTCGATGACCACCTCCGGCGTTCCCCGGAGGGGCGGTAGCCCGGCGTGGCCCGGATCGTCCCGCCGGTCCCGGTCTTGTTGCCGGTTGGCCCAGTGCTCGTAGCCCGGAGGGATGTTGCCGTTGGCGTCAATCGGCATACCGATGGCCGCGCCGTTGGTGCCCACCGAACGCAGGATGCGAGAGGAGAAGTCCTCAAGCCCAACGGGGTCGCGCTCGGCCTCTTCCATGGTGGGGGCCACGTATATCGCCTTGGACATGGGCGGGTCCAGATGGGCATGGGGATGCTTGAACTGGTCCATTTTGTCGCGCCAGCTTTGAATCACTTGAGGCGCTTGGCCCAGGATGTCGGTGGGGCCGCCAGCGATCACCTGTATCCGGCGGCTGGCAGCAAACTCGATGCTGGCCGGGCTGGTGCTGACGGCTTGGAACAAGGGTGGATAAGGTTGTTGCAGCGGCTTCGGCAGCACCCACAGGTCGTCTACATTGGTGTACTTCCCATGATAGGTCAGCCGATCCTCGGTCCACGCCTTGATGATCACGTCCACTGCCTCGGTGAACCGCTCCCGGCTCTCGTTGATGTCTACACCGACCCCGTCGAACTCTTGGCGTTGATACCCGGCGCCGATGCCAAAGTTGAGGCGTCCTCCGCTAAGCACATCCACCATCGCCGCTTCTTCGGCCACCAAGACCGGGTTGTGCAAGGGAAGGACCACCACTGCGGTGCCGATGCGGACGTGCTTGGTTCGCGCGGCGACTTGTCCCAAGAAGGACCAGACCCCGGACACCAGCCCGTGGCGGGAAAACCGGTGCTCGCCGACCCACACCTCGTCTAAACCCAACTGGTCGGCCAATTCGATTTGCTCTAGAGACTCGTTTAGAGATTGCTCCTGGGTCTTGCTTTCATGCCAAGGCACGATAGTAAATAGACCAAATTTCATCATAGACCCCCGGTATTGGTGGACTTGCCCGGCGTCTGCGCCCAAGCGTCTAATTCCAATGGAAGGCTGCTAAGCGCCGCCGTGCCTCTCTATACTGCGGGCAGCATACAACAACCGCAATGCCGATTCAAGGCAGAACGGCTGTAGCCTAGGGCGTTTGGTTCTCCGACAATAAAAAACCCTCTCCCATTGGGAGAGGGTAGCGCAGTTGGCCGGTTCTGGTGAATATTCGCCGCAACCAGGACCGGGGGCGTCAGGAATCACTTCCCTTCTTTCAGTTTATTTTTTAGGCGCCAGGTAACAGTCGCCCGGTGAAAGCCGAAGGTTCAGCCAGCTCTGACGTATAGAGCTTGTGGATTGTTATGGCCCTCTCTGTAACCCCCGTCGACAAACATAACCGGGATGGGGGGGTCGTAAAACCCGTCCCAAACTACAAATTGGGTGTCAACTTGGCCTAGTAAAACATTCCTTAGGTTTCCTTCGGCCTTGCTGATGTGGACGTAGAAATTTTCGCCACGGCTAGGACATCTGATGAACCCGAAGCCCCTCTCTTGGTTGTACCGGAATAGCTCTCCGGTGAGCAGGTTCTCCGGCTCACTTACCGCAACTCTGCTCGATGCGACCGCCCGGAGGTTCCGAGTGTTTTCCTCCAGATCGAAGAATTCGTAGGAGAGGTCGCTCTCGATGCGAATGCCAGTCACTTTAATATCTTTGTCTTGGTATTGTTTGCCAAAAGTAAGGGCTCCCAAGGCGAAATAGGCAACCGTTGCTGCCCCATCCAGGTCAGCTTGGGGGGATATTTCGATGAACACGCTCTTGGGTACTACCTTCCCTTGCTGATGGATTCTCAAGAATTCGCTCTGCTTCCTAACATCATCGTCCTTCAGTGTAACCTGAATGCCGATGGGGTTGGTGAAGAAGGTATCCCTGAATCTGGTGATGGTAAAGTCAATCTTATAACTGTGATCGAAATTTGGATCATATGCAATGTCGCACCATGTTCCAAGCCTTGTCCGGAGCCGCTCTTCAAAGTCCTTTCCGCTTATTCGTCTTGTAGCCACAGACTCTCTCCTTTCCAGTCTGAAAGAGAAGAAACCCCTGTAGAATCCCCCTTCCTATATGATTGTTAAAGTGCCGGCCACTGCGCCGAGCCCTATTCTAGCAACTATGAGCCTTATGTCAATTGGGATGATTGCACACTCAGCAGGGCCTTTGATGTACCTGTATTAGCGGTCCCCGTCAAAGGAAATGTAGCTTAGCGCTCTCAATAGAGAGGTAATTGTAACGAGACAGGAGGCTAGGAAGTAATGCAGTGGCCTTCATCGTAGCTGATTCGGGAGAACTCGGGACGGCCACCCTTTTTATCCTTCTGACCTTTGTAGCAGCAGTTTGCCCCTTCGGGTTACTCCTCTCTATAATCGCGGTGTTTTGGGCCGTTGTTTTTACTTGGATTGGCATCGGCTGGCTTCGCAGTCACGGCAAGAATTGGCGAAAGGGTCTGCGGCTGGCCGTTAAAGTCGTCGGCATAATCGCGCTCTTGGGAGCACTGGCCTACGGGATAGTTTCCGCCGTAGCCGCCTTTCATCCGCCGGGGAGTAAGCCCGACTTGCCGAGCCCCCAGTTTACCCATCTCTGGCCATCCGGTCTGTCCGAATCCGTGTGAGGCCCAAGGTCTTTTAATGCTCGGTGAAAACCGGAAGCCGCCCTCCGGCAGATGTCATTCTGAGCCGCTTTGCGGCGAAGAATCTAAAATCCTTGGCGGTTAAACCGTTCTCCCGGCAAGGATTTTAGACCCCTCGCTCCGCTCGGGGTGACAGGGGTGACATCGGGGTGGCAATTGAAATACCCCTGAAATACCCCGGTATGAGGCCAACTAGATGGGCGGTCTTCGGCGGCGCCACTCATTGGCTTGTTCGTAGGCGTAAGCCACGTTCAGGACGGTTTGCTCGGCAAAGGGCCTGCCGCCAATCTGGAGCCCGATGGGAAGGTCCTCGGCGGTGAAGCCGCAGCAAATGCTGGCCGAGGGGATGCTGCCCAAGGCGAATGCGGTGGTCAGCAAGTAGGGAATGCGGTTGGCTTTGTCCTTGGCATTGATCACCGGGTCGGGCACTACTGGTTGGGCAGCCACCCCGGCGGTGGGGACCGCCAGCACGTCAACCTTTTGCAGAGCGTCCAGTATTTCCTGCCGGAGCAGGGAGCGGAGCTTCTGGGCTTTATAGTAAGCGTTGCCGGGAATAAGACTTCCCGTCAAGAAGCCGATGCGGTTGTCGTGATTTATTTCCTGCAAGTGGTTAAGTAGCAGATTCCGGTAGTTGGTGGGCGCTTCGACCCGGAGCCCCGCAGAAATGGTCCCGGCGTGGGCGGTCAAGGGGATCGACAGTTCCTCTACGGAAGCGCCCAACTCACTCAGCCCGTTTACGGCAAGAGAAACTGCGTCCCGGACTTCCGAAGTCACTTCCTCGGAGTACAGCATCTCTTGGACTACACCCACTCGTAGCCCTCGAATGTTGTCGGTCAAACCCTGGCGATAGTCGGGCACCGGCAGGTCGGCGGTGTAAGGGTCCTTGGGGTCGCGGCCGGCAATGGCTTGCAGGGTAATCGCGCAGTCCTCGACCGTGCGAGAGATGGGGCCGATTTGGTCCATCGACCAAACTCCCGGCATTACTCCGTAGCGGCTGACCCGGCCCCAAGTGGGCCGCAGGCCCATCAGGCCGCACCAGGTTGCCGGAAACCGGACGGAACCGCCGGTATCCTCGCCCAGGGACGTAGCGCACAGAAAAGCGGCGGTGGCCGCCCCGGAGCCGCTGCTGGAGCCGCCGGTATAGCGGTCCAGGTTCCAAGGGTTGCGGGCGGTCTCGTAGCCGTGAGAAAGGCCGGTGGTGGCGAACTCGGTCATGTTCAGCTTGCCCAGCAGCACCGCCCCGGCGGACTTCAGGTTGGCGATTACGGTGGCGTCTTCGGTGGGGACGACATCGTTGAATATGGGACTGCCTCCGGTGGTGCGGATGCCAGCGGTGTATACTTGGTCTTTCACCGCCACCGGCACGCCGTGCATCGCGCCCAAGTCTTCACCGCGCGCCAAGGCTTGGTCCGCGGCCTGGGCGGCTTGCAGCGCCTCTTCCCGGGCCACGGTCAGGTAGGCATACAGCTTGCTGTTGAGGTTGTCGATTCGCTCCAAGTAGGCTTCCACCGCCTCCACTGAGGATACTTCCCGTTGCTTAATGGCTTCGGATAACTGGGAGGCGGATAGGAAAGGAATGTCGGCTTTGTCCATGACGGCGCCTTTCTCCTAAGATTAGAATAAGGGTGGTCTAATGGGGGCGAATTACCAATTGGAGCGCTTTGTTCGATGGCCCCGGCCTTACTCGGTCGTCTTTGTTAGACAGGGACTGGAGTTGTCCGGTAACAGCATCATAGGCGTGGTTGGGGTCACGGTCAACCCGGGCTAGACAGCCGATCAGGGTCTTTCGGTCTTGTTCTAAAGCTGATTTCTCCGCTCATCCTGAGCGTAGCGCAGCGGAGTCGAAGGATTTTCCCGGCTGCGGACGGCCCTTCACTGCGCTCCACTCCGCTGCGCTACATTCCGCTTCTCCTGAGCTTGTCGAAGGGCAGGATGAGCGGGGGAGTTGGTGCTAGGCGGAGAACTGAAAGGCCCTAGCGGCCGATACTGAGTTGGGAGAGGTGTAGGATATATGGCTGGCGCCACTCTAAAAATCGAGGGCGCCCGGTTCATCTTGACGGTGGACCAAGGGCGAAGGATTATTCAGGACGGGTCCGTCCTGATTGAAGGACAGAGGATTGCCAAGGTTGGTAAGTCCTCGGAATTGGCGGGCGTTGCCGCGGACCGGGTAATCGACGCCAGCGAGATGGTGATTACGCCGGGCTTCTGCAACGGCCACATGCACATCAGCTACGCCCATGCCACCAGAGGGATATTCCCCGATAACTTGGCCCCCGGGGACTACCTGGCCAACGTTTTCACTCTTCAGGCGGCCATGACCGAAGAGGAGGAATACCTAACTTCACTATTGGGCATCACGGAGCTACTCAAGTACGGCACTACCTGTTTTCTGGACCCGGGTAGCACCAAGTTTTTGGACGCTTGCTTGGCGGCTTACCGGGAGTCGGGCTGCCGCATCGTAACCGGCAAGCAGGTGGTAGACCGGCCCAACCCCTTGAACCTGCCGGTATACTCCTTGGCCGACGCCGTCTCCCAAATGGAGGAGACGGTCCAGTCTTACGACGGCAAGCTTGACGGTCGAGTCCGCGCTTGGGCCATGCCCTTCGCCGCCGACTACTGCACGCCGGAGCTGCTGACGGCCGCCAAGGAAATTGCGGACCGGAACCATACCGGCCTGACTCTACACCAAGGAAACGCCCCCGCCGCCGTGAACGCCTTCCTTAGCCGCTACGGCAAGCGCCCGGTGGAATATCTGGAGGACATCGGCGTGTTGGGGCCGAACGTGTTGTTGGCCCACGTAATCGGGTTGGATGAAGCCGAGGTCGATTGCTTGGCCCGCACCGGCGCCAAGGCGGTGATGTGCCCCACCGCAGCGTTGAAGATGGGCCAGGGCATTACTTCCCAGGGACTGCTGCCGGAGATGCTGGAAAAGGGGGTTTGCGTCGGGCTGGGCACCGACGCCGGCAACAATTCCAGCTTAATCGAGACCATGCGTTCCATGTACCTGATTACGGTGCTTTTCAAAGACGCCCGGCAGACCACGGACGTTATCCCTGCGGAGACGGCCTTGGAGATGGCGACCATTCAAGGCGCAACGGCTCTCGGCTTGGGTGATGACATCGGTTCCATCGAAGAGGGCAAGAAGGCCGATCTGGTGCTCTTCGACACCAAGCGGCCTGAGTGGCGCACCATATTTAACCCGGTAAATAATTTGGTGTACAACGCCGACGGACGTAGCGTCCACACCGTAATCGTGGATGGCAGGGTGGTAGTGGAAGACCATACTCCGGTGTTTGTGGACGAGTGGGAGCTTATCCAGAAGGTACAAAAGCTGGGCCAGGACATGCTGCAACGCACCGGAATATCCTTTCCGCAGCGTTGGCCGGTGATTTAAGCACCGGTACTTTAATCAAAGGAGCCCCCATGAGCCAGCTAGTTTTCATTCACGGCCCGGGAGCAGGCGCTTGCGCCGAGGGCTTCACCCACCAGCTAACCCGCTTCCCCGGCAGCTTGGCGCCCAACCTGCCCGGCCACTTATCCGGCGCCCCATGCCCCGATGTTGCGCGGTATACCGAGTGGCTTAGGGGATGGCTGTGGGCCAACGGGGCGGACCGGGACTTGGTGTTGTGCGGGTTCACCCTTGGGGCTTGCATCGCCTTGCAATACGCGCTGGACTACCCCGAGGAGGTCAAAGGGCTGGTGCTGATGACCGTAGCTATGAAACCCAAGGAACGGGCCCCGGGAAGCCTGGAGATGCGGCTAAAGGCCGCCCAGGACCCAAGTAGCTTTGACCAGTGGCTGGACGCCATGCGCCACGCCATGATGTTCATTGACGAGGAGCTGCGGGAACGCTTGGTTGAGCGCCACCGGAAGGTGGGGCCTACCTCTCAGTACAACGACTTGCTGGTTATCGACCGCTTCGACGTCCGGGACCGCATTGGCTCCCTCAAGCCGCCACTGCTGCTAATCCGGGGAGTGGATGATCCTCTGGAGCCGCCGGAATACGAACTGGAGATACATCAGGCCGTGGCCGGGTCCAAGTACTTGAAGTTTTCCCAAGCGGGCCACTTTCCCATGGCGGAAAAGCCGGTGGAGGTCAACCAGGCCATTGCGGACTTCCTGAAAACGTTGACCTAAGCCCGCCCGTACCGGGATTACCTTTATCAGGTATCAGGCGTTAGGGAGTTGGCAATGACAACGGCAACCGAATCCGACGATACCCGGATGGGGCGGCTGGAAGGGCAAATGAACCACGTGGTTCTAGTCCTTCAGGAACTCCGCCAGGAACTCCGGGCGGTCAACGCCAGGGTAGACCGGCTGTTTCTGGCAACGTGGGCTATCGGCGGCGGCATCATCGCCGCCTTGGTGGTCCAGATAGTCCGGGCCGGGTAATCCGGCGCCGATTCATCAACTGCCGGGAGAGTGAAGCAATGACAATTGCAACCGCCAGCCACACCGCAATCGCGCCGAAGGGCGCGGGGCTTCGTCCCTTCCCTCTAGCCCGGAGTTCGTCGCGGCGTATCTGGCGCGGCGGGCGTAAGCCGAGGCGAGGGCCACCACGTTGAAGCTGGACCGGCCGCTATCGCCGATGCCCACTGGCGGGCCGGGCTGGACGACGTGACACATGAAGGAACCAAGCGGGTGCTGGCCGGTCTGGTGTGGGCCGACGAGCGGCCCCAAGAACAGGTCGCACCGCACACATCCGAAGCCTTAGCCGCAATCAGGGCCACACCTGAATTAATCCAGGCCCATAAGCTCCGCCCAGCGTTGGTAAAAGCGCCGGTGGTTGCTCTCGCTCATCCTGAAATCGCTGGCCCAGCCGCCCAGGTCCTCGTGGAAGCCTTCGTGGCCCAAGCCCATTTGCATGTTCAGCGGGTAGCGGCGGGAGACCACTCCCCGGGCGGTCTCGGTGCATCCCTGCCAGTTGTCCATGTCATCCTGCTCGTAGGTTCCCGAAGCGGAAAAGCTGCGTAAACTGGCCAATCGCATTGCATCCTTCACCTCGGCGGGCGCCGAGCGGTCGACGTAAGCCCATACCCAGATCTCAGTCTTGTCGACGCCCTTGGGATGCCAGACTCGTAGGGTGTGGGCGGGCGCCCGGTTAAAGGAGAAGTTCGGGAAGGCCGTGCCGAATAGGGGCTGGACCCGGCTCAGGCGGGGACCAAGCCGCCGGTGCATCTCTGGTAAGACCCGTTCCTCATAGGCTGAAATCTCCGGTATCGGCGGCGCGGTCTTATCATTGGGACCCACGGTTACTATGCCATGGCCGTTTCCGGGAGAGACTATCCTCCCTGTCCAGTTCTGCCGGTTGGCGGCGGTGGCCCCGTACCCGGTAGTGATAGCCGACAAGTGGCTCCAAGGGGCGTGGTACAAGTCCCCGGCGAAGTTCTCCGAAGGAAACTTCCAGTTGCAAGGGACCACCCACTTGTGGGGCCGCCCTATAACCTCAATCCCGCCCTCGCACCGGTCCACGAATACATCGAGGTACCAAGCCATCTCTCCCAAGTATTCCGGGAGAGGGGGCGCCGCCGGATCGAAGGTAGCAAAGACCAGCCCCTTATAGCTGTCCAGTTGGGCTACCGGGCTGAGCCCCCAGTTGTCGGTGTCCAACTCGTTATAGTAGGCGTCTTGGAGATTTGGAACGGCTTGCAACTTACCTTCGTTGGTGTAAGTCCAGCCGTGATAGGCGCAGATAAAGGCGCTGGCGTTCCCTACGTCGGCCCGGCACAACCGGTTTCCCCGGTGCCGGCACACGTTGAGGAAGGCTTTCACCTCGCCCTGCGTGTCCCGCACCACCAATACAGGGTCTTCCCCCATGTAGGTAGTCATAAAGTCGCCGGGGTTTGGAATCTGGCTTTCGTGGCCCAGGAAAAGCCAACACCTGGCAAAGATACGCTCCAACTCTCGCTGATAAATTGATTCCTCGACGAATATTCGCCGGCTTACCAGGCCATGCTCAGCATCGACCAGTGGCGTTTTCGGAGTAGACAATTGACGACTCCTGGGGACAGATCAGCCTAAGAGGGTGTTTAAAAACCGATTGCGGCCCATCCCTTCGACAGGCTCAGGACGGGCCCTGTCATTCCGAACGAAGTGAGGAATCTAAAATGCTTGGCAGCAGCAACGCTTAAGAAGGCAAGAAGTCTAGACCCTTCGCTTTACTCAGGGTGACAGGTGAGCGGTTGCGAGCAAAATTGAAAATAAGGGACCCACCGAGGCTGAAGGCCAACGCTGGGTCCCAATGGTGATCAACTTGGGTCTTTAGACTTACAAGTTAATCGGGTGCTCCACGTATTCCTTTACTTTGTCGTAGATTTGGAGGCGGTGCCTGGAGGACTCCAGCACGAAGATCCGGTCTTGGTCGTCAATGTTAACCGCCACCGGCCGATGGAAGCGCCATTCCGGCTCCATATCCGCCCGGCGCCGGGCTTTGATGATGTCCGGATTGGCGTCGATGTAAGTCTGCGTCCATGGGGAAGGAGTCTGGGCATCGCCAACCAAGGTGGTGACGAACTTGCCGTTGGGACCGTAAATCTGAAGCCGGTGGTTGCCCCAGTCGGTCACGTAGACGTCGCCCTCGGAGTCCACCGCCACCCCGGAGGGGCCGTTGAGGCTCCCTACCCCGGAATCCGACCCCTCGAACTTGAGGAGCAGGTCACCCTCGGGGCTGAACTGTTGCACCCGGTTGTTCCTCCAATCGGCGACATAGACTTGGTCGGCGGCGTCGATGCAGACGCCCCACGGCATATCCAGTTGGCCGTCGCCGGAACCTTGCTCTCCCCATTGGCCCAGGTACTTCCCCTCTTTCGAGAATTTCTGCACCCGGTTGTTGAGACTGTCTACCACGAACACATCGTCATTGGAGTCAAAGGCGATCCCCGAAGGCCCGTTCAACTCCCCGTCACCGCTGCCGGCCGTACCCCAACCGGACAAAAATCGGCCTTCGCTGTTGAAGACGGATACCCGGTTCAAGTATTCGTCCGTGGCGTAGATGTTTTCGTCTTGGTCTAGGTCTATGGAGCGCGGCCAAATAAACTGGCCGTCGCCCGATCCATTGGCGCCGAACTGGCCCAAAAACTCATGGTCCAAGCTCACGGTAGAAATACGCTGGCCCAACTCCTCAGCGCCGCGGCTCAAAACGTAGAAGCGGCCGTTGGAACCCAAGGCGAAGTCCTGGGGAGACCAGAACCCCTGCCCGGCCATCGCGTACATCCCGATGCAATGGCTGTAATCGAACACTCGCCCGGCGGCGACGGTGGTCAGCATCGCGGTCCTCCTGAGCGGCTTACTGCGGGACTGATGTTAATCAAGGTTTTACTTGACTAAGTGTCTAAACAAAGTCCAGTTCTTCGAACTTGCCGCCGACAATGGGCACCGGGTCCAAGCCCAGCCACTTGTCGACCACGGTGGAGTAGAAGCCCCGGAAGTCGTAGTTGGGCTCCAAGTCGCCTTGGGTCAGGTCTTCGGGCTTGACTGAAGGATAGTGGCTGTACATGCCGCCCTTGACGCCGTTGCCGATGACGAAGGCAACGCCGCCGGCCCCGTGGTCGGTGCCGGTGCCGTTGTCGCGCACCCGGCGGCCGAACTCGGTGAACAGCATCATGATCAGGTTGTCGCCAGCATCGTGCTCCTTAAGATCGTCGAAGAAATCGCTGATGGCGGCGGAGGTGTCGATCCAGAGCTTCTGGTGCATCGGCGGCTGGTTGAAGTGGGTGTCGAAACTGCCGTGGGCAGTGTAGAAAATCTGCGTCCCCAAATCGGCAAGGTACACTCGGGCCACGTCTCTTAGGGCCTTGGCGATGGGTGTCTCCGCGTACTCGATAGACGACGAGTACTTTTCGGGGGCGCTCTTGATGATGTCGGCGCCTTTCAGCGCGTCTCGCCCGGTCTGGCCCAGATAGTCCATGGTGGCGCCGGTGCCGATGGCCGGGGCATACATGCGGGCGAACCGTTCCAGAATCTTAGTCCGGTCTTGCTCGGCGATTCCGGGCACCCCCGACATTACGCCGTAGGACTCCAGGTTAGACACCGAGGTGATGGGCACTCCTCGCAGCGCTAGGGCCCGCGGCAGACCTTGGCCGAAGTTGACCCCTTTCAGCACGTTCTCTCCATTGGGGTCCAAATCCCGGATTACCTTGGCGACCCAACCCTCGGTGCCCACCTTGTCGGGCTCGCAAGTGTGCCAAATGTCCATGGAGCGGAAGTGGGAGCGGGGCGAGTTCTCATAACCTATGCCGTGAACGATGGCAAGTTTGCCTTCGTCGTAGAGCTTCTTCACCGGACCCATGTTGGGGTTGAAGGCCAACTCGCCGTCGATGGGGATCACTTGGTCTTCCGGAATACCCACCCTGGGCCGGGCGTCCCGGTAGTAGGGATTGGTGTAAGGGATTATCGTGTTCAGGTAATCGTTGGCCCCGGTTAGCTGCAAGATAACCAGCACCGGGTCCTTCTTGGTGGTTGCCATAGCCATTCCTCCTGTTGTCGTCGGCTTGCCGGCGCGCGGGTTAAGCGAGTGTCTGCAAAGTTCCCTCTCCCTCTGGGCTGACAAGGGTAGGCATTTGATTGTTTCAGGTTTCTGCATGGTAGATGAGCTTCATATCGGGCGACGGTTCCGGCCACGGTTCAGGAAGCAGCCAGACCCTGCGCCAAAGTCTGCCCTTGGGCAGCAGCCGTCTCAGCCAGATGATGCCCTGCCGCAGTACACTGATAGTCCGTTTGGGAGCGCTCCAAGCGCTGCGGTGAGTGGACGCCAGAGCCTTCGGCGGTGCTCTGAGATGGCCGGGCGCTATGCCAAGCTCATTGGCGTCTTCTACCCTGGTCCCATACGCCAGCGTCCAGAACGTCGCCACCGACAACGCAAGCCAGTGCCTCGCCACCCGTTCGGGATCGGTCCTGCGAGTGTTCTGCCACTGCCACCCCAAGCTCTTGAGTGCTCTGAAGCCCAGTTCTATCCAGAACCGGAGCATGTACCAGCACACCCCTGCTTCGCCGGGCGGCAGGTCGGTCATCACCACCCACGGCTCGTCTTGGCCCTGGTCCCAGACCACAATCACCGTCCCGCGGCGGCGCTTGCTGCTGTCCCTGAAAGCCGTCCCGGACCCAACATATGCGTGCCCCGGCCCCGGCACCAACGCTCGCGCCGGCAGGCGGGTTCCTCCGTCAGGGCAGAACACGGTGTTGACCGATTGCCGCATGTAAGGATGCCACCCCACAGAGCGTATCTGCTCCCACAGCCGCGGACTCCTCAAACCGCGGTCAGTCATCACCAGCACGCTCATGTCCGGCGGCACCGCTTCGGACAGCAACTTCAGCAGACTCACCGCCGGCGCTATCCACTGCCCGGGTTTGTTGGCGGGCAGGATGTGCCAGGCCACCGGAATAGCGCAACTGCGATAGACCACGCTTATCGCAATGGCGTTTATCCGGTCGCCCTTCATCGTCGGGTCTATGGCAAGCACCAATCTGTCAGACTTCCACCAATTGAGAATCCATCGCAGCAGTGGAACGAAGCACAGTCTGACATCCAACTGCACTCCGCACGGGTTGGCGCGGTCCTGCCCATTGTACAGCCCTCCCGGAGATACTGCCGTATGCTGTTGAAGTTGCCTATGAACGAAAGCTCAGCGGCGACCGCGTTCTGGCAGCCGCTCTGGGCCATTATGATGCCGTACACCCACAGGACCAGTCCCTTCAACTGAGACCCTCTGAGATGCGGCATGTAGTATTGTATGGTCTGCTTCATCTGGTAGTATTCGGTTGGGAAGCGCATGGCGAACCTCTGGCAGCCTTTCTGATTCTCACCAAAAAGATGCCAGAAAGCTGTGCGCTTTCCAAGTTCTTATGCCTATTTCATACTTTGCCTACCCTTGTCAGCTCCCTCTGGGAGAGGGTTAGGGTGAGGGCTATTCTAGCGGTGAACTACCTTGGCCGTCGCCAGGCATTTCCCCTCATCCCAACCTTCTCCCCAAGGAGAAAGGGCTTTTGAAACACCTTCTATGCGAATTGATAGTCCCTGGATGCGGCGATTAGGGCCAGCATGACGCCGATCCTAGCCTCAGACTCGTTAATATCCTCTTTGGAGTCCCAACTGAGGTCTCCGCTCTCTTGGGCTTGGGCCAGCAGTTCGGCGTGGGTCGACTCGCTGACCTCCAGCGGGCCCACCGCGTCGAGACAAGCGGCCACCAACTCGGCGGGCGAGAGGTCCCCTTGGGACCTCAGGTGCTCGACCACGGAGCGGATGCCGGGTAGCGAGGTGTTGCCCAACAGGCCGGAAGCGAAATTCACTCTTCGCACCAAGGCTCCGCCATCTATCCATTCCGACCCGGTATGCCAGCTCTCTACGCTGGGCGGATTGAGCAACTCCTGCCCCTGATAGGCGCACTCGAAGGCCAAGGAGTTGAAACCGGGCCTGGGGCCGTTGAAGTTGCCCACTAGGCGAACGGTCCCCACCACCAACTCAGCCGGGCTCTTGACCCGGGCAAAGCGGGCATTTTTGAAGAAGTCCGAGTTGAACAGCACGCGGAGCATCGAGCGGATGTCGTAGTTGGACTCGTGGTAAACGTCCACCAAGGTCTGGATGGCCTCGGGGTCTTGGGGCGGGGTGATATTCCAGCTAGGCACTTGAGGTTCATCGGCTACAAAGAAATTGTACAGGTGCCGGGCCAAGAACCGGGGAGAGGCCGGTTGGCTTGCGATGATGTCGATAACGTCGCTGCCGTTGAACCGGCCAGTCTGCCCCAAGAAAGTCTTCTCGCCGTCGTCGTGGTCCTCGGGCTTGTATTCGAACTTCCAGTAGAAGCGGCCCAGCGGGTTCCGGGGAATCTTGGGGGCGACGGTCCATCCGGTAAAGGCCCGGGAAGCTTCTTTGATGTCCTCTTCGGAGTAGTTGCCCACGCCCAAAGAGAAAAGCTCCATGAGCTCCCGGCCCCAGTTTTCGTTGATCGCCCCGTTGTGATTGCCGTTGTTGTCCAGCCAGTAGATCATGGCCGGCGATTTGGCCAACTCCACCAACAGGTCTCGGAAGCTCCCCAACCCGTATTTGCGGAGCATGGCGATCTGTTGGGTAAGCTCCGGGGGATTGTCTACTTTGGAGTTGCCGGTGGCAAACAACTGGTGCCAGAAGAGCGCCATTTTTTCTTCTAAAGGCCGCTTGGTGTTGATCATCCGGTACACCCAGTCGGCCTGGTTTATGGGAGGGCCCAAGGCGCCTTCGTAGCCCGGGAAAACCCGGTACAGGAGGGCCTCGTCAATTGGTGGTTGCTCTTCAGGGTGTAGAAGCTCCTCCACGGTAGCTTCATAGCCCTTGGCGACCCGAGCTTCCAGTTCTTCCCGGGGAGCCCCAAAACCGGCCCGCCGCATCAGGTGGGCCATCAAGGCAATATCATCTCCGTGAGGCATGGCTATCCCTCCTCTGGAGTTAGATTCAGGTTTAGATCCTAGGTAAAAGTCAACACTCTGTCAGCTAACATCCTACGGTTGCCCAAGAGTGGTGTCAAGCAACTTCACCTCCACCAGCGGGCTGCCGGCCACCCAGGACTCCAAGTCCCGATTGCCGCCTATTTTTCGCAGAATTCCGGCTATAATCTCCCGCCGCTGCTCCTGGTCCACCACCGGCGTCGCTCTGGCGGACAAGTCCGCCTTTGTCGTCTGCTTCAGGTGGAAAGTGAACTCCGGGCGGGCCACCAGGTTGGCGTACCAGTCCCGCCGCCCCGGGGTGCCGGTGATGAACAAGCGGCCCTCCAGGTTATGAAACCAGATCTCTTTGCGCCGGGGCTGCCCCGAATTCTTGCCGGTGGTGGTGATGTCGATGGTACGGTCCTGATTTAGGGCCCGGCTAATATCTGCGTTCACTGGTACCCCCCTCAATCGCCCAATTATACTCAGCTTAGGAGGCTTACGATTTTTCGCTAAACTGTCCTAAACTTTTCGACGGCTCTCCCTTATTGAGACCTTTGCGTAACCCCGTAGGGGCACCCCTTGTGGGTGCCTTGACGTTGTCACCCCCAAGGGCAACCACAAGGGTCGCCCCTACATTTCTCGATACCTGCGCGCAGCAGTCCCGGTTATGCAAAGGTCTCCTTTTGTATATCTTCCTCGAAGGGTGGTCTGAACCCGTCCTTGCCCTCGCCCAACTCCGGCAAAGTGTCCTTCAACACGTCGAAGCCCATTCTGTAGTGCTCCAGGTACTCGGTACGGAACGACTTCCGGTCACAACCCAACTTCTGGGCCATCAGGTCGAACGCCTTGTCGCGGGTCCCGGCCAAGAACTTCCCTCGTTGGAAGTGGAAGGGTTGGGCGATGAACTTCCGGACGCCCGTGCCGCAAAGGCTGTCGGCGAAAGCATCGGGGCTACTTACCAGCAGCGCGTCCCCAGTCAACACCACCAATCCCGGGAAGTGGGCCGCTTGCTCTTCAATCCAGCTCTGGGTGGCTTTGGCCTCATCCACATGGTAAGGAGTCAACTCCTGGTTCAGGGACACCTGGGCCTCTTGGGCAAACAGATGCACCAACCCCAATTGGCGGCCTCCTTCCCACATCCCCCAGCAACTCTTCCCGTCTACGGCCACTGTGAATAGGATGGGGGTGCCTTACGGCGGCTTCAGGCAAGGGAGGACAAAATAGTACTGGAAAGAGGCGGGCTTATAGTGGAAGACTTTGAAGGGATTTATATGGCCTGCTTGACGACCCTGACTGATGCCCCTTGTTTGTCCGACTCTATTATTTCAACGCCATCTGGTATGAAATGGGCGTAGGTTCTAACGTAATACTCCGCCAGGGTTTCTTTTCGCTTTTCGTTATAATCCCGCAAAACAAAAGGATTTTCCGGTATTCATCTGGTGCCAAGTAAAACAAGAACATCGCTTCGTTCCAGGCATGCATTTTTCCTGTAGGGGTATTGCCGTTTCTCATCCAAGTATGGCATTTGCATTCCACCAACACCCGCATTCGCTCTGAACCCAAATCAAACTGGTGTTTCTTCTTCTCCCTAAGCCCTATTTTGAGTTCAAACGACCTTGTGAGTTCCAATCTCTCAAGTCGCCTGAAATATTGTTGGGCAGTTATTTCAAATTCTTTGCCCACGACCGGGTTTTCTTTCCCGTCGGTATTCTTGAAGATGTCATTTGAAATGGCCATCGTCAATCCCTCCTTTTCGCTCGGGATACGGCGGCCTTCCTACCTCAACCGCCGTTGCCCCGTCTCGCCCAGGCTATCGCATCCGCCACGTCAGTCTCGATTATACCCCGTTTCGCTAGCTTCTCCCTCACCGCGTCCACCGGAGAGATGTGAACGGGCGTAAGCACGATGCAGCCGTTCTTTTTAGTCACGTCGAAATACTCGATTCCCCCAAAGACTGCCCTCGCCTCTTCCAGGAAAGTTAGCTGGTTGGTGCCAGTCCGTTTTGCAAGCGTGTCGATTTCCTCGTTAAAGTCCTTGGAACAATGGGCCTTTACCGTCATTGTAATCTATTATCTCCGTAATCTATTGGCCCCGCCAACGGGATACAGCCGGACCGTCACTGCCCCGTACCTCTCAGTTGACCAACTCCGCTAGGCGGTAAACCAAGCGGCGCACCCGGTCTCGGTCTCTAGCTATGGTCCGGTCGTTCATACTGTCCTCGTACATATTGCGGTGCAGCCGGCTGGCGCGCCTAAACCAGTGTATTATGCGAGTGTCGTTAAGGTTGTGAGCCAAGCGTTCGGTGACGTCAAAAAGGTCATGGTGGCTTTCGTTGCGCCAGCCCCAATGTTTGGCGGCGGCCTTGACTGCGTGGACTGCTGCGCACCAGAGGATTTCCGAGCGCAGTAGCCGGTTCCGCAACGCGATGGAGTGGTCCGCCAAATCGAGAAACTCCACCGCCGCGGCGATGTGGGCACGGGGATTCACTCGTTCAGTGCCTGTAAGTTCTCGATGAAACGCTGGACTGTCTCGCGAGAGTAATCTATTTCGTATGATTTCATAAAGTCGCGGCGGGCGTTTTCAAGGCAGTCTTCGGCGGCCCCGAACTCTGCACCCAGGTCGGGGTCATAGCCGGACTCTTCGGACAGGTGTTCGGCGAAGTCGCCCAGGTCGTCGGGGGTTTCGTGGGGCCAGCCTCGCTGTTTGGCGACGATGGCGACCAGCGAGGCGGCGGCGTCCCAGAGCTTTTGCGAGCCGAGGCGGACATCGTCGGCGTCAAAAGCCCGGTCGGCCTCTTTGATGATGTTACGGGCAGCCTGGATTTGTTCCGGTGTCAGCATAGTTGAGTTATTCTCTCTATGGCGAGTATCAGTTAGGCCGACTGCGCTGGGCAGACTCCGCTCAGTTGACCAGCGCTTCAAGGCGATAGACCAGGCGGCGCACCCGGCCCTGGTCTCTGGCTATGTCCCGGTCGTTCATCCTGCCCTCGTACATATTGCGGTGCAACCGGCCAGCGCTTCTGAACCCGGACCTCAGATAATCGTTGCCAAGGTTACGCGCCAGATTCCCGGCAATATGAAAGAGGTCATCATGGCTTTCGTTGCGCCAGCCACGTTGTTTGCCGACGGCCTTGACTGCATGGGCGGCGGCGCACCAGAGGATTTCTGAGCGCAGCAACCGGTTTTGGAGCGCGATGGGATGGTCCGCCAAATCCAGGAAGTCCAAAGCCGCGGCGATGTGTTCCCTGGGATTCACCTGGTCAGCGCCTGCATGTTCTCGATGAAACTCTGGACTGCATCGCGGCAGTCGTCCAATTCGTATGGTCTCATAAAATTGTGTCGGGCGTTGTCGAGAAGGTACTCGGCGGCCCCGAACTCTCCACCCAGGTCCGGGTCATAGCCGCGCTCTTTGCCCAGATATTCGGCGGCGTCTCCCAGGTCACTGGGGGTTTCGTGGGGCCAGCCTCGCTGTTTAGCGACGATGGCGACCAGTGAGGCGGCGGCGTCCCAGAGCTTTTGCGAGCCGAGGCGGACATCGCCGGCGTCAAAGGCCCGGTCGGCCTCTTTGACGATGCTACGGGCAGCCTGGATATGTTCCGGCGTCAGCATGGTTGAGGACACTCCCTTTTGGCGGCTAATCATCATCCAAAACAATGACCGTTAATGAGAGCATACGGGGCGAAATCCGGTTTATCGCGCCGGCATATACTCCCCAAACCACCCCAAAGTCTCCGCCATGACCTCGCTGAAAGCCGGCTCGACATAGACCTCGTAGTGCCCATAACCCTTCAAGACCACCAACTTCTTCGGCTCGCCGGCGTGGGCGTACAGTTGCTCCGACTCCTCCGGCAAGACCAAGCGGTCGTCGTCGGTGGTGATGAACAGTATGGGCCTGGGCGAGATTTTGCCCACGATCCACTCCGGGTTGAACCCGATGGTGTCATCGACGTATTCCATAGGAATAGTGCTGACCGCCGCCGGGTTATGCCGCCGGGCTTCCTCGGCCAGCTTGGCCGACTGGCGGTCCGGCAGCAGAATCTCGCTGCGCTCCACCATTTCCGACTGCCCGGTGGCGGCCCGTTGCTCCCGGTCATGCTGGGAGCGCTCTTGCAAGTCGTACCATTCGTCCACCCGGCGGACCCGGCTCATCCAGCGGGCGCCGTGGCCGATGCCCACCACGCTGACGATGCACTTGGCCCGGGGGTCCACCGCACCGACCCAAGAGACGGTGGCCCCGCCGTAGCTGGTGCCGTACAAGCCGATAGCCCCGGAGTCGACCTCCGGCTGAATTCCCAAGATGGTCATAGCCGCTTGGACGTCCATCACCCGGCTGTAGGGGGCCAGCCGGGAGCGCGAGCCCTCACTGCCTCCCCATCCTTTGTAGTCGAAGGTCATCGCCACGTACCCGGCCTCATTCAAAGCCCGGGCGTTGTCAGGCAAGTAAAGGTCTTTAACTCCGGTATAGCCGTGACAGAGCAAGACGGCCGACCGTTGCTCTCCCGGGGCAAGGCCGTCGGGGACATAAACGTCGCCGCAAAGCTTGAACCCCTCGCTGTAGAACTCGATTTCCCGTTTCATAGTCTCTTCTCCTGAGCTTGCCGAAGGGCGAACCCTAAGAGGATGTTTAAAACCGATTGCAGCCCATCCCTACCATTCTGTGCGGCCCATCCCTGTCATTCCGAACAAAGTGAGGAATCTAAAATGCCCGGCGCAGCAGCGCCTTTAAGAAGGCGAGGAGTTTAGACCCTTCGCGGAGTTTATCTTGAGCGCAGCCGAAAGGCTCAGGGTGACAGGTGACTGGTTGCGAGGACTTATTAAACACCCTCTAAGTAAAGTTGGAGAACTCGTTGGGCGTTTGCACGTCAATGACGGTGATGGTATCCGACTTCAAGGCCGACTCCAAGGCCGGGACCAGTTCCTTCACCGACGCCACTTGGACCCCATTGGCCCCGTAGGCTTCCGCCAGCTTGGCAAAGTCGGGGTTCCGCAGGCCGGTGCCTAGGTACCGCCCATCGTAAAAGTCTTTCTGGCGTTCCTTGAGCACTCCCCAAGAGTTGTCGTTAAACACCAAGACCACCGGATTCAGGCCGTACTCGACGCAAGTCCCAATCTCTTGAATGTTGAACTGGAACCCGCCGTCCCCGGTTAGGCAAACAACCTGGCGGTCAGGGAGACCGGCTTTGGCCCCGGCAGCAGCCGGAAAGGCGAAGCCAAGCCCTCCCCACTGGGGCGTCATGTAGGTGCGGGGTTCGTAGGCTTCGAGGCAATAGGTGGCCCCGCGGTGCGTCGCCACGTTGGCGTCGCCGGTAAAGATAGCGTCCCGTTCGGTTACGCCGCGGATGGCTTCCATCACCCGCATCTCGTTGGGCAGGGCCTGCCACCAGTAGGCGGAGGACTTTTCCTTGACCTCGCGGATTTCCCGGTCGAACCCCGCCTGAAGCTGGGTCGCCTTACCTTCGACCGCGCTGTTGATTTGGCGCAGGGCCGCCCCGGCGTCCGCCACCACGGTGACTGCGGCATTATAGAGTTTGCCGATGGACTCCTCGTCGATGTCGACGTGAATCATGTTGGCGGGCAGTTCGAGGCCCTTGGCCTTGGCCCTAGAGTGGGAGAGGCTCGAACCAACCACCAAGACCGTATCCAAGCTATCCAAGAACGTCTGTAGCGGGTCCTCGATGGGGCTTCTGGTCCACCCGGGGATGCCGCCGTATACCCCCAAGGACAGCGGGTTATCCTCGGGTATCGCTCCCTTGCCCGCCGGCGTGGTAAATACCGGCGCCCCCAGGCTCTCCGCCAGCCGGGCCAGTTCCTCAGTCGCCCCGGAGCGGTGCACCCCGGCTCCGGCCAGAATCCCGACCCGTCGGCCGGACAAGAGCAGCCGCGCCGCCTGCTCCACCGCCGCCGGGTCCCCTTCCGGCGCCGGAAGGAGCATGGATTGCGGAATCTCCATCTCCCCAATCTGGGCTTGAATATCGACAGGCACCTCAATCTCGATAGGCCGGGGACGGCGGGTCTGGAACCGTTCAAAGGCTTCGTAAATACGGTCCGGGATCTCCTCGGGGTTGCTGACGTGGTTGTTCCACTGGGTGACCGCCGTGAACATACCCAACTGGTCTTTGATCTCGTGCCCGACTCCCAAGCCGCGGCCGTAAAGCTCCTCTTCGGCGGTGCTGGTTATATTGAGGATTGACGAGGAGCTGAAATAGGCTTCGCCCATGCCGCCCATGGAGTTGGCGGCGCCGGGCCCGGTACTGGTGAAACACACGCCGGGCTTGCCGGTGACCCTGGCGTAGCCGTCGGCCATGAGGGCCGCGCCGTGTTCGTGCCGGGCGCTGATGAAACGGATGTTATTTTGCTGCTCGAACAAGGCATCATAAATATCCATCATGTGAATGGAGATGATGCCGAAGACCGTGTCCACCCCTTGGGCTTGTAACGACTGGACTACCGCCTGTCCACCCTTGAGCTTAGCCATAATCGCCTCCTTCTGGTCCGATTCTTTCTGGTTTTAGGGGAATTGGTCCTTCGACTCCGCTGCGCTGCGCTCAGGATGAGCGGTTCCGTCTGGGCCAAACTTTGTCTATTCGTCTACCCTTTGGCTGCTGCTGTAGTACTCCTCATCCGCCACCTGGGAGAACCGGCCGGGCAAAAAGGCTTGCATTAACTCCGGGACTTGGCCCTTGCCCCCCAGGATATAGTCCGCCACCGTCCGGCCGGTGATGGGGCCTAGGTGGACCCCCTTGGTGCCGTGGCCGGTGGCTAAAACAATCCCTTCCCAACCGGGTACCGGGCCGATAATGGGGAAGCGGTCCGGACTCAAGGGCCGGGACCCGGCCAGTTGCTGGACCAGTTCGGCATCCTGCAAGGCGGGGAAAACGTCGATGCCCCGCTGGAGCAACTCCACCCGGGCCTTCTCGGTGGGCTGGCGGTCAAACCCTTCGCCAAGAAATAGCTCATCCCGGTCGTAGTCCCGTCCTCCGGTGCTTCCGATGCTCATAAAACCGTCCCGTCGGCTGATCATGTGACCCCGTTTGGGAGAACTGATGAGCACCGGCAGCGGTTCTCCGGCGAAGCGGAGCATCAGGCGCTCCCCTTTCAAGGCGCGGACCGGCACCGGAAAATTGATCGATTCCCCAAAGGGAGCGCTCCACACCCCCGCCGCCAGCACGACCGTTCCGGCGGAATACTCACCGCTGGCGGTGCGCACTCCGGTGACCGTCGAGCCGTCGATGACCAGTCCAATGACTTCCCGGGCGTGAAGGCGGGCCCCCTTGGCTTCGGCGGCTTGGCCCAAGGCCAGGGTCAAACGGTAGCTGTCCAACTGGGCCGATTGTTCCTCATACACCGCCCCTCTAATATTGGGAGACAAACGGGACTCGATGTTCAATACTTCGCTACCATCGATCCACTTCATGGCAACTTGCTCTTGCTGCCAAGCCATCAGGTCTTTAATTAGGGTCTCTTCCTCTTCGTCCAAGGCCAAACGAAGGGACGGGCGCTCTTGATAAAGCAGGTCCATCCCGGTAGCCTCCTCCAGTTGTCCCACCAACTCAGGAAATTCCCGGTGGCCGGCCAGAGCAAACCGGAAAGAAGCTCCGGGGGCAAACTCCGCGCCCAGCAAACTGAGCGAGCCGGTGGCATGGGCTGAGGCGCCGCTGCCGATGGCCTCCCGTTCCAGCAGGGTTACGCTGGCTCCCTCCCTGGTCAGGTAGTAGGCCACCGAACACCCGATAACTCCGGCTCCAATCACTATTACGTCGGAATGCCCAGCCATAACTACCCCTGCGCTTACCTAAATTATTGAGCTAAACGGCTACTAAGCTAAACGTAATGAGTCGAAGGTTGAATGACTCAAATTATGTTTAGGCCCGGCACTACTGTCAAACTTGGGGGCTCCGGCCAGACCGAAACTCAACAAGATGAGCGTTTCCCCCGGACGGCTTTCAACTAACTGCTTGGCGTGGGAATTGAAACTTGTGGCCGGTTAGCTGCTCGCTGGCCTCCCATAGCTGCCGGGCGGCGTCGCCATCGTAGGAGGCTACGGACGAGGTCATCGGCGCTTCATCCATGAAGTACCGGCCGGTTACCCCCGCGACATCGGATGATGAAGCGAGGTAGGTAATCGTCCGTGCGCCTCGGTTTACACTGCGGCCGAAGAGACGTACAAACGTATTGACTACCTTCCCGCGGAGGCCGTTGTTGCCAAGAAACCCACTGGCGACCAAGCCGGGGTGCATGGCGTTTACGCTGATGCCGGCCCCCTCCAGCCGACGGGCCAACTCATAGGTAAATAGGAGGTTAGCCAGCTTGGACTTGCCGTAGGCCAGATAGCCGCCATACCTGCGTTTACACTCCAGGTCCTCGAAGTCCAAGCGGGCCCCTTGATGAGCGGCGGACGAAACGTTGATTACCCGGGAAGGGCTGCCGGACTGCAATACGTCCAAGAGCAAATTGGTCAGCAGGAAGTAGTTCAAGTGGTTGAGGGCAAAGGTCAACTCAATGCCGTCCACGCTTACTTGACGGGACAACATCAAGGCCCCGGCGTTGTTTACCAAGACATCCAACCGCGGGTAGCGGGCCTGGTAGTCCTCGGCTAGCTGGCGAATAGCCCGCTGGGACGATAGGTCGGCCAGTAAGGAGTGTATCTCGGGGTTGCCGGACTGTTCCTGAATTTGCGCGACTGCGGCCGCCGTCTTTTGGGGATTTCTCCCCACCAAGACCACCGTGGCGCCCAACCGGGCGATTTGAGCGGCTGCCGCCTTGCCAATACCCGAGGTCGCGCCGGTGATCAAGCAGGTCTTTTGGCCTAATGGGTTCTGCCCGATACCCTCCATAATACTTCCCAGTATATCCCAACAACCCTGTCCCGGCTTCAAGAATTTGGGGATGACCCAGCAACAAATTTGCCAGCGGGGCGACCCGGTCCTACAATCCCTAGAATACGTTCACAAGAAGACGCTTCACTCTAGGGCCTTAGCAGGCGGTGGGATGGACTCAGGGCTTCTTAGGGCCTTGGGCCGGTTTACTAGAGCGACAAACAGCGCGGCGGAGACACGTAGTCCTGTAGATGAAGCAGGGTATTTCAGTTTCCATGTTGGAGTGGTGCAGTAACTCCCTACAATGTCATTCTGAGGAGCTTACGACGAAGAATCTAAAGTTTTTCGGCGGCAAAATGGTTGGTATGGGCAGGATTTTAGACCCTTCGCTGCGCTCAGGGTGACAGGTGACAACTGAAAGACCTTGGTACTGGTATATGAAGGAGAAGTATGGCAGAGGCGAAGGTGACCTTTGGCTGTAGCTTGGGGTTGGACGGCTACTGGGATGTCGCGGCATTGGCCCAAAGGGCGGAGAGCCTGGGCTTTGAACGGGTCACCATCGGCGAGCACGTCATGGACGGCAATCCGCCGCGGCCAACCCTGTTGAATATCCCGGCCATGGCCGCCGCTGCTGGGGCTACCCGCAATATCCGGGTTATGACCGGCATCGTCATCGCTCCCCTTTATCATCCGGTGATGCTGGCTAAATTGGCTACCACCCTGGACTTGGTTTCCAACGGGCGCTTGGACTTCGGTATCGGCATCAGCGGCCAGCGCGACACCCAGATCGAGTTTGAAGCCTTGGACATTCCGGTGCGTACCAGGGGGCGCCGCACCGATGAAATTATGCAGGTCTTGAAGCGCCTTTGGACCGAGGAGCACGTGTCCCATCAGGGCCGGTTTTTCAGCTTCGAAGACGTCACTCTGCTGCCCCGGCCCATGCAGCATCCTTACCCGCCGATATGGGTGGCGGGGCGCAGCGAGGCCGCCATGCGGCGGGCCGCGTTGTTGGGCGATGGCTGGTACCCGTACTTGTTCACGGTGCGGCGTCTCAAGGCCAGCAATGAGACCATCGCCAACTACGCCGCCGAAGCGGGGCGAGACTTGTCGGGTTTCCATTGGGGACTGAACCAGCCCACTGCCATCAGCGAGGACCCCAACGCGGCGTTGGGGCTGGCGGTGACCAACGTTGGGCAGCGGTACGTGACGCCCGAAAGAAGCGCCGAAGACATCGCCCGGGCCTTGTGCATCTCCGGTACCCCTCAAGACTGCATCAAGGCGGTCGAGGAACGCATTGATGCGGGAGTCCGGGACTTTAACTTCAGCTTCCTCGCCTCGGAGCCGGAGGAGCTATACGCCCAAATGGAATTGTTCTCCGGGCGGGTGATGCCTTATTTCCGTTCTTGATCTTCGACGCAAAGACGCAAGGGCGCAAAGAGGCAAAAAGTGGCCTTCGCGTTCCGGTTTTCGGCTATGGCGGTATCAGGTGCAGGGGAGTAAAATCCCCCTAAACCCGGTGTCTTGACCGGATCACCCGGATGGACCCGTTCCGGTGTCCTGTCGAAAAGAACCAATCCGTCGTGTAGGGGGAGCGCCACATGCCCGAATCCAATGCTATCAAGTTGGAGACCAACATCGCTGTTCCCATGAGGGACGGCGTCAAGCTTTATGCCGACGTCTACCGCCCCGACGGACCGGGGCCGTTTCCTGTCATGTTGCAGCGGACGCCTTACGACAAGACCACGCCCTTGGCCATGATGATGTTGGACCCGGTGAAGTCGGCCAAGCACGGCTACGCCACCGTGGTCCAAGACACCCGAGGCCGGTACACGTCTGAGGGGAGCTTCTATTGCTTCGCCGACGATATTAACGACGGCTACGACACTGTGGAGTGGGCCGCAGCACAGCCTTGGTCCACCGGCAAGGTAGGAATGTATGGCGCATCCTACGTGGGCGCGACCCAGTGGTTGTCGGCCATTTCACAGCCGCCCCATTTGACCGCCATCGCGCCCAACGTCACCGCTTCCAACTACCACGACGGATGGACCTATCAGGGGGGCGCTTTCGAATTGGGGTTCAACGTGTCTTGGACCTTGCTGCAACTGACCTTGGCCAACTTCAACACCATCGCCTCCGGCAATGGCGTTCCGGAGGGTAGCCGGGAGAGTCTAGTGGCTGCGGTGGACCAGATGCAGGACGCTTTCCGGGCCGCGCCCTTGAAAGAGTTTTCCCACCTAAAGGGCGGTCTGGCTGACTACTTCTACGATTGGATCGCCCATCCCAGCTACGACGACTACTGGAAGAAGTTGTGCATCGAGGAGCACCATTCTTCGATAACTACCCCGGCCTTGAACATCGGAGGGTGGTATGACATTTTCCTGGGCGGCACCATCCGCAATTACTTGGGTATGCGGGAAAAGGCCACCACCGAGGAGGCCCGCAACGGCCAGAAGTTGATCATCGGCCCTTGGCAGCACGGGTCGAGAGGCACCAGCTTGGTGGGCAGCCATTACTTTGGCCTAGCGGCCGACGCGCTGGCCTTGGACTTGGACGGCATCCACTTCAAATGGTTCGACTATTGGTTGAAAGGCGAAGCCAACGGGTTGCTGGAACAGCCGCCGGTACGCATTTTTGTGATGGGCGACAACGTGTGGCGCGACGAGCAGGAATGGCCTCTGTCTCGCGCCCGGTCTACCAATTACTACCTCCACAGCCAGGGTAAAGCCAACTCCCTGCATGGCAACGGGATGCTGAGTCCCGAAGCGCCAGTGGACGAACCGCCCGATGTCTTCCTTTACAACCCCAACGACCCGGTCCCGACCACCGGCGGTGGGCTTTGTTGCAACCCCTACTTTGCCGCCAATGGGGCTTTCGAGCAAAGCGCCGTTGAGGCCCGGGAGGACGTGCTGGTGTACACCACGCCGCCGCTGCAACAGGAGGTGGAAGTAACCGGTCCGATCACGGTTATCCTTTGGGCGGCCAGTTCGGCCCCCGATACCGACTTTACCGCCAAGCTGGTGGACGTTTGCGAAGAGGGGTGCGCCCGAAACTTGACCGACGGCATCATTCGGGCCCGGTACCGGGAATCGATGTCCTCGCCGTCCTTGCTGGAGCCGGGAAGGGCCTATTGCTACACCATCGACCTCTGGGCCACCAGCAACGTATTCAAGGCGGGGCACCGGATCAGAGTGGAGATTTCCAGCAGCAATTTCCCGCGGTTTGACCGCAATTCCAATACCGGCAACACTATAGCCGAGGACGCGGTCTTCAAGCCGACGTTGCAAACGGTCCTGCACGACGGCCAGCACCCGTCGCACATCACGTTGCCCATCGTACCCAGGTAGGACCGGCCCAGGTAGAATCGGCGGACCCAAGGGCAATCGCATTTTGTCATTCTGAGGAGCCCTTCGACTTGGCTCAGGATAAACTCCGCGACGAAGAATCTAAAATGCCAGCCGACCAAAACGGCTTTCCTCGCCGCAGCGACTCCGGGCAAAGGAAACGCATCGACGGCAAGGATTTTAGGCCCTTCACTCCGTTCAGAGTGACAGTAACGGGGCAGGGTGACAGAATGCGATTGCCCTGCATCGCACCCAAGTAGCCTTGGCTATCCACAATCTTAAAGAGAACAAATAGGCATACGGAGGAAAACATGCTAGAAAAACCGATGCTCACAGAGATGTTGCGGCGCATGATGCGCATCCGGTATTTCGAGGAGGCGGTCATTAGCATGGTGGAACGGGGCGAGATCGTCGGCGCCGCCCACTCCTACATCGGAGAAGAAGCGGTAGCCGTGGGCGCTTGCATGGCGCTGCGGGATGACGACTGGATGACCGGCAACCACCGCTCTCACGGGCACCCCATCGCCAAGGGCGGAGACGTGAGGAAGGCGATGGCCGAGCTCTTGGGCAAGACCACCGGCTTTTGCAAGGGGAAGGGTGGGTCGATGCACTTGGCCGACTTCAGCGTCGGCATTCTGGGAGAGTCGGGTATCCTGGGGTCTTCCATCCCCACCGCAGTCGGAGCCGCCTTGGGCAGCAGGCTCCAAGGCAACGACCGGGTGGCGGTCCCCTTCTTCGGCGACGGCGCCAGCAACGAGGGGGCTTTCCATGAATCGGTCAACCTGGCGGCAGTCTGGAAGCTGCCGGTGGTCTTCCTGTGCGAAAACAACCAGTACGCGGTTACTAGCAGTTTCAAGGACATGGTGGCTTCGGACAATATCTCCGACCGGTCGGCCGCATACAATATCCCCGGTGTCTTGGTCGACGGGCAAGACGCCATCGCAATGTACGAGGCGGTTTCGGAGGCAGTGGCCCGGGCCCGGGCCGGGCAGGGCCCCTCTCTAATCGAAGGACGCACCTACCGCTACTACGACCACTCCTTGGGACTGGGCCGCATCGTCCGGGACCCTTATCGAGGCGACGACGAGGTCGAGGAGTGGAAGCAACGAGACCCCATCGTCATTCACAAGCAGCGTCTGTTGGAGCAGGGCATTGTGACCCAGCAGGAAATAGACGATATTGAGAATGAGGTCAAGGAACAGATAGAAGAAGCTATCACCTTCGCCAGGGAGAGCCCTTACCCCGAGCCGGGAGACTTGTTCGAGGATATGTTCGCTGACCGCATCCCTCTGGAATAACAGGGCCTTTTCAAAGTCGCTGCCACCACCTGTCATTCTGAGCGGAGCGAAGAATCTCAGCTACAGTGGAGACACCCTTCGGAGAGACCCTTCGCTTTGCTCAGGGTGACAATGAAAAGGCCCGGCTGGAATAAGCACGGCGATGGAGAAATCTATTAGCGGGGAGGCCAGGTAATGACACAAACCCAAAACCGAAACATAACCCTGACCCAGGCCCTCAACGAGGCGATGCGAGAAGAGATGGGCCGCGATGAACGGGTGTTCATCATGGGTGAGGACATCCAACGGGGCGTGTACGGCGCCTCGGCGGGGCTGTTTGCCGAATTCGGCGGCGAACGGGTCCGGGACTGCCCCCTTTCCGAGAACGCTTTCATGGGGGCCGCCGTGGGGGCGGCGGCCGTGGGAATGCGGCCGATAGTCGAAAGCGCCTTCTGCTTCATGTGGGTGGCGATGGACTCCTTGGTGAGCCAAGCGTCCAAGATGCGCTACATGTTTGGCGGCCAAGTAGACCTGCCGATAGTGTACCGGTCTTCCATGTACTACGGCGGCAGCATGGCGGCGCACCACTCGGATAGGTCCTATCCGATATTCATGCACATTCCGGGTTTCAAGGTCGTTTTCCCCAGCAATGCCTACGACGGGAAGGCGTTGTTGAAGACCGCCATCCAGGAAAATGACCCGGTGATCTTCTGCGAAGACCGCACGATTTTGGGAGCTAGAGCCTACGTGCCGGAGGAAGACTACTCCATCCCCCTGGGTGTGGCCGACGTTAAACGCGAAGGCACCGACGCCACGGTAGTAGCCATCGGAGGTATGGTGCCTCGCGCTCTGGAGGCTGCCGAAACCTTGGCCGAAGAAGGAATATCCGTTGAGGTAGTCGATCCCCGGAGCCTCGTGCCCCTGGACAAGGCGGCCATCCTGAAGTCGGTGGCCAAGACCGGACGGCTGGTCGTAGTGGACATGGCCCACAAGACCTGTAGCGCTGCCAGCGAAATTGCTTCTATTGTGGCCATGGAGGGTTTCTGGGACTTGCAAGCGCCCATCCAACGGCTGGGCACGGCCAACGTTCACATACCCTTCAGCCCGGCCTTGGAGCCGCTGTGCTACCCCACTGGCGAGACCATCACCGAGGCGGTGCGGACCACTCTGGGTTAAGTGGCTTAGTCGCGCGCCAGTGCCAGCACTGGCCACTGAGCACTAGCCACTGTCCACTTATGCGTTTTGGGAGAAGGATTATGGCCGCGGAGATCGTGCTTCCCCAATGGGGAATGGAAATGCAGGACGGGGTCATCATTAAATGGCTAAAGAAAGAGGGTGATCCGGTCCAGGAAGGGGAGCCGATTGTAGAGATCGAAACCGCCAAGCTACAAACGGAGTTGGAATCCACCGCCTCCGGTGTCTTGGCCCGTATCGTGGCCCAGGAGGGGGAGATCGTGCCGATCCGGGGCTTGTTGGCAGTTATAGCCGCCCCCGGGGAGGAAGTCTCCGCGCCTGCCTCTGCGGCCCCCGCTACAGCCCCGCGGCCAAGTACCCCGGCTCCCGTTGGACCCACCCCAGCGGCGGCCAGGCGTACCCCGGACGGCGCCGGGGTCCAGGTAGTCCCGGCGGCCCGCCGCTTGGCCCAAGAACACAATATCGACTTGACCCAAGTGACGGGCAGCGGTCCCCGGGGCCGGATTCTCATTGCCGATGTGGAAAAGGCGGTCCAAGACGCTGCTGCCCCTCCCCAACCGGCGGTTGACGGCGCCAGGGTGCAAGTCGTTCCGGCGGCCCGCCGCTTGGCCCAGGAAAACGGCATCGACTTGGCCCAAGTGCCGGGTAGTGGGCCCGGCGGCCGGATTCTGGTGGCCGATGTGGAGCAGGCCATCCAGGGCGCTAGTGCGGCAGCGCCCCAATCGGGCGCGGGCCAGACGATATTGCTGGAAGGGATGCGCCGCACCATCGCCACCCGGATGTTGCAAAGCGTTCAGACCATGGCCCAAGTGACGGTCACTACCGAGGCCGACGTGACCGAAGCGATGGTGTTGCGTCAGGGGCTCTCCCGCCACCAGGACCAAGGCAGCATCAGCCCGCTCCACTTGGTGATCAAAGCTGCCGCCCGGGCCTTGAAAGACCACCCCCGCCTGAACGCCCTCCAGATGGAGGACCGGGCGGAGATAGCTGACCGGATTAACATCGGCGTCGCCGTCGCCTTGGATGAGGGACTGATCACCCCGGTGATCCGGGACGCCGATACCAAGGCCCTGCGGGAACTGGCCGAAGAGGGCCGGGAATTGGCGGCCAAGACCAGAGAAGGAAGAGCCAGGCTGGAAGAGGTCACCGGCGGGACGTTTACTATTACCAATCTGGGCGCCTTTGGAATCGACGCTTTTACCCCCATCATCAATCCGCCTCAAGTGGCGATCCTGGGCGTTGGGCGAGTGATGGAAAAACCGGTGATCCGAGACGGTCAAGTGGCCAAGGGGTCGCTAATGTACCTGAGCTTGACCTTCGATCACCGGATCGTCGACGGGGCGCCGGCAGCGGAATTCCTTCAATCTGTGGCCAAATACTTGGCAGACCCTTGGTGGATGGTGTCTTAGCCCGGCAAGGGCGACCACAAGGGTCGTCCCTCCAGGGATGATGGCGTTGCGGGTCTAGTTGGCCGGTCCGTCGGACTCGGCTAACGTGGGCTTTACCGCGTGGCCGCCGAATTGATTACGTAGGGCGGCCAGCAAGCGGGGGCCGAAGGGTTGGTCTTGGCGAGACCGGAAACGTTGTTGCAGGGAAAGGGTAATCACCGGCGCCGGGACCGCCAACTCCACCGATTCTTGCACCATCCAACGGCCTTCTCCGGAGTCATCCACGTAGGCTTGCAGGCCAGTCAGTCCGGGGTCCTCGGCCAGAGCGGCGGCGGCTAGGTCCAGTAGCCAGGAACGGGCCACGCTGCCGTGGCGCCAAGTCTGGGCTACTTGGGCCAAGTCCAGGTCGAATTCTTTCTTGGCCTCCATAATTTCAAAGCCTTCGGCGTAGGCTTGCATCAAGCCGTACTCGACGCCGTTGTGGACCATCTTGACGAAATGCCCAGCGCCCACCGGTCCCACATGCCCCAGCCCTTGGTCTTCGCCGGGCGCCAGGGTTTGGAAGATGGGGAGCAAACGCTGGAATACCTCGGTTTTGCCGCCGATCATCAGAGAGTAGCCTTCGGTCAATCCCCAAATGCCGCCGCTGGTGCCCACGTCCATAAAGTCGATGCCGTGGCTGGACAGCATCTCGGCGCGGCGCATACTGTCCTTGTAGTTGGCATTGCCTCCGTCCAGCACCGTATCGCCGGGCGCCAGCAAGGGGACTAAGCTATCAATGGTGTCCTCGGTGGGCTGTCCGGCCGGTACCATCACCCAGACGGCCCGGGGTTGGGACAAGCAACCCACCAAGGCACCCAATGATGCGGCTCCCACCGCGCCGTCGGCTAGGCTGGAAGCCACCGCCTCCGCGCTCTGGTCGTAAGTTACTACCCGGTGCCCGCCTTGCAGCAAGCGGAGCACCATGTTGCCGCCCATACGGCCCAACCCGATCATCCCGATTTCCATCAAGTCCCCTTGGTGTTTCGTCAACTTAAATCGGATAAATGCGGCGACCAAGGCAACCACAAGGGTTGCCCCTACATTTCTACGTTTCGGTATTGTGGCCATCGTAGCGGCGCCCCTTGTGGGCGCCCAGTGGTCGTAGTGGCCGACTCCGCCCAAAATCTCCCTCCCAATATCTCCAATGAAGTTCAAGGAGCAACCAAGCCGGACAAGCCGGCTACCGGGTCTTGGCCCAAGTGGACCCGAACCACCCGCCGGCCGGCTTTACGTAGGGCCGCCATATCCCCGGCAGCTTGGGCATCCGCCAACATCCTGAAGCTAAAGCCTTGGTTGGGGATTGCCAGCTCCTGAGGATGGTCAGCCGTAAGCTGGAGAAACAGACCGGAATCGGGGCCGCCCTTGTGCAGTTGGCCGGTGGAGTGAAGGAACCGAGGACCGTAGCCGAGAGTTGTAGCCACACCATACCGCTGGATGGTCTTACTCCGTAGCGCAGCCAACGCTTGGTTCAACTCCGGCGTCTGGTGGAGGTAGGCCATGATCGCCATATAATCGCTGGCCTTGGCGTCAGCCAGCAGGTTAGTCAGAGATGCGGTGGGTTCCATCGCCAGAGATTGGCCGGTGCCTTGATACTGCCCGAGCAGAGAGTCGGTCAGGTCCTTTGACGCTTGGACGTTTGGTTGGTCGAAGGGGTTGACGCCCAGGTAGCCGCCAGCCATGGCCGTAGCCATCTCCCACCGAAAGAACTCGGCCCCAAGGCCGTACTCGTCTGGCAAATCAAAGCGCATCACCGGATGCCCGGCATTCTGGACAGCCTCGATGGCAGCGTCCGTAGCGCTATTGTCCTCTTCGCTTAATCTCAGGTACACAAAAAACCGGTCTTGGCCATAGTGTTCCGGGGATGCAAGCGGCTCCCCGGCCACCGGAACGATTCCCAGGCCCTCTTTCCCGGTGCTCTCGGCGATCAACTGCTCCACCCAGAGGCCGAAGCTGGCGATTGCCGGAGAGGTGATCAGGGTAAGCTTGTCGCGCCCTTGGCGGGCCAGCAAGGCCATCGCTACGCCGAGCCAAGTAGCGGGATTATCATTGGTCGGGATGTTGGGAACGCACCGGTTCCGCATGGCGTCGGCGCGGTACAGTAACTTCTCGACATTGATGCCGGTTATAGTCGCAGGGACCAATCCAAAGTAGGACAAGACCGAGTAACGGCCCCCGATGTCGGACGGGTTGAGAAACACCCGGCGAAAGCCTTGGTCTTTAGCTAATCTTTCCAGGACCGTTCCGGGGTCGGTGACCGCGATGAAGTGCCGCCCCGCTCGTTCTTTATCCACCGCTTTTTCCACCAGGTCTCGGAAGTAGACGTAGAACATGTTCGGTTCGGTGGTGGAGCCGGACTTGGATGAGACCAGGAACAGGGTTGTCGCCGGGTCTATTGCTTGGGCGACGGCGCTTACCCAAGCGGGAACGGTCGAGTCCAGCACGATTAACTCAGGGTATCCGGGGGCGCTGCCGAAGGACTGGCGCAAGACCTCCGGCCCCAAGCTGCTGCCTCCCATGCCCAACAGCACCAAGTGGCGAAAGCCCTCGCCGCGTATCTCTTGGGCAAAGGCAGCCAACGCCGGTAATTGCTGCTCCATGAAGCCGCTGACGGTGAGCCAGCCCAGCCGGTTGGTGATTTCGGTAGGGTCCGGCTTCCACACCGTATGGTCCCCCCACCAAATGCGGGGAACAACCTCGTCTTGGCGCAGCTTTTCCAAGGCAGCTTCCACCCTGGGCAAATAGGCTCCCAACGAGACGCCTGTGGGTTGGCGCTCCCCAGCCTTCGGTTGGGAGTCCGGTTCGTTCACCTTAGTCGCGGACCTCGATTACGCAGTCCACGATGACCGCAGTGTTTCCGGGCAACGCCCCCATGCCGGGGGCCGACCGGCTGTGCCGCCCTTGGTCACCGAACACGGCGACGAACAAGTCCGATGCGCCGTCCACGACGCGGGGTTGGTCCACAAAGTTCGGGGCACTGTTGACCATGCCGACCACTTTTAGAATGCGGCTGACTTTGTCCAAGTCCCCAAGCTCGGCTTTCATCCGGGCCAATAGGTTCAGCGCAGCCCAGCGGGCCGCCTCATAGCCTTGGTCCACCGTCAGGTCGTCGCCCAACTTGCCGGTTATGCTGGCCCCGTCGGCCATTCGAGAGCCCACGCCGGCCATCCACATAAGGTTGCCGCTCCTGGTGACGGGCAGGTAATTGCCCACCGGCGCCGGCGGGGTGGGCAACTGGTAACCCATGCTTGCCAGCTTGGACTCCACTATCGACATATAAACCGCTCCTAGGTTAGGACGTGAACCGGGTCTTGTATTCGGCGGTCATTGCCCTTTGGGCAACCTCGCAGATAATGTGCCCAATGGTTATGTGGGCTTCTTGGACCCGGGGCACACTCTTGGCGGGGACTTCGATTACTATGTCAGCGATTTCGCTGATAGGGCCGCCTTCGCCGGACAACGCCACCGTCCGAGCGCCCAGCCTATTAGCCGCGACTAGCCCGTTGATTACGTTCGGGGAGCTTCCGCTGGTGCTCAACCCGATTGCCAGGTCGCCTTCCTTCACTATGGCCTCAATCTGGCGGCTGAACACTTCTTGGTATCCAAGGTCATTGCTGACCGCCGTCAGCAGTGCGGTGTTGTCGGATAGAGCGATGGCCAGCAGACCGCGGGCCGTATCCGGGCCCTCGGTTATCCCCAGCATCTCTGCGGCAATGTGCTGGGCGTCGCAGGAACTGCCCCCATTGCCGAATAGCACGACCTTCCCGCCCTGTTTCAGAGTGTCGGTAACCGCCGTTGCGGCTTCCGTGATGCGCGGGGACGCACGTTTTAGGCTTTCCATCACATTGATGTGATCACCGATAGCTTGCAGAACGGTATCTTCCATCGCTTTCTAATCCACTTGAGGGCCGAATTCCTCTTACCCCTTGCGAGCCAACACCCGGACCGACGCCCTATCGCCGAACCAGCCCTCCTGGTAGTACACGATTTGCAGCGGGCCGCAGTCTTGGCGCAGTTCTCCGGGCTCGGCCAAGTACTGCAAGGACGGGTGAGCGTGCCGCTGTAGGTTGGGGACGGTGGACACTTCCGCCAGGAAATAGCCCCCAGCCTTCAAGCTTGCGCGAATGAAGGGAAACAGGTCGCGTTGGCGGTAGTTAAAGCAGGTGATCAGGTCGAACGGGCCCGTGGGCAACGGACCGGCTTCCAAGTCCACCGCCAGCGTTTCGATCCGGAGACCCTGGGCCAAGGCGGCCTGCCCCGCCAAGTCCAGCCCGGCCGGGGAGATGTCCACCGCCAAGACATCAAAGCCCCGTTCCGCCAGCCATAAGCCTATACGCCCGGCCCCGGCCGCAATGTCCAGAGCCCAACCCTGCCGGGGAAGCGCCTCGTCAATTTCTTGGAGCCAGTCGGGAGGCGCTAAATCGGGCTTGTCGGCCTGGGTATACTGGTAGTCCCATTTGATGCGGTCCGATTCTGCCATACCCGCCTAGGAAAGACCTTGGCTCCGTCCATTGTACCAACCGGGACTAGGGCAAAGCTCGGCAGGAGCTAATCGTCTGCCGCTACCAGAGGCTCCTCCAGCTTCCAGGGGAACTCGCCGCCAAAGAGGCCCTTGTCCTCCGGCCATTCCCACTGGTCCTTGGGCATCTCGTAGTAGACCTCGATTTCGTTGTTGTCGGGGTCCACTAGGTACACGCCTAAGGAGATGCCGTGGTCGCCGATGCGGAGAATTCGGGCGCCGTTCTCCTTGAGCCGGGAGTACAACTCTTGCAGGTCCTCGAAGGTCTCCATCTGCCAGGCCATGTGGGCTTGTCCCACCCGTGATTCGTCGGGGTCTCCGGCGTCCATGCCGATGGCCCGGATCGCCAACTCATGGGACTTCTCGGTGTTGGCCGACATAAATACAGTGCCGCTGGCGGTCCGCTCCATGATGGTCAGGCCCATCACCCGGGTGTAGAAGTCCAAGGACCGTTCCATGTCGCGCACACGCATGACCACGTGCCCCAGATGCTTTGGTGTGTAACCCATTTCCTTTCCTCCTGCTTTAGTCTTCCAGGGCCATGAAATCCCGGACGCGCTGCTTAAAGGGTTCCTTGTTGTAGTTATTGAACAGCATGGTGGCGTTACGTACCGGGTTTCCGCCAAACATCCGTTCGTATAGCACTTGGCGCCCGCTAAAAGAGCTGCACGCTACGTCCCACGCCAAGTGGAACAAACGCGCCCGTTCGCGGGCGTTGCTGGTGTCGGTGGACAAATACCGGTCTATTTCCGGCGCCAAAGCGGTGTCGAAGTCGGCCTCGGCCGGCAGCGCCATGAGACTGCTGGTGCCCAGCAACTGGATGATTTCGATCATTCTGGGGTAGAGCGTCCTGCCAAAAATCGTGCGGCCCGCTTGGATGGGCCCAATCGCCGGGGACATCACCCCCCATTGGTTGGGGACGGCGTCCGCCTCGGCGGCCCGCAGGCAAGCCCGCATCAAGTCCCGCTGGGTAATCACTTCGGCCACCAATTCTTGGACGTGGGGAATGGCGCCTGAGCCCAGTGTCTCCACTATCAGGTCCGCCAAGCCCAAGATAAACTCGGCCTTCACCACGCACCGGGTCAACACTTGGTGTCCGGTGTGGGAATTGGAATGGGTGCCGGTGCCGTAGTTGTTACACAACTCCACATCCCCCATCAGAAAGACCCTTTCCCAGGGCACCAGCACATCGTCAAAAAAGACGGTCGAATCCATCTCTTCGAACCGGGAACCCAGGGGATGGTTAAAGTGGGACCGGCCCAAGTCTAAGCTCTCCCGACAAAGGAACTTCACGCCGGGAGTGTCGCAGGGGATGGAGAAGGAGAACGACTGTCGAGTGTCAGCTTCATGCAAGCGGTGACTGGCCGCCGGATAAATGGCTATCTCATCGGAGATCGGCCCCAAGGTCGCTAACACCCGGCTGCCGCGTACCACCATCCCGGCGTCGTTCTCGTCGACCACCGTCAGGGCGACCTGATCACTCAGCACGTCGGCGGGACCGGGAGAACGGCGGCGTTGCAAGTTTACCAAGGCGTGGGTCAGGGTAAGGTCATTTTCGCGGATAAACTTGTGGTAGTTGATTACGTTTTTCTTGAACTCGGGGCGGTCCTGGGCGAAATAGTCCCCCGCGCCAGCCCAAGCCGCGAAGATGACGTTCAGGAAGTCCGGAGACCGGCCCATCATGCCGCAACTGGCCCAAGCCCAGCGCTCCATCATGCTGCGCCGCCGTTCCAAGTCTTCAATGGTCTCCGGGACCAGGAACGAGAGGCCCACCGGTTGGCCGCTGGTGGGAGACGGAAAGGTCATCTCTTCCAGCAACGCCGGGTCGTTTTGCATATCATATAAGCCGGCCACCGACTTGATGCCGTTGCGGAAGGCGGGGTGAGTGGTTATGTCGCCAACGCTTTCGCCGTCAATCCACACTTCCTTAGGGCGCTCTTTGAGACCAAGAATATACTCTTGTCCGGTGCGTGCTGGCATCCTTCTCCCTCCTTCCCAAGAGGCCGTCCGGTGGTCGTGGCGCAGTCCCTCGGGACCCGTTCATTCTACCATGCCCACGCTCCTGGGGTGGGGTCCTTTCCGGAGTCTTTCAGTTTTTATGTTGGAGTGGTGCAGTAACCCCCTACTGAGTTATTCTGAGGAGCTTGCCACGAAGAATCTAAAGTTTTTCGGCGGCAAAATAGTTGGAATGGGCAGGATTTTAGACCCTTCGCTGCGCTCAGGGTGACAACTGAAAGACCCTGCGCTCCTTTCCCAGGGTTTGGTGTTGCTGATGGATTACCCGACGCCCGCTTGCGGCTTAGCCGAGGTTTGAGTACCATGAGGCCAAGTAGCCGGCGCCAATTAGCCGGTCTAACCTACGGTCCTGCTAGTCCTACTGGAGTAACCATCAAACACCCGCTGGAGCTACTATGAAGCTAGTTTTCTACAACGACTTTACCCTTGGCGTCATCAAAGGCGATACCGTGGTCGATGTGTCGGCCGCGGTCAGTGGTGTAACCCACACCTCGCCGCAGGACCTTATTAACCGGGTCATAGAAGACTTCCCGCAACACCGGGGAAATCTTCAGGCCGCTGCCGACCAAGGCGTGGGAGTGTCCCTGAGCCAAGTACGGCTCCGCTCCCCCTTACCCAAGCCGGGCAATATCGTAGCGATGGCCGTCAATTATATGGAGGATGGCACCAGGGACGAACCGGCGCCGATCAACGCCTTCCACAAATCGCCCAACGCAGTGGTTGGGCACGGCGACACCATGATACTTCCCGACATCCCGGCCACCATATTCGAAGGGGAAGCCGAGATGGCCCTAGTAATCGGCAAAAGGGCCAACCAGGTCCGGGCGGAGGACGCTTACGATTATGTTTTCGGCTACCTGAACTTCATTGATGGATCGGCCCGAGGGCTGCAACCGGGTGGAAACACCTTTTACCAGATGAAGTCCCGCCGGGGCTTCGCTCCCATGGGCCCCTGGCTGGTTACCGCCGACGAGATCGAAGACCCGCATAACCTTCCCGTCAGACTTTGGGTCAACGAGGACTTGAAGCAGAACTTCAATACCAATGATATGGCCCACCAGATTCCCCGCATCGTGGAGTGGGTAAGCTCGTTGCACGAACTGGAGCCGGGGGATGTCATCGCGACGGGCACCAATCACCGGGGCCTGAGCGCCTTCCAAGACGGCGACAACATTGAGCTAGAGGTGCAGGGGCTGGGTACGTTGCAGATCAACGTTCAAGACGACCTGAAGCGGGTGTGGCCCAGGACTACCAGGCTCGAGATGGCGGAACAAGGCCGGGAGGGCACCGCGCCCCAGTCCTCGGGGAAGTACGCCCCCGGCTGAGGCACTAAGCGGAAGCCCCACCCCGGCAACGGTTCCTTGGGAAGCGGACCGCCCTAGTCAATTACTGATGCGTGAGTAAACATCTAAACCAAGCCATCCCGTAATTACCATGAAAATACCCAACCCGTCATTCCCGCCTGCGCGGGAATCCACTATCCCTTATCGTTAGTTCCATTGCGAAATCGCCCACCACCTACCTCTGG
The DNA here is from genome assembly GCA_965220245.1 of Dehalococcoidia bacterium. Classification (GTDB taxonomy): domain Bacteria; phylum Chloroflexota; class Dehalococcoidia; order Lucifugimonadales; family UBA3495; genus CBDCPI01. The sequence continues at coordinate 254,423 of CBDCPI010000006.1, forward strand.
ACTCCAGCTTTTGTAGGAGTGACAGGAGGGGGTGCGCCAGAGGTTAGTTCTTTGTTCCCGTATCGGTAAACGAGGTGCCCCGCTCGGATTGCTCCGAGCGGGGCACCAGTTGTGACACAGGGGCAAACGGCCGGAGCCGTTTCAATGCTGAATGGTGACTGCTAGGGAGCCTTCTGGAAGGGGTCGGTCAGCTCCAGTTCCTCGCCGATCTCCCGCAGGGCCGGCAGCACCTCTTGGCCCATCAGTTCCAAACACCGCATGGAGTCCTCGTGGCTGATGGTGCCGTCGTTGGTCCAAACCGCCAGAATACCGGGCCGCATTTGCGACAAAATCTCCCGAAGGTTATTGACCACGGTATCGGGACTGCCGATGACCCAACGCTTCGACTCCAAGATTTGATCGTAGGCGGCCGTGTCCAAGCCCCCGACTCGGAACGGGTCGCTGCGTATCTGCTCCCTTAACCTGAGGTAACGGGGGTCCCGGCTGGCGCTGGCGTAGCCGACCGGAGACTGATAGTCTCGGGGCAGAGGGATTCGCCCCACGCCGATGTTCCCCTCCATATAGCCCTGGCCCACCTCTTGGGCCTTTTCATCGGTGTCCTGTACGTGGATCCTTACCAGATAGCCAAAATGCTCCGGCCCCGGCTCGTAGCCGTGGTTGCGGGCGGTCTCGGCATAAATGTCCATCATGTCCTGGGTGCCCTGATGGTCCGTCTCCAAGAAGAGGTACGGATAGCGGCGCTCGGCGCACCAGACCAAGGTTTCCGGGCTGCCGGTGCCCGGTATCCAGACCGGAGGGTGGGGTTTTTGCAAGGGGACCTGGAAGGGGTTGACCACTCGGAATTGGTAATGCTTGCCCTCCCAGCGGAAAGGCCCCGGAGTGGTCCAAGTCTTGATGACCAGGTCATGGGCTTCCTCGAAGCGCTCCCGGTTGTGCAGCGGGTTGGTATTGGTGGCCAGGCTTTCCACCCCGGTGCCCCGCACAAAGCCCGACACCAAGCGGCCCCGGGAAATCATGTCGATCTCCGCCAACTCTTCGGCCAACCGTATGGGGTTGTCGAAGATGGGCAGCGGGTTGCCCAGAAGCACGATCTTGGGGTCTTTGGTGATACGGGCCAAGATGGCGGCTTCCAGGTTCATGGTCGCCCCAAGGCAGGTAGGGGTATTGTGGTGCTCGTTGAGCATCAGCCCGTCGAACCCCATCTCCTCGGAGTACTGGTACTCGTCGAGGTGCTCGTTGTACAAATCGGCCCCCACTTCGGGGTCGAAGTGGGAGTTGGAGAAGGTTAGCCTGACGGCGCTATTGGGGCTGTTCCTGACGTCCTCGGCCGTGTAGTTGACATAAGCCCGCTCGGTAAATCGCATTAAAAACACGGTAGCCCTCCTGTTAGTGGCGGCGTTGCCCCATCCTAACCGGGCCGCTGGAGCAGGTCAAGCCAGATGTCCCTCTAGGCTAGGGCCTTACGCCACTCTCCCCGGACGTTCCCTTACAGGGGTAGGTATCCGCATTCTGTCGTTCCGGCGCAGGCCGGAACCCAGGGGCGGGGCCGGGCCTGCCCCGGATCAAGTCCGGGGCAGGCTCTAACGAATGCATACGAGGCGGACCCAGCAGTATGACGTACTCTTCCCGCAACCCGGAAAAAATTCCCTGCGTATACCTCCTTGCCAGCAAGAGAAACGGGACGCTGTACACTGATGTTACCTCGGACCTGGCACAGCGTGTGTGGCAACACAAGAACGACTTCGTGGCAGGGTTTACCAGGCAGTACGGAGTCCACCGTCTCGTCTGGTATGAGACACATCCGGCCATGGAGAGCGCGATAGGACGGGAGAAGCAACTGAAGGGTTGGCACCGGAGTTGGAAGATTCGATTGATAAAGGAAGTGAACTACGACTGGGTTGACCTGTACCCGCAGATAGTCTGAATACTAGGAGGTGCGTCCCACCCACCTGGGTTCCGGCCTACGCCGGAACGACGGAGCAAGCAAATACCTGCCCCTGTAAGCCGGACGTTCTGGAGTAGACGCACCGAGGTATAATGGGGAACGGCCATACAGTAGCGGATAGTCATTTGAAAGGATGAGGTGCAGCATGGCGCGCATACCCACTTTGACTCGGGACCAAGTGCCGGAGGAGTTTCTGGAGGCATTCGACCACGAAACAGCGGAGAGCGGTGGGGTGGTAGAGTCGGGGCCGGGCTCGGTAATGATCTACAGTCCGGAAATGCGCCGGCGGGCCAACCACCTGGTGGGCTACTTTCGCCAAGTGACCGACCTGCCGCACCGGCTCCAAGAGCTGGCCATGTTGCTCACCGCCCGCCACCTGGACTGCCAATACATCTGGTATGCCCATTCGGTCCGGGGCCGACAGCAGGGCCTCAGTGACGAACTGGTTGACGCACTCCGGGACAAGAAACCCCTGCCCGGCCTGCCGCCGGATGAGGCTGCGTTGGTGGCCTACGCCACCGAGATGTTCAACGATCACCGGGTGAGTGAGGCGACCTTCCAGGCGGCTCTGGCCCAATTCGGCCCTCGTTGGCTCACCGAACTCTCCACCATGATGGGCTACTACACCCTGCTGGCTTACAACGCCAACTTATTCGAAATCGACCTGCCTGAAGGCGGCTCGGAGCCGGTCCTCCCTATTTACTGATACGTGAACAAGTTTCTAAACTATCCTCTCCCCCGTCGTTCCGGCGAAGGCCGGAATCTAGGATCGTTCTCTGCCAGCTACGTTCTTTGTTCTCAGAATTTTGGATTCCGGCTCAAGGCCGGAAAGACGGACTGGTTTAGGTAATTGTTCACGCATCAGTAATGCTCTTACCCATCTAATGATGGGGTCCGGCTGGCCTTGGTCTAGGTAGACAAGTCCTACTCCCGCAGCTACTATTCCCTCGTACCGCTCCCGCATCCAAAGTTAGGGTAAACCTGCCAAAACTGAGCGGCATGGTTGAGGGCGTAAGCGATGACTTCAAATGGTAAAAGAGTAGGCGTGGTGGTGGTTGCCGCCGAAAGCAACCGGGCCGTGTCGATTGTAGAAGACTTGGAAGAGCGGGGTATTCCCGCCGCTTGGATGACCAGCGGCAGCGCCGGGGGAGCGGACAGCCTCAGTCTATTTGCAGTGGCCGCCGCCCGCACGCAGCAGATTATGCTGGGCACGGCGATTACCCAGACCTTTCCCCGCCATCCGATCGCGGTAGCCCAACAGGTGCTGGTGCTGGACCAACTGGCTCCCGGTCGGTTCCGGCTGGGCTTGGGCACCAGCGGCCGCGGCGGCATGGAGCAGACGTTGGGCGTCAATTTCCGGGCGCCCTTGACCCATTTGCGGGAGTATATTCAGATAGAAAAGGCGTTGCTCCAGCAAGGTTCGGTGGACTTCTCCGGACGCTACTATAACGCCCACACCAGCATCGGTTCCGCGGTGAATATTCCGGTCATGGGCGCCGCCCTCGGCCGGGATGCTTTCCGGCTTTGCGGGGCCGAGGCCGACGGCGCGATAAGTTGGGTGTGTCCGGGTGCTTATCTTCACGACGTGGCGCTGCCCGCCATGCGCGCGGGAGCGGAGGCGGCGCACCGCCCCGTGCCGCCGCTGATTGCCCACATCCCGGTATGCGTCCACGACGATGCAAATGAGGCGCGGGAAGCGGTGCGGCAGCAATTTGCCGGATTTGCCCGGGCCCCCTTTTACCAGAATATGTTCATCGCCGCTGGGTTCCCCGAGGTATCCCAAGGAACTTGGAGCGACGGGATGGTGGACGCGGTGGCCGCTTGCGGTAGCGAGTCCCAAGTATCCGAGGGCTTGCAAAGGCTCTTCAGCTTGGGAGCGACCGAAATCATGGCCTCGCCGGTGGCGGCCGGGGACGACCGGGAGGCGTCCTTGGACCGTACCCTAGGGCTATTGGCCCAAGTAGCCGCAGCAGGCTAACCCCGGGTAGCGGACAGCTTTAAGAGCTACCTAAACAAACAAGGAGGTCTCTCTCATGGCTTTAACTTTGGCGGATGCGAACCGAATGGTCCAAGGAGCCGTAGCCAAGGCCGACGAACTGGGTGTCAAGCTGAGCATAGCGGTGTGCGACTCTGGTGGGAGCCTCTTGGCCTTTAACCGGATGGAGGGCGCCAGCGCGGTAAGCGCCACGGTGGCCCAAGGCAAGGCTGCCGCCTCTGCCGGATTTGGCCGGGCCAGCGGCTCATTGCAGGCCGACTCTCCCGTAATCCAAGCGGTGATCGCCGCCATGGGAGGCCGGATGCTCCCGGCCCAGGGCGCGGTGCCGGTGGTGAAAGACGGCGAGCTAGTGGGGGCCATCGGGGGTAGTGGCGCCACGGCCCAACAAGATGAGGACTGCGCTCAAGCCGGTTTAAGCGCCCTGTAACCCGGCGCACGGGATACCCAGACGGCGGTTCAGTCCGTAAAGCCGGACTTCTCCCGCCACTTCAGGCAAGCGCTCAGGCCGGCCAAAATGTCGTGACTGGGCGCGTATCCTAAGTCGGCCATTAGCCGGGAGGAGTCCCGCAATGGTGCTTGCGCCAAGGCTAGCGACCCTTCTCCTTTGGCGTCGATCACTTGGAGCGATGGCCGCAACTCAGTTAGAGCGTTGACTACTTGCTCCAAGCTGGTGGGGCTGCCGGAGAGGTTGTACACGTCATGGGGCAAGGCGGGGGCGTCCAAAACGGTCTGGATGCCGGCGGACACGTCGCCTACGAAGGTGTAGTCTCGGGTATAGGTCCGGTCCTCGACAACGATGGGTTCCCCGCGGACTACGTTGCCGGTCCACTGGTATAGCAACGACATCCGGGTGCGGTGACCGGTCGGCCGCTCCATGGGCCCGTAAGGGTAGCTCAGCCTAACGCTTGCGGTCTCAAACCCGTGCAGTTCACCATACCTTCGGGTCAGAAGCTCGCTGGTATGTTTGCTGATAGCGTAAAGGTTTCGAGGCTGTAGCGGAGCATCCTCATCAAGAAACGTCACACCCGGCGGCGGGTCCCCGTATACAGCCTCGGAACTCACGTAAAGGAATCGCTTGAGAGAAGTGCGGGCCGCTAGGTCCAAGAGGTTCGCCGTACCCTCGATGTTGATATTCACAATGTCCCGGCTTCTCTCGCTTTCCACATTGCCAGCGCGGCTGGGGGTAAGAACGGCGGCATGGACGATCTTGTCGACCGGGTTTAGTGCCGCTGCCTGCCGCAAGTCCTCTACATTGAGAATGTCGCCTTGGAAAAAGGTCACCTTATCTGCCCAAGGTCTCAGGTAGTCCCGAAGTAGGGAGTCGGCCGGGCTCAAATCGAAGCTGACCACCTCGTGGCCTCGTTCCGCTAGGCCCTTGACGATGTTGCTGCCGACAAATCCGGCTCCGCCGGTGACTAGAGTCGTCATAAAGCCTCGCTTTCTGACTATGGGGCCGGCTTGGCCCTTAGAACCCGGTACCAATCAGGCAGCCGGTCCTCGCTGCCCGTCCAAGTACGCTGGCATTCGCAGTTGGCTTGGGCCGGAATGGCGCCGATGGCGTCTCTGACGATGGGAGCCAGTTCCTCCGGCGTGATATTCACCCAGTCCTTCTGGTCGCTGACCCCGGCGGCGTCGGATATCCAGCACAAGCCGGCGTAGCAGGTCTCCAATTCCCGGAAGTAGACCACCTCGGGATAGATGGTGGTGCATACGACGTCGGCGCCCCAGCGGCGGTAGGCTTCTATCTCCGCCGGGGTCTCGTTGTGCGGCCCTTGGACGCAGATGTTGACCGCCCGGTCGATCACCCGGCGTTGGCTGTTACGACGGGCAGCGGCTACCAGACTCTCCCGCACCTCGGGGCAAAAGGGGACTTCCATCTTTGCCCTGGGCCAAGTTGGCTCACCGGCGAAAATGGTTGTGGGAGTTCTCTCGCACATCCGGATGTAATCGTGGTAGGCCACTAGGTCACCGAGGTCCAAGTCGAGATTGACCCCGCCGAAGCCGTTTAGGGTAATGACCCGGCGCACCCCCAATTGCAGAAAGGCCAGGGCGTGGGCAGCATGAGACACCACGTCGGAAGCCAGGTTGTCCCCCCAGCCGAAGCGGCGTATGTACGCCACGCTACGGTCGCCAACTGCCCCGGTGAGCACCGGTACGTCACCGTAACGAGTGGCGACCGTGGACCGGTCTAGCGAGCCCTCCAAGATTGCCTCATATCTGGATGCTCCGAGAATGCCTATCACCCCAGCCCCCTCTTTAGGTTGTTCCCGGTTAGCCGTTGGAAGTTGGTCATTCACTATATAGGGCTGTATAGTACTACATGCCGCAAATCCTATGACGAGGAATGAAATGGCCACAGGTTTCTCTAGGTCGGGAGTTTCCCGATTCGATGACCGGGACCTAAACTAAAGCCAAGGTGAAATGTACATATCGCCAGAACGCCCTGTCGGTGCCCACCAGGTTGGGGCCTAAGGGTGATATGAGGTGCCGTAGAGTCCTTTCGATCCTCGTCAAAACCCCCGAAATGCACATCCCACCTTGGTATTGGTTTAGGAGCGCCCCGCGTCCGGTGCGAAGTGGGTAGGCCCCTCTCGGACCAACCGGATATCGGCCATAACCGGTGGCACCCGGACATTCCCCCTCTGATCGAGATTGAACCCGGCGGAGAGATGATCCTAGAGTCGCCGGGCTATGACGACTATCAACTCCGAGATGACGATAGCACCGCCGATGTGTCCACCATGGACTTGACCCGGGTCCACCCGTTGGCGGGGCCGGTGGCGGTGCGCGGTGCGGAACCCGGCGATTTATTGGTGGTGGACCTCTTGGAGCTGTCACCCCTGAGCGGAGTGGGCTACTCCTGTGTCATTCCGGAAATCGGAGGCATTCTGCGAGACGTCTATCCCCAAGCCTATAAATCGGTCTGGTATATGCGGGGAAACGTCTACGCCGAGTCCCGGCACATACCGGGGGTGCGGATTCCGGCTTTGCCCCATCCGGGAGTGATCGGTGTGGCGCCGTCTCATCAGATGCTGGCCCGGTGGAACGAACGGGAAGCCCCGTTGGCCGCAGATGAACGGGCCTACCCGCCCCACGCGGAAACCGCGTTGTTCCGCGGCGTCGACGCCGCTAAACACGCGTCGATGGCGGCGGAGGCGGCTAGGACGGTGCCGCCAAGGGAAAACGGCGGCAACGTGGACATCAAGAATCTCTCCAGCGGCTCCAGAATATTTTTCCCGGTATTTGTGCCGGGAGCTTTGCTTTCCGTGGGCGACCTGCATTTTGCTGAAGGCGATGGCGAAGCCACTTGGAACGCCATCGAGATGGACGGAGTGACCTGGCTGCGGGCGGGCCTCATCAAGGGCGGCGCCACGAAATACAATGTACGCACGCCCATGTTTCAACCGGGCCCGGTCGAACCCCGGTTTGGCAACCGGTACCTGACCTTCACCGGCTTCAACTTCCGGGATAGCCAGCAGGCGTTCAACGATTGCACCATGGCGGCCCGAGAAGCGATGCTGCAAGCCATTGACCACTTGACCAACTTCGGCTACAGCGGAGAACAGGCTTACACGCTATTGAGCGTTGCCCCGATAGAGCTCCGCATCAGTGGCATCACCGATGTGCCCAATGCTTGCGTTACCTTGTACCTGCCGCTGGACATTTTTGACCAAGGAATTTTGCCCAGCGAATAAGGCCCCAACGCGGCCGGCCAATCCGGTCCCTCTTGAACAAGTCCGCTCATCTTGAGCGAAGAACATTACCCCCGCTCATCCTGAGCGAAGCGCAGCGGAGTCGAAGGACCCGGTCCGAGCCCAGCAGACCGGCGTAGCCTGAACAAGAATCATCGACGGAGAGGTGTAGCTATGGCGGAAAGTCCGAAGAGTATCGTACAAGAAGCTATCGACGTCGCCATCGGAGAACGCGGCGAGATCGGCGTTCAGGTGGCGGCCTACTTGGACAGCGAATTGGTCATTGACCAGTGGGGTGGTCTGGCGGATGAGACCACCGGCCGGGAGGTCGATGGGGAAACCCTCTTCCCGGTGTTTTCCAACATCAAAGCAATGACGGCGACGGCCCTCCACCTACAGGCCGAGCGGGGGCTGGTGGACTATTACCAGCCGGTGGCTAAATACTGGCCCGAATTCGGCAAGTATGGCAAAGACAAGGGGACGGTGTTCGATGCGTTGACCCACCGTATCGGGGTCCCCCTGATGCCCGTGGGAGTTACGCCGGAGCTGATGTGCGACTGGGACTGGATGGTGGGGCAGATCGCGGAAATGCACCCCCTCTTTGAGCCGGGCACCCGAAGCGGCTACATGGCCTACACTTTTGGCTGGGTTGTAGGCGAGGTAGTGCGCCGCACCGATCCAAAGCACCGGCCCTTTGGTCAGTTCATCCAAGAAGAGATCTGCCAACCCTTGGGCATCACTGGCCTGTGGGCCGGAATTCCCCCGGCGGTTGAGCCCCGGGTGGCTAAACTTACCGATTTGCCCCCGGTCCCTCCCGGCGCCCCGGGAATACCCCCGGACTCCCTAAGGTTCCGGGCATCTCCGCCAGTGGTTGGCACTAACCAGGAGGTGTTCGGCCGTTCTGACGTGCGCCAAGCCTGTATCCCCGGAGCCCAAGGGATCATGAACGCGCGAAGCCAAGCCCGGTTCTACGCCATGCTAGCCAATGGCGGCGAACTGGACGGCGTGCGCCTTCTTTCGGAAGACCGGGTGCGCACCTTCCATATACCCCGTCCCCCCAGTGATTACGATCCGGTGCATGGCAAACCCCATCACGGCACCATCGGAGGCTTCCACTTCGCGGGTAGTCCCGGAATGGGCGCTATGGGCAGTAATCCCTTGGCTTTCGGCCATAACGGCGCGGGAGGCTGTCTGGGCTGGGCCGATCCCCGGCATCGACTAGCGGTCGCTATCCAGCACAACCGCATGGTCCCCCACGGCCCGCCCGAAGAAAGCCCGCTGACGCCCATCGGCGGAGCGGTGCGACGGGCCCTGGGGATACCGGAGTAGCCTGCTTGTGGTTACAAAGGCCAGCTTGAACGGGTAGACGCCGGAGTGCTATTATACTGTGCAGTTAGGGGTCTGTTTTATTTGAGGAGAAGGACGGATGGCAGATAACGATATCGTTCTGATGGCGCATTTAATGAGGCGCGTCGGGTTTGGCGCCCAGTACCATGAGCTGGAGGCTCGGGCTGCCAAGGGTTACCAGGCGACCCTGGAAGAACTGCTGAATCCCGAAGACCATTCCAACGGCTTGGAATTGGACCTGGCGGAGCGGTACTTCATCGAGTGGAACCAGTTCACCAGAGGAGTCCCGGAATACTTCGCTTGGCGGATGATCAACTCCAAGAGCCAGTTGGAAGAGAAGATGGTGCTCTTCTGGCATGGCATCCTGTGCACTGCCGACAGTAAGACGCAGAGTTATCCCACGTCTTACAAGGAATTGGAGATGTTTCGCCAATATGGCATGGGCAGCTTCAGGGACCTGCTGGTCCAGATTTCCAAAGACCCGGCCATGGTGTTCTTCCTGGATAACTGCCTAAGCCACAAAGACGCCATCAACGAGAACTACGGGCGGGAGCTCTTGGAGTTGTTCTCGATGGGTGTGGGCATGGACGGGGAGTTCAACTACACCGAGGATGACGTGAAGGAGTGCGCCCGGGCCTTTACCGGCTGGACCATCGCCAACGGCATTCCGGGGCAGCCCTATGGGCGTTACGACTCCATGTTCGTTTATAACCCTGCCGACCACGACGACGGGGAGAAGACGTTCCTGGGAGAGACGGGGCGGTTTAACGGCGAAGACGTCATCGACATCATCGTCAAGCAGCCAGCCACGGCCCGGTTCCTTTCCCGCCACCTGTACAGTTACTTCGTCGCTGACGAAGCCCAAGTACCGTCCTGGATGAGCACCCCGCCCCGGGACCCCGAGACCATCCGAATGCTGGAAGAGGAATACTTCCGGTCGGGTTACAACATCCGCTCCATGCTGCGGGTGCTGTTCAACTCCGACGCCTTCAAGAACGCCCGGTTCTCTAGGATCAAGAGTCCGATAGAAACGGTGATAGGCACTTTGCGCCTTATCGGCGATTGGACCTCTCCCAAGCCCGGCTTTGAGTTCATTTTCGACGAAATGAAGTTCATGGGGCAGGAGATATTTAATCCGCCTTCCGTAGAAGGCTGGCATACCGGCCGGGAGTGGATCGACGGCGGGACCTTGGTGCACCGGATTAACTTCACCTCCGACTTTGTGGGAGACTCGAAATTCCCCGGCATTCAGGAGATAATTGGCCGACTGGCCTCGGAAGATGTAACCCCGTCCCCCGAAGGTGTGGTCGATGGCTGCTTGCAGTTGCTGGGGCATTACGAGCTGGCCGATGAGACCCGGGATATGCTGGTGAACCACGCCGAGCGATCGGGAATCACCCCCGATTCCGAAGATTTCCCCGAGCAAGTCGGTGAAATGCTTCAAATGATTGTGGCTACCAAGGAGTACCTCTACGCCTAGCCGATGGCTTTGGCTAACTGGGGCACGCTCAAGAGACCGAGAGACATAACCCCATACTGGGAAGGAGAAAGACATGACGTCCAATAGAAAAGACCCGGTGCTGGTAGTGCTGCAGATGTCGGGTGCTTACGATGCTCTCAACACGATAATTCCTTACAATGACCCCTTGTACCAGGACTACCGGCCAGTGTTGAAGGTGGAGCCGGAGCGGGTCCTCCATATCGATGACAAAGTCGGCTTCCACCCGTCCATGGCGCCGATGAAGGACCTGTACGACCAAGGCAAGGTTGCGGTCATCCAGGGTATCGGCTATCCCGACCCGATCCGTTCCCACTTCCGCTCTATGGACATCTGGCACACCGCCGAGCCCGCGAAAATGGTCACTGAAGGCTGGCTGGGTAAGGCGATCCGGGACTTGGACCCCAACAAAGAGAACGTGCTCACCGCCGTGAACTTTGGGCGCGGCCTTCCCAGGGCATTGGCGGCGCCGGGGGTGTCGGTGGCGTCGGTAGGCGACCTGACCTCCTACGGGGTATTGACCGGGATCGACGGCGAAGACCAGAGGCTGGAAGCCCTGGATATTTTCTCCAAGATGTATTCGCCCATGATCGGCACCGGCCCGGCCAATGATTATCTGTCCCAGACCGGACTGGACGCCCTAAAAGGGGCCGACATCCTCAACACGGCGCCAGAGATGTACTCCTCCACCATTGAGTACAACGGTGACATGTTCTCCCAATGGGTGAAAAGCATCGCTCAGGTCCACTTGGCGGAGTTCGGCACCAGGATTCTTTACACCGGCCTCAACCCCGGCGCCTTCGATACCCACGCCAATCAGAACACCGCTTTCCCCAAACTCTGGGGCGAGGTTACCAACGCCGTAAGCGACCTCTATGCGGACTTGAAAGAGCACCACGCCAACGAAGAGGTAGTCATCCTAATGTTCACCGAGTTCGGCCGGCGGGTGCAGGACAATGGCTCGGGGACCGACCACGGCTCGGGAAGCGTGGCCTTCGTGATCGGCGACGCGGTGAAGGGCGGCACCTACGGGGAGTATCCTTCTTTGGAGCCGGACAAGCTGGACGAAGGCGACCTCAAGTGGAACAGCGACTTCAGGAACACCTACGCCACGCTGCTGGAGAAATGGATGGGCTTGGACTCCCAGCCGATTCTTGGAGGAGTCTTCGAGCAGTACGACTTCATCAGGTAACAACTAGAGCCCCACTGTCCGGCCCTCAGGTCCAATTGCCTGAGGGCCGGATATTGTTGTGAGGATATGATGGTTACTCAGATCGCACCGGTGACATTTCTTTATAGCCACACTATCGGTCGGCAAGAGGTCCGGAGTGGCAACGGGTTCTTCAACCCGGTGGCTATCACTCGTGACGCCGACAACCTGCTGTACGTGTTGAGCCGCGGCACTGAGACCCCGGCTTTCTTTCCCTGCAAGCGGGTTACGGTATTCTCGGTAGACGAAGAACTAATTAGAGACTTTGGCCAAAAGGTAGGGCCCGACGACGCCTCGCGCGAGCTGGCCCCCGACGGCAGCTTCATGTGGCCCACCTCGGTTGCCCTTGATTCCCAGAACAACGCCTACGTCTCGGACGAATGGCTAAACTGGATTTCCGTCTTCGACAAGGATGGAGGATGGGTTGGCAAATGGGGGACGCCCGGAAACGGTGACGGCGAGATTAACCGGCCCTCCGGATTGGCCTTCGATCAGAATGACAACCTCTATCTGGTGGACAGCTTGAATCATCGGGTCCAAGTATTCACGACAGATGGGAAATTCCTGAGCAAGTGGGGCCAAAGGGGCAGCGGCGACGGCGAGTTTGACCATCCCTGGGGTATAGAAATCGACCGTAACGGGGATGTGTATGTGGCCGACTGGCGCAACAACCGCATCCAAAAGTTTGCCCCTGATGGCCGGTTCTTGATGAAGTTCGGCAGTTTCGGCCAAGGCGACGGGGAATTCAACCGGCCTACCGGCATCGCTGTAGATAAGGACGGGACCATTTACGTAACCGACTTCAAGAACGAGCGGGTCCAGGTGTTCAACGCCAACGGCGAGTTCCTCACCAAGCTGACCGGCGAAGCAACGCTGTCGCAGTGGGGAAGGGAACGGGTGGTGTTGGACCCGTTGGCGGTGAGAGGAAGGGAGATTTCCCAAGGTCTGCGCGAACGGGAAAAAGCCTTCCAGGGACCGATAGCCGTTGAGGTCGATGACCAGAACCGCGTCTTTGTGGTGGAATGTGCGCGTCACCGCGTCCAGGTCTTCCAAAAGCAGTCCGCCTTGTTCCAGGGAGGGCTGCTCTAACTAGCCGCTAAACAAGACCTAGGAGGAATCCGGATGGCCAGTATGATTGATGGTGAGTCGTATCTGGGAAGGGTTATGATACGGCGTCTGTCCCAAGCAGGGGAGGTTACTCTGTACCTGTGGCCCCTGAGGTGTCTGCGGAGCAAGATGGGCGGTCCCACCTTCGGCATCGACGTAAAGGGAGAGGAAATTCTCCGCTTTGACCCTCATGGCTCCCGCGGTCATTGGCACAAGGGGGGTTATGACCGGCTAGGGGCCGGAGGATCGCACCAAGATTTCCCCGAAGGTATCGTGGAGAGCGAGGCCCAGCTCACTTGGGCTTTGGCTCACCTGGAAAAGGAAGCCCCGAGCCTCCTTGAGGAAGCGGGGTATTCCGAAGCCGCGGCAGCAATTGACGCCGAGATGTTCCAGACCGCCATCCATGACTTGGTAGCCCATTTGGAACAGGAAGGCGATCTGCGGTCAGTTGCCATCGAGCGAGAACTGATCAACGCCTAGATCCAGACCCTGTGCTGAATCTGCGTATATAGGGGGCGTCAGCTTAAACCGGCGCCCCCTATTACTTGCCTATAATAGGATGTGTGCAAAGTTCTCTCTCCCCGCGGAAGAGGGCTGGGGTGAGGGGGCGTACCAACGGTCCAGACATAGTAAACTTGGCGTATGGGAAGCATTTCCCCTCATCCCTTCGGCAAGCTCAGGACGGTCCTAACCTTCTCCCTTGGGGAGAAGGGATTTCTAACATACCTTGGCGCCGCCGGAAGCCTATACCGGCAGCACCGCTTCAGTCCGTTGCTCCGGCAGCTCTACCTCGAAGGCGTTTAGGAAAAACGCAGTCTGGGCGTAGCTGCCCATTAACGCGGTTATCTCGACCAAGTGCTGAGGGCCGAATTGGTCCAGCGCCGCTTGGAAGGTTTCCGGGGTTACTTTGTGGTTTTTGTAAAACTCCGTTCCGTAGTTGATTATCGCGGCCTCATCGGCGGCTAGGGGCGGCAACGGCTGGTTGTCCCGCAGCGCGTCCACCAATGCGTCGTTGACCCCTTCCCGGCGGGCTGCCGGTGCGTGGGCATTCCACACATATTGACAGTCCATAGCCCGAGCGGTGACCAAAATCGCCAGTTCCTGGACCCGCTTGGAAAAGGTGGTCTCGAACCTCAGGTAGTTGGTAAGGCGGCCGCGGCGACGGGCCATTTCCGGGCTATTGATGGTAATGGACGCGGGGCCGCCTTCAATGGTGCCGCCGGTGTCCGCGGTCAACTCTTCGAAGGCTTCTCTAAACTCCTCGGGGACCATGTCGGCAACGACAATCGGTAACCGTGCCATGACTCCTCCAAACTATCCGGATAGGGTTATGCCCTTTGATGCCGTTCGGCGTATACTTGCTGGGCCCGGTCGATGGCGCGGACCCTGCCGCTCACCAGGGTGTCTTTTCGCTTGGCCGCCCACTGGTTAGACGCGGCGGTGCTCAACACCGACCCTTGGAACTGGGGCATCACGTAGCGGGCCAGCAGTTCATAGCTGCGGAGCATCTTGTCCCGGGGCGCCCAGTCGATGGTCTGCACCAGAAACCCGCCGAAGCCGCCGCTCTGTTGGTCCAACCGCTCAATGGCCTCGATGCAGTCATCGGGCGTGCCGATTATCCATGAGCCCTCGCCCACCATGTGGTCGATTATCTGGTCCAACGGGCCGTCGAACCCCGCCTTCCGCCCGTTGGTGCCCTCGGAGTACTCGCGAAGGTACCGGCCCGAACCCAACCTGGCGTCGTCTATCGCCTCTTGGCGGCTTTCCGCCAAGTGTACCGGCAAGACCAGTCTCCAATCGTCCCGGTTGACCGTCTGCCCATGCTCTGCCGCCGACTCCTCGGCTATGTACCAAAGATTTTGCAGGTCGGCAGGGCCGCTGCCCGGGTCCCTAGGCACCGTGATGGTTAGCACCGCCGCGCCGTACTTGCCCGCTACGGACACTCCGGCAGGGGACTGCACCGATGCCACCGCCACTGGCATATAGGGCTTCTGGTAGGGCCGGAGCTGGAGCATCGCTTCTTGTAGCTCGAACCAGTCGCTTTGATAAGTTATCGGCTCCTTCTCGGTGAAGAGGCGCAGGATCACTCCCAACGATTCATCCATTCTCTCCCGCTGCGTCTCATGGGGAATCCCCATCATGTAAGCGTCGCCGGGCAGAGCGCCGGGACCAACCCCCAGCATCACCCGGCCGCGGGTCATGTGGTCGAGCTGGACCATTCGATTGGCCACCATAAAGGGGTGATGGTAGGGCAAACTGGTCACTCCGGTGCCCAGCTTGATATGGCGCGTCCGTTCGGCGGCGGCCCCGATGAAGACCTCCGGAGAAGAGATGATCTCCCAGCCGGCGCTGTGGTGCTCGCCGATCCAGGCTTCATCGTAGCCCAACTGATCGAGCCAATCGACCAACTCCAAGTCCCTCTCGATGGCGAGGGTAGGGTTTTCTCCAACCCTATGGAAGGGGCCCAGAAAGATGCCAAATTTCATTCGCTCGGGAAGAGACATTTTACTTGATTCTCCTGTGTCAATTTCGGGAATCTTGTTGCTCGGAAGTTCCGGCAACCAAAAACACGTTGGCCTTGAAGGACAGTTTCTCGACGCAATTATACTAGCTCAACCACCTGCCAGGCGCAATTACGCCTCAAGGCAACAGGGCAATCGCATTCTGTTATTGTCATGAAAATACCTAACCCGTCATTCCCGCGCAGGCGGGAATCCAGAAATTCCAGGCACAAGGACGCCACTGGCGATAACATCTCTGGACCTCCGCTTTCGCGGGAGAGACGATGGGGGAAGGCTGTTCGCCATTTTCGTCCGCATAGGTGGCCTTCACAAGGCCATTAACAATTCTGAGGAGCTCTTCGACTTCGCTCAGGATAAACTCCGTGACGAAGAATCTAAAATGCCAGCCGACCCAAAACAGCTTTCCTCGCCGCTGTGAGCCGGGCAAAGAAAACGCAGCGGCGGCAGGGATTTTAGACTCTTCACTCCGTTCAGGGTAACAGTGAACGGAGCAGGGTGACAGAATGCGATTGCCCTGTCCAAGGCAAGGGTTCAGCTTAACTCCCAGTCGACGCTGGAGAGTCCGACGTGAGAGTGCAAAGACGTGAGAGTGCAAAAAGGAAAGGGCCCCGCTCAGCGGGGCCCCTTTTTGCCGTAATCCCAGGTTTCCGAAGTGCCGTGAGCTACCTGGCAACCATATCGTAGCTGCGGAGCAGCTTGCCCGGAGTGGCGTTGGTGCACACCGTACCCTCTTCGAAGGTAACCTCTCCGTTGACCATGGTGTAGCGGATGCCCTTGGCCTTCTGGATGAGCCTCCGCTCGCCGCCAGGGAAGTCGTCATCGTAGACCGGGCTGTCGTACATCAACCCCAGCTTGTCCAGATCGTACACGATGATGTCGGCGGCAAAGCCTTGCCGGAGGATTCCCCGGTCGCTAAAGCCAGCGATGAAAGCAGGGAGGCCGCTCAGCTTGTAGTGGGCCTTCTCCAAGCTCATCGCTTTGTTCTGCCGGACCCACTGGGTCAAGAAGTTGACCGGCCAGATGCCTACCGTCAAGTAGCGAACGTGGGCGCCACCGTCGGATATGCACGGGTGGGTGAACGGGTGGTTCAAGATTTCCTTCATTGCGTCCGGGTCGGTCCCCGTCGTCGGATCGGTGGAGAACTCCGTCCGCAGGTCTTCGTCCAGCGCCAAGTCCAGCATGGCGTCCATCGGGTGTTTGCCCGTGGCCTCGGCCAACTCGGCGATATTCATCCCCTCGTACTGGAGGTTGGATTCCTTCCGGACTTCTATCACCCGCATCTTCGACCAGTTGGCCGCTACGTCGGCAGTCCCGCCGATGCCGGTCCACTCACCGCCCACGTCCTCTTTCATCTTGTCGCGCACGCCAGGGGTGTTCAGCTTGGCGACCCGCTCTTCCGGAGTGCCGACGAAGGGGTCGATCCAGTTGGGCAGAGCATCAAACCCGTTGTATTCCGCCAGTTCGAATACCGGGGAAATTTGTACGCCCGAAGCTTGGGCAAACATGGTTGCCCCTTCTTTATTGGCCCGCTCCAAGTAGGCTAGCTGTTCCTTGTAGCGCTCTGGGTTCGTTTCGCTGTAGTTTACTCCGCCCCATTGGAAGGGCCTTCCCGAAGCCTTGGCCATCTCGATCAGGAAGTTGTCCCGGCCCTCGCCATGGACATCGCCCTCGACGGGGTCGAATTGCAGTCCGGTGGCAGAGGCTTCTATGCCAGCGCCGCCCAACAGGTCCGGCTCACCGGGAGGAAGCGGGCGCTCCGCTTGTCCCCTGGTCCAACCGATGCTGCCGATGCCGAACTCGGACATGGTCTCGGCCAAAGCCAGGTACTCTTCGTTAGAGGCCACTTGGCTGGGGATGAAGCGGCCGTCATCGGGCCGGTTAAGTAGAGTCTTCATCGAAGACCAGCCGAAAGCTCCGGCCTGCATCGCCTCGTGGACGATGGCCTGCATCTGCTTGGTCTCCTTTTCGTTGGCGTTGACCCTTTCCCTGGAATCGTTGATGCCCATCACGTAGAGGCGTAGGGGGTTGAAGGGGACTAGGGCGCCAACGTTAACACCCAAGGGCTTCTTGTCCAAGGAGTCCATCCACTGCGGGAAGGTCTCCCAGTCCCAAGTCAAGCCGAGTTCCATGGTCCGCAGCGGGATGGCCTCGATACGGGTGAGCAGGCGCATCGCGCCTTCCCGGTCTTCGGGCTTGCAGGGCGCGAACCCGAACCCGCACTGGCCGATGGCGACGGAGGTGACCCCGTGCCAACCGGACATGGTTGCGTATGGGTCCCAGTTGAGCTGGAGGTCATAGTGGTTATGCAGGTCAATCGCGCCTGGCGCCACTATACACCCGGTGGCATCCAACTCCTCCTTCGCCGAGCCGTGGATCCGGCCGCTGATCATGGCGATCTTGCCATCCTTGATGGCTACGTCACCTTGAAAGGCGGGCGTGCCCCCGGTCCCGTCGACAATGGTACCGTTTCGAATTATTTTATCGAATTCTGGCATACCTTCTCCTTTTCCAGATTCCCTAGCATGATACGCCTAATTGTAGCCGCGTCTCGCCAAATGTCAACGCTTGAGCGTCGCTCGTCAAGGAGTGTTACACTACCCAAGACCGATTCCGGCTACCTTCCCCCAAAGGAGTGCGAAGTGAATTTTGGCTTATTCATGATGCCGGTGCACCATCCCGAGAAGGGGTTGTCCCGGACCATTAAAGAGGACATGGACACTATCATCTACGCCGACGAGTTGGGTTTCGAAGAGGCGTGGGTCGGCGAGCACTTTACGATTCAGTGGGAAAACCTTCCGGCGCCGGACTTGTTTATCGCCAAGACTTTGGGCCTGACCAAGAACATTAAACTTGGTACGGGAGTGGTGCTTCTCCAGCTTCACGACCCCAGGATGCTGGCCCATCGCATTGCTATGCTAGACCACCTTGCCGAGGGACGCTTCTACTTCGGGGTCGGCACCGGAGGAGTCCCCACGGAATTCGAGTTCTTCGGTATTGACGGGGAGCAGCGGCACGCCAGGGCCGCCGAGGTCTTGGACGCGGTTTTGAAAATCTGGGAAACCGAAGGCCCGTTAGACTACCGGGGGCAGTTCCATCATGTCACTTCCCCGGAGCCGATAGAGGAGGGCAACCTGGGCCTCTGGCTCAAGCCTTACACCCAGCCCAACCCCCCTATCGCCGTGGCCGGTTCGAGCCCGAACTCTTCGACTATGGAATGGGCTGGGGAACACGGCTGGATCCCGCTTTCCACCTCGGTCCTACCCCTCGACCTTATTCCCAGCCATTGGGAAGCGTATTGCCGGGGCGCCGCCAAGTCGGGCGGGTCTCCTGACCGGCGCGATTGGCGGGTCTGCGTCAATATGCACGTAGCGGATACGACCGAGGAAGCGCGAAGCGACGTACTGAACCACGGCATGGCCCGCACCTTCAATGACTATTTCTTTCCCTTGTTCAAAAGGTCGGGCCTACTGGAGGTTATGAAGTCAGACCCGAACATGCCCGACGAAGCCATTACGGTGGACTATCTAATGGACAACCGGTGGGTGATTGGGGACCCGGAGCACTGCCTGAACAGGCTTCGCGAGATATATGACGCCGTGGGCGGTTTCGGCACGTTGCTCCAACTTACCGAGGACTGGGACCCGCCGGAAAAAGGGCGGAAGTCCATGGAGCTATTCGCGAAGTACGTAGCGCCGGAATTAAGGGAGCTTTGGCCGAGCAATTCCTAACGTTGATGTTGCAGCGCAGCGATCGAATTCAGGGAGGTGTGCAGTGGATTCTGTTGAGGTGGCGGTGAAGTTGACTGAGGCCATCATGTCTAAGTCCAACCCGGGGCGCGGGTCGAACCTTGTTGAGGCGTATGTCTCGACGTTTGCCGAGGTACTTAAGAGGGTTAATGACGTGATGGCGCCTCCGCCCGAGGAGCCGCCGGCGTCCCGCCTCCCCAGGGCTACGTCGGAGATCTTCCCTTTGAGCCACGACCGGTGAGAGTAAATCCCGGTAGAGGTGGGCTTGGGAACGTGGGCCGACTCACCTACAGGGCAGGCCGCCGGCCCACGGAGTTCTAAGGATTGATGATGCTGGACCGGTGGGCCACCACGAACGCCTCCCTGCGCTCTACGAAATCGCACACTGCGGTGGTGAGGGCCTCGGGACGGTCGGACGCGATGTCGTGTCCCGCGGCGTACACCAGAGAAAGGTTGCTGTTGGGGATCCCCTGGCGGTAGAGGCGCGCCGTGTTGAGGGCGGCTGCGCTGTCGTTGAGGCCGACGACAATCAGGGTGGGGCATCGGACCTCGGCAAGCCGGGTTTGTTCCATAGCATCGTCGGGGATACCACTAGATCGCGGCGCCTGGTCCGAGGCTGCTCCCTCACTTGATGGGAAAGCGGCGGGAGAAATCAAGATGAGGGCTTCCACCATGTCCGGCGTTTCCAAGGCTTGCCACAGGGCTACGTCGACGGCGACAGAAGCGCCAATGAGGGTGTACCGGCCCTCTACCAGCCCGGCAATTGCCTGAGTTACCTCCGCTCCCAAGACCGGGGCTGATCGCGGCGCTTCGTTCGCCGGTGAGTGGTCGAGTCCCGGCAATTCTAAAGCTATCACCCGGCGGTTTTGCGCCAGAGTTTCATGGACTGCTGAAGGCCTCCGGGGCGAGCTCTCTAAAATGATAACCGGACTACCCTCGCCAGCTTCCAGGTAGCGAATTTCGAAACCGTTGGCTTCTATGTATCTTTCTTGAAACACAGTCCCCGCCCGCTGCGGCGCTTGCGACACCCGGCCCTTTAGCTAACGCAATGGATATTAGAATTCCTTGATGCGGGGCAGGACTTCCCGGCCGAACAACTCGATTTCTTTCATGACGCCCCGGTGGTCCACGCTGGGCTGCTGGAAAAACAGGTCAACTACTCCGGCGCCGCAGCGGTCGTGGAACGCCTTGATTTGTTTGGCGACAGTGTCCGGTCCCCCTACGAAACTCAACGAGGGCGAGAGGCCGACAATGTCCCCTTCAGAGCTCCCGGCTACCAGACTACGGGGGATGTACTCCTCGCCGGTCCGTGCCGCTTGTACCGCCCCGGCAACGGAGGACCGCATTGCTATTGCTGGTGGCGGCTTCGAAGCTTGCAGTTCCTCGAACCAGTCCTGGGCTTCTTGGTCGGTCTCGGCCAGATAGATGCTGCCCCGGTACAGTACTTGGTCGGGCCCGGGTTGCCAGCCAGCCTCTTCGCACCATTTGTAGTACTTGTCCGATATGGCGGCCATTTGGTCTACGGGCAAGAATGAGACCCCTAGACCCAAATGGTGCTCGGCGGCGTATCTGACGGTATCGTCGCTCCGGGTTGCCACGAACGCCGGCGGATGCGGCTGCTGGACCGGCTGCGGCCAAACGGCCACGGTGCGGTAGTTGTAGTAGCGGCCTTCCCAAGAGAATGGTTCCGGCTCGGTCAACGCTTTGAGGATGAGGTCCATGCCTTCCAGCAAGCGCTCCCGCCCCTCGGCCGGGTTTACGCTATAGACTTGGTCCTCGTTGGGAGTGCCCCGCAGGAAGCCCATAACCAGCCGGCCGTTGGTCAGGTTGTCCAGTATCCCCAACTCCTCGGCAACCCGGATGGGGTTGTTCAGCGGAATCAAGTGGCCCAACAGGGCGATTTTGGCCCTCTTACAACGCTCGGCTACCGCCGCCGCCATCACTGCCGGCGTCCCGGTGGCAATCCTTCCTGAATAGTGATGTTCGGAGAAGCTGACCCACTCAAACCCCATCTCCTCCGCAAACTCGCACTCCTCGATACCTTCCTGGTAGCTTCTGACGGAGGTCGCGGCGTCATGATAGCTTGGCGGTATCGGCCAAGTGACCGGAAACTTGTCCCGCTCCGAGTACCCCATTGCTCCAAGGTAGGATGCTTTCACTGTCTTACTCTCCCAACAAACACGGAGCCCCTGTTGACACCGGCGCCTCTCCGGCCCAACGGGGCTCCCTGAAATTATCAGACCTTAGAACCGCAGAACCGCGTCCCTGGGCAGTTAGGAGCTATGTCCTGATGGACTCCAGCTTTTTTACTACCTCGTCGGTAGAGACAATGTGCCGGTGCAAGTTCATGTCTTTGGGGGAAAAGCCCAAGGCCAGCCCCACCAGCTGAGGCAGGTGCAAGATGGGCATATCGATGTTCTCATCCTTGTGCTTCTCGGCGTCGGCCTGCTTGCCGTCGAGCTCCAGATGGCACAAGGGGCAGGGCGTCACCATACAATCGGCCCCGTTTTGCCGGGCCTCCAGGGTGTGGGTGCCGCACATCTCCAGAGAGTTCTCTTCACTGGCGGACAATATTGGAAAGCCGCAGCACTTACTCTTACCCGAGATGTTGGTTACCTCGCCCCCCAGGGTCTCTATGGTGCTCTCAAGGACCGTCTTCCGGCGCTCCCATCCCTTGGGCACCATCAACTCCGGCGGACGCTTCAGATAGCAACCGTAGAAGGGGGCCACCTTTAGGCCGGTAAGCGGGCGCACCACCAGTTCCTTTAGGTTCTCCAGTCCGTACTCCTCGTCCAACACCCAGAGGAAGTGTTTGACGTCTACCGTCCCTTTGTACTCTAGTCCTTCGGCCGCCAGGTATTCCCGGTTAATGCTCTCCCGGTACTCGGGATTGGTCTTTAGCCGGTGGTTGGCCTGGGTAAACACGCCCTGACAAGTACTGCAGATGGTCATCATGGTCATTCCCATCCGCTCCACCTTGGCCAAGGTACGGGCGTTGATGGGATCGGACACCTCTTGGCTGAGGCAGCCCGCACCACTGCAGCCAACATCGGTTAGCTCGGCCAACTCGATGTTCAAGGTGGCCGCCACCTTTACCGCGGCCGGGTATAGCTCAGGACAGCCGCCTTTGGATACACAACCCGGGTAGAACGCGTAAGCCATTATGGTTTGGCCTCCCACTTTGAAAAGATGCTCTTGATTCTGTCGGCCCCCGGCCTCTTGGGGTGGAGGAAGTAGGGCAAGGGGAGTTTACCTCGTTTGAGCGCCTTCAACCCCAAGGGCAACTGCTTTAGCTGGGCCTTGATGTTGATCGGCCCTCCTTCGGTATCGATGGCAAGGCGGGTCTCGTCCAGCCAGCCTTTGTTCTTGACCGAAGCAGCAAAGCTCTTGTAGTGGTTCCTTACGCTGGGAATGCCGGCCTCGACCTTTATCGACCGGTCCCGCAAGGCCAAGACCCGCTCAGTTGGGCCTATCTCTTTGTGGCAATGCTCGCTGGCTTCAAAGCAGTGACAGCAGTCCCAGACCCCTTTTTCACCGCTGAGTTTATGCAGCCGTTCCTCGGTCTTGGTGTCCCGGGGGTCGGCAACCACCCGGTAAGCTTTGGTCAAAGCGGCGGGGCCCATGAACTTCTTGTCCACCACCATGGTGCTGCAACCCTCGTCGCACAGCCAACACATGGTGCAACTCATTACCTTTCTCAGGTCTTTGATTACCTCGTTGGAAACCATGTGCTCTCTCTCCGGCAGCGGCTCTGCGGGCTCGACCCACGGTTCCACCGCCGCGTACTTGTCGTAGACCATGGACTTCACATTGAACATCATGTCCTTGGCTACGCCAATAAGCCGGATAGGCTCCACGGTAATCTCGCCGTCCCGCAGAGCTTCCGACACCGTGGTGTAGCAAGCGATGCGGTTGCGCCGGCTGATCCGCATAGTGCAGTCACCGCAAAAGCCGGTGCGGCAGGTGCCTCGAAAGGCCAACGTGCTGTCTTGGTCTTCCCGGACCTGCATCAGCGCGTCGAGAACGGTAGCGTTCTCGTCGATCTCCAGGTTGTAGGGTTGCAGTTGACCCTTCCCATCAGTTGTGGGGTCGTACCGGTGTACCTTTAGGGTTAGCTCCATAGTCGACCCTCCTTTAGAGGCGCCACTGGGTTATAACTACCGGTTTGTAGGTGAGGCTTGGCTCCTCAGGTCCGTAAGCAGCGATGGTGTGCTGTGACCAGTTGGCATCGTCCCGTTCCGGAAAGTCAGTGCGAAAGTGGGCTCCCCGGCTCTCTGTGCGGGCTAGGGCGCTAGCCACAATCACTTGGGCCACATCGAGCATATTGCCCAACTCCAGAAGGGTGGCAAGGGCTGGATTGTAAGCGCCTTCCGCACTGGGGATAGCCACCCGCCCGTAGCGGGCCTTCAACTCCTTCACATTCTCCAGGGCCTCCCCCAGTCCTTGACCGTCCCGGTACAGCCCCACTTGTTGGTGCATCGTGGCGGCTAGCTCTCGGCGCACCGAACCGATGCTATCCTCACCCCCGCTTCTGCCAGCCAGATCGTTGATCAGGTTCTGATGGTCGGCCAACAAGGACTGAGAGACCGGCTGCTGCGAGGCGACTTTAGCAAATCCGGCTGCCGCCTCACCGGCGCGGCGGCCAAAGACGGCGCACTCCAAAAGGGAGTTGCCTCCCAACCGGTTTGCTCCGTGAACGCCCACACAGGCGCATTCGCCGGCGGCGTACAACCCGGAAAGGGATGTTGCCCCGTTTACATCGGTCTGGATGCCGCCTATCGGGCGGTGCATGGCGGGCTGGACCGGCACCAGTTGTTGCTTTAGATTGATTCTAGCCAACCTGCTGACTAGCATGTGGGTTTCCGGCAGCAGGTCGTCCAACCGTTCTTCGTCTATATGCTGGAAGTCGAGGAATACACAACCGTCCTCGCCTCTGCCTTGGGCTATCTCGGTGGCGATGGCCCGGCTGCACAAGTGCCGTGCGGCCATTTCCATAGTTTCCGGGGCGTAGGAGGCCATGAACCGGTCGCCGTCCTTGTTGACCAAGTAGGCGCCCTGACCTCGAGCCGCTTCGGTTACTACGGCTCCCGTATCACCCAGGGTGGTCGGATGATACTGGACCATTTCCATGTCCATCAGCGGGACACCGGCCCGGTAGGCCAGCGCCACACCGTCGGCGGTGGCGGTATAGGCCGAGGTGCTAGGCTGGTACATGCGACCGAAACCGCCGGTGGCCAAGATCACCGCTTTGGCGTAGATGGGTTGAAGCTCGCCGGTAGCCGACTCTTGAGCGATCACTCCGCGGCAGACGCCGTCTTCCACCAGTAGCGAGGTAACGACCCACTCGTTGTAGACCGAGACTTGGCGCCGCAAGAGTTGCTCGTAAAGGACCTGAATAATAATGTGGCCGGCCGAGTCGCCGACGTAGCAGGTCCGAGGGCTGGAAGAGGCCGCGAAAGGCATCACATCAATTGCGCCTTGGCTATCGCGGCTGAAGATTACGCCCATGTGTTCCAAGCGGATGACATCCTCAATACCTTCCCGGCAGAGGACCTCCACCGCATCCTGGTCTGCCAGGTAATCACCGGCCCTTACCGAATCGCTGGCATGGGCTTCCCAAGAGTCGCCGGCGCCGAGGGCGGCGTTGATGCCGCTGTGGGAGCCTGAAGATTGGCTCCTCAGGGGATAAGTCTTGGATAACAAGCCCGCGTCTACGCCCGCAGTCTTGGCGGCAATGGCGGCGCACATGCCGGAGAAGCCGCCTCCAACCACCAGTACGTCGTGTTCAGGCATTCCGAACTCACTTCCTGAAACCCGTCTCGCCAATGCGCGGTACCGCCCATTATAGATTTCGGCTCTAGCTTAGGTCAACAAAGCTAGCGTGTAGGCAGGATCTTTCGATTCTTAATGCAGGTAGCAAAACCATGACGAAGAATCTAAAATGACTGCCGACCAAGAGGGCTTTCCTCGTCGATGCGTTTACGCCGCAGCGACGCCTGGCAAAGGAAACACAATGGCGGCAAGGATTTTAGACCCTTCAGTACGTTCAGGGTGACAGTAAACGGGGGTAGGAAGACAGTGAATGGAGGCAAGGGGACAGAATGCGATTGTCCTGTGAGGCTGGGTGGCGAGGTTGACACCGGTTACCAGCACACATAAACTTCCTGCGTGCCCCGATATTGCCGACGCCAGCAGGGCAAGGGCGGCAGTCTCTAAACTTCGAGGCCGGGGCAAAACCTCTCATATATACTCGGCCATGCGGAATCGAGGGCTTGGTAATGGCCGCCGGTAAGGGGGATTGTCGATGGCAGCGCCTTCGTCCCGGGCTGATGCAGATGGGCCGCTAGTAATTCTTCTTGGAGGAGCGCCCGGTACCGGGAAAACCACCATCGCCAACTTGCTGCAGGAAGAGCTGGGCTTGTCCCACCACCTGAGCACCGGGTTCATCCGGGCCTCGGTTGCGCATCTGCTGCCGGAGGCCGACGCCCGGCTCCTGAGCCACCATACCTACGACGCCTATCAAGCCTTAGAGGACGCGGTCCCAGTGGACTCCGGAAATTCGTCCGACCCCGGGGACAACGGTATGTTGCTGGAAGGGGCCATCCGGCAGTCGATGGTACTCAAACCGTCTATAGAGTCTTGTATTAGCCGGGCTGTGCGGGAGGGAATCGGGCTGGTATTGGAGGGCAGCCACTTTCTGCCGGGTGTGCTGGAACCCGGAATTCTGGAGGCGTCGCTACTTTGCATCTTGGACGTGCCGGACCGGGAGTCCCTCAAGCGACGGGTGATCAGCCCCAACCATTCCCGCCGCCACCTCACCGAGGCCCAATTAAAACGCTTGGTGCAACTTCAAGACGGTATTCTGGCGTTGGCCCAAGTCCACCAGCAACCCGTGATTGTCAACGACAACCTCCCCGATTCGATTAAGCAGATCCGGAGCCTCATTAGCCAGTAACTAGAGGCTCTGCCCCTATTATTGCCAAAAAAGATAGGCGCTCCCCAAGAGGAGCGCCTACTGATGCCAGTGCAGCTAAGGTCCGGCGCAGTCGCCGAGAACTAGTCTAGGTTGTAGACCCTGGCGGCATTGCCACCGGCGATCTTGGCCTTCTCCTCGTCGGTGCAGTTGACGAGAATCTCTTCCAGGATCTGGCGGCTCCGGGGGAAAGTGGACTCGACGTGAGGATAGTCCGAGCCCCACATCAGGTTATCTACGCCGATGATATTCCGCAGCTCGATGCCCAAAGAGTCTTCTTGGAACCCGATGAAGACGTTCTGGTGGAAGTGTTCACTGGGCAGCAAGTCGCCCTTGTAGTTGCCCCACCACTCGTCCCGGGGCGTCCTCTGGGTGTAGGTGTAGTCCAAGCGGTCCAAGAAGTGGGGCACCCAGGACAACTCCATCTCGACCGATCCCACCTGCAGCTTAGGATAGCGGTGGAACACGCCGCTGAAGATCATGCGGGCCAAGGACTGGCGCACCCAGTGGTCGGCGTTGCAGATGAACTCGGGGCTCAGTTCGTCGCCCCCGGACTGGAACTCCTGCCCGGCCCCAATGCGGTTGGTGGCGATGTGCAGCCCCAAAGGCATTTGCAGGTCTTGGGCCGCGGCCCACAGAGGCTCGTACTCCGGCAGGTTGTAGCCCCGGTTTGCTGGAGGGTAGACCGTGATCATGCCGCCGGCCAGCCCCATGTTGGCGCAGCGCTCCAACTCTTTGACGCCGGAGGCCACGTCGTCGACGTTGATACAAGCGATGCCCTTTAGCCGGGACGGGAACGGCTTGCAGAACTCGGCGAGCCAGTCGTTGTAGGTCCGGAAGATTTCCGTCAGCAGGTCGCTATCGGGCGTGCTGTACAGAAGAAGACCGACGGTGGGGTAGACGATGCTTACGTCCACGCCGTCTTCATCCATGTCTTTCATGTGCTCTTCGGGGATCCAGCCGCCGGGCCGAAGCTCTTCCACCGTGACCGTCCGCTGCAGGTTCTCCGGCTCCTCAAACCGCATCCCGGTTTGAGCGCCAGGCCCAAGCCCGATGACCTTGCGGCCGTCGCAGAACCACCAGTCGCCGTCCTCCATGCGCTCGATGCGAGGCACCCGGTCTTTAAACTGGGACGTAGCCCTGCTGGTCCACAGGTCACCTGGCTCGAATACGTGGTTGTCCGAGGATATTACCCTGTAGTCAGCCATGATTCAGCCTCCTATTCTTGTGTAGTAACCTTCGTCCGGGTTTATTCGGAAGCTCCCTTCCGCCCCATCTCCCCTTAAGATGGGCTTGGCCGTGAAAGTATATGTCAGCTTACGGATGAAGGTCAACCTTCATCCGACCCGAATACGTTGCTGGTTCTGAGCAAGTTTATGCCCCGACCGGCAGCCAAGGCTAGGCGGATAGAATGAACGGGGAGAGCGATTCATTGAAAGGTACTGGGATAAGGTACCGGGAAAGGTGCTGACGCCGCTCTAGCAGAACGAATCGTTATCTAGGGAAGTTATAGAACCCCAAAGCCACTGTGGATGGGCCCTCTCCCGGGACCAGCTGTGGCGGAGGGAGTGTCCTCCTAATTGATACTATATGCGTATTCACTAGCTCCGCCATTGCAACCAGATGGGCGCATCGTATACCAGAACGTATACCATTACCCCATGGCATTATTCGACTTCCCGGCCAGGCAGAAGATTGGGAAGTGGGGATGGATGTGATGGGGAAGAAATACCGTGTGGGACTGACGGAAGAGGAACAGGAGGAACTGAAAGCGTTGGTGTCCAAGGGGCGGGCAGCAGCCTATAAGCAGACTCACGCCCGCATCCTGCTGCTAAGCGATGAGAACCAGGCCGACGGCGCAGTGAGGGACCAGGAGATAGCCCGGGCCCTGAAGGTGGGCAGCGCCACAGTGGAACGGGTGCACCCCGGTGCGTGGAGCAGGGTGTGGCAGCCGCCCTGGGACGCAAACAGTAGCTCAACCGCTTCTGAGGTAAGACCGGATCTTCCCGCTGCTGTATCCCTTGTCGCCGCAGACCCGGTTTGGCCTTATTCGGGGACGGCCGACTCCTTGTCTTTTCACCGCACCCTGGCTCATCAACTCTTCGAAGACGCTGGCCTCATGCCGCTGCCCGTAGTCTGCCAGTGGAAGTGGGCTAAATTCAATGCAGCGCCATGTCATTCTCCCAGGTCTTCGGTCCAGCCTTCGCCACGCTCATTGGGCGGCCCGGGGTCACCGGAGTGGACGAATGGCTTGACATTATGTGGACTCGGCCCCTACCATCTCACTGTGACCCACGGGTTATTTTGGTTTGGGAGGATGATCGGCGCCGGGGAAAATCTAAAAACACCTGCCGCTCCTGCAGGAGCGGCCTTTCATGACCGTCCGGGAGGAGCGGCCAGACCGCCCTCCACCAAGGACGGCACTCTACCCCCGTCCGGGAGGAGCGGCCAGACCGCCCTCCACCAAGGACGGCACTCTACCCCCGTCCGGGAGGAGCGGCCAGACCGCCCTCCACCAAGGACGGCACTCTACCCCCGTCCGGGAGGAGCGGCCAGACCGCCCTCCACCAAGGACGGCACTCTACCCCCGTCCGGGAGGAGCGGCCAGACCGCCCTCCACCAAGGACGGCACTCTACCACTGTCCGGGCGGAGCGGCCAGACCGCCCTCCACCAAGGACGGCACTGCGCACCATCCGAGTGGGAGCGGCGGGACCGCCCTCCACTTGAAACGGCTGGTGCCCTACTCTCTCACCGCCCCTCTGTAGGGGTCAGCACTCTCCTCCGCCGTCGTCATCGGCCAAGTGTGGCGAGATCATTCTCCCTTTTCTGAATCTTTTCGGGAGAGTTTTACCTATGGCGGAAAATCTGGTGGACATTCGCCTCCTGCGGCGCACGGAAGTGCTCCACCTGTCCGGCCTCAGCCGTAGCACCCTGTACGAGATGGTCTCAAAAGGGGCCTTCCCGGCGCCCGTGCGCATCAGCGCCCGTGCCGTGGGGTGGCGGGCTGCGGAGGTGGAGGAGTGGCTCAAGTCGCGGCCGCCGGCGTCGGACAATAACTGGCGGTGAGGGCCGGTGTGCCTGAAACGGGGCGCGGCGATGTCGGCTGAACCACTGAGCGGACATCATCCAAGAACTAACGCCGGCCCGGTGTGACGGTGGTGACCGGAGGTGGGACAAACGCCAATGACCAGATCAGAACACCGCAACCCCGGCAGCCTCGGAGCATGCCAGAACCAAACGGCGCGAACTCGGCGGCAGTCAAAGACAACTCGCCAAGCCTTCCGGCGTTCACTCCGCGACAATCAATCACCGGGAGGCGGGACGGGCAACGCCCCGGTTGAGGAACCGGGGGCGGCTGGCCGGGTTGGCCGGCGGGGAGGCCCGAGTATGGACCCGGCCACGGCCGGTGGCCGCCCCGGCGTCGGCAAGACCCATCTGGCCGTGGCACTGGCCCTCAAGGCCATCGAGCAGGGTCAGGGGGCTTACTTCGTTCGGGCCTAAAACCTGATGGAGGAGTTGCGTAAAGCCCGGGCCGAGCACAATCTGGACCGCCGCATGAAGGTCTACCTGGCGCCCAAGGTGCTGATCGTGGATGAGTTCGGCATCTGGCTCTATGACCGGGAGTCGGCCACCGCCTTCTTCACCCTGGTCTCGGCCTGCTATGAGCGGGGCAGCATCATCCTGACGTCCAACAAGGGCTTCGGCGAGTGGGGCGAGCTGCTGGGCGACAGCGTCATCGCCTCAGCGGTCCAGGACCGGCTGCTGCACCACAGCCACGTCCTCAACATCCGTGGCGAGAGCTACCGGCTAAGGGAGAAGCCTCAGGCAGGCTTGTTCCAGTCGCAGGAACTGCTCAACTCGGCACCTGAGGAGACCGGCGGAAACTACACGGGCTGACAAAATCGTTGGAACGCTACCGGGTGGCTCAATTCCAACCTGTAATTTTTGGCTCATTTCTAGCCCGTAATTGACAGCTGGATGGATTTCGAGGTGGGCGACCGTAGTGAGGATACTTTTCTGAGGTTGTATGGGCGGCTGCCGGAAGCGAAGCGATACCGCAGCGATGCCTACCTGGCATACGAATGGTTGCCAGCCAACCGGCACCGGGTAGGGAAAGGCGGGGAGGTGAACTGGAATGAGGGAACACATTCGAGGTTGCGGGACAAGCTGAAGCGGCTGCAGCGCAAGAGCAAGGGGTACAGCAAGAAGGTGACCCTGCTGCGGGACTCCATTGCCTTGGTGTGTCTCCAGTTGGGCTTAATCTAATATCAGCGCGTGTTGGGAATACCCTTTTTCAACAGGCCCATTCCGTCGGCTTTGACAACGGTAAAAATAGTCGCCGTGACCGGCAGGACTAATTGTCGTTGATCACCGTTATACCGGATGCAGGAGTTGGACAGGAGGTGACTACTATGCAGCACCCAGCCGCATTTCCGCCGTTTCTTCACCCTGCAGAGGGGTGGCCAGAGGATGCGGCACTGGCGGATTTCCCCCTGGAGGAACGAATAGTGGTGGTGCTGGCGCAGCAGCCCTGGGCCTCCGCCTCGGATATCGCCAAGAGGCTCGAGATGTCAGATTCCGACATTTACAAGGCGTGTCACGAGCTGGAGGAGAACAAGCTGATTGCCGGCCGCGAGCTGGGCGTGACCCGCCGGATTCAACGGCGGTATGTGCTGGCGCGGCAGGGCGTGATGCACGGGACAAAGCCTTTCCAGTACAAGGGCCTGCTTCGAGCAGCGCTGCCCCTGACCTGGCAGATGACAGAAGACGGGGTCACAAGGATGCTGCTATGGCTTCCCATGATCGAATCCCTCTATGAGATCCTCCCTGCGTTCTGGACCGGCGGGCTCGCTGCACCATTCCGGTTGCAGTCCATTTATCCGGACCCGTCCTGCAGCAGTTATGTCTGGCTGGGCGAGCCCACCCTGACGGAGGTCTGGTGGTTACCCCGTGGCCGTCTGCACGCCGTAGCCACCTGGTGGTTTGAGCACTATGACGAGCTTCCTCGATATTGCTCCATCCCCTTCTTCTGGTCCGGCCTGCTGCCCCAGGAGGACTACCGGTCCCGCAGCCTCCGGCTTGGCTCCGAGTACATTCGCTCTGCACGGGATCCGAAAGGCTATATCCGGTGGGATATAGAGCCTCCGGTCGCCGCCATTGGCGTGGACCAATTTGCCGCGTTTCGAGCGAGGACCGCCTATGGCAACGATGTGCAGGTGGGGTCTGT
Organism: Dehalococcoidia bacterium; assembly: GCA_965220245.1. Classification (GTDB taxonomy): domain Bacteria; phylum Chloroflexota; class Dehalococcoidia; order Lucifugimonadales; family UBA3495; genus CBDCPI01. The sequence continues at coordinate 285,687 of CBDCPI010000006.1, forward strand.
GGACACAGCCGGCGCCCTGGTCTGGTCTGCAGGGGCCAGCCACAGCCGGTGGACTCTGGGGGGTAAGCCTCCGCAGGCCCGGTCGATCGGCCCCCCTGAGGCTGCGGCCATCGGAGAGGGTCCCGACCTGGTGAATCTGGGGGGTATGCGGGAGTACCGGCTCTTCGCCTTTTTGTCCGAATTCCGGGCAGCCACCAGGGCGAACCTGGTGAAAGCCTTTCACATGTCCGGCGGCGCAGTCACCACTGTATTAGACCGCCTGGAAGACCGCGGCCTGGTTACAAGTGTGGGGAAAAACCTCTACGTTACCCAGAGGGGTCTGGAGATGTTGGCTGCCCGGGATAGGGTGGATGCCGGCCGGCTGGTGGAGGTCACGTATCCGGACCCGGAGGGAGAGGATGCGATCAGGGAAAGGCGCCATGACTCGGCGGTGGCCGAGGCGGCAGCAGCGTTCCGGGGGGCTGGGGTACCGGTGGTGGCCGGCTGGAGATGGGTGGTGTCCTGGCACGATGGCCAGTTGGTCCCCGACCTCTGGGTTCAGCTGCCGGTACCCGGCCGGGAGGAGGGCACTTGGGTTGCCGTCGAGGTGGAGTTTTCAGCGAGGACGGAGAAGCGCATAGAGGCGGAGAAGTTGCGCTCATACCGCCTGGCCCCGGTCCGGCTGAAGCGGACGTTCCCCATATTGGTAATTACCGGCGAGGCGTTGGCTGCGAAGCGCTTTGATGACCTGGCGGGGGATTTGCCAATACTCACCACCACCTTGAAGGAATTCCTTACCGGCGTATGGGAGGGGCCGGAAAGTGTATGGCGGTGCAAGGGCCGCCCGGCCGGGTTAAGCGATATTGCCAGAAAGCGCCGGGCTCACCTCCGGCAGTTGACGGGAGGGTCGCTGGACTACAGTAAACCTTCGCCCGAGGTTTGGGAAAGATTGATCGGAGAGGAATCCATCTGGTTGGACCCGTTGACTGGGGGCCTCGGTCCGACATTACCGCCCATCGATCCCCAACTCCAGGCGGAGACGGACCGTGTGCTGAATGAGGCCAAGGCAAGACCTTCCGCGAACAAGCCGGTTTCCGCCCCGATGCCACCAGCGCCGGCCCCAGCACCGGCCCCAGCGCCGGCCCCAGCGCCGGTTAGAAGGGAGCCCACTGCCGAGGACCAGGCCCGCCAACGATGGCAAATGTTGACAAGGATAGACAGGCTGGTAGCCAGTGCGGACGGGATTGCCGCAGGTCGCCTGAAGCGCGGGGATCTCAGCGACGCGGAGCGCCTGTGCCTCCGGCGTGTGAGGGCCATCATCACGTATGGCGCCAACCGGCACTACCAGGCGGAAGAGCTACTGGTGAAGCTATCGCTGCAGCTTTGCCTCCTGCTGAGGGACGAGCATCTTCACGCGGTCCGTTCCGGAAATGCCTTCTGGTGGTTAACCGTGGCCCAGACCAAGACGGATCCTCGTTGGGCGTTTAGGGACATCTTGAAAGACTACCCGAACATCAGGCAGGACGCCTGCAAAAAGTTCGACAACTGGTCCAAGATGGTGGATCATGCCGCTCGGGCAGCCCGGCGAACCCGGACACCTGAGTCGGGTGCTCCATCCGGTGGTCCTGCAACCTAGCTCCATTGACATACCTGCTGACATACCTGCCAATTAGCTACAACCACCGGACAGTTCAGTGGGAAAGCGTTCTGCAATTCCTGTTGGTGCTGATGTAGGGAGGCTGTTATAGAAAAAGGGTGAATCCGTAGGGAAATCCCCTAGGAGTACGGGACACTTGGTTTCCGGCTGGGCGGCGGCCGCTGAGGCGTTAGCCGGCCGCCTGACACAGGGCCGGAAGGGACTGGAGGGCTGTCCCACGCAGGGCCTGCCCAAGGGCCACCAGGGACTGTCAAGGGCGGCGACATCGGCTTGTTGAAAAAGTCGGCAAAGCAGGAGATTCAGGCGAGTCCTGGGCTACAATGGGCGTGCAGTCAGTCATTGGCGAGAGGTGGTGACAATTGAACCGCTGGACCGCTGCCGCAGGGACTCCACCCTCTTCCAGTTCACCAGCAGGCGCCTGCGGGACTTCATTGATCCCGACCATCTACTGATCCAGATTGACGAGCAACTGGACTTCGCCAAGCTCGTGGCTCCCTTGGAAGAGCGGTACTGTCCGGACTTTGGCCGTCCCGCCATTAATCCCGAGGTGATGGTCAGGGCACTCCTCATCTACTCGATTTACAACATTGCCTCCTTCCGAAGATTGTGCTCGGCCATCTCGGAGAATATCTGCTGTCGCTGGTTTTGTTTCCTCACCATCGACGATCCGGTGTTCGACCATTCCACCATCACCTACTTCGTAAACCGGATAGGAAGGGAGGGTTTCTCGGAGGTCTTTGCCGGACTGAATGAAGAGTTGCTGCGGATGGGGCTTTTATCGCCGGAATTGTACGTGGACTCCAGTATGGTCAAAGCCAACGTCAACAACTACGGCCTCTCCCGCAGCGGTATGACCGTGGAGGAGTTCAAGGAGCAGGCTATCGAGACCAACGGGCTGTTCGTTTTACCCGGCAGAACCACTGGCGAACACGGTGCTGAGCATGATGAGGTCCGGTATTTCCAGGATCCCCAGGGCCGTCTGCCCCTGAGCCCGGTGGTGCAGCAGCAAGCCCGGCAAACTATCGGGTTTGCATTACAAGGAAAATGTCGTCGTTGACCGGGGCGGTTTCATCCTGTCCAGAGGAGTTACCCACGCGTCCGAAGGGGAATGGAAAGCCCTGCCGGCGCTGTTGGAGAAACTGCCCGTCAGTCCTGTGTCTCTGACGGCAGACACCGTATACAGTGTCGGTGAGCTGAGACAACTCCTCAAGGAAAAGGGCATCACCGCTTACATACCGATCCATCCCAACCAAGAGAGCAGCATGGTTTCCAAAGAGGACTTCATCTACATGGGAGACCATTTGATCTGTCCCCAAGGTAAGCTGCTGCGCCGCGGCGCGTTGCAACGGCGCGACCGCGCCTACTAAACTAAAGCCAAGGTGGGATGTGCATTGGGGTGTGCCCGGAATCTGGCTGGGAGTGTCGCACCAGCCTTTCGGCCCTTGATTGCAGGATGGTCCGGCAGCGCCGCCTCACCTCATCCTTCCGGCTGGCCAGTCCGGCGAGGAAGTGGTTGACTCTCTCCCCGGCCTACGCCGGGGCAGGCTCTGCACCGCCGCCTTGGTCCCCAAGCACAGGTTCCCCGTCGCCTCCTGCCTGGCCCAGCCCCAGACTGCCTCATCGGCGTTGAAGTCCGGGCTGTAGCCCGGCAGAGCTTGCCCTCGTGAATACGGGGGTTCACCAGCCGCAGGTTCAGGCCAGGGGTCTCCAGGTATGAGCGCATCGCCGGACCCCGGTGCGCCGGCGCATTGTCCCAGATCACGTTGACCCGCCCGCCGTGCCTCTCCCGCAACTGTTCCAAGAAAGCCACGGAGCTTTCCCCGTTGCTGTTCCCCTCCAGTTCCATCCATTCCACCTCCCCAGTTCCCAGGCACACCGCCGAGTAATAGCTGGCCTTCTCGCCGTGCCTGGGACTGCTGGAGTCCACCAAGGCTGGCTCCCCTTTCAGCACCCACTTGCCCCGCAATTCCGCGTCAGCCCGGAAGTGGGCCTCGTCGGCAAAGAATATCTTTCCCCCAGTGTGTCCCGCCTCGTCCACCAGTGCGGCGTACTCCACCACGAAGGCCTCCCGTTTGGCCTCATCCGCCTTGACCAGCCGCTTCTTGGGGCTCTTGAAGGCAAATCCCAGCCGGTGCATGTAGTTCAGACAACTGCTGTGGCACAGGCTGAGGCCGAAGCGTTCCCAGACAAACCGGTGGACCACTCTCCAGTTCCAATTGGCCAGGCCGATGCCCGCCTCGGCGGGCAACTCCTCCACCGCCCCGCTTGTTGGGTCTCGCCAAGGGCGGGAGGGAACCACCGGTCCGCTCGAATATCAAGACCGCAGGCCCTCCCTTGCCGAAGACGGCCAGCCAGCGGCCAATGGTGTGGGGGTCCCGTTCCAGAGCCTCCGCCGTGGCTGAGGCGGTCCAGCCTTGGCCCAGTAGCAAGATGGTGTACAACGTTCCCGCTCCCGGGGCGTGGGCGCCAGAATCATCCGCCGGCGCAAATCCTTGACTTCCATCTGCCATTGTTCCAGAAACCGCTCCATCTCCCTCACGCCCATCACCAACCCCTCCCAGACGACACGGAAAGCTAACCCATTGACTCCGCAAATTTACCCTATGTTTCTGCGCATTTCACCTTGGCTTTGGTTTAGGCTCTCCGGGTGCTGGTGGACCTGCTCCAGGGTGATCATCTCTCACCTCCGGCGGCGGCCAACTCGTACACTTCAAGGGAGCGCTGCTCCACCTGGCCGACAGGAATCTGCACCGCCACAGCCTTCCTGCAGGGACCGGTTCACCACCAGGGAGAGATGGTCCGGGCTGGTGGACACCTTCCGGTTCCGTCTCCCGGCTCGAGGGCCTCTTGTGTCCACCTTTATTTCCGGAGCAAGGGACTCTCAGCCCTTGAGCCACCGACGGAACGGTGAAACCGGACCCGGCGGCGACGTCGCCGCCGGGGTGAGGCTGGTCCGCCACTGCTCAATCTCATCGACTCTCCAGGTCAGGGCTTTGGCGTCGCTCCGCATCTCAGCTATCTGGTCGCCGTTGCGCCGGCAGCTCTAGGTACTCCGTATATTCCCGTAGTCCTCGTTCGACGGCCTCCCGCGTCCGAGGCGTCACGGATTTTGTAAGCGGCGGTTGAAAGCTGGATCATCCGCCGCCCTTGGCGGCTGGATGGAGCCGCACCTATTACCACAACGACGGGATATGGAAAGGGGTGGGTGATCCCTCCGATTCACGGTAAGTCGCCGGCCATTCGAGTTTCGATTCCGCTGGTTTCTCCATACAAAACCGCCCTGCGGAATGCTATTCCCGGCAAGCCTTCGTTGTATGCTAGTAGGGGATTGAATCCAATGCATCCCTCAATTCCCGCAGCTCTCGTTGGCAATCAGCTTCGCGTCGGCTATCCTCGTCCACGGTCTGGCGGATCCATTCCAGCGCTTCGTCAAGGTTTGGAAACCTTTCGGTGAATCCAATCAACGGAAAATGGTCTGAATCCACCCAGACGGGAAGCCCATCAGGTTTGTATTCTCCGGATTCGGTTCGGCTGATGGTGATGGAATAACCGTTGCGGACCTCCCAATACTCAACCCTTGAATATTGGTTTGGTTTACCCTGATGGGCAGCAGCGGTGGCAACGCACCAACCAGTCGCCTCGGTTGCGGTGTCGAAACTCCGGTATTGAGAATTGGCGTCCGCTGAGAATGCGTACACGTGGGCATCGAATCTCCTCATCTCCGCCGTGATACGGACGATGTTTCCATGGATGACTGCTGCGAACCCCGTGCCGCTGATAAGTGGAAAAATCTGACGTTCAGCCATAACCTTACTATCTCCTGTCATGGATGGAGAACATGGTCCCAGGATTACGACGACAGCTTCAAGATGGGATGTCATGACCCTGCCGATGGCGGCTGTAGGGTGCCTTTGATAGGCCTTCCGCACGCGTTCGTTTCGTAACCTGACTTCCTCTATCAGCCCGTCAGCGGACTGACCGTGTATCCCTTGCGGGTTGTGAAGCAGTCTTCTTCAACTCCTCCTGCAAGCTTAACTTGGCGCATCATGCCCATCCCAGCCACATGCCGAATTGGCCCAATCTCTTCCGGGCACATTCCCCGGCCCTGCGCAGGACTGTAATGTTGTCCGCCGCATCCCGTGGCGTCAGGTCCTCGATGCCGCTCACTCTCTCCGTTCTTTGTCGTCTTGAAGCTTTGTCGTCTTGAAGCCGGACGGTGCCGGGAGCGTGGACGGTGGCACACGAGCCTCGTCCGTGACTCCCGTCATTCCGCCTCAAGCTCTCCACGTTCGATGAAATGCCAGTTGACATCGCCGGAAGCAATATCCGCCTCTGCCGACGGGTCCCTTACCACGCACGCTATCACGGGGTGGCAGATGCAGCCAGTGAGTTCCGTCATCAGCTCGGCGTTTCTCCGGACCAGGGCGATGTCCACCGGGGAGGCCCGGAACGGCGTCTCGACCATCACGTACCGGGTGTTCCTTCCATCCGTCGCCTCGATCACCAGGTTGGGCCGGAGGAAACGGCTGAACCTGCTCCTGTCGAAATGGCCTCCAATGGTGTCCTGATATATCCGCTCCAGTCCGTGCGGATGAGGGTCCGCACGGACTGGAGCCCCACGCCGGCGGCGATGGCCGGGGTATGTCCGGTGGCGGCCTTCCGCACGCGGAGCCGGCTGTCGGACCTCCTGTCGCCCAGGCAGTCCTGGCGTGGGTCACCCAGCAGGACACTTGCTGTCCGTCCCGTTCCACCTGCCCGATGAATTCCGCGTCCAGCAGGTCGAAGTCGGTGCCATGCTGGCCGCAGCAGTGGGGACACGGGATGTGGACGGCCATGTCCAGTCGGTCCAGCCGCTGCAGTTCCCGGACCAGTTCTTCCACTTTCATGGTTATTTTCTCCACACATCGCGCTTTGAGTCTTCCGGCGGCGCAGGTTCCCATGGCCAGCATCTACCTCGCGGCCTCGGAGACTGGGAACGATCTGTCGTCACCGACGCGGTCCGGGGCCGGTTCCCTACCTGGCGGACCTGTCCCTGTCCCCCAACTCGGCCTTCAGCACGTCGAGGGGCTCCCCGTGTTTCTCGTACAGGTTGTAGAGGATCTCTTTCAACCGTTCTTGAGAACTTCCCTGGTGCATCGCACCCATCACGTACCACATTGCTATCCCGGCCACGCGCCACTTCTCGCAGTCCTGCTCGTGCATCGAGGGCGTGTCCTCCGGGTCCGGCTTGAACACGGTCCGGCGCAGCTCCGGACTCTCGGGCAGTTTGGAGCCGGACACCTTCTCCTCGTACATTTCCATGAAATCCTGCAGGCCCTCATCGTCCTCCAGGTTGCAGCCGATCCGCCTGCCCAGATACCGCGTATATCCCTCCAGAGCGCCCAGGCTCTTCCCCCGGTCATAGGCCCGGTCCGTCATCCGGGTCCACCACCACCAGGCCAGTCCCGCCAGTGTACAGATTATTCCAATCGCCAGCAGCATGTCTTCGTCCCTATGGCCTCGCATTTTCATGGCGGCCATGTCCTGGCCGGCCGGAAAGCGAGGCTCAGGTCGTCTGCATGGGGTCTCCGGCCCCGGTTTCCTCTCTACCGGGAAAGCTGGGCCGCCGGGGCGGACGTTTGGCGTCAATAACCACCCCCAGGGGTCTCCACCTGGTTGACAGTCCCCGGCAGCAGTACGGTTGGGACCGCAACCTCACCCGGCGTTGCGGTCCCAACCGTACTGCTGCCCCCACACCCTCAGAAGTCCGAGGTCACCCCTTTCTCGAAACCTTCTCCCACCGCCGCTCCGGACAGTCCGCCGCCGTGACGGGGCAGAACCGGCACTCGCCGGAACTGGGGACCTTCCTAGCCGGTGCGTCCGAGGCCAACCGGGCAATCAACTGCGACAGCCGCTCGATGAACTTCTCGTCCACCGCGGAGGTGGGTATGTCAACGACGTGGTCTGCGTAGGCCACCTGTCCGTCGAAGACCACGCCCTGGTGCCTGCCAATTGCCCTAGGCACCGCGTACATGTACAGCATCACCTGGACTATGTGGGCCGGGCCGGGCTTCCCGGTCTTTACGTCGATGACCGTGCCTGCGCCGCTCTTCCTGGCGATCAGGTCCGGCTGGCCTCCCAGGGTGCCGGCGTAGCCCTTGAGTCTCAGGCTGTTCTGCCTCTCGGTGAACACGGTGCAGCCCAGGTCCTCCCAGCGCCCGCGGATCTCATTGACCATCGCCGTGTGGGCCATCTGCCACCGGGCCCGGTCGAAATCCCCGGGGACCTGCTCCCAGCTGCCGCTCTCGTGGCGCCCCCGGAAACAGCTGGACCACTCGCAGGAGTTCTCCCTGGCCAGGAGCTTGGTGAGCCATGTCACCCAGACTTAGGGGCCGTCCCTGCGCAACCTCGCCATACCGCAACCGCACCTCCCCGGTGTTTGTGTCGACAACCCGGGGTTTCACAGCCGCCGGCTGGGGACCCCCCCGTTGGCGGGAACCCGCCATGCCGGATACGGCTTCACATGCCCGGGCGCCACTGCGGGTCGACCCACTCCGAGTCCCAGTCCAGGGGCTCGCTCAAAGCTATTATCTCGGCCCACTCCCGAAGGAAGGCATCACCGATGACGGGGTCCCGGATGATGACCGCATTCTCCCGGGACCGCGGGGACAGGATGTTCAGGTTATAGGAACCCGTCCACACCATCTCAACACGCCAGTGGTGGTCCAGGGCTGGGCGATCCTCCTCGCAGCCCGTGACGGGCTGCTCGAGACCCCTGGCGAAGACGAGGAACTTGTTGTGCATCAGGGGAGGGCGATTCCAAGGCTCCCCATTCCGGTTGTTCCTGATGCCGAAGCACCTGACCCCTGAGATGGACTCGTCTTCGCCGTAGCGCCTGTCGCAGAGGGGTGGAGGCATATAGTAGAGTCGTTCGAATGGGACGGGCAGGCTGACCCCCCTTGTCCGACTCGGCGATGGCATCGTACATCCTCCGCAGGCGCATCTTCCACTCCTTGAGGTCAGTGCCGGGGCCGTCGGGCGCAGAAGGTTCTCCTGGATCACGATTGACGTGGGCACCCGTGGCCATGGCGGCGAGGATCAAGGGGTCGGTAGCCAGGCGACCGCGCCCATGCACACTAAGCTAATACCAAGGTGAAATACGCATATGTAGGAAGTCAATCGGCGGCGCCAGACTGTCCTCCAGGTACAGGTGGAAGAGCTTCACCGTGGCGCCTAAACCAATCTTCATCGCCCCACAAATGTAGATTCCACCTTGGCTTTAGTTTAGGTGGTATAGTTGTAGAAGAGACCACATCATTGCAGGTGAGATTGATGGTGGCAGAGCCGGAATCCCGGCCATCTATTGTTAAGGTTTGGGCCAAGAACTTCCGAAGTATCGAGAGCACGGAGTTAGAGTTAGACCCCCTGACGGTGCTGGTGGGGCCGAACGCCTCAGGCAAGAGCAACTTGCTTGATTTGGTAGGGTTCTTGGGTGACACGGCGCGCGACGGCTTGGAAGCAGCCATCACGGTACGCGGTGGGATAAGCTCAATCAAACGTCGGTATCCCATCAATACGGTGTCCGATCTCGAAGTTGGCCTGCGACTCGAGGTTCCCTATGCATCCCCTCCGAGAGCCGTCGAATATGGCTTCACACTTGCAAGCCGAGGGGACGGTGGCTACCGAGTAAAAAGGGAGTTTGCCGAGATAACATCCTTGGCTACACAGCACCAACTTGCTGAAGTCGAGATTACCGATGGTCGTTTGACCCGCCCGAACCTCGATGATCTCGATCCCCGACACACAAGCGAGGATGGCGGTGGGTCCCAAATTCGGCATCGAGCCATCCGCTCTCTACTCAAGGAAAACTTCGGCAACCAAGACCTCCATTTGATTTCGGCGAGGCCTTCGCGCGTCACTGTTCTTTTGATCTTTTCGAGGGCCTCCGAGAGTTGGATAGGAGGAGACCGTTATCTCCTGTTGAATCCCGAACTGAACCGACTAAGGGAGGAGCTATCCGAAATTCGTGTATACCATATCCTCGCCGACTCGTTACGCAAGCCTCAGAAAGTAGCGCACAGTCACCCATTGGACGTGAGTGGAGAGAATTTAGCGTCTACGATAAGAGACATGCTGCAGAAGAACCACCGCTTTCTCTCAGACTTGAAAAGCTCCCTGAACTACGCAGTTCCGAGCGTTTGCGATATCCGCGTCAGCACCGCTGGGAGCTTCAATGTTATCGAGCTCAAGCACACTGGAGATAGTCCGACTCAAGAAGACGTATGGTTTGACCTGTCATATGAGTCCGACGGTACAGTCCGCCTACTCGCCATCCTCACCGCTCTTTTCCAGGAACCTGCCCTTTCCTTGGTCGGTCTCGAAGAGCCCGAGTTGGCTATTCATCCGGGCGCCATGGTGGTCCTTATGGACACTATGCAAGAGGCTGCATCGAGGGGACAGATCCTGGTCACTACCCATAGCCCTGACCTGATCGACAGGGTACCCCTTGAGAGCATCCGAGCCGTCAGCGCTGAGGATGGGTCCACTAAGGTAGGCAGGATCGCCTCCCATCAACTGAAGTCCGTTCGAGAAGGTTTGTTCCTCCCAGGGGAGATACATAGCATGGAAGGACTGCAGCCAGCACGTCACGAGGAATAGCTGGCGTGCCGATGATTGTTCCGGTGGTGGAAGGCGACGGAGAAGTTAGTGCGCTGCCCCAGTTGTTGCTCCGGATCCTCCTACAACTGCATTGCCGCCCCGACGTCTTAGTCGCCCAAGGGAAAGGGAAACGCGGGGTCGTCAATGCCAGGGGAAGGTCGAAGTTGGAGAAAGACCTGGAGAAATTCTTGCTATACGCACAAAACAAACCGGATTGCGGGGCAATCCTGGTTTTAGTGGACGCAGACGACGACTGCCCGGTAACCAAGTTTCACGAAATCTCGCAACGGTGTGAGCAAAGCGGCATAACCGTACCAGTACAGGTGGTCTATGCCCACCGAGAGTATGAGTCTTGGTTTCTGGCCAGCTTGGACACGATCAAAGGCAAGCAAAATATACCTGAGACAGCCGATTTGACCGCGAGTGTTGAGGCCATCGCGGATCCCAAGAAGTGGCTATCTGACCGGATGCCCCACGGCATGGCCTACAAGGAAACTACTCATCAGGCATCCTTCACCAACTCGATTGATTTGGACCTAGCTTGCCAGAACTCCCGTTCATTCCGCCGTTTGTGCCACGCATTACAACAATTGGTGGAGGCCATGGATTAAGCCAGTCCACCGTAGCGCTTGGCGGGTCTCATCCACTTGCGCAACATTCCACAACCCACACTCCCGCAGTTCGTCACAGGCTCCGACCTTCAGTTCAAGTCAAGGAACAGCGCCATGAAGTTGATCGGACAACTCGGAACTCCATTGGTCAGTTACGATGGCGTAGCGTCCGTTCGGGTTGAGGAGGACACGTCGAGACTTGAAAGCGGAGGGTACTTTGAAGCATCCCACCTTCAGTCCGGGAGAGTAGCCGTGGGCTTCGTACCGACTGGACACATCGGTTCTTCACAACAAGTTGACTTCCGAGCCAGTCCCGACTGCGAACTTTCCTTCGAAGGGCAAGATCTAGATGGTTGGAATCTTAAAACTATAGGCCAAACTTTTTTCTCCAGGATTAGCTGGGTGCTCTTGCCTATGACCAGGCATCCCACCGCACTTAATTTCAGTCCTCAATACTTAGAGGCTAGGCGCAGCGGAGCTGAGGTGGACCCGGAAAACTGGACAGGTAGCTAAGTGGGAATCCTGCTCCTAAACTGAGGGCAGCGACAGCTGTCGAGGAGGAGCGGGAAATGTCCAGAGAGCGAAGAAAGCACAGCCCGGCCTTCAAGGCCAAAGTTACACTGGAGGCAATGAAGGGCGAGCAGACGGTGGCCGAGTTGGCCGCCCGGTTCGAGGTCCACCCCAATCAGATTCAGGCTTGGAAGAAAGCTCTGGCCGATGGCGCGGCCGCCATCTTCGACCACGGCAACGGAACCAACAAGGGCAAGGAGTAGAAGAACAACGACGCCCTGGTGGCTCGCCTGTACCAGCAGATCGGCCAGCTCAAGGTGGAGCGGGATTTCTTGGAGGAAAAGTCCGGTCCATGACCCCGGCACAGCGGCGTGAGCTGGTCGACCGGCGACATGGGTCCCTGTCCATAGTGCGGCAGTGTGCGTTGCTGGGCGTCAACCGCTCCAGCCTCTACCATCGTCCCAAGGAGACCTCGCAACAGGCCCTGTCCCTGATGAGGGAGATGGACCGCCAGTACCTGGAAACCCCATTCTACGGTTCCAGGCGGATGAAGGCATCGCTGGACCGGCAGGGCATGCCGGTAAGCCGGAAGCGGGTGCAGCGGCTCATGAGACTGATGGGACTGCGGGCTATCTACCGGCAGCTTCGCACCAGCCAACCGGCGCCGGAACGCTGGGTCTATCCCTACCTGCTGAGGGATCTGACTATCACCAGGGCGAACCAGAGCCTGCCCCCGCGTAGGCGGGGGTATGGGCGGCGGACATCACCTACCTGCCCATGGCCCGGGGATTCCTCTACCTGGTGGCAATCATGGACTGGCACAGCCGGTACGTGGTGGCCTGGCGATTGTCCAACACTCTGGAGACCGGCGTTCCTTAGCCGAGGCCCTGAACGAGGCCCTCGGCTAAGGAACGCCGGAGGTGTTCAACACCGACCGGGGGAGCCAGTTCACCAGCCGCGAGTTCATCCAGATCCTCCAGGACCGCGGGGTGAAGATCAGCATGGACGGCAGGGGCAGGTACCAGGACAACATATTTGTCGAGCGGCTATCGAGGACGGTCAAGTACGAGGAGGTCTACCTGAAAGCCTACGCCAACGGGCTTGAGGCCCGCAACGGGCTCCGGGAATACTTCCGGTTCTACAACGAGCGGAGGCCGCATCAGGCCCTGGGCTACCGGACGCCGGCGGAGGTCTTCTACGGCCAGCCTGTAGGAGAGGAAGAGGATCTGAAGGAAAGGAGGTGCTCGGACCAACCGGTCTTGGTATCATACGGAGCAAAGCAGGAGTCCCACTTAATTGTGGCCTAATCCTGTCCAACCGATGGGGTCCACCTCACACATCCCACTTTGGTATTGGTTTAGTGCTTGTCCCGGTCGCCATACGCCACTAAACTAAAGCCAAGGTGGGATCTACATTTCCGGGGTGCTGATCATAAGCCGGGATGCCCTGATGAAGCTCTTCCACCCATACATCGAAAACGGTCCGACACTGTCTCAGGGCATCCGACATATGCGCATTTCACCTTGGCTTTAGTTTAGGTCTCCTCCCTCCCGGTTCGCCATCCCATCCACTACCTCCATCGTCGCTACGCTCACCGTGCACACCCGCCGCAGAAGGTCGATGACCCGCTCCTTGTGGTTGGAGAAAAGGTAGGTGTTAAACATCTCCAGGATGGTCGGGGCCTTGGGTTTCTTTTCCTTGTGCTGGTCCAGCACCCACTCGAGGGCCGACCGGCTCCCCAGCCGGTACTCCCACGCCCGGGCCGGAACGCCCGACAGCGTGGTGCGCTCGTCAAGCGTTATCGTCCCCCGCTCCTTGTCCGCCCGCAGGATGGCCCGGCGTGGATCAACCCCCTCCCGGTCGTGCCGTTCCAGCAGATAGGGCTCGGCGGACTCGAACCCGATGTGCAGGTCCAGCAGCTTCTGGCCCATCTCGGTCCAGTGGTGGAAGTCGCGGTACAGCGGCAGGCGGGGGAACTCCCGCAGCAGGTCCATGGAGTACTCGTGGCGGTAGGCGGGATCATGGAGCACGGCGTAGGTGTAGGCGAAAATCTCCTCGGCGGTGATGCCGCCCTCCCCGGCCATCGACTCGAACTCCTCGCCCCACTCCCGCCGGTAGTGCCCGTTGATGCGGTCGATGCCCCACTGGGTGATGTTGCTCACCCGCTCCCCGTCCCCGGTGTAGCGATAAAGGGGAAGGCATTGGGTCTTCTCTATCAAGTCAAGGGAGTACAATCTATCGGTCGCCAAAACCGAGAACGGTTTGGTGGAGGCAACTCCGGAGAAACAAATGACCTTGTTCCGAGAAGCCACAGCGGGTGGGAAAATCAAGGGTTGTTGATATCTGCGATGCGTGATGATAGGTGCATAGTAGGAATAGTTGGCGATGAACGGTCGGTAAAGGGATGGGACGATGTTTCCCTCCACAAACTCAAGAGTGCTGCCCTTAACCAGATGTTGCTCTAGTTCCGCTGTCCATTTAATGGACCTATTGACCCAATCGCCGATGGCAGCAACATGAGGTTTTTCCGTTTCAAACCTTTCCATCTCGGTTTGGTATGTTTCGCAAAAGAACCTAACTTTGGCACAGAGGGAATCGAAATCAAAGGCGAAGGTCCATTCATCCCGGTTCGTGGCAATTCCCAACGAGTGCAGGGCGAATATCGCCCGCTCCTCGTCTGCCGACTTGGCCAGCTTGGTCTGCCGATCGGCCAACGGTGTCAGCTGCGCAAAGTTGCTGTTGGACTGGTTCAGCCAGTTGTTCTTGGCGTCGGGCGTGATGCTCTCGAACGGGACGCTCTCCAGGCCGGTTTCTTTGAGATAAGCCAGCTTGTCCCTGGCGACCTCGGCATCCTCCCGACTGGCGTAGTGGATGTTGCACTCCCCCAGCCGCGACTTTTCCCGTACGAAGAAGGCCACGGCGACGCCCGTCTGTATCCCGAAGACGTTGTGGGTGGTGCCGGAAATCTTGGGGTTGCGGCGCACGTCCGCCCCCAGGTCCATGAAGTAAATGTCGGTGAACTCCCCCGAGGCCACCTGGCGGAACCCATCGTCCTGCCGAGCTTCGAGGTAGGCCCGGTTGGTGATGAAGGCGATGATCCCGTCGTCCGCCAGCCGGTCTGATGCCCAGCGGATGAACCGCTTGTACATGTCGTACTGCTTGGTCTTCTGCGCCGTGCTGCTGGCGATGTAGGTCTCCCGGATGCGCCGGTCTATAGCCGGATACTCCCGGTTCTTGTTGTTGTCATTTTCGTTCTGCTGGTTGGCGTTGTACGGCGGGTTGCCGATGATGACGCTGATGGGCTTCTCGTTCTGCTCCTGGATGCGGATCCAGTTCTCCTCGGACAGGCCCCCCAGGTTGAAGCTGCCTTGGCGGGTCACCGCGCCGCCGGTGGTCCCCTGCTGCTGCCAGTCCAGGTTGTCCAGCGTGTCCACGAAGCAGAGGTTGGGGAACTCCAGGTAGCGGCCCGTCCGCTGCTGGTAGGTGTACTCGATGTTCAGGTTGGCGATGTAGTAGGGCAGGATGGCCACTTCGTTGGCGTGGATTTCGTGCCGGTACTTGTGCTCCAGCCGGTCGGCGGGCAGGTAGTTGATCAGGTTGGTGACGAAGGTGCCCGTCCCGGTGGCCGGGTCGAGAATCTGCACGTTGTCGTCGGCCAACGTCTTGCCGAAGTGCTTCCGGAGCAGGTGGTCCGCGCCGCGGATGATGAAGTCGACGACCTCGTTGGGGGTGTAGACCACTCCCAGTCGGTCGGCGGCGGCCGGGTTGTAAGCGGTGTAGAAGTCCTCGTAGATGGCCTTGAGGAACTGCTGCTTCTCGGCGTAGTCGGCAATCGCGTCGGCGGCCCGGCCGATGACGCCGTAGTAGGCCCGCAGCCGGTCGATGGCCTGGCGCCGCACGTCGCCGGTGAAGAAGGTGCGCTCCAGCCCGTCCAGCTGCCGGGCGACGTTGTTCTCCCGGTGGAACTGGTCCTCGGCGAACACCCGCTGGAATATGTCCTTGGTCAGGATGTGCTGGAGCAGCATCTCGCGCACGTCCGGGGGCGACACTGCCGGGCCGATGGTCCTGCGGCAGAGGTCCAGGAAAGCGGCGGCGGCTTCCTGGTACTCCGGGTTGTCGGCCTCCGCCTCGTCCACGGTGGCCCGCAGGTTCTCCAGCACCGTGGGCAGGTCGGTCTTGAACTGGCTCTGGGCCTGGCGGAACTCCTGGATTTCGGGCAGCTCGTAGTCGAGAAAGACGCGGATGAGGCGGTGCAGTTCCCCCTCCCGGGACATATCCACCCGCATCGCCTCGTTGCCGTTCTGGACTAGGACGGCGGTCTGCGAATCCTCGAAGATGATGTTGTCCCTCGGGTAGCCCCGGTTGAACTTGGCCTGTATCTCCGCGTCCAGGTCGTCGTGGGAGTCCTTCGCCTCCCAGTATCCACGGGCCATCCGCAGCGAGTCCTTGACCGTGCCGTCGGGCTTGTTGCTCATGGATGACTTCAGTTCCGGGATCAGCACCAGCCGTTCCCGGTGATCGCGGCAGTAGGAATCCAGGCAGTTCTGGAACGCCGGGCGAATGTTCTCCTCGTTGTCCGAACCGCCGAACTCTATCAGCTCCTGCAGCTTGGCTCGGTACTCCTCAACGTGCGGGTAGGAAGGCATAAACGGATTATACCCCACCACCCTCGCCATCTCTGCGGATGGGAGGGAAGATGGTCATTCCAGTCCAGGGACGGAGTCCGCCAGGTCCGACCCGGGAGGTGGATCACATCCGGAGTCAGAGGGGCTTAGTCTATCCTGAGGCCTCGTGATGGTTCTGGGCGTTCCTCTCCTTAGCCTGCCTCCGTTGTTTCCTCCGTTGTTCGCCGTGCTTCTCGGAGCAAGGGGAGCATCTCGTCCGGTCTGGGATCGAGGGTTTCATGCAGTCCCTGCACAGTCCCTGCGCCTTGGCCTCCCGGCGTTTTTCTTGTGCGTGCAGCCGGGCGCGTTCCCTGGCTGCCAGGATGGCTTTGCTCGGCTGGTCGTGGCCGATTCGTTCCTGTCGCTGGGCTTCTGGCTCGGCTGGGGTGGGTTCAGGGCGTCGCTTCGGCTGCTGTGCCTTTGGCGTGGCCTTTCTTGGCAGGGGGCTGGTGGAGTTTTCCCGTGGCGGCTTTCCAGCCGGTTTCGTCCTGGTGGGAGGGCGGCCGCCCGCATTCCTCGGCTCCGGCAATGCGAAGGTGAACTCGAAAGTTCGTCCTTCCACCCGCGTGGGCGGGGGAACCCCCACACCGACGAATCCAACCGCGCCAACGCAGGGTCTATCCCCGCGTGGGCGGGGGGAACCCTCATCCCTCCCCACGTCAGCCGCATGAACCGCGGTCTATCCCCGCGTGGGCGGGGGAACCTCGCGATAGGAGGGGTCGCCTTGCTTTATCAGAGGTCTATCCCCGCGTGGGTGGGGGAACCTCCCAGGCCTGGTTGATCTCGTCGTAGCCGACCGGTCTATCCCCGCGTGGGCGGGGGAACCTACTCGCTATGATCATCCCCGTCCCATCCCACGGGTCTATCCCCGCGTGGGCGGGGGAACCATCGCCGCGCAGCCGCCGTTCAGTGCCAGGTTGAGGTCTATCCCCGCGTGGGCGGGGGAACCTCCTCATGAGGCTCCGGCAGTTGGTCACCAACAGGTCTATCCCCGCGTGGGCGGGGGAACCCCCGGCGTACCAGTAGATAAACCGTGGCCCTGCGGTCTATCCCCGCGTGGGCGGGGGAACCGGGTATTCTTGCTTCTGCTGAGGTCATGCGAATGGTCTATCCCCGCGTGGGCGGGGGAACCGGTGGCTCTTTTGGCCATGCTACGGCTGCTAGGGGTCTATCCCCGCGTGGGCGGGGGAACCCAATCCAAACCACAGATCGTGCGCGAAGAGAAAGGTCTATCCCCGCGTGGGCGGGGGAACCAGGCTGTCGCCTGGACTTCCTTTACATGTTGGCGGTCTATCCCCGCGTGGGCGGGGGAACCTCTTTGGATTGGTTGCTAAGGTCGTTTAGCGCCGGTCTATCCCCGCGTGGGCGGGGGAACCTCAGTGAGGCGCGAGACATTAGCTCCTTGCAAGGGTCTATCCCCGCGTGGGCGGGGGAACCATGTTTATGGTGCCCTGCAGTCCTATCGCTATGGGTCTATCCCCGCGTGGGCGGGGGAACCGGGTCAGTTAACCGTCTCGGCCGCACCGGCCAGGGTCTATCCCCGCGTGGGCGGGGGAACCGTCTCGCGCCTCACTGACGCAGACCGCCAAGAAGGTCTATCCCCGCGTGGGCGGGGGAACCGGCCCTGAACGTGGCTTCTGAACGGCGCTCAGCGGTCTATCCCCGCGTGGGCGGGAGAACCCGTCAAAGCAGCTTCTTGGATTGCGTTCAGGCGGGTCTATCCCCGCGTGGGCGGGGGAACCCTGCCGCTGGTCATAATCGCCCCGGCCCACACCGGTCTATCCCCGCGTGGGCGGGGGAACCTCCTTGACCTGGTTAAACTCGCGTTCCGCAGCCGGTCTATCCCCGCGTGGGCGGGGGAACCGAACGGTTCGCTGCCACGAACAAAGCTGGCCAGGGTCTATCCCCGCGTGGGCGGGGGAATCTTCAAGGTTGACCATGCGGAACAAACTAGCGTTGGTCTATCCCCGCGTGGGCGGGGGAACCGTGCCTGTTTTCGCTGGCGAAGCTTTAGGAGGGGGTCTATCCCCGCGTGGGCGGGGGAACCGCGGAAAACCAGCTCCCCACCCTCCCCCAGTCCGGTCTATCCCCGCGTGGGCGGGGGAACCGTCTTGCGGGCGGTTCCTACTCCGCAGCGCAAGGGTCTATCCCCGCGTGGGCGGGGGAACCCTCCAGCAGCGTGTCCACCGCCTGCTTGACCAAGGTCTATCCCCGCGTGGGCGGGGGAACCCACGCCGAAGCGTCCCGGCCCATGAACGTCAGGGGTCTATCCCCGCGTGGGCGGGGGAACCACCATGACCCGGTACTTGTCCATGTCGCGCTGCGGTCTATCCCCGCGTGGGCGGGGGAACCTCGTAGCTCCCGGTGCTGCTGTAGGTGTAGACCGGTCTATCCCCGCGTGGGCGGGGGAACCGACCACGTGGACAAGTTCGGGTTTATCCTCGGCGGTCTATCCCCGCGTGGGCGGGGGAACCGCGGGCTCTATACGTGAACGTGACCAATACCCAGGTCTATCCCCGCGTGGGCGGGGGAACCGAGTTTGAGCGGTGGACTATGGGCGAACTGAACGGTCTATCCCCGCGTGGGCGGGGGAACCAAATTTGCGGGGTTCCGTGTAGTGGACTCACAGGGTCTATCCCCGCGTGGGCGGGGGAACCCCCCACGGCATCCTTCACCCCCACCCTTTCGGAGGTCTATCCCCGCGTGGGCGGGGGAACCCATCTGGCAATCCCTCCGACCCGCCGTTTATGAGGTCTATCCCCGCGTGGGCGGGGGAACCTCCTCGACAGACGGCATCATCTCGTCCCAGAGGGGTCTATCCCCGCGTGGGCGGGGGAACCACCTCCCCGAGAGAAGTGCTATGATGCCCCACGGGTCTATCCCCGCGTGGGCGGGGGAACCTTGGTCTGAGGGTGTACCCCAATGCGAATCCAGGGTCTATCCCCGCGTGGGCGGGGGAACCTCCTCCACAGAGGGCATCATCTCGTCCCATAAGGGTCTATCCCCGCGTGGGCGGGGGAACCTGCATCTATTTCGTTCCCCCACCGCTTTCGGAGGGTCTATCCCCGCGTGGGCGGGGGAACCCCCACTCTCGGAATAACGTCGGGGGCTCATTATTTCGTCAGATGATTAACGGTACTTGACCAGATAAACTCCGTCGGCGTCAACGATCTCTTTCGGCGCCTCTCCCAACGTCCGTATCTCCTGCCCGCTTACCGACGACGGGTCCCGCCACGTCATTACTATCGACCCTTGGCCGAGTTGGGAATACCAGTCGGTCAGCACCTCCCAAATCCGGTCGCGAATGCCGCTGGTCATATTCGGCGAGGTGTAAACTCCCGGCGCTATTTCAAGCATGGCTGAGGCCAGGAACCCCCGATACCGGGATTCGACATTCACCGTTACTATTACCGTCATTCCTCGCTTCCTTCTTCCAAGTAAAAGTCTTCTATCCCGGCGTCATCCAACTCACCTGCATCTCCGAGCCCGGTTGCCATCTCCAGCGGAGCCGCGTCCTGAAACAGGGTCTTGATGCGGTCAATCATTTTTGGAATGACCCGCTCCTTGCGAAGCATTTCGCCGGTCGTGCGCCGGGTGTGACGCTCAATGTTCAATCGGGGATTGTCCATAACCTCCCGGGCCGACTGGAAAGCGGCCGGCAGCAGGACGTTCACACGGAAGAGATCGGCGATATCCAGGGCGAAGGCTTCACCACTTTGTTCGTGGATGAAGCCAAGTTGGGGGATGGCGCCGACGGATGTTACAGCCACCACCGCCGCCGAGGTTACGGCTACCGAGGCGTGGTTGATGGCCTGGTTGGGCAGATCGGCCCAGAAGGGGTCAGTACGGTCGTAGCGGCGGTTTTTCCATTCGATACCATACCTTTGAGCCACCAATTGATAGCTGCGCCGCATCCGGGCTCCCTCCACGCCCCGCAGGGCATTGAGGTCCTGATGGGGCAGCACCTCCCCCAAGCGCATGGCGTACATCTTGCGGGCGATGGTCAGCCGTGATTGCGGGTCTCCCCAAGCCCGCATCTGCCGCCGGGCGGTGTCGGAAGTGTCGGGCAGCAGCGGCGGCGCGGTATAACATCGCACCCCGTCCTCGCCCACAGCGACCAACGCCGTGCCATGACAGGCCATAAGCCGCAGCGCATCGTGGCTTACCGTAGAACCCGGTCCCAGCAGAATCATGGAAAGGCTCTGGAACGGGATGCCGTATTCCCCCTCCTCCAGGCTGCTGTCGGAGTCCGGCCCGGCTTGGCGCTCAAACCGAAGCGTACCGTCCTTTACTGTCAACGCCCCCCGGGACAGCCACAACAGGCCGTGCCGGTCGGCGTGGGGAATTCGCGCCGTTTCCAGTCCTAATCTTCCTCTTAACATTGGGGCGGCCTCCGGTTTATCCCCGCGCTGGCGGGGAATGCTTTGGGATATTGTTTTCAGTTGTTAAGGTGCGGCGCCCGGTCTAACGGCGAGGCTGACGCAGCAGAAGCATTCCGTAGCCGTAGGCCCGATGCCGTCCGATGCCCTGGGACAGCAATTGGGCGAAGTTGGCCGGGTTGGTGATGGTCAGGTTGCCCTGCATCACTGCGTCGGGACCTTCAATACTGTCAACATACTGTCGGGCCTGCCGCTTGCGGTAAGAACGAACGCGCTGGAAAGATTGTAGAGTGGCCGACTCCAGTTCCGCGCCTCCCCGCTGCGTGAGCCGGCCAGCCACCCAGTCGCGATAGACTTGTTCCCGACTGCGATCTATTTCACCCTTGGGGCGCAGCAATGCTTCCCATTGGAAAACATCGCATTCCGACCCGGGTCTCGGTACGTCTTCCCGCTCCCCACTCCGGCCGGTTTGCCGGAAAAGGCGCAGTCTTTCGGGCGGAACCCGGTCAAGGTCTTTCCGCAGACGCACGATAGGCCGGACCCGAACTTCAAAGCCCAGCCGTTTGCCCGCCGTCCATTCCGTGGGCATCGACTTGGCAGCGAGGATAGGCAGGTTCAGGATTTGACATTGGGCCGGGTCGCCATACAGTTGGGCCGCATCCCGCAGTTCCTCGGCGGTAGCCTTACCATAGCCGTACAAGGTGCCTTTAGGACAACCCCGGGGCAGTATCAGACGGAAGGGCTTGGGCGCCAATCCGTCCCCCTCGGGCGGCGGGCTGCCGAAGCACTCAGTCAACAGGCAGTGCATGGCGTGGTCCGGGTCTTGCAGACGCCGGCTGCCCATCCAGCGGTGGAACTCCCGCACGTTGATTTCGGCCCGGATCATTTGCAAGGCCGTTGCTGCCGGAGCAGCGTCCCTTGCGGCGGTCGTCGTGGTCATTTGCGGCCCTCCTCTTCCGGTTGCGCCGGAAGCCCGAAACTCTCCAAAGCAGTCGTTCCGTAGCACACTGCCCGATCGCCCCCGTGCAGGCCCGATACCCAATTTCGCTGGTCCGTCAGCATTTGTTCTTGACTGAGCCGGACGTTTAATGGCGCGAAGTCCGCGGGGGCGTCGTTTTGCGGCCACAGCAACCGAATGTTGGAATCCTGCTCGACGTCCTTCACTTCTATCGGCGTAGCCAGCAGCGCCGCCAGCGCCGTTTCACCTTCGCAAAAACCGCCGAACAATTGACCCGACGGAAGGCAGGGCTTGCGTCCGATGAACAGGGGACGGGCCGGTTCCTGCAAGGCCTCCGCCAGGTTGTCCAGGGTGGGTTCGTCCTCCAACTGCGGCGGCTCCAGGCGCAGGGCTACGGTTACCAGCGCGTCGGCCCAATAGTCGCGGTAGCGCAGGTGTGGGGCATTGTAAGTATTAGCTCCGCCGGCCCGCCCTTCCGGCCGGCCCCGGGTCGTCCAACCCCGGTCGTTGGCCCCCAATTGCGCCGTCTGAAAGTCGGTCATTCGCACGCCGCCGACCGGCTCCCGGTCAATGCGGGCGGCAAAGACCAGGCGGTCCTGCAAGTCCTGGTGCCGTTGCGCCTCCACTCTCCGCCAGCCTAGGGCGTTAGCCAGCAGCCCGGTCAGCATCGACGTTGCCGGAAAAGGGCGGATTACGCCGTAGTTGTCTATGGTCTCGCCGCCGAAGGCCATCAGGGGCGATTCCAGGTTCAATATCAGGTGTTTCATGCGTTACGCCACCTCGCCGACGCGAATGGCATCGGCGGCCCAGGTTGCCAGGTCGTCAAAGAGCAGACGCTCGGCCTGGGGAATTCCGTAATCCTTCTTGGAACTCACTCGGCGCATTTCCTTTACCCCGTACATCCCGTCCAGGTCATCCAGCTCAGCCACCAAAGCCCTTGCCGCCGCTTCCGTTTGTGCCTTGGCCGGCTGGCGGAAGGCGTTAGCCAGGCTGCGGGGCTGTCGGCTGCCAGCCTCCACCAGCACCAGGTCGGCGCAGGCGTAGGGGGCGGTGGAACCCAGCTTGGCGCCGGGGGTAACTGTGGCGATGAGGTGTAGCAGGTTGTGGACCACGTTGGCCGCCATTTCCCGGTTGGCGGATTTCCAGTCCTCGGCCTTGCAGCCCTCCAGGTTGGATACCAGCCCCGGCACGTCCACTACCACATAGCCGTAAAACAGGCCGGCGGTCAGTTCTATGTCGCCGATGTGAGCGGCGCCGGGGTCTTCATCCTCCCGTTGCAGGTCGTCCACCACGGAAAAGTAATCACTCTCGCTCTCTTCCGGGTGGACGGTGAAGGCGTGGGCGACGTGGACAGCAGCCTCGATGTTGGCCCCGGGGTCCGAAGTAACCATCCGGCCAAACAGGGCGCCTTCCAGACCGCCGGGCAGGGTGGCCGATTCCCGGAAGGCGCGGAAGTTGGCCCCTTCACCCCGCCGGGAGTTGAACAGGTCGGTGGCGGCGCCTTTGGCGGATTCTACGTCGGCAGAGTACTCGGCGCAAATTGCGGTGGCCTTTTCTTGCAGGTATTCCACTTCGGGCAAGCCCAGGAGCAAGGGTTGGCGGCCTTCTTCGGTCAAAGCCCTTCTCTGTGCTTCTGTCGTAGGGTTGCTACCTGCATACACACCAATATAGAAAGCGTCCTGTACCGCCTTCAGCACCTCTTCACTGACGCCGTTCCTTTCCCGCAGAGGTTCAATGACCCTGCGCTCAACGACGTTGCGGGAACGCACCGCCTTCGCCGCACCGTCGATGCTATGGATGGAAAACTCGTCCTCAGCCACCCGCCAATGGCGCTTGAGGCACTGGGACGATATGCGGGTGCGGACCGCGCCGCCAAAGGGCATCCGCTTGGCCAAGCCGCTGTCATCCCGGTTCAGCAACGCCGCCGGGTAGGAGTGGAGGGTGTGAATTTGCAGGAAACGGGGTACTGTCATGGTTAAACTCCTTTGCGGAAAATTCCTTACTGGCCCCCTGATTCGGCGGCCCGGGTGCTGCGCAGTTCCGCCTGGTAATAGGCGCGGGCGATACGCCGACGGGTTTGTTCGGCCCTTTCTTCGTAGTAACCGTCACTCAGGATAAGTTCGGACATCTGCCGCCAGTTAAAAGGCTGGTCGGCACTGGACAACATCCGAAACATTCGGGTCAGAAGAGTTCGCAAAATCGGGCCACGTGCGGTCAGCAGACGGTTAAGTCGCGTTTCGCTGTAAAAGGCCCGCGCCCGGCTGGCATCACCGCCCTGAAACAGAGCCAGCCCTACGGGTACGGTAGGGTCATGGGCGGAAGGACGCGAGGCGTCGGAATTGGCATCGTCGTTAGCAGTGGGGGTCATCAGGGCAATGCCGTGCAGGACAAGACCCCACTTTCGTTCCAGTTCCTGGCTCATTTCTCGCCCGTCCAGCAAGCCTTGATGAGCCAACAGACGCCAGAAAGCGGCGGCGTCCGGCACGTCAGGATTCATCCGGCGTAAGTCCGCCAAGTCGCCCCGGCTATGGGTGCCGAGTTGTGCGATCCGACCAGCCAAACTGACTGTTATGTCCCCCCAACTGCGGGGATCTGACGCATTTCCCGGTGGAGTGATTGTTTCGGCTGTTGGCGTAGCGGCCATTACGCACCTCCCTGGGCATCGAATAAATCGGGGAATCCGCCGTTAGGCGAGCGCACGCGGCCATCAAAGAGTCCTTCGGCGGCAACCCTTGACCGGTAACGATAAATGGCTGGACAAGGCAGGGAATCCTCGGCTACGCTGAGGAAGCCACTGGCCATAGGAATTACCTTATCCCGCAGCCAATTGTCGCGGATTTCTTTCCCATTTCCATTAGCAGTCTCAGCCTCAAATTCGTCCTGCAAATCCTCGAAAAAGTCGGTATCAATCACCTCGTCTAGTCGGTTCAGCCAAGGACGGGCCAGGTTGCGGTGTTCCGGGCTGACCTTGCCGCTGTCTCCCCTGGCGATGAAGACCTGGATGGCATGGCTGAGAATGCGCTGAACTTTGCGGACGTCATCGACCCGTTCTTTGGCAATTACGTCCAGCCCCCGGCCGACACTGTTCCCACCCAGCATTGCCCCACCCACTACACCACGCCGCAGAGGAATAATGCGCTCGTGATAACCCTCGGTCTTACCTTGCCCACGCACCATTGCGCGGGCTACCAGGTAATGCTCTTCTGCGGAGGTTGGAGCAAAAAGAATAGGTAGTGTCCAAAGTGAACGGTCCAGATATTCGCTGATCCTTTTGTAGGTAAACCCGCCGGCCGCCAGAGTAAGGGACTTGTTGCCTTTTCGGTCAATAGGAGTCCAAGGGTCTCCTATACGTCCGTTCATTTCCTTGGCCTCTAAGCGGGTTGCCTTGGAACTGGCCTTAATGGCGAACAAGCGTCTGTCCGTCTCTGAAACCAAACGAACACGCCTACAAACTTCGATAAAGAAGGGGTCGAGTTGGTTAAGCGGTAACGATGATGTTCCATCCCATTCGACGGTCCATAGCAGTCCAATGCCTCCGTTGGTCATGGGGTGGTTATTCAGCAGGCTGGTCCGACGTTCCAGCAATGTTTCCATATCCCTGCGCACGTGGGTGCCTGTCCGCAGGGGAGGTGGTGCCGATGCTATATCCTTTTGGTCGTCTGGCCTAGTCAACGGGGTTAAAGTAAAGGCCGGCCGGTTACCCAACCCACCGTTCATCCGTGAAATACCGTGGTTGCCGACCCCACCATATCCCTCCATAGTCTGCAAGGTAACCAGGGCGAAAACCCAGTCATCCAGGTCAGCTTGAGCGGCAACAGTGGCCTTGAGGTCATGGTTCTTGGAAGTAACCAGCATATCCAGTTCGTCGGGTGAGGCTATGACTGTCTTATAGTCCGCTTCCCGTTCGGCGGAGCAGGCCGGCGGCTGCATAAAGGCCGGCTTAGTAATATCCTCTACCACCAACTGCCAGGGTTCGTCATCCGAGAAGTCCGGGGTAAGGCCACGAATCAGGGTGGCCCATTGCTCGGCGGTTTCCGGGGGTGTGTTTATACCGGCCCGATGCATCGCAATGGCACCGAGTTGTACAAAGAAGGCATGAAGGGAATGGCATTGGTGGGGCCGCAGGCCAGGGAAGGCTTCCACCTTGTCGGTCATCAGCGCGGCGTAAACTTGGGGCAACGATGCCTTGGTGCTTTCACTGCGCGATTGGTAGCGGATTAAGGGTTGTTCCATTAGATTAAGCATTAGATTTCCTCATCTTCGATTTAACCGTGTGGGGGGCAAGATGAGCAGTTCATTTGTTCTGCTCAGTAATGCGCTCCACCTTGTCAACGGCCCGGTGTCAGTGGCGGGCAAGATTTTACACCCATCCATAGAGACAACCGATTTTGCAGACCTGGTAGCCGACTCGGTAAGGGGTGACTGGATGCCCGCACTCAAGACACAGCAGGCATCCGCATCGGTCACACGGACCGACTGCTGGCTTCCAGCAGTCTTCTGAATCACAGAACTTAGCATTGGTAGAAGTCTCTGGACGTGCTAAAGTAAACATGGAACCTCTAAGAGATGGTACGCAACCCATTTTGCGGGGATCCGTGCTCCCACCGAGACACCACCTCGGTGGGAGCGAATAACATCACGTTATCATAGAACAGAGAATTAGTAAATGGTCACAGACGAATAAACCGCATATTATCTGTATTGCTCTTGGAACACTGCTTACGCGGTGATAGACCGATGCGTTTTATCACGCTCGACGGTTCCCCCGCCCACGCGGGGATACGCTACCCTGCCAGCTTAGGCCGGGCAGTCTAATTACCTATGTCTCCCGCAGACCCAGCCGGTCATACTTAAACTGGCGGTTTCCGACGCTGTACTCAAAGCCCTCGCTGGTTGTCTTGGTTGCTACCGATTCCGGCACGTCACCGCCGCCCATCCAGCGCAAGGGCAGTTCCAGCCAGTCTATTGACCGGCCCGGTTCAAAGGGGCTGGGCGGTGGCGGGTTGAAGACTATTTCCACCCGATCGTCGCCCAATCTGGTACGGATGTCTCCCCCATTTTTCACAAAAACCACAGTCTCTTCGTCATCGTCGCCTTGCTGATAGAAGGGCAGGTTGAACTTAAGAGTATTTTCAAGGGCTAATTGCCATTCGGCCGAGTACCCGCCCTCGTTGTTGATGGCGTGGGCCTTCCACTCCTCTACCAACTTCCCGGTAATCTCCTTCAATGCCGCCGGGTGGGTAGCCAGCTCCACCAACTCCCGGTTCATTTTCGGGATGTGCCATTCCTGGTACTCGTGAGCCAGGCGGCGGGTGGCTTCCAAGACGTGCAGACTGCGGTAAACGTAACCGTTGGGTCCCAAACCGTTGCAGTCGGTCTTTTTGCTCAGGTAAGGCGTCAGATCATTGCCGGGGGTCAGCACGACGCACCTGGCGTCGGCGCAACCGGCGGGCCGGTCTTTCCGGTCGTGGCGATGCAAGCGGCCAATCCGTTGCAGCAACACGTCCACCGGGCACAGATCGGTAATCAGCAGATCGGCGTCTATGTCCAGCGACTGCTCCAAGGTTTGGGTGCCCACCACGATGCAGCCGCCAGGTTCCCGTTCCTTGCCCAGCCGTTCCTCCACCAGCCGATCCAGCAGACGGCGGTCGCTACGGGCAAAGCGCCCGTGGTGCAGGGTATGGAATCCTTTGGCGGTAAACAGCAAGGGCCGGTCGGCGTCCGTTGCCGCCGCTTCTACCGCTTGTTGGTTGCGGACGGCGTAATCGACAGTGTTGCGCACGACCAGGACCTTGGCCCCTTGTCGAGCGGCGTCCAAGGCCAAGCGAGCAGTCTGGGCGAAATCCGACATGGCAGGAATCGGCACAATTGTAACTGTCTTGGCCTGGCCGTTGTACCCGGCGAAAATCGGCTCGGGATTGCTGGCAATGCTGACGGCGGGATAGTCCATCTTGATTGCTTCTTCTAGGAACGGCCCTTGACCCTCGGCCCGCCGCTGGCCCGGTCTCAGCCATTTCTCCCGGGCCGTTGAACCCAGGGTGGCCGACATCAACAAGGCATAGCCGCCGACCTTGGTGTGGGCCGCCAGCAACGCCCGGATAATCTCCGTCATGTATATGTCCGAGGCGTGAACCTCGTCCACCACCAGCAGGTTGCGGGCCAGGCAGGAGGAACGCAGGTGGGCGTGACGTACCTGCAAGGCGCCCAGCATGGCCTGGTCCACCGTGCCCACGGCGATCTGGGCCGCCAGGTATCGCTTGGAGTTTTCCGAGGCCCAGGGCTTTTCCTCACCGTGTTCGTGCTGGTGGTGGCCGGCGGCCTGCTCATCGTATTCGGATAGGGCGACGGCTTCCGGCGCGTAGTCTTCGGGGTCGTAGCCGGGGACGGCCAGGATGACTTGTGGACGGTGGCCTTCGGGGAAAAGGTTGTTGACGAACCGCTCGACCCGCCCGTGTATCTGGCTGGCGGCGGCCCGGGTGGGCAAGGCAAAGTAGAGGCCGTCCACCAGCTTCTCTTCGTACATCCGGGCAAACCGCCACAGGGCGGCCTCCGTCTTGCCGGAGCCGGTTTCCGATTCGATGATAACCAGCGGCTCGGTCAAAGGCGTCTCCCGGGCCGCTTGTTGCTGGATGGCGTTGGGTTCGGGATGTCCGAACAGGTCGGCAAAGTTGAGGCGGGGTGGCATTGCGGCAAAGGTAGTGCGCTGCCGATCGATGTTCAAGCCGATTTCTTTTAACGCTTTCTCCGCCTGCCGCCGGGCGTGGTCGATGTAGTTGTCATCGGGCTGGTCAACGTAGGGGAACCAGGTTTCGTTAGACCCAATCCAGTCCGCCAACGTGCACAGGCCCAGGAAGTGGTGCTGGAATTCAGGGGCCGTCGGCAATGTCTGCGCGTCGGGGGCAAAGGCATCCTCGAACCACTGCCGCACCAGCCGGCCAATACGCTCCACGCACTCTCGGGGGTCCAGGCCGGCGAAAGAGCGCCAAGCCAGGAAGTTGCTGCTAATATTCTCACTCAAGTTTAAGGGGGAACCGTGGTGGGACAACGCGGCGACAAACAGAGCTGCCGCTGCCCCGCTACCATCATCCCATCCCAGGATTTCATCGAATCTCAGGACTGAGCAGAGCCATTTGGCAGTCTCCGTGTCGCCATTCTTCTTCAAGACCGGAACCATATCCTGGACGTGGCCAGCCTTGCTCGGCCGGCGCTGCCCCGACGGAATGTCCACGTCCTGCCAAATCCGGGTCTGGAAGCCGACGTTTACCTTGCCTATGTCGTGTAGAGCGGCGAGGACGCAGAGACGGGCCGCGATTGTGGGGTGTAACTTTTCCAATTCTCCGGCGCGGGCCAACCGCTGGCCGATGGTTGGCTGCCGCAGCAACACCTCTAGGCAAACCCCCACGTCGGCCAGGTGGTGTTCCAACAGGTGTATCCGATTGGGGTTGGCCCGGTCCGACTTGGCCCAATGGTATCGGGTATATGCTGGCGTGGTACTATAATTTGTCATAACGCAACCTGTCCTACTGGCTATGCCGGGTTCGACCTCTGCAAAAGGCCGGCGCTAGCGGGTAATATACTCTAGGCCATACCGGGCAGGGCCGGTCATCGGCTGCCGTCAGCAGGCGGGGGGAGAGTAGTGGTCAACCTGACGTTTAACGCCATAGACGTGGAAACGGCCAACGCGGACCCTGCCAGCGTTTGCCAGATTGGCATTGTCAGCATCCGGGATGGGGTGGTCAAGAGGCAACTGTCAGTGTTGGTCGATCCCGAAGCAGAGTTTAATGACTTCAATGTTAGGCTCCACAGGATTGACCATCACGCGGTGAGAGGCAGCGAAGCCCTGCCCAACCTTGAGGCCCGGTTGCGCCGGATCCTGGAGGAGACAGTGCTGGTCAGCCATACGGCCTTCGACCGGATGGCGATGGACGGCGCGATGGAGCGATACGGGCTGAAGCCGATCCGGGCAAGGTGGCTGGACAGTGCAATGGTGGCCCGCCGCGCTTGGCCGCAGAAGTACCGGCGCAAGTGGAGCTTGGCGCTCATCGCAGGCGACCTCGGCATTGCCTTTCGGCATCACGATGCGGCAGAAGATGCCAGGGCTGCGGGCGAGATTGTCCTGCGTGCCTGCCGACACACCGGGTTAGACATTGACGGCTGGCTGAAGCGGGGGCGACGTTAAACGGCTACAACGCGATTACCAGTTCGAAAATTCTGAATAAAGTCTCCTTCGGAGCCAATCGAACCAAGAGCATACACCCCAACGATGGGCTCAGGAGGAACGGATACGATTGCCCGGGTGAAGATCTCGAGGGGGGTTGGAAACTCACAGGTTCAGCACGAGTTCAAATATGGTACTGCCTACCGTCAAGCCAGGCCCACCAAACTGGATAAAATCAAGAACTTTTCTAATCAGGTTCGAGTTGGCGGTGTAGTCGTCCGTTCACCCGCCCATTTGATTGGCGAACCCCCGCTGATCCAGCGGGGGTTTCGCCTTTAGGTCGGTTAATCCTGACCGAGTGCTCCGCCATGTGGATGGGGCCGACGGCACCCCGCGAGGCAACTCTGGTTGCTTTGTGCCCTGTCCCTTTCCAACACCCGCCGAGTCCCCAGGTACGCCGTCTGGTGCTGGGATTATTATTGCATCGTCACGCTCGTCCCCTGTTGCGCACGAAAGTATAATGATGGTAGTCATGCGGGAGAGGCCGTAGCTGTTGACGTTGGCCTTGACCATGCTGGAATCAACATACAGCTCCGCCGACAAGAGCCCCATCCGAAGCAACTCCTGATTCAGGCCTTC
Organism: Dehalococcoidia bacterium; assembly: GCA_965220245.1. Lineage (GTDB taxonomy): Bacteria > Chloroflexota > Dehalococcoidia > Lucifugimonadales > UBA3495 > CBDCPI01. The sequence goes on from CBDCPI010000006.1 coordinate 315,879, forward strand.
AAAGACTTCCGAGAAGCCTTCCCGTCCGATGCGGTTGATGAAGTGGGTGATGGTGGAATGGTCGAACGCCGGGTCGTCGATAGTGAGGAAGCAAAACCAGCGATATGCAATATTCTCGGAGATGGCAGAACACAATCTGCGGAAGGAGGCGATGTTGTAAATCGAGCAGATGAGAAGCGCCCGCACCATTGTCTCGGGATGAATGGCGGGCCGGCCGAAATCAGGGCAGTACCGGTGTTCCAAGGGAGCCACCAGCTTGGCGAAATCCAATTGCTCATCGATCTGGATCAGAAGATGGTTGGGATCAATGAGTCCCGCAGCCGCTTGCTGGTGAACTGGAAGAGGGTGGAGTCCCTTGCGGTAGCGGTCCAGCGGCTAGAGCATCCCCATTCCTCACAAATGATGGACTGTTCGCCCATTTTGGCCCAAGAGTCGCCTGGCCCTGCTCTTATGCCGACTCTTTCAACAAGCCCATCTCGGCGCCGTTGACACTCCAACTACCCTGTTCGGAACCAGCTGGTCGGCCGATATGGAGAATGCCGGTTTATAATTGGAGAAATCCCAGAACGTCCTATCCTCAGCGGAATCAGTTAAAACTGGGAAATCCTATGTTAGAAGACGAAGCATTTAAGGAGGGCCCATGAAATATGACGTTGTTATCGTCGGTGGGGGAGCGGCTGGATCGGTGTTGGCCAGCAGATTGGCTGAAAACGCGAATACCTCCGTTCTGTTGCTGGAAGCCGGGCCAGATTACCCTGATCCAGCCTATCTTCCGGACGAGATAAAGTTCGGCCACACAAGTTTTGCAGAATCCCCAGACTCGGAACATAACTGGGCCCTGCGGGGAACGATCACCGAGGAGCAAGGGGAGATCCACGTAGCGCAGGGCAAGGTGATCGGAGGAGGGTCGTCCATCAACGGTCAGGCAATGCAAAGGGGGTTACCTGAGGATTTCGACTCCTGGTCTGGTATGGGCAACGATGAATGGTCTTATGACAAGGTACTGCCTTACTTCAGAAAATCTGAGCATGATCTCGACATTCGGGATGATTTTCATGGAACCGACGGACCGATGCCAGTAAGGCGTCGTCAATCCGGGCCCTGGCCAGACATCCAAAAGGCCTTCCACGCAGCCTGTTTGGAGGCGGGTTATGGGGCAGTCGAGGATACCAATGGCCCGAACCCCTCGGGCGTTGGCGTGTGGCCCTCGAACAACCTGGACGGCTGGAGGATGAGCGCTGCCATCACTCACCTAAATCCCATGCGCCACCGTCTTAACCTTACGGTGAGGGGAGGGGTTTTCGTAAGGAAGGTATTGATCAAGGATCTAAAGGCCGTCGGTGTGGAAGTAGAAAGCGGAGGCGAGATTTTCAACGTTGAAGCAGACCGGGTTGTGTTGAGCGCTGGGGCTATCAAGTCGCCCCACCTGCTCATGCTATCGGGAATCGGCCCCAATGACCAACTTCAGCAATTTGGGATACCTCTCGTTCATGAGCTTCCCGGAGTGGGACAGAACCTATTTAACCACCTGAGCGCCCAGATTACCTTTAAAGTCAAAGACGGAATGACCCTGGCTGCTGATGCCGATGCGGCGCGCTTTTGTTTACACTACACCTCCCACGGGTCCAGCGAAGCCAATGATATGTTGCTGAGGACCACCCCAATGGTTGACGAACGGCCGGAGCGCGTCCCCGGTCTCCGGACCAAGTACCTGAACGGTGAAGTTCCCCCGGACCGGGTGGCGCGAATCTCGTGCACGCTCGGGCTACCCGACGGCTCGGGATACGTCAGGCTTGCGTCTGCCGATCCCTCAGTGCAGCCGGCCTTTAACTACCGCTATCTTCAGCATCCAAACGACATTCGTCGGGTGCGGGAAGGCGTGCGAATGGCGATTGGATTCCTTGAATCCGATGCGTATAAAGACGTGGCCGATTACCGGCTCCACCCAACGGATGACATTCTGGCCGACGACGACGCTTTGGACCTCTATATACGCCAAACCGTTGGAACAGCCAGGCATGTGTCCGGCACATGCAAGATGGGCCCGGATTCAGACCCAATGGCGGTTGTTGATCAATACTGCAGCGTCAAGGGAGTAAAGGGGTTGTCGGTGGTCGATGCGTCGGTGATGCCGCGGGTTACAAGGTCAGGTGGTAGCCATGCAACGGTTGTCATGATTGGGGAACGTGCCGCCGACTGGATTGCGTCGGCTTAACCCCGCCTTACCGCTGTCTGAAATCTATGGTCTAAGACGGAGGGTTCGTAACGACTGCTTCATCATGTTAAGCTTGGCCGTCGCTTCCCAGATAGTCGGCCATGGCAAGAGCGCCGGGAATCGAGTCACTGGGATGACCACCCACACCAGTATCGTTGTAGTCCAGATACCGCACCATCACTGAATTGGCAAAACCAGCCACATCCGGTGAGCTGTTATCCTTGGCGCCCAATATGCGGAATTGCCAAGTGCTCGTGACGGTTCTGGCCAGCTGAGTAGCAATCTTAGCTGGCTGGAAGTCTGGCCGGAAACCTCGATTCCCTCCAGGCCGACGTTTTCTTAACGTCGATTATCGATGGCATAGTGGGTGTTGCAACGTATTACATGCACCACCATGCCATATAAGTCTTGAATACGTCTGCTTCGCGTAGCGCACAACCAGGGCAATGGCTTTCCGGCCAGACTTCTAGTATTACAACGACGCTTCGCAAGAAAGGGACCTTGAGCACCTCTTCATGGCGACCTGCCCACGCCCGTGACAGCCTTGCGGCCTTGCCTTTCGCGAAGCGATTTCCGGCCAAAAACTGACCAAATCGAAGAAGCGTCGTTGTAATACTAGGGCGGCTATCTCGGGCGCGGTGGTGTTGGGCGCCGCGGCCTGCTTTGGCCTGATAAGCTCGCCCCTGGCCGTGCTGGCCATCCCCTGCGCCTATCTGATTGGCCTTACGGTGGCTTCCATTGCTCTGATTTTGACGGCCGCTGCCAGCACCATAGGCGCGATGAACAACTTCTTCACCGTGTTCATAATCCCAATGTTCTATGTGAGCGGAGTCTTCTTTCCCCTGGACCACGTGCCGCACACAGTCAAGATGCTCTCCTGGGCATTGCCCCTGACCCCCGCCGCGGCCCTGACGAGGGGACTGGTATCGGGCGACCTCACGTGGTTAATGGTGCTGTGGGCGCTCCAACTATTGGCTATTTCGGTTGTGGCCCTCTGCGTGGCGTCCTTCTTCATGCACCGCCGCCTCATCAAGTGACTGCCAGCGTCGTGGCCACCTGCTTGTAGTCTTCCAGTCTGGGGAGCAGCAGTGGCAGGTCGACACCAACTCTGCGATATTCTTCGATCCGTTCCTTGCAACGCTCAGGCGGACCGACGACGTAGAACGAGTCCACCATGTCGTCGCTTATGAGGCTGACCGCGTCCCGCCCACCGTCCTGATTCACCGACTCCCGGAGCGCGGGCAGTATGGACGGATCATAGCCACCCTTCTCCAGCAGAATCTCACCGACGTGGGGTTCGTCCAGCAGCCGCACTACCCGCGACTTGAGGCTTTCCAACATGCCCGCGGGGTCGTCGGTCGGGCGCACCACCAACATACAAGCGATGTCCACGTCGGCAGGGTCACGCCCCGTCTCACGTGCGGCCCTCCGCACTTCGTCCACGGCGTAGCTGATGTAGGTTGTGGGAGTATAGGCGTTTAGCAGCACGCCATCTGCGACCGCGCCCGCCAGCCGCAGCGCCCTGGGACCTATCGCCGCGAGATAGATTGGGAGCCGGTCTTGTACGGGCAAGGTCGCAAGCCCCACGTCGGCCAGATTGAATTGGCCTCCTTCGGAAGTTACAGGACTGCCCGACAGCAGGGCGCGCACGGTCTCAACCGTCTCTTTGAGGCTGGCACGGGGGTCGCGGTACGGTATCCCCATCCGGTACTGGACCACCCAACTGTCGCTCCTGCCAAGGCCAAGCAAGAACCTCCCCCCGGAGATGCGGTCGAGGGTGGCCGCCGACATTGCGGTCAGCGCCGGATTTCGCGTAAAGGGGTTGACCACTCCCACGCCCAGCTTAATATCATGGGTCACGGCGGCCAGAAAACCCAGCATGGAGAAGGTCTCCTCGTGGAAATACCGCTCGGTGACCCACAAGGACTCGTAGCCGCAGCGTTCGGCAGTCTCGGCGTACTCCTTCAGCTCCCCGCCGCTGTCGATGCCGTGGTAGAGCACGATCCCTTGCCTGGCCATAGCCCCGCCTCCCTTCTCCTATCCTCCGCCGCCGGCGTCGAACTGGAGCAGGATGCCGTCGGGGTCGTAAACGTAGAAGCTGGTCAACTCTCCCCGGGCATTGAGCCGGGACTCCAGCGGTCCGGCGAACTCTACGCCTTTAGAGGCCAGGTCGTCAGCCAGGCCCTTCAGGTCGGAGACCGAGATCGAAAAATGGCTAAGGCCGATTTGGTCCAGCTTGATGGGGTCCCCGTCGGCGTCTTCGCCGGGGTGGGTCGTCATGGTAATGGTGGGGCAGTTCTCACCGTCGCCGATGACCAAACGCACCTGGCGGCGCGTCTGCCGTGAGTGCTTATACACGTGGGGGAGGCCGCCTGTAGTGGTGTCTTGAATCCGGTCGTACCCCACGGTCATACCCAGGATATCCCGGTAGAAGCCCAATGACCGGTCGATGTCCGCCACGCAAATGGCGATGTGGGAGACTCCGGTTGCGTCCATGCCTACTTCACCTCCGTCTTTGTTGATAGCCAGTAGTCCAGCCGTTGCCTGGCACGGCGATTCCGGCGACTTTCATCTGGATGCGGTACAGGGAACCGAAGGTTGTGACGAACAAGGTCTTCCAGTCGTCCCCGCCCCAACCCACGTTGGTCGTCTGCGCCCCGGTGTGGATTGTCCCCAGATGGTTGCCCGCCGGGTCTATGATCCACACGCCGCCGGGCCCGCTGCTGTAGACGTTGCCTTCGACGTCCACCTTCATTCCGTCGGGGCCATAAGGGGTGATGGGGACGGGCGCGATAAGCTGGCAGAACACCCGGTCGCTGGCCAGGTTCAACATCCCGTTTGGGTTCACGTCGAACGCCCTGATCCTTCCGCCGCGATAGTCGGCGATGTAGAGGATGCTTTCGTCAGGCGAGAAAACCAGGCCGTTTGGAAAGGCAAAGTCCGACACCAATAGCGAAATCGTACCCAGGTCCGCAGACACTCGGTAGACGCCGGAGTATGACAGCGGAAATTCGGGGTCCGGCGCTCCGGGGTTAGTAAAGTAGATGCTGCCGTCCGACGACCTTACCACCACGTCGTTGGGCCGGTTCAATGGCATGCCTTGGTAGCTGTTGGCCACCACCGTGATGCTACCTTCCGGCTCCATCCGCGTCACCCTTCCCGCGCCGCCTTCACAGAGAATCATCCTGCCCTGGAGGTCCCTGGTCAGTCCGTTGGCGTTATTGGTCGATTCCTGCAACAGGGTGATGCCGCTGCCGGGAGTCCACTGCCGTCGTTTGTTGCCCCTTACTTCGCTAAAAATAAGGTGCCCCGCTTCGTGCCACCAGAGGGGCCCTTCGGCAACCTCGTAGCCGTTGCCCAGCTCCTCCAATTCCTGGTCGGCGGATACCAACCTGTCCAACTCCGGTGATAGCCGTTCGATTGGCACGGACAACCTCATGGTCTGATTTGTTGCGGTCAGTCGCTCTTGAATCAGTCCAGGACCGGTGGCTATTGGGCCGTTAGCCCGCCGTCGATAACCAACTCGCTTCCCGTCATGAAGGACGACTCGTCGCTGGCCAGGAATAAGACCCCGTAGGCAACGTCTTCCGGTACTCCCAGCCTGCCGATGGGGTGCCGGGCCAGGTTCATCTCCTGTCCTTCTTCGTCGGCCAGCATGGACTCGGTCATGGCGGTGATGATGACACCGGGATGCACGGAGTTGGCGCGTATACCTTCCCTGGCGTACTGAATGGCAGTCGCCTTCGTGAACAGTCGAACAGCTCCTTTTGACGCGCCGTAGGCTGAGGTGGTCCCGCCGACCAGTCCAGCCACCGACGAGATGTTAATGATAGAGCCGCCGCCCGCCTTGCGCATCTCAGGGATGGCCGCTTTGGTGCCCAGGAACACTCCCTTGGCGTTCACGTCCAAGGTCCGGTCCCATTGGTCCTCGGTCAGGGTCTCGATGAGGGCCCGCTCGCCATCCGGCCCGCGAGGGCTGCCGATACCGGCGTTGTTCACCAAAACGTCCAACGGCGGTCTCGACGGCCTGCTGCCAGTCTACTTCGCTGGTGACGTCCAACCGGACGTAAACACACTCGCCGCCGCCCTCGTTGATTTCAGCCTCCACCTGTTGCCCTTCGGCATCGAGGATGTCTCCGATGACAACTTTAGCCCCCTCCCCGGCAAACATCCTGGCTTCGACTGCGCCCTGTCCTCTCGCGCCTCCGCTGATCAGCGCAACTTTTCCTTCCAGTCTTGGCATGTCTATCCCCCTTGGCGTCGGTTGCGTGACGGTCCGCCCGATTCGGGAGCGGCTAGGAATAGTCCCATGAGCGGATCCGTTGCGGTGTCACTTTTATGTAAACCGCGTCCTTTCGAGGCTCGGTGGGAAGCTCCTGCTCAGGGACACCGCGTAGTTTCGCGGCTTCCCGGGCAAAGTACAGGGCATCGAAGGGCTCGGAATGCACCGTTGCGGTGCCCTGGACCATCAAGCCCTTGATGTCCCCCCTCGATTTGCCGCTCTCCAGTAGCAGGCTCACCTTCGGGTTGTCCTGGATGTTCTTGAGCTTTCTGGTATTGCCCCGGACTCCCATTACGATGTCCTCACCCAGCCGAAAGTAGCCCAGCGGCACGGTGTGGGGATACCCGTCTGGCCCAATGGTGGTCAACGCAATCCAGCCAGGCTTGCTGTCCAGAAATTCGTGAGACTCCTGAATGGTCAAATTTCGAGGCATCGCCGCCACCTCTCGCGGTAAACCGCTCGTTCAATTAGCGGGGTCGAGCTAACAGGCCGGATGTCAGAACGCGCGGGGTGGAAACACCCGGCGGTACACGCCAGGTGAACCCGAAGCGTGACCGTAGGTACCTCCGATGTATTCGTGCATCGCGTCCTGGCCGCGCTGGTTTTCCCATGCCAGGGTCTCGGGTACCTTCTCGTGTTCGAACTCATACATGGTCAGGTACTTGGGCCAACCTTCGACGGACTGATACCGGCGGACCTGCATACATCCCGGGATCTTCAGGTTGCCCGGCGTCCGCACGTTATCGTAGTAGTAGTTGTACTTGTCCTCGATCTCCGGCGGCACGTCCATGCGTCCGATCTGGAGCGCGGGCGCCATTCCACGGCCCAACGTATGCGGGTCGCTTTCGGCGGGATAGATCTGAGTGTATACGTTACGGACCATCCCTCCTGCGGCCATGAGGGGCGACACCCGCTTCGACCAGTCGGTTGGGTTGGCCCGCTGGCGCAGATATTCATCCGACTGCAGGGCTTCCGCCGATTCGAGTTCGTAAACGGCCAGGTATCTGGGCCCGCCCCGCAGGGCTTCATAACGGGCCCCATCCAGGAATCCAGGGTTGCTCAGCCGCTCGGGCAAGTGCTCCTGGTTGTACCAGGCGTTGAAGTCGGCGTCATGCTCGACGGCCACATCGGTGTAGACCACCATGATAGCGGTACCCTTCTTCTCGACCACGATGCGTACCTCCCCCAAGGAATAGCTCGGCGCAGGCCCATTAAAGCACAGATCACTGCTGCCAGACCATCCCGGATTTGCCAAACTCCGGGCGAAGTGTTACTAATCTGCTCGACCAGCAATGCAACCTAGTGAACAGGTGAGAAGATATGCCAAGAGCAACCATCAACATCGGAGACGCGGCGGGACAGGCAGCCACTAATGCTACCTGGAAATACGCCATTGGTTTTGTGCCCGGTCAGGAAAACGAGGGGCTGGTAGCCAACGGAGAGGGCAGCCCGTGCCGGTTACCCGGCTACGACGACTCCGGTTGGGAAACGTGCCAGGACCTGTCTGTGGGGATCTCCAGCGGCTTTACCTTCGCCTGGTACCGGACCACCATCACCATCCCGGAGACGGTCAACGGCCGCCCCACCAACGGGATGCGCGTCCAGTTTGAGACCTGCGTCGACGACTACGGCGAAATCTGGATCGACGGCGAATGCAACCGCGACAGGGGTACCGTTCAGGGATTTAACGTTGCTCAACGGGTCCAGGTTTCCAGCGACGCCACCCCCGGCGCTCAACACACGATCGCCATATTGGCGGCCAACGGCCCGCTGGCCGCGCCGTTTGGGACCGTGTTCGTCCGCTTTGCCAACCTTGGCTTCGAGTGGACCGGGTCCTGAGACCGGGGGCTCTCGGTTACCTAACGGCGACCTCGCGGCTCTGGTCCGAGGCCTCCTGCCAGCGGGGGATGTCGGTGGGCCTCACCACGGCCGCCGCCCTGGTCCACGAAATGATGGAGGCCAGGGACGGGAGAAGGCTGCTGAATCTGCAGCGGCAACTGTCCCGCCTGAACCTGCTGATCATCAACGAACTGGGCTTTGTCCCACTGTTTCGGACCGGTGCGGAACTGCTCTTCGAGGTCTTCAGCCAGCGCTACGAACGGGGCTCCATCGTGGTCACCACCAACTTGCCATTCGACGAATGGACCGAGGTCTTCGGCTCGGAGCGGTTGACCGGGGCGCTGCTGGACCGGCTCACCCTTCACGTCCACATCCTGGGGATGAGCGGCGAGTGCTACAGGCTCAAGCGCAGCAGGGAGACCGCCACACCGCCGCCACCAGACGAACCGGACGACGCTTATCTCACACCTGCACTGTCCTCTCTCCCTCCCAAGCGGTCCCCTCTCCACCTGCTATACGGCCCTCGGTCATCACGCCGGTGGTACACGGTTACTCCACTTTTTTCGGCCTAAGCAGACGGTATTCATAACCCCCCAGATCCCCAGTCCTACAAGTCTCGGTCTCTAGCCGCAAAGAACGGCACACCCAATAGGCACAGCTGACGGCGTAAGCCCACCGCCGAGTTACCGTTAGGGTAGGCATCGAGAACTACGTGCACTGGGTGCAGGACGTGCCCCCCGGCGAGGCCCCGAGCCAGATGCGAACCCGGTCCGTGTCGTAACTGCGGCGGCGTTGCGAAACCTAGTGGCAGGGCTGTTACGACTCAGTGCGGGGAAGAGCATAGGGATGGCTCTGCGTCACAATAGCTAGAAACGGCTTTGTTGCATGAATATTGGCAGCACATGAAATGTCCCAACACCCTTTGAATCGAGCTATGCTACTCGATAGCTATCCGGCATTCCCAAGTGGGTCATCCGATTCAAAGCGGCACACTTTACCTTGGCTTCCACCTTCTGCTGCGGTAACTTCCTGGCCTGAAGATAGGAACCAAAGATGGTCTTGAACCGAAACATGGCAGTCTCGGCCAGGGAACGCCGATGATAGCCCGACTCTTGTTTCCACCGCTTACGTCCTACCTTCCGAATCCTTCTCAGGTTCTCGTCCCGCACCAGGGGCGGGGTGGCACAGTTCCCATGCTGCCAGATACGGGCATCCTTTCGAGGTGGAATTGCTACCCGCCTGACACCTCTGACAGCGCAGCCCTCATATACCTTCCTTTTGTCGTAGGCCCCATCGCCACCCACCTGCTCCACTAACTCGGTGCTCTGGTCCAGAAGTTCGGGCACCGCTCCCGCATCGTCCAGGCTGGCCTCGCTCAGTACCACGGCCTGGATCTCCTGGGTTTCACTGTCCACGCTTAGATGGAGCTTCCTCCAGGTGCGCCGTTTGGTATAGCCATGCTGACGCACCTTCCATTCTCCCTCCCCAAAGACTTTCAACCCGGTGCTGTCCAGTACCAGGTGCAAGGGCCCAGCAGCTTTCCTGAGCAAGGAAACCCCCAGGCGCTTGGCGCGCTTGCAGAGGGTGGTATAGTCCGGCACCGGCAAATCCCACTCCAGCAAGTGAAACACGGACCGGAGAAACCCTTCGGCAGCCCTCAGGGTCAAGTGGAAGACGCTGCGCACCATCAACAGACACTGGATTGCTCCATCGGAATACTGAAACTGCCCACCGCGCTTTCGGGGGCCGTCGGGCTTCCAGGCCCCAATATCCTCTTCGCTGGTCCATAGGGTTATTGAACCCCGCTGGACCAGGCTTTCGTTGTAGTCATGCCAGTTACGTATCCGATACTGGGATTTCCTGGTGGTGGTGCGTTTCTTGGGACGAGCTTTGGAGGCTTGCGGTGTTCGCTTCATGCCTCCAGCTTAACACTACCTCCCATTCATTCAACAAAGCCGTTTTATTGAACTCAGAGGTGAATCCCAGCTTATCGAATTAACGCGCTGCCGCGGAGCAATAGCCAACGCTCTGGTCGAGTAACCGTCCGTAACCCCTCAAACGCTGCGTCTGCGCCTTTCTCCAAAGAAGGGCAGCCGCGACAATTATACTTGGTCTGTCCTCCGGTTCGCTGATTGAAAGTTGCGGCGCCTACCCAGGCAGATTGGTGAGCTCCAGAGGCCCGTCTATACGTCCGGCCGTAGCTGGTGGCGGGTGGCGGCCTCGTAGGCATGGCCTACCTGGACCAACAGCGGCTCCGCCAAGTGCCTGCCAACGAACTGGATGCTGAGGGGCAGGCCCTCGCTGTTCAGTCCGCAGGGCAGGGATATGGTGGGCGCTCCGCTGAAGTCGTATGGTATGGTAAACCGTCCCCAGGTCCATTCCTCCTCGTCCATCGGGCCGTAGAGCGCTTCTGGCGTGACCCGCTCTGGAGCTGTGGTCATGGAGGGGCAGACCAACACGTCGATGCCGTCGAATATTCCGGCCAGGGTCCCGTTGCAGGCCAACCGTTGGTAGCTGGCGATGGCGTAGTCGGTGGCGCTGTGGCCCAACCCCAACTCCAGCCAACCCCGGAACCAGGGGCCGTATTCGTCGCCCCGCGAAGGGAAGGTTTCGCGGTGGGCCGCGGCCGCCTCGGCCGAGCACAACACGCCCCAAGCCCGGGAGAAGGGCTCGGTGTCCGGCATTCGCACCGGCACCAGCACTGCTCCCCTGCTTTCCAACAGGCGGGCGCCTTCCAGCACCGCTGCTGCCAGTTCCGAGTCGACGCCTTCGCCGATATACCGCTCATCGACGCCGATGCGAACGCCGCGGACTCCTTGGTCCACCCCTTCCAGCATGTTAGGCACCGGAGTGCTCAGCGAAGTAGGGTCATTGGGGTCCTGCCCCGCGATGGTTTGCAGCATAACACCGGCGTCGGATGGGCTCCGGGTCATCGGACCAACGTGGTCCAAGGACTCGGCCAAGGCCAACACGCCGTACCGGCTCACCCGCCCCCAAGTGGGCTTGATTCCTACAATGCCGCAGGCGGCTGACGGAAACCTGATCGAGCCGCCGGTATCGCTGCCCAACGAGCCGTAGCACAGTCCGGCGGCAGTCGCTACTCCCGAGCCGCTGGAAGACGCGCCGGACCGCGGTCGGCGCCCCAGGGGTTGACCGGTATCTGGAACTCCGGGTTGTAACCGGCCATCGCTCCTTCGGTGAGATTCAGCTTGCCGAGAATCACTGCACCGGCGGCGTTGAGCTTTTGCACCACCGTGCCGTCGAAGTCAGGTACGAAGTCCCGGAGCACCCGGGCGCCGCCCATAGTGGGGACCCCGGTGGTGAAACACAGGTCCTTGACGGCGATGGGCACCCCATGGAGGCCGCCCCGGTAGTTCCCGGCGGCGATCTCCCGCTCGGCGGTCCGTGCCGATGCCAAGGCCGAGTCGGCCATCACCGTGGCGTAGCTCTTCAGATCGCCGTCCAGGGCCTCGATGCGCTCCAGAATTGCCGAGGTGAGTTCCACGGGCGACAGCTCCCTAGACCGGAGGAGGGCCCCCACTTCCGCAATGGTCTGATAGTGCAAAGGCGTATCTGGCATTATTCCACTCCTAAGCGATAATCCGGCATGGCTTTGCACAAAAATGATTTTTAATTCCGATTTTTGTGCAGAATTTCGGTAAATTCAGGGTTTCTTTGTCCGGCTCACCGGGGCATTAGCGGGTCTTGCAATATTCTCACTCGAGTCCGTCCCTGTTTCGGCAAGTAAGCAATCCTCTTTCAGTACCACCGGTAACCTTCCAACCTCACCACCCTGCTGGGGTCCGGTGCCGTACTGATGCGCTCGCCGGTGTCGGGGTGGAACACCCACTCGGCTATCCTTGCCGGCTCCTGCCTTATCTCTCTCCCACTCTCGTCCTCGTGGATGACGATGCGGAGCGAGCCGTCGGTGGCGACCCCAACCTCCCAGGGCACGGCACATCCCGCAGGTTCACCGGGTAGCTCCTCCACCTCCCACAGCACGCCCGCCGCGTCCCTCACCTGCAGAAGCACCTCGCCGGTCTCGGCGGCACGGCACTGGCCGCTGGCGTCGCTGGCCGGGCCGCAGGCTATGCTGAGACTCAGGATACACGTCAACAGGGAAGTCGCAACCGCCGTGATCTGGGACGCGTGGTTCCTCAGCATTTCAACTTCACCGTTGACATCGAGGCAGCTTTTTGCGCAGAAAATCCTCCCTCATATAATAAATTATATTTTTCGCGCAAAGCCGTTCGGCATCAACCCAGGGCAATCACATTTTAACTGGAGTGGGCTTTGTTGAATGAATGGGAGGTAGTGTTAAGCTGGAGGCATGAAGCGAACACCGCAAGCCTCCAAAGCTCGTCCCAAGAAACGCACCACCACCAGGAAATCCCAGTATCGGATACGTAACTGGCATGACTACAACGAAAGCCTGGTCCAGCGGGGTTCAATAACCCTATGGACCAGCGAAGAGGATATTGGGGCCTGGAAGCCCGACGGCCCCCGAAAGCGCGGTGGGCAGTTTCAGTATTCCGATGGAGCAATCCAGTGTCTGTTGATGGTGCGCAGCGTCTTCCACTTGACCCTGAGGGCTGCCGAAGGGTTTCTCCGGTCCGTGTTTCACTTGCTGGAGTGGGATTTGCCGGTGCCGGACTATACCACCCTCTGCAAGCGCGCCAAGCGCCTGGGGGTTTCCTTGCTCAGGAAAGCTGCTGGGCCCTTGCACCTGGTACTGGACAGCACCGGGTTGAAAGTCTTTGGGGAGGGAGAATGGAAGGTGCGTCAGCATGGCTATACCAAACGGCGCACCTGGAGGAAGCTCCATCTAAGCGTGGACAGTGAAACCCAGGAGATCCAGGCCGTGGTACTGAGCGAGGCCAGCCTGGACGATGCGGGAGCGGTGCCCGAACTTCTGGACCAGAGCACCGAGTCAGTGGAGCAGGTGGGTGGCGATGGGGCCTACGACAAAAGGAAGGTATATGAGGGCTGCGCTGTCAGAGGTGTCAGGCGGGTAGCAATTCCACCTCGAAAGGATGCCCGTATCTGGCAGCATGGGAACTGTGCCGCCCCGCCCCTGGTGCGGGACGAGAACCTGAGAAGGATTCGGAAGGTAGGACGTAAGCGGTGGAAACAAGAGTCGGGCTATCATCGGCGTTCCCTGGCCGAGACTGCCATGTTTCGGTTCAAGACCATCTTTGGTTCCTATCTTCAGGCCAGGAAGTTACCGCAGCAGAAGGTGGAAGCCAAGGTAAAGTGTGCCGCTTTGAATCGGATGACCCACTTGGGAATGCCGGATAGCTATCGAGTAGCATAGCTCGATTCAAAGGGTGTCGGGACATTTCATGTGCTGCCAATATTCATGCAACAAAGCCACTGGAGTGCATAATTGTTATTGAAAGGATTGATATTACCCCCAATTTAACAGCGTTTCCAGGCAAGATTTGCCTGTCCAAGAGTCCTCTTGTGCGTCAAGACTTCCCAATTGCCGGTAGCCCAAAGGAGGTTCAAGTGTCTTCTTGGACGGGAAGTTGCCATTAAGCTGAGCAACCGTGCTGTTACGAATTAAAATGCGATTGCCCTGGGCATCAACCCCAAAGCGACATGGATGGCTACCCAGCCGGCTGCACCAGTTCTATCGACACTCCGTCGTGTCCTTCGATTCAGGCCAGCCTGGAAGCGGTGGCTACTTCAGTCGGGGGAAACACCACGAGGATACTGGATGCGAGACCGGTGGTAAACTTAGCCCAGCCCCGCACGCTAATCCCCGGGCGGTAGCCAGGAGACGACACAAATGCGCATCGCGGTACCAGACCTGGTGTCCAACTCGTACTTTCCGGCGGTGGCGGCCGTGGAGCTGGGGTTTTTCCAGAACCAGGGAATCGACGTGGAGTTGGAGATGGTCTTCCCGGTGGGCAGGGCCATGGAGGCGTTGCGGGACGGCCGCGTCGACTTCGTGGCCGGTCCGGCCCACGCCACCCTGTCGGCCTTCCCCGGATGGCAGGGCGCCAAGCTGCTGGCCGCCCTGTCGCAGCATACCTTCTGGGTACTGGTGTTGCGTTTCAACCTGGAGGTCCAGCCGGGGGACGTTGCGGCAGTCAAGGGCCTGCGTATCGGAGCGGCCCCCGGGCCCGACGCTGCACTGCGCCAGTTGCTGGCCGAGGCGGGCGTGGACCCGGCGCGGGACGGCATGGCGTTGGCTCCGGTACCCGGCAGCGGCGAGCCCGGCGTGTCCTTCGGCGTCCATGCCGCCCAGGCCCTGGAGGAGGGAGTCATCGACGGCTTCTGGGCCAACGCCATGGGAGCGGAAGTGGCGGTGCGGAGTGGGATAGGGAACGTGGTGCTTGACCCGCGGCGAGGCGTCAGTCCGCCGGCGGCGAGGGACTATACCTTTGCGGCACTGGTCGCCACCGACTGGTTGATTGAAGACTCTCCCGCCACGGCGGAGGGAGCGGTGCGGGCGGTGGTGGAGTCGCAACGGGCGCTGCGGGCCGATCCGTCCCGGGCTGCCGAGGTCGGCCAGCGGCTGTTCCCACCCGACGAGGCCGCATTGATCGAGGACCTGGTCCGGCGGGATGCTCCATACTACACTGCCGGAATTTCTCCGGACTCCGTAGCCAACCTCAACGAGTTCTCCCGGAATATCGGCCTGCTCTCCGGCGACGCAGCCTATGAGCAGGTGGTGGTCGGCCTGTTCGCCCATCTTTGGTCTGAACAGTAGGAGTGTTCGATGAAAGTGGATATCAGAGTGCCCGTCGGACTGCCGGTCCAATAGACCGCCGATTTCATCGCGGGATGTGAGGCCGCCGGATTTTCCGGGGTTGGAGTCCACGACCATCAGCACAGCGGGCGGGACGTTTTTCTCACCCTGGCCCTGGCCGCCGAGCGGACCTCCCGGCTCACCCTGTACCCTGCAACCACCAACCCGGTCACCTGGCATTCGATGGTTCTGGCCTCGCTGGCCCACTCGCTGGAGGAGATCGCACCGGAGCGGGTACGCCTGACCGTGGGCCCCGGCTACCTCGCCGTCGGGAATATCGGCCGGCCCCGGGCCACGGTGGAGGCCATGCGCCGGGCCATCCTGACCATTCGCCGCCTGCTGCGGGGCGAGCGAGTGGAATTCAACGGGGTGGAAACCCGGCTGCGCAATCTGAGCGACCGGCCGACACCAATATTCATGACCGCTGCCGGTCCGCGGATGGTGGAGTTGGCCGGGGAAGTTGCCGACGGCGCCCTGTTGCTTGTCGGCCTTCATCCCAAAGCGGTCGACGCGGCCCGCCGCAGACTGGAAATAGGAGCGGCGCGGGCCGGACGCAGCCTCGAAGGTTTCCAGACGATCTTCATCACTCCAACCACGATGTCGGATGACGGCCCGGCTGCCCGTCGCTTTCCTCAACAGTGGTTTCGACCCGACCAGCCGTACCTGAAATACCCCAGCGATTCCAACCTCTTCTGGCTGCGAGAGGCCGGCATCGACCTGGCCGACGATTTCGTCCCCGAGAGCATCGCCGATGCTCAGGCGGACGAAATATGCGATGCCTTCGGTCTATTCGGCACGCCTGAGGAATGCTTGGCCAGACTGAAGCGGGCCAGGGACGAATCGGGTATCAATCACGTCTTCATCTTTCCCACTCACACCCAGGAGGGTGGTTACAACATGCCGTGGGCCGAGGTGGACGCCTTCCGAGAGATAGTAATCCCGGGTCTGGGCGCCCTTTCGTAACCGCCCTCCAGGGACTTTTGGTTGGCCGTCGTGCTAGCGGTTCCCCGGCCCGCCGCCACATATAAAAGAATGCAGGATGCCAGCAATCCAAGGAGCACGCGTCATGGCAAACAAGATCCGCCTGGGGTTTGTGGGTGCGAACGTAAACTCGACCTGGGCCTCTCAGTCGCACTTCCCGGCGCTACTGGCCAGTCCGGATGTCGAGTTTACCGCAGTTTGCACCACCCGGCCCGAGAGCGCGGAAGAGGCTCGCCAAGCCTTCGGAGCGAAGCTCGCCTTCCATGATTTCCGGGCAATGGCAGTGTCGCCGGAGATCGACGCGGTGGCCGTGGTTGTGCGGGCGCCATCGCACTATGAGGCAACGAAGGCCGCCATCGAAGCTGGCAAGCACGTCTACACCGAGTGGCCTTTGGGACGGAATACCGCCGAAAGTGAACTCCATGCCAAGTTGAGTACCAACAGTGCGGCCAAGGTGCTGGCCAGTATGAGTACTCTGGCTAAAGTCCGGCTCTGGCCCTCATGGCCTTTTCATTCTCGGAGTAGGCTACCCTCCCCACTGTCATTCCGGCGCAGGCCGGAATCCAGGTACGTTCGAGGAAGCACGGTTGGCCGCTTTAGAGGGTTTCTGGTTCCCGGCCTTCGCCGGGAAGACGGGGAAGGAACAGCTTCCGGGGTGAAAATGAAAAGGCCCTGCTCTGACCCTGAGAGCGCTGCGCAAATGTCATTGATCGATGATATACTCACCCATCCCCACATCTTCCAAGCATGTCTCAATACGTTGTTGGTCCGCCCCGGCGGCATCGAGTTCAGTGAGCACTTCGCGTAGAGAGTCCAGCAGGTCGAACGGGACCGTCGTATCACCGTAACCGCTTCTGAAACCGAGGTCCGTCAGGTGAATCGTCTTCTTATGGTCTCCTGCCATCCTGCTCAAATCGGACAGTTGACCTTCGATCTCATCGAGCCTGCTCCTCAACTCCCTGAGGAGCCCTCTGTTGTCCCTATGACGCACCATCAGGTTGCCGATGGTTGCGGAGTCGCAGTTTTGCATCGTGCGTCACCGGATTGTAAGGATGGTGATTCTTTGCCGGCACAAACCGCTCCAGCCGAGGCCCTGCCGGCATTTTCATCTTAGCATCGGCGCCTCCCGGCCCGTTTTGTCCTGCATGGCGGTCACGCCCTAAGGGCTTGCCCCGGTCAAGCGGGGATGGCCTGGATGCCTGCCTGGCCATGTTCGCCATCATCTTCGGCCCCGCCTTCGCTCTGGCACGAGTTGTAGAATCGTGGATAAACGCCTATAAGACGCTGAGCTCCATACACCGGCCCAAGGATGAGTCATGAACCAGCAGACCTCCAAGAAGAAACGCATCTAGAAAAGGGAAGTAGCCCTCCGGATCTTCGCCTACGGAATACCCATAACCATAGGCATACTCGGATTCGCACTCGGCTGGTGGCAGAAGCTCGGCCCCGCCGGTTAGACGCACAAACCGCCGCCATCCCCGCAGGCGCCATGAAAGACAAGGTCCCACGCACCCGCGGAGGACGCCTTCAGCACCCACTTGCCCCGCAGTCCGGCATCGGCCCGGAAGTGGGCCTCGTCAGCGAAGAATATCTTGGCTCCAGGCCGCCTTGCCCCGCCGGCGAGGGCGGCGTATTCCGCTACGAAGGCTTCCCGGTTGGCCTCATCGCCCCAGCCCGAGTCATAGAATGGTGGATAAACACCACAAGAGATTCAGCACCATCCGGCAAGAGGAAGACCAATCATGAGTGAACGCACCTCCCGCAAGCCCAAGGTCCGGTCCAGCGACGTTGCCATCCGCATCATCGCCTACGGCGTACCCATCACGGTCGGCATCCTCGGCTTCGTGCTCGGCTGGTGGAAGAAGCTGGCAACGGGCGGCTAGACACCGCCGGGCACTCCAGCGTACAGCAACAAACGAACCTGAAATCGCCTCAGTTGTCCGGGGCCGCTCTCCGGGAAAGGGAGGCGGCCCCGCCTCTCCTTCCCACCAAACCCCAAGGAGCCGGACATGACCCAGAAGACCGGGACCCCTTCAGCCGGGCTGAAGGAACAGGCCCTGCTGAAAGCCCTGCGGAGCAACCTGAAGCTGCTGGGCGAACTAGCGGTGCGCTACGAGGTGGAATTCCGGCCGGACCGCCCGGCGGACCTCCCCGTCATCCACTGCCCCCAAGATGTTCACAACCTGCTCGGACCGGAGATGTCGGCCCTAGCCCAGGAGCAGCTGAGGGTCCTGCTGCTGGACACCAAGAACAACCTGCTGGCCCAACGGGTGATCTACCAAGGGAACGCGAACTCCTCGATAGTCCGCCCGGCCGAGGTGCTGCGCCCGGCAGTGGTCGAGCCGGCTCCCAACATCATCATCGTCCACAATCACCCGACGCGGAGACCCCACGCCCAGCCCGGAGGACACCGCGGTCACCAGGGACCTGGTCCAAGCCGCCAAGCTGCTGGGCATCGAGTTGCTGGACCACGTCGTCATCGGAGGAGACCGGTTCGTGAGCCTGAAGGAACAGGGCCTCATGCCCAAGTAACCCCGGCCTCCCCGGGCCGGCGCCGTCCCAACGGCAGCGCCGGAGAACACCCGCCAGACCGGCCAAGCGGTCCAAACGGAGCAGGACCGCAGAGGAAATGGTAATCTAGGCTGACCCGAGGCAACGCCGTCCCGAGAAAAGGAGCAGAATGAGCGGGAACCAAAAGGCCGACGCCGACGCCCTGCAACTGACCAAGGAGGCCTACGAGGCCATCAGGCCCGACGCGGCAGTCCTCTTTGGCTCCCGAGCCCGGGGCGACCATGACGAGCACCACTCCGACGTGGACATAATGCTCATCGTCGAGCAGCAGCCCGACCAATGGAAGAAGGACGAACTCAAGGCTTGGGCCGAGAAAAAGGCCCGGACAATATACGACAAGCCCGTTCCGGTACAACTGGTGTGGTTCGACCACAGAGAGTACAAAGAGCAGGAACGATTCATCAACACGATGGTAACCCGAGCTCTGCAGGAGGGGGCAGTCATGGCAAGGAACCCCGAGGAATACACCAGCAGGTACGACGACGAGGAAACCGAGCACCAATACACCTGGACCGAGTACGACAACCGCGTCTTCCACGCAGAGCAACACCTGGTCAGCTTCAAGGCAAACATTGAGATGGGCTTCAGCGACCTGCTCATAGGGCAGCAGGCCCAGGCCGCCCTGGAACACGCCCTGAAGGCAGTCATCGCAGGCCACGGGGAAACCTATCCCAACACCCACAACATAGGCAATCTTATCGGCAAGCTGCGCCAAGCGGACTCCCACATGGCCAACTTTTCCCTGGAGATCCACCCTGACGTATACTCCGAATATGCAGGGACGGACGAATACAAGGACACCAGGACGAGACCGCTCCTCACCAACCACGCCAACTACCGGGAGGCCACCACCACCGCAGCGGAGCGACTGATGGAACGGGCCCATCAGCTGGGACCCAACAGGCTGCCAGACTGAAGGAGCCGGTTGAAAACGGCGCGGACGGAGGCCTGATCAGCGAAGAGCAAGAGCTCCGGACAGCCAAGGACCGGCTTCGTCCTGAGAGCCCGGCGGCGAGAAACGCGGCGTCCCATCCGGGCAGCCGTCGAAGTGTCAAACAAGGTGCAGTCCGGCGACATCAACCGGGCGCTGGAAGCCATTTTCGGAGAGGAGTCCATCCGGAGAATCATATACCGGGAAGTAAACGAGGACTGACCCCTCTCCAACTACCCGCAGGCCCTAGCGCAGGCGTTCCACCACCACCGGGCTGACCCACTCCCCCACCGTGAGGTACTCCAGCCGGGCCTCCCCCGCGCCCAACTCCGCCACCCCCAGCCGCATCACGCCGCCCACGGCAAAGGCGTGGCGCTGCCCGTCCTCGGCCAGGGTGAACCGGGTCCACAGGTTGACCACCGGGCCGGCGGAGTCCCGGAGCTCCCAGCCGAGGCTGTTGGCAAAGGAGCGGACCATCGCCGGGGTCGGGTCCCCCAGCAGGGGCAGGACCCGGGCCGCCTCGAAGGCCATCTCCCGGGCCAGGGCCGGGTGGATGCTTGCATCGGCAAAGTTGAGCACGCCTTCGGGGTAGGCGCCGTAGTAGAACAGCCCCCGGTGGGTGTGGCCCTCCCGGACCTTCCGGGGAGTCCAGTCGCCGCCGGAATCCCGGTAGAAGGTCAACCCCCGGCGGGGGTCGAACCAGCCCTCATCGGGTGCGGGCCGGACCGGCTCCCCCCCGGGGTGGGCCAGCACCCGGGCCAGGGCTTCCTCCTGGCGCCCCGCGGTCGAGGGGGCCGGGAAGGGAGCGGGAGTGGGAGACGGGGGGATGGAGGCGATCAACCGGCGGTGCTCGGCGGCCACCCGGCGCAGTTCAGCGGCCTCCCGGGCCAGGGCCTCCCGCCGGGCCAGGGCCCCGGCGTCTTCCTCAAGGGCCGGAAGCGCCGGAGGGAGCGCTGGAGGCGGACCCGGCCCGGCGCCGGAACAGGCCGCCAGGAAGAAGAGGGCCAGGGCCAGGACCAGCCGGAAACGCACCGCTACCTCTCCGAAAAGTGACCCCGATGGGCAGGCCCGAGGCGCCGGACTCGTCCCAGAGGAGTTGGAGAGACCGCTCCAACTCCCGGACGGCGTTCAACAGGTCGGCCAGAAGGTAGGCCTGGGCCCTTGGCAGGGCCGACTGGTGACGGTCCTCGGCAGACATGGCGTCCATCTCCGCGCTCAAGCGGCCGATTCCCCGGAGCAGGTCGGCGGCCACGCCCAAGCGGACCCAGGCGTCCTCCAAGCGGTCCAGGTACTCCCCGGCAGGGCAGCCCTGGGTCAGGCCCTGGTTCAGGTTGGACTCCAGCTGGGAATCGCAGAGCCACTGCCCGGGGACCGCGCCCCAATGGCCGTACTCCAGCACCGGGTGGCGCCCCTCCAACTCCCCCATCAGGCCGGCCAGGACCGGGCCAATCCCCGGACGCCACAGCTCGAGGTCCAGGGACTCCACCAGGCCCAAGCCCTGGGACACCCGGAGAGCGGCGTGGGACAACTCGGCATGCTGCTTCTCCCGCCAGCGGCTCCGGGGGAAGCGGACGGCGGACTCCAAAGCCCGGCGCTCGGCATCATCCTTCCACCAGAGACCCCAGCCCCGGGGTCCGGGAGTCCAGACCACGCCGCCGTACCCGGCGCCGGCATAGGGCAGAGACGACCCGAAGTCCAACTCCACCGGGGTCAACTCCCGGACTTCGCCGGTGACCTCCAACCGCACCACCGGGCGGCCGCCGCTCCCCAGGAAGAGGGGCTGCCCGTAGCCGGCGGCAAAGGCGCGCTCCGCCGGGGTGAGGTCCCGGCCCGACTCCGGGTGAGCGGGCCAAGCGGCTCCGGAGCGGCCCGCCGGCCCGGCGGGCCCGGGGTCCACCTTGGAGAAGAGGACCCAGCCCAGGCCGCCGGCAACGAAGACGGCCAGGACGGCCATGCCCAGCCGGCCGGAGAGCCAGCCGCCGGGGCGCCACCAGCGCCGGGGGCGGGCGCGCTCCCCGGCGAGGATGTCCCGGGGCGGCTCCGCAGGAGGGGCCTCCCAGAGCGGGGGCTTCACTTCTCCGGCTCCCCCAAGCGGAAGAGCTCCCCGCAGATGGAACAGCCGTAGGCCGACATCGCCCGGTTGAACGCCTCCAGGGAGTCCTGGGCGTCCCGGAAGATCTGACGCAGCTTCTCCTGGTCCTCCGGAGTCAACGGCTCCTCCTTGGCGGTGGAAGCCAGCAGGACGGCCGACTCCAGAAGGGACACCGCCGCCCGGACCCGGGACATGCCCTCCTCGACGGTGCGCCCGTAGGCCGACACCACCTCGCCGACCTGGGAAGACGGGGAAGCCCCCCGCTCCGGGACCGAGTCCAAGAGCTCCCGGGCCTGGGCCACGTCCGGCTCCGCCGCCTGGGGAGACCACTCCCCCGGGCCGGGGAAGAGGACCTGCCGGAGGTGGAGCCAGGCCCCGGTGTGGGCCCACAGCCGGTCCCCCAAGCCCGCCAGGTAGTCCAGTTCCTCAGCGTTCAGGTAGGGGTTGCGCTCCCCGGCGGAGTCCAGGGGGTTGAGCACCAAACGTTCCCCCTTGCCGGGAAACAGCTGGGCCTGGAGGGTGGCGGCGATGTCGGGAAGCGGAGTCGGGGTGGGGGTGGGCTCCATGGCGGCCACGGTAGCCTCCACGCGCCCGGCGACCTCCGACTCGTCAAAGAGGACCGGAACGGGAGCCGGAGGCTCCTCCGGCCCGCCGCTGAAGAGCACGTAGCCCAGCAGGATGACCAGCAACAGGAAGAGGCTGGCCCCGATGAACAACACCTTGGGCTTGACCTGGGGCAACCGGTCCAGAAGCGCAGAAACCAAGCTCACCTCAACCGCAGACCGCTGATGATATTCCCCACGCTGGACAGTTGGCTCTCGATGAGCCGCCCGGCGTCATCGAGGTAGAAGGCGGCCTCGCGGACCAGGGTATGGAACTCCGCCGACTCGGTCCCGGACATGGTCAGCAGGGTGCGCCCGCTGGGCCCCACCCTGATGGAAGCCGCCAGGACGCGGTCGGCGCCGTACCCCATGACCTGGATGGCGTCCAGCATATTGAGAAAGAGGTAGCGGTACTGCTCCCGCTGGGAAACGGGCATCCTCCGCGAGGTGAGGCGCTGGAACAGCTCGTCGGCCCGGGCGGTCACCTCGTGGACCTCGATCACCCACTCCAGGTCCACCTCGGCGGGGCCGGAATACTCCAAGAGCGATTGCAGGTCCCGGTTCAGCCGGCGCATACTCTCCAGGCGCACCTGGTGGCCGTAGAGAAACCGGACCTCGACCAGCACCTCGGGGTTGAGGGTCAAGGCGAAGTCGGCAGACTCGAAGGACTCGGAGGCCGGCGGCGGGTCATCCCCGAAGTCAATCAGGCCCAGGCCGCCGTCCCCGGCGGCCGCGCCGCCGCAGCCCAGGGCAGTCAGGAAGACCAACACGGCGATAAGCGCCGTCAACCGGACCCTCATGCCAAGAACCTCCAACCGGACCCCAGCATAACCCGGCCATTCCCCGGGGCGTTTTAGCAGTAACCGCAAAACGCGGCGGACCCCGCCTATGAGATTCTGTAAAAGGCCGCCGGAGAGACCGGCCGGAAAGGAAGTCCAATGCTCCAAAACGGCGAGACCACCGAATACACCCCGGACCAGGTGATGCGGTACCACGGAGTGCGGCTGCACCACCAGGCCCACCGGCTGTCCCAGGCCATGGCCCTGGGAGGCCTGCCGTTTCTCCAGGACTCGATGAACCTGGTCTTCTCCGGCATCGAGCTGGACGAAAACGCCGACATCCAGGGGATGAGCCGGGACCGGGGCCACTACCGGCAGACCATCAAGGCCCTGGAAAAGGACCACCTGAGCATCAAGAGAAGGGAACACTCGCTCATGAGCGGCATGGCCCTGCAGCTGGTGAACCGGTGCATCCTGGAGTGCATGGGGGTCCTGGACCTGATGGACAACTACCCGGGGCTGACGGCGGCGGAAGACCGGCCCGGCCAGGGCCGACAGACCGGGAACGAAGGAGAGGGACCTTGACCATCTTTCTGTACTACCTGAGCTTCCTGCCGCTGGTGCTGGCGGTGCTGGCCATCCACGAGTTCGGGCACCTGGCCGCCGCCCGCCTGTGCGGAGTGAGGGTGAGCGCCTTCCAGATCGGCTTCGGCCGGAAGCTCCTGTCCCTCCAGACGGGCCGCACCGCGGCGGCGCTGACCCCGCAGACCGCGGTCCTGGGCCCCGGCGGGCGGAGGCCCCGGCAGGGAGAGCAGGCCTGCGTCTACGTGACCCGGGGGCCGGACGGCGGCTACACCGCCACCGCGCTGCTGCCGGAAGGAAACTGGAGGAGGTTCACCGGAGAGGAGCGGAAAGCCGTCCTGCGGCAAAACGAGGAGCACCTGCAGCTGCGGGGGCGGGTCCGGGAGATAGACGGGCAGCGGGTGGTGCTGGCGGACATGACCTGGTCGCTGCACCTGGTGCCCCTGATGGCGGGGGTGTCCCTGCCCGAGGACCCCGGCCGGGGAATCGGAGACGCCTACAACCTGGCCTCCTGGCCCCGGCGGATGCTGATCATCCTGGCCGGGCCCCTGGCCAACCTGGCCCTGCTGACCGGGGTGATCCTGGCCCTGGCGGCCTTTCCCATAACCGGGGGCAACTCGCCCACCCTGGCGGTGGAGCGGGTGATTCCGGGGAGCCCGGCGGAGCTGGCCGGGTTCCGGACCGGGGACCGGATCATCGAGGCCGGGACCACCCTGATGCCCGGCGGCCGGGAACTGCGGAACGCCTTGCGGCGGGCCGGGGAGGCCGGACGGGGCCTGGACGTGCAGGTAATGCGCCGGCAGGAGACCCTGGCCCTGAGGGTGAAGCCAAGCCCCGAGACCGGGAGGGCCGGGCTGGAGCTGACCGAGCTCGTTCCACCGGAGCAGTCCCACTCGATGGCGCCCCGGGCCATGGGGCAGCGGCTGAACAACCTGGGCGAAGCCTACTTCGGCTCCATCGCCTCCCTGCTGGGAGGCGGGAACACCGGCGCCTCGGAGGTGTCCGGGCTGCTGCTGGGAATGCACCAGACGGCCCAAGCGGTGGAATACGCCGGGCTGAAGGCCTGGCTGGCGGTCCTGGGCGCGGTCACCATGAGCGTCGCCCTGCTGAACCTGCTGCCGGTGCCGCCCCTGGACGGCTACCAGATGGCGACGCAGACGCTGCAGGCGCTGCGGCGCGGGAAACCCATCAGTGCAAGGGCGGACCGGGCGATGACCTTCTGCGGGATGATGCTCATCCTGCTGACCGGGACGTACCTGCTGCTGAGCGACATCCTGGACCTGCTGGAAGGATAGGGAGCAGGGACTCCGCGGCACGCAACGGGAGCGTGGGAAAAATGGACCAGGCGCTGACCACCTTGGCGGAAATCATGATCGTGGCAGTCATCTTTCTGATGATGGGCAAAGCCTGGAGAGAGAAGGAAGAAGAGGCGAAGGGAGTCTGGCTCAGGGTCCGGAGCGCGGGACCCGGACGGGAGGCACGCCAGTCTCCAGTCCCCGGAGGGCGTCACCGGAGAATACGGCGCCGCCAAAGCCGGCCCTGGTGCCGGGGCAGGGGCGCAGGGCCGGAGCCGGCCCGGGCCAGCCGGACCGGGAAGCAAAACCGGAGATAGGAGAAGCCGAAATGAAGGACTGTCAATGCGGGCTGCCGCCGGAAATGGCCCTGGCCGGGGCCGCCGCCCAGCTGTGTAACCACAGCAGCCTGGAAGAGGCCCAAAAAGTCCAGGAGCAACTCATCGAGTTGTTGGACGGGCTGGCGGACAACATACCGGCGGAGGAGCTCTTCAGCAAGCCGCTGAGCGAAGTGGCGGAGACCTACATGAGGAAGGTGGTGGGAAACGACTACCACCTGATGTACCAACAGGAACACAACATCCTGATGGTGTCCTTCCTGAGACAGGTGAGCCTGGGAGTGCAGGCGCTGCAGGCCGGCATGGTGCTGCGGCTGCAAGAGAGCGGTCGCGCCGGAGACAACAGACCCCCCCAGCCGGGCTAGGGCCGGGCGGACGCAGGCCCGGAAACCGGAAGAGAAGACGCCGCCGGCAAAAGGAGACCATGGCCAAGGAGACCATGACCAAGGAAACAAGGACCGTCTTCGGGCTGGAGGACATCGCCGCCGTCCGGTTCCGGTGCGCCGGGTGCGGCAAGGAGCTGTCCCTGGCCCTGGGCGGCACGGAGGCGCTGCCCGGCGAATGCCCGTCCTGCCGGAGCCCCTGGAAGCCGCCGAGAGCGGACGCCCCCAAGGTGGTGCAAGACTTTCTCAAGAGCATGCGGACCCTGCTGGGACTCCGGGAAGCCATCGGGAAAAGGGTGACCGTCACCTTCGAACTGCGGGAGCAGACAGCGCCGCAACCCCAGCCAACCGCAGCCGCATCCAGACTCTCCAAGGAACAATAAGATTCCGCAGCAAGTGAAATCCATCCTCATCCGGACGGCGCTGATTGCAATAGTCCTTCTGCCCTTCCTGGTCACCGCGGTCATCCTCCTCACCGGGCGGGACAACGGCGGGAACAATGCTCTCCCCGGACCGGAAGCGAAACCCGCCGGGAACGGAGGCATCCCCCTCCGGACAGGAGAGACCCCGGTGCTGACCGAGTTCGGGGACTTCCAGTGCATCCACTGCGCCCGGTTCGCCCTGGGGATCATGCAAGAGATAGACCGGGACCTGGTCCGGACCGGACGGCTGGAGTTCGAGTACCGCCACTACCCCTTCCTGGGGCCGGAATCCCTCCTCGCCGCCGAGGCCGCCGAGTGCGCCCGGGACCAGGGACGGTTCCCGGAATATCACGACGCCCTCTACCTGCTGACCCTGGAGAGGCGCCCCCTGACCTCCGAGGCCCTGGCCAGAGCCGCCGGCGAGACCGGGCTGGACCGGGCCCGGTTCCAGGAGTGCACCCAAGCCGGCGCGCACCGGGAGCGGGTAAGGGAGGACAAGGAATACGGGCGCAGCCTGGGAGTGCGGGGCACCCCAACCCTCTTCCTGGACGGGCAACCCCTAGAGTGGCGAGACTACCGGGACCTGCGGGACCGGATAGACGCCCGCTTGGCGGAATACGGAAAACCCGGCCAATAGCCGGAGTCCCGGAACTGCTCCCGCTCCTCCAACCCCTCCTCGTGCTGCCTCACGGGACTCACGGCGGTCCTGTGGGCGGAAACCACCGGCCGGCGCGGACACCGGACGGCGGGGCGGCGCTTATCTCGGCCCCGCGCCGCCCCGCCAAGGAAACCCGCGAGGCGGGGAAGGAGAGGAGAGATGCGGAAAACGTCCAACATGCACACGGAAAGAGGACACATAAGATGGGAATAGACGACGCGACCCTGGGCAGGTTGGCCATACGCCGCCAGCAAACGGCAGCCCGCATCCGGGAAATCGAGGACAGCGTCAGAGTTAAAGCCGGAGAGATTTCCAACCTCGGCGCAGCGCTGCAGAGCGGCCTCGACAGGTTCCAAGTCCTGGACAGCGGGTCCCTCTACTGGGACCGCGGGACCCCGTTCTGCCCGGAAACCGTCCAGCTCCTGGCGGAGGAACTCCAGGAGCTCGGAGAGGTCCAGAAGGAGCACGACTACCTGGCCAGGCAACTCGCCGACGAGAGATTCTGAACCGGCCGGAGAAAGACGGCCCCGGCGCCTTTGGGGGTGGAGCTTCAGCGTGGATATGCTGCGCATGGCAGGAACCGCCAGCCACAGCAGGGAAACCGGCCCGCTCGACGGCCTCGGGGCGGCGCGGGGCAGAGAGAAGCGCCGCCCCGTCGGGGAGGCCCAACACCCAGGGAGGAAGAGCCGAAATGGAGAAAACGGCCAACATCCACACAGTATCCGGACCCGGCCCGGACCCGGCCGAAAGGAGGACCGGGATGAAAGTACTGGTATGCGGTGGAAGGGACTACCGGGACCGGAAGTTCCTGGAGGAGACCCTGGACCACCTGAAACCCGCCATGATAGTCCACGGGAACGCCGCCGGAGCGGACACCCTGGCCGGCCGGTACGCCCGGGAGCGGGGCATCCCCTGCACCCCGTACCCGCCCGACCGGAAGCTGGACGGACCAGGAAGGGACTGGAAGTTCCGCCGGAACGAGCGGATGCTGCACAGCGCCAAGCCGGACCTGGTAGCCGCCTTCCCCGGCGGACCGGGCACGGCCCACATGGTCCGGACCGCCAAGAAGGCCGGGTACCCCGTGCGGCAGTTCGCCCCCGAGGGCCCGGCAGAGCGCCCAAGCGGCAAAGGCACAGGAGAAGAAGCCATGAGCACGGAGACACAGGACCGCCCCTGGGGATGGAAGAGCATACCCCGGCCGGCAAGGACCAGCCCGCCGGAAAGCTCGGCCCCCGCAGCCCGCCGCCAAAGGGCCGCCCCGCCGGGAGGCGGGAGTCTCATCCCGGCCTCACCGCTGCCGGCAGGAGTGCCGGAGCGGATCGGGCAGACCCAGGTGGGCGTCATCGAGTACCAGAACCTGGTGACCCAGGGCAGCGGCTTCATCAGCGCCTACGACCACGTCATCAACCCCTACTCCGGCTGCAGCTTCGGCTGCCAGTACTGCTACGCCTCGAACTTCAACACCACCGCGAAGAAGACGCGGGACTGGGGAAAATGGGTGCAGGTAAAGACCAACGCCGTGGAGCAGATGATGGACCTTCCCCAAGGGGAGCTGAACGGAAGGACCATCTACATGGCGACGGTCACCGACCCCTACCAGCCGGTGGAGCGGACGGCGAAGGTCACCCGGGGAATCCTGGAAGCGATGGTCGAGCGGCAGCCCCGGGTGAAGTTGGTAATCCAGACCCGGAGCACCCTGGTGACCCGGGACATACCCCTCCTGCTGAAGCTGGTGGAGCAGGGCGGCAGGGTGCAGGTGAACATGACGGTGAGCACCGGCGACGACGGGGTGAGGAAGCTCTACGAGCCGGGCTGCAGCAGCATCGAGGCCCGGCTGAAGGCGATTCAGACAGTCCACGACGGCGGGCTGCAGGGCTGCGTGACCATGACCCCGATGCTGCCCATGGGGGACGCGGCGGGCTTCGCCGGGAGGCTGCTGGAGACGGGCATCCGCCGGTTCATCTGCCAGCCCTTCCGGCACCCGGGCCAGGACCGGGGGGAGAACATCGCCCGGACCGACCGGCGGGCCATCGAGTGCGCCATGGCGCACTTCGGGGTGGAGACGGCGGAGGAAGCCGTCCGGCGTTACAACGAGGGATACCGCCGGGACCTGCAGGCCCTGAAGGAGGTCCTGCTGAAGGAGAAGGGAGTGGTGCTGGGGCAGGACAGGGCCGGATTCCGGCCCCCGTTCTAAGGCCTGTGGAGAAATGGAATGGGAATGAAGTACACGGACTTCCGCTCCGTGTTGGCCGAGGACTTGCTGCGCGAAGGTCTGGTCCCTACGGAGCACGTGACATCCGCGGGAACCAAATACCTGATGTACACAACTCCGGAAGATGTCGAGATACTGCCTTATCAATACGACCCGGTATGCGGTGATTGTGGCTGTCCCCGAAACGTCTGCTTCGGGACACCACCTTTCGGCTGGGACGGCCTGGTCCCGGAAGAGGGATGCACCCACTGGGACGATAGCGAGGGAGCCCACAACTGCAACTGAAACCAATGCCGCCAGCCTGACCTATCCACGAGGTCCAAGCGCCATGAGCCGGAGACAGGAAGTACAGCGGGAACTGCTGTCCCGCCTGGAATGCAACGGGGAGTGGGCCCAACTGCGCGTGCCCGCCGGGCTGAAGGCCAGGGATTCAGCCGCGCCCTGACGAAGAAAGTCCTCGAGGAATGGGTCAGCCGCCACCGGGACCTGGTGGCGGCGGTGAAAACCGCCGGGAGGATAGTCCTCATGAGCCGGACCATGCGGGAAGCCAAACGGGACTACCTGAAACCCCCGGGGATGGGCTGGATCACCCATATCCTGGTCCACGTCAAGCTCTTCGGGAGACTGGAGGAAGAACCCGGATGATGACCCCCTGTGGACGCAGAAGGCGAGGTGATACCGCTGCAAGCCCATCCCGAGGTCCTGAGGACCCGCAAGGAGACCGGCCATGCCGGGACACTACAAGGTCAAAGAGACGCTGGCCTGCGGCTTCAGCCCCTGCTGCCCCGAGTGCGGGAACCGAGGCAGAAGAGTCGCCCTAGTCGAGGCCGACGCCGTCCCGGTCCGGACTTACGTCGAGATGCTATGGACCTACGAAGCCCGGTGGCCAGGGTCCAGGGTGGACAGCAGCCAGGGCCGGCACCGGATTATCGGGCCCCGGAGCTGCAACTGCGAAGAGAAAGACGCATAGGGAGAGTACGCCATCATCAAGCTCCACGAGGGAACCGGCGTAGACCGCAGCGGGAAGAAGCCGGAGAAGGTCCACGACGCCCTCAGGAAGGCGCTCCGGCAGAAGCCCCCGGAGAAACGGAGCCGGGGGCGGCGCCGCTGTGCCCGGGGGTCCGCCGCCCCCTTGGAGAACGACCAGCCCCCACGAGAGAGAAAAAGAGGAGAAAAACGAAATGACCGCTCAGAAGGAAAAACAGCGCCACGGGACATGGCCCCACCTCGTCAGCGACTACGACGCGGAGGGCCGGCGGCAAGCAATGATATACATGGGCAGCAACGAGTTCAGCCTGGAAACCCTGATGGAAGCAGCAGGACCATCCGAGATCCGGGACTCCCGGGACCCCTGGGCCCGCTGCGCCGCATCATCACCCCCCAAGGGAGGATCGCCATCGCACAGGGCTTTGAGAAAGGCTGGTACGGCGTCATGGAAGTGGACCTACCTGCAAACGAGTATCAAGCCTTCTGGGAACGCCTGAAGGAACAGGCGGAACGGGACCCCGGGGTGCAGGAGTTCAGACCACTCCGCTGGCAGGGCAACACGGAACAGGGAAAAGCAAAAGCGCGGGTCTGCCCCGCGGAACCGGACTACTTCGAAAGGACACGGGTTTACCAGGCCGAGGCCATCCTGGCCTCGGCCCAGACCGGCAGCATCCGCCGGAGCCAAGACCCGATGTCATCCCGGTCCTGGCACGCAGAGCTCCCCCAAGGCAGCATCTCCTTCGAGGATACCGGCAACCACTGGGGCGTCATCGAGGAGGTAGACCTGCCGCCGGAGCAGGCGAAGGCATTCTGGAAGCGTCTCCGGGAGTACGTCGAAAGCCATCCCGATTCCGGCGAGACGCCGTGCTGAAAGCCGCCGAGCCAGGGGAACCCAGGGACCCGGGCGCGCGGCGGCTCCACATCCCCGCCAGCCGGAAATAAACGGGACCCCCGAAGAAGAGGAGGAACAGCCGTGGCAAGAATCACCCTGGTCCAAGGAGACATCCTAAAATCGGAATGCCAAGCCCTGGTCAACCCGGTCAACTGCGCGGGAGTCATGGGAGCCGGGCTGGCCAAGCAGTTCCGGGACCGCTATCCCGGAATGTACCGGGAATACCGGGAGCAGTGCCAAGCCGGGAAGGTCCGAACCGGGCAGGTCAACCTCCACCGGGTGAAGGACGGCAAGACGGTCATCAACTTTCCGGCGAAGCGCCACTGGAAGGACCCCAGCAGCATCGGCTACATCGAGGACGGGCTGGAGAGCCTGCGGGAGGCCCTGGCGGCGAACAACATCAGGAGCGTGGCGGTGCCGGCGCTGGGCGCCGGACTGGGCCAACTGGACTGGAATGCGGTCCAGCCGCTGATCATCGACCGGCTGAACCTGCCCGGCCTGGAGGTCGAAGTCTACGGACCACGGGGGAAGGGCCGGTGATCCAAGAAGCCTGACGGCCCCGGCCATCGCTACCGGCGCGAGAGAACCCGCGGTAAACCAAGAATAAAGGAATACCGGAAAAGATGCAGACAACGAACAGCCACATTGCCCGGAGGGCCGGACCCCAAGCCCAGTCCCAGCCCTGCGACGAGTGCGGGCAACCCAACGCGGCCCGGCGCTACTGCCCCAAGTGCCGCCGGCGGCTGTGCCGGACCTGTGTCAAGAAGAGGTGCGAAGCCGGGTAGTCCAAGCCGGACTCGGAGAGAAGGAGACCCAATGAGAAACGGACCAGTCAGAGTGCACCAAGCGGAAGCCATTGCCATCACCAGCATGGAGACCCCGGCGGGAGACGCCCACCGGACAACCCTGGAGATGGGACCCGCCAGCTTCGACGCCTTCGGCCTGGAGGAAAAAAGGGTATTGACCGGACTGAAGGGCAACCAAGTCATCCGCAATCCGAAAACCGGGAAGACCACCTGCTCCGTCGACCTGAAAGAGATGCCCCCGGGCCTGGCGATAAACCGGCCCGTCCTGGTCCGCCTGCGGAGCATCGACCAGCCCAAGGACGAGATGGTCTTCGACCTGTACCCGGACGCCCTCGGGAAAGACCCGGGCCAGTCACCATCCGTTCCCTCAGCCAAGCAACAGGACCGCAGGAGAGAGGACCGATGACAAGCGAAGACAGGACAGGGATAAAGCGGACCACCGCCATCGCATGGACAGCCGTCACCCTGGCCCTGTTTCTAGCCAGCGCCGTGTTCCTCCTCTGGCACGAGAGCAACAGGCCGGAGCCCCGGACCAGCCGGCCCAGCCAAGAGGCCCGGCAGAGAACGGAAGGCCTTTCACTCCTGGTCGCCGCCGCCAACCAGCACCAGGACTCCACCGCCGTCTCCTACCCCGCCGTCATCAACCTGCCGGACCTGGACAATTTCAAGCTCCAGCTCCGGAACATCGCCCGGGAACGCGGCTGGTACCCCCACAAGACCGGCTGGAAACATCTCCGGCTGGTCGTCCCGGAGTCCGGTCTGAAAGTCCTGGAGGAGATGCCGGCGGACCCCGCCGCCTGGACCCGCCGGTACAGCCAGCCCCCGCCCAACCCGGCCGGCGCCAGCATGCTGGTGAACGTGACCGTCCGCATGAAAGTGGAGAATCGCCCATGGCCGCCCTTTATCCTCACGGTCCTATCATTCGTCGCCGGCACATTATCAGCTTGGTTACTCCTGATGGTCCTGACCCGAGGAAGAGGCAAGCCATAACCGGATGCTCAAGGAGACAGGAGGATAACCTGCCATGCCGACACCATCCCCGCCGGTTTCCGCCGGCCGGAGAGAGGTTGAACCATGCGAGCCCTCGCAACCAAGGCTGACACTCGCATAACATGCCGGACTGCGCAAGGAGTTACCGCCACCTGCACTTGACTACGCCTTGTGAGGCTGCCAGTGCTGCTGCACCAGAGCAGTCCCACGACCGTCCACCCAAGCACGCATGGTCATATACAGCAGCCGCACAGCAGGGAGCAACTCCACAGCATGGGCATAAGTCCCGAAGAGGGCCTCCTTCGCAGCCTTCCCGAGGAAAGCAGGCACGATGGGAAAACCACGATCACACCAACTTGATAAAATAAATCAAAGGACAGGAGGCACCCCAAACCGGAGACTGGAATGCAAAGGAAAATGAAGCTGATTCGGAAGTTGCTGGAACATTTGGAGATGTCTCAAACCGAAGATGCGATCCCCATACCGGAATTGGACCACTACAGCGAAGCCGAAGTTCACTATCATGTTGGACTTTGCCATGAAGCAGAATACATGGTCGTCTACCTACCCGAAGTGGAAGGACCAGGACGCAGGTTCAGAGGCATCGTCCGGTTGACATGGACGGGCCACGAAGCCTTGGACAGGATGCGCGCTGGCCAAGCCAACACCTAGGAATTGTCCAGCGCTGAGACCTCTCAGGCCCACCAAGGTGAGCAGCCACCAACTCGCTTTCCTGATTCAACCGGTCCGCAGACGCACAATCCGGACACGTCTCCCGCGGGACAATCCCCGTTGCCAAGACACAGGGAATCAGGCCCGTACCGCCGGGAGCCCCGCTCCTATTTCGTGAACCAATCCCACCGTAATCCAAGTGAATGCCCACATACAACAGATCAAGGTCTCACCCTACGGGTTAATTTTGAAACCGGCTCATATCGGCCATTTCCGGTCTGGCGGGCATCATGATTCAAATTCCCCTGTCGCCGAACCTCTGGGCCGCTGCGGCAATCATCGCCTCGGTGACAGCATTCAGCGGGGCCAAGGTGTTCCCCAGCTTCAAAAACGGACCAACCGGCGAGCAGGCCGACAATGGAGATAAAGCCTGATGGAAAATGGCTCACGCCGCCGGACCCGGACACTCCCCATCCTGAGCATTGCAACCATGGACAGCCGTCGCTGTACGGCGCCGGAGAGAGGTTGAACCATGCGAGCCCTGACTCTCTACCAGCCCTGGGCCAGCCTCATCGCCCTGGGACACAAGCAGTTTGAGACCCGTTCCTGGCGGCCCGGAAACGGCCGGATGGGCGAAGCAATCGCCATCCACGCGGGAATGACCGAGGACCGGGAGTTCCGGAAGGCCCCGATGGTCCAAGAATTTCTCGGCCCCAGTCCGCTGCCCAAGGGAGCGGTCGTGGCCGCCGTCCTGCTGGACAGCGTACACCCCACCGGGAACGGCGGACTCCCGGAAGCAATACCCAAACCGGAGTTGCCCCACGAGCGCCGCTTCGGCAACTACGCGCCGGGCCGGTGGGCCTGGAAACTGACGGGACTGTACCGGCTGCCGGGACCGGTCCCCCACAGGGGCGCGATGGGACTGTGGAAACTGCCCGACGACCTGGGAAGGAGGCTCCTGGCCGAATGGCAGGCTCACTACGCGAGCCAATAAGGAAACGCCCGTGGAAATGAACCCGGAAGCCACCGGCAAGACGCCGACACGCACGTTAACAATCCCCGGCCACCGGGAGAACGAACCCAGACCGCAAACCCCTGGAGCGACCGGAACGCCATGTTCGACGACATAAACGAAATCGAAGTGGGCGGAATTCTGCCCACCCGGTGGCTGCGGGAAGCCGCCCAGGACGGCGTCATCTTCACCGAACAGTACAAAATCCCGGAGGCGAACCTCCAGCCGGCCAGCCTCGACCTCCGGCTGGGAGACCGGGCGCACCGGCTGCGCTGCAGCTTCCTCCCGGACGCCGGCCGGGTGCGGGACAAGCTCCCCGGGCTGTCCATGGAGACGATAGACCTGCGCGACGGGGCCATCCTGGAGAGAGACCGGCCCTACCTGGTGCCCCTCATCGAGCAACTCCGGCTCCCGCCGGGCATCCGGGGCAAGGCCAACCCGAAGAGCTCCACCGGGCGCCTGGACATCTTCACCCGGGTCATAACCGACCGGAGCCACCGGTTCGACGAGATCGGCGAAGGGTACAACGGGCCGCTGTTCCTGGAGGTGGTCTCCCGCTCCTTCACCATCAAGGTGAAGACCGGGCTGGCCCTCAACCAGTTGCGGCTGATCAAAAGCGGTCCGGACGCCGCCGGGCCCGCCGGGGACCGCCGGGCCGCCCTCAGCGCCAACCTGGCCGGAGACGGCGAGAGCGCGGGGTACCGCGCCAGGAAGAACAGCAGCCTGCTGGACCTGTCCCGGGAGCGCCGCCACGACCCCGGCGACTACTGGGAGCCGGTGTACGCGGAGCCGGCCCGGAGGCTGGTCCTGGAGCCGGAGGAGTTCTACCTGCTCACCTCCGCCGAGCGGGTCAGAGTCCCGCCGGAATACGCCGCGGAAATGACCGCCTACGACCCGTCCAGCGGGGAACTCCCGACCCACTACGCCGGGTTCTTCGACCCGGGGTTCGGATGGGACCGGCAGGGAAGCTCGGACGGGGTGCAAGCGGTGATGGAAATCAGGGCCCATGACGTGCCGTTCATGATCGAGCACGGCCAGAAGGTGTGCACGCTCAACTTCGAGAGAATGCTCGAAGTCCCGGACAAGCTCTACGGGGCGGGAATTGGCTCGTCCTACCAGGGCCAGGGGCTGATTCTGAGCAAGCACTTTGTCCTGCCAACGGGACACCGGCAACTGCCGCTTCTGGAAGGACCGCTGGGATGAAGGAGTCTCCACGCTGCTGCTGCGGCCGCAAGGCGGCTCATTCGTTTTCAGGGCCGCGGTGGACACACCAAGCAACGAGACCAAAACCAAGGACGTGAAAACGAAACGGCCCGTCAGGCCCCCGGCAGGCTGATTACCGCTCAAACCGCCCGTTCCAGCCACGCCTCCGGGACCGGCAGCCCGGCAGAAACGGCACCGGGCAGCCCCGGCTGTGGAAGCGCCTCCTTCACCCCGAGCCACGGAGCCGCGCCCCGGCAGACCAACCCGGCGAAAAGCGCGCTCTCCAATTCAGGCGCCGGAACTCCCTGTTCCCGTCTTGCAACCAACAATCCAACCCAAGAGGACAGCCAATGATCAGCAAAGCCCAAGTCCAACCACAAAGGATTCCGGCACGCATGACCAAGTGCCACGCGCACTTCACCGACATCGACCGGTTCGCGAACTGCCTCTACTGCGGCGGCAAGCCCGGCAGCAGCGCCGTCCGGCGCACCAACGAAGACGACTAAGCGGTCCGATGCTGATAGAAGCAGCCCAAGCAGCGGGTATATTCACAAAACGCGGCCGGAGAGAGGACCGGTATTCTTCACCCCAGCCACGGCAGTCATGGCCGCCCTCATGCCTGCGCCCGGAGAAACCGGGGTGCGGCGGGACGAGGACCCGAATACCGGAAACCGAGGGACCGAATGAACAAGAGAAAGAAGCTCCACACCGTAACCGGCGCCACCGGCTACACCGGCCGGCACATCACCAAAATTCTGCTGGAAGAGGGCCACCAGGTCCAGTCCATCACCGGACATCCCAACCGGGAAAACCCGTTCGAGGGGAAGGTCAAGCTCCACCCGTTCAACTTCGACAGACCGGAGGCGCTGCGAAACACCCTGAAGGGCACCGACACCCTGTTCAACACCTACTGGATAAGAGTGAACCACCAAGGCAGGACCCACGAGCAGTGCGTGGAACAGACCAAGACGATGTTCCAAGCCGCCCAGGAAGCCGGGGTCAGACGCATCGTCCACATCAGCATCACCAACCCCGACCCGGAGTCGGACCTGCCGTACTTCCGGGGCAAAGGCCAAGTGGAAGAGGCTCTCAGGGACCTGAAGGGAATATCCCACGCCATCCTGCGGCCCACCGTGCTCTACAGCACCGAAGACGTGTTGCTCAACAACATCGCTTGGACCCTCAGGAAGTTCCCGGTGGTGCTGCTCCCCGGGACAGGGAACTACGGCATCCAGCCGGTGTTCGTGGAAGACCTGGCCAGGATGGCAGTGGAAGCCGCCAAGACCGGCGAGAACACGGAAGTGGACGCCGTCGGCCCGGAGATATACAGCTACGCCCGCTTGGTCAGACTGGTGAAGAGCAAGACCGGAGCCAGGTGCCTGGTGCTGCCCTCTCCCAAGTGGCTCACCTATGCCGCAGCCCGGGCGCTGGGAGCGGTGCTCGGCGACATAGTGCTGACCAAGGACGAGATAAAGGGGCTTTCCAGGGGACTCCTGGTATCCAAATCGGAACAACGCGCCCCGGCTCCCACCAGGCTCTCGGAATGGCTGGACGCAAACGGCCAGGAGTTGGGCCGGCGCTACGCCTCAGAGGTGAAACGCCACTACCTCACCTGAAACCCGGCGCCGCCAGGAGCACGGGGGAATACGAAAGAAGAGGAGGCTAACGCCTCCGGAACGCCGTGAAGCGTATCCCCGGACGGCAGCCCGTCCAGTAGAATCAGCCGCAACACACGCGGGAGTGCTGCCATGCCAAGACGACATCAAACAAACAGCGAAACTTTCTTCTTGCTGAAACCGCCAGTGGTAGCCGTTACCGCCCTATGCGTGAGCGCCGGGCCAGCCATCGCCATCGCTGCGAAACACGGGTTCGGATGGTACGGTTCGATAAGCGGTCTGCTGCTCTGCGCCGCCAGCGTCGGCCTGCCCCTGGCAGCCCTGAAAATAGCCGACCGTCTGGACCGAGACCATGAGATACACCGGCCCGCCTCCGGCTATCGCCGCGCGGCGTCAGGACTGGATTGCAGCGGCGCCGGGGATGGCCACAGTGGCAACACCGGTCGGGGGTGACGCCGCAGGGGTCACGCGACCCTCATGACGAGCCGGGGTGATTTTGCCTCAATTAGAAATAGGAGCCGGAGAAATTGAATGCGAATGGCGGCTGTCGATACGGAGGTCGCCACTCGCTTCGTGATGTATGTCTTGGTATTCCGTATTCACTGGGCATTCTTGGCATTGGCCCTGTGCCAAACCACGAGCGGCCCGGCTCTGCCCAGCAGGATGTCCATAGCGTGAAACTTTTCCCCACGTATAGCCAAATAATGGGTTGTGCTGTTATCAGCCTCGGCTTGGAACGCTGCACCGTCGGGGATTTGGATGACCGCCACGAGTTCCCAACGTTCCTGCCGATACGGATGCTCCCTTATGGAAACATCAAATATCAATCTATACCCGGAAGAAAGGTCAATAACCCGGTAAATCCCAGCGTACAAATTGCTTCCAAGGCCTGTGGTTGACTTACAATTGATTGACTAGTTAGAACTCCTAACAAAAAGAGTTGACGAGCATCTGGAAGACGCCTATGTTCTCTCCAAGCCGTTGGTTGCAGCGTACAGGTGCAGTATCCGCAACGGGGCAAGGAGAGGCCGATGGCGAAACCACTGGTGAGCGATGAACTATGGGAGATACTCCAACCACTTCTGCCACCCGAGAAGCCCAGGCGGTTCCGGTACCCCGGACGCCACGCATAGACGACCGGAAGGCGCTGACCGGCATCCTTTTCGTACTCAAGAGCGGCATCCCTTGGGAGATGTTGCCCAGGGAGATGGAATGTGGATCGGGGATGACCTGCTGGCGCCGTCTGAAAGAGTGGCATGAAGCCGGAGTGTGGCAGAGTCTCCATGAACTCCTGTTGTCCAAACTGCAAGGGGCTGACGGTCTGGACTGGTCCCAGGTCTGTGTGGACAGTGCGTCGGTCCGGGCGGTTGGAGGCGGGGGGGAACAGGCCCTAATCCTACGGACCGCCGCAAGCCCGGGAGTAAGCATCACGTGATCACCGGCGCCAATGGGACTCCTCTGGCGGCAATTCTGACCGGAGCCAACCGTCATGACGTAACTCAATTGCTGCCATTGGTGAATGCGGTACCGCCGGTACGGGGCAAACGCGGCCGTCCGCGCCGCAGACCGGAGCGGCTGTATGGGGACCGGGCTTATGATTCCCGGGAGCATCGGGATTCGCTGCGTTCGCGCCACATCACACCTGTAATCGCGAAGCGGGGCGCCGGGCATGGAAGTGGGCTGGGCGTGTACCGGTGGGTTGTCGAGCGAACCCTGGCATGGATGCACCAGTTCCGCAGACTGCGGGTGCGCTACGAGCGAATAGACGACATACATGAGGCGTTCCTGTCCATAGGATGTTCACTCATCTGCTTCAGACGCTTATCCTCTTTTTGTTAGGATTTCTTAGTGTATAATGCGCCCGGCTTGGTATACTTAAACTATATCAGCTATTGTGAGAGAGCAGTCTGGAGGGAAACTGTCAAGCCAGCGACAACGGGAAATCGTAGCTTCCAGATTTTTCGTTCCCTCTGCCGAACCGTAGCCAGTCAATGAGCGAGAAAGAGTGAACGACAACGAACTCTGGATTCATCAAGAGAGTGCGGTTATTTCCGCCGAGTCCCACGACGTATGGAGGTTCACTCCAGACTTTCTCGTAGCGTCTGAAATTGTACCTGACGCTTGGCCATGTAGACAGGCAACTCAGTCACCAGACCGGGTGACCATTCAATTTGGTCTTACACGCTGGGTGATGACCCCAAATGAACTGTGGATAACGGTATATCCAGACCGACGGCTGAAGGACGAAGGCGCCGCCGCCGATAGGGACCTGATCCCAACTCTCACTAGCAACTTCTTAGAAGCTATGCCATACTTGCCGACTCGGAGATTGTGGCTGTTCTGGCAGATTTCAGCCGTCAACCCAGACAGAGACCGATGGATGCTTGAAAACTTCCTCAGCAAAAGCTGGCCAATTGAGTTGGGCACCGTCGCCCTCCAGCCACAGTTGACAGTCTTCTTGGACGACCTCGCAATTCAGGTTTCGATTAGAAATGGGACCTTTCCTCGGCGGGGGGAAGCTCACGAAGAATCTACGGCTTTCGACTGTTTCATTTCACGTGGATTAGACCAGACGCACGAAGAGATGGTCCTGGACGTAAACCACAGGACGGAACGACTGCTACTAGTGGAACGAACCATCCAACATCTCCTAGGAAATGGGAGTTAACAATGCGACAAGTTAGCGAACTAAACCGAGTGACGGAAAGGACACAGAGAGCTTCGCACAAAGTCCGCAACGCTCGCAGGCGTGCGCACGTAGTGCACATCCAAGGTGGCAATCAGCGACACGCTCCAATCACAGAGGGCCATGCGATACTAGTAGTCCAACATCTTTGAATTGAGTACTGAGCAAGTGTATTCTACCAAGCATAGGGCGAAGAGGATTGGGGCGTGGGAGGAGGGGATGGCGATGAAGAGATACCGGGTCAAGCTGAGCGCGGAGGAGCGGCAGGAACTGAAGGCATTGGTGTCCCGTGGCCGGGTGGCGGCTTACCAGCAGACCCACGGGCGTATCCTGCTGCTGAGTGATGAGTCCCATGCGGACGGGGGCATGAAGGATGAAGACATTGCCCGGGTTCTCCAGATTGGCCGTGCGACGGTGGAACGGGTGCGCCGCCGTTGCGTGGAAGAGGGTCTGGAGCGGGCCTTGGGGCGCAAGGAGCAACTGAACCGGAGGCAGAAGCGGTTGGACGGTCAAGGAGAAGCCCACCTGATTGCCTTGGCCTGCGCTGAACCGCCAGAGGGCCGGGCCAGTTGGACGCTGAAACTGTTGGCCGACCGACTGGTCGAATGCGAGATAGTGGAGAGCATCAGCCCTGAAACAGTGCGCCAGACGCTCAAAAAAACGAACTCAAGCCTTGGCTGAAAGAGTGCTGGTGCATCCCGCCGCAAGGCAGCGCCGAGTTCGTCTGTGCGATGGAAGACGTGCTGGAAGTCTATCAGCGCCAGTATGCGGACAACGAAGTTCTGGTCTGTCTGGACGAGACCAGCAAGCAACAGGTGAAAGAGACGCGCCGGCCGCGTCCGACCCAGCCTGGGGCGCTGGGCTCCTACGATTACGAATACGAGCGCAACGGGGTGAGCAACCTGTTCATGTTGTTCGCTCCGCTGGAAGGGTGGCGCCGGGTGGAAGTGACGGACCGGCGCACCAAAGCCGATTGGGCCCGGGTGGTCAAGCAACTGGTGGACGAGGACTACCCGCACAAGGACCGTATTGTGCTGGTGATGGACAACCTGAACACCCACCACCCGTCCTCGCTGTACGAGGAATTTGAACCTGCCGAAGCACGGCGCATCGCCGAACGGTTGGAGGTCCACTACACTCCCAAGCATGGCAGTTGGCTGGATATGGCCGAGATTGAAATCGGGGTGCTGGCCCGCCAATGCCTGGACCGCCGTATTCCCGATCAAAGCGCTCTGCGGCGGGAGGTGGGAGCGTGGCAGCAACGGCGCAACCGGGACGGCATACGAGTGGACTGGCGCTTTACCACCGAGGATG
This sequence comes from Dehalococcoidia bacterium, assembly GCA_965220245.1. Lineage (GTDB taxonomy): Bacteria > Chloroflexota > Dehalococcoidia > Lucifugimonadales > UBA3495 > CBDCPI01. Next base: position 356,993 of record CBDCPI010000006.1, read on the forward strand.
CGCGCATCAAACTGAAGTCCCTTTACCCATCAATCCAACACTGATGGACCACTAGGCTATGGTCAAACACCTGGGCAAACTTCCATTTTTGGAGTGTCTACAGGGATTTCCGTGGGTCCAGAGGTCTACCAGCCAACCACCTTCATGGGAGATGACACTACAGTAAGAAGATTCCCTTATGAGGGCATTACGAGGGGTTCGTTCTCTAGTCAGCTTGAAGGCACTGAGAGACAAGATTTGGCGATTACCCCATTCGATGCTGCCGACGCAGAATGGAATTTTACGCGAAGGGAAGGTGCATCGCTGCGCGATTCTTTGGGAGAGCCTGACCTTTCAGCCTTGCAAAGACCCAACGTGATGAAAACATACGGACTTTCAATATGGGGGCGAGAAATTGTTATCGATAATGAGAAATTGACTCAGGGTCCCTTCGAGGCTTTCTATGAGTCACGTACACCAGACCTTAATTTGGTGTCCTCTTATCGCGCTTTTTTTGACGGCGTCAGACCCATACCGGAGACAGGCGGTGAAGTAACTCCCGATGCCTTTGTCCTCACCTCGCCGAGGCTTGCGGTTCAGGTATGGCCGAGCCTACCAGGATCAGCTGACGAGTTACAGCCAGCGATTCCAAGAGATGAGAACGTATCCCTCGTAAACTTCCTGACCGCCCTCGGACGAAGGGACATTGTAGAGCGCGTACGGCCAACGAAGGTACTGGTAAACGCCTTGGATATCGCAGTGCAGTTGGACACTCTTCGTACCCTGAAGAACGGATGGGCCGATGGTCTGCAACCTGCACAGGAGTGGGGGGATGGGTATGGAACGGCTCCCAGGCACGAGGCACTCGACTGGCTGGCTGGCCAGTTCGAGAGGTTCTATGCCGGTAACCTGCCACGCCCCTACCTGTACCCAACTCCTCTGGGTGGAGTACAGGCTGAGTGGCTGCAGGAGCCGTTCGATACAAGTTTGGAAATCGACCTAGAATCCCATTCTGCTGAGTGGCACTGCTTCAACTTGATCACGAAGGCTTCCGTGGTTAAGGACCTGAACTTGGATAAAGCAGAGGCATGGGAGTGGTTGTCTACGGAAGTTAAGAGTCTGGGATCAGCAACAGAGTGAATGCAGAAACCTATCTTTGGCGCCAAGTACACCCCAGCTTTGTACGACAGGACCAAGTAACCTCTCAAGTCTTCACTCCTACTCCGAAGGACGAGGGAAAACTTTCGGTCTATGACGGCGACCAGATAAGTGCCAAAGACTCATGGATGCACTACACATCTCCTAAACCCGGTAGGCCGCCCTTTACTTCGATAGGAGTCGTGGCCGTCACTGTCCAAGAGTGCGAGTTCCAGGAAACTCTGGTTGTACCTGATCCTGACGCATTCCAAGAGCACGTTCTGATAGACTTCACGGAGTTACCTAGATCAAAACACAAGACTGTGGCTAAAGAGTTGTCCAAGATCGCACGTGAGCGAGGCTGGAAGTATAAACCGGCAGGTCTGCCCACGTAGACCCGCCCTCCAGCAGGGAAAACAGGAAGAGGTCCCCGGCAACACCGGGACCCCCTTGCCAATTCTCCACGATAAGGCCAGTCATCCCTCTCGTGATATAAATCCCGCCAACTCACCTTCGAGTACCATACCCGATACGCCAGCATCATCTCATTACACTACCCTCTCAGCTTAACCACTACCCCAAATCCTACCCCTGCCTTCCCATAAAGTAAGAGCCCTCGGCCTGATGGTCGAGGGGCTTCTTCTCTATGATACCCTTCCACAGAAATTGTCAGGTCACGATGCGCTGTCAGAGACTGTCAGGAAAGTTTCAGAGAGTTTCGCAATCCTCTACAAAAAGGAACCATGGGCACAGTGACCATCGACTGCGACAAGTCCGGAACCACAACCAAGATCAAACTCCGGCGGTTGAAGTTCGGAACCGTCTACAGGCTAACGAACTATAAATCCATTGAATTCCTACGTGAAGGCTGTCAACCGGAACGAGGATAAGTCAAGTGAAAAGGTGAAGGAGACAACGAGGACCTAAACCGGAACACCGTCAGAACCAAGCAACCGCCATCCTCGGCATAGCAACCACCATCATAGGATTCGGATTCCAGCGTCACAATAAAAGAGGGCCAACCCCAGCCTCCGGCTTTCAACAGCTGACAAATACCCCAAAGTAGTCCTCTCCCCTTCCGCAGTAAAATCAGGTAAACACTCGAAAGCGGAAAGGGAGGACCCCTTGACCAACCTAAACGCCATCCCCTGGCAGCAACTGGCAGCCCAGGAACTGGACCAACCCGGCGGCCCCAGGCTGCGCATCTCCGGCGCCGGCAAGTGCCCCCGGGCCCTGGCCTACGCCGCCCAGGGCATCCCCGAGTCCGACCCGCCGGACGGGCACTCCCGGAACCGGATGGCCTTGGGCCACATGGCGGAGGTCCTCATCCTCAGGGACCTGGAAAGCCGGGGCTGGGAGACGGACCACACCGTCCTCTCGCCGGGGGGGCAGCTGGAGCTCGAGCTGAAAGTCCCCGGCGCCGGCGCTGCCATTACCGGCCACCCCGACGGCGTCTGCCGGCACCCGGAGTTCACCAGGGACCGGTGGATCACCCTGGAGTGCAAGTCGATGAGCGTCAGCCGGGGCCAAGAGACCGAAGAGCGGGGGGTGGCCGAGGTCTACCCCCAGTACCTGGCCCAGATCAGCCTCTACGCCCGGCGGCTCCACCAGATGGGACTGGTCTGCCACCCGGAGCGGGGCCTGTTCGCCATGATGGACCGGGACGGGCGGCCCCTGCCCCCGGAGCGGGTCTCCTGGGAGCCGGAGCTGGCCGACGGCGTCCTGGAGAAACTGAAGGACCTCCTCCGGGAGGTGGAAGCCAGAGCCGTCCCGGAGCGGCCCCAACCGGCCAGCTCGATGGAGTGCCGCTACTGCAGCTACCACAGCCTCTGCCGCGGGCCCCGGACGGAGAAAGAGGAGCCGGCCAACGGCCGGAAGGCCAGCGTCCTCAGCCAGGACCCGGAAGTGAAGGAGGCCGCCGCGGAGTGGCTGGAACTGAAGCCCCGGATGGACCGGGTGATGAAAAACGTGCTCCAGGAAGCGTCCGACGAGGCCGGCAAGACCGACGTGGTGGCCGGGGGCGTCACCGCCGGCTACTTCCAGCCGAAAAACCGGCCAGCCTACGACGCCGGGGAGCTGGAGCGGTTGGTCCCGGCGGACATCCTGCGCCGCTGCCTGGCGCCCCGGCAGGACCGGCGCCAGGGGTTCTGGGTCAGGAAATCGTCATACTAAACCAATACCAGGGTGGGATGTGCATTTTGGGAGTCTTGAAGGCGACCGAAAGGACTCGAAGGCACCTCATATCACCTTGTAAGTAAGCCCTAACTTGGTGACCACCGACAGTGCCATCTAGCGATATGTACATTTCATCTTGGCTTTAGTTTAGACAGAGCCCAAAGGAGAGAAAGATGGCGGCTTCAAAGGAAAAGGAAGCCCAATGCCACGGCTGCGGGACCCCGGCCGCCGCCGGGCCGGACCCGCTGCGCCCCGGCCGGTCCAAGTGCCTCGGCTGCGCCGCCGTCAGCACGCTGAAAATCCCCGGCAACCCCGAGAGGATGAGCCCCGCGCCGGAGGAAATGGTGACCGGGCCGGCCTGGCCCATCGCCGGGAACATCGTCCAAGACGGCGCCCTGTGGCGGCACCAGGCCCAGGCCCTGGAGGAGCTGGACCGGGGCAACAACGTGGTGACCGCCACCGGCACCGCCTCGGGAAAGTCCCTCATCTTCCAGATATGGACCCTGCACCTGCTGATGACGGAAGCGGACGCCACCGCGCTGGTCTTCTACCCCACCAAGGCCCTGGCCAACGACCAGGCCCGGAGATGGTAGCAGTGCTGCCAGGCCCTGGGACTCCCGGGAGACGCCGTGGGCCAGATCGACGGGGACGTGCCGGTGGAGCGGCGGGAAGCCGTCATGGACCAATCCCGGATCGTGGTGATGACCCCCGACGTCTGCCACGCCTGGCTGACCCGCCGGGCCGGGAGCCAAGCGGTCCGGAGATACCTGGCCGGGCTGAGCGTGATCATCATCGACGAGGCCCACACCTACGAATCGGTGTTCGGCAGCAACTCGGCCTACCTGTTCCGGCGGCTGACCGCCGGGGCCGTCAACGCCGGAAACCCGGGGCTGCCCCAGTTCATCGCCGCCACCGCCACCATCCTGGAGCCCGGCGAGCACCTGGAAAAGCTGACCGGACAACCCTTCAGCGTCATTGACGAGACGCAGAACGGCTCACCCCGGTTTCCCCGGACGCTGCACCACCTGCCGACGGTGATTCAAGCCGGCTCCCGGGAGCAGCAACTGGCCAACCTCATCATCAACATCATAGACGCCGACGAAAGAGCCCAGGTCATCGCCTTCAGCGACTCCCGGCAGGGGGTGGAACGCATCGTCCAGTCGGTAAACCGGCCCGGAGCGGTAGGGCAGGACCGATCCGGGTACCTGGCCGAAGAACGGCGGGAAATCGAGGACCGGCTCCGGGAGAACTCCCTCCGGGCGGTCATCGCCACCTCGGCCCTGGAACTGGGCATCGACATGCCGGACCTGAACTACGGGATCAACCTGGACCTGCCGCCGTCGCGGAAGCAGTTCCACCAGCGGCTGGGCCGGGTGGGACGCTCCCAGCCCGGGGTCTTCATCGTACTGGCCCCCGCCGGCCGGTTCTCCGCCTACGGGGAGACGCTGAAGGAGTACTACCAAAACTCGGTGGAGCCCTCCCATCTCTACCTGGACAACGAGTACATCACCTTCCGGCAGGCCCTCTGCCTGAAGGAGGAGATGAAGGACGCCGGGCGCGACAGCCCGGTCCCGCCCCGTCACTGCGGCTGGCCAGAGGGCTTCGAGGCAGCCCTGAAGAACGCCCACGGGCGCCCCCCGGACCACCTGGAAGTCCTGACCCGGCGCTCCGGCCAAGGGCCGCCGCAGCTGGCCCACGGCCTGCGCAGCGCCGGGGAAGAGGAGCTGGAATCATACCCCGGGCCCCGGGGCCGGAGGGCCGGGACGGAGAGAGCATCGGCACCATCAACATATCCACCGCGATGAAGGAAGCCTATCCCGGGGCCGTCTACCGGCACCGGCACCGGTCCTACCGGGCCGAGGAGTGGCTCCGCCGGCCGGAGACCCGCCAACCCTTCATCCGGGTCACCCCGGTACCGCAGACCGGAGCCCGGACGGAGCCGGTGGTCCGTCGGATCGTAACCATCGAGCAGGGAGACCGGCACGGCGCGTATTTGTCAGAAACCGGGGGCCGCCAACCGGCGGACCTCGGGGACTCCCCCGCCGAGGCGAGGGTCCTGGTCACCGAGTCGGTGGAAGGGTTCGAGGAGAGAAGCAATTCCAGGTACGGGAACTCCGGAGAGGGCGTGCAGTACTATCAGGCCCTCAGGGAAAGGGACCCCCGGAAAACGCGCAAACAGCACGAGTTCCCGACGACGGCGGTCCACATCCGGATAAACGAGCCCTGGTTCACCGGCAGCGCCGGGGAGCCCTGGCAGGCCCGGCGGCAGATAGCCCGGGCCCTCCGGCGGCACCTGGCCTACCGCCGGAGCATCGCCCTGCCAGACCTGGGAGCAGGGGTGGAGAACATCATCATTGGGACCCGCCGGGGGTACTGCGCCTCCTACAGCTCCATCGTGGTCTACGACAACATCTACGGAGGGCTGGGCCTGGTCAGCCACCTGTACGAAAACCTGGCCCGGTACGCCAGCGGGCTGCAACTGAGCACCGGCCGGGACGAGGGAGACCGGGAACGGGTCTCCCCGGAAAACGCCGGACGGTTCGTGAGGTGGCTCCGGGAGAAGGGAGACCGCCCCGGGGGACCGGAGGCGGGGCCGGACGAAGGCGACTGGTGGCGGGTCCTACGGCCGGAAAGCGAGGTCCGGGTCTTCTCGCCAAGGCGGAACGCAATGGTCGAAGGCGTGGTCAGAAGGAACCTCTGGAAAGACGGGGTCCTCTACGAGATCGCCGCCGGAGACGAGGTGATGGAGGCCGCCGACCGGCAGCTGACTTTGGCCGGGTCCAACCACGACTGGCGGCTGTGGCAACCGTGGGAGGACCGGTACCGGGAGCTGGAGACCGGCTAGGGGGGAAAGAGACCGGAACCCACAGTGTGGGTCCAATGGTCAGACAGGACGGCTGCCGCCCGCGCCAGGACCCCCCTGACCGGAACGTACCGTCCTGCCAAGAGGCCTTCGACGGCATCACCCACATCCAACACTTCCACGCCACCGGGCAGCAAACGTTTGCCCCCGGAGAAATCAAACCAAAGCCAGGCGGAATCTACACTTGTGGGGCAATGAAGGTTGGCTCAGGCGCCACAGGTGAAGCCCTTCCACTTGTACCTGGAGGGTGTCCAACGCCGCCGATTGACTTCCTCCATATACGAATTTCACCTTTGTATTGGTTCAGGTGAAGCCGCCAACGCCTCATCCGGGAGCACAGACCGGGGAACAGCAATGCCAAGCCCGGTGAACGCACCGCCGGAAAAAGGAGCAGCAGATGTCCAACAGGACCAACAGCAACAACCTGGCCCGGATGGCCCTGGATGTCTACGGCCAGGAAGGCGAAGCCGCCATGATCGTTTTCCCAGCCGACAACCGGGAACCCCAGGATGCCGCCGGCGCCCGGAAAGCCCGGTCCATGGAGCTCAAGGACGGCGCCGCGGTCGAGACCGCCGACAGCCCCGAGGGCCTCAAAATATAGGTGGTCCACGACAAGGCCGCCAGCAAGAACAGCGATCCCCGAGACAACACGAGGCCCGCCGCCCTGGGCATCACCGGATGGCCCTTCCCAGCAGAGGAGCCAAGGCCCCTCCTGGACTGGCCCAACTCGGAGTCCATCCGGAAGGAGCTCCTCCTGATGGCCGAGGAGCAGGCCGCAGAAAGGCTGGGGCTGGAGCCCCGGAACCCGGGCCATGACCCCATGGTCTCAGACAAAGCGGCTTCCACACTGGCTCCAAACCTGGACGGGACCGTGGCCCAAGCAATTGAACTCCACGACATGCCCGGCCCCCTGCTGACCCTCCTCGACGAGGAGGTCAGGGAAACCGCGAAACGGGTGAAGGGCGCCCTGAGGCCGGAGCAGTTCGAACAACTGGTCCTGGCCGCAGCCGGGGGAATAGCCGCCCTCATCATCCCGTACCCCTGACCCAGACTGAAAACCTGACGGAAACGCCGGCAGCCGCCGCCGGCGTTTCGTTCAAGGAGGTCCAAGCGACACCCCGGACATAAACGGCCCCGGCCCTTTCATCCGGGGACCGGGACCGCTGAGAACGGCTCCGGCCGACAGGCTAGTAGTTCTCGGACCAGGTGGCGAGACGTTTCACGTAGAGCCAACACTTGGCGTTGTCCGTCGGCCGGTTAGCATCATCTCCCCAGTAGACGATGATATTGTTATCGGCATCCCGGCCGGACTTATCCCGAACCTCCCCCTCAATGGTGTTCTGAGCCCGCAACCCGGCCGGCACTAGCTGGGTGCCCACCTTCGCCGTGCTGTCTGTCGCAGCATCCTTAGTCGCAAAACACCCATCGCCGCCCTGTACTCCAGCAGCAGCATCATCGATGTCAGGGTTCCAGACCTCGGCGGCGCACTCCTGCCGCTGTGACTGGATCTGGGCCCGGACCTCGTTCATCCTGACCGCAGTGGAAGCTCCCCGCTGGAAGACCAGCTGACTGCGGAGCAGCCCATCACAATCGTGGCCCGAGTCCACCTGCACCGCGGTGCCCCCCACCGGCTCGATCACCGTCTGGCTGATGATCCGGGGAATGATGAAAGCCGAACCGACGATGATCAGGCCGATTATGGCTCCAAACAGCCCCATGCGGGCCTTGGACGCGTTCTGCGGGTCCCCCTGAGACATCATCCACATGAGACCCGCGTAGGCGATGCAAACCCCCGAGACGCTCCCCCCCACGATGGCTATCAACCTGGTCAGACTGCCGCCCAAGACCGTAATTTCATCCACGGCCCGCCTCCTTCAGAATGGCTCCAAGTTCCTCCAAGGCTGCACCTCCGAAAAAGAATTACCTTCAGGTTAGAACAGGGATTGCCGTTGCCGTTTTGTCATTAGGGGAAAGGCAGGTGGAAACCACTAATCCCCCTCGGACGCCCCCAATCCCCCCGACACCCAGGTGTTGAAGGCGCTAACGTAGAGCCAGCAGGAGGCGCCGTCCGAAGGGACCAGCGGGTAATAGTCCCAGTAAACGATGATGTTGTTCCGGGCGTCCCGGCTGGACGGGAAAATGACTCCCGCATCATTACTGTCCAGCAACCCCTTCGGCACGAACAGCCCGCCTACGGCGGGAGGAGAACCGCCATCAAGGCAGACAGTGGGAATCTTCAGCTCCGTCCAGACCTGCGGACTCCAGAATTCCGGGGCGCACTGCTCCCGCTGCGCCTGTATCCGCTGGACCAGCCACTGCATTCTCTGCGGGTCCGAAGCGGTGGTGCGCGACACCAGCTGACGCTTGAGCAGCCCGTCGCAGTCGAACCCCGAATCAAGCCTGACAGGGATGCCCCCCGCCGGCTCGATCACCATCTCGCTCACCACCAGGGGGATCAGGAAAGCCACCCCCACGATGATCAACCCGATCACCGTGCCGATGAGAGACAGCCGGGCTTGGGACATCCGCTGCGGGTCTCCCGCGGCCGTCATCCACTGGATGCCGGCCCAAGCGACGAAGACCGCCGAGATCAACCCGCCCAGGATGGCGACCAGATGGGCGATGCCGCCCACGACAGACAGGATCGATTCCATGAATTCAGCCTAGCCGAGAACACCCGTACCGGGATTTAGCGTTAGCGGAAAGCGGACCGGACGCGGACCGGACACTGAGAAAACCCGAGGGACTACCGGCCCCGGGACCGGTCAATGGCTTCCCTCAACGCCTCCTTCACCTCCCGCCTGAGCTCTTCGGCCACCTCCTCCAACGCCTCCTCGACGGCTTTATCCACCAGAGAGTCAACCTCGGGCGCCGCCAAGCGGGCTTGGTCCCAGCCCGGAGAACCGTCAAGGACCGTCTGCCCTTCATGGTCCACCCGGACAATCCAAGGGACCCGGGCGGAAACGTCTCCAAGGTCCGCCGGCAGGGTGAAATCCACCGAGGCCCGGGCAGCAACGTCCTGGAGGCCGCCGGACCGCCGGATCGCCCGAGAGAACTCCCACTCGATGTTCCTGTCGACCTGGGTCCTCACCCAGCCAACGCCCAGGCTCCCCAGCAGCGCGTTGCCGTCAGCGATCCAAACGGCGATCTCCCCGCCGGCCGGACCGGCCCGGGCCTCCACCCACTCCTGGGCCAACCGCTCCGGGGAGAGGCCCTGGTCCCGGTCTCCGGAGCAAGCAACAGCAACCAGGAGGAGGACGGCGAGGCCGACGGCCGGAAGTCCTTTGAAGAGCAGCCTGTTCCCTGCGATGGCAGTCATTCCTCACCTCTCGAAGCCTTCAGGATGAGCAGCCCTGAAATTCAGGATAAACGGGAGAGGGGAGCAACCGTTTTAGCATTAGGAACAAGGAGAGGGGGCGGACCCGCCGCTAATGAAAAAGCGACGGCTTGCGGGCGTTGACTACGATTGGCAGAGAACCCAAGAAAACCAAATTTATGAAACAACGGAAGGAGGGACACACCTTGACGCTATCGCAATCACAAACATACGCAGAATGCGGGGAGAAATTCCAAGAAGGCGAACCAAGGCTGATAAGCGAACCACCCTACATGACGGACCAAAAAAGGTATCACCTGAGGTGCGCCACGCTGGAAACAAAACTTGAGCCCAGCTCAATGGTGCAGGTCCAGTCCAAAATCATCAGGGAAATACTGGACGAAAACTCAAAGGCCAAGGAAAGGGAGGAGCTGCTCCTCAGGGAGATCATGACCCTGATGGAAAAGACTGGAGCAACCGCAGAAGAGATGGAAAACGTGCGTGCCGAGTTTTACTGGCGCGACTGAACAAACCGGCCTACGCCGGGCGAATGCCGGAAATGGCCCAAGACCCGGACGGGAGCCCAGAATTCGGGTTGCCGCTTCCTCCGGCCGCAGCCCGGCAGTTCAGCGAGCGGCGAAGGGCCGAATAGAGCACAGAAGAGCCGGGCTAAGCAACTTGCCAAGAGACAGCACCCCTGCAATTACCAACAAAACGAAAGGCAAGGCAGGCCTCCTATCCTGAGCGGAAGAAGATTTCAGGAAACGGGGAGGGACCAAAAGCCCCACCCTGGCGGGCTACGCCCCGGGGGTCCAGAAAAACAAGGAGAAACCCATGAGCAGACGCATATCCGGCATCCCGGTCCCGGCAGTCCTGGCGCTGGCCGTCCTGATACTGCTCGCCTCGGCCGCCTGCGACCGGATTGGAAACAGAGCGCCGAACCGGCTGAACCCCACCCCGGAGTTCGGGGCGGACGGCTCAATCAGCGCGTCCCAGCTCTGGGAGATGTTCCAGCCCAGCGCCAACAGCTTCACCGCGGAGGGGTACAAGAACCGGTGGGGGATAATCATCATCGACGACGTGGACGCAGTCACCACCGATGGGGTGGTGATCAAGCGGATGCCCGGTCAACCGGCCACCCTGGAGTTCCGGTACAACTATCCCGAATACACCGACGGGATCGAACGCGGGGACCGGGTGAAGGTGCTGTGCAACGTGGGCGGAGTCAACCTGACCGGGAACAAGCTGCAGTTCGACTACTGCCGGCCCCATCCCCCCGAGGCCCGGCCCCCCAGGGACCGGTAGGAACCCCGAGAACGGTGCAGCCGGAGCACGGAGAAGTTAAACACAAGTGCGCGGCCCAGGCAGGCAATGGTCCTGGGCCGGACCAGCGACTTCAGGCGGGTCCGGGAAGACGGCGAGTGGAGAAGAATCGAACAGAGAAACCCGCCATAACCTGCTTCCCTTACCAGCAAACCGGCGCAGGCGCCCCGTCAAGTATCCTGTAACAGTGAATCCAACGGCGGAGGCGCACACCCTATGGGGCAGACATTCCGGAAGCAGGCAACCCCATTCACCCAGACCGAACGCAACGGCTGGGTCCTGACCCTCACCGCTCAGGAAACAACCGAGCTCCTCCCCAAGCGGGAGCCGGAGCAACTCAGCCTCTTCACGGAGACCAACCGCCCGGTCACCGGCCGCCACATGGAGAGCATCGAACGGTTCCTTAGCGAGACCCCCGGCTGGGCCCTGCCCAGCATCATCCTGGCCGTCACCCCAGGCAAGGTCGCCCGAGAAGAGGGCGCCATCAGCGTGGACACGGACCAGATCAGGGTCCTGGACGGCCAGCACCGCATCGAAGCCCTCTCCAACCTCATCCACCACTGGCAAATCGCAGCGCCCCGGGACGACACCAACGAGACCCAGAAACGTCTGGACGCTATCCTCGTCCAAGAGCTGCCCGCAGTCATCTTCGAGGTCAGGGACAACCGGGACCAGCGGCAGCTCTTCGCTTGGTTCGCTAGGAACAAGCCCATCGAACCCGCAGTCCGGGAGTTCTTCGACGAGTCCGACCCATTCAACAAGGCAGCGAAAGCCGCGATGGACCAGTCGGAATTGCTCCGGGACAGGGTGACCTGGAAAACAAGGAGCCTGCCCGGCAGGGGAGAAGACTCAAACAAGCTCCTCACCCTGAACCAGACCAAGGAAATAGCCGCCACCGTCCGCATCGGCATTCGCCGCACCCCCAAGCCTGCCGACCGGGAGGCCTGCTGGCAGAAGGAAGTGCAGCAGGAGCTGCAGGACAACCTGGTGGAGTTCTTCGACCGGTTTCTGCCGGAATGCCTGCCCAACTACCAGGTGCTCAGCAACCTGGAGTCGCTGGACCGGAACATCAAGACCGACCGGAACGTGAGCTACGCCTGCCACTTTCCGGTGATGAGACTGGCAGCCAACGCATGGGCCAGATGGAAACTGGACCGGAAGCAAAACCCGGAGAACCTGGCCCCAGTCATCGGGAAACTGAACCTCCGGTCCGCAGACCCGGACAACGTACTGGAAAAAGAACTGGGAGTGATGACCGGCACGAAGAAGTTCCAGAAAGCGCGGGATAAAAGCTGGGAAGAAGCGACCGTCCGCATCCTGCAGAAAGCGGGCTACGGAATAGAGACGCGCTCACAACCATGATATGGGAAGGTTATGGAGGGAACGCCGATGGCCAACACCCGGAACGCCACTCCCGAGACGGGGAAAACGGCGGACCGAAAACCGGCGCCGGCCAACCCGGGTAACCCATCAGCCCGCCTCGCCGGTTACTCCCGGGTGAAACACGCCAGGATGGGCGCCGGCATAGCAGGAGCTGCGGCGATGGTCCTGATGTTCATCGGGACCTGGCAGAACATCCCGGCCCTGGTACAGGCCGGAAAATGGCTGTTGGGAATCGCGCTAGCAACCTGGACCGCGTCATCTTCGGCGTCATAACGGCTTGGCTCGCACGACCAGCCTATCACCTGGCCCGCCAGCGGCTCGCCGGAAAAGAGCACCGGATAAAAACGAACAGCCGGGATTGCTAGAGGAAAAGCAAAGCCGCCCACTGTTCCCGGATCCTTCATTTATAGAGGGAAACATAATGAAGCCGCACCTCTACAGAGTGACCACCTGGGCAACCCTCATCCCAGTGGCTCCGGCAATCTTCGCCCTCGCCACCGGCCGGTACGAGCTGGGCCTGGTCCTCAGCATGCTGGCCCTGGCCCTCCACAGCGCGGTGGAGCCCGCGAGGAACCTCGCGGGCGGAAGAGAGGGAGAAGAAACACTCCGGCAAGGAGCGATGGTCCTGCTCGCCGCAGGCGCGATGACGACGACGCTGGAAGGGAAAGCGTTCCTGTACCTGACTGCGGCCCTGTTCACCATGGGGGTAACAGCGATGGTCCTCAGAATCATGAGGGAGAAAGAGAAGACGCAAACCTGACTTGTCAACGGCGATAGCGGTATAAATCCTCACTTCCGTCAACAGCCCAGCAGAAAAGTCACCGGCAAACCAACCGTACCAATCCTCCGCCGACCCCCGGAAACCCACCGGCAGCAACCTCCACAGTCTCACCAGACCACCCCGTCCAAGGAACACCCGGCCCACCACGGACAACATGACGGCTTGACCAAGCGACGGTCCCCGGCAAGAACAACCAGCCGGCGCGGACTCGCGAAAGGACAGAACAGGCCCCAGACGCCGGAACATCCGGACCCAGAGGGACACGAACGTCCAAACCCACAGGCACCCGAAACCCCGGGAACCCGGCACGAAGCGGCGCGTCCCAAAACAGGCGCGCCGCTTCGCTTTGTTTGAAAGAAGCGAGCCAAGCCGCAAAGAGAGGTCCGGAAAACCCATGCCCACCAGCACCCGAATCCAAGCCGCCGCCGAGGAATTGCGCAACGAGATACGCCGCCACGACCGGCTCTACTACAACTGGCAGGTCCCGGAAATCACCGACTCCGAATACGACAGCCTGATGCGCCAACTCCGGCAGCTCGAAGAGAAACACCCGGAGTGCCGGGACCCCGGCTCCCCCACCCAAAGGGTCAGCGGCGAGGCCGCCGCCGGGTTCCGGGAGGTCTCCCACCCCACGGCAATGCTGAGCCTGGGCAACGCCTTCGACGAGACGGAGTTCGCCGCCTGGCACCAGAGAATGGCCAGCCACACCGGGGACCCGCACCCGCCGGTGAACGCCGAGCTGAAGATCGACGGCCTGGCCGTCCGCTTGGTCTACGAGCAGGGCCGGCTGGTCCTGGGGGCCACCCGGGGCGACGGCCAGACCGGAGAGGACGTGACCCGGAACATCCGCACCGTCCGCAACCTGCCCCTGATACTGACCCCTCCGGAAGGAATGATCTTGCCGGACACCCTGGAAGTCCGGGGCGAAATCTATATGCCCAAGGACACCTTCCTGCGGGTGAACCGGGAACGGGAAGAACGGGGCGAATACCAATACGCCAACCCCCGGAACGCCGCCGCCGGGGCGGTCCGGCAGTTGGACCCCAGGCTGGCCGCCGGGCGGGGACTCCTGGCCTGGGTCTACTCCACCACCAACAACCTGACCGGCAGCCAGCGGCTGAACCTGGAGGTCCTCCGGCAAATCGGCTTCCCGGTCAACCCCCTGGGACGCCCCTGCCGCACCGCCGGGGAAGCCGCCGATTTTCACCGGGAAATGGTCCAGCGGCGCGACCAGTGGGACTACGAAGCCGACGGCATCGTGTTCAAGCTGGACAGCCTGGAGCAACAGCAGGCGCTGGGCAACACCGGGCGGGAACCCCGCTGGGCCGTCGCCTGGAAGTTCCCCTCCCAACAGGCGGCGACCCGGCTCCTGGACATCCGCATCAGCCACGGGCGCTTCGGCCGGCTCACCCCGGTGGCGGTGCTGGAGCCGGTATCCGTGGGCGGCGTCACCGTGCAGAGCGCCAGCCTGCACAACGAGGAGGACCTCCGCCGGAAGGACATCCGCATCGGAGACCGGGTGACCGTCGAACGCGCCGGGGACGTGATACCCCAGGTGACCGGCCCGGTGGACACCGATAGGGAAAGGCCCCTGCCGGTATTCGCCATGCCGGAGAACTGCCCCGGCTGCGGGTCCCCGGTGGAAAGCCCGGAGGATGAGGCGGGCCACCGGTGCCCCAACGAAAGCTGCCCCAGCCGGCTGCCGGAACAGCTGAAGCACTTCGTGAGCAAGCGGGCGATGAACATCGAGGGGCTGGGCGAGCACTGGTGCGAGGCCCTCACCGAAAGGGGGTTGGCGGCCAACACGGCGGACCTCTACCAACTGAGCAGGGAGGACCTGCTGAAGCTGCCCCGGATGGGCGGGAAGCTGGCAGACCGGATTCTGAGAAACATCGGCGCCAGCCGGCAGCGGCCCCTGGACCGGGTGCTCTACGGGCTGGGCATCTTCCGGCTGGGCCGGGAGGTGTCGGGACTGCTCTCCCAGCGCTGCGACAGCGTGGACGAGGTCAGCAAGCTCAGCATGGAGGAACTGAGCGCCATCGACGGCATCGGGCCGAAGATAGCCGCCAGCATCGTGGACGGGTTCCGGACGGACCGGGTGAAACAGACGGTCGCCGGCATGGAGCAGGGCGGAGTGAGAATGGGACGGGACCCGGCGCCAAGCGGCGCCGGACCGGAAAATATCATAAAACCGGAGGAGAACAACGGAATGAGCAGCCTTTTTGACAACCCCGATACCCCGAAATTCGACGGGCCGACCTTCGTGGTCACCGGCAAGCTGACCGGGATGACCCGGGACGAAGCCGAGTCCGCCATCCGCGGGAGGGGCGGCAAGACCGGCTCCGCGGTGTCGCGGAACACCAACTACCTGGTAGTCGGGGAGAAACCCGGCTCGAAGCTGAAGAAGGCCAAAGAACTGGGCGTGGCCATCCTCGACGAGGACGCCTTCTTCGAGATGATCCGGGGATAGCTTCGCCTAACCCGCTACCCCAACCTGCCGCAGTACGCCGGGACCGCCCGCGAGTTCCGGCGCCGGTCCCTGGATGGGACGTGAGAGGGCAGCCCCGTGGTGACGCAAGACAGTCCTTGACCGGCCGACAACGCCGCCGGTAACTTCCTCCCAAGAGCCCGGCCAGGCAGCCCCCGGAATCCTCAACACGGGAACGGCCCAGCCGCCAGAGCGAACAAGGAGAGTTACCCCCGGCCCGATAGGCAAGCGTCCCATGCGACTCTCCGCTTAGGCCCGGCACCGCCTAGAGGCAGCCCCCGGTGTGGAGGACAACAAAAAAAGGAGAACGGTAAATGACGACGTGGCGCGAGCTGATCACCGAAGAGATGGAGTCCTACGGAGAAACTTTGGACGACATCATCGGACAGGCGCCCTTGAGCACTGAGTGGATGGACCAACCCTTTGACGCGCGCAACTGGCGCACTGAGGGCCTCCCATTTACCGTCTGGACCGCCACGCGCATCTACTTCCCCACCAGCTACGACGGGCAAGAGTCGGTCGCCAGTGTCTCCCGGCACCCGGACGGGCAACCAACCGGGCACATCGGACGACAGGACTAGCGACCACAACATACAGGGTACTCCAACTGAACGACGAACCGGAAGGGTAGTTCAAGCGCCGAGAAAACCCCTGGACGGGAGGTCTCTACCCGGCCAACCTTCGCCTCAATCCCCCAGACCCCTGACCAAACCGGCAGGGAAAGACCCAGCTCGCAAAGATGACCACCCCCGGCGACCCATGTTCACCCAGGACCACCGCCACTGACATTCTCCTGTATCTCCACACGCCACAAGCCGCTAGCATCCCGCTAAGGAGACGCCATGCCTTCCAAGGAAAGATTCACCGTATCCCACGAGGGGATGCGGGAGCAGCACGCCGGCCGCGCCCCCTGGGACTTGGTCAAGGAGCTGGTGCAGAACGCCTGGGACGAGGCCCCGGAGGCCACCGTCTGCCGAGTGGACATAACCGGCGACGGCCCGGACGCCACCCGGATCACCGTCGCCGACGACGGGCCGGGGTTCGCCGACATCGCCGACGCCTACACCCTCCTGAAGTCCACCCCCAAGCGCCGGGACCCGGCCAAGCGGGGCCGGTTCAACCTGGGCGAGAAGGAGTTCATCTCCGTCGCCGCCAGCGCCCGGGTCGAGACCGCCGGCCACACGGTATCCTTCCCCCCGGGCGGCGGCCGCCGGGTTGCCGCCAACGGCCGCTCCCGGGGCACGGTCATCACCGCCCTCATGCCCTGGAACGAGGAACAGGCCCAGGAACTGGCCAAGCGGCTCCTCAGGTTCCGGCCCACGGACTGCGCCCTCGTCGTGAACGGGCAGGAAGTCCCCAGACGGGACCCGCTGATAGTCCACAGCGCGGTGCTGGAGACCGTCCTGCAGGACGGCCCGGGCGAGCCCATGCGCCGCACCCGGCGGAAGACCGGGATGCACCTGCTGGAACCCCGGGACCCGGAGCAGTCCTGGCTCTACGAGATGGGCATCCCCATCCAGCCCGTCGAGACCCCCTGGGACGTCGACGTGCAACAGAAGGTCCCCATGCCGCCCAACCGGACCGAGGTCCCCACCCGGCACCTGAACGCCGTCTACGCCGAGGTTGCGAACGCCGGGTTCGGGCTGCTGCCGGAGGAAGAGTTCGGCGAGAACTGGGTCAAAACCGCGATGAACGAGGAACGGACCAGCGCCGGGGCCGTGGCGGCCACCGTCCACGGCCGCTACGGAGACCGGGTGCTGTTCACCTCCAACGACGCCGACGCCAACATGAAAGCGTCGGAAGAAGGCTACCAGCTGGTCAACCCCCGGTCCCTGACCCCCGGGGAGCGGGAAAGGTTCCGGGAGGACGCCCAGGTCCAGTCGGCCCGGGAGGTGTTTGGCGTCCGGTACGACAACCGGGAAGAGTTCCAGGCGAAGCCGGAGCACGCCGGGTTCATCCAGTGGGTCGAGGAGCTGGGCCGGGCCTGCGGGCTGGACGTGACGGTGGCCTTCACCCGGTTCACCACCGGGAGAAGGTCCAACATCGCCGCCGACTGCACTGCCGACAGCGAGGCGCCAACCGTGCGGTTCAACCACGCGGCGCTGGACGAGGAGTTCTTCCTGCCGCCCTACAACCGGACGGAGCAACTGGAGCTGGTCATTCACGAGTTCGGGCACGCCATCGCCGGGAAAGGCATGGAGCACGGGCCCCAGTGGGGCCAGGGAGCGGCGAAGGCCGGGGCCCGGATAGCCCGTCATCTCGCGGAGAAAAGCAGGGAGCGCCCCAGGGCGCATCAACGCGGCACAGCCGAAGGAGAAGCGGAGAATCCTCCCGGTGCAGCGGCATGATCAAGACATTCCTGGAAACCTTCGGCCACTGCAGGAGCGCCGGATGCCGGGTCATCGCCTGGACACCCGGCATCCGGCCAGACCGCCGGGACTGGACCGGGTTCACGGAAGCCGTACTGGACCACGTGAGGAAGCATCGCCATACCGTCGTCATAAGGCCGATAGCCCGCACCGTCACGTTCGACGGCCAGCCCGGCCTCATCGAATCACCAACCGGAGAAGACTATCTGATGTGACGGTAAAAACCGGCCAAGCACATCCGGGTCGCAGCGGGACGGCCATAGGAAACGCTCAAGCCGACAGCACGAGGAGACCAGACATGTCAAGCCAAAAGCTCCGGTTCGCCGTCTTCGACCTAGACGGCACCCTGTCCGACGACGGACACCGCCACCACTTCATGGAGACCCGGCCCAAGGACTGGGAGTCCTACAACAAAGCCTGCCCGGAGGACCCGCCCAACGAGGCCCTCTGCCGGCTGGCCCGGAGCCTTTACGAAGCACACTGCCGGGTAGAGATCTGGACCGGCAGGCCGGACCGGATACGGCCCCAGACGGAGGAGTGGCTCCGCCGGCACGAAGTGCCCTGCCACCGGCTCAGGATGCGGTCCGAGACGGACGGGACCCGGCCAGTCAACGAGGTCAAAGGAGAATGGCTCAGGGAGTGCGGCGAAGACCGCCCGGACCTCATCTTCGACGACCGGACGAAGACGGTCCGGTCCTGGAGAGAGCAGGGAATGGTCTGCTTGCAGGTCGCCCAGCACGACTACTAGGCCGCCGCCTCTTCGTCTCCGTCCGCAACCTCCGGTCCCACGGGTCCGACACCTCTGAAAGCTCACCCGAGAGGCCGGGGAAAGGAAGGTGGACGCCAGGCCGGTCCAAGCCGGAAGCCGCCACTCGTCCACAAGCCGGTCAGAAAGGAGACGACAACGTGACCGCCAAAGCCATGGAGAAGCTCAACAACCCCAACTGGACGGTCTTCGTCCGAAACCAGCCCCTCGACAACCCAGACGGCCCCAAGGCCCGCCTGGCCAAGGACCAAGCTGACCAGACCTACCTCGCCCTATGGACCGACTCCTTCCCCAGCTTCGAGCGGTGGGTTTACATCCCTCTCAAGGAGGACGAGGAAGCGTTTCCCAAGCCAGGTCTCCGGGAAACCCTGACCGGCCGGCGGCCGCTCGTGAGCGTCATCGGCAACGCGGACCAAGTCTACGTCGTCGACGTCGACCCTGGCGGGAACTTCACCCGGACGGTCCGGGCCCGGCTGCACGAGATGACAGCCGGAGAGGACATCCCCTTCAGTCCGCCCGGGCCGGAGGCCAGGCTGAACGTCTCCGAGCACGTGATCGCCGCTTGGGAGCGCGGAAAGGCCACCCAGCCATAGGCGGCGCTTGAGACCTCAGGTCCCCGGAAAGCGTCGCTGCCGGGGCCGTGGCCCCGGTCAAGAGAATCAAAACTCCGGGGAGAGCGGGGCGGCTGTCTTCCAGCAGAAGCCGCCCCGCTCTCCCCGGACCACGACGGCCATGACCAAAGGACACCCAACGCCAACAGAAGAGGCGCATGATGATCGACCGGATAGTCAACGTGATCGCCGGCAGCCAGCTTCAAGAGTTGCAGGAGGAGCTGGACCGGTCCCGCCGGAACGAGGCCCGGCTCATGACCGACCTGGACGCCGAGCTCCGGAACAGGAACAGGACCGCCCGGGAACTCCGGGAAGCCCGGATGAGCCGGGACAGCTACCGGCAGGCGGTCGAAGAGCTCCAGCGAAAGAACCGGGAGGAAGCCGCCGAGAGACTCATCGAGGACTTACAACTGGAGCTGGCCCTGCGGAAGAGTCCGGGCTGCGCCCGGAGGAAGCGGATCGACGCCCGCAGCCTGCTTCTGGAGGAAATTCCGGTCCAGTAACGACAGCCAACAGCACCAAACCGCCGGGGGTCCTAGAAGCCCGATTCGAGGAGAAGGACGATGCTTGCCATATCCCATCTGGCCATCTCCACCCCGGCGGACCCAAAAGAGGCCCGACCGGGCCAACCCCACGCCCGGCTACGCCAAGAGACAGAGCCCGAGAAGACGGTCAGGGACCGGCCGGACCCGGCGAGGGCCGACCAAGGCGGGACATAGCCAAAGGCCTGGTCACCCGATACGGAATCAACGGAACCCCCAGGAGGCAGACGCCATGACCATCAGCGAAGCCCTGTACCACCTGGAGAACTTCGACCTGGAAAAGAACACGCCCAAGGACCGGGCCCTGGCCGAGATGCGGGACCGGCTCCGGCACATCCGCAGCCTCAGCATCCTGGACCCCGGCTCGAAGCTCACCGAGACCGCCGCCAAGACCATCTTGGCCGAGGCCGACAGGCTGGACCTGAGGACCTTCGGCTCCAACTTCCATGACCTCCCCGCGGCGCCCAGCGCCCCGTGGGAAACCGCCTGAACGCCAGTCCAAGACGAAATGAACTGGGCCTACAGGTGGAGGCCGGCCTCTCTGCCGGGACAACGAGGCGAAGAAATGGATCCAGAGTCGCAGCAGGCGGCGGATTACCCCACACAACCGGGCCCGGCACAGGGGTAACCGTTGTCACAACCCGGTCATCTCGCAGTCAACAGTACCTAGATACCCAAGCGCGACCCCGTTCCGGATAAGGTATGCAGGACGACCCCAGCGGCTCCTCTCAAAGCAGGCTGCTTCCCGGAGCTAAACGCCTGTAATCGAAAAGGGGGAGGCGCCTCAGCCGGGCCAATTTGCCATTCCTCTGCCATTCCCATTTTTCCCGCTCCATGCTACTCCACGCCAGTCCAGGCACAAATAAGACCCCCATCAGGGTTACCGCCGTAGCTGACGACACTCTAGGACGCTTATCGACAACAATCTATACAGTTTTCAAGACCGCCGCCTTCGTCCGCTCGGCCATCCCTCCGTGGGGTAATTTTATAACTAAACCGGCCTGCTTGTCTCAACAGGCCCTATGGCTTTCTTTTTATCCTACCACTACTGGTCGAACAGCTTTGCATTGATGGATGAAGAGGTTGAAGTTTAATGCGTGAGCACCACTGCCCCAATATTGCCGGGCAATCACGCCAATCTCGGCTACTCCTCATTTCAAAGATTTCGGACTACTACTCATCCCGCAAAAAGTTGAGCACGTGGGAGGTGTACTCCCCGGGTTTTTCGTAGGGGACCCAGTGGCCGCAGTTGTTGAGGAGGACCAAGCGGGAGTCGGCGATGTTGTTGAGGGCGGCGATGCCGATCTCGAAGACGCACATGCGGTCGTAACGGCCCCAAATTATCAGGCTGGGAGCGGTGATATTGGGCAGGTCGACGCCGTGGTCGTAGGGTACGCTAACCGACTTTTCGTTGGCTTCGATGTGGTCGGGGTGGCCGGTGAAGTTTTGATGGATGTAATCGACTAGCTCCTCGGTAACCAGGTCTGGGTCGTCTATATGCACCCTCAGGTAGCGCCGGACCGTCTCCCGGGTGGCTCGGCTGCCCTCGGCCAGCACCTCGCGGGTGGCCCGGCTGCCCTCCGAAGGCCGGTTGCCCATCAAGTAAAGATCGCCGCCGGTGCGGATGTGGCACGCGCCGAACACCAGCTTGTTGACTCGTTCCGGCTCCTTCATCGTCAGCACCATGGCGCTCTGACCGCCTTGGGAGTTGCCCAGCAGGTGGGCCCTCCCGATTCCCAACTTGTCCATCAGACCCAGGGCGGTGCGGGCCTGGAGGTTGTGCAGCGGCTCCTCGTAGACCACCGGCCCGGTGCGCCCGAAGTTGGGTAGGTCCATGGCAATGCAGCGGAAATGCTGGGAGAAAGCCGGCAGCACCTTATGGAAGGTGATCCAGCCGGTGGTGCCGGGCCCGTAGGAGTGGAGCATTACCAGCGGCGGGCCTTGGCCGACATCATGGTAATGGACGCTCATGTCGCCTACCGCAGCGGTCTTGCTGGTGCCTTGTTCAGTTATTCCTGCCCCGCTGGTCATGCTCAGCCTCCTAACGCGGGATTATGGCCCGCCTGTGGTCTTACTGTACTCCACCGGGTTAGCCTGTCAAGCAGCCGGGACCCCTTGACCCGGTACCTTATTGTGCCTATCTTGGAATCAGTCTGGGTTATGGGGCATAGAGCATTCCTGCGTTAGGGGGACTCAATGACCATCGCTAAAGCCAAGCATCACGTTATTGACCTGGAGACCGGCTACTTGGACCGCCGTATATTTACGGACCAAGACATTTATCAAGAAGAGTTGGAGAAAATCTTTGCCCGCGCCTGGCTGATGATCGGTCACGAGAGCCTGGCGCCCAAGCCGAACGACTTCTTCCACAGCTACATGGGAGAAGACCCGGTAATTCTGACCCGCGACGGGGAGGGGCGGCTTCACGCCTTCCTGAACATGTGCCGACACCGGGGCAACCGCATCGTGCGGACCGATGTTGGCAACGCCCGGAACTTCGCTTGCGCCTACCACGGCTGGACCTTCTCCAATGACGGTAAGCTGGAGTACGTGCCCGGTGAGGAGCAGGCCTATTACGGAGCGTTGGACCGGGAGAACCTGGGTCTGGTAGAAGCTCGGCTGGACACCTACGCTGGTATCGTGTTCGCTACTTGGGACCGGTCGGGACCGACCTTGGAGGAGTACTTGGGGGATGCCCGCTGGTGCTTGGACGTATTGTTCAACCGCTTGGACTCCGGCACCGAGGCCATCGGCCCAATCAAGTGGCTGGAACCGGTGAACTGGAAAACCGCCGTCGATAACTGCTCCGACAACTATCACGTGCCCACCACCCACTTGTCCAGCATAATCGTCGCCAACCGCCACATGGGCGTACCCCGGTTGACCCACGACCAGCAGTTCGAGTCGGACAACAAACACCTGTTCGTTAACGGCCATTCTCTGACCATGAGGTTCTTGGAACGGCCCGACCAAGCCCGCCGCATCCACGGGGTCAACGAGGAAAATCAAGAGCTTTTCGAGGAATACTACCGGAAAACGCTTCCCGAGGCGGAACGGCGTTTGGGCAGCTTGCGGGCCCGCCAACTCCACTTGGGTAATCACAGCCTATTCCCCAACGGGGTGCTGGGCTTCCGGTTGGCCCACCCCCGAGGCCCGTTGCAGACCGAGTTCTGGCATTTTGCGGTGCTGGAAAAAGACTTGCCCAAGGAGCTTAAGAAGGCGCTGCGCCGCGGCAGCAGCAACTACAACGGGGTTACCGGCATCTTCGAGCAGGACGACATGGACAATTGGCGGGGCGTGACCCAAGCGAGCCTGAGTCCTTTGGCCCGCAAGTATCCCCAAGACCTGTCGATGGGGCTTGGGCGTTCCGGGCCAGACTTCAACCTTCCCGGGGTGGTGTCGGAGCGCTATATTTCCGAGAGCAACCAGCGGGGTTTCTACCGGCGCTGGGAAGCCTTCATGAATGCCGAGAACTGGTCCGACATCCCCTTGGAACCCGCCACCGTCACCTATGAAGGTACCGCGACGATGCGAGGTTAGATTTTACACCGAGACGAGGGAGAGGATGACCGCTTCATTGTCAAAAGCATCTCACCAGCAACTCTGGTACGAACTGATGCAATTCTACACCGAGGAAGCCTGGATGCTGGACGAACGGCGGCTCCGGGAGTGGCTGGACCTCTTCACCGACGACGTCCTCTACTTCATGCCCCGCCGCTTAAACGTGCACCGCAACGAACTGGACCGGGAATTAACTGAGTTGGGCGACCTTGCCATCTTCGAAGACGACAAGGCCTACCTGACGATGCGAGTGGACCGCTTGGAGACCGGGATGGCTTGGGCCGAGGACCCGCCATCCCGCACCCGGCACATTGTTGGCAACCTGGTAGTCGACCCCGTCTCTGACGAGGTGGTAAAAACCAAGACGGCTTTCATAGTGTACCGCTCCCACCACGAGACGGATGAGAACATCTTCGCCGGTTATCGCGAGGACGAGCTACGTCGGACCGATGACGCTTGGAAGATCGCCCGCCGGACGATAGTCCTAGACTCCAACGTCATCCGGTCCAAGAACCTGAGCATGTTTTTCTAGCTGGGATGCTGCTAAGAGTTCGACCTAGAAATGGACATTAATGGTGGCTGCGAGGAGCTTAGTTCATCGCGACGAACTGATAGGTTACGATGCGGTCTCTCTCATTGACTTCGTAGAAGACCCCAAGCTCTGGTGGCCCGTGTATTTGAGTGACCCACAAGTTGGCGGCCAATCGAGTAGCAAACGATGGGTCGGTCGGGTTTAGATGGAGAGCCCAGTCTACTGCTGCGCGAATCTCGTCCCATCTTTGGGCAGAGCCAAGAATCTCGCGAACGCTTGTTAGAAACCCATCGCCTTCGGCTATCTCAAACCCTTCCGGTAGACTAGACATCCTCTTGGACGAACCGCAGTCCTAGTTGCTCGATCTCCGCATCGATGGGGTCACCGCTTAACCATGCGGTCTCGTAAGGGATGGTCTCCCTGTCCCTTGCGAGGACCCATCCCGGCTCGCGGTGAGAGAAGTCCGATACCTCACGCGCAGTCTTGCCGTGGAAGTAATCTATAACTTCGTCGACCAACTCAAGCTCACTCGGGTCGAAGATTTCCTTGTTCGCTTCTCTCCCGGTGGCGATGACAAGTCTTTTTTGCTGCCCTGTAAAGTAGGGACGGGTCTCGATTTGAGCATCTCCGCATTGGATAAGTCCATCACGGACGGATAAGAGTTCCCGAGGCGCTGGTCCCTCTAGCAGCTTTTGGTATTTGGCGCCCGTTATGGGCCGGCCGAGGAGCCTGTAGGAGGCGAAATCCGAGTAATAAAGCACCTTGTTTAATTTGACGGACCCAAAGGTAGGGTCGTCGGTGGAGTTCTGTGCAATATAAATCACGAGTTCACGAAACTTAACCTCGTCGAACTCAAAGGACTTTAGCTCGCTACTAGACCCTTGTTGGGCCATGGTACACCCCACGCTTTCGCGCTTAAGGAGCGGTTTTAGAGATTATTGCCATATTAGTCGACATGATCATATAGCGGCCAAGTGTGAATTTCCGGTACCTGAGCGCCCGTACCAGTTCGTTGCCCTAGAAGCTAACAGACGTAGCTAACGGACCCGAATTTTTATCTCTGCTGTCGAGCCGGGGATCAACGTGGGATGCCCGGCATCCAAAGCGATCTTAATTGGCACCACCCGTTCGTCTTGACCGCGAGCGGGACCGCTCGGCGCCGCCGGAGGGCGCAGGGTGGAGGAGGTAACCGGCGACATTAACTCCACCCGGCCCATAATTTTGTAGCCAAGGCTGTCGATGTCTATCTCCACGGGCTGTCCGAGGCGCACCTTCTTGATGTCGTCTTCTTCTATATCGGCCTCGACCCAGACGTGCCGCGGGTCCATCAGAGTAACAACCGGCTGGCCCGTGGGCACCGTGTCCCCTTCCTTGACCCATCGGGCCGCTATGATACCGGACCGGGGAGCTACCACGTCCGCCAGTTGGTCTCTTACGTCCAGAAGGCCGATCTTGGCAGTGTCGGTAACCGCGGATGCGGAAACTACGGTGGGAATGTCCACCGTGGCGATAACCTGCCCCTCTAAGACCGTAGTGCCTACGTCGACGTTCAAAGCAATAATCTGCCCGGCGTTTAAGGACCCTACTTTAACCAGGTCCGCGACGACTTCCGCGTCGTCGCTGTCGACGAAAGTGCGAGAGTCGTTCCACGTGGACACACCGAATAGGCCTCCCCCTACGATGACGGCAATCAAGCCGACAGCCAGCATCACGATATAGCGCATTCTCATGGTTGGTCAGCTCCTTCAGGCGCTGGTAACGGCGATGCTAGCCTGGCTGGGCAATGCGAAGTCAATTTGGCCGACAGGTAGAGTTCTAAATTTCCTCAAGATCACCCCGAGGAGTCACCTCGAGAGTTGATAATGGACCATTCCGGGACGATATGCGGATCTGAGTCTATCTAGATATTGACGACAGTTTTCAGCTAGCGGATCAGTCCTTATTCCAGCGGTTGACTCCCGTATTTTTCTCGGCCAAGTCTTCCGGCCGGTTACCATTGTAACGGTATCTATTTGTTTGGTATAGGCCGACGTACTGGGCTTAGACTCTCAAGGGACCCATTTGATGGGCGTAATTCCACTGCCGCCCCTTTTGCCATGAACAGTTTCGCAATGAGACCCGCAGTTACATTGTCCCAAACACTTGTAATAGTAATTGCCCTATAATATTCTAAGTTGTGACAGTATTGTAACACCTTCGCGCGATAATGTTCACTGTTTGGATAGCGCGGTTTGCTGCCCATTCCGGTGATTTCGTGAGTTGTTGGACGTAACGGGGCGGTCCCCGGCGGTACGTTCTGAAATTAGAGGACGCAAGGTTTCAATGTCCGCTGTATTTAAGCCAAGTTTGGGTGTCTCCGGACAAATCTCCTTCGCTTCAAAAGAGGTTGCGTCATGACGTTGACCGGCCTGCTCATTTTGGGCTCCGGGTTCTTCCTGATGGCCGCCGCCGGTACCCCGGAGGTGGTGCGGCGGATGCGGGGGATGTTCTACGGCTGGCTGATGGCTTGTGTCGGCGCGACGATTATGGCGATTGGCACGGTTCCCCTCTTCCAGGGCTTGCCGGTGTGGAACCCGGTGCTGCGGAACGCCTTCGGCTGGAGCGCGGGTCAGATGTCCTGGGCGTTCGCAGTGACCCGGATCGAGGGAGGCTTGCTCGGCCCAGTGGAAGGGCTGCTGGTGGAAAAGCTGGGACCCCGCCGCATGGTCTTTATCGGAATGACCATCCTGGGCGCCGGCTTTGTGGTCTTTAGCCAAGTCCGAGAGCTTTGGCACCTCTACGCGGCGTTCTTCCTTATGAGCATGGGGGCGGCCCTGGGTACTTGGCTCCCCATGATGACCGTAATGAACCACTGGTTCATCCAGCTCAAGTCGCGGGCGATGTCTCTGGTGATGGAAGGCTTCGCCCTGGGTGGCATCGTTATTCCCTTGCTGCTGGCCTGGTCTATCGGCGGTTCCGACCCGAACGTGTCGGAGCGGTTTGGTTGGAGAATGACCTCCCTCTTGATCGGTCTAGTAATCGTGGGGGCGGCCTTCCCGCTTTCCCGCTTGGTGCGTAATCGCCCGGAAGATTTGGGGCTGCATCCTGACGGGGCCGCGTCCCTTCGCCCAACCCAGACTAGGACTACCGCACCTGCCGGTGGTCAAGATGCAGAAGAGTGGGGACTGACTTGGCAGGAGGCCATCAGGACCAGGAATTTTTGGTTGATCAGCGTGGGCCACGCCACTTCTTCCATTGTTATCGTTAGCGTGATGGTGCACTTGGGGTTGATGCTGGACGACCGGGGATTCTCTCTACAGCTAATTAGCGCGGTTATAGCTACCTATACCGGGGTGAACGCGATCTTCATTGCGATTGGCGGCTACCTTGGCGACCGGTTGCCTATCAGAATGGTGGCCTTCGGCTTTTCCGCCATTCAGTCGTTCGCGGTGGTCACCCTGGTGGTAGCCCACACCACCGAGTTGCTTTTCGTTTTTGCTCTGGTGATGGGGATAGGCTTCGGAGGGCGTACTCCGGTTACCACGTCGATCCGTGGCGTCTACTTTGGGCGCAAGGCCTTCGCCGCCATTACCGGGATTTCAATGGTGCCGATGAATATCCTGCTCTTTTCAGCACCTCTGTATGCTGGCTATCTGCGGGACATCACCGGGTCCTACACCTTCCCATTCTTGAGTATAGCCGTCTTCAGCTTGTGCGGCTCCTTTCTGTTTTTGTTGCTGGGTGAACCGCCGGGTAGAGTACGGGCCCAAGCGGCCAGTAGCCCGGCGGCCGCTGACTAGCGGTGTTCGTTGGTGGGAACGACCCTCACTCCGGTCCTCTCCCAAGTGGTGCAGTAACCCCTACAATATCATTCTGAGGAGCTTGCGACGAAGAATCTAAAGTTTTTCGGCGGCAAAATGGTCGGAATGGGCAGGGTTTTAGGCCCTTCGCTGCGCTCAGGGTGACAACTGAAAGACCCCGCAAAGGGAGAGGGAACTTTGGAGACAGCCTGTTAGTCCTGTTAAACCGAAGTGGTGGCTAGGCTGCTTACCGTTGGCCCGGTTACCGGCTGGGCTACCATTTGCAAGGCAGCCCGCAACACCTTGGTGCGCCAAGCCAGTTCGGCTTGAGGAGTGAGTTCCGGGTCTCCCAAAGGGTGATGGAACCGCCCCTCGGCCTTGAATATCCGGTTGGCGCCCACCCGCTGCGCAATGCTGATTAAGGCGGTAATCAATACCACCGGAATGCCGACGGCTTCGATTTCCTTGGCCAGCGTAGCCCCGCTACGCGTGCCCGTGCCTCAAGTTGCCGTGAGAATCGCTGCCTCGACTCCCTGATTCTTCAGGTCGAGAGCGATCTCTTGCCCGATCTTCGACATTGTCTTGATGTTGGCCATATTTCCGGTGGTGACGTAATAGTGATCGTGTAGGCGTAGGACACCCTCTTGCTCCAACGCCCGGGCGGCGTCCAAGGGCACGGTCCGGTCGGGGTCGGCATTGGTCCCGGCAGTGTCGCAGCCACCGTGGCAGGCCTCATAGTCCCCGCTTTGGAGATCGTAGACCCCGGCGATAGGGTACTTGAGCCACTTGGAGGCGTTCCAGCTTTCCAACCGGTCGGGATTGCCCGACGGCACCAAGCCGCACTCGGTCACTAGGGCTACCTCTATTGACTTCGGAACACCGTTCTCAAGGCTGGCTACCGGCGTGGCGGGCGGGACGGCGCTGAAATCGGGCACGGGAAGCTCGGTGCGAAACGGCTGCCCCGATAGCTTGGCTACCAACATCTCCGCCGCTCGTTCCGCAGCCCCCGCTGGGGCTCGCAGGTTTCTTCGCGTCCCGCTGGGGAAGTAGCCTTCGGTCTCGGCCGGCCCAATCTCTGCGCCTTGGCCCAAACGCAGAGCAAAGGCCGCCAGCTTGGGCAAAACGTCGTTCATCGAAGCCGCCGAAGGCCCCGTCGGCAAAATGTACACGCCGCCGCGAAACAGCTCGACCCCTGGGTTGTTATCGTTCATCGCGGTGACGGCCGGCTTGCCTCGTTGTTGCCATGCCTCCGCCAAGGCGCCGCAGGCCGTCCCGTAGCGGCCGGAGTTAAAGGCCGGGCCGGTAACCAGGAGTTCCCCGCCATGGGCTTCGGCCATAGCCAACAGTTGAGTTATCGCCGCGTCTTGGTGCTCGATAAAGTAGTTGTCTCCGCAGACCAAGGTGCCAACAATGGTGGCTTGGCCGCCCAGCAAGGCCGCCAAGGCGGTCCCAGGGCCGACGGGACCAGGGCGGTACTGTGGAGGAGCGTCGGCTTTGTCTTCGGCTCCGATGCCGGCGAAGAACTGGTTCAAATAATGGACAATTCTGACCGGTGGGCCCATGGTGGTCCTCCCTGCCCTAGTAATCTCGAGCCGTGAAGCCGTTGCTTTGCATCATCCAGAAACCGGCGTACATTTCATGGGCGCTGATGGTCAAGCTATCCGCCGCCGTAAGCCGATGGCCCCATTCCTCGTTGGAGCTGAACACCAAGTCGGTTCCCCCCACCACTCGCTGCATCGTCGGCACCGTAAAGCGCCGGTCGGCGCCGCCACCGGTAACCATCGCGTCCGCCTCGGGCACGTAGTCGATTATGGGCCAGTCCTTCCCCTCAGCGCCGCCCAACTCGTGGACAATCTGCACAGTATGTACACCCGCCTGCTCCAATGCCTTGACGCTTTGCATGAAGTCGACCCAAGTGTTGCCGGTGCCCTCCAGGGTCATCAGAGCGCCTTGCACCCCGATTAGCTGCGCCAGCTTGGCCACCATGTAACCGTTCCGCTCTTTTAGCTCGTGGTCGTCGTGGTGGCCGCGGCACAGGACCACCCCCACGAAGTTCACTTCTTGGCCGTGCCGCCGGTATAGCTCGCGGATGACCGGGTGGTTCTGGCGCAGCCAGGTCGGGACTTTCATCATGCTGCGGTAGTTGCCGCTGACCACCGCCCCGTCGAAGTATTCGTTGGGGTGCAGTAGTGTGGGAATTAAAGACCCAAGCGGCTGCCCATAGAGGAAGGTCTGGACCAAGAAGCCCTGTTGCTGTACCTGATCGATGTAGACAACCCGGGGCAGCGCCGGGTCCACCGGAAACAGCTCGAATTCCTCAACCTCTTCAGGCATAGCGTCGCGTAGGGTGGCTTCGGCCAAGTACCGCGAGGCTTGCAGGGTGCCCATACGGACGGCGTTCTCGAAGTCCGGGTTGGTAGCGTGTTGGGAGGGAGTGAACACCAAGACTGCGTTGTGGGTGTCAGAGCAGGCGCAGTACTCTGCGCCCGGCCCGCTCATGTCGATGATGCCTTCGTTGAATTCCAAGATGCCGCCGGTGGGTTCGGGCAACTGGGCCGATCCCAGCACCGCCGCTCCGGCTAACCTCCGGGTCGTGCCATCGCCCACGGTACGAGCGGGCCCCAAGAAGCCCGGAAAAGCAGACCGGTCACTGGAGATTTTGAGCCGGGGCTCGACGGCGTCCATCACGTGAATGATCCGGGTCTCTTCCCCGGGGGACGTCACCTCGGCCCGGATGTCGGCTACCGAATCATCAAATTGAGCGGCCCGACATATCTCGTCAGCGTTGACGGTGAGAACGCCTTGGGCTAGGGAGGTCTTGTCCCCAAGCCGGACAGCGGTAACCCGGCAGCTTTCCAGTTGGAGTTTCACCCGGACCCTCGGCTCACAACTCGGTAATCAAGACCCACATGGGATGTTGTCCCACGGGGTACGTTTCCAAAGGTTCCAGCGCGCCGGTCTGGCCATCGATGGCATACGCGGCGAGGCGGCCCGACTCCAAGCCGGCGGCATAGAGGAATTTACCTTGGGGGTCAATGCTAAAGGCCCGGGGAACTGGCTCGGTGGACACTTGCCCAAGGGGTGTCAGGTGTCCGCTTGCCGGGTCCACCGAGAAACCGGCGATGCTGTTATGGCCCCGGTTGGGGGCGTACAGGAATTCTCCCGAAGGGGTTATCTGAATCTGGGAGCAGGAGTTCCTGTCCGAGTAGCCCTCGGGCAGAGTGGAGACGGTCTGGAACTGGGACAGGGTGCCTTGGGCCGAGTCGAAGCTATAAGCGGTTACGCTGCAACCCTGTTCGTTTGAGGAATAGACCACGTCGAGGTTGGGGTTAAAACAGATATGCCGCGGGCCCTCGGGTTCCTGGGGTGTAACCCGGGGCGGTGAATTGAGGGTAAGGCGGCCGGTGCTTTCGTCGAACCGGAACTGGAAAATGGCGTTGGGACCCTTTTGAGAGCCGTCGGCGATGTGGGGCACCAGCGCAAACTTGTTGGAGGGGTCGGTCATAATGAAGTGAGCGCCGATGTCCGTCTGTAGCCACTCCACCGGCGGGTCAACCAACTCGCCCCCGCTGCCGATGGCGTGGACCGCCGCCCTTTGCTGATAGTAGTAGGCGGACAGCAGATAATTCCCCTTTCGGTCAGTGGCGATGTGTACCGGATCGCCTTGAAGGGGGATGCTTCCGATTGGCGACAATCCCCCGGAACCGCGGTCAATACGAAAGCTGGCTAGTCCTAAGTCCTCCAGATTTCTTCGTCCGGAAAACAGGTATCTCCGCTCCGGGTCGACGGCCAAGGGAGCCGGGCGGTTGGTCTCGATAGAACCTGCTGCTTGCAAGTTGCCAGAAGCGGGGTCCATCTGGAAGATTGCGATCTTATCGTCGTTCTGCAGGGAAACGTACATGAAATAGGCCATGGCGTTACCTCACGGCGCCGCTTTAAGCGGGTATGAAAGACTAACTCAGATTTTGGCAGATCAACGGTTGCGGGTATAGATTTTGTCCGGCGTCACCGTCACTAGAATCCTGGGCTCCGCTTGCCACCTGGCAATGTACTCGTCGACCCGCTCCGGCTCCACGTATCGAGAGACGATCAACCGAGCGTCGTCCCAGAAGCCGGCGTCGGCAATGCTGGCCTGGCCTTGGATTACCACATAGTCCGAAGCCAAGGGTGCATCGTAGATGCACACCGACATTCTGCTGTCCCGTCTAAGGTTGAAGAATTTCAGCCTCTCTTTGGTGGTGATGAAGGTCAGCCGCTCTCCGTCATAGTAGTACCAGTTGGGGGTCAACTGGGGAGACCCGTCCCGGTTAATGGTCGCCATTACCGCGATTCTGGTCTCGGCCAGAAATTCGTTAAGTTCCGCTTGGTCCAACTTAACCTGCCTGCTATTGAATAGTCTCGGGTGAAAAGTAACCCTGGCGCTGTCCGGAATTTATTTACAAGCGTCACGAATCGCTTGGGATATGGCGGTCAGGCGAGCGTTATTATTTTCATTGCCCCGGAAGCCGTTAGTGATGAAGCCCACCGCCAAGCCCGAATCCGGGTCGGCCCAGCCCACGGAAGTCCCGGCTCCGCCATGGCCGAAGGTGTTGTTAGGCTTATCGCCCGGCGAGCCCATCCGGTCGTCTTGCAAAGCCAGGCCCAAAGACCGGCGGGCGAACAGACCGCTAGAAGCATCGATGCCTTCCACCTGCAAGCCGGTTACTTCTTTCACGGTTTCGGGCTTGAGTATGTTCGCGCCGTTTAAGGAGCCGCCCCTTTCCAACATGGCGTAGAAGGTGGCTAGGTCTCGGGCCGAGGCGATGCCGCCGGCCCCGGGGACGACGCACGTATGCACCTCGGCGAGGTCAAAGACGCCAGCGTAGCCATTGGGGTCGGCATCGTCTTCCATCAAATGAATAGTCGAGACCCGGCCTTCCAGGTCGGCAGGCAGGCCGACGTAAGTATCGCTCATTCCCACAGGACCGGTAAGCTCTTGGGCCAAGAATTCGTTGAAGGGCCGGCCGTCTATCCGGCGCACCAGTTCGGCGATGACCCAACCGAAGTTGATCGGATGGTAAGCCATCACCTCGCCAGCGGGATAGATCGGTATGGCGTTTTCCATGGCCTTGACGACTTTATCCCAGTCGCTCCAATCGGTCCACGGCAGGTCCTTCGGCGTCTCCGGGAAACCACCCCGGTGGCTGAGGATGTGGCGTATGGTGACGCCCTCTTTCCCTTGGTTCCCGAATTCAGGCCAGTGGTTGACGACCGGGTCGTCCCAGGCCAGTTTACCGCGCTCCTGCAAAATGTAGAGACATGAGGCGGCGATGGGCTTGGTAGAGGAAAACAACACGAACATGGTCTCGTCGGATACCGGGCGAGCCGTGGCCGAATCGGCGATACCGCCGTTCAGGTCCAGCACCAACATGCCGTAACGGTAAACCGCAAGGCCGGCCCCGGGGTGCAGGCCGCTATCAATTTGATGCTGAAAAAGCTCTTCGACTTCCCGCAGTTTTTGACTGTCCATGGATACAGCGTCGGGTGCAGTTAACGTTGCCATTTTTTCTTACCTCGAATTTTTGTAGCTATTGGCGCTGGGAACCCGGTCGGTCAATTCTAACAAACGTGGCTTGAACGGTTGCTGCTGTTGGCCTCTAAGGCGCGGCCAGCCCTTGGTAGGTGTCGGGGCGGCGGTCGCGGAAGAACTGCCAAGTGGCTCGTACCTCTCGGATTTCGTCCAAGTCCAAGTCCGCAACGATCACCTCATCCCGGTCACGGGAGCCTTGGGCAATGATTTGTCCCTTGGGGTTGCAGAAGTAGCTCTTGCCATAGAACTCGCCGATGTTCCAGGGTTGCTCGTGCCCTACCCGGTTAATGGCGCCGACGAAGTAGCCGTTGGCCACCGCGTGGGCGGGTTGCTCCAACTCCCAGAGGTACTCCGATAGCCCCGCGACGGTGGCCGACGGATTGAATACGATCTCCGCGCCGTTGAGTCCCAGGGCCCGCGCGCCCTCGGGGAAGTGGCGATCGTAGCAGATGTACACGCCGATGGCGCCGACGCCGGTGCTAAAGACCGGATACCCGCTGTTGCCCGGCCTGAAGTAGAATTTCTCCCAGAACCCGGGAGCCAAGTGGGGTATATGCGTCTTGCGGTACTTGCCCAAGTAAGAACCGTCGCGGTCCAACACCGCCGCCGTGTTGTAGAAAACCCCCGCCATCTCTTCTTCGTAAACGGGCACAACCATTGCCATGCTGTGTTTTCTCGCCAGTTCCTGCATCAGGCGGACTGTGGGGCCATCCGGCACCGGCTCCACCATAGCGTACCAGCGGCGGTCCTGCTCCGCGCAGAAGTAAGGCCCGTAGAAAAGCTCTTGAAGGCACAACACCTCGACCCCGTCACCGGCTGCTTGCTCGATGAGGGCCACGTGCTTGTCGAGCAGGTATTGCTTTAGCCGGTCCAACTCCTCGGGGGCTCCGTTGTTAGTCCAAGCCGGGCCCACACCGGCTTGGACTAACCCCGCACGGACGGTCCTAGGCATGTTACCTCTCGCCGGGGCGGATCATCCGGGACCCCGGTCTTGGCTGGCGCGGTCTTATTTCGGACAAAAGACGTCGATAATCTCCCTGATGTTGGGGGTCAAGGGACAAAGCACGGGGTAAGAGGCGCCAGCGTCCACGTACTCTTGCATCCGCTGCAAGCACATCTCCGGCGTGCCTGCGGCGCACAGCAGGTCGACAATATCGTCGCCAACCAAGGACATGGCGTCCTCGATGCCGCCCGCCCGGGGCGGCCACCCGCCAATGGTGTGGTGGATGTCTTGGATAACCTGCTCGTCGACTCCGCTGGCCCTAGCGATGTGGGGTTGCTGTCCCATATACATGGTGACCGCGTAGCGAGCGGTGTTGCGAGCGGCTGCGGCATCGTCGGACATGGCTACGGCCATCATTTGAGGCATGTCGATTTCCTGGACCGTGCGGCCCGCCCTCTGGGCGCCCCTTTCGACCATCTGCAAGGACTTTCGGAGATAGTCGACCGAGGTGAAGAAGTTGTGAAACACCCCGTCGCCAATCTCCCCGGCCAACTCCATCATCCTAGGGCCGGTAGCGCCGATGTAGACCGGCGCCGCTTTGGGGGTACGCGGAACCCCATCCCCCAAGTCTAGGCGCAAGTCGTTGACCTTGACTACCTCGCCTTCGTAGGTCACCGTTTCCAGGTCCAATAGGCGGCGCACCACGGTCACGTATTCGCGCATGGCAGCCAGGTGCTTACGGCGAAAGATTCCTTGGTTCGACGCCAAGGGCTCCCAGTAAGCGCCGATGCCCAGGATTACCCGCTCCCCGGCAAGCTCGTGCAGCGTGGCCAAAGTCATCGCCATTAAAGCGGCGGTCCGCGTCCAGTTGTTGACCACCCCGGTTCCCAGCTTGATTCGCTCGGTCTTGGCGGCGAAAGCGGCCAACGGGGTGATAGCGTCCCGTACCAAGCGGGTCTCGCACACCCACGCCGACTCAAATCCGCGCTGCTCGGCGTACCGGACCAACTCCACCTGTTCCACTAGGCCGGGCCGGTCGAGGAATATGAGGCCCACTCGGTCCATCTTGGCTTCCTAGGTAATCGACTGGGGTAATCGACTGGCTGAGAGCTTGTGATTTAATCCGCTCATCCTGAGCGGAGCGACTGGAAGGAGCGCAGTCGAAGGATGGTTGTGCCAAGCTCTTCTTGCGTCCATCCGATTCCTAAGTCTCTTGGAGTTTAGGGCTGGTGGCTTTAAGCTGCTTCTCCCGAGCCGGTCCTTCGACTGCGCTACACTCCGCTGTGCTCCGTTCCGCTTCGCTCAGGATGAGCGGTTTAATATGTCAAGCCATCAGAAATAACCGGATTTTTCACAAGCTCTGAGAATTTGTCCGGTGAACTCCGTTGCCCTTTTCCCGTGAATTCATGCCATCCCAGGCGAGATATGTACTGGTGAAAGTGCGGGCCTCTGGTTCGAGGAGGGCCCGGCTATAACGCGCTCCGCTTCAGGAACCTGCCGCTGCCGGTAGCGCCGGTGTATTCGCCGTTTTCAACGACCACTTGGCCGTTGGCAATCACCACCTGAGGAGCTCCTTTAACCCGCATCCCTTCGTAGAGATTATAGTCGACGTTCATGTGGTGGGTCCGGGCACTGATTACGGTCTCTTCGTCAGGATCAATGATCACTATGTCGGCGTCGCTGCCCACGGCAATGGTCCCCTTGCGGGGGAAAAGCCCGAACAGCTTGGCCGGAGCAGTGGAGAAAAGTTCTACCAAGCGGTTCATGCTGAGGAGGCCGGTAGCAACGCCCTTGGTGTAGAGCAGGCTGAGCCGGTTTTCGATCCCCGGGCCGCCGTTGGGTATTTTGGAAAAGTCCCCTTGGCCGAGGGTTTTCTGGTCGCTGAACCGGAAGGCGCAGTGGTCGGTGGACACCACCTGAAGGTCGTTGCGGCGGAGCCCGTTCCAAAGCTCGGTCTGGTGCCAGTTGTCCCGTAAAGGCGGAGTGAGTACGTATTTGGCGCCCTCAAACCCTTCCTGATCGTACATGGTGTTGTCCAGCGTCAGGTAATGGGGGCAAGTCTCGGCATAGACGTACCTCTGCCGGGCGCGGGCGGCTTGGACTTCTTGCAGGGCCTCGGCACAACTCAGATGCACGAAGTAGACCGGGGCCCCGGCTACTTCCGCCATGCGGATTGCCCGGTGGGTAGCTTCGGCCTCGGTGGTGGGCGGCCGGGTGGAGGCGTGGAACTTGGGCGCGGTGTTGCCTTGGGCCAAGGCCGCTTTAACTAGGACGTCGATCATGTGCCCGTGCTCGGCGTGGAGGCAGACGAAGGCCCCATTGTCGGCGGCCCGGACCATGGCCCTAAAGATAGTATTGTCGTCGACCATCACGGCACCGGGGTAGGCCATGAACATCTTGAAGCTGGTCACCCCTTGCGCGACCATGTCGTCCATCTCGGATATGCGGGTCTCCGGCAGGTCCAGGATGATCATGTGAAAGCCGTAGTCTATCGTGGCTTTGCCCTCGGCTTTTTGGTGCCACTGTTCCAAGGACTGGGATAGCGAGTGCCCC
This sequence comes from Dehalococcoidia bacterium, assembly GCA_965220245.1. Lineage (GTDB taxonomy): Bacteria > Chloroflexota > Dehalococcoidia > Lucifugimonadales > UBA3495 > CBDCPI01. The sequence continues at coordinate 393,663 of CBDCPI010000006.1, forward strand.
CGCTGCTGTACCGCAAAATCGACGATGCTGGTGGTGCCGCCAAAGGCGGCCGCCACGGTGCCGGTGAGAAAGTCATCGGAGGAAACGGTGCCGCCGAAAGGAAAGTCCAAATGGGTGTGGGGGTCGATTCCACCCGGAATTACGAACTTGCCGGTGGCGTCGACGGTCTTGTCCGCTTGGGCCGCCAAGTCGATGCCGATGGTGCGGATTTTACCGTCCTCCGCGAAGATGTCCGCCACGTAATCATCGACAGCGGTGACGATGCGGCCGTTCTTGATTAAGATGCTCAACTCGGTCCCTCCCGAGGATGTTTAACACTTGGCTTGCAGAGCAAAGGAGAAGCGGCTTTGCAAACCCCCTCTATAGGTCGCTCCACGTCTCGGCGTCCATCATCTGGGCCCAGCGGCGGTAGAACGCCCGGTGGTTACTCTCGCTGATCCTGAAGTCGCTGGCCCAAGCGCTTAGTTCTTGGTCAAAACCCTCGTGGCCCAGGCCCATCTGCATATTTAGCGGGTGCCGCCTTCCTACGACGCCGCGGCCCGCTTTGGTGCACTCTTGCCAGTTGTCCATGTCGTCTTGTTCAAAGGTGCCCGAGGGGCTAAACCCGCGGATGCCGCACAACCTGAAGGCTTCCCTGATTTCCGGGGGAGCGGCTTTGTCCACGTAGACCCAGGACCAGACCTCTATCTGCTCGGGCCCTTTGGGACGCCAGACCCGGAAGGTGTGGGAGGTGGCCCTCAGGAACGAGAAGTTGGGGAAAACGGTGCCCACGATGGGATTGATGCGGTTTCGCCGGGGGCCCAAGCGCTTTTCAACCTCCGGCAAGATCGATTCCTCGTAGGCCATGATTTCCGCAGAGGGAACGTCTGCCGAGTCGCCGCCCGCCAGTGTAATCAAGCAATGGCCGTTGCCCGGTGAGACCAGGCTCCCACCCCAAGTCCTCCGGACGCTGGGGCCGGGACTGAACCCGGTCTGAATCGCCGAGTTGTGGCTCCAAGGGGCGTGGTAAGAGTCGCCGGCGAAATTCTCCGCCGGCAGTTTCCAATTGCAGGGGACCACCCACTTGTTGATGCCGCCAATGACCTCAATGCCGCCCTCGCGGCGGTCGAAGAAGTTGTCCAGATACCAGGTCATCTCACCCAGGTAGTCCAAGAGGGGTGGGGCGGTGGCATCGAAAGTCGCAAATATCAGGCCTTTGTAGCTGTCTATTTGGGCCACCGGCACCAGACCCCATTTATTGGGTTCCAGCTCGTTGTAATAGGCGTCGTGCAAGTTTGGCACGGCTTGCAAGGCGCCATCGTTGTTGTAGGCCCAACCGTGATAGGCGCAGATAAAAGCGGCCGCGTTACCGGAGTCTGCCCGGCACAGACGGTTGCCCCGGTGGCGGCAGATATTCAAGAAGGCGTTAATTTTGCCTTGGCTATTCCGCACCACGATCACCGGGTCTTCCCCCATGTAGGTGGTGAAGAAGTCTCCCGGACTGGGCAACTGGCTCTCGTGACACAAAAATAGCCAGCACCGGGCAAAGATCTTTTCCAGTTCCTGTTCATAAATGTCGGGCTCGATGTATATACGCCCGCTTACCAAGCCTTGGTCCGGGTTTACCAGTTGCTGAGTCATAGTAGCCATGATGGGCTCCCTTTCAAAAAAATTAAACAAAGCGGGCTCCGACGGCCCCCAGGCGGGTGTAGGTCACTTTAACGTGGTCACCCGGCTTGATCTTGACCGGCGTTACGATAGAGCCGGAGATAACAATCTCGCCAGCCTTAAGGTAATCGTCGAACTCCGCCAGCTTGTTGGCCAGCCACACGATGGGATTTATCGGGTTTCCCATTACCTCGGACCCGGTGCCGCTGCCGTGGTGCTCCCCATTGTAGTCGACGGTCACACCTTCGAATTGAAGGTCCAAGGTGTCGAGAGGGTTCAGCCGCGACCCCACCACAACGCCACCGTGCAGCGCATTGTGGGCGATGACGTCGACGGCCTGAATCCCCGGGGTTTGCACTTTCAAGTCGACCAACTCGATGGCCGGTAGCACGGCCTCGGTGGCGCGGATTACGTGTACCGGAGTAACCCCCGGCCCTTTTAGGTCCTCTCCGAATAGGAACGCGATTTCCGCTTCAGCGTGGGGCTCAGCCAAGTCTCCCACCGGGACATCCGAATCGTTGGGATAAACGCCTTGGTCCAAGATGTGGCCGTAGCAGGGTTCGTTTACCCCGAGATGACTCCTGGCGGCGGCAGTGGTCAAGGCTACCTTGTGCCCCGAGATGGTCTCCCCTTGCTCCAATAGCCCGGCAATCAAACGGTACTGGACCCGGTAGGCGTCGCCCTCTCTAAGCGCCGGGTTGGCAAACGGCGCGGCGGCCACTCCCGTGCGGTGGCTGCGTAATACCAGTTCAAGAGTTTCATCCAAATTTTGGCCAGAAGACATGGCTCCCTCGCTTGTCTCCTCTGGTGGTTGTCAACCTGTTGCCCGGCTCCTTCGGAGGATTACCCGGCCCGGACTATCTGGACCACCAAGGCGGCGATGATGCCGCCGCCGATGGCCCAAGTCGCCAGAAACAGCCAGTCTATCCTGGCGCGGATTTCCGCGAAGCCGGTATCTAACCGGCGGCTGAGCTCCTGAATGGCGATGGACTGCTGGGCTACCTGTCCTTCCAGCCGCCCTAGCCGGGAATCGTCGGTGTCTGTGGCCATATAGAGGTCAGCCAGCCGGGGCTTTGGCCAACTCGGCGATTAAGCGGGTCGTCCGGTGCACCGACTCGGCTTGGTCCTCCCCAGCCCCCAAAGGAGATACCAAGACTTCGGCGGCCCCTATCGAAAACATCTCCTGGATTCGTTCCGCCACCTGGGTCTCGTTACCCGAAAAGACAACGGCGTCGATCATAGCGTCGCTCCACACTCCCTCGGTGGCTTCCGGAAATCCGGCATCGACCAGCATTCGCTGGTAGAAAGGCATCCGGGGGTTCATAACCTGCTGGCGGACTGCCGCCCGGACTTCTTCCGGGTTATCGTGGACGCACACCGGCGCGTGGGCGATGAGGGGCGGCGCCGGACGTCCAGCCTGTTTGGCGCCCTCCTGCATCGCCGGTACTGCCACGTCCCGCAAGTACTGAGGCGGGCAGATCCAGCTAATGGCCCCGTCGGCCTCGGCCCCGCACAGCTCGAAGGACCCCCGTTGCAAGGCGGAAGCCATGACCGGCACGTCCACCGGTTCAGCAATGGTCTCGTGGGCTTGGTAAAACTCCCCGTCCAAATCGACCTTGCCGTTCTGGAGCAGGGCCTTGAGTATTTGCAAATATTCCTTCAAGTGGCCCAAGGGACTGCGCAACCGGATGCCCATGGCGCGCATCGTAGGCCGGTGGCTGGGGCCGACGCCCAAGCGGAAGCGGCCTGGAGCCAACTGGGCAACCACCTGGGTCTGTTGGACCATCACCAGAGGATGCCGAGGATAAGTGGGAACAATCGAGGTGCCAAATTTTATGCGCTCGGTGCGCCCCGCCGCCGCGGCGAAAGTAGTAATGCTGTCGTGCCGGGCTCCGCCGGTGGTCATCCAAACGGCCGGGATACCGGCCTTTTCGCTGCGCTCGATCCTCGCAAGAATCTCTTCGGAGGTGGCGCCGCTTACGGCTACGCCGATTATTTTTTCATCCATACTCTAGATGCTCCTTGCTATTGCACTAGACGTGGTATCCCGGTCGCCGGGTGTTCGGGGCGGTGGTTCCATCCAAGCGCTCCTAGGAACCATGCTGGAATAGTATCGTTGAAGTGGGTCATTGTCTAGATTCGGTTTGGCCGGGGGCCTTGGTGACCCGGGTCTTTCAATTGTCATTCTGAAGGAGCCCCTCGACTTGGCTCAGGATAAACTCCGCGACTGAAGAATCTAAACGCCTAGCCCGGAACCAACCTTGGCTTGCCCGATGAATTCCAGACCCTTCGCTGCGCTCAGGGTGACAATGAAAAGGGCCTGACTGACTTTGCAATCGTCCTAGAATTCCCGTGATAGCAGCTTGAGAGTTGAATATCCAGGTGCTACAATTTTAGAGCCACATACCAAAGGCAGTCACTGTTCGCCAGTGGCCGTCTTTTGTGCCTCGGTCAGGGCTTCCAGCCCAAGCATCGTTCCCCGATAGCTCAGCGGTAGAGCGGGCGGCTGTTAACCGCTAGGTCGTAGGTTCGAATCCTACTCGGGGAGCCACATTCCCACGAACACTCCTCGCACACCGCAAGAGCGTGTGGTAGAGAACGCCAGGCCGGGGACAGTTTAGAAACTTATCCACGTATCAGTAACTGGAAAAATAAAGCGTTATGACCCTTATTGTCTCTTCCTTGGTAATATCGCCATTAAAGTAATCGACTACAGCCGCGATGGCCTCATCCTTGGTAATAACTCCGTTTTCGTCGGCGTCATATCTATCACCCAAGGCGCTACCCGTAGTTACATCGGTCACCATGATAGTCACCATGATGGCGGCGCTGGCGCCGGATGGGTCCGTGGCCGTAACGTCGACGCTGTAGCTGGCCTGCGCCTCGAAGTTCAGTGTGGCTTTCGTTTTCAACTGGCCGGTCGATGCGTCAATGTCGAAGGAATCGGCATCAGCGCCGCCTAGCGTGTAGGTCAGCGTGTCGTCCTCAGCGTCCGTGGCCGCAACCGAGTCGCCGATATTCTGACCCTCGGCGGTGTTCTCCGCCACGCTTCGGACGGTCTCAGTGATTAGGTTGCCCTCACTGTCAGAGAACACCGGGGCGGTGTTCAGGGTTACCGCGGGCGGCTCGTGCCCGTAGACCTTGATGCTCCATGAATCCAGCGTTCCAGTCCCGAACCGGATGCGGTCGGTCATCCGCAGCGTCCACTGGCCATTGGGGTCTTCGCCCAAGTGCTTCGCCGAGCCGAACCGGATTTCGCCGGACAACGGGACGCCATCAATAGTGTAGTAGGGTTCAGCCAGCTTTGAGACAGCGCCTGACGGGGACACCAGCTCAATGTCCAGGTCCCGGAGAGACGTGCGCCGGAAGGAGGCCCTGATTTCGACAAATTCGGTGAACCTTATGCCGGTGTTCAGTGTGAGTTTGCTGGTGACCGTGCCGGGGTTGCCGAAGGACGGGGCTTCGGGAATCGGCGTATTTATGCTCCCTGAAGCTGCTCTTTCACTTTTCATTGGCGGGAGCGGCGGAAAGTTGCTCCAGTTTCTGGCCAGGTCAATGGCGGCCTTGGCGTCAACCACCCCGAAACCGTACTCATGGTTGAAGGAATAGACCTCTGTGGCGGAGTCGGACTCGTACCGGCGCGCCCCGTCTTCCCATCCGGTGTTCTCCGGGTCATTTTTCCGGGCGGAAGCGGCGAGAATCAGCTTCAGGTCCCGCCAAGTCAACTCCGGGTTGGCGTGGCGCATCAGCGCGGCGACGCCTGAAACAATGGAAGCCGATGCGGAGGTGCCGCCAAAAGTGTTGCTGTAACGGTCGGAATTTTCGGTGGTGACGATGCTCCGGTAGTCTGCCCTGCGGTCGCTGGAGGGGGCGCAGACCCACAGGGGCGCCCCCACTTCCGAGTAATCGCTTCTGATGTCCTTGTCATTCACCGCGCAAACGGCAGTCACCGCATAGTAATTGGCAAATTCGTTAAGGTTGACATTGTCTCCTTCCTCATGGCTACTTCCGGCGGCAAAGACATAGAGGGTGCCCTTGCCGCCGTAACCTTCCCTGGTCCCCGTCTCCACCGCCGCTTCCCACAACCGGGGAGAGAACCCAATACCGGGGCCGTCCGTCGGCCCCCAACTATTGTTGGACACCGCGGTTACAACCTGATTGCGGGTCATAGCGTCCGCCAGGCTGAAATAGGTCTGGTCGGCCAGGAAGTTGTGCCCGTAGATGGTGGCCCTGGGCGCCACGCCGCGCCCGCCGATATTGTTGTTGTCCCGCGCCGCGATGACGCCGGACACGTATGTGCCGTGGTGTTCGAATGGGTGATGTATGCTGCCCCTGCCGGTGTAGTCGTGATTGCGGGTGGTGTCGACGTTAGCGGTCAGGTCTTCATGGTTGAAGTCCATACCGTCGTCAACAACGGCGATATTAACGCCTTCTCCGTTGATGCCCTCCGCCCAAACCGGTTCGACGTTGATGTCCGCCTGGTCTCTCTCTTGATTCTGCAAGTGCCATTGGCATAAGTACAAAGGGTCGCCGGTCGTCCCCTGGCAGCCCTCGATGAAGTCGGTGTACGTGGAATCCTCAAAGGCGTGAATTGTATAGTTCACGGGAGCGGTAAGCGGATCGGAGGAATCATGAGCGGCGGTCACTTTGACGTAGTAGGTGCCCGGGCCGAAGTCGTCCCTGATTACGAAACCATCGTCTCTGGAGTATTCATTCACGCGAAGTTTATTGCCGTTCCTATCCAACACGTTTCCCAAGATGGGGGATAAAGTCACGCTTTTAGCGTAGAGGAGGAGATTGGTGTTCCGGGTGAAGTCCAGCCTGAAATAGTCCGCGTCGGTGGCCGGGTGAATCGTTCCCGGGGTTGGAGAGCCGAGGGTCAGACGGGATGCGGCGCCAGTGCTGCCGCCGGGATCAGTTACGGTTTGATCATGCAGCGTGTAATTCCCGGTTCCCGTCTCGAAGCTGCCTAAATTAATATAGTAAGTTCCCGCATCGAGAGTTTCCCTGAAATGAAAAGCGGTGCGCCTGCCCACTACGCCGCTGTCGTCACTGAATGCAATCGGGGTAAGGTTGCTGTCATACAACACTCCAACGGTATCGAGAGGACCTGCGGCGTATATCCAAACGTCGGTTGGACCGGATAACTCCAGCTTGTAGTATTCTTCATCGTAGCCTTTGGTAATAGCTCCCTCTTGTACGGTTCCCAGAGTGAAAGGCGTCACGGGTTCAGCGAACACGGCGTAGGGCCCTATTTCGGATCTGTAGCTGCTTACCCGGATGTAGTAGACCCCCGGTTCGAGTTCTCTCCGGATGAAAAAGTTCAAGTAGTAGCCACTGTTGTCATCGGCGCCAAGCAAGGTCGTTCCGTCACTGTCAAATAGCTCCCCAACGGTATCGACGCCTCCGTAGTTGTAAATAAAGACCTCGGTAGTCGCGGTTGCACCGGACAGGTCCAGCTTGAAAAGGTCGGCGTCGTCGCCCGGGTCGATGAGGCCGATTACCGGAGTGCCCAAGGTCAATTCTTCCGCCGTGACAACGGTGTCGCCTTGGTCAGCCGTGCTTTGAGCGTACACCCTGTACGGCCCGGTTTTCCCTCCATAACCGCTAACGGCGATGTAGTAGACTCCTGGCGCCAGGCTTTTCGCAATGAAGAAGTTGTGAAGCCCCTGCGAGCCGACACTGTCGTCGTTCTCCGCGATAGGGTTTCCGTTGCGGTCCAACAACTCCCCGACAGTATCGAGAGAGCCAGAGGTGTAAATCCAAACGTCGGTTGCGGCGGACAGGTCTAACCTGAAACAGTCCTTGTCATTGTACGAGTCTATGAGTCCGATTTCCGAAGAATCCAAGAGTAAATCCGCCGCATTGGTGCAGATGTCGCCTTGGTCGGCCACTATTCGAGTGTGCAGCCGGTACGGCCCGGTTTCCCCTCCAAAACTGCTAACGGCGATGTAGTAAACCCCCGGAGCGAGGGTCCTCCCAATGAAAAAGTCGAAAGCCCCCTCCGAGATGTCACTGTCGTTGCTAGACTCAAGCCGAACGCCCCGATAGTCGAGAAGCTCCCCTATGGTATCGATGTTGCCGGAGGTGTAAATCACAACGTCGGCTTTCGTGGACAGGTCTATTTTGAACAGGTCTCGATCCCCGGCGGAGCCGATGATCCCGTCTATATCGGTGTCTAGGGGCAAAGGCGCCTCCGTGCCCAGGGTCCGGCCTTGGTCGGCCCCTAACCGGAGGTGGATGCTGTACGGCCCGGTGCTCGGTTGTGCAGAGCCAAGAGCGCCGGTACTAAAAACGCCGATGTAGTAAGTCCCCGGACTGAGAGTTCTCCCGATGAAAAAGTTGTGAGGCGTGTTCGCAAGGACGCTATCGTCGTTGGCTGCAATCGGGGCGCCGGTACTGTCATAGAGTTGCCCAACAGTATCGGTAAGGCCGTTGGTGTAAACCCAAACGTCTTGGGCCGCGAGGGCCGATTGGAACCGGAAAACGTCCACGTCATCGGCGTTTTCCAAGACCCCGGTTACCGGCACGCCCGGCGTTAGAAGCGCAGCAGCGTTGCCAAGAAAGTTACTGTGGTCGTCAGACATCTGCGCCCGGGCCTCGCCGCCGGTTAGGAGAACCCCCAAGGAAATGCAGATTGCCAGGCAAAGCAGCCTGCCCGCCGACGGCCTCGACGGCCTCATTTCGCCTCCACCTCTATCCACCAATTCGGGCTGGAAATCAACACGCCATCTTGGGCGGCTAGCGCGTTGGCCAGTTCCAGCGACGGGAGGCCCGGCCCGGTCTCCACGAAGAACCCGTTTTCCAGGAAACCCAATTCCGACACCCGGTCTAACGGGATTTCGTTTTGGGAGAAAAAGCTTTCGACCTTTGCTTGGTCCAACCCGGAATCCAAGAGCAGCAAGACCCCGCCGGGCAGCGTCATCAGCCCACCTCCCGATTCCGACCGGAACACCGGCTGGGGGTCGCCACCGTATCTGCCCTGTTTCCTGACGACGCTATCCTCACCCCCCCTCGCCACCACAACGTCCTGGGGCGTGTTGGCGGCGGTCTTCTGGACGGCTAGGTCGTCTTGCAGCACGATCCTCATGGTCCTGTCGCCGTCCTGCCAGGTATAGACAGTTCCTTGGCTGGGACCTTTCCCTCCGGCCTTTTCCGTGGAACGTTCCGTTTGCGAGACCGGCGGGGATGATTCCTGGGGAGTTGCGCCGAATACGGACTGGGGCCCGCGCTCGGCTGAGAGCTTTGGCGTGGGTTTTGGCCAAGGACCGGATGTGGGTTTGGGTGGGGGCTTGCTCGTGGGGCCCAGTACCGGCTTGAGTGGGGGTTCGAGTGTGGGCGTAGGCGTGGACGTGGCTTCGGCAGGCGACACTATCGCGGGCACCGGCGGCGTCGCCGGGCGCGGCGGCTGGGACTTTGCGGCGACCAATGCCGCCGTGACGCCGCCCAGCAGAACAATGGCCGAAATGAGTATTATTGGAACGGCAAATCTCCCCAATCTCATGGCGTCACCTCGTAAAACACGTCGACGATGCAACCCTTGACCCCAGCTCAAACCTCTTGAGGGACTCTATCGCCGGTCAGACCGAAGCTTCCCCAAGAAACTTCCTTGGTCGGGAGAGGTTACTAACAAGGTATTGTCGTCCTTTTCGAGTAGTATCGGATAAGCCAGCATCATTCCAGTCCCAGGTCCCTTTTGATTTTGGCAACCAGTTCTTTATTGTACACAACACTTGTGTTGTATGGCCTACAATTGCGCCGGTTGGCCGTTTTGGCTTAAAGTGGGGTTGCCATGCAGTCCAATCAGATGCAATTCCGCGACTGGGAAGAGGCCCAAGAGCACTACTTCCGCGAGGGGATGACCGACGGATTACCTATCGTTCCGCCCACTCCGGAACGAGTCCAAGCCATGCTGGATTACTGTGGCCTAGCGCCCCAGGACATCCTGGGCGCCGAGGGCATCCGGCGCAAGCAGTTCCCGGCGGAGAAGGTCGCGGTCAACACGGTAATGGCCGGGTGCCTGCCGGAGCATTTCCCGGTGGTCGTAGCAGCAATAGCCGCGGTCTGCGACCGAGCCTACAACTTCCACGCCAGCAGCACCTCCACCAACGGCATTGCTAACCTGGTAATGGTTAGCGGCCCCTACTCCGCCCGCATCGGCATGAACAGCGGCGTTAACCTCATGGGGAACGCGAACCGGGCTAACGCCGCCATTGGCCGGGCGATCAACCTGATCAAGGCCAACTTCTACGGCTCGGTGTCCCAGGACATGGACAAGAGCACCTTCGGCCATTCCGGCAAGTACAGCTTCTGCTTCGCCGAGGACTTGGAGACGAGTTCTTGGCCGTCGTTAGCCGAGTACAAGGGCTTCCGTCCGGGCTCCAGCGCCGTCACCATGGTCGCCGCCAACGCGCCGCTGCAACTGGAGACCCACGGCGACCGGGAACCGGAGGGTTTCCTGACCGCCGCCGCCCACGCCATGTTGGGGCTGGGGCCGTCGCTTTCGGAGCTGGTATTGGTAATCAGCCAGGAACTGATGGCTTATGTGGCCGCCTCCGGCTGGAGCCGCGCCCAAGTGGCCGAGTTCCTCTACGAGAAGACCTTGCGGTCCGCCGGGGAGTGGGACCAATGGCGGCGCATGGACCGGCTTTCTCCCGACGCCGACCGGGAGCGGTTGACCGGCTGCGTATCCGGTCCCGACCGGATCACCGTGGTCCCGGCAGGAGGCGACGCCGGGGAGTTCATGGCTATCATTTCGTCGTGGGGCAGTAGCCGTTCCGTGACCCGGGAGATAGCCGTACCAAAACAGGAGGTAGAACGGGCATGACCGGAATCTACACCCTCGACCCCAGAGACGAAGCCCAGCCGTCGCGGGCAGTGCGGGCCATCCGTCCGGCCAACCTGGACGGCAAGGTGCTAGGGCTGCTGTCCAACAACAAGCCCCACTCCGAGACCCTACTGCGGATGATGGCCAACATCATCGGCGAGCGCTACTCGCTAAAAGAGGTGGTGGAGTACAACAAGGGAGGCCATCAATGGCCCGCCGACCGGGCCGCGCTGGAGGACCTGGCGCGCCGCTGCGACGTGATGATTCACGCCACCGCCGAATGAGGTTCCTGTACTTCGTGCAGTGTGCACGACGCGATGGAGATGGAGTTGCTGGGAGCGGCCTCCACAGTTCTCACCACCAAACCCTTCGTTAGCCAAGCCCGCGCCATGGCCCGGATGCGCGGTGACGCCGACTATGGCTTGGCCATAACCGTCCACCCCGTCGTCACCCTGACCCACGACGAGTTATTAGAACGGGCCGCCACCGCCGCTCCCCAAGCAATGCGCCACCTGCTCGACCGGTAGCTAAAGGGGGCCGGACAAGCCGCCGTGACGGAGCGTTGACAAATTACGCTTGCAGCAAGCGGCGCTGTAACAACGTCTGCATATCACGGCGTCCATCGGCGATCACGAGCACGTAGACGTTATTTTCTATCACCCGGTAGATGATTCTGTAGGGACCATAAAAAGTCTCCCGGTATTCTCGAATTCCGATTTCTAGCAATTCTTGAGGATAAGCGCCGCGTTGGGGATTCTGGGACAGGTTGCGGAACGCCCTTTCGATCTGCTCTAACACGTGGTCCGCCCGGCCCGGTCCATCGTGCTGAGCGATGTAATCGCAGATATCCTCTAGGTCCCGTGCCGCGTCATCGGTCAACTGGACCAGGAAGGGCATCAGCGGGGGTGCCGCCGCTCCCGAAGCCTCGCGACGACGACGGCGGCGGGTTGAACCTGACCTCCTTCCACCTGTCGCATCCCTAGTGCGAGCATTTTCAGCAACGAGAGGGTTTCCTGGGTCTGCTCGTAGCTGTGAATATCTTGCATCACCGCCTTGGCTTCTCCGTTCTGAGTGATGATCAAGGGTTGTCGCTGGTCCTCAAGCGTGCGTACGATCTCGGCGGCGTGCGCCTTAAGGTAACTGATCGGCTTGATTCGGTTAGACAGGCTCACAATTCACCTCCGCTTCGAGCTAAATTTAGACCACATTTAGGTCTACTTGCAACCCCTACCTATCCGAACCCAGGGGCCGCCATTATTAAGGGCCCGGGACGGCCTCGCTAATTAGGTCCGCGACTCGGGATTTCGCTAATTCCAACTCTATCGTGACGCGCTTTCCGTCCTGGGTGAGAGTAAGTCCAGAGAGAATATCCGCGGTTTGGGGATCATCAGAAACCATCGATAGGAACCCCTTGAGCCCGGTTAGTGTTTCGTGGGTCGAAGTCGCGTCCTCCTCGTTGTCGAAGCCCAAGACCGCGGTAAACACCAACAACTCTCCTTTGACCCGTCCGGCCAAAGTAATCAGGTCTATTGCCTCAGTGAAATCAGGGGGAAGAGGCAGGTCTTCCGGTTGGTCCTCCGATTGGGAGGAGACGGCGGAGCCATCCACGGCCAGGCCAAATAATCGCTCCCCAAGTCCGTCAAGTCCGTCTCGCAGCGGGCCGGATACCCCGGACTTGTCCCCTTCAACCACGTCGATAACTTCCTGCACTGCCTCGGCAATGCCAAACACTGCAATGCCGTCGTCAAGCACGCTGAGCGCCAGCGTTGACCCCTCTTTGTCACCGGAATAGATATCGTGACCCTTGTATTCTCCTTGGTTCGGAGAGCCTTCGATACTGGAGGTGAACTTGTCGATGATTGCGGCTTTGTCGAAGGTCCCGTACACCAAGACTCCGAAAGACTCCTTCATTCGAGTGGCGTCGCCAAAGAACTCCAGCTTGGTGATGTCCCGGAGCTCAAGCTGGCTTTCCGAATCATCTCGATCCGGCGAGAAACGGTCCATTAGAGACTCCAAGTCAAAATTCGACCTAACGGCTTCTAAATCCACATCGGCAATCAAGGTCGAGCCCTCGGGCGTCAAGTTTTCCGGAATGGCATCGTCGCCGCACGCCACGCTCAGCGCCGCAGTTAGCGCCACGACCGCCACAGCAACCCCAAGCCATTTCAAGGGATTAAATACCATAATGCCCCCCAAGGATGCCAAAATCTCCCCCGGTAGACGGCTAATGACTCAGCCGAGTCAAACCAATAAGCTCCGGCCTTGCCTATCTGCTTGCCCGGTGAGCTCCGTAGCCCTACCGGACGGCCCACTTTAGGCCAACGTTTTCATTGTACATCTCAGCCGGGTTGGCTAGCACCGGGGTTACTGCGGTTTAGTAGGAAAAATGAGGCGGTGACTGCGGCGAAGCAACTCAGGTGTTAGAATACCGGCGATTATCAGGATACACGTGAGAGGAAGAGTTACGGGGCTGCCCAAACTCTTAGCAGTGAACCAACACGGGAGCGAATACGAACATGAACGTTAACGAAGCGGTAGCACGGGTGCTAAAGACCGAGGGCGTGGAATGGGTGTCCTGCTTTCCGTCTAACCAGTTGATTGAGGCGGCGGCCAAAGAAGGCATCCGGACCATTATGTTCCGCCAAGAACGGGGCGCGTTGATGGCGGCCGACGGCTACAGCCGGATGAACGACCGGCGGAAGTTCGGGGTAGCTATCACCCAGGGAGGCCCGGGCTCCGAGAATTCCCATGGCGGCATCGCCCAAGCCTTCTCCGACAACATTCCCATACTGTACTTGGCCGGGGGTCCGGCCCTGAGCCAGTACGCTGTTCGGCCAAATTTCTCTCCGGCCCGCAGCTACCAGTCGGTTTCGAAGCACGCCGAGGTTATCTCCCAGCCGGGACAGGTGGCCGCGGTTATGCGCCGGGCCTTTCACCACCTGCGCAACGGCCGCCCCGGCCCGGTAATCATTGAAATCCCCGCCGATGTCGGCGAGCAGGAAACTCCCGAGTCCGCCCTCAATTACCAGTCGCCCAAGCGGCTCCTTCAATCCCCGTCCCCGGGTGACGTTGCCGACGCCGTCAGATTGCTGCTCAACGCCCGGAAGCCGGTCATCTGGTCGGGAATGGGCGTGTTGTTCGCCTCGGCCACCCAGGAGTTGCGAGAGTTGGCGGAGCTTGCCCAGATACCCGTTTACACCACGATGCCGGGGAAGTCGTCTTTCGACGAACGGCATCCCCTGTCCCTAGGGGCGGGCAGCGGAGCCACCTCCCTGCCGGCCCGCCGGTGGGTCCAGGAATCGGACGTCTTGTTCGCCGTTGGCTCCAGTATGACCAGGACCAGCTACGGGCAACCGGTCCCCGACGGAAAGGTCATAATCCACAACGTGGAGAGCATTGAGGACATCAACAAAGACTTCTCGGTTGACGTGGGCCTGCCGGGAGACGCCCGCGTGACCCTTCAGGCGATGATTGACGAGGTGAAAGCCCAGACCGGGCCCAGCGGCAGGGGAGGTGAAAACGGTGTCGCCGAGGAGATCGCCGAAGTGCGGCGGGGTTGGCTACAGCAGTGGCAACCGCTCCTTGACTCCGACGAGGTGCCCATTGGCACCTACCGGGTGATCAACGAACTGGAGCGGACGCTGGACAAAGAGAACAGCGTAGTTACCCACGATGCCGGCGCACCGCGGGACTCCATTATCCCCTTCTACACCGCTACCACCCCCCACAGCTATATCGGCTGGGGCAAGTCCACCCATTTGGGTTACGGTATCCCGCTAATGATCGGGGCCAAGCTGGCCGATCCAAACAGGTTCTGCTTGAACTTCATGGGCGACGGCGCTTTTGGGATGTCCGGCCTCGACATCGAGACCTCGGTACGGGCCGAGGCGCCGATCACCACCGTAGTGTTGAACAACGGCGGCATGGCTACCTACCCCGGCGGCTATCCGACGGCCAATGAGTTGTTTGGCCTGACCCGAATGGGCGGGGACTACGCGATGATCGCCGAAGGGATGGGGGCCGTGGGCATTACCGTCACCCAGCCTTCGGAAATCGCGCCAGCTCTGGTGAGGGCCCAGCAACTAAACCGCGAGGGCCGCACCGTGTTGTTGGACATCCACACCAACATGGAGGGCCGCCGGTCGACGTTCAGCTAACAGGGGTCCACCGGTCGGCGCTACTTTAGGTGCGGGATAACCTGGTCGACCAAAAGCCCCAACGAGGTCATTTGCTGGTCGTAGGGAATCCGGCGGCCCAGGTTATGCTCAAAGACAATTTGGCTCAACTGTAACTCTTCCCTCAACTCCAGGAGCCGGTCCAGAACTGCATCGGGGGTGCCGAAGACCACCTTGTCCCGGCGCCAATCGTCGTAGGTCATGTTGCGGATGCGGTCGGCTTGGGCCTGCCAGTTGCCGGTGGTGCCCTCGCGGGAGGCGCTCTCCGCTACCCTTTGGGCGATGCCTTGCATCGACACCAGAGTGCTGTCCATCGGCTCTTCGTAGGCTTGCTGCTGCGTTTCCGCCAGGTAGACCGGCAGCCGCAACCCGACGGCGCCCTTCCCCGGGTGTCCGGCATCCTTCCAGGCCGACTGGTACTCCCTAATGTATTCCGCAAGCTCGGACAGGGCGAAAACCCGGGAGGGGTTAATGAAGATCGGATAACCCATCCTTCCGATGATCGGAAAGGTCTCCGCCGAGGTGATGCCGACCCGGATTGGCGGATGGGGGTCTTGGAACGGTTTGGGCCGCACCGAAAGGTTGTGGCATTGATAGTGCTCACCCTCGAAGGAGAACTGTTCCGACGTCCAAGCTTTCAGGATGATTTGCAGGTACTCCTCAAACCGGCCCCGGCTCTCGGGATAGGGCGAGTTGAACGCATCATGATGTTCCGGGAAGGTGCCGCGGCCAACCCCGAAGTCCAACCGGCCCTGACAAATATGGTCCAGGGTGGCGATCTCCTCGGCCATGCGAATCGGGTTCGCCAAGGGCAATAAGGCGACGCCGAAGCCTATTCGCATCCTCTGGGTCCGGGCGGCGATGGCGGTGGCCACGGTGAGCGGAGAAGACAGCACGCTAAAAGGGATGAAATGGTACTCGGCCAGCCAGACCGAGTCCAACCCCATCCGCTCCGCCTCGTCCACAATGTCAAAACCCTGTTGGAAGGCCTGCTGGTCAGTAGTGTTCTCCAGGGCCACGAATTCCAGAAACAGTCCGAGTTCCATCGCGCCTCCTTATCTACCCTCTTGATTCATCCGGGGTTCCAGGGTCCTTTAATTGTCATTCTGAAGGAGCCTTTCGACTTCGCTCAAGATAAACTCCGCGACTGAAGAATCTAAAGTCCTTGCCCTGAATCAACCTTGGTTTGCCGAAAGATTTTTAGACCCCTCACTCCGCTCGGGGTGACAATTAAAAGGCCCTGCCAGGAGTCCGCTTGGATCTAGTCTAGGCGCCGAGGGTGGTGGTCAGCACCCACATGGGGCGTTGGCCCACGGGATAGGTCCCCATGGCAATGAGTTCCCCGGATTCGCCATCGATCCGGTAGGATGCCAGCACTCCCGTCGACGAGCCGGCGGCGAAAACGAACTTACCCTCGGGGTCCAAACTGAAGGCGCTGGGCACCGCCTCGGTGGGCACATGGCCCGTTGGAGTCAAGCGGCCGCTGCCGTCAACCGCGAAGCTCGCGATGCTGTTGTGGCCCCGGTTGGGAACATACAGGAATTCGCCGCCTGGGGACATCTGGATCTGGGAACAGGTGTTTCTTTCGCTGGCGCCTGCCGGGAGAGTGGTGACGGTCTGGAAGTGTGACAGCGTACCCGCCTCTCCGATTTGGTAGGAGCTCACGCTGCAACCCTGCTCATTGGAGAAGTAGGCGATGTTCAGCGTGGGGTGGAAAGTGTAGTGGCGCGGGCCCAGCATATCCTCCTGCTCCAGGACCAGCGGGTCGTTAGCCGTCAGGTTGCCTGTGTTCTCGTCGAACCGGAACTGGTAGATCTGGTTCGGGCCGGGAAGGTTCTTCGGCGGCTCCAGCACGTTGTCGCTGATCCGGGCGATGTGGGGTACGAAGGCGAACCGGTTGGACGGATCGGTCTGCATGGCGTGCGCACCCTCGTCGGTGGCGATCCACTCGATGGGCTCACCGCCCAAAGAGCCGTCATCCCCCAAGGGATGCACCGCCGCGTGGCCGCCTTGGTAATAGGACGAGAGCAAGTAGCGGCCTGTGCGGTCTGTGGCCAGAAAAGCGGCCGGGTCGTCGGGGGTTACGCTCCCGGTCTTGGTTAGGCCGCCCGTAGCTTGGTCGATGGCATGACTGGAAAGCTCGGGAACGTCACGGTGTCCCACGTAAAGAACGGTCCGGTCCGGGGATATGGTCAACAAGGACGGCCCTCCCGGAACGGCCTCCTCGGACTTAAGAGTTAAGCCTCCCGATTCGGCATCCATAGTGAAGACCGATACCTTGTTATCGTCTTGCGCCGCAACATAGACGTAATTTACCATCGCTGGCTCTCCTTTTAGACGACTTGCGGTTTGTTAACCGATTTTCTAACTACCTTTTGCCGGGGCCTAGTTAGCTGGGCAGACCGTCTTCATTGACTCCAGAATTACCCGCCTCCAGAATTACCCGCTTTCAGAATTCCTCTCCAGGCCAGTGTAACCGACGCACCGGCCCGGCGCCAGAATGCTGTTTCAAAGTAATCGTTCAGACTTGATACGTCATTCCGGCCTTGAGCCGGAATCCATAAGCGTTTGCAACCAGCAATGTTTCCTTTCCTGGGTATTTCTGGATTCCCGCCTGCGCGGGAATGACAGGGGAGGGGACAGTTTAGAAACTTATTCACGTATCAGTAAAAGATAGCGAACAGTGAGGGTTCCCCCGAGGGTCCGGCCAAGGTTGGTTCCGGCGCGCCGCTACGGTTTTAGTCCGGCATCAATTACAATGGTTGAGACTTGGGGGTTGAGACTTGAACACGATGGTTGAGGCCCGAGCAACCCGCCTCAGGCTTGCTCAACTTGGCTGGCAGGAGGGAGCGCCATGCGCGGTGTAACATTCAAGGGAAACCGGGAAGCCGAAATACAGGAATTCCCCAACCCGCAGGCCGGACCGGGTGGCGCGGTGTTGCGCGTCCGGGCCTCCGGACTGTGCGGCACCGATCTGCACCGCTACCGCGCCGCCGAGCCGACCGAGATGATTACGGGGCACGAGCCTTGCGGCGTCATCGAAGAACTGGGACCCGGCGCGCCGACCGGCCTCAAGTTGGGCGACCGGGTGATGTGCCACCATTACGAGGGCTGCGGCGTCTGCGAAATTTGCGCCATGGGCTACGAGCAGCTTTGTCCCCACGGGCACGTCACCTTCGGCGGCGGCACCGGCCACGGGGCCAATGCCGACTACCTTCTGGTGCCCTCCCGTTCTCTGGTGCACCTTCCGGAAGAACTCTCCTTCGAGGAGGGTGCGGCCATTTCCTGCGGTACCGGCACCGCTTGGAACGGGCTGAACAAGATGGACGTTTCCGGCAAGGACACCGTGGCGGTGTTCGGCCAAGGCCCGGTGGGCCTCAGCGGCACCCTGTCGGCCAAGGCCATGGGCGCCCGGGTAATCGCGGTGGACGTGGTACCGGAACGGTTGCAGTTGGCCCTCTCGTTGGGGGCAGACCACGTCGTCAACTCCAGAGAGACCGACCCGGTGCAAGCGGTGCTCGACTTTACCGGCGGGATGGGGGCCTCGGCGTCGCTGGAAACTTCGGGGAACCCCCAAGCCCGGCGGCAGGTGCTGGAGTGCCTGCGCCCCTTCGCCCGCTGTTGCTACGTGGGTGTCGGCGCCCCCGCCGAGATCGACTTCAACCGTGACGTTATCTTCAAGGTGGTGACCATTTTCGGTTCTTGGACTTTCAGCAAGTCGGAACTGATCGAGACTTCCCGGTTCTTTGTGGAAACCAAGGCCCCTCTCGACCAGCTAATCACTCACCGCTACTCGTTAGACCAAGCGGTGGAGGCATTTCAGACCTTCGACGGCGCTACCACCGGCAAGTGCGTCTTCGTGTTCGATTAACCGGGATGCAATTCGCCGAAGGGAACGTCCTTCGACTCCGCTCCGCTTCGCTCAGGATGAGCGGGGTTGTAGGGTCTGTCCTGAGCGGAGTCGAAGGGCCTATCGGACAGAATCACCGGACCAGCGCCTCGGCCATCCGCTCCAATTGATCGCCCATTTCCTCTTCGGTGTCGCAGTGGGTGGGCCACACGGCTACGCGGACCGCCCCGGCGTTCAAAAAGGACTCGACTTGTTCTCTGGTGGTGTCGGGTGGCTGGCCGAAGACCGATATGGTCAGCGAGCCGGGGGCCCGGCCCATCTCGTCAGCCAGCGTCTCCAGGATTTTCTGAGCTTCCTCGACCCGGCCCGGGGTAGTGCGCGTGGGGAGCCAGCCGTCGCCCCAGCGAGCGACACGTTGCAACACGTTGGGAGCATTGCCGCCCAACAGCACCGGCGGATGGGGTTGTTGGACTGGCTTGGGATAGCTGTATACCGGCGGGAAATCGTAGTACCGTCCGTGGTATTCGGCCTCATCC
The DNA here is from genome assembly GCA_965220245.1 of Dehalococcoidia bacterium. Classification (GTDB taxonomy): domain Bacteria; phylum Chloroflexota; class Dehalococcoidia; order Lucifugimonadales; family UBA3495; genus CBDCPI01. Next base: position 412,698 of record CBDCPI010000006.1, read on the forward strand.
TTGGTCCACAATTCCTTGAGCGCCGCCACCGCCTCCCGGGTCTGGGTCCACCGGTGGTCGAAATCCCCGCCCATCATGGTGGTCTCCTCTCGGTTCCAGCCCGCTCCTACACCAAAAATGAACCGTCCATTGCTGTGCCGGTCCAAGACCGCGACCTCTTTGGCCAAGATCAACGGGTTCCGTTCGGGCACCAGGGTGATGCCGGTAGCCAGCTTGATCTTGCTGGTAACGGCGCAGGCCATCGCCAATGAGATATACGGCTCGGAAAAGTGTCCGTAGGTCCAAGGAATCTCGCCGCCGGTGGACGGGAAGGGACTCTCACTATGCACCGGCAGGATGGGATGCTCGTGGTACCAGATAGATTCGAACCCCAAGTCCTCGGCCTTCTTGGCAATAAATGCAGGGTCCAGGGTATAGGCTGGCAGGGGTACAACGACGCCAACAGCCATGTCTTTGCCTCCTGTTCAATTATTGATGCGTGAACAAAGAACTACGTTAAGATGACTTACCTATCGTCACTATTATGAAAATACCTAGCTCGTCATTCCCGCGAAAGCGGGAATCTAAAAACGCTATTAGCCAGTCACGTTCTCTCCCTTTCAAGTCCTGGATTCCCGCGAAAGCGGGAATGACGAGAAAATGTCAACAGGACCTAGAACAGCCGGAAGCTTATTGCAGCTTGAACCCTTCATAGCCGTTGGCCGCCACTTCGGCGCATCTGGCCCGATAGGCGGGCGCGCTGTCAGGATATAGGAGCAGGACCCGGGCCTTGCCGGGGATGTTCGCCCCCACAAACCAGGAGTCGGTCTTGGTGCGAATGGAGCCGGCCCCCAACTCGGTGACGTGCTGGACCCACGCTTCCACCGCCTCGGGAGTGGCTTCAATCCGGGTAAAACCGTTCTCGTACATGTATCCGATGCACTCGCTCACCCAATCGACGATGGACTCGGCACAGCGAGGAAAGTTGCAGGTCGCGGCGGAATTCAGGGTAAACAGATTGGGAAAGCCGACGCTGTGGATGCCCAGGTAACCCCGGGGGCCCTGGGCCCAATGGTCCTTAAACGACACGCTGCCCTCGCCGCGTATATCGATCCTGGTCAGGGCCCCGGTCATGGCGTCGAATCCGGTGGCGAAGATAATCACGTCCAGCTCGTACTCGGCGCCATCGCTGGTCTGGAGGCCGTTGGGAGTGATGCGCTCAATCGGGGCCTGGCGCACGTCAACCAGCAATACATTGTCCCGGTTGTAGACCTCGTAGTATCCGCTCTCGCATGGGATCCGCTTGGAGCCGAAAGGATGGTCCTTGGGCGCCAGCATCTCCGCCACCACCGGGTCGTGGACTCGCTCTCGAATCTTGTTGCGGACGAATTCGGCGTAGGTCTCGTTGGCCTCTTCGTTGGTCATAATGTCCCGGAAATTGCTCAACCATTTCTTGAATCCGGGCTCCGCCCACAGCTCTTCATACTTCGCCAGCCGCTCCTCCGGGGAGACCTCCAAAGCTGACCGGGGGTCCATGTCGTGCATGAAGGCGTTGGGGGTCTCGCGGCACTTTTGAAAGATTTCGGGGTAGCTGCTCTTGATCCATTGCTGGGTATCGGCGTCTATCTCCGAGTTACGCAGCGGGGCACAGTAATTGGGCGTGCGCTGGAAGACGGTCAGGTGGGCCACCTCCCCGGCGATTTCCGGGATCAGTTGGACCGCGGTGGCCCCGGTGCCGATGACCCCCACCCGCTTGCCCGCCAAGTCCATGCCTTCCTTGGGCCAGCGGCCAGTATGGCACCAGTCGCCCTTGAAGCTAGCGAGCCCTTCAAAGTCGGGCAGGTAATGGGCCGACAGAATGCCGACCGCCGTGAGCAGGAACCGTCCCCGCACCCGGTAGCCGTCTTCGGTTTCGACCAACCACCAGTTGGCGTCCGCTTCGAATACCGCCGAGGCGACCCGAGAATTGAACCGGATGTCCCGGCGCAGGTCGAACTTGTCGGCTACGTAATTGAGGTAGCGCTCGTTCTCCGGCTGCCCGGAATAATGCTCCTTCCAGTCCCATTCCTGGAGGAGTTCTTCGGAGAACGAATAACCGTAGGTGTAGCTCTCCGAGTCGAAACGCGCCCCCGGATAACGGTTCCAGTACCAAGTGCCGCCCACTCCGGCGGCATCCTCTAAGATGAGCACCGATAGGCCCATCTGGCGCAGGCGGTACAACTGGTACAGCCCGGTAACCCCGGCGCCGATCACAATGGCGTCAAATTGCTGGATTTCCCCTTGTTGAATTTCCCCGGCCGGCTGCGTGCCGGTTGCGGCTGTTTGCTCTAATGAATCTGCCATGTCGTTCCCCCTGTTTTGAACAGTTTCTTAACCACGGAGACCACAGCGGCTTCTTTGCGGGCTCCGTGGTTAAGTATACAGTGAGGTGTGGGGCGTTGCGCCCATCAGTAGGCTACCGGTTGAGTCTCATCAGAATCATAAAACCCTCTTGCTCGAAATGGTGGTCGCCGGTCAGGATTTCCGTGATACCCTCTGCCTCCATGATGTTCATGGATATGCAGTCCTGTAAACTGTAGGCCTTGTCCAAGCGCCTTTCGTACCGGGTGAGTCCGTCCAAGAAAGACTCACTTGTCTGCTCAGCGATGGTCACGTTTGGACTGGACAAAATGTCACGCACTGTCTTGGCAGCTTCAGCGCGTAACCGTGGGCCGTAGCGGGACAGGGCCGTAAGAAATTCTGTGAGAACTTCATGGGTGGTCACAAGTGGCGCATTGCCCAACTGTGCGCGTGCTGCCAATGCTGCCTGGTGCCATTGGTCAGTAGGCAAGGAGGCAGCAATCCAATAGGCGGCGTCAACGAACACCGGGTTAATTATACGTCCGTGCCGTAGAGGTAGTAGTCCAGCCGATCAATCAAGTCATGCGGCACCCGGTCCCACTCCTCCTGGGGAATATCCTTAAAGTTTTCGGCAATCCTATCCTCGAGGCTAAAGGGAACGGTTGAGTCGAGCGTGCTATTATCCCTGAGGCTGAGGAAGTCGCCCGAACCGGCAATAGCCAGGTCTATATCCGCCATCAGCCGCATCGTCTCTAGCAGCGCGGCGACCATGCGCCGATAGTGGGCCAGGTCGTCAAAGGACAGGTTGCGGCCCCGGCGGTCTTTCAGCCATTTGTCCAGCGGCTGATACCCGCCTATACGAAACTCCCAGGCTTCCGGCGGTATGCCCTCGAAATACTGGCCGCGCTTGCCGTTCCGGTTGGCGTTGGCACTGATATAGACCCGGCCCTCTGCAAGAGGGGTTTTACCGCCGGGCGGTGTTTGGTCCGGCGCATAGTATTTCGGATAGCCCCGCTCCACCACGTTGTCACCGGCGACGGGGAAGCGCGCCGACGGTTGGTTCAGGCCAGAGGACTCCATCAGATGGACCGCCGTTAGCTGCCCGCCCAATTCAACCAGCACCCGGAACAACTTGACATCATCAATCCAGGGGACGCGGGGGAAGTCGGCCCGCAGGAACTGATCGTACCGCTGGCGGTAGTCCGGCGAGTGGAACACCGCGTAGATGTAGTGGAACACATCCGCCGGTCCAAAAGTTCCCTGAAGGTCGCCCCTGCCATCGGCGATGAACCGCAAGCCGAGGCGCTTTTCCAAATCTGCGGTGAATTCAGGCGATAAGTTTGGTTCCCGGTCTCCGGGGCCGTAAAGACCTTGGGCGATTTCCTGCTTGGACGGGTAAGTATACAGGGGATAGAGATAATTCACTTCCTTGAGCGACACGGAATGGTGTTGGGTAATGTGTTTGCTGACAAAGACATGCTCGAACCCTGCCTGTATCTCGATTGAACGGGTGGTTGACAACCCCAAATTATCCCCGCTCAGCATGTGGCGCATTACCTTCGAGCGCGGCCTGCAGATGAAACCCCGGCTGTTTCCGGTGTAGTACGTATATCTGGTATCAAATGGTCTGTATAAGACTGGTGTTACTAGCTCATCATCCAGCCCGGAGTTGTTCAGGTCATCCTGGGCCAAGCTAACCTTCCAGTCTTGGACATCATTGCCCAACTTATAGTCGCTCCTAGCTGTTTCAGCCGGCAGTCCCGCAAAATTCTTGACTACTTCCATCACTTCATCGGGCGACCAGTGGATGGTCAAGTTGTCGCGGGCAGTCACAATACCCGCTGAGTTGACGGGCATGATTTCGTTTATCCTGGGCCACTGCTGATATTCATCGCCAATATCATTGCTCCAAGGCTTGAACCGGTAATCGGGCGATTGTGGGCTGAGGTGGGTCCAATCGGTTGTTGAAATGTCCGACTCGGTCAGGCCTTCATATTTGGCCTGCCGGGTTCCCCATAGCTCGGCGTGGTGGAGCGCGGCCGGAGCGTCCTTCTCCGGCTCCTTGACGAATATGGCGATGGCGACTCCCTGCTGAATGTCAAAGACATTTTCGTCCGCGCTGCCGTCCGGCGTTCGCTCCCTTTTATTGGAATTGCCGTGCAAGTCCAGCAGGTAGATGTCGGTAAAAGTCTCCATCAACTGCTGGCGCATCCCCCGAAAAGTCGGGTTGTCGAGATAGCCGTTATTCGTGATGAAAGCCAGGATGCCTCCGCCGGACTGCTGGATGCGCCACTGGCCGAAACGGATGAACTTCACGTAATCATCTTGCAGCCACTTGGGGTTTCGCTCGCCGAGAGGCCTTCCGTCAATCTTCTTGTAGTCCTCGATAAGCTTGCCAATCCAGGCGAGCTTGCCGTCTTTCCGGCTGGCGTTGGCCGAATGGCCGGAGTAGGGGGGATTGCCGAGCACCACCATAATGGGCATATCCCGCTTGATTTCGGTGGCGGAGTTGGCTTCTTCAGCAATCACCCGGTAGGGGCCGGGCAAAGATGGTTGCATTTCGCCTTCGTTCAGGGCGTTGGTGAGGTAGATGCCCAGCCGCTCGTCACTGTCGAACTGATAGGCCCATTCCTGCCGGCGTTCTTCAGGCACGTCCTGTGCGGCAAGTTGCATTCCCAATTTCAGGTGAGACATGGCATAGGGGGCCATCAGCAACTCAAACCCGAACACCCGCTTGAGCAAGTGGTCTTTGACGTAACCGTTCCACATCCCGGCCATGCCGCCATTCCGGTAATGTTCTCTGATGTGGTCTATCACTGCATAGAGGAACGAACCCGTCCCACAGGCGGGGTCAAGCACTAATACGCGGTGTGACTGTTTTTCGACGGTTTTTGCGTCATTGCCGTCGTATTCCAGGGTTTCATAGGTGGCCGTCGAATAGTCGGCGAGCCCGTCGGGGCAGTTGAAGCGGTGGCGCAGCAGCCAGTCCACCGAGCGCACGATGTAAGACACCACCGGCTCCGGGGTGTAGTAAACGCCGCGCTGTTCCCGGAGGGCGGGGGCGTAGGCGGCCAGGAAGGTTTCATAGAAGTGCATTATTGGGTCCTGGCGGGCAGCCCTTTTTCCGAAGTTGGACAGAATCGCCGCCATGTCCGCGTTGCCCAGAAGTTGGGCCAAGTCGTCCACGAAGTTGACGAAAGGTGCGTCGTCCAGGTCCGGCCCGGCGACAACCGAGAATATCTGCCGGACGAAGGGGTTGGTCCGGGGGATGTGATGCGCCGCATCCTGCCGGTGGAAGCTGCCGGACTCGTGGTTCACCCTGGCGGCGAACAGACCATAGGCCAGGGTCTGAGCAAACATGTCGGCAAAGGCGGCCTCGGTAAGGTCCGGTGCCAGGATGCTTTTCGAGGCTTCGTAGAGGTCGGTCACGTCCTGGGATACTTGGCCCAACCGGAATCCTTCTTCCACCATGTCGCGCACCAGATGGGTAAGCCGGGCCATGCGCCGGGCGAGTTCTTCGGGGCTGGAAACCGGCTCGGGATTCCGTTCGATAAAGTCCGAAAAGAGGAAGCTGGTTTCAGCGATGCCGGTCTCGTTCAAGGCCAGCTTGTTGCGGCTTTCAAGCTCGGCCAGCCGGGCAATGGAGCGCCGTTCCCCGTCCACGTACCAGCGAAATTCGGTGTAGTTGGTCAGCAGCAGGTTGGGCAGCGAGTCCCGGTAACGCTTCAGTTGCTTTCCGTTTTCCGTGGCTGGATTTGACCGACTGCTGTCCCGCTCTATTGGATCGAGGCTGACAACAACGTCTTTTGCCTCAACATATCCGACGGTCAGGTGATTAGGCCCGGTCTTGGTAATGGCGAAGTCGGGTGCGCCGCACTCGATGCGCTTGGGTTCGTTAATTGCCGCAATTCCGCTTTCGGCGGATTCCAGGAGCCTTTTCAGCGCGGGCCGGTAAGTATGTTCGGTAGCGTTGCCCCGCGACAAGCTGGCCTGCAACTCTTTGACGTAATCTCGGAATATGCTCGCATCGGCCATTTCAGTCGCCTTTCATCCCTTTTGACCACAGAGCAAACAAAGAAAATCCTCTGTGGTTAATCCAACAGTTAACCATACAGCGAAGACCGGGGCGTTGCGCCCATGAGTATGCTCCCGCCGTACTCGTAGTTGGCGGCCAGCCCGGAAATGTGCTGCCCGTGCACGTGCAGGTCTCTAAAGAACCGTTCCAGCCCAACGGAATGGTGAATGGCGTTGGTCCCGGCGGCGTTGAACAGCTTGTCAACCACGTCTACCGACTGTCTGATGGCGTGGGTGATGGCCAAGCGGGCGCGGGGCGCCTTCTCCAGCACATCGGGGCTTCTCTGCACCTGGGACTCCCACATCGCGCCCACCGCGTCTAGCAAGTGACTTCTGGCGCTGTCGATCATTGCTTCGCATTCGCCGACGATAATCTGAACATGAAGGCGGTCCCGCAGCAAGGTCTTGGAATCGGTGGAGCCGGAGCCCATCGCCAAATCCAAGAAGGCGTTCATCGCCCCCCGCGCCATGCCCAAGGTGTTGGCTGCGGAGAGGGTCCAGCCGAGAATGGTCGCGGTTTGCGGAGGATGGTACAGCGGGCCGTCATGGTAGGCTGGATCGCCGCGAGTGTAGGTGTGGCTGGTGGGTACGAACACATCGAAGAACTCCGCGTCGTTGCTGGCGGTCCCTCTCATGCCCAGGGTAGTCCAAGTGTTAAGGACCGTCCCCGCCGCCACCGGGACTACCGCCACCCGGGTAACCTGGCTGCCGTCTTGGGCCAACACCGGACCGTTATCGTCGATAACGGCGCAATTCAGGAACAAAGCTATGGAATGATCGATGCCGCTCAGGTAATTCCAGCGGCCGGAGACCAGATAGCCGCCTTCCGTGAGTTTGGCCACCCCCTCGGGGCGGGCCGAACCTGACCCCAGCAGGACCGGCGGGTCCCCGAAGATTTCCTTGGCCGCCTCCGCGGTCAACCGGGAGGTTGCCGCCGTAACCGCACTGCCGTTAAAGACGCACCAGCCCACCGACCCGTCGGCCTTGGCGACTTCTTCCACCACGTGGAAGGCGGTGATTGGGTCGGCTTCCGGCCCGCCCAGAGACTTGGGGGCGTACATGCAAAATAGCTGTTTGTCCGCCAAGGCCGACGCCAATTCAGGAGGTAGCTGACACTCGGCGTCAATCCGGTCTAGATTCGACAAGATCATGGGAACCAGACTTTTGGCAGTGTCGAGGAGTTGATCGGCCATGGGTCCTCTCCCTGGATGAATTATCGACTGGACTATTATAGCCCTTTGGCGCTGCTTTCAAGTAACTGCCCGACGGCTCACTTCCAAACTTAACTGTTCAGACTCGCTGAGGGGAATTGACTGAGAGACACATCCGCAATGCCAGTGCTAATCCTCTCACGACACTCTGCCGCCCAACCGTCGTTCCCGCGCAGGCGGGAATCCAGAAATGTTGAGGAAAAGGAACCCTTCGACAAGCTCAGGACAGGTGTTGCCGGTTGCAAACGCTTCTGGATTCCGGCTCAAGGCCGGAATGACGGGTTCGGGGGCCGGAATGACGTATCAAGTCTGAACAGTTACTTCCAAACGGGTCAACCGGGTGCGCCCGGAGCCTCATTGTATTATTATTGGTTGGCGAAACAACGGGGCGCCATTGGCGATTTGATTACTTGAAAGGATGGAGGTAAAACGATGAAATACGACTTTATTGTGGTGGGCGGCGGCTCGGCGGGGTGCGCCATTGCGACCCGTCTTTCCGAGGACCCGGAGCGCTCCGTATTGCTGCTGGAGGCAGGGCCCGACTACCCCGACTTCGACACTCTTCCCGAAGACATAAAGATGGGCAATAACGTTTGGCTTTCGGCCTACGGCCCCCACAGTTGGGCCTACCGGGGCCATATAACCAACGAACAGCCCGACCTGGAGATCCCCCGAGGTAAGGCCACCGGCGGCTCCAGCGCAATCAACGGACAGGTCTTGTACCGTGGTATTCCGGAAGACTACGACCGCTGGGCCGGATGGGGCAACGACGAGTGGAGCTACATCAAGTGCCTGCCCCATTTCAACAAGCTGGAGACCGACCTCGACTTCGGGGGCAGCGACTTCCACGGTTCCGAAGGGCCGGTGCCGGTGCGCCGCTACCCCCGCAGCGAGTGGCTGCCCCACGCCACGGCCTTTGAGCGGGCTTGCGTGGCCGAAGGGTACCCCATAGACGAGGACCAAAACCATCCCGAGTCCACCGGCGTTTCCCCGCGGGCCCGAAACACCATCGACGGCGTCCGCATGAGCAACGCCATCAATTACCTGGACATTGCCCGCCACCGGCTAAACCTGACCATCCGGGCCAGCGTCGTCGCCCGGCGCATCATCTTCGATCCTTCGACAGGCTCAGGACAAGCACCGCGGGCGGTGGGAATCGAGGCGGAAAGCGGCGAAGAAGTTTTCACCGTTGAAGCCGAACAGATCATTGTCAGCAGCGGCGCGGTGGCCTCTCCCCAACTGCTGTTGCTGTCCGGCATCGGCCCTGCCGAACATCTGCGGAGCCTCGGCATCGAGGTAGTCCACGACTCGCCGGGCGTGGGTAAAAACCTGCGCGACCACCCGGCAGCCGCGGCCATCTATCGGGCCGCCGGCGACCGGCCCGACGTACAGGCGCCAGTCATCCAGGTGGGGTTACGCTACACGGTCGAAGGCTCAGACCTCCGCAACGACATGCAACTCAGCCCGACGCTGATGAATAGCGAGCATCGGCCCGCCCATATCGTTATCGACGAAGACATGAACTATCTCGGGTTCGGGGCCAGCCTGCAGTTGGCCTTGGGCCAAGGCGAGTTAACCCTTCAGTCCACCGACCCCCACATTCAACCCTTCATCAACTACAACTACTACCAGGAGCCGGAGGATCTGCGCCGGATGCGCGAAGCGATCCGTTTGGGCGTGAGGATGGCCGAGGAGCACTCGTACTTCAAGGACATCGTGCTGGAGCGGATCATGCCTTCCGACGAGGAATTGTCTTCCGACGAGTTGCTGGACGACTGGCTGCGGAAGAACTCCGGCACCTCCCACCACATCTCCGGCACCTGCAAGATGGGCCCGGACTCCGACCCTCTGGCCGTCGTCGACCAATACCTGAAGGTGAAGGGCGTCGAGGGCCTGCGCGTAGCCGACGCTTCGGTTATGCCCGACTGCATCCGGGCCAACACCAACGCCACCACCATCATGATCGGAGAGAAGCTCTCCGACTTTATCAAGGAAGGCAAGTAAGGTTTAACCAAGGTTTAACCATAGAGGACACAGAGAGCAGAGAGGTCCTTGAGGGATATGATCTCCCTCTGTGGCCTCTGCGCTCTCCGTAGTAAAAAATCCGGAGGAGTCTGATGCGTTACGACTACATCGTGGTAGGCGGGGGTTCCGCCGGTTGCGCCTTGGCAACCCGGCTATCGGAGGACCCGGACCGGAGTGTGCTCCTCTTGGAAGCCGGGCCCGACTACCCCGACTTTGAGCACCTACCCGACGACTTAAAACTGGGCAACAACGTGTTCCTTTCGGCCTACGGGCCCCATAACTGGGGCTACGTGGGCCACATTACGCCGGAGCAGCCGAATCTCACCATCCCCCGGGGCAAAGCCACCGGCGGCTCCAGCGCCGTCAACGGCCAAGTGCTGCTGCGGGGTATCCCCGAGGACTATGAACGCTGGGCCTCATGGGGCAACGACGAGTGGGGTTTCACCAGTTGCTTGCCCTACTTCAACAAGATGGAGACCGACCTGGACTTCGGCGGCGGCGACTTTCATGGCACGGACGGGCCGGTCCCGGTCCGCCGCTACCCCCGCAGCGAGTGGCTGCCCCACGCCAGCGCCTTCGAGCAAGCTTGCGTGGCCGAAGGCTACCCCGTCGAAGAGGACCAGAACCACCCCGAGTCCACCGGCGTCTCGCCTCGCGGCCGGAACACCATAGACGGCGTGCGCATGAGCAACGCCCTCAACTACCTTGACACCGCTCGCCACCGGCTTAACTTCACCATTCGAGGCAACGTCACTGCCCACCGGGTCCTGTTTCAGGGTAAACGGGCCGTAGGGGTAGAAGCCGAAAGCGGCGGCGAGATGTTCACCGTTGAAGGGGACGAGATAATAGCTTGCAGTGGCTCCGTGGCCTCGCCCCAGTTGCTGATGCTCTCCGGAGTCGGCCCGGCCGAGCACCTGAGAAGTTTTGGCATCGAGGTGGTCCACGACTCTCCTGGGGTGGGCAAAAACCTCCGCGACCATCCGTCAGCCGCGGTGCTCTACCGGGCGGCCGGCGAGCGCCCCGACGTGCAAGCGCCGATGACCCAGGTGGGTCTCCGCTACACCGCCACCGACTCCGGTCTGCGCAACGACATGCAGCTTCAGCCGATGCTGATGACCAGCGAGCACCGGCCCGCCCAGATCGAGATCGAAGACGACAGCAACTACGTAGGTATGAACGTCAGCCTGCAACTGGCCTTGGGACAGGGGGAGTTGACCCTCCAGTCCACCGACCCCCACATCCAGCCCTTCCTGAATTACAACTACTACCAGGAAGAAGAGGACCTGCGGCGGATGCGAGACGGCATCCGGCTTGGGGTGCGGGTGGCGGAGCAGCCGGTGTATCAGGCCATCCTGCAGGAGCGGGTCATGCCCACCGACGCGGAGTTGGCAACTGACGAGGCGCTGAACGCTTGGCTGATGCGGAACTCCGGCACCTCTCACCATATCTCGGGCACCTGCAAGATGGGCCCCGACTCCGACCCCATGACGGTTGTCGATCAATACCTGAAGGTCAAAGGCGTAGAAGGGCTCCGGGTGGCCGACGCCTCGGTGATGCCCGACTGCATCCGCGCCAACACCAACGCCACCACCATCATGATCGCCGAACGCTTGGCAGACTTCATAAAAGAGGGCAAGTAAGCGGGGAAGGCAAGCAGAGAACAATCGCAGGGGCGCACAGCCGTGCGCCCCTTCTTTTTACCGGCAGCGACAAATGGAGGCGGCCATATGGTGAAGCCCCACGCCTACATCCCCCTGCTCCTGGCTCTCACCCTGTTGCTGGCGGCAGCGGCAACCTACGGCATCGTCAACTCGCAGTCGGCCAACGGCAAGTACGACACCGACGGCGACGGGCTCATAGAAATCTCGAACCTGGAGCAATTGAACGCCATCCGCTACGACTTGGACGGCGATGGTATGCCGGACAGCTTTTCCGAAGCCGAAGGCTACGCTGCCGCGTTCCCCATATCAGCCGGGGAATCAGCCTGCAAAGGAGGCTACTGTAACGGCTACGAACTCGCCCGGCCGCTAGATTTTGATAGTACTGACAGCTACGCTTCCGTAGCGACCAATCCCAAGTGGACTGCCGGCGACGGGTGGTTGCCCATTGGGTTTGAGGATAACATATTCAGAACCACGTTTGATGGCAACGGACATACCATCTCCAACCTGTACATCAATCGCACAACTAACCATAACAACCCTGGGGCAACCGGCCTTTTCGGAGGCAATAATGGCACTATCAGAGGAATAGGGCTACTCGACGTCGATGTGTCTGGGGTTGGAAATGTCGGCGGGCTGGCCGGGTCGTCAGTCCACGGCAAAATCATTGCCAGCTACGTCACTGGCAACGTGTCGGGGAACCAGACCGTCGGCGGGCTAGTCGGGCATGCCAATGACATCAGGTACAGCTACGCTTCTACCAACGTATCTGGGGCCCAATCTGTCGGCGGGCTAGTCGGGCATGTCACTGTTATCATCGGTAGCTATGCCTCCGGCAGCGTGTCGGGGAATCAGATGGTCGGTGGCCTAGCCGGATACGGCATCGGCATCATCGCTAGCTACGCCATCAGCAAGGTGTCAGGTGAGCGAGGCGTCGGTGGGTTAGCCGGGATTGGCAACGGCATAAAGGTGAGCTACGCCACCGGCAGCGTGTCCGGGAAGCAGAGTGTCGGCGGCCTAGTTGGGCATAGCGGAGGCTCTGGAGGCTCCATCAGCTTCAGCTACGCCACTGGCTCCGTGTTTGGTGATGATAACGTAGGAGGCTTGGTTGGGTGGAATCTCGGTGACATCACTGCCAGCTACGCCACTGGCTCTGTATTGGGCATTAGCAATGCAGGCGGGTTAATTGGAAGAAATTTCGGTGAGGTAATTGGCGGCTTCTGGGATACCGAGACGTCCGGTCAGCAGATCGGTGTTGGGGAAGGAGACTGCGCAGGTGTTGAGGGAAAGACCACCTTTGATTTGCAGTCCCCTACCGGATACACCGGGATATACACCGCTTGGGTGATTGACATCGATAACGCTATCCGGTCTTATGAGCAGTTTACCGACGTGGACGACATTTGGGACTTTGGAACCTCCAGCCTGTACCCGGCAGTGAAGGCCGACTTCGATGGCGATGGTATTGCCACTTGGCAGGAGTTCGGCAATCAACGCCGTCTGCTGCCCACGGCTACACCTACGCCCCAGCCAACTGCAACACCCATCCCAACCCAAACGCCCACCTTGACGCCAACACCCACTGCTACACCAACTAACACACCAACGCCTACTCCTACTGTCGCGCCCACGCCCGTGCCAACACCAGCACCTACATCGCCGCCCATACCTACGGAAATGCCGACGCTGGAGCCAACGGTGGTACCTGTTTCGCCTACGGGCACTCCCACCCCGGTTCAGCCGACGACATCCACTCCGCCCGTTCAAATAATCACGGTCGTTGTAACCGCCACTCCTGCACCCACGTCGGAAGCCACGCCCGTCCCTCCGCCCGCAGAACCGGGCGGCGGCGATTGCGGCCTACCTTCAGGGCCGGCGCCGATGGGCGCCGCTGCGGTCAACCTGTTCCTGCTGGCGGCTCCGCTGGGCATGATATGGGGGCTGAAGCGGCGCGGGCGGCGGAAGCGGGACTACTGACACAGGTTCAGGTAGGCCCGGCGGGCTTCGGCCAGAACCCGCTCCGGGTCCCTTTCGTACTCGGCCCAGATGTCTACGGTTAGTTTGGCGGCATTGCCCAACCCGGCTCCGGGCACTGACGGGTCCAGGGAGTCGAAGTTACCCTTGCGCATCCATATAGACGCTTCAGTGCGATTCATGGCTTTGGCAAGCCTTCCGATGTCCGGATGTGTTGGTGTCAATCGCCCTTTATGTTCAAGTTTGAGGTACAAAACCGCTAGGTCCTGCTCACGTGTCCATCTTTGTTGCGGCATTGGGTTGCAACCTCATGCGAAAGCTGCGGGAATTATACGCAGACCACGTCGATTGGCAAAGCGCTGCCGATTTACCGACAGCCTGGCCTAGCCCGAGGGGCTGGCGGCGATGCCGGGTGCGGTGTCGTTGGTTGAAGCGGCGCGGGGGTGGAGGCGAGAAAGGCGACGATGGTGGTCTGCTATAATCGCCGGGTATGGCAGAGGCCGCTGAGGGGAGATGCGCCGCCGGTTCGTCCGTTTCCTGATTGCCTCGGCCCGGCTGCTGCCGGACGAACGGGAGGGTATCTGGAGCATTCCCCGTCCGCTCCAGATAATCTACTTTCCCCTGTTCATCGGCATCTGCGTTCCATTGCTGGTAGACACCGTGAAGGCGGTCACCGCCCGCTACCCCGAAGCCGGTATGGTGACCATCGCGCGGGAAACGGCGTCCGAGTTTGCCGCCGTTGCCGTCGGCGCCGCCATCGTCACCCTGTTGGCGGTGCAAGGAGGGTACATAATTATGATGGTAATTTACCACGCCATAGCCAACCGCTTTATCAAGCCGGTAATCGAAGAGCACGAGGAGCGGGGCCGGGAGGTGGGCTTGGCGGAAGGGCTAGCCGAGGGCGAGGAGCGGGCTAACCTGGCCTGGTTGGGGTGGAATCAGCGCCGGGTGGACGCCGAAGCCCAGGGCCTGCCCTTCGACGAATCCCCGCCGGGACAGCTGCCTGGCCGAAACGGCGAGGGGATATGAAGCGCAGCGAAACCCGCATACTGACCACCCACGCCGGCAGTCTGCCCCGGCCTGTCAGGCCGGTGGAGTTACTGGGGGCCGTGTCGCGACCTGTTTGACCGTATGCTCATCGCCCAGGCCCTGGCCGCAACCTCGTTCTCATATCGAGTGAATCCCTCTTCGACCGGTACGGGTGGCCGACACCTCGGTGATGCCCGACTGCATCCGCGCCAACACCAACGCTACCACCATCATGATCGCCGAGCGTCTCGCCGACTTCATTAAAGAGGGTCGGTAGAGAAAAACGCAGAGGCGCAAAGAAAAAGAAAAACTCTGCGCCTTAGCGTCTTTGCGTTTAATCCGTTATGGCCCCCTCGGCCTAATCGCCGGTCAAATCGGCTAGCTGCGGCATAACTTCGTTGGCCATCAGGCGCACCGACTTCTCGTAGGCCGCGCGGTCTTCCGAGTGGTCAAAGGTGAGCCACAGCAAGGTGCCGAACCCGCCCACCATTTCGTACAATTCTCGAATCTTCTTGGCCACGGTGTCCGGCGAGCCCACCAGCCACAGGTGGTCAGCCATGTACTCCACGGTGACATCTTCATCGGGAATGTTCTCGTCGTGCTTCATGAACCGGACGAAGGGGTAGGGTCCGAAAGAGAACAAGGGGTGCAGGTACTCCCGCCAAGCCCGGCCCAGCATACCGCCTAAAGCGCCCTCCCGGGCCTCTTCGTCGGTATCGGCCACCCAGATGTCGCGGACGATCCGCCACTGGCTGCGGGGCGGTGGCTCCTTGCCGACGCTTTTGGCCCCCTCCACTACGGAGTCCCAATGGCTGGCTACGTACACCGCGTTTAGCCCCAGGCTCATGGGAATATAGCCCCGCTCGCCAGCAATTTTCAAGGTGTCCGACGCTACGCTGGCGGCGGCGATGCCAATGGGCGGATGCGGCTTTTGCAGCGGCGACAGGAAGGTCCGCAGGGTGGCGAACTCGTACTCTTTAGGGTCAGGGATGTTGAAGCTCCAGTACTTGCCTTGGTACTGGAACGGGCCGTCCATGTGCTCCCAAAGGCTTAAGATTATGTCCAGGGACTCGCGGGTCATCTCCCGGTGCTGGCCGGCGGCCATGTCAATGCCAAACATTTCATGGTCCGTCGGCAGTCCTCCGGCCCCGATGCCAAACATGTACCGGCCTTGGGCCAAATGGTCGAGAAAGGCCACCCGGTGGGCCAGTTCCACCGGGTTGTGAAAGGGCAGCAAATGAGCGCCGGTGCCGAGCTTGATGTTCTTGGTCCGCATCAAGGCCTGGGCGATCAGCAAGTCGGGAGTGGGATTCGGCTCCCACAGGGCGGTGAAATGCTCCCCGATCCAGGCTTCCGAGAAACCCGCTTCGTCGACCATTGACAGGACGTCCAGGTCCCACTGCTGGGCGTCGTAAGGTGAGCGTTCCGGTGGGTGGGATGGCATCAGGAAGAGTCCCGCTTGCATCTTCGTCTCCTTATTTGACTATCGGTCTGGGTTCGTTGCACTTCGGCAACCGTCTCAACCACTCATCCACGTCTAAGCCGCTATGTCTACAGGCGTGTAAGACTATCTCTCCGGCGACCCTCGCATCTTCCACCGCGTCATGATGCTTGAAAACTAACTTTAGGTCACTGGCGATGTGCGCCAGTCCCCAGCGGCGTTTCCGGTACTTCTCCGGCCAAGCGGAGCGAGCGATAGCGGCGCTGTCCAGCCACTTGGGTCTAATCGGCTCAAGCCCGTACTTTTCCATAGCTTGTTCCAGGGCAAACCGGTCGAACGGCGTGTGACTCACCACGATAGTCCCGTTCAACCGGCGCCGCAGTTCGTCATAGACTTGGGGGAGGGTGTCGCAGTCCTCCGCCGTGGCTTGGTTAATGCCATGAATCTTGACGTTCGAGGGGTTGAACTGCTCCTGTGGGTTGACCACGAGCGACCATTGATCGACCAGCATACCGCCGCGAAAATGGACCACGCCAATTTGGCAGATGCTAGAGGGATCGGAATTAGCCGTTTCGACGTCGATCGCGGTGAAGGTTAGATTGGGCAAGTTTCTCCGCCGGTCCTCTCGGTATGACGTTACCTCTTAGACGCTCCGTCTAGTATTAGTCATAATTCCGGGCATCGCAAGCATATTTGGCTTGGCCCGGCGCAAGCTGGTGAGATTCTCGCCCTCCGGCGCAACCGGGCCCTGCGTTAATGAACTGCTCTCCCAGTTCATTCCATAGGCCCGGCCCCAATGTCGGCCAGGGCCTAACCCTGCTCAGGGTGAACGGATTGGTCAGGGGTCCGGCAGGCTCGACACTGACTCAAGGCCGGCTATATCCTGGTCAACCCGCCCTTCAACGTCTCCGATTGGGGTGGGGAACGGTTGCGGGATGGCAAGCACTGGGAGTACGGCGCCCTTCCGTCCTGCAATGCCAACTTCGCCTGGGTGCAGCACTTTTTGCACCATCGGCACCCCGCGGCACCGCCGGGTTCGTACTGGCCAACGGCTCCACGCCTTCTAACCAGTCGGGCGAGGGAGAAATACGCCGACGGGTCGTCGAGGCTGACATGGTGGACTGCATCGTCGCTCTGCCAGGACAAGGGAGTGGTAGGTCCGCCAAATGAATCTTTATGTCTTTGCCAGGCGCTGCTTTGCGGAGTATTCTATTTAAGCTTTCGCTTTCAGACTCGAGACCTAACAAACTCAGCACGGGGATTATTCATCGAGGAGGGACCATGGCCGCTCAGACTTACGAAGCCAAGAACATGAACCTGCTTTCCCACCACGACCTCAACGGGTTCGGCAATGGGGGCGAGGGCATTGCTTTACAGCAAGCGGCGGACGGACGCCGGATATTGTGGATCGCCCACGAAAGCGCGCCCAAGGATGTGACTGGCGTGGACGTCAGTGACCCTAAGAGTCCTCGGGTGGTGGCGCAAACCGAACTGGAACACCAACATACCCGCTCAAACTCATTGGCGGTCTTGGGCGACGTGATGCTGGTGGCCTATCAAACAACCAGGCCGGGTATGCCCGGGGCTGGTATGGGTGTTTACGATGTTAGTAGTCCCGAGCGCCCCCGCCGCATCGGGTTTTTGGACAATTCGGGGCCTTATTCCCGGGGTGTTCATTGCTTGTGGTGGGTGGACGGAGAGTATGCCCACATTTCTACCGGCGCGCCCGATTTCCAGCCGCGCAACCAGAAGGACGACCAATTCTACATGATCGTGGATGTCAAAGACCCCGCCAGACCCGTAGAGGCCGGCCGCTGGTGGGTGCCGGGTGTCCGGGAAGGCGACGATACACCCCCTCTGGAACGCCACCCCCAATTTGACGTGGGGCACCGGGTGCACAACACCAACGTGTACCCGCAAAGGCCGGACCGGGCCTACCTGGGTTGGATCGACTCCGGGGTAATAATCCTGGATATTTCGGACAAGGCCCACCCCTGCATGATCAGCCAGCTAGACTACCATCCCCCCTTCCCCGGCTTCACTCACACCGTGGCTCCCATCTTCAACCGCGATCTCCTCTTGGTGAGCGAGGAGGCTACCCAAAACGAGAACTGTGAAGACTACCCCAAATTGGTCTGGGTCATGGACGTCCGGCTGGAGTCCAAGCCAATAATGATAGGCAGCCTTCCCATGCCGGAGAAGGACGACTTTTGCGCCAGGCCGGGACGGTTCGGCGCCCATAACATTCACGAAAATGAGCCCGTACCCACCTCATTCCAGTCGGACAATCTGGTTTTCGGCGCCTATTTCAATGCCGGAGTGCGGGTGCACGACACCACCAATCCCCTCCAGCCCAAAGAGATCGCTCACTTCGTGCCCCCGATACCAGCTCAAGCACCCGCCAACGCAGTAAATGACCTATACGTGGACGAGAACCGGACCATTTACGCGGTGGACCGCTTGAAGGGGGGCTTGTACGTCTTGGAGATGACTATTTAAGCCTGGCAGCTAACACAACATGCCCAACCCTGGCCTTTGCCGCGCTTCTGTTGGTAACGCCGCGACGGTGGGGCCAAGGGGGCGTTGCGGACAGTAGAGGTAGCCTAGAGGACTAGCGCCGGTTTTGGCGACGGCGCCGACGAGCAGCCCGCTGGGCGGCCAACCGCTCTTTCTGGGCTTTAGACCGGAAGAAGCGCCGGTCTTTTAACTCCCTCAGTATTCCCGAGTGCTGTACCGAGGCCCGAAACCGGTTTACCAGACTTTCCGGGGTTTCGCCCTCCCTGGGGGTTACGTAAGCCATTCATTACTCCTAGGCAATCCGTGCTTGGGGAATTATTCCTGCTTCATTGCTAGTGGGCCAGTAGGGTTGGCAGGTAATTTACCATACAAAGCAGGCTCGGGCAATTGAATGCCGGAGAGGGGGCGGGGCCTTTCGATTCTCGGATGACCCCTTCTCCCTTGAGGGAGAAAGTTAAGATGAGGGTGAAGTCCTTCGCACCAGCTATGATTGCCATAGTGAACCCCTCCGAACACCAATGGGCCCGGCATCAGTATATAATACCCGCCGGGGCTTTGACCGTTGACGCGACGGCCGGCCCGGCGCCCTCGTCGCCACGAGGGGATTGGAGCCGTTGCACTCTTCGGCTTGGAGGTCCGTTGGCACCATGAATAACCCGAGTATGGAAACCGAAGCACGACTCGACGCGCTGCTGCGCGATTTCGAAGCGTGGAGCAGGCGGCAAGTGGGCTACCCTTGTAACCAGGTCTTCGACTACTCGGCGCTGCTGCCCTTCATGGGGTACTGCGTCAACAACATCGGCGATCCTTTTCACGACAGCAACTTCTACAGCAACACCCACGAGATAGAGCGCGAAGTCATCGCCCGCTTCGCCGGCCTGATGCGCCTGGCGCAGGAGCAGGCGTGGGGCTACGTTACGTCCGGCGGGACCGAGGGCAACATGTACGGCCTGTACTTGGGGCGCGAGCTTTTCCCGGACGGCGTAGTCTACTTCTCCCAGGACACCCACTACAGCGTCCGCAAGCTGCTGCGGGTGCTGAGGGCCCGAAACATTATGATAAAGAGCCAGGACAACGGGGAAGTGGACTATGACGACCTCTACGAGACCATACGAATCAATCGTGACGCGCCGGTCATCTTCATAGCGAACATAGGCACTACGATGAAAGGCGCCGTGGATGACGTAAGGCGGGTGCGCGGCATCCTCGATGACCTGGCGGTTACGGACTTCTACATTCACGCGGATGCCGCCCTTAGCGGCATGATTCTGCCTTTCGTGGA
The DNA here is from genome assembly GCA_965220245.1 of Dehalococcoidia bacterium. Lineage (GTDB taxonomy): Bacteria > Chloroflexota > Dehalococcoidia > Lucifugimonadales > UBA3495 > CBDCPI01. The sequence goes on from CBDCPI010000006.1 coordinate 432,231, forward strand.
GGAACCGCAGCCATACGGGTTCGATAACGGCTTCGACAGCGTGGCGGTCAGCGGACACAAGCTGATCGGCTCCCCGCTGCCCTGCGGCGTCGCGCTGACCAAGCGCGATTACGTGGCGCGTATCGCCCGGTCTGTCGAGTACGTCGGGGTGCTGGATACTACGCTGACGGGGTCGCGCAACGGGCTGACGCCGCTCATGTTGTGGTACGCCTTCGAGCGTTACGGACTGGACGGTTTTAGGGAGATCGTGGCCGAGATGCTGGCGGTCGCCGAGTACGCGGTCGCGCGTTTCAACAGCAGCGGCATTCCCGCGTGGCGCAATAAGAACTCGGTTACGGTGGTCTTTCCGAGGCCGTCCAGGGACGTTCTTCGCAAGTGGCAGATCGCTCCGTATGAGGACATCGCCCACATCATCACTATGCCGCACGTAACCCGTGAGATGGTGGACGAGGTTGTGGCTGACTGCGTGCGGCAAGAGCACTGAGGAGGATTCCTATGGAGAGAATCATCATCATGGTGAAAAACGAGGTCGGGGTAATCGCGGACATAACCGGGTTACTGGCCGAATCGGGCGTCAACTTACTGACCATCAACACCGAGAGCGCTGATGGCACGGGTATCGTAATCATAAAAACTGACGAGAACGATCGCGCCCTGGACGTGCTGACGAGCGGGGGCTTTAAGGCGGTCATCGACGACGCACTGGTCATTAGGCTCCGCGACGAGCCTGGCGCTCTCGCAAGAGTAGCGGAGAAGCTCAAGCACGCCGGAGTGAACATACAAAGCCTGCACATACTGGACCGCTACGACGGTTACGCGACGGTGGCCCTGTCCGCCGACGACCGCGCAAAAGCCGAAGCGCTGGTGGACAGCGAGTCCCTATTGTAGACTGAGCGGAAGGACAACAAAGGTAACCACCACCTCAACTAGAACCCAATTCAAGGAAAATATAATACTGTGTTGCCGAAGTAACCCAGTAGCGGCGAGATGTGCACGATACAGTAGGACTGCTTTTTGAACCGGTACAGCTTCCTAGCTGCCGGGGTCCTGGTAACGCTGGTGTTCCTGCTGTTGCTAATCACATGCCGGACCACCGGGTTGCCCGTGTCCGAGGCTAGGAAAACCGATTCGCCAGCGACATTGGGCGCCGGTCACTCAGGGTCTTTCAGTTTTCATGTTGGAGTGGTGCAGTAATCCCTACAACGTCATTCTGAGGAGCTTGCGCCGAAGAATCTAAAGTTCTTCGGCGCAAAATGGGCAGGATTTTAGACCCTTCGCTGCGCTCAGGGTGACAACTGAAAGACTCTGGCCGGTTACTATTGGGAAGCGAAAGAGTCCCGGGCCTACTGCTGCGATAGGTGGCGCACGTGGTAAATTCGCGGCCTAGACCGCTCCGGACCTTGGTCCTCCCCTGGAGGAATTGAGATTGAGACCAAGTCTACCCGCCAAGGAGCATCTTCCTTACCACCCTCCTGCAAGTAGAGCTGAGAGGCGGCAAACAACCGCCGCAATTTGGCCCTGGAAAGGGACTCCTCGGGAGCGCCAAAGCTACCGCTGCGGCGGGTGCGGACCTCGACAAAAACCAGTTCCTCGCCATCCAGAGCCACGATGTCCACTTCACCGTAGCGACACCGGTAGTTGGTGGTCAAGATCTGGTACCCGTTGTCTTGAAGGAACCGGCCCGCCAGTCGCTCACCCCAACTCCCCAGCATAGTCTTTGGCGTCGGCACGTTACGCTACGCCCCAGGCCCTCGCCGAGTCGCGCACCGGAGCAAAGGACCTGCGGTGCAGGCTACAAGGCCCCAATTCCTGGAGGCGGAGGCGGTGTTGGGGCGTGGGGTAGCCCTTGTTTTGGGCAAAGAAATATCCTGGGAATTGTGCATCGGCCTCCAGCATCAACCGGTCACGAGTCACTTTGGCCACGTTGGACGCCGCCGCAATGGAATAGCTGACGCTGTCGCCCTTGACGATGGACTGGTAAGGCAACGGACACTCCCGGATAGGCACGTAGTCCAGCAACAGATAGGCGGGTGAGACCGGCAGCGCGGCAACCGCCCACATCATGGCCTGGATGGCAGCTTTGCCGATGCCGATGCTATCGATCTCCTCAACGCCGGCTTGGCCCACCCCCACCGCCAGAGCGTGTTGGCGCACTACCTCAACAGCCCGTTCCCGTTGAGATTGACTAAGGGCCTTGCTATCGTCCAAGAGGTCTAGCCAATGTTCGCGGCCAGTGAGACCGGGCGGCAAAATCACCGCGGCGGCAACGACGGGGCCAGCCAAGGGGCCTCGCCCCGCCTCGTCCACCCCCGCCACCAATTCATACCCCGTTAACCGGAGCCCTAGCTCCAAGGATAAGTCTGGCGCCACACACCCACCTGCCAAAGTTGTCTTGCAGGGTCCTTTAATTGTCACCCCGAATGCAGTGAGGGGTCTAAAATTCCTCCGGCAAGCCAAGGTTGGTTCTGGACAAGGGCTTTAGATTCTTCAGTCGCTGAGTTTATCCTGAGCAAAGTCAAAGGGCTCCTTCAGAATGACAATTGAAAGACCCAAGGTCGTCTTGAGGCCACCCTGTCGAAAAACGTTGCGAAGAATTACGGCGGATGGCTAAACAAGCTCCGCGCCGGGAATATCCCTTTCGATAATTCCGCCACCCAGCAGTACGTCCCCCTGATAGAAGACGGCCGCTTGCCCCGGCGTGACGGCGCGTTGCGGTTCTTCAAAGAAGACCATCGCCCCGTCGGGCCGCGGATACAGGACCGCTTTGGATTCTTGGGACTTGTAGCGGATTTTTACGCTTACCGCCACCGGCTTGCCGGGCGCTGTTCCCGAGAGGAAATTGACCCGGGAAACCCACATCCGGTCCCGGTACAAATCGGACTCTGGCCCCACCACAACCCGGTTGGTTTCCGGCTCCAGCCGCAATACGAACTTAGGCTCCCCTTGGGCGATCCCCAGCCCGCGGCGTTGGCCCACGGTATAGAATTCGATGCCCCGGTGACGCCCGATGACCTTTCCGTTAGGGTCCACGATGTCTCCGGCTTCGGGATCGACACGGTCTCTCAAGAAAGCCTTGTAGTCGCCAAAGGGGATAAAGCAAATATCCTGGCTATCCGGCTTGTTGGCATTGCCGAAGCCAGCGTCCTCCGCCATGGCCCGGATGGCATCCTTGGGATAGCGTCCGACCGGCATCAGGGTATGCGCCAGCTCTTTTTGGCCCATGCCAAACAAGACGTAAGACTGGTCCTTGGTGGTGTCCACCGCCTTCTTCAGGACCATTGCTTCACTGGTGTGCTCAATGGTGGCATAGTGCCCGGTGGCTACGTAGTCCGCTTGCAACGCGGCGGCCCGGTTCATTAAGAAATTGAATTTGATTTTGTCGTTACAAGCAATGCAGGGATGGGGAGTCCGTCCCTTCTGGTACTCGGCGCAGAAGTAGTCGATCACGTGGGCTTGGAACTCCCGCTGAACGTTCA
>CBDCPI010000007.1:0-87456 GCA_965220245.1 Dehalococcoidia bacterium
GATGAAGGCCGAACCGACGATGATCAGGCCGATTATGGCGCCAACGAGCGCCATGCGGGCCTTCGACGCGTTCTGCGGGTCCCCCCTGGGCGGCCATCCACATGAGGCCCGCGTAAGCGATGCAAACGGCCGACATGCTGCCGCCCACAATGGCTATCAACCTGGCGATACTGCCGCCCAAGATCGTAATTTCATCCACGGCCCGCCTCCTTCAGAATGGCTCCAAGTTCCTCCAAGGCTGCACCTCCGAAAAAGAATTACCTTCAGGTTAGAACCGGGATTGCCGTTGCCGTTTTGTCATTAGAGGAAAGCCGGGTGGAAATCACTAATCCCCCTCGGACGCTGCCAACCCCCCCCCCCCCCCCCCCCCCCCCGACCCCCAGGCGTTGAAGGCGCTGATGTAGAGCCAGCAGGAGGAGCCGTCCGAAGGGACCAGCGGGTAATAGTCCCAGTAAACGATGATGTTGTTCCGGGCATCCCGGCTGGACGCCGGAAGAGCCACTTGGTCGTCGGTTTGAAAACTCTTCGGCAGCATCATCCCGCCCACAGTCAAAGGGGTGACGCCGGTATCAAAACAAACAGTGGGAACGCTATTTTCTGTCCAGAGCGCCGGACTCCAGAATTCCGGGGCGCACTGCTCCCGCTGCGCCTGTATCCGCTGGACCAGCCACTGCATTCTCTGCGGGTCCGAAGCGGTGGTACGCGACACCAGCTGACGCTTGAGCAGCCCGTCGCAGTCGAACCCCGAATTAAGCTTGACGGGGATGCCCCCCGCCGGCTCGATCACCATCTCGCTCACCACCAGGGGGATCAGGAAAGCCACCCCCACGATGATCAACCCGACCACCGTGCCGATGAGGGACATCCGGACCTGGGACATCCGCTGCGGGTCTCCCGCGGCCGTCATCCACTGGATCCCGGCCCAAGCGATGAAGACCGCGGCCAGGACCCCCCCGAAGATGGCCACAAACCGGGCGATGCCGCCCACGACCGACAGGATTGATTCCATGAATTCAGCCTAGCCGGGAACACCCGGACCGGGATTTAGCGTTAGCGGAAAGCGGACCGGACATGGAGAAAACCCGAGGGACTACCGGCCCCGGGACCGGTCAATGGCTTCCCTCAACGCCTCCTTCACCTCCCGCCTGACCTCTTCAGCCACCTCCTCCAACGCCTCCTCGACGGCTTCATCCACCAGCACGTCAACCTCGGGCGCCGCCAAGCGAGCCCGGTCCCAGCCCGGAGAGCCGTGAAGGACCGTCTGCCCCTCATGGTCGACCCGGACAATCCAGGGGACCCGGGCGGAAACGTCTCCAAGGTCCGCCGGCAGGGTGAAATCCACCGAGGCCCGGGCGGCAACGTCGTGGAGGCCGTCGGACCGCCTGACCGCCAGAGAGAACTCCCACCGGACGTTCCTGTTGACTTGGGTCCTCACCCATCCGACGCTTAGGCTCCCCAGCAGCGCGTTGCGGTCAACGGTCCAGGCAGCGATCTCCCCGCCGGCCGAATCGGCCCGGGCCTCCACCCACTCCTGGGCCAACCGCTCCGGGGAGAGGCCCTGGTCCCGGCCCCCGGAGCAGGCGGCGGCAACCAGGAGCAGGACGGCGAAGCCAACGGCGGCGGCCGGGAGTCCCCTGAAAAGCGGCCTGTTCCCTGCCCTGACAATCATTTCTCACCTCTCGAACTCTCCGGGATGAGCAGCCCTGAAATTCAGGATAAACGGGAAGACGGAGCAACCGTTTTAGCATTAGGAACAAGGAGAGGGCCGGACCGGCCGAGGCCAAGCGTCAAATAGGAACAAGGAGAGGGCCGGGCCGGCCGAGGCCAAGCGTCAAAGAGGAACAAGGAGAGGGCCGGACCGGCCGAGGCCAAGCGTCAAAGAGGAACAAGGAGAGGGCCGGACCGGCCGAGGCCAAGCGTCAAAGAGGAAGACCCGCTTCCGCCGTTAATGACAAAACGGGAAGCCCCGGGTGTTGACTACAGTTCAGGCAGACGGTCCAAGCCGAGCCAAAGGGCCACCAAGCCAGCCCGAGCCTCGCTTACCCCCGCAGGCATAAGCCCCGGAAGGTTCAGAAAAACAAGGAGAAACCCATGAGCAGACGCATATCCGGCATCCCGGTCCCGGCAGTCCTGGCGCTGGCCGCCCTGATACTGCTCGCCTCGGCCGCCTGCGACCGGATTGGAAACAGAGCGCCGAACCGGCTGAACCCGACCCCGGAGTTCGGGGCGGACGGCTCAATCAGCGCGTCCCAGCTCTGGGAGATGTTCCAGCCCAGCGCCAACAGCTTCACCGCGGAGGGGTACAAGAACCGGTGGGGGATAATCATCATCGACGACGTGGACGCAGTCACCACCGATGGGGTGGTGATCAAGCGGATGCCCGGTCAACCGGCCACCCTGGAGTTCCGGTACAGCTATCCCGAGTACACCGACGAGATCAAGCGCGGGGACCGGGTGAAGGTGCTGTGCAACGTGGGGGGGAGTCACCCTCACCGGGAACAAGCTGCAGTTCGACTACTGCCGGCCCCATCCCCCCGAGGCCCGGCCCCCCAGGGATCGGTAGGAACCCCGAGAACGGTGCAGCCGGAGCACGGAGAAGACAGACGCGAGCGCGCGGCCCGGGCAGGCAATGGTCCTGGGCCGGACCAGCGACTTCAGGCGGGTCCGGGAAGACGGCGAGTGGAGAAGAATCGAACAGAGAAACCCGTCATAACCGGCTTCCCTTACCAACAAACCGGCGCAGGCGCCCCCTCAGGTATCCTCTAACAGGGAACCCGACGACGGAGGCGCATACTCCATGGGACAGACATTCCGGAAGTAGGCAACCCCATTCACCCAGACCGAACGCAAAGGCTGGGTCCTCACCCTCACCGCTCAGGAGACAACCGGACTCCTCCCCAAGCGGAAGCCGGAGCAACTCGGCCTCTTCACCGAGACCAACCGGCCGGTCACCGGCCGCCACATGGAGAGCATCGAACGGTTCCTCGGCGAGACCCCCGACTGGGCAGGGCCCAGCATCATCCTGGCCGTCACCCCAGGCAACGTCGCCCAAGAAGAGGGCGCCATCAGCGTGGACACGGACCAGATCAGGGTCCTGGACGGCCAGCACCGCATCGAAGCCCTCTCCAACCTCATCCACCACTGGCAAATCGCAGCGCCCCGGGACGACACCAACGAGACCCAGAAACGTCTGGACGCCATCCTCCTCCAAGAGCTGCCCGCAGTCATCTTCGAGGTCAGGGACAACCGGGACCAGCGGCAGCTCTTCGCTTGGTTCGCCAGGAACAAGCCCATCGAACCCGCAGTCCGGGAATTCTTCGACGAGTCCGACCCGTTCAACAAAGCAGCGAAAGCCGCAATGGACCAGTCGACACTGCTCCGGGACAGCGTGACCTGGAAAACAACGAACCTTCCGAGCAGGGGGGAAGACGCGAACAAGCTCCTTACCCTGAACCAAATCAAGCAGATAGCCGCCACCGTCCGCATCGGCATCCGCCGCGCCCCCAAGCCCGCCGACCGGGAGGCCTGCCGGGAGAAGGAAGTGCAGCAGGGGCTGCAGGACAACTTGGTGGAATTCTTCGACCGGTTTCTGCCGGAATGCCTGCCCAACTACCAGGCGCTCAGCAACCTGGAGTCGCTGAACCGGAACATCAAGACCGACCGGAACGTGAGCTACGCCTGCCACTTTCCGGTGATGAGACTGGCAGCCAACATATGGGCCAGATGGAAACTGGACCGGAAGCAAGACCCGGAAAACCTGGCCCCAGTCATCGGGAAACTGAACCTCCGGTCCGCAGACCCGGACAACGTACTGGAAAAAGAACTGGGAGTGATGACCGGCACGAAGAAATTCCAGAAAGCGCGGGACAAAAGCTGGGAAGAAGCGACCGCCCGCATCCTGCAGAAAGCGGCTGCGGAATAGAGACGCGCTCACAACCATGATATGGGAACGCCATGGAGGGAACGACGATGGACAACACCCGGAACGCCACTCCCGAGACGGGGGAAACGGCGGACCGAAAACCGGCGTCGGCCAACCCGGGCAGCCCATCAGCCCGCCTCGCCGGCTACTCCTGGGTAAAACGCGCCACGACAGGCGCCAGCATAGCAATGGTCATTGGGATTGCCCTGGTCCTCGCCAGGAACTGGCAAGACACCTCAGCCGTGAGATGGGCCGGAACATCCCTGTTCGGAATAGCGCTGGCAGCCTGGACCGTCATCTTCGGCGTCACGACATTCCGAGTCGTGGAAAAAGCCTGCCGCGTCTGGGCGAAAAAGAGCAATAAGCGACCGGCAAGCCGGCCATAACCGTCCTCAGCCGCGGCCTTCAACTGCACGGGAGCATCCCCCGGAAACCCGGACACCCGAACCGCCCAGAACCCAATGGCCAAACAAAAGCGGCGCGTCTCAAAACAGGCGCGCCGCTTCGCTTTGTTTGAAAGAAGCCGGTCCAGCCGCAAAGAGAGGTCCAGAGAACCCATGACAACCAGCACCGGAATCCAAGACACCGCCGAGGAACTGCGCAACCGGATACGCCGCCACGACCGGCTCTACTACACCCTGCAGGCCCCGGAAATCACCGACTCGGAATACGACAGCCTGATGCGCCAACTCCGGCAGTTCGAAGAGGAATACCCGGAGTGCCGGGACCCCGGCTCCCCCACCCAAAGGGCCGGCGGCGAGGCCGCCGCCGGGTTCCGGGAAGTCTCCCACCCCACGGCAATGCTCAGCCTGGGCAACGCCTTCGACGAGGAGGAGTTCGCCGCCTGGCATCGAAAAATGGCCAGCCACACCGGAGACTCGCACCCGCCGGTGAACGCCGAGTTGAAGATCGACGGCCTGGCCGTCCGCTTGGTCTACGAGCAGGGCCGGCTGGCGCTGGGGGCCACCCGGGGCGACGGCCAGACCGGAGAGGACGTGACCCGCAACATCCGCACCGTCCGCAACCTGCCCCTGGTCCTGGCCTCTCCGGAAGGAACGGACCTGCCCGGTGTCCTGGAAGTCCGGGGCGAAATCTACCTGCCCAAGGACACCTTCCAGCAGGTGAACCGGGAACGGGAGGAACGGGGCGAATACCGGTACGCCAACCCCCGGAACGCCGCCGCCGGGGCGGTCAGGCAGTTGGACCCCAGGCTGGCCGCCCAGCGGGGCCTGATGGCCTGGGTCTACTCCTCCACCAACGATCTGACCGGCAGCCAGTGGGGAAACCTGGAAGTCCTCCGGAAACTGGGATTCCCGGTCAACCCCCTGGGACGGCTCTGCCGCACCGCCCGGGAAGCCGCCGATTTTCACCGGGAGATGGTCCAGCGGCGCGACGAGTGGGACTACGAGGCCGACGGCATCGTGCTCAAGCTAGACAGCCTAGAGCAACAGCGGGAGTTGGGCAACACCGGGCGGGAACCCCGCTGGGCCATCGCTTGGAAGTTCCCCTCCCAACAGGCGGCGACCCGGCTCCTGGACATCCGCGTCAGCCACGGCCGCTTCGGGCGGCTCACCCCGGTGGCGGTACTGGAGCCGGTATCCGTGGGCGGCGTCACCGTGCAGAGCGCCAGCCTCCACAACGAGGAGGACCTTCACCGAAAGGACATCCGCATCGGAGACCGGGTAATCATCGAACGCGCCGGGGACGTGATACCCCAGGTGACCGGCCCGGTGGACACCGATAGGGAAAGGCCCCTGCCGGTCTTCGCCATGCCGGAGAACTGCCCCGGCTGCGGGTCCCCGGTGGAAAGCCTCGAGGACGAAGCGGGCCACCGGTGCCCCAACGAAAGCTGCCCCAGCCGGCTGCCGGAACAGCTGAAGCACTTCGTGAGCAAGCGGGCCATGAACATCGAGGGGCTCGGCGAGCACTGGTGCGAGGCCCTCATCGAAAAGGGGCTGGCGGCCAACACGGCGGACCTCTACCAACTCACCGGGAAAGACCTGCTGAGACTCCCCCGCCTGGACTGCCGGCACGAGTCCCGGACCCGGCTAGGACGATTGCAAAGTCTCCACCCCTACTTGTCATTCTGAGCGGAGCGAAGAATCTCAGCTACAGTGGAGAGACCCTTCGCTTTGCTCAGATACCGTATTAAAGGTCAAGGGCGGCTCTGGGTTTGCACCGATTAGGATCAAAGGGCCTGACTGACTTTGCAATCGTCCTAGGACCCGGCCGAGGCCCATATCACCGGCCCGGCCGGATGTCCTATAATGGCGGCACCCTTCGCCCACACCGAGGCCGAAAAATGACCGCCAAGCAGCCCAAGGAGCGCATCCGGCTTCCGGACCCGCCGGAGATACCGAGAGTGACCAGCTTCGACCGCTTGCACCGGACGGGGAACACCCACAACCTGGCCGAACACTTCGGCAACGAGAAGACCACCATCGTCGGCGGGGAGAGACACATCAGCGCGGCGCCCACCTCGGAACCCTCCGGCAGAATAATCCCCGGCCTCCTGATCGCCTTCGGCGTGGACTCCCGGGCCTACGAGGACAGCCGGGGCTACATCATCACGGAGCAGGGCAAACCCCCGGACTTCGTCCTGGAAATCGCCTCCCCAAGCACCGGCAAGAACGACGTCACCAGCAAGAGGACGGACTACGCCGAACTGGGAGTCGCCGAGTACTGGAGGTTCGACCAGACCGGCGGCGATTGGCACGGCGAGGCCTTGGCCGGAGACCGGCTGGCGGACGGGGTCTACGAGCCCATCACCGTCGAGACGGCGGAAGACGGGGCCCGACAGGGGTACAGCGCAGTCCTGGACCTCATCCTGCGCTGGGAACAAGGGGAACTGTTGTGGATCGACCCCGATACCGGGCGGCACATCACCAGACTCAGTGACGAGCGGGAAAGGGCCGACAATGCCGATGCCCGCGCCAACGCCGAGCAAGCGGACCGCTCCAAGCCGATGCCCGCGCCAACGCCGAGCGAGAAGCCCGCCTTCAGGCCGAAGCCCGCGTTCGCGAACTGGAAGCGCTCCAGCGCAACCGGGAGCCATAGCCATCAGGTCCCCGCACGCCACAATGGCGGCGCCCCTCTCAAGGCCCGGGCCGAAAAGGCCGCAGGTCCTATAATTGGAACATCCTGCGTCCACACGGAGGCCCTCGACACGGCTGCGAAGCAACCCCGAAAAGCGCGCCAGGCCTTCACACCGCCGGTGACGGCTGAAGGCAGAGTATCCCGAAGAGACGCTCGCCACCGCCCGGATGGGAAGCGGCAAGACACTGCTCCGGACCCTCAGAGTCCGGGAAGAGATGGACCCGGAGGAGCAGGCCGCCTTCGACCGGGCTACGGCGCGGGTATTCCGGAGCGAAGACGTGAAATGATCCACCCAGGACAGCCGCGCTAACCCCCGCCCGGCAAAGCCCGGGACCAGACCAACAAGGACCCGCAGCACGTGACATGACCGGACTCCGGTCAGGTCATCCCCCAACCGGGACCCCACCAGCGAGCCGCGCATCGCGCGCCCCAAAGCACCCACCACACGCCTCAACGCCACCCCGCACCCCAGCAACCCCGCCAAGGAGACGCCATGCCTTCCAAGGATAGATTCACCGTATCCCACGAGGGGATGCGGGAGCAGCACGCCGGCCGGGCCCCCTGGGAGCTGGTCAAGGAACTGGTCCAGAACGCCTGGGACGAGGCCCCGGAAGCCGCCGTCTGCCAGGTGGACATAACCTCCGCCGGACCGGGTCTCACCCGGGTCACGGTTACCGACGCGGGCCCGGGTTTGCCGACATCGCCGACGCCTACACCCTCCTGAAGTCCACCCCCAAGCGCCGGGACCCGGCCAAGCGGGGCCGGTTCAACCTGGGCAAGAATGAGTTCATCTCCGTCGCCGTCAGCGCCCGCGTCGAGACCTGCGGGCATACGGTATCCTTCCCCCCGGCGGCGGGCGCCGGGTTGCCGCCAACGACCGCTCTCGAGGCACCGTCATCATCGCCCTCATGCCCTGGAACGAGGAGCAGGCCCGGGAACTGGCCAAGCGGCTCCTCAGGTTCCGGCCCACGGACTGCGCCCTCGTCGTGAACGGGCAGGAAGTCCCCAGGCGGGAACCCCTGCTCATCCACCAAGCCATTCTGGAGACCGTCCTGCAGGACGGCCCGGGCGAGCCCATGCGCCGCACCCGGCGGAAGACCGGGATGCACCTGCTGGAACCCCAGGACCCGGAGCAGTCCTGGCTCTACGAGATGGGCATCCCCATCCAGCCCGTCGAAACCCCTGGGACGTCGACGTGCAGCAGAAGGTCCCCATGCCGCCCAACCGGACCGAGGTCCCACCCGGTACCTGAACGCCGTCTACGCCGAGGTTGCAAACGCCGGGTTCCACCTGCTGCCGGGCGCGGAGTTCGGCGAGAACTGGGTCAAGACGGCGATGAACGAGGAACGGACCAGCGCCAGGGCCGTGGCGGCCACCCTCCACGGCCACTACGGAGACCAGGTGCTGTTCACCTCCAACGACGCCGACGCCAACATGAAAGCGTCGGAACAGGGATACCAGCTGGTCAACCCCCGGTCCCTGACCCCCGGGGAGCTGACAAGGGTAGGCAAAGTATGAAATAGGCATAAGAACTTGGAAAGCGCACAGCTTTCTGGCATCTTTTTGGTGAGAATCAGAAAGGCTGCCAGAGGTTCGCCATGCGCTTCCCAACCGAATACTACCAGATGAAGCAGACCATACAATACTACATGCCGCATCTCAGAGGGTCTCAGTTGAAGGGACTGGTCCTGTGGGTGTACGGCATCATAATGGCCCAGAGCGGCTGCCAGAACGCGGTCGCCGCTGAGCTTTCGTTCATAGGCAACTTCAACAGCATACGGCAGTATCTCCGGGAGTGGCTGTACAATGGGCAGGACCGCGCCAACCCGTGCGGAGTGCAGTTGGATGTCAGACTGTGCTTCGTTCCACTGCTGCGATGGATTCTCAATTGGTGGAAGTCTGACAGATTGGTGCTTGCCATAGACCCGACGATGAAGGGCGACCGGATAAACGCCATTGCGATAAGCGTGGTCTATCGCAGTTGCGCTATTCCGGTGGCCTGGCACATCCTGCCCGCCAACAAACCCGGGCAGTGGATAGCGCCGGCGGTGAGTCTGCTGAAGTTGCTGTCCGAAGCGGTGCCGCCGGACATGAGCGTGCTGGTGATGACTGACCGCGGTTTGAGGAGTCCGCGGCTGTGGGAGCAGATACGCTCTGTGGGGTGGCATCCTTACATGCGGCAATCGGTCAACACCGTGTTCTGCCCTGACGGAGGAACCCGCCTGCCGGCGCGAGCGTTGGTGCCGGGGCCGGGGCACGCATATGTTGGGTCCGGGACGGCTTTCAGGGACAGCAGCAAGCGCCGCCGCGGGACGGTGATTGTGGTCTGGGACCAGGGCCAAGACGAGCCGTGGGTGGTGATGACCGACCTGCCGCCCGGCGAAGCAGGGGTGTGCTGGTACATGCTCCGGTTCTGGATAGAACTGGGCTTCAGAGCACTCAAGAGCTTGGGGTGGCAGTCGCAGAACACTCGCAGGACCGATCCCGAACGGGTGGCGAGGCACTGGCTTGCGTTGTCGGTGGCGACGTTCTGGACGCTGGCGTATGGGATCAGGGTAGAAGACGCCAATGAGCTTGGCATAGCGCCCGGCCATCTCAGAGCACCGCCGAAGGCTCTGGCGTCCACTCACCGCAGCGCTTGGAGCGCTCCCAAACGGACTATCAGTGTACTGCGGCAGGGCATCATCTGGCTGAGACGGCTGCTGCCCAAGGGCAGACTTTGGCGCAGGGTCTGGCTGCTTCCTGAACCGTGGCCGGAACCGTCGCCCGATATGAAGCTCATCTACCATGCAGAAACCTGAAACAATCAAATGCCTACCCTTGTCAGCCCCCGGGGAGAGGGAAAGGTTCTGGGAGGAGGCCCAGGTCCAGTCGGCCCGGGAGGTGTTCGGTATCCGGTACGACAACCGTGAAGAGTTCCAGGCGAAGCCGGAGCACGTCGGCTTCATCCGGTGGGTCGAGGATCTGGGCCGCGCCGCCGGGTTGGAGGTGACGGTGGCCTTCACCCGGTTCACCACCGGGAGAAGGACCAACATCGCCGCTGACTGCACCGCCGACAGCGAGGCGCCCACCGTGCGGTTCAACCGCGCAGCGCTGACGAGGAGTTCTTCCTGCCGCCCTACAACCGGGCGGAGCAGCTGGAGCTGGTGATCCACGAGTTCGGGCACGCCATCGCCGGGAAGGGCATGGAGCACGGCCCCCGGTGGGGCGAGGGAGTGGCGAAGGCCGGGGCCCGGATAGCCCGTCATCTCGCGGAGAAATAATCGTGCACCTCCGCCGGCAGTAGGCCACAAACGAGGGAGACCAGACATGTCAAGCCAAAAGCTCCGGTTCACCGTCTTCGACCTGGACGGGACCCTGTCCGACGACCGCCACCGCCACCACTTCGTGGAAACCCGCCCCAAGGACTGGGAGTCCTACAACAAAGCCTGCCCCGAGGACCCGCCCAACGAGGCCCTCTGCCGTCTAGCCCGGAGCCTTTACGAAGCACACTGCCGGGTAGAAATCTGGACCGGCAGGCCGGACCGGATACGGCCCCAGACGGAGGAGTGGCTCCGCCGGCACGAAGTGCCCTGCCACCGGCTCAGGATGCGGTCCGAGACGGACGGGACCCGGCCAGTCAACGAGGTCAAAGGAGAATGGCTCAGGGAGTGCGGCGAAGACCGCCCGGACCTCATCTTCGACGACCGGACGAAGACGGTCCGGTCCTGGAGAGAGCAGGGAATGGTCTGCCTGCAGGTCGCCCAGCACGACTACTAGGCCGCCGCCTCTTCGTCTCCGTCCGCAACCCCCGGTTCCACGGGTCCGACACCTCTGAAAGCTCACCCGAGAGGCCGAGGAAAGGAAGGTGGACGCCAGGCCGGTCCAAGCCGGAAGCCGCCACTCGTTCACAAGCCGGTCAGAAAGGAGACGACAACGTGACAGCCAAAGCCGTGAAGAAGCTCAACAACCCCAACTGGACCGTCTTCACCCAAGAAGAACCCCTCCAATGCGACGACGGGCCCCAGGCGCGGCTGGCCAGGGACCAAGCCGACCAGACCTACCTCGCCCTATGGACCGACTCCTTCCCCGGCTTCGAGCGGTGGGTTTACGTCCCCGTTGAGGAAGGCGAGGACTCGTTTCCCAGACCCAACCTCCGGGAGGCGCTCACCGGCCGGCGGCCGCTCGTGAGCGTCATCGGCAACGCGGACGAAGTCTACGTCGTGGACGTCGACCCCGAGGGGAACTTCACCCGGACGGTCCGGGCCCGGCTGCACGAGATGACAGCCTCGGACATCCCCTTCAGTCCGCCCGGGCCGGAGGCCAGGCTGAACGTCCCTGAGCGCGTGATCGCCGCTTGGGAGCGCGGAAAGACCACCCAGCCGTAGGCCAGCGCCTGAGACCTCAGGTTCCCGGAAGGCGTCGCTGCCGGGGCCACGACCCTGGAGGAGAAGCAAACCCAAGGCCCCGAGGGAGAACGGACCCGGTCAAGAGAAGGGAAACGTCCGGGCGGGGCGGCTGTCTTGCAGCAGAAGCCGCCCCGCTCTCCCCGGACCACGATGGCCATGACCAAAGGACGCCCAACGCCAACAGCAGAGGCGCATAATGATCGACCGGATAGTCAACGTGATCGCCGGCAGCCGGCTTCAAGAGTTGCAGGAGCAGCTGGACCGGTCCCGCCGGAACGAGGCCCGGCTAATGGCCGACCTGGACGCCGAGCTCCGGAACAGCAACAGGACCGCACGGGAACTCCGGGAAGCCCGGATGAGCCGGGACGGCTACCGGCAGGTAGTTGAAGAGCTCCAGCGGAAGAACCGGGAGGAAGCCGCCGAAAGACTCATCCGGGACCTGCAGCAGGAACTCGCCCTTCGGGATGGTTGCAACGGCCGAAGCCCGGCAAGAGTCCACAGCCTCCTGCAAGAGGAAGCCCGGGTGCGGTAGGACCCGGCCCCAAGGAGAAGAACGAGGACTGCCATATTCGAGCCCACCGGTGCCGGGCCCGCCTTGAACCGGGAGGCCATCAAGGAATTGCCGGACCCATGGAAGCGGCCAGAGTCGGGGGCACGGTCAAAAGCCTGGCCGCCGGGTACGGGACCGTCGGGAAGCTCCAGCAAGAAACCGCCGGGGCCCTCCGGGAAGCTTCAGGCATCTCCGAAGACCGGGTTTTCAGCTACGATGCCACGCTCCCAAGGCGCCGAAAACCCCCGGAAGACTCGCGAGTCCTCCATTTTCCGGGCTGCAATCCCCCGGAACATCCGCAAACATTTTGCTAACGTACTCAGCGGTTCCCCAGAACATCACAGGAGACCACAGCTCCGGCAGCTACAATTCCGGCCCTGAAAACATCCTGTGGGGTCCCACAACCCCCACATGCCCGGTTTTTGAGACCGGCGCGTCTACCATTCCGCCACTTCGGCAGGTGTCATTTTGTAGCTAATTCAGGGTATCACGGTGGCCTACGCTCCCCTACTTGCTCACATTCTGCCCACATCGATTGTCTAAGTCAACACCCGCAGAGCCTGTGACTTAGTTCGGCTTACCCCATCAAATCCTTCGACTCCGCTCCCTCTGGTCGCTTCGCTCAGGATGAGCGGACTTGTTCACAATTTCCCATTATGCCGCTTCTGCCGCCGCTTCGGCCCCTTAACGGACAAACGTTGTAGAGCATCCGGCAAAGGCGTCGGCGATGCGCTCTACGTGGTGGTCCCATATCTCCAGGGACTTCATTGCTTTCTGAGAAAAATATCCCACCTCGGTCGTCTCGGCGGTGATGGTGAGTTCACCGCCAACTGCCACCGCAGCGAAGTTCAAGGATAATGGTTGCACCCGGTTGCCGCCTGGGTACTCGATAATGAGATTGGGATCGCTATAGACCCCGATCAACCGGTCTACACGGACCACTAGGCCCGTTTCTTCCAGCACTTCCCGAGCGCAGGCTTCGGCGGCGCTTTCTCCAGCGTCCATACCGCCGCCTGGCAAACACCAGACCCCGTTGTCGGACCGGCGGGTCAACAATATTTTCTCCCCGGTGGGATCAAAGATAGTGGCGATGCAGCTCGGCCGTAACACGCCGAGTTTCCCTATTCGCTTTCCCCGGACTACTCTTGATACCACTGGCGCTACCTCCCGTTACTTGAAGTACAGCCCGATCATAGCGCCGACCAACGTTACCCACGAGGCCCCAATGAGAACGTATATGTTGTTGAACCGGCTGTTCATCTCGGCACGCAACTCAGACAGATTCCTATCTAACGAGTCCATCCTCCTGTCCAGCGAGTCCATCCTCCTGTCCAGCGAGTCCAGCCTGCGGTCCACCTGCTCGTATGCTCCTTCCAAGCGGCTAACCCGCTGCTCGGTTGCCACTTCATCACCTCCCTAATTTTTGGTGTATTAACGTTTTATCGGCCTTTGAATAACGGCCTCCGCTTCTCCAAAAACGCCAGCCGCGCCTCTTCGGCGTCTTCCGAGCCGTTGAGGATTCCGCCGGCGTTGGAGGTCAGCACCATGGTGTTTTCCAGTGAGCTGTCCAAGGCAGACCGCATGATCCGCTTGCTTATCCATTGCACCATCGGAGGGGTCCGCATGATCCGCTCGCACAAGTCTCTGGTCGTCTGTTCCAACTCCTCAGCGGGCACCAGATAGTTTAGCAAGCCCCAATCGTAGGCCCTTTGAGCAGCCAAGTGGCCGGTGTAAGCAAACTCCAAGGCCCTGCCCAAGCCCGCCATCTTGGGCAGGTAATAGCTGCCGCCGTTTTCAATTATTTGCCCCAATTGCTGATAGCCGATGAAGCGGGTGTTCTCGCAACCGAGTCGGATGTCACAATGCAGGGCCATGTCCATGCCGGACCCAACGGCAGGCCCATTGATCATGGCGATGGTGGGCTTGCGAATTTGGGAAATGTCTCGATGAAGTTTGGTGAAGCCGTGATAGAAGTGTTCCCGGGCGGCGTCCGGGCCCTCTGCTGTGCCCTGGTCCCCGGAAAAATTCTCCCCTACCGCTGAAAGGTCCGTATCCCGCCGCATGTCGGCGCCCGAGCAGAACCCGCGGCCTACCCCGGTTAGGACGATTACCCGAATGTTGGGGTCGTCATCGCCCGCCCGCATGTACTCCCCCACCTTGGCGACCGTGCCCTGCTCTTGGGAGTTGCCCATCAAGGCGTTCATGCGTTCCGGCCGGTTGAACTTGATCCACAGTATGCCGGTCTCCTCCGGTTCGTAAAGCAGATAATCAACAATTTTAGGCGCCATTGTTCTCCTCCTTGGTCCAGCCTATGGTTTCCGGGCAATGCCGATACATCTGCCCGTCGCCAAAGAAAGCCGGGTTTATCACTCAGGCAGTCTCCCGGAAGAGCTCGCGGCCGATGAGTATGCGCCGTATCTCGCTGGTGCCGGCGCCGATCTCGTACAGCTTGGCGTCTCGCAGGAGACGCCCGGTGGGAAAGTCATGAACATAGCCGTTGCCGCCAAGAATCTGGATAGCCTCCAGCGCCATCCAAGTAGCTTTCTCCGCAGCGAACAGGATACAGCCAGCGGTGTCCTTGCGGCTCACTTGCTGGTTGTCGCAGGCCCGAGCCACTGCGTAGACGTAGGACCGGCTGGCGGAAAACGTGGTGTACATGTCGGCCAGCTTGGCTTGAATTAGCTGGAACTCGCCGATTGGCTGTCCAAACTGCTGGCGCTGGTGTACGTAGGGGACCACTACGTCCAAGCAAGCCTGCATGATCCCCAGGGGGCCGCCCGATAGCACCAAACGTTCATAGTCTAGGCCGCTCATCAATACCTGCACGCCCCGGCCCACATCGCCCAATAGGTTCTCCGAAGGGACTTCGCAGTCTTCGAAAACCAACTCGCTGGTGTTTGATCCCCTCATGCCCAGCTTGTCCAGTTTGGGGGACGGGGAAAAACCGGGAAACTCTCTTTCGATTATAAACGCGGAAATGCCCCGAGAGCCGACGTCAGGGTCCGTCTTGGCATACACCACCAAGACATCGGCGTCGGGACCGTTGGTTATCCACATCTTGCTGCCGTTGAGGATGTAACGGTCGCCTTGCCTTTCGGCCCGCAGCCGCATGCTGACCACGTCCGAGCCCGCCTCGGGCTCACTCATTGCCAGCGCCCCTACGTGCTGGCCGGTTATCAGCTTTGGCAGGTAGCGACTTTTCTGATCCTCGTTGCCGTTGCGGAAGATCTGGTTGACGCACAGATTGGAGTGGGCCCCGTAGCTCAACCCAACCGAGGCCGAACCCCGGGAAATCTCCTCCATCACCACGGCGTGGGCCAGATACCCCAGTCCGGCGCCGCCGTACTCTTCGGAGACCGTCACCCCCAGAAGCCCAAGCCCCCCTAACTTCGACCACAGGTCACTGGGAAAGTCGTTGGTCCGATCGATCTCCTGGGCCCGGGGTGCGATCTCATTCTCGGTAAAGTCCCGGACGGTCTGGCGCACAATATCTATAGTTTCTCCCAGGGAATGGTCCAGAGATGGAATGGCCGTTCTTCTTAGGGTCATAACCGTGCTCCCCAGAATGCCTCACTGCCTGAGGCGCTTACCTGCTGGGCGCCCGCTCTTATTCTTCACGGTGCCGAGCCATCAATCAAGTATAGATTGCCCCGGTCTGAAGCGCCAAGGGCGGATTGGTACTACCGATTTGCTTAGATGGCGCCTATCGCCGGTGGCCGCTACCCTTGACGGTTAACTCGCCGGGGCCATATAATCCGGCCCTAAGGAAGGTTCTTTCTTATGCCAAAACGCACATACCAGCCCAAGAAACGCCGCCGCGCCCGGGTGCATGGGTTCCGGGCCCGTTCCAGGACTTCGGACGGGCGGGCTGTCCTACGGCGAAGGCGGTTCAAAGGGCGCCAACGGCTGACGGTCTGAGTCTGCTTTCCCTGTCATGCAACGCAGGTTTGGTCTCAGCGGCAGCAAACGGTTTTCCCAGATTCACCGCAACGGCAAAAGTGCAGCTAATCGCCACTTGGTGATCCGCTTCCTAGCCAACGGCCAAGACCGGAGCCGATTCGCCTTCGTGGTTAGCAAGCGTATTGGGAATGCGGTGGTCAGAAACAGGATGAAGCGCAGATTGCGGGAGGCGGTACGCTCCCGCCGGGTAAAGGGTGGTTGGGACGCCGTATTCATCGCCAGAAAAGGTTCGGAGAGAGCCCGCTTTCAGGAGCTTCTACGGGCTACCAGCAATCTGCTGCGACGCTCGCGTCTTGTTGAGTCACCGGAGGCGGTTGCTGGCAGCGACTATGAGAGTCCCGTTCGTACTAGACCTGACACCTAATGATGAGGCGGGCGGTAATATTGGCAATCTCTTTGTACCAAAGCACCGTCTCACCATATCTGCCATCGACCTGCCGGTACTCTCCCACGTGTTCCCACTACTCTCAAGAGGCAATTGAGCGCTACGGTGTTTTCAAAGGCTCGTGGTTAGGGTTGAAGCGTTTGGGCCGCTGCCGCCCCCTGGGTGGTGTGGGGTACGACCCGGTCCCTTGAATCTATTGCAGTAATAATTCCTTTTTGTTTTGTTGAGATTTCCCATCCGCGCTCACCCGGTATCCGGCTCCCGCCAAGCGGGGGTCTGGAAGGGGTTAATAACCCGGACAGTCAACCTTGGCATAATATTGCTGTTGTGTTTGACTGCCGCCGGGCTAATGACTGCTTGCACCGGCGGCAGCCTCCGGGGTTCGAGTTCCGGTTGGTCACCGCCAGCAGCCATTCCGGTCCCCAAAGATACCGGCAACCGGCTAAACGAAGGCCAGCCCCTTGATCCTTTGGACAACGCCGTGTCCGTTACGAACTCGGCCGCGTTTGCCCAAGGCCAAATCCTCCAGATCGGCGACGAACAACTACACGTCACCGGTATTAGGGATGGGGAACTGATCGTAGAGCGGGGATACAATCGCACCGCGCCGCAACTCCACGCCGACGAATCGCCCATATATAGTGTTGGCGAGGCCGCTGTGGTCTTCATCAGTTCCAAGCAAGGCGAAATCATTGCGCTTTATACCGAAGGCGCCAGAGACCCGGCGGTGTTGTGGTCCTTCTCCCAGATTGGTGAAGAAGAGTGACGCCTTGGATTGGTGAAGAAGAGTGACGCCTTGGATTGGTGAAGAAGAGTGACGCCTTGGATTGGTGAAGAAGAGTGACGCCGTGGAAAGGAAAGGCGACCGTCTTTGCTGGATTGGTGGCGGCCGTTCTAGTCCTAGCATTTGCCGCATGTAACACGGAAACGGAACCCAAGGGGGCCTTCGACCAGCCGGCCTTTGGTAGAGGGCTTGTCTACGTCAGCGGAGTAGATGGCCGCTTGTATGCCTTGGACCAAGACTTCCAAGGTCCTCCCCCAGAGGGTCAAAGCACCAGCGGTCTAGCGGACCGGAGTTGGAGCGAGGTAGTCGGCGACCAACGGAATCCGAAACCCTTGATCGCCGGTCCGGCCTTGGTCGATGATCCCGAACTTCCTATGGTTTTGGCGGCATCGGAAGACGGCAATCTTTATGCCTATGATGCTCTGACCGGCGGGGACCCGCTATGGGTTTTCCCCACCGAAGACAAAATTTGGTCTACACCGGTGGTCAAAGACGGGATCGCCTACTTCGGCTCTCACGATGAAAGCGTCTATGCGGTAAACGTGGTGGATGGCACCGAAAAGTGGCGCTTTCCTACGAGAGGAGCGGTAGCCGGAAGACCGTTGATATTTCGGGACCTGATAGTTGCGGGTTCCTTTGACAAGAAGCTCTATGGAATCGACGCTCAAGCCGGGACCATGCGTTGGGAGCTGGAAGGGAAGAATTGGTTTTGGGCGGGACCGGTCGCCAACGAAAATACTATTTTTGCTCCCAACATGGACGGGACCATCTTCGCTGTTGATTTTAACGGGACGACGGTCTGGAGTTGTGATTTGGGTTCCGCTATCGTGTCGAGACCGGCATTGATTGCCGGTGTTTTGGCGGTGGCGGCGAAAAACGGCAGGGAAATTGTGCTGTTGGACCCCAAGCCCAACCCCGATGGGTCTACCGGTTGCCCCATGGAGTTGGACCGGGACTATGTCAGCGATGATGAGATAAAAGCCCCTCTATTTGTCAACGGGAATTCGTTATACGTGGGTACCCAAGGGAGCACCGTGGTCCGCTTGGACTTGAGCCCCCGAAGCGACGGCCGTATAGGGGTGAAGAAGACTTGGTGCTTCGATACCAAAACGTCGAATACCTGCGAGTGATCCAAAGGCCGGGGCGGTAAAGGTAGGGCTCATTGGAAGCCATTGATTTCCTCTGGACCGAATTCATAATTCGGCCGATGCTCAACATCTTGATGGTGTTGTACGTCATCAGCTTTAGCCAGATGGGCGTTGCCATCATCCTCTTCACGCTGCTGGTGCGGCTGGTGACCCTCCCCCTCACGGTGCGGCAGGTCAAGCAGATGCGGGCCATGAGTTCCATGCAGCCGCGTCTCCGGGAGATCCAACAGCGTTACGCCCGGGACCGGCAGCGCATTTCCCGAGAGACCATGCAGGCTTACCGGGAGGCGGGGGTTAGCCCCATTGGCTGCTTGGGTCCCTTGATCATCCAGATGCCCATCCTGTTGGGGCTCTTCCGGGTGCTGGTGCAAACCCTGTTTAGCAAGCCCGACGATTTGGTGGGCCTTTCGGAGAAGTTTTACTCTTGGATCCCGTTTTTCCCGATCTATGAAGCGGCCCCTCTGGACGCTACCTTCTTGGGGATGGACCTGGCCGAGGGTCCTGGTAACCTGCTGTTCATCCCGGTCTTGGTGTTCGTAACTACCTGGGTACAACAGAAGATGACCATGGTCCCGGCTACCGACGCCAGACAGCAGGGCAACCAGACCATGATGCTCTGGATGATGCCACTGCTAATAGCCGTGTTCTCCTTAAGCTTCCCGACCGGGTTGTCTTTGTATTGGATCATCTCAAACATTGTGGGAGTGGGTATTCAATACTTTATTACTGGGTGGCAACCTTTATTCCCGTTGTTCCCCAAAGCGGCGCCGGCCGCTGAGCCACCTCAACCACAACGTGAAGACCCTCCCGAGGAGGTTGTTGACCATGGAAGCACGCGTCATGAGCGGCAGAACCGTAGAAGAAGCAATCGAGTTGGCGCTGAAAGAACTCGACGCCGACCGCGACGAGGCCGAGGTCGAAGTACTAAGTAGAGGAAAGTCCGGGTTCTTGGGCATCGGCGCCGAGCTGGCCCGGGTAAGAGTAACCAAGATTCCCCAAGGAGGTAACGCCGCCGCCTTGGCTACCGAAGCCCTAAGCCGGATTCTACAAGCGGCGGGTGTTAACGTTAACCGAACGCTGAGAGCAGCCAATGATCCCGAAACGGGCGGCCCCATCATCGACCTGAGTGGAGAAGACTCCGGGCTGCTGATTGGGCGGCGCGGCCAAACCCTCCAGTCCTTGCAGTTCTTGGTAAATCTCATCGTGCGAAAGCAATTCGGCGAAGATGTCCGGGTGGTCCTAGACGTTGAGCGCTACCGGGAGCGAAGGGAGACGTCCCTGAGAGACATGGCAACCAAAGTTGCCAGCAGGGTGGTGCAAACTAACCGCAGCATTACCCTGGAACCAATGTCCCCGGCAGACCGCCGCATCGTCCACACTACGTTGTCGGACCATCCGGGCGTGACCACCGAGAGCATGGGCGTGGGCGATAACCGGAAAGTCACCATCATGCCAAAGCGGAACTAGTGGGCCGGCCCAGCCCAGCTTTAAGAGTCCTGGTTAAGCAAGGAGTTATGATTTGACCTCAAGTCATAAGGTCAATAGAATAAAGTGGTGAACAGTTGGACGGACTCTCACGAGCTCCGACTTCCTTTCGACCACCCCAATGAGGAATGTGGTGTTGTTGGGGTGTATATGCCGGAAGGGCAAGCCAGCAGGCTGACGTTCTTTGGCCTGTTCGCCCTACAGCACCGGGGTCAAGAAAGCGCCGGTATCGCCGCCGCTAACGGCGATGACCTGAACCTCCACCACGACATGGGTCTGGTTACCCAGATCTTTCGCGAACCCGATTTCTATCCCCTCTCCGGCGAGTTAGCCATCGGTCACACCCGCTACTCCACCACGGGCAGCAGCCAGCTATGCAACGCTCAACCGCTGTTGGTCCAAGGACACCACGGCAACTTGGCTCTGGCCAACAACGGCAACATCATCAACTCCCCCTCGCTCAAGGCGCAGCTCCAAGAGTCCTGGGACTGTAGCTTTACCTCTACGACCGACTCGGAAGTCTTCGCCTATTTGCTGGCCAACGCTCCCGGGGCGACCTGGGAGGAGCGCATCTTTCACTGCATGAGGCAGTTGGAGGGCGCATTCTCCATGGTCGCTCTAACTAAAGACACTATGATGGCGGCCCGTGATCCGATGGGGTTTCGCCCGTTGTGCTTGGGCCGACTGAACGACGGCTGGGTTGTTGCTTCCGAGTCCTGTGCGTTGGACCACTTGGGCGCCGACTATGTCCGGGAGCTGGAGCCGGGAGAAGCTCTGGTGATCGATGACCAGGGAATCCGCTCGTCGATTTGGAGTGGCCGACAAGGGCGCCGGGCGCTTTGTGTCTTCGAGCTCATCTACTTCGCCCGTCCCGATAGCCTAATCGACAACACCTTGGTGCACTCGGTGAGGCAGGACCTAGGGGCCCAACTAGCCCGGGAGCATCCCGTTGATGCCGACATGGTTATCGGCATCCCCGACTCTTCAACGGCAGCCGCCGTTGGTTACGCTCGGGAGTCGGGCATACCCTACAGCGAAGGACTGATCAAGAACCGTTATGTGGGCCGGACCTTCATTGAGCCGGAACAACGGATGCGAGACCTAGGAGTCCGGCAGAAATTTAATCCCCTTGCGGATGTTATCAAAGGGCAGCGGTTGGTGGTGGTGGACGATAGTATCGTTCGTGGTACCACCACCCCCCACGTGGTTGGTCTGCTGCGCAAGGCCGGAGCCAAGGAAGTCCACATGCGGGTGTGCGCTCCCCCCATTAAGTACCCGTGCTATATGGGCGTCGATATGGCTTCCCAGAGAGAGTTGATCGCGGCCAACCAGACTGTGGAGGAAATCCGGGAGATTATCGGAGCTAACTCCCTGGGCTACTTGAGCGTTGAGGGCCTAATGAAAGTTGCGGGCGGCCCCGGCGGCGCCTCCCTGAACTCGTCAAAAGGGAAAGGGTTCTGCGACGCTTGCTTTACCGGCAATTATCCGATACCGGTCCAGCTTGAGCTTAACAAACTGGTGTTGGAGGACCGGGGATTGTTGATTTAATCTCCTAATTGAGGCAACGTCCTGGGGCCTGTAGAGGGGAGTGGCGCGGGAGGACAGATTCAATTGACCAGTGATGCCTACCGGAATTCCGGTGTAGATTTGGACCTCATGGGCAGTCTAAAGGCGCAGATCAAAGCCTACGCCGCCATGACCCACGGCCCTGAGGTACTAAACCCCGGGAGTGGCTTCGCCGGCCTCTATCAGCTAAGCGATTACACTCACCCGGTCTTGGTGGCCAGCACCGACGGCGTGGGCACCAAATTGAAGATCGCCGCCTACTTGGACCACCTTGAGTCGGTGGGCCAAGACTTGGTAACGCTGAACGTTAACGACATCCTTACCCAAGGCGCCAAGCCGCTATTCTTTTTGGACTACGTTGCTTTTAGCGACCTTGATTTCCAGCAAATGAATAACTTGATGCGGGGTATAGTTTGGGGCTGCCGGGAGGTGGGCTGCGCCCTCATTGGCGGTGAGACCGCGCAGATGCCGGGCGCCTACCCCGCCGGAGGCTTGGACTTGGCCGGATTCGTGGTAGGCGCCGTGGAGCGCGACCGGTTAATCGACGGTAAAAGCATTGCCGTTGGCGACTCGCTGATCGGTATCCCCTCCAGCGGGGTGCACACCAACGGATATTCTCTGGTGCGCCGGGTCTTCAATATTGATGACAATCCTTCGGTGTTGTTCCAGCGTTACGACGATTTGGGGCATCAGTTGGGCGAGGAGTTGCTGGTCCGCCATCGTTGCTACTATCCAATGCTCCAGCCGGCCCTGCCGCTAATTAAGGGACTGGCCCACATTACCGGCGGCGGTTTACCCGGCAAGCTACCCGCCATCCTCCCGAATAACGTTGCCGCGTCGATTCAGCTTGGGTCATGGCCCCAGTTGCCGGTGTTCAACGTGATCCAAAGGGAAGGCGGTATCACTGACCAAGAGATGTACACAGTGTTTAACATGGGCCTTGGTATGGTCGCGGTCTGCGCCGAAGAGAATACTCTTGAGCTACAACAACTGGCTCCCGGCAGTGTGGTAGTGGGCCGGGTCATTGCGAGGGAGACAGAGGAGCAGGTTGTCTATGACGGCAAGAGATGTACATAGAAGCTTGAAAGCACTAATAAGCGTCTACGACAAGACCGGCGTGGTGGAGTTTTCCCAACGGCTGGCCCAGTCTGGGTACGAGTTGGTCAGCACCGGCGGCACCCACCGCACCCTCACCGA
Organism: Dehalococcoidia bacterium; assembly: GCA_965220245.1. Lineage (GTDB taxonomy): Bacteria > Chloroflexota > Dehalococcoidia > Lucifugimonadales > UBA3495 > CBDCPI01. Next base: position 22,482 of record CBDCPI010000007.1, read on the forward strand.
AGAAGGAAATCTTTCGGTGCGGCAAGTATCGGAAGTTACCGGCTCTCCGGAAATCCTCGAGGGCCGGGTAAAGACCTTGCATCCGGTGATACACGCGGGGCTCCTGGCCCGCCGGGACTCCGCGGAGCATCTGGCCGAGCTGGCCCAACATGGCATTGACCCCATCGATTTGGTCGTGGTCAACCTCTATCCTTTCGTAGAAACTGTCAGCAAGGCCGGAGTTACTCTTGGCGAGGCCCTGGAAAACATCGACATCGGCGGTCCTGCCATGTTGCGGGCGGCGGCCAAAAATTTTCCGTCGGTCGCAGTGGTGGTGGACCCGGCCGATTACCCTTGGCTGGCCGACAAGCTCTCCAGCGGCGGACTTAGCTTGGAAGAGAGACGAGATTTGGCGGCCAAGGCGTTTCGTCATGTCTCGGTCTACGATACCGTCGTGGCTAACTACTTGACTGAGGCATCTGCCAGCGAAGAGGCTCTGCCAGACGCTTTGACCCTGTCGTTGACCAAGACCGCCACCCTGCGTTACGGAGAGAACCCGCACCAGCAGGGCGGGTTGTATGTAACGCCCGGAGCTGCCAGTGGTGGCATAGCCGGAGCCAAGCAGTTACACGGCCGGGAGCTATCTTATAACAACTTGATGGACGCCGATGCGGCCTGGCGGACGGTTGCCGACTTTGACCAGCAGACCGTGGCGGTGGTGAAGCACGGCAATCCCTGTGGCTTGGCTTGCCACGCCGACCAAGTCGAGGCGTACCGGCGGGCCTACGAAGGAGACTCGGTGTCGGCGTTCGGTGGAATCGTCGGGTTTAACCACACGGTAACCGCGGCTGCCGCCGAAGCCATGGAACCGGTCTTTTACGAAGTGGTGGTGGCCCCTGGTTACGAGCCGGAAGCGATGGAAATCTTTCAGAAGAAACGAAACCTGCGTGTCTTGGCCGTGGAGCCGGTAACTCTTGGGAAAAAAGGCGGAGGTCAAGCCTACGATCTAAGGCCTATCAGCGGCGGCCTGCTGGTCCAAGGTCCTGATGTCATCGTTGAAGACCCGGCAACATGGCAGACAGTAACCAACCGGGCGCCCACTGAAAGCGAGCTAATTGACTTGGCCTTTGCTTGGAAGGCGGCTAAACACATCAAGTCTAACGCCATCGTATTCGCTAAAGACCGGACCCTGGTTGGTATGGGGGCCGGCCAACCCAACCGCGTAGTCAGCGTCCACCTTTCCCAACGCACCGCCGGGGACAAAGCTCACGGCAGTGTGCTCGCCTCCGACGCTTTCTTCCCATTCCCTGACAATATCGAGTTGGCGGCGGAAGCGGGCGTCACCGCCGTGGTGCAGCCCGGCGGCTCCATTCGGGACGATAAGGTGGTGGCCGAGGCCGACAAACAGGGCTTGGCGATGGTGTTCACCGGCGTGCGCCACTTCAGGCATTGATTCCGGCAGGCGGTTGACGCCTGCTGTTGACGTATACTGGGGGACGCCTATAGCGGCGTTGCCCTTACGCCATTGAAATTACCTAGAGACGGGGCTGAGACGATAGAATTGAAGGGTTGGGACTGGAGGTAGGGATGAAACGCAAAGCCACCGTCGACGTTGTGGTCCCGGTATTCAACGAGGAGCAGGCGCTGCCCCGCAGCGTCGTTATCCTTGCCGACTTCCTGAAGGCCAATCTGAGCAATCCTTGGCAGATCATCATCGCCGACAACGCTTCCACTGACGGTACGAAGTCGGTCTCGGAAATGCTTTGCGAGCGGTACTCGGGAGTCAATTACTTGTACATACCCCAAAAGGGGCGGGGGCTCGCCTTGAGGTCCGCCTGGCTCGATAGCACCGCCGACATCGTTAGCTACATGGACGTGGACCTTTCAACCGACTTAGCCCATTTTCCGCAGCTAGTGAATTCCCTAGAGGAAGGCTATCACGTAGCCATCGGCAGCCGGCTCAGCAAGGGCTCGCGGGTGACCCGAGGTTTGAAGCGGGAGGTAGTGTCCCGCAGCTACAATTTACTGATCAAGTCTCTGTTCTTTACACCGTTTCGAGATGCTCAGTGCGGGTTCAAAGCACTGACTCGGACGACGGCGCGAGCGATTGTGCCCCATATCAAGAATAACAACTGGTTCTTTGATACCGAGCTGCTGATCATCGCCGCAAAAAGAGGCTACCGGATTAACCAGGTCCCCGTGAAGTGGGACGACGATCCCGGCACCACCGTCAACATTGCCCGCACCGCCAGAGAGGACTTGAAAGGGCTGCTCCGGCTGAGGTTCGGCGGCATCCCCGCGGTGACCCCCCCGCCCAGGACCGAATAGCCACATCCTGGGCCAATGTCTTCCGCTGCGCCGCCTCCTCCGTTTAGTTTAGTCCCCGACCGTCAGATTTTACTGATGCGTGAACGATTACCTAAACCAGCCTTCGTCATTCCGGCCTTGAGCCGGAATCCAGAAATTCTGAGGATAAATAACGTAGCTGGTGGAGAACGGTCCTGGATTCCGGCCTTCGCCGGAATGACGGGGGATGGGACAGTTTAGAAACTTATTCACGTATCAGTAGACACCGAGATTCCGGGAGGATAACCATTCATGGAGTTAGGACTGAGGAACAAAAACGTGGTGGTGACCGGAGGGGGCTCCAATATCGGCCGGGCCATAGTCCATGCTTTCGCGGCCGAGGGCTGTAACATCACCATCGCTGAGCTCGCTCCCACCCAAGGCGAGACGGTCGCCGCCGAGGCCGCTGCCATCGAAGGTAGCGGCCGGGTCAAGGTGATTGCCACCGACGTAACCGATCATCAACAGGTCGGGAGTATGGTAGAGCAGTCCATTGCCGAGTTCGGCAGCATTGATGTTTTGGTCAACAACGTCGGCTGGACCATCGACCGGCTATTCCTGGAAAAGCCCCGGGAGGAGTGGGAGAAGGAAGTCCAAGTGAACCTCTGGGGAGCCATCAATTGTATTCATGCCGTGGTGCCGGGTATGGTCGAGCGCCAATCCGGCGCTATCGTCAGCATCAGCTCTGACGCTGGGCGCATGGGAGAGTACCGTGAGGGAGTGTATTCGGCCTGCAAGGCCGGAATCATCGCGCTATCCAAATCGGTGGCCCGGGAGACGGGCCGCTACGGCTTGCGGTTAAACGTCGTGTGTCCCAGCGTGGTGGTCCCGCCGCAAGAGGAGTCCATCAGTGAAGAGAGCATGTGGAACCAGATGCGGGACATCTTCACCGACGACGTAATGGAACGGGTGCGGCGTAACTATCCGTTGCGCCGTTTGGCCAAGTCCAGCGAGATCGCCAACGCCGTTGTATTCTTGGCTTCCGACGCCGCCAGCTTTATAACCGGCCAGACCCTCAGTGTCAGCGGTGGCTACACCATGATGTAGCTGGTTTTTGGTCATTCCAAATAAAAACGGCCTGGATATCCAAGCCGTTTTTATTTGGAACCTTATAGAGGCAAGATCGCCCCGGGCTGGGGCTCTCCCGCATCAAGGGGTTTAATCTAAAGCGCGGCTACCTGCTTGCGGAGAGCGTCCAACTCCTGAATCAACTGGGCCTTAGTCTTCCGCTCGTCCTTCTGTCCACCCTGGGCCGCCTTGTTCTCCGCTACCAGCGCGAGCGCCCGCGCTTCGATAGTCGGCAACATCTCCTGCACCAGGTTTTCATCCAGCTCGGTCGCAATTGACGGGTATCCGGCCCGCTCGATCATCTTCCGCAGGTTGCCGGCCTTGAACTGGTCTAGGGTCCAGCGAAGGGTTTCCCCGGAGGTAGTGGTATCCCAATAGATCCGGACGTCCTGGTTTCGAGGACCGTAGTGATAGTGGGGGCCGCTCTCGAAGCAATCGAAGGCCAGGATCTCTATGTCCTGCCCCGCCACGTCCGACGTAACGTGTATCGCTAGCCCCTCGCTATTGATCTGCGGCAGAATGCGGTACTCGAGGCCAAATCGAACGTTTCCAGCCGCGAAGAGGTCGCCCTCCAACTGACGCTCGAACTTGTGGGTTACGGTGCGGCGGGCTTCCCGGGCCATCTGCCGGGCGGTGGCCTCAACCCTATCCAGGGTCTCGGTGGACACCGGGTTCTCCTGCAGATTATTGGCTAGGTCTTCGTACCCGGCCCGCTCTATCATGGCCGGAAGGTTCTTGCGAAGGTTGTTTACGGTCCAACCAATGGGGTTCCCGGCGGTGGTCTTGTCCATGTTTAGCCGGATATTTAGGTTCTCGGGCCCATAGTGATAATGGGGAGTCTGGTCAAAACAGTCAAACCGGAGAATCTCGGTGTCAGCGCCGTCTACCTCGGAGTAGACCTGTAAGCACAGACCCTGGTCATCCATGATCTCCGCCCGGTAGCTCATGGCGACACTGATTGGGCCTGCCTCTATGACCGTGTTACCCTTTTCCACGTTGTACCTCCTAGTTCTCTCGATATAGGTTGGGGGCCTCGACTTGATTACCCCTCCGGATATAGGTAGGAAACCATTGTCTGGCACTATTATGCCAATACTTCGCCTTGCAGGCAACTCCCGCTATGTCACATCGTAGCGCCGCCAAAAATATTACCATATAATCACTATAATCACTGAAATCTAACTCGCGCCCCATTGAGTATCCCAGAAGGGTAACGCTGCCTTAAACCAAACGCCGCTGCTGCCCAAGGCGAAGGGTGCGCCAGTGGGGTTGCTCACCCCAAGGGACCAGTTGCAGCTTAGACACGGTCTGTTTCTTTGGAGTTGTATCTGCCTGGGGATTGCCGTTGCTGCGTGTAGCGGAACTTCAACACCCCCATCACCACTGTACCCGGCTACCCCTACCGTGCAATTTGCTCCGGTAACTCTACCACCGCAGACGCAGCAGATTAGGGCAACGCCGACGTCTATAGTCCCCATCACACCTAGCCTAACGGTCTCGGTCCCGACAGCCGGGCCTGCTCCGATTCCCCCTGAGACCCATGAAGCGACGCCCCAGCCGGTCCCGGCTATCCTTCCAAAGCTAGCTCCACCTCCTCCAGCGCGCCTCGGACCGGCAGCCAAAGATGAAGTGGTCAAGTTGGTCACACCTGCATCTCGAACTACCCCGATTCCCATACCCACACCCACACCGGAGCCCCAGCCCGAATCTACGCCAACGCCGGCCCAAGCCCTTGGGGCGGCCCGTTCACCCACTCCTACGGAGTTACCAGCCCCGGCTCCATCTCCAATGCCCGCGCCAATCCCGCTCCCCACTACGGTACTGACAGCTACGGTAACGCCTATACCCACCGCTACTCCAACCCCCACAGCCAGCCCTACACCTGCTCCTACCCCCACTTCTACTCCTAAGCCAACCCCGACGCCTATCCCCACACCCACCCGTTGGCTTACCGCAACCCCTACTCCAACCCCAACCCCAACCCCGACGCCTGTGCCTACCGCGACGCCCGCACCAACCCCAACCCCGACGCCTGTGCCTACCGCGACGCCTGCACCAACGCCCACGCCTACCCCAACGCCTACGGCGACACCGTCACCAACTTCAACTCCCTTACCTACGGCTACGCCTGTGCCTCAACCCGCGCCAGGACAGGTGATCATCGAATGTATATTCTTTGACGGAGTTACCCCCAGAAGCGAAGCCGATGAGTATGTCCAAATCATCAATCAAGGCGCCACCGCCATCGACTTGACCGGTTGGCGGTTGGTGGATATTGATGACGGAAAGCCGGAGTTCGTCTTCCCCGCCTATTCTTTCGGCCCCGGGAGTCGAATCCGAGTGTATACCAACGAGGTCCACCCGCAGTGGGGCGGGTTCTCCTTTGGCCGGGGCACTGCTATCTGGAGCAACTCCGATCCGGATACGGCTGGTTTATTCAACGGCCAAGGGGTCCAGGTATCAACCAAGAGTTACCCTCCGGGCTGTGAGTAGGGCTTTATACAAAACCCATCCGGACTTTGACCCCGGTAAGAGCCCCGTCTATACTGCCCTCGTGCCCCAACGCCTCCACCTCTCGGCTGTTAGATAGCATAATGGAAGCGTTGGCTAGAGGAGCAACCAGCTAGGAGAGTAGCCATGCGTGCGCTAGTCTTGGAAGAATTCAACGGCCCCTTGGTCATGAAGGACTTGCCGGTGCCCAGCATCGCACCACACGAAGCCTTGGTGCGGGTCCGTAACGTGGGGGTCTGCGGCACCGACCTTAAGATTCGCGGCGGTCGCATGGGTTTGGACGTGCTCCCGCTTATCATGGGGCACGAGGTCGCGGGAGAGGTCGCCGAGGTCGGTTCCGATGTGGTTGGATTCGAGCCGGGAGACCGAGTGACCGTCGGGTTCTACCTCACCTGCGGACGCTGCCAGTTTTGCCGGGAAGGCAGAGATACTTTGTGCTTGGAGGTCCGCCAGCACGGTTTCAGCATCGACGGCGGCATGGCTGATTACATGAAGACGCCGGGCGTTAACTTATGCAAGGTCCCGGACCACGTTCCCTTGGAACGGGCTTGCATTCTCTCCGACGCAGTTTCTACTTCCTACCACGCGGTCACCAAGCGGGCACGGGTTAAGTTAGGGGAAACCGTAGTCTTGGTGGGCGTGGGCGGGGTGGGTCTCCACGCGCTCCAAATGGCCCGACTGGCCGGTGGCCGGACCATTGCCGTGGACGTGAACCAAGACCGGCTGCAATTGGCTCGGGAGTTGGGCGCCGAGGAGACTGTTGACGCCCGGCAGGGCCCGTTCCACGAAGCGGTGAGGGAATTGACCGGAGGCGAAGGCGCCGACGTGGTGATGGAATTCGTGTCGAATGAAGACACCCTTCCTTCCAGCTACCTGAGTCTCAAGAAAGCCGGACGGTTGGTATTCGTCGGATACGTTCCCGAGATTCCCATGTCGGTCAGGCCCCACGAACTGGTGCGGAACGAATTTGAGATTCTGGGTTCCCGGGCGACCACCAAGCAAGAGCTTCAAGAGACTATGGACTTGGTTTCCCAAGGCAAAATCAGGCCGGTGATTGATCAAGTGTTCTCCATGGAGGACGTGGAGTCGGCTTTCGACGCCCTGCGTCAAGGCAACTCGTTAGGCCGGAACGTGATTGCGGTGTAGGAGTGTCCCCGGGCAGATGGGATAAAACAGGGGGCCAGGCTCCCTTTCCCTCGGCTACGGGTTGGGGCGGCGGCGAAGCTCTTCTTGCAGCTCGCGGATGCGGGCTTCGGCTTCGGCGCGGGCTTGGCGATCGCTGTCGGCGCGGGCTTCGGCAGCGCGGCGGGAGGCATACTCTTCTTGGTAGGTAGTCAGGTACCTCTGACCCACCGGGTCCCAAAAACGCAGATGGCCCTCTTCCCAGCACAGGTCCAGGTTCAGAACGTCGCTGTGTCCCCAGCTGCGCTCATCGTCCGTCCGGTGAATGGAGATGGGCAGATAGGCTTCGTCCACCAGCCGGTCGCCAGCCAGGGGAGTCTGGTATCGTCGCCCGCCGGTTGGGTCGAACCGCCAGTATTCGGGAACGCTCATGGCGGCGTAGGCATCCCGCTTAACGGTCTCGTCGCGGCGGGCAGTGGTTTCGGAGGCTACTTCCAGGACGAAGTCCGGCGGCTTGCCTTGCTCCGGGATGAGGTAGCCATTACGGGCGACTCGGGCGGCGGGATCAACGTTAAAGGCGATAAGCAGGTCGGGGTATAGCACGCCCTCGTAAGTCCGAGTCGGTATCAGCGCCGCGGCGATTTCGCTGATGATGATAGTGGTGTCCGGGTTTCCGAAATGGACTGCCAGGGAGGGTGGGTAGGCCGGGAAATTAACGTAGTCGAAGGCGGTCATCTCTTCAGGCGGCGCGTCGGGAAACTGGATGATCCCCGCGGCGTCCGTCATTGGGGCAATGGGCTTGGTGGTCATAGTGGGCCTCCGCGGGCAGGAAGTGGTATGGCGGCATTGTACGCCAGCAAGGAGAGCATATCAAAGCGCGAGATTATGGCGCATTACTGATGCGTGAACGATTACCTAAACCAGTCCTCGTCTCCTGAGCTTGTCGAAGGGCCGGCCTTGAGCCGGAATCCAGAAATTCTGAGGACAAACAACCCTTCGACAAGCTCAGGACAGGCGTAGCTGGCGGAGAACGGTCCTGGATTCCGGCCTTCGCCGGAACGACGGGGGAGGGGATAGTTTAGAAACTTATTCACGCATCAGTAAATGATTCTAGGATTAGGGCAATCCTAAAATCCGGTAAATCCTGACTCAGACAAGGGAGACAGCTATGGAAATTGGAGTGTCTATCCCTCGAGCTCCTGACGCTGCCAGCATGAAGTTGTTCGCCGGAAAGGCCGAGGAGTTGGGTTTCGAATCGGTGCTTTTGGGTGACCACGTGGTGTTGCCCACCGGAGGGACCAATCAATACCCCTACACCGCCGACGGGTCCTTTGCTCGCGGGGCGGATGCCCCCTTCCTGGAGACGATGACCCTTCTGGGATTTCTGGCGGCTTGCACCGAGACCATCAAAATCGGCAGCACTGTCGTCATTTTGCCTTATCGAAACCCGGTAGTCCAAGCCAAGATGTTTGCCTCCCTGGACGTCCTGACCAATGGGCGTGTCATCTGCGGCGTCGGAGTGGGCTGGTTGGAAAAGGAGTTCGAGACTCTGGGAGTGCCCTACGCGCAAAGGGGCCCGATGAGCGACGAGTTCCTGGAGATCTTCAAGATTCTCTGGACCGACCCTAACCCCGAGTTTCATGGCAGGTTTTACCGGATCGACGGTATCCAATTCTATCCCAAGCCGGTGCAAAAACCCCACATTCCCATCTGGGTCGGCGGCCACAGCCGGGCTTCGCTACGGCGGACCGCCCGTTATGGAGACTGCTGGCACACCACCCGCCAGACCCCGGAATTTGTGGCGGGCCACATTCCCTACCTGAGGCGGCAGACCGAGTTGGTCGGCCGGGACCCGGATAGCGTAACCGTGTCGTTGAAACGGAGCGTCCACTTTACCGACCTTGGCATACCGGAATCTGACTCTATCCGCAGCAACGGCGCCCTGATTGCTTCGACCCAGGAGATCGTAAACGACGTCTACCGTTGCCGGGAGATCGGTATACATCAACTGACCTACGATTTTCGGGTGGATAGCCTCGAGGACACTCTCCGCGTGATGGAACACCTCGCCGGGAACGTTTTGTCGGCAGCCCGCAGTCTGGGTTAGGTGGGCATCGAGGCTCAAGCCCGACACCGCATTGCTGGCGAATGGTGATCATGGTCCACGATGAGTGACAGACTGGTCTTGCATTACCGATTCTACGGCGTATAGAGTAATGCCATGACGCCAGAACTGATCGCCATACTGGCCGTCGGTGCCGCACTGGGCACCTTAATGGTGGGACTAGGCGGTCTAATGGTTGCCCTTATCCAGTCAACGAACAAGCGCATAGATTCCGTCGAGCGCCGACTTGACGCGATTGACCTGCGGTTTAACGCGATTGATCTGCGACTTACGTCGTTTGAAGAGCGTTTCTCGGCGCTGGAGCAGCGGCAGGCCCGACTGGAGGGATTGATGGAAGGGATACGCGACATGCTGTCGCCCAACCCGGTCACTTAATGCCGGAATTAATGCAGTAGGCCCGGCTAGAGCCCGCTGTCCCGGAATAACTTGGCGCGCTGCACCAACTCGGCGGCCGTGTGCTTCATCCCGGCAATCTGCTGGGGAGTTACTTCTCTTTTAACCGCGCCGGGCACCCCGGTGACAAAGGAACGCTCCGGTATCTTGGACCCGGAGAGGACCACCGTGTTGGCTGCCACCAGGCACTGGGGGCCCAGTACTACCTCGGGCAGAACGGTGGAGTTGTTGCCTAGGAGCGACCCGCTGCCCACCCGGTCACAGTGCACCACCACACAGTGGCCCACACTGACGCCGTCTTCCAACACCAACCCGTTGCCGTGGACCACCGACCCTTCCTGCACGTTCACGTTGTTTCCGATGACTATCGGTTCGTCACCATCTCCCCTGATGGTTACCCCGGGCCAAATACTGCTGTACTCGCCGATTTCCACGTTCCCGACTACGTAGGCAAACTCGCTAACCCAAGCAGTGTCCGCCACCTTGGGGGTTTTTCCACCCAGTGTCCTGATCAAGCCAGTCCTCCCTGATAAAAAAGCTACACCGGCGTGCGCAAGGCCCGGCGGGCCGCTAGGTCTAACTCCTTGTTGATAATGGCCCGTCTCTTGTCATACTGCCGCTTGCCCCGGGCGACGGCTAGCTCGACCTTGGCTACGTGGTGCTTGATGTACATTCGTAAAGGGACGATAGTAAGCCGCTTCTCGGCGACTTGGCTGGTCAGGATGGCGATTTCCTGCCGGTGCAAAAGCAATTTCCTGGCCCGTTTGGGCTCGTGATTGTAAATGTTGGCGGGACCGTAAGTTGCGATGTGGGCGTTCATCAGCCAAAGCTCACCATTCAGCGGGCGAGCATACGATTCCCTGAGGTCAACCTTTCCGGCCCGCACCGACTTAATTTCGGTCCCGGTGAGCACCAAGCCCGCTTCGTACCGCTCGAGAATCTCGTAGTCGAAGAAGGCCCGCCGGTTGGTCGCCACGGCCCTATCGTTGTTCTTAGTTGTTGCTGACTTCTTCTTAGCCACGATCTAACTGCCTCGTTTGAGCTGCTCCTTTAGAATCTCGATGGCCCGGTCCAGTTGAAGGTCTTCCGTGGTATCCTCCGATGCCTCTTGGATAATGTCCGGAGAAATGCCATCCCCTTCGATCTGGACCCCGCTGGGGGTGAACCAGCGCGCTATGGTGAAGTTGACCCCGGACCCGTCGGAAAGGGGCCAGAGGTTGTTCACGCTTCCTTTGCCGAAGGTAGTGGCGCCCACCACGATGGCCCGGTCATGGTCCATAATAGCGCCAGTGAATACCTCGCTGGCGCTGGCGCTGAACTCATTGACCAGCACCACCATTGGAATATCTTTGGCCGTCCCACTCGTTCTTACCTTCCAGTCGGTGCGCTTACCGTCGGCGTTAACCTGGTAGAGGACCAGACCCTCCTCGATGAACTGGCTGGTTACGTCAACTACCGCCGAGAGGAGCCCGCCCGGGTTGTTTCGCAAGTCCAAGACCAGCCCCACTCCTTGGGACCGCTTGAAGCGCTCCAAGGCGTCTTTGAGTTCATCATTAGTGGTCCCGGCAAAGCTGAACACCCGCAAATGGCCGATGCCGTCGACTTGCATCAACAACCGGACACTTTGTAAAGGGATCACTCCTCGGGTAATGGTGAGCAACACTGGTTCGCTGCTGCCTTGATGCAGGACGAGTAGCTGGACCGGCGTACCCTTTTTGCCCCTGATCTTGGTCACAGCCTCCATTAAGCTTAAGCCTTTAGTGCTTTCGCCCTCAATTTCCAGGATTACGTCCCCGGGCCGGATGCCGGCCATTTCCGCCGGGGCGTCAGGCATAGGCGCAATGATGGTTATTTGCCCGTCTCGAAGCCCAACCTCTGCTCCGATGCCTTCAAAGAAACCTTTGATGTCTTGAGAATCGATGGAAAACTGGTCCGGAGTCAAATAGGCGGCGTAGGGGTCGTTTAACGCGGCCAACATGCCACGAATCGCCCCGTCACTAATGTCTTTGCTAGTCAGGCTTTCGCCGTCAATGTGCTCATTCTGAAGTAGCCGCCACACCTCGGCCAAGCGCTCGAACTCCTCCGGCAAGCCGTCTTCCGCAGCTTCGGCTTGGGAGTTGTTGGAGTTGCCAACCCCACAGGCAGCGCCGGCCAGCAGGACCAGCGCCGCTACGGTCAAAAGGATAGCAAAAGCCCAGCGAAAGTGAGTTTTGGCCACGGGAGAGGACTCCTAGAGGTGGTCCTTAAGACTCGGGCTGGTGAGTCGCGCTAAAGAGATTTGCTTCAGATTGTAACACACGCCCCTTTTGCCGCCCGGTATCTTTTACCGGCTATGGTAACGTTGACACTACAAATGGCCTGCTGCTAGGATTGCCGCAACTGGCTTCGCCTATCCTGAGCTAATTCGTTCTCCAAGGAGCACCTGATTTGGTAGGAATCGCTGCCTTCGGAGGCTACGTTCCGCGATACCGTTTGGGGCCGGAGACTACCGGTTGGGGCTCATCGCAGGAACGCTCGATAGCCAACTTCGACGAAGATAGCGTGACCATGGCCGTCGCCGCCGGAATCGATTGTCTGCGCGGCCGGGACCGCCAAGACGTTGACGGCATTATTTTTGCCACTACCACCCCTCCCTACGCCGAGAAGCAGTGCGCGGCCATCATCGCCACCGCGTTGGACTTGCGGCGGGACATCTTTGCTGCCGACGTTACCGATGTGTTGCGGGCTGGCACCACTGGTCTCAAGTCAGCGTTGGACTCAGTGGCGGCCGGTTCGGCCAATAACGTCCTGGTAGTAGCCAGCGACAACCGTCCCGGCGCGCCCCGGGGCGACACCGAGCGCAACTTGGGTGACGGCGCGGCGGCGTTTCTGGTGTCCAATGACCAAGTCATTGCGGAGCTTGAAGGCTTTCACTCGATTACCGAAAACCTGGTCGACTCGTGGCGCTCGGTTGGGGACCCGTTTGTCCGTTCTTGGGAGGACCGGTTTGCCACCGAGGAAGGTCTCGACCGTCTTCTTGGTGAAGCGATTTCGGGGTTCCTGAAAAAGCAGGGACTCCAGACCAGCGACGTTCACAAGGTAGCCATGTATGCCCCGGACGCCCGCCGCCATAGCCAACTGGCCCGCAGCGCCGGGTTTCGGCCGGAGCAGGTACAGGACCCGTTGTTCGGCAAACTAGGCAATACCGGCGCCGCCTTCTCGCTGATGCTCTTGGCCGCCGCTCTGGAAAATGCCGGGCCGGGCCAGTTGATGCTGACCGTCTCCTACGGGGACGGCAGCGACGTGCTGGGCTTTAGGACCACTGAAGCAATTTTCCAAGTGGAGCCCGGAATGGGGGTTAGTGGGTACCTTTCCGCTAAGTCTCAGATAGACAGCTACGAGACTTATGCCGGCTGGCGTGACGTGTGGGTAACCGATGCCGCGTCTCGCCGGCCGGAACCCAACTCCCCTTCGGTTACCGCTCTGTGGCGGGAGAGCGATAAGAACATGCGGCTGTACGGGGCGTCGTGCAACCAGTGCGGCTATGTTCAGTACCCTCCCCAAAGAGTCTGCGTCGACTGCCGCACGCGGGACGACTCCACTCCGGTCCGTCTCAGCGACCGAGAGGGCACGGTATTCACCTACTCCATGGACTACTTGGCTGCGACCACCGACAAGCCGTTGGTCATAACCGCCGTCGACTTCGAAGGAGGCGGGCGTGTCCTGTGCATGATGACCGACCGGGAACTGGGGGAGGTGCAAGTGGGCCTGCCGGTGCAGATGAGCTTTCGTAAGCTGCGGGTGGTAAACGGTATTCACAACTACTACTGGAAAGCCGTCCCCCGCCGTACTGTCTCTTCTACTATTCAAACTGCCAGTTAACGTAAGGGAGCGAATAATGAGCGGAATAAAAGACCGGGTGGCTATCATAGGCATGGGTTGCACCAAGTTCGGGGAGCGTTGGGACGCCAGCGCCGCCGACTTGATGGTGGAAGCCGCCTACGAGGCCTTCGCCGATGCCGGTATAGAAGGGAAAGACGTTCAAGCAGCCTGGCTTGGCACCGTTAGCTCATTCCGCACCGGCCAGCCTTTGGCTGAGGCGCTGAAGTTGGACTACATTCCGATTTCCCGGGTGGAGAATGCTTGCGCCACCGCCACCGACGCCTTTAGAAATGCTTGCTATGCCGTGGCAGCCGGCATTTACGACATCGTCCTAGCCTTGGGAGTGGAAAAGCTGAAAGACTCCGGCTTCTCCGGTCTGGCGATTCCCGAGGCCCCCGGCTCCGACGTCGCCCCTCCGGCGCCGCCGCCTTCCCAGTTCGCCATGGCGGCTACCCGGTACTTCCATCACTACGACATTCCTTACGACGAAGGGAAACAGACCTTGGCCCAAATCGCCAGCAAAAACCACCACAACGGCACCCTCAGCCCCAAAGCCCACTTCCAGCGGGAAGTAAGCTCCGAGCAAGTGGTAAACGCGCCCATGGTGGCTTGGCCCCTGGGGTTATTCGACTGCTGCGGGGTCAGCGACGGCGCCGCGGCGGCCATCATCACCACGCCGGAGATCGCCCGCACCTTCCGTGACGATTACGTCCTGGTTAAGGGCCTCGGCCTGTCCGTGGGCGCTTTTGGGGTAATGCGCAACGACTGGGACTTCGTCCATTTCCCCGAGACCGTCCGGGCCGCTCAAGCGTCCTACCAAGAGGCGGGAATTACCAACCCGCGGGAGGAATTGGACCTAGCCATGGTCCACGACTGTTTCACCATCACCGAGTTGATTATCTACGAGGACCTTGGCTTCAGCCAGCGGGGCCGCGCCAGCCAGGATGTTGCCGCCGGGAGCTTCACGCTGGAGGGTGAGTTGCCGGTGAATACCGACGGTGGACTGAAGTGCTTTGGTCATCCCATCGGCGCCAGTGGCATCCGCATGATTTACGAGGTCTACAAGCAGCTTCAAGGCAAGGCCGAGAGACGGCAACTAAGAAATCCCAGCCTCGGATTGACCCATAATCTGGGCGGCCGGCCCGGTTCCTTTACTTGCTCCGTGGCTATTTTCGGCAGCCGGGATTAGAGCAAAGGCCCAATACTCCTACCCTCCCACGCTTCCAGAGCAAAAGGCGCCCTCTCAAAAGAGGGCGCCTTTATTTTGAGCATGGACTAAGGGGAATCAACACTCAGGATTGGACAAAGACCTCAAAAAAGGTCAAAATTGGGCTGCAAAACCCCTTGAATTCTTGCAAAACCGGCTGTTATAAACAAGGTGACATAACGTATCATCGCCTGTAGGGGAGGCTACTTGGCAGTTAAGGGTGGGGTGGTCCGGGTTTCCGGCAGAGGCGTCAACGTAGATTTCACTATCGACGATTCCGCTCCTTTTGAGCAAGTTACCTGGGGTCTTCGGGAATACCTGGTTGAGAACCGGGAACTATGGTCCAGCGGCACCATCAGCGTCAATGCCGGCCGGTGGATGTATTCCAAGGACCAACTGGAACGGATCAAACAACTAATCGAGAGCGAGTCCGGCCTCACTGTGGGCCGGTTCTGGTGTACCCCTGAAGACATTGATGGGGCCACCGCCAACTCGGTTTCTCTCAATGGGGGCAACTCCGACTCGGTCTCACCTAGCTCGCTTTCCCCTAACTCGGTTTCAATCTTAAGCACACCTCCCGCTCCGCCGCCGCCAGCACAGAGCACTAAAGGCGGAGTCACCTCTTCTCGGCTACCGGCGTCCAAGCTACAGCAACGCAAAGCCGCAAGCACCCGCAAGGGATTGCAGTCGGAAACCCTGTTCATCAAATCCACGTTTCGCTCTGGAGAATCGGTGGACCACCCCGGCGATGTGGTGGTGCTAGCCGACGTTAACCCAGGGGGCGAGATTTCAGCCGAGGGTGACATCGTAGTATTCGGGAGCTTGCGTGGTTTGGCCCACGCTGGCTCGTCCGGTGACGTTAAAGCAACCATCATCGCGTTACACTTGGACTCGCCCAGAATTCAGATCGGCCCATACACTGGATTAGCCCCAACGGACCAACCGAGACCCGGACCGATGCAGACCGGTCCTAAAATCGCCTACGTTAAAAGGCGTTCCATCTACGTGTCAAACTACTCGGGAAGATTCGCAAGATACAGCAGAGGCACACTATATGACGGGTAGGACCATAGTTATTACCTCGGGTAAAGGCGGGGTTGGCAAGACCACCGCCACCGCCAACATCGGCACCGCCTTGGCCCTGCGCGGGCACAAGGTCGTGGTGGTAGACACCGACATAGGGCTGCGCAACTTGGACGTGGTCATGGGCTTGGAGAACCGGATCGTTTATGACTTGGTCAATGTGATCGAAGGGGAATGTAAGGTCCATCAAGCCATGATCAAGGACAAGAGCAAGAACGAGCTCTACTTGATTCCGGCAGCCCAGACCCGCGAGAAGAACAGCATCGATCCCCAGCAGCTAAGGGAACTCTGCGCCACTTTGGAGCAGGAGTTTGACTACGTGCTGATGGACTGCCCGGCCGGGATTGAACAAGGGTTTAAGAACGCGGTGACGGCAGCCAAAGAGGCCATCATTGTTACTACCCCTGAGGTGTCGGCTATCCGCGACGCCGACCGGGTGATTGGCTTGGTGGAATCATCGGGGCTGCACCGGCCCCAGTTGATCATCAACCGGATCAATCCGGACATGGTCAAGCGCGGCGACATGATGGACCAAAAGGACGTGGTGGGCCTGCTGGCCGTGGAGATGTTGGGGTTGGTGCCGGCCGACCAAAGGGCCATCACCGCCGCCAACCGCGGGGTGCCGGTGGTCCACGACAAGAAAGCGGCCTCGGGCGCGGCCTTTTTGCGAATCGCCGCCCGAGTGGATGGCGAAGAAGTACCTTTTGTGGATATAGAGACTAAATCCGGCCTGCTGTCCAAGTTCAAGGGACTCGTAGGTATCAACGGGAGCGCCTATTCTCATGCTTGAGTTTCTGCGGTCGTTGCTCAACCAACGGGACTTTGACAAGCACCGGAAGCGGACCAAGGATACCGCCCGCCAGCGTCTGCAGTTGGTGTTGATGCACGACCGGCTTGACTTGGCCCCGGATATTATGGAGTCCATGAAACGGGAGATCTGGGAAGTAGTGTCCCGCTATATGGTCATTGAAAAGGACTTTTTGGAGTTCGAAGTTCGCCGCTTGGACGAACTCATAGTCTTGGTCTCCAACATCCAGGTGAGAGAACTTGACCGTCTTGCACCCGCAACGTAAAGTCAAGGGGCGGCGGCGCTAGAGCATTTCCTACCGACCCCTAACCCGTCATTCCCGCCTGCGCGGGAATGACGGTTGGGCTCCAGAATGTCGTAAAGGGATCATCTTCACCTCACCAACTCTGAACAGTTATCGACTAGCAGGGCTTGTGCAAAGTCCGTAAAACCACACGCCGTCTTTCCGGCGGAGGCCGGAATCCAGGATTTCTTACTGGAAAATGGTGCAGTTGTCTTAGCATTCCTGGGTCCCGGCGAAAGCCGGGACGACGGTGGGGTCTACTGAAACCGGCCCTTGCAGACCGTCTTGGTTCGACCTGGGACTTTGCACATGCCCTGTATCGACTAGTCCCCACGTTGCCACTGTAAGCAGACTAGCCTTATAATCTCCCCGTTCCCTCCTGCTATTTGACGCCCCCGAAACTGCGCTGCCACTGGTAGATAAATGGCGGACAGCAGCAAGCTCAGTGCCGGAAACCTGTAACCACTGGGAGATTAACGATGGCAGGCAACAAGCTCACGATTGGAAACGTGGAGATCACCTCCCTGTCGGACGGTCTCTTGGCGTTCGACCTGTGTAACTTCTTCCCGGAGATTCCCGAAGAGAATTGGGGCCCTTACGGGGACCACCTAACTGAAGACCATCGGGTGCAATTCAACCTAGCTTGCTTTTTGGTCCGCTCCGACGGCAAGACCATCGCCGTGGACACCGGTCTGGGTCCCAAGCCTGCCGACGCGCCGGAAACCCCGTGGGGCGAGCTTCTGAACGACATGAGAGCCCACGGGGTCCAACCGGAGGACGTCGACGCAGTGGTGATGACCCATCTGCACCGGGACCACATCGGTTGGAACTTGCGCTCGGACGGTGACCGTTACGAGCCCACTTTTCCCAATGCTCGCTACTGGATGAGTTCTAAAGACTGGGAGGCTTGCCACGATCCACAGCTCATCGAGACCCGTTTTCCCAACGCTCCCCAGTGCGTTTGGCCTCTTGAGGAGTTGGGCCTAGCCGAGTTCATGGATGGGGAGACGGCGATCACCAGCGAGCTAACGACGCTGCCCACGCCGGGCCACACCCCAGGCCACATGAGCATCATGATTAGCTCTCAAGGGGAGCGGGGCTTAATCTTGGGCGACGTGCTGCACAATACGGTGCAGATTCACGAGACCGACTGGGTTTCCCGGGCCGACATAGACCAAGAGCAAACTCGAATCACCCGCCGTTCCGTGGTGGAACGATTGGAGCGGGAGGGAATCCCGGTGGCGGCGGTCCACTTGGCCGCCCCCGGCTTTGGGAAGATAGTCCGTCTTCAAGACCGCCGGGTGTGGCAGGCCTTGTAACAGGACTGGAGGCTTACATGGCCCGATTCGACTACCTGGAGCCCAGAAACCTGCGCCAAGCTGTGGCCTTGGCCGAAAGGCATGGCGAGGACGCCCGGATCGTAGCCGGCAACACTGATTTCTTGGTCCGCTGGCGACAGGGTACTTGGCGTCCAAGCTACGTAATCAATATTGGGAACATACCGTCAATGTCCCGGACCAGCTTCAGCGTCCGCAACGGTCTCCGCCTCGGCGCTCTGGTAACGGTGCGCGAGTTGGAGACCCATCCGGAAGTGAGGCAACGCTACGCTGCCTTGGCCGGGGCTGCCGCGTCCTTCGCCGGGGTGCAAATCCGCAACCTGGCCACGGTGGGAGGCAACGTTTGCAACGCCTCTCCGGCCGGCGATACCCTGCCCGCGCTCTTGGCTTTCGAGGCCCAATGCCGGATTGTTGGTCCCGAGGGAGAACGCTGGGCGCCGCTGGAAGAATTTTTCACCGGGCCGGGAAGCACCATCCTTCGGCGCGGTGAGATATTGGCCGAATTGCGGTTGCCGACACCGCCGCGGGACACCGGATCGTTGTACATCAAACACAGCCCAAGAGGGGCGATGGACATTGCCACCGTCGGCGTCGCCTCGGTGGTGTCGCTTCAAGACCGGGGCCAGGTGTGCGCCGACGTGAAAATTGCCTTGGGAGCGGTGGCCCCCACCCCGGTGCGAGCCCGCTCCGCCGAGGAGTTACTGCGCGGCCAAACTATCACTCCGGAGTTGTTGACGGCGGCAGCTAGTGAGGCCCAACGGAGCGCCACTCCCATAGACGACGTGCGAGGCTCGGCGGCCCACCGCAGCGACATCGCCGGCGTGCTGGTGGAACGGACTTTGACCCAAGCGGTCGCCATGGCTCGGGGCGGAGCCGTTTCCTTCGAGGAAAACCGCCGTATGGCCATTGGGATGGCTCCCTAGCCGCCTCAGTTCTGCGATAGGACTATCATTGAGAACACCCTCGTCTTGGCCAAGGCCAACCGTTTTAGATTCAAGCACTACTAGAAACTACGGCCCCCCAATATCCACGTTTGGTACATAAAGTAGAAGGTCAACGCCAATGAAGAAACAACTAAGGTTATCCGTTAACGGTGAGCCTCGCCAGATTTTGGTCCAGCCTTACTACTCGCTGCTGGACACCTTGCGGGACGAGCTGGGACTGACCGGCACCAAGAAGGGATGCGACGAGGGCGACTGCGGGGCCTGCACCGTTATTCTCAACGGCAAGGCGGTAACGTCGTGCATGGTGTTAGCCTTGGGGACCCAGGATGCCGAAGTCACGACCATAGAAGGGTTGGCTACCCAGGAGGGCCTTCATCCGGTGCAGCAGGCTTTCGTCGACCACGGTGGCCTCCAGTGCGGGTTCTGTACTCCGGGACTGGTGATGTCGAGCGTGGCTTTTTTGAGGGAGAACCCGGACCCCACCGAAGAGGAGACCAAGTTCGCCATCGGCGGCAACCTGTGCCGTTGCACTGGCTATTCCAAAGTTATCGAGGCCATCCTAGCCGCGGCCCCCGTTGACCATCAGACCAGGCCCAGTGACCCTCTAGCACCGTAAAACCTTTGCACCCGTAAGACCTTTGTACAAGGAGAGACCGCCAATGGCTACCAATACCGTTGTGGGTCAAAATCATCCTAGGTTGGACGCCCGAGACAAAGTCACTGGCCGCGCCACCTATGCGGCCGACGTTTACCTGACCGGAATGCTGATGTGCAAGGTGAAGCCCAGTACCCGGAGCCACGCCCGCATAGTTAGCATCGATACCTCCGAGGCCGAGCGCCTGCCCGGAGTGAGAGCGGTCATCACCGGCAAGGACTTTCCGGACGTTTATTTCGGCTCGGGAGCCGTCCACGACCGGAGGGTTATGGCCCGGGACGAGGTCTTTTATATTGGGGAGCCGGTGGCGGCAGTGGCGGCGGACGACGAGATTACTGCCCAAGAAGCCTTGGAACTAATCCGGGTGGAATATGAAGACCTAGACCTGGTGGTTGATCCGCTGGAAGCCATCTCTCCGGCGTCCCCCAAGGTACACCAGGACCTGTTCTCCTTCGAGGGCTACTCCTTCGGCATGGGTGGCAACAACGGCGCTATGCTGGAGGCCGACCGCGGGGATGTGGAGACGGCGTTCCAGGAAGCCGACCACATATTCGAAGAGACCTACCGGTCTCAGGGCATCAACCAAGGCTTTCTGGAACCGATGGCCTGCGTAACCGAAGTTGACCCCAGCGGCCGGTTGACGGTGTATGCCTCGACCCAGGGCCCTTACCAAATCCGCGCCCAATTGGCCGCGGTCTTGGAGTTGCCCATTTCCAAAATCAAGGTCATCGCTATGGAGTTGGGCGGCGGGTTCGGGGCCAAACTTCGGCTGGCTTTTGAGGCCTTCCCCGCTCTCCTCTCGATGAAGACCGGGCGTCCGGTCAAGCTGATCAACACCCGCGAAGAGGTGTTTACCCTAAACGGGCCCCGGCTGCCTACTACCATGTACCTAAAGACCGGCGTCACCAACGACGGCCGCATCATCGCCCGGGAGGCTTACAGCGTCTTCGACATGGGGGCCTACGTGGGGGCCGGCCCCAACTCGGGGGTCAGCCACGCCGTGGGTCCTTACAACGTTCCCAATTTCAAACTGCGCTCCTACGGCGTCTACACCAACAAGATTTACGTGGGTTCCTACCGGGCCTCCGGCGTCGCCGACGTGACCTTTGCGGTGGAATCTCACATGGACTCGGTGGCCCATCAGTTAGGGATTGACCCGGTGGAGTTCCGCGTCAAGAACGCCCTCAAAGAAGGCGACACCTCGGTGGCGGGAGCGCCGATTCCCCGCAACGGCCTGATGGAGACCCTCACCGCGGTCAAAGAAAAGATGGGGTTGCCCAAGAAGGTGGAGGAGGGACACGGTGTCGGCATCGCTCTTTGCGAGTGGCGCAGCGGCAGTGGGCCGTCCACCGCGTCGATTAGCCTCAACGAAGACGGCACCGTGAGCTTGCTCACCGGCTCGGTGGACATCTCCGGCAGCGACACCTCGTTGGCCCAAATTGCGGCCGAGGCCCTGGGAATCTCTTTGGACCAAGTGGTGGTCCCGAAGCGGGATACTGACATGGCCCCGTTTACCCAGCCCACCGGAGGAAGCCGCATAGTCTACAGCCAAGGCAAGGCGGTAGAGATGGCGGCCGAGGACACCAAGTCAAAGCTATTTGCCTTGGCTGCGGGGCGGTTGGGGGTCCCGGCCGACGCTCTAGCCTGCGCCGAAGGCCGGGTCTACGTCCAAGACAACCCACCCCAAGGACTCACTCTAGGCCAACTGGCGCGAATGAGCTTGACCTCCCCCGCTGGACCAATCATCGGCCTAGCGTCCCTGTCCAGTATGCCCTATGCCCCGGTCTACAACACCCAAGGGGTCGAAGTCCACGTGGATAAAGAGACCGGCCAAGTAAGGGTTACCCGGTTCGTGCAGGCCCAAGACGTGGGAGTCGCGGTAAATCCCATGGGGGTGGAGGGCCAATTGGAGGGCGGCGCTGTCCAAGGCATCGGGCGCGCCCTCAGCGAGGACCTCCTAATCGACGGGAACACTGGGGCGGTCCGCAACCCATCCCTCGCCACTTACCTGATGCCCTTGGCCGTGGACATGCCGGAAATCGAGAATATTATAGTTGGTGTGCCATCCGAGGACGGACCCTTCGGCGCCAGGGCGGTGGCCGAGTCACCCGGCTTTGGCCCCCCCGCAGCCATCGGCAACGCGATCTTCGACGCTATCGGGGTCCGGATCAAAGACCTCCCCTTTACCCCGGAAAAGGTGAAAGCGGCCCTTCAAAGCAAAGAGTCTCCGGAGGGCAAGCTGGACGTGGACGCCCTGAGAAAAGCCGAGGAGTCGCAGTAGAACGCCACAGCCGAAGCGGGTCCGAGACCTCCCGCCAAGCCTTCATACCCGTTGACGCCAGCCGTGTGACGGGGCTAGTGCAACCCGGACCGGCCATCAGCCATCAGGCCTCCACAACGGTAGAGGCACCGTCAGGAGGGTCTGGGGAATCAAGGTCCCCGGAGAGGCAAGGGTCTACCGGGTGCAAGTGTCATTGCGCCACCCGGAGAGTCTTATCCGATGAAAAAACGGCCATACTTGGCCTTGGACCCGCCGGTAAAACACCCTGTTGGAGAGTAATTGAGCCATGCCACTCCCCGAGCGTTACAACAGTGGCTACAACGTCGGCGTCGGCGGCGCCGTGGTGCAGGATGGGCGCCTTCTTTTAGTCCGGCGGGCCTCGCGCCGGGGCCGGGGCAATTGGCAAGTTCCCGGAGGGTTCATCGAGCCTGACGAGACCATCGAAAAAGCGGTAATCCGGGAAGTGTGTGAAGAGTCCAACGTTACCGCCGAGGTGCAAGGGGTGCTGGGGGTCCGCAACCGCTACGATCCGGACGTAGGCAATAGCATGTACGTGGTAATGCTGCTCCGTCCGGTCGACGGTGAGCCCAAGCCCGACGAGCGTGAGGTCGACCGGGCTTGTTACTTTACTCTTGACGAGATTCGGGCGCTGGACCAAGTGCCCGCCATCAACCTGGAAATCGCAGAACGGGCATTGTCCCCGGACCAACGGCTTCTATCGCCTCGAACAGTTGCCAACTTTAACGGCGCCACCTACACCCTCTTCGTGGGATAACTTAGCTGGGTCTCAAGCTCTTCGTGGGATAACCTAAGGCCAGTTCAAACCGCGTAGCTCGCTTAGCTGGTGTCTAAAAACCAATTGCGGCCTGTCCCTGTCATTCCGAACGGAGTGAGGAATCTAAAATGCTTGACCAGCAGCACACTCAAGGAGTTTAGACCCTTCGCTTTGCTCAGGGTGACAGATGATCGGTTGCGAGGGCTTATTAAACACTCTCTTAGAAAATTCGCTCGCACCGGAACCCTGTAACGTCGACTTCGGGCCGAGCCATCGAGTAGGGAGGGAAATACATGCGGTTGGATAACAAGGTCGCTTTGATCAGCGGTGGAGCGCGGGGGATGGGCGCGGTCGAAGCCAAGCTCTTTTGCCAAGAAGGGGCCAAGGTAGTGTTCGGGGATATTCTGGATGAAGACGGCCGGAAAGTGGAGGCCGAGATTCGGGAATTGGGCGGCGAGGCCACCTACGTCCATTTAGACGTCACCCAGGAAAGCGATTGGCAGCGTGCGGTGGAAACTGCTTCGTCCACTTACGGCAAGCTGGATATTCTGGTCAACAACGCCGGTATCGCACCACGCTACGAAACTGAAGACTCGCTCTTGGCGATCACGGAGGAAGATTGGGACCGGGTTATGGGCGTGAACGTGAAGGGGGTGTTCTTGGGCGTCAAGTTCGCCATCCCATTGATGCGGGCCGCCGGAGGCGGGTCGATAGTCAACATCTCTTCCGGCGCCGGCATTGCGCCGAGCCCGGAAACCCCCGCTTCCTATTCGGCCAGCAAGGGCGCGGTGCGTATATTCACCAAGTCCGTGGCGGTCCAATACGCCCGGGAAAACATCCGGTGCAACTCGGTGCACCCCGGCCCCATCGACACCCCAATGCTCCAGTCGGCTCAAGCCGGCAGCGAGTACCGGATAGAGCGGGTCCCTCTGGGCCGGATCGGCACTCCCGAAGAAATCGCCTACGGGGTGTTGTACTTGGCGTCCGACGAGGCCTCCTTTGTCACCGGGTCGGAGCTGATAATCGACGGCGGCCGCACCGCCCAGTAGTATGCTTTCCGCCTCAGAGTTGGCAATTTTAGTCCGTTCCAGTGGAGCAAAATGATGGCGAGCAAAGTTCGTTGGGGAATAGCGATCCCTCAGGTGTTTTTCGATGGGCCGGTAGGTATGGACCTGATCAGCAAGTGGTCAAAAAGGGCCGAGGAGTTAGGATTCGAGAGCCTGTGGGTGCAGGAAGCAATTACCGGAGATGTGCCCATCTTGGAACCGGTAAATCTGCTCTCCTACGTGGCTGCTATTACCGAGAGAGTCCAGCTAGGGACATCGGTGATGGTCGCTCCGCTGCGAAATCCGGTGCAATTGGCCAAGAGCCTGGGAACCTTGGACCAAATGAGCAATGGTCGGCTGATCGTGGGCATCGGACTGGGTGGCCGCCAAGACGACGTCCTGCCCTTTGGCATTTCGCCGGAAAGAAGGGTCCGCCGTTTTGTGGAAATAATGGACGTAATGAAGGCATTATGGACCCAGACGGAGGCCCAATACCAAGGCCATTTCTGGCAGTTGGAAGGGACCCAGATGGAGCCCAAGCCGTTGCAGAAGCCCCATCCACCCCTGTGGTTGGGCGCTCGGCAACCCGCGGCGCTAAGGCGAGCAGTCCGCCACGCCGACGGTTGGATGGGCGCCGGGTCCAGCACCACGGCCCAGTTTATTGAGGGCGTCGGCCACGTGCGGATGTACTTGGAAGAAGCAGGGAGAGACCCATCGACCTTTGCTATATCGAAACGGGTGTACGTGGCTTTGGACGATGATGAGCAACGGGCCGAACGTCGGCTAACGGAATGGTTCGGGCGCCGCTACAAAAATGCCGAGATGGCTTCCCAGGTTTCAGTCTGGGGCAGCGTAGCCCGCTGCACCGATATGCTCGCCGAGGTGGTGGAGGCGGGCGCCGAAATGGTAATGCTCAACCCAGCCTTTGGACATCTGGAACATCTGGAGGCTCTGGCCCAAGAGGTGGTGACCCAGTTTTAGGCGGCAGCCGGCTGACTAACGCATCTCCCAGGCAGCGGTAGTTTGGGACCGCTGCATCTACGGGTGCTCACTCGCGATTTCCCTTGACCCAGGGTACTGTGGAGGGACTATGTTCGACCTGATTTTTAAAGACGCCCGGGTGGTCGACGGCACCGGGCTGACTTGGTTTCGCGCCAGCGTGGGAGTGACCGGCGACGAGGTCGCCATCATCCGGGGCGACGATTCCTCCTTTGAAGCGGGCCGGATAATCGATGCCGCCAGCTATGTAGTCTGCCCCGGATTTATCGACATGCACTCCCACTCGGAGTTGAAGATGCTCTCCGAGCCCCGGCACGAGCCCAAGGTGCGGCAGGGCGTCACCACCGAGGCCTTGGGGATGGATGGTCTGTCCTACGCGCCCATTTCGCCCCGGAACTTGGAGCACCTGCTCACCTACTTGGCGGCGGTAAACGGGACTCCGCCGCCCGACGTCCGCTGGAGCAGCGTTAGCGAGTTCTTGGACCTGTTCGACGGGCGGGCCGCTTGCAATGTCGCCTTCATGGTCCCTCATGCAGCAATCCGCATTGAAGCTATGGGCTGGGAAGCCCGCTTGCCCACCCAGGCCGAATTGGAGCGGATGCGTGATTTGGCCCGCCAAGGAATGCGAGACGGCGCCTTCGGCTTCGCCACTGGTCTAACCTATCCGCCGGGTGCCTACAGCGATACCGACGAACTGGTGGGGGTGTGCGACGCTATCAAGGACTTGGGCGGTTTCTACATGACCCACGCCCGGTATACCCTCGGTGACGGTCTGCTGGACCCCTTCCGGGAGGCGGTCAGTATCGGCCGCCGCGGCGGGGTGCCGGTCCACATCTCTCACTTCCACAGCCCTGTAGACGGCATGGGCCAACGGATGGTGGGTTTGGTGGACGAGTCCCGCAACGACGGCATCGACGTGACTTTCGACCAGTACCCTTACGCCGCCGCCAGCACCGTTCTGCACTCCCTTCTGCCTTACTGGGTCCACGCCGGGGGCCCCGCTCAGTTGCTGGAACGGATAAAGGACCGCAACGTCCGGGATGAGATCGGGGACTCGGTCAATCCCATGTGGGGCCTCAGCTTGGACCACTACATTTTCAGCAACATCGGCACGGCCAAGAATAAGGAATGGGAGGGACGGTCCCTCACCGACCTGGCTCAAGCCCAAGGGAAGCGAATGGTAGACGCCGTTTGCGACCTGCTCATCGAAGAAAACTTGGAGGTCGCTTTCGTTGCCCGGACCGGGAACCCGGACAACATCCGCGACATAGTCCGCCATCCGGCCCAGATGGTAGGCTCCGACGGCATCCTCACTGGTGAAATGCCCAATCCCCGTACCTATGGCACCTTTCCCTACGTCTTGGGACAGTTCGTCAGGGAAGAGGGGTTGCTGCGCTTGGAGGAGGCGGTCAGAAAAATGTCCGCCATTCCCGCGCAGCGACTAGGACTGAAAGACCGGGGAATCCTCCGCGACGGCATGAAGGCCGACATAGTGGCCTTTGATCCGGACCGGGTAGAGGCCAAAGCAACCTTCGAGGACCCCAAGCAGTACCCGTCAGGCATTGATTACGTGCTAGTAAACGGTCAACTCGTGGTGGATAATGGGAGCCATACCGGCGCTTTGCCGGGCCGGGCGCTGCGTTCCCAGTAAAGAGTAACCGCGGGGCGCGCACTACGACGCCAACTCAAGGCGCAAAGGCGGCTGGCGGCTAATTACCGGACCAGGTCTACCCAGACCGGCATACGACGGAGGACCTTAATGGACTTCGAACCCACCTACACCGAAGAACAGGAGCACTTTCGCCAAGAGGTGCGCCAGTGGCTGAATGACAATATGCCCTCCGGCATCGAGCATCCGGCGGACTCCGGCGACCTGACCTACGAGCAGTACCAGAAGCGGCGAGACTTGGGCCGCAGCCTGGGAGCCAAAGGCTGGCTGTGGCCCACCGCGCCGGTGGAATACGGCGGCGGCGGCCTATCGCTGGACCACTCGGTGGTGATCGAGGAGGAGACCGACAGCTACGGGCTGACCATCCCTCCTTACTACGACTCCGGCGGCCGTTTGGGCGGCGCTTCAATCTTGGTCTGGGGAACCGAAGAGCAGAAGCAATTTTTCCTGCCCAAGATTTTCCGGGGCGAGGTCCGCACCTGGCAGTTATTGTCCGAGCCCGAGGCCGGTTCCGACTTGGCCAACGTCAAGTCTACTGCCGAGCTGGACGGCGGCGAATACGTCATCAACGGACAAAAGATATTCGTCGGCAGCGGGCTGGGCTGTGACTACATGTGGACTCTTACCGTCACCGACACCGAGGCTCCCCGGCACCAGAACTTGGGCTGGTTCATGGTCCCGGCCGATTTGCCGGGTATTACCATCCAGCCGATGGACTTGCTGATTTCCGGCGGAGAGTCGGGGGCGGGCTCCGGGGTAAAGAACACGGTGTACTTCGATAACGTCAGGGTGTCGGCCTTCAACTTGGTGGGCGGCGAAAACGAGGGTTGGAAGGTGGCGACCACTCACTTGGAGTTGGAGCACGGCACCGGAGGCCGAATCTCCCGCAACTGGCTGGTGGACCGGTTGTTCGACTACTGCCGCACCACCCAGCGCCGGGGCGAGCCCTTGGCCAAAGACCCCGACGTGCGCGACCGTTTGGTCGACGTCTACATCGAAGCAGAGGTTTCGAGGCTGCTCAACCTGCGCAACTATTGGATGCGGCACAGTGGCGCTGACATTACTTACGAGGGCCCCCAAGCGTCGTACCACCGCAAGATGTCCGGGCTGCGCCAAGCCACCGCCATTCTCGACATCTTGGGTCCGGCCGCCCTTACTTACGACCCCCAATGGGGCGCCGCCGAGGGACACATGGAAGCCTACCAACGCTCGGCGATCATCGCCGTTCATCCGGGGGGCACGGCTGACATTCAAAAGGTCATCATGGCCCGCCGTATCGGCATCGGCCGAGAGGTCAGGGAAAAGGCCGGGGCGTTGGCCTAGACCTCACCCGGAACATCAACGCCACGGACCTAACCTAGGTAGCCAACGGCCGCGATTAATTCCCATTTGAAAGTCACGACTCAAAAGCGCCAAGAGCGGAGAGAGGTAAATGGACCTGGCCCTTACTCCCGAGCGGGAAATGCTCAAAGCAGCGGTGCGCCGCTTCGTGCAACAGGAGTACCCCAAGGAGACTCTGTTGCAGCTAGCCGAATCCAACCAGGCGTCTACTTCGGAGCCTTGGCGACGGCTTGCCGACACCGGTTGGTTGGGAATACTGGTACCCCAAGAGTACGGGGGTGAA
This sequence comes from Dehalococcoidia bacterium, assembly GCA_965220245.1. Classification (GTDB taxonomy): domain Bacteria; phylum Chloroflexota; class Dehalococcoidia; order Lucifugimonadales; family UBA3495; genus CBDCPI01. Next base: position 50,598 of record CBDCPI010000007.1, read on the forward strand.
GGCGGCTCTCTAACCGACGCCGGGGTGCTCTTTGAGGAGTTGGGCCGCGGTCCGGTGCCGGGTCCTCACCTTAGTTCCTCGGTACTGGGGGTCTTTACCCTGCTGGCCGGGGCTACTCTTGAGCAGAAGCAGCATTGGCTGCCCCGGTTGGCCAGCGGAGAGTGTGCGTTGGTGCCGGCCATTACCGAGGCCGACTATGGTTGGGAGGAAAGTGACGTTCGCACCGTGGCAGTACAGGATGGCGACGGATTTCGGATTAGTGGTTCCAAGGTTTACGTCTTCGATGCTTCCTTCGCCAGCCATTTTCTTTGCGCGGCCCGGTCGGAGGATGACGATCAGGTCGGCTTGTTTACGGTGCCAGCCACCGCTCCAGGTGTCGCGGTCCGGGAACTGCCCGGGTTCGCCTGGAACCTGGGGGAGGTCAAGTTAGAGCAAGTCCCAGTGGAAAAATCAGACCTTGTGGGACTGTCTTTTGACGTCGGCTGGGGTGCCGTCCAAGAAGGGATCAGCCGTACTATTCCGGTGCTCGGCGCTTACCAGGTCGGCGCTTGCCAAGCGGTCTATGAGATGTCCGTTGACTACAGTCGCACTCGAATTCAGTTCGGCACTCCCATCGGGCGGTTCCAGCGGGTGCAAGACCACATCATCAATTTGGTCAACCAATTGGACGCGGCCCGGTGGACCACCTACGAGGCCCTCTGGAAGCTGGATACCAACCAACCGGCCACCGACAGTATTCACTTGGCCAAGGTGGTGGGGTCTGAGGCCTATCATCAAGCCTGCAATTACGCCCACGAGGTCCATGCTGGTGTCGGTAGCATGACCGAGTACGGCTTGACCCTGCACACCACCGCGTCCCGCACTCTATACCACTATCTGGGAGACCCGCGCTTTCACCGACGCCGCCTTGCCGACGCTCTAGGGTTATAGCAGTCCATCGTTACATTGGGGAAAAGCATGGAACGACCGGTTTTTCAGCCCGTAGGCACCCCGGTAGAAGACCTCGACACCCCGGCGTTAGTTGTGGACTTGGCTACGATGGAGAGGAACATCGAGGTAGTGCACTCCTATTTCCGTCAAGCCGATGCCAAGCTTCGGCCCCACGTGGCCAGCCACCAGTGCCCTCAGGTCGCTCACCGGCAACTGGAAGCGGGGGGAACCTCTAATGGGGTAAGCGTGACTACCGTCGGCGAGGCCGAGGTATTCGCCGACGCCGGCTTCAGCAACATTTTGGTGGCGAGCGAAATAGTGACCCGTGCTAAGATTCTTCGTCTGTGCGCCTTGGCCCGCCGGAATCGAATGGCCGTCGTGGTGGACAACCCCAAGAATGTTGATGACTTGGCTCGAGCGGCCCAAGCATCGGGTGTCACTTTGCAGGTCTTGATTGAGATAGATGCCGGCCGCGGCCTTTGCGGAGTGTCCGCGGGCGACCCGGCCATCAAGCTGGCCCAGCAGATATCTGGCTTGGATGGGTTGAGCTTTGGCGGACTAATGGCCCTGCTGCCTCCCCCGCAATATGCTGGCGACGCTGGGGCCCCCGACCATGCCTCTCTGGATTCCCAAGTCCGGCGCCAGATTCAACCGGTGCTGGATACCAGAGAGGGGATCGAGAAGGCAGGTCTGGAGGTCCCCACGGTAAGTATCGGCGGGACCCACAGCTACGACATTGCTGGCTTGATGTCCGGAGTCACTGAGGTCCAAGCAGGGGGCTACCCCTTGATGGACTACAGTTCCTGCCAAATGAGGCCGGAATTTACCCCGGCGGCAAAAGTCTTGGCCCAGGTGATCAGCCATCCGGTGGCTGGCCGGGCGGTGTTGGACGCCGGGCACAAAGCTACCGGTCCCGATTTGGGTGTTCCGGTCTTGGAAGGGTTTAGCGACGCCGAGGCCACCCGGTTCAGCGCCGAGCACGGGATATTGGAGCTAGAAGAAGCCCGCCTTTGTACAAAGGACCGGCAGCAACTCAAGCCCGGAGACAAAGCCTGGCTCGTGCCTTTCCATTTGGGCCTTTGTCTCAACCAGTATGATTATATCCGCGCGGTGCAGGGCGGCAAACTCGAAGGGTTCTGGCCGCTGCCGGGCCGGGGGAGATTCGACTAACCCATTTCGTCCTATGGTTATTTAAGTACATGGAGTGCAGCTATGGACCTGCGTTACCGCCCGCCGATAGGTACCCCGTTGGAGGACCTGGATACCCCCTGCTTGCTGTTGGAGCTGGATGCCTTGGACCACAATATGGACGTAATGGCCGCCTATTACGCTGGGCAAGCCAGTAAGCTACGGGGCCATGCCAAGAACCACAAGACTCCGGCGATAGCGTTGCGTCAAATCCGCCGGGGAGGAACCATCGGCGGTGTTTGCGCCGCCAAAGTCGCCGAGGCAGAGGTAATGGTCCACGGCGGGGTACCCAGCGTGTTTATCACCAGCGAGGTGGTAGCGCACCAAAAGATCGACCGGTTGTGCGCCTTGGCCGCTCAGGCCGAAATGATGGTAGCCTGCGACGACCCGCAAAACGCTGCGGACCTTTCCCAAGCGGCAGCAAGCCAAGGAGTAGAGCTTGGCGTGGTAATCGAGCTGGAAACCGGACTAAGACGCTGTGGAGTCCAGACCGTCGACCAAGGGATCGCTTTAGCGCAAACAGTCCACTCGTTACCCGGACTGGCCTTCAAGGGCATTATGAGCCACCAAGTAATATCGCCTATGCCGGACCGGGAGGACCGGGTGACCGAGGGCCGACGGGTAATCCAAGGCGTCATCGACTTGAAGGATGGCATCGAAGCCGCTGGGATTCCGGTGGAAACCGTTTCGACCGGGGAAACTTGGAGCTACGACGTTGCCGGAGAGATTCCCGGGGTTACCGAGATCCAGGGTGGCAGCTATTTGATTATGGAGACCGGGTACGACTACATGGCCGACTTCGACCATGCGGGCAAGGTGTTGACCACCATCATCAGCACGCCCCGGCCTGGGGTGGCCGTGGGCGATGCCGGGATCAAGGCGGTGGGTATGGTCAAGGGACTCCCCGCGGTCGACAACCGGCCGGGAGTTACCGTGGAGTCGATGGACGCCGACCATGCGGTGTTCCGATTGGCCGAAGGCGTGGAGTTAAATATCGGCGATCAAGTGCTCCTGCTGCCTGGGCAGCAAGACGCTATGGTAAGCCGGTGGGACCGTTTCGTCGGCGTGCGCCACGGCAAGGTCGAGGCCGTGTGGGACATCCATGCCAGGGGCTGCCACAGCTAGGTCTATTTTCCTCTAGGCCGGGGTTGGGGCGAAGTCCGGCGACTTCATCAAGTACGTCTTCTGGGCCACGATAAAGGGCCGGACTCGGGGGACGTACTTCTCTTTCCAGTCGGGGTCGGCGTAGACTTGGGCCTTGGCTTCGGTCAAGTGCTTTTCATCCTGGTAGCCCCAGATGTGCACCACTTGGTTCAATTCGCCAACGTCGCTGTAGTACCACCCGGCCAGCTTGATGCCGTACCTTTGGCGGATAGGCAACGCCAACTCCTCCACGGCGGCCATGTAGTCGGGAGTCGCCCCCGGCTTGAGAGTGTACATTCTAAAATCGTAAATCACGCTGTTCACCTTTTGGATTAATGTATGGCGCACCATTGGACTAACCGGTGCGGGACTAACCGGTGTGCGCCCGGATAAATTCTCCCATCACGTCCAAGGCTTGCTGACCTTCAGGAAGGACTGGCGCGAATATAGGCCACACATGCACCATGTCTTCCCAGACTTGGAGGTCAACCTTAACGCCCGCCGTCTCGGCCCGCTCCGCTAAACGGGTCGAGTCGTCCAGAAGGGTTTCGGCGGAACCCACCAGGATTTGGAGCGGCGGTAACCCTCGCAAGTCGGCGTACAATGGCGACGCCAGCGGTGTCCGCGGGTCCCGGTCCCCAACATACAACTGGGCCATGAACTTTAGCCCCTCCAGTTGGACTACCGGGTCTTCCTCCGCCTTGCTGATCATTGACTCACCGGTGCCTTCAAGGTCCACCCAGGGCGAGATGCACACACCGGCCCCCGGCATGGGCTCCCCCAAATAGTGGAGAGCAACCAGAGTGGCCACCGTGAGCCCGCCGCCACAGGAGTCCCCGGCGATGGCGATGCGCCCCGGTTCTATCCCCTGGGCCAGTACCCAGCGATATGCAGCTACCGCGTCGTCAATCGCTGCCGGAAAGGGGAACTCCGGCGCCAAGCGGTACTCGATGCCCAGCACCTGCGCGCCGCTCGAACGCGATAAGAGGGACAGAGGCGCCCGGTACCCCCGCATCGAGCCGATCACGTAACCTCCGCCGTGGAGATACAGCACCACCCGGTCCGACGACGCCTCGGGTGCGGTAATGCGCTCGGCGGCCACACCTCCGGCGGCCAGCCTCTCGCAGACCACATCCTCCCCTAGAGAAAAGGGCGCCATCATTTCCTCGAAGGCTTGCCGAAATCCGTCGACACTGCCTAGTTCCTGAGATCTGTCTCCCATAGTCTGGAACATCTGCTTGACCTGTTCTAGTTGTGCGCTTTGGGCCATTTGCATCCTCTCTGATTCGGCGGGTAATAACGCCGTCTAAAGATCCTGTGCGATAACTCCGTTTTGGACGTTATTGGCTGGCAGACAGCAACTCCTTCAGTTTGCGGGCGCTGCTGTGGGGCGGCGAAAGCACCGGGACCGGGGATACCGATCTCAGGTGGTCCAGCGCCAAGGCCATCGAAAACTGGCCAAGCAAGATGGCGTCGACCTCTGGGGCCAGTCTGGAAACCTCTTCGCCCAAGCGACGCCGGAACCCATCCGGGCCTTCCTGTCTTAACACCGGGATCAGGTCTTCGGCCAAGCAGGGATGGGGTTCCACGGGTACCCCTAATTCCTGGGCGGCTTGGCGCAAGTAAAACTCCGAATCCCGTAAAGTGGCGTTCACGGTGGCGATGACACCGATGCGGGGACCCGCAGCCACGGCCTCGGCGATCACCGGGCCATAGGAGGAAACCACCGGCACGTCCACCAAGTCTTTGGCAATGTCCACCACCGGGGCATAGACCGAGCAAGCGAGGCCCACTGCGTCGGCGCCGTGTTCCGCCGCGTAACAAATTACCTGGCTCATCCGCCGCCGCAGCTTTGGGGTCAGTTGCTCGCCGAAGTCCAAGAGGAGACCTTCGTCCAGCAAGTTGACTACCTCGGCTTCCGGGTATTCTTCCTGGAAAGCCAATTTGACCGGTGGAATGGATTCGGCCACCGCGTGAATCATCACTACACGCATGGGCATTACCTCTCGGATGGGCCTAGGGACCGTCTAACCAGACTTTTTCGGCTCTGCGTCTTCACTCTTTCTCAAAGACCGCCAGACCTAAGTAGTGTCCACAACGTCGCCGGAGGGAGTGACGTCCATGTTCAGTGCGCGAGGGCGAGAGGGCAGACCGGGCAGGGTGGCGATGGCGCCAGCCAAGGGATAGAGGAAGCCCGCCCCTATAGAGGCCCTAATATCGGAAATCGGGAAGGTGTAACCTCTGGGGCTCCCCCTTTGGGATGGGTCGTGAGAGGTGGAAAGGTGGGTCTTGGCCATGCAGATGGGCAGGTTGCCCCACCCTTGGGCCTCAAAGTAGCGGAGGCGCCGCCGGGCCTCGGGAGACCAACTCACCGCGTCGGCCCCATAAATCCTTCGGGCCAAGGCTAAGACCTTGTCTTCAATGGGGTCGTCCAAGGAGTAGGCATAGTTGACATCGTACTCCGCGTCAGTGGCTTGGGCCACCGCCTCGGCCAACGCCGTGGCCCCTGCACCGCCTTCACTAAACCCGGAGCACTCCACGGCGGCCCGGGCGCCGGCTTCCGAGGCAATCCGCTCGACTTCTTGAATCTCCTCTACACTGTCGCTGCCGAACCGGTTGATAGCAACTACCACCGGGACGCCAAAGCTACTCACCGCGTTGATGTGGTGGACCAAGTTGACCGCCCCGCTCTTGACCGCCGCCGGGTCAGGGGTTTCTAGCGCCCTGCGGGGGGTTCCTCCATGCCATTTGAGGGCCCGCACCGATGCCACCAAGACGGCGGCGTTGGGCAACAGGCCGCTTTGCCGGGCTTTGATGTGCATAAACTTCTCGAAGCCCAAGTCGGAAGCGAACCCGGCTTCGGTCACGACGTAATCGGCGTAGGCCAGACCCAACCGGTCAGCCAATATGGAGTTGCAGCCGTGGGCGATGTTGCCAAAGGGCCCGGCATGGACCATCGCCGGTTGCCCTTCCATCGTCTGCACCAAGTTGGGCAGTATGGCTTGGCGCAACAGCGTCATCAAAGCGCCGGTCACTCCCAGCGATTCCACCGCCACTGGCTTGTTGTCGCGGGTAGTGCCCACAACGATCCGGGAGATTCGGGCCCGCAGGTCGTCCGGACTGTCCGCTAAGGCCAAGATAGCCATGATTTCCGACGCGGAAACTATATCGAACCGGGTCTCCCGCATCGGGCTGTTGGGGTCTCCGCCGAGTCCGGTTACTATTTTACGAAGCGCCCGGTCCGACGCATCGGTCACCCGGGCCCAACTGATGCCCGCAGGCTCCAATCCGGGTACCAACTCGCGATAGACCGCGTTATCCACCAGAGCGGCCAGCAGGTTGTGGGCCGACGCCACGGCGTGGGCATCCCCGGTAAAGTGGATGTTGATTTCGTCTTCGGGCACCACCACCGCCTTGCCTCCGCCAGTGCCGCCTCCCTTTATGCCATAAATCGGGCCTAAAGTTGGTTCCCGCAGGGTTACCATGGCCCGGTGGCCCAGCTTGCCCAACCCTTGGGTCAACCCGACGGCAGTGGTAGTCTTGCCTTCTCCCGCCGGAGTTGGGGTTATGCCGGTTACCACCACCAGCTTGCCGCGCCGGCCTTGCCCTCCGCTCATGGCGTCGAGGGATACCTTTGCTTTGTAGCGGCCAAAGGGAATCAGGTGCTCGTCTTGGATACCCAAGCGGTCGGCAACGGCGGTTATTGGGTCCACTGGCCCCTCCAGCCACGCGGGCTTTGGCGTTGCTTGTTACTTACCATAATCATCAGAGGGAAGCTGCCTCTCGTTCCAGACGCTCAATGTCGACTTCGCTCAGGTTGAAGTACTTGGCTTCGGGATGGTGGAGCACCAGCGCCGAGACCGATGACTCGGGGTCCATCATGAACCCTTCCGTCAACTCCATGCCAATGTTGGAGGTGACATCCAACAACCGGAAAAGCTGCTCTTGGTCCTCCAGCCTGGGGCAGGCGGGGTAACCGAATGAGAAGCGACGGCCCCGGTATTGGGTCCGGAAAAGGTCCTGGAAGGTTATCCCGGCCGGGTCGGCAAATCCCCACATCCGCCGGATTTGCTGGTGGAGCAGTTCGGCGAAGCCCTCGGCGCTCTCTAGGGCCAAGGCTTGGAGAATGTGGGAGTCCAAGAACCGGCCCTCGCTCTTTAATCGTTCGGAAAGCTCCAGTACCCCATTGCCGACGCTTACCACAAATAACGCGACGTAGTCCATATCAGTGGTTAGTGGATAGTATCCGGTGTCCGGTGTCCTCTGACTAGCCACTGGTTCCTGCCCACTAACCACTCGCCACTGATCACTGACCACTGGCCGCACGTAATCGGCGAGACACAGTCCGTCCCTTTGGGCTTGGCGGCCAAAATAGAAGCTCTCCAGCACCGTGCGCCCATCCGGCTGATAGATTAACAGACGCTGGCCATCCGATTGGGCGGGAAAGAACTTGAACACCGCGTTGGCGGTGATTGTGGGGTCGGCCAGGACCAGCTCCTCCACCCGCTGCACCGAGTGACGCAGTTCCTCGGCCGCCTTGTCACTGGCAGCCAACGCCTCAGCAAACCGGCCCCTAAAGCCCAAGTGGCGGCCGTACAGCATTTGCGGGTTGATATACGGGAAGACCTCTTCCAGGTCATAGTCCCGCAAAACATGTAGCCGGAGGTCGGGGGGGTTGGGCACCGGGAAGTCGTGGCTCAAGGCGGCTGCCGGGGAGGCCGCAGCAGCCTCTGATGCTGCCGGAGTTTCCGATGCGGCCAGCGCTTTCAGAAGTTGACCGGTCTCGGTCTCCAGAGCGGCTGCCAGCTTTTGCCGCTCGTCCGCTTCTTGAATAGTGTTGGCCAGCGCCAGCCCCGACATCGCGTCGGAGGCGTAGATCACCAGGTTTTGGTATTCGGGAGCGATGCGCAAGCGGGTGAATCGGTTTGACAGGGCGGCGCCGCCGACCATGATAGGACAGTCTACGCCGGCTAGGCGGAAGTCGTGGACCGTTTCTACCATCATTTGGGCCGACTTCACTAGCAGTCCGGAAAGGCCGATTATATCCGGCTGGTGCTGCCGGTACGCATCGATTAACTCCTGGGGCGGCACCTTGATACCTAGGTTGATAACTTGATACCCGTTGTTGGAGAGGATGATGTCGACCAGGTTCTTGCCGATGTCGTGGACGTCACCTTTGACAGTAGCCAGAACGATTTTACCCCGGGTGGCGCTATCCACCCGTTCCATGTACGGTTCCAGTTGACTCACCGCGAACTTCATGGACTCGGCGGACTGAAGCACCTCGGCAACTATGAGTTGGTTGGCGTTAAACTGCCGGCCGACTTCCTCCATCCCGGCCATGAGGGGACCGTTGATGATTTCCAACGGCTCTCGCCCGGCCAAGGCTTCGTCCAAGTCTTCAGCTAGGCCCTCTTTGGTGCCCTCGATGATGGCTTGGGCCAACCGCTGGTCCAGCGGCAGGTTACGGCGCTCCTCGTTGGTGGCCCTGGGCGCGCGCTCCCGGAAATGGGCGGCGAAGGCCGCGACGGGGTCCTCGCCGCGGTCCCAGATTAAGTCCTCGGCCAGGGTCCTCTCTTCCTCAGGAATCGAAGTGTAGCGCTGCATTAGTTCCGAGTTGACTATGGCTAGGTCCAAACCGGCCTGAACGCAGTGGTAGAGGAACACCGAGTTCAGCACTTCCCTGCCAGCGGTGGGGAGGCCGAACGAAACGTTGGATATACCCAAAACGGTCTTGGCTTGCGGCAAAGCTTCCTTGATCAGGCGCACACCTTCGATGGTTTCCGCCGCCGAGCCCACGTAGTTGACGTCGCCGGTGCCCGCCGGGAACACCAAAGGGTCGAATATGATGTCCTCGGGCAACACCCCGTATTTTTCGGTCAAGAGCTCGAAAGAGCGGACCGCCACTTCCAGCTTGCGTTGCCGGGTGACGGCTTGCGCCTGCTCCTTGTCGTCGTCGATACAACCCACCACGAAAGCGGCGCCGTACTTTTTGGCCAAGGGGACCAGGTTTTGGAAGCGAGTCTCGCCGTCCTCCAAGTTGATCGAGTTGATGATCGACTTCCCTTGCAACCGCTTTAGGGCTTGCTCGACCACCTTCTCGTCGGTGGAGTCCACCATAATGGGGGCTTTGATTTTCTTCGTCAGCAGGTCCAGGAAGGTGATGATGTCCGCGGTCTCGTCCCGGTCCGGGTCCTGCAAACATACGTCCAAGATGTGGGCGCCGTTCCGCACTTGCCGCCGCCCCACCTCGGCAGCCTCTTCCCAAGCCCCATCGCCGATCAATTTGCGAAAGCGCCGGCTCCCCAGCACGTTGGTGCGTTCCCCAACAATGGTGGGCCGGGTGTCTTCATCCACCACCAAGGCGTCTATTCCGGAAACCCGCGTTTCGGCGCGGTCGGCCAGTTGGCGCGGCGGCTTGCCATCGGCCAACTCGCTCAGCAAACGTATATGCTCCGGGGTAGTCCCGCAGCAGCCGCCAACCAGGTTCAGCCAACCCTCTTCCACGAACCGGCCGACGGTAGCAGCCATCATTTCAGGCGTCTCGTTGTATCGTCCGTCTTCGTCCGGCAGCCCGGCGTTGGGGACGCACGCCACCGGGAACCGGGACAGCGCGGCCAAAGTACGAACGTGGTCAGTCATGAACTCGGGGCCAGTGGCGCAGTTTACGCCGAGCCACAACAGGTCCCGGTGGGCCAAGGAGGTATAAAGGGCCTCGGCGTCTTGCCCGGCCAGCAGAGTACCCATGGGCTCGATGGTGCCCTGCACTGCCACCGGGATTTCGCAGCCCAGTTCCACGAATGCTTGGTCTATCCCCTCTAGCCCTGCTTTGATATTGATGGTGTCTTGTCCGGTTTCCAGCAAGAGCAAGTCGGCCCCGCCCTCAATGAGGCCGGCAGCTTGCTCCCGGTAAGACGCCGCCAACTCGTCGAAGGTAATGCCCCCGGTCACCGAAATAGTCTTGGTGGTCGGGCCCATCGCCCCGGCGACGAAGCGAGTTTTCTCCGCAGTGCTGGCCGCCTCCGCCGATTTTCGAGTTAATAGGGCGGCCTCGCGATTGATGCGGCGAGCTTCAGCCGCCAGGTTGTACTCGGCCAGCACCACCGAGGTCGCGCCGAAGGTGTTTGACCCCAGAATGTCGGCGCCAGCGTCCAGATAACCTCGGTAAATGTCCTCGATGACATCGGGGCGGGTTATAGTTACGTACTCGTTACAACCGTCGTACTCCGGGCCGCCGAAGTCCTCAGGCATGAGATTCCGCGCTTGGATGGCGGTGCCCCTGGGCCCGTCCATAACCACAATTCGCTTCTTGAACAGCGCTTTCAACGCTTGGGTTCGAGCAGATTGGTCCATTTCCCTATAAACTCCGTCGAATACCGCCCTTAGATTCCAGGCCACCATAACCCCGGCCGATTTGCCATCGTAGCATCGGGTAAGAGTCGATTACATCGCCGCACCCCGTTGTAGGACCGTTAACCGGCTACGCGTTAAGCCAGCTAGCTACTTCTTCCCGGTTCCGTTCCAACCACCGGATGTTCAACCTAATGCGCTCCAAAGACTGCCGGATGGTCCGTTCGGCGGCTGGCGCGGGGTGGTCGGTGAAGAAGGATTCTACATCCTGAAGCTGCTCTTCGCTGGTGAAGTTGCCGCAAATGGAGACCAGCCGCATCAACCCAAACCCGCCGGAGCCGTAGCGCCGGTCAAATTCGGCCCAGTTGTCTTTGACGAACTGCCAAGCCAAGTCCCGTCCTATCAGGTTTGACGCGACGCCGGTGACCACGAAGATGGTGTCTTGAGAGCGCACATCCGGGGATAGGGAGCGCTCCAGGGTATCCCGCAGCAACTCCAAGTCGGAGAACCTAGTTGTGGCCATCAGAAGCCGGATTTTCTCTTCCTGCAATGAAGTGGCTTTTTCCAGGTCCCACAGTTGATCATAAGTCGTCCGGTCTCCACCCAGGCCGGCCAAACCAAACACGGTGCCCCTAATATCGGGATGTACCGTCGAAGGGTCTTGGAGGTATTGGTCGAAACGCAGTTTCCCTTGGGCCAGCACTTCGGTGTCGCCGTAGGTGGCCGCTTGGCTGAGAACGGTGCTGCGGAGCAAGGCGTCAAGGTGCCCTTCTCCAGCTTGGGCCTCCCAGCCCACACGCTGCACCGCCAGCCGGTAAATCTCACGGGCGAAGCCCTGGTAGGTTTGGTGGCTGGCCTCCCCTGCCAGCAAAACGTCAATGTCCCGTAAGTTGCTGGACAAGTCGCCCCACACCGAGGCGTCATTCTCGTGGATGTAGGCCTTGGCCAAGGACAAAAACTGGGTAACCGGCAACAGTCCGGCCCGGGAAAGGGAGTAAGCGTCGTTCTGGATACCCAACCGGTCCGGGGCCGGCAACTCCAAGGACTGGATGACTGGCACCAAGCGGTCCCAGTCCTCCGGTTGGTAGTTGACCCTAAAGAAGCCCGTCTGCTCGGAATTTACCTTGAACCAAGGGCCCTCGGGACTTCCGGCCTCTTTGGCTTGGCTGAGAACGGTAGCGCCCAGCGGCAAACGCCCCGTGCGGGCGTCCAGCAGCAAGGAGGCGGCTTCCGAGGCGCCGCTGCGACTTACTCTCACCGGGACCCGCCACACCTCTGGGTCCGGGTTCCCGTCTCCGGCCTTTGGTTCAAGCAAAAGCCGGTCGTAAACAAACCGCTCTTGTGACAGGTCGAGCTCCAGGTTTTCCGGTCCGCCGGCAGTCTCGACTTGCAGCACCGGGTAACCCATTTGCTTGGTCCACGAGTCCATGATCGAGGTTACCGGTTGGCCTGACGACGACTCCAGGGCCGCCCACAGGTCTTCGGTGCGGGCGTTTCCGTATTGGTGGGAGGTTAGGTAGCCCTGTAGCCCCCGCTGGAAGGTGTCGGCGCCCAGGAACTGCTCCAGCATCCTAAGTACCGACGCGCCCTTGGAGTAACTGATGGCGTCGAAGAGTTGGCCGATTTCCGCCGGGTCCTTTACTTCCTGTTCGATGGGGTGGGAATTCTTCAGCCCGTCCAAGCTCAAGGCGCGATTGGTGTCCATATTTACGAACTGGGTCCACATGGCCCAGTCCGGGAACAGCCAGTCGACGGCCTTGGTCCCCATCCAAGAAGCGAAACTTTCGTTGAGCCACAAATCGTCCCACCACTCCATGGTAACCAGGTCGCCGAACCACATGTGGGCCATTTCATGGGCCACCACTTCGGCGACCCGTTGCCTGGTCCCCGCCGAGGAATTGTCCGGGTCCACCAAGAGGGCGGTTTCCCGGTAGGTGATGGCGCCCCAGTTCTCCATGGCCCCGGCGGCGAAGTCGGGGATGGCAATATGGTCCAGCTTTTCCAGGGGGTAAGGGATGCCGAAGTATTCGTTGAAGAAGGTCAGCAGTTTCACCGAAGTATCGAGAGCAAACCTACCCTGTTCTTCCTTGCCCCTAGTCGTCCAAACCGCTACCCGGGTCGACCCGGCCGGGCCTTGGTATTCACCCTCAACGGAAGTCAAATCGCCGACTATGAAAGCCAAGAGATAGGTTGACATAATCGGCGTCTCAGCAAACCGCACCGATTTCAACCCTGGACCGGCGTCCGACTCCCCAATTTCACTTATATCAAGGGCGGACGTATTGGATAGAGCGGCTAGGCCGGAGGGAATGACCAGCGTAACGTCAAAGCTGGCCTTGTGGGCGGGCTCGTCCCAGCAGGGAAAGGCCCGCCGGGCGTCGGTGGCCTCGAATTGGGTGGTCGCCAGGGTCCGCTCCTCACCATCATCGCCGGGGTACTGGCTGCGGTAAAACCCGCGAAGTTTGTCGTTCAGGACCCCGGTGAACTGCATCTCCAGTTGGGCTTTGCCAGGGGCCAGGGTTTCCCCGAAGTCCAGCGTGGCTGTCTCGGCATCGGCGTCCAGCGAAATAGACTTGGCCGCGGTGTCCGGACCGTTGCCGCGTAAGGTGGCCCCGCCAATCTCCAACTCCATCGCGTTCAGCACGATGATGGAAGTCGGCTCGGCAATTTCGATGTCTACGGTCTGCTCGCCTTTGAAGGTAAAGGTTTCCAAATCGGGTTGCAGCGTCAGCCGGTATTTGCTGGGCTTGACGTTCCTGGGCAGTACGGCGGCTTCGGCAGAAGGCATAAGGCAACCCCCTTGCGGAATGTAGCTGGCAACGCGCCGGATATGATTTTACCACGAATTGCGAGAGGAGCTTGGCGGAGGCTGAGCCCGATTCTATGACCGGCCAAATGATATAATATGCGACGGTTTCCGTGTACCCCTAGCTTCAAGAACCGCCAAGCCAGACGGTTTCCGTGTACCCCTAGCTTCAAGAACCGCCAAGCCAGACGGTTTCCGTGTACCCCTAGCTTCAAGAACCGCCAAGCCAGACGGTTTCCGTGTACCCCTAGCTTCAAGAACCGCCAAGCCAGACGGTTTCCGTGTACCCCTAGCTTCAAGAACCGCCAAGCCAGACGGTTTCCGTGTACCCCTAGCTTCAAGAACCGCCAAGCCAGACGGTTTCCGTGTACCCCTAGCTTCAAGAACCGCCAAGCCAGACGGTTTCCGTGTACCCCTAGCTTCAAGAACCGCCAAGCCAGACGGTTTCCGTGTACCCCTAGCTTCAAGAACCGCCAAGCCAGACGGTTTCCGTGTACCCCTAGCTTCAAGAACCGCCAAGCCAAAGGAGAGACCGCACCCACTTGGTCAGCCCGGCAATCGCCGGCCTCTTTCGTGGCGTGCGGGACCTATAACCATGACTACTGCCAAGCAGCCTGCTATTGCGCCGGAAACAACCCTGCCCTACCGGCTGGCGCTGAACATTAGCGCCGTCGAGATGACAGAAGAGCAGTTCCTCAAGCTGTGCTCCGACAACGGGGACCTCAGAATGGAGCTTACGGCGAAGCGGGAGTTGATCATCATGCCGCCTGCGGGTTTAACAACAAGCCATCGCAATGCCAAGCTAAACTACCAACTGGTCGCTTGGTCTTACCAAGACGGTACGGGGATAACCTTCGATTCATCCGGCGGATTCACTTTACCCAACGGGGCGGTGCTCTCCCCCGATGCCTCCTGGATACTACTGTCGCGGTGGGAATCACTGAGCCGGGCGGAGCAGGACAGGTTCGCCCCCATCTGCCCGGATTTTGTAATCGAACTTCGCTCGCCGTCGGACAGCTTGGCGATAACGCAGGAGAAGATGGCGGAGTACCTGGAAAACGGCGTCCGCTTGGGCTGGCTCATAGACCCGCGGAATAAGCGGGTGTACGTCTACCGGGTCGGCCAGCCCGTGGAGACCCTGGATGGACCGGACACGGTTTCCGGCGAACCGGAATTGCCGGGTTTCGTGCTAGACCTGCGGACGATATGGTGAATCGTGCCATGACCGGAAACTTTGTGTGCATAAGGGAGCCGTAGCGATGGCCGCCAAGCAGCCTGCTATTGCGCCGGAAACAACCTTGCCTTACCGGCTGGTGCTGGACATCAGCGCCCTCGAGATGACGGAAGAGCAGTTCCTCAAGCTGTGCTCCGACAACGGGGACCTCAGAATGGAGCTTACGGCGAAGCAGGAGTTGATCATCATGCCGCCTGCGGGTTTGGAAAGTGGTTGGCAAGAGCTTGAATTGGCCCTACAGTTGGCTGTCTGGGCCAAGCAGGACGGGACCGGCCGCGCCTTCGGGCCATCCGCCGGTTATACCCTGCCCAACGGTGCGGTACGCGCTCCCGACGCTTCCTGGATGCCTTTGTCACGGTGGGAATCACTGAGCCGGGCGGAGCAGAGGTCATTCGGCCACGCCTTCCCGGACTTTGTTATTGAGGTCCGCTCGCCGTCGGACAGCCTGGCGATAACGCAGGAGAAGATGGCGGAGTACCTGGAAAACGGCGTCCGCTTGGGCTGGCTCATAGACCCGCGGAACAAGCGGGTGTACGTCTACCGGCCCGGCCAGCCCGTGGAGACCCTGGATGGACCGGACACGGTTTCCGGCGAGCCGGCGCTGTCGGGTTTCGTGCTGGACCTGCGGGTAATCTGGTAGGGGTGATTTAACTATGGACCTTACAAGAACACGGAGGTATTCCCCATTTTTGTCTATTCGCCCGGTGCGCTCCGGGGTTAATTTTTGCCATCTGCCCGAGGGCATCAGGTGGCGTCCGTCTGCTGGTGTTGGCCGATGAAACCAATAACTACGCGCTGCCGGTCTTTGTCCCAATCGAAGGCAAGGCGAATGGTGTAGCGTGGGTCCTTATTGGTGCCAGTCCCGATGTGCTCGTTCAGCCGATAGGTTTTGCCGTTGTCTTTGGTGGTGTACCAATGCCGGTACTTGCGATTGTTTATCGTCGAGTCGTTCTGGTGGCCTTTGTACCACCACCCGCAGGCCCTGCGAATTGAGGAATCAAAGTCCGGCTCGCTGAGCTCACCGGCGCGGGAGGGGTGGTACGTGGTAGCTAGCCACTCCAGTGCGTCCCAGACTTGCAGCGGGCTGTCGAAGGTATTGTCTTCTACCTCCGACTTGGAATTGAGCAGAAAGAGGAGTTTCCCCCGGAACTTCCCCTTTGCCATTTCGACGGCGGAGCCTACGTCCTGAATCGATGAGCGTTCGTTTAGCTCGGAGCTCTCCGGACCTTTTCGCTCGTAAAGGTAAGCGGTGTGCCAGGATTCCGCCATGCTCCGGCTGTCGTGCAGTTCGCTCTCCAGAGATTCGACCATTTGCTGGAGGTCCTGGTTCTCCAATTGGAGCGAGGCGTATTCTTCATGCGGAAAAGCAGGCGCCGTGGCGGTCTGTTGGACGATGGCGATGGCGGTCCCGGTTTCAGGGTGCTGCTCCGCGGCGACTGCCGGGGCCGCGACACTCGCTCCGCCTCGGTCATCCCGCCCAGCGCCGTGCTCGCCGGAGGGCTGTTGCTTGCCGCCTCGCGCCTTGGGCTCAGTCGATTCCTCATCTCCGGTGTCCCCATCGGCGGATTCAACCGGGGCCAAATTGCTGCCGGTCGCTGGTTCATCGTCCCGCTCAGGCTGACTGGCCGACGGCTCCACAGGCGGTTCTTTGTCGGCCTCCGCCTTATTGGTTGCCGAGCCTGACCGTGGAGGATTGCCATCCGGGCTTTGACCGTCCGGCCTGAGTCCACTGAGGTCTCTTATGGTGTCGAGAATACGTTGCTCCAACTCTTCCCGCTTCTTCCTCCGGTCCAACTCTTCGCTTATGACCGGCGCGGTTTCCCGGACAGGCCGGTATTCGGCTAGCAGGTCCTTTAACTCCGAAGTCAAACGCAGCGTTTCCGAAAGGCCGGGACCGGGGAGAAGGGACGCCACTGGCCATGAATCAATGTTGAGCTGGAAGAAGGCCAACTCCGGCTTGAATTCCTCTCTTATCTCGGTGACAGTTGATTCGAGGTTGGCTGCCAGGTGTCGCTCGGCTTCTTTCTGGTCCCGGATTTGATTGACGGAATCGACAAATTCCGGCACCACTCCGTCCCACACTGGCGCATCGGCAGGCATGTCTCTGAGAAATCCGAGGAATTCGGATAGAATATGTTCGACTCTTCGGACGGCCTTTTGTGTTTTTGTATCAAGGCGCTCCGCCGAACCATTTACCGGTTGCACCGGCGATTTGCCCGATACATAGCAGAGCATGAGGCCCACGTCGTCTGCGTCCAAGTCACCGTGAAGTTCGATGATCTGGTCTCGTTCACTCTGCCAGCTTTCATCAGTCCAAGAACCCCGAAACCGGTCCTTGGAGAAATCCGGATACTCCGCCGGTATTGCCCGGCTGTTCAGATGGTCTATCACCAGTTGGCGGAGCTCTTTATGGGACTCGGCCCAGAGCCGCAGGACCGCTCCAGCAAGCTTGTTGGAGTAGAGCACTGTGCGCAAGATGGGCTCTTTGAGATGCGGGACCGGCGCGCGGTCCGCGTTTCGGAACCCGTCCACAGTCACGTATTCCCGCACCGCCGAATTCAACGCTTGTCGCGTGTCGTCGGGCACTTGCTCACGCGAATCCAAGGCACGGCGAACGACGGTCTCCCGGTATTCCTGGTTTACAAACGTGAAGAGAGCAGCGAATCCCAAGGTTGTGTCAGTGTCGGCGCCGCTGGCGAGGTTGTCCGGCATTGGTTGAATCTCCTTGGTTCCCATTTGCCCGCCGCTTTCCCAACAACCAGGCCACCCCAGGGCATTATGCTCTATCTTATTCCGTAATATCTTATTTGGGTAATCCTGACCTGGCAATTGGCAACACTGCGACTGGGCGGTCAAGTTGAATTACTTTGTAATCGTCCTGAGAGACAACCCAACTTGTAGACGCATTCGGCGGCCAGCCGTATAGTATGTCCAGAACGGAAGGAGTGTTCCCACATGAAAACCATTGGCGCAGCCAAGTTCAAGGAGCAGTGCTTGGCATTGTTGGACCAGCTCGACGCCGAGGGCCTTATTGTCACCAAACACGGGAAGCCGGTTGCGCGGGTCATTCCCTACGAGCAGCAATGGGCCAACCTAATCGGCAGTCTGAGCCACAAGATTAGAATCAGGGGAGAAATCTGGGGCACTGGCGTTCGCTGGGATGCTCAATCTTGACACCCATATAACTACCAGTGTCGTTCACGGTATTCCGTTGCTCACGCGTGATCAGGTCATGCTTAGGTCTAACATCGTGCCACTGGCCTGATGGCCGTTAACCGCCGGGTCTCGTCATTTCTTCGTAAAGCTGGTCCGACTTGGCGGCCATCACGAAATCGTTCCGGTGCAGGTTGCGTATCTTGTGGGTCCACCAGGTCAACCGCACCTGACCCCACTCGGTGACGATGCGAGGGTGATGCCCCTCGTTTTCGGCCAATGCACCGACCCGGTTGGTGAAGTCCAGGGCCTGCTGAAAGTCCTTGAACCTGAAGAGCCGGTCCAGTACGGGGATGCTATCTTCGGAAATCAACTCCCAGTCGGGGACCTGAGGATGCAACCCGGCCACTTCTTCCTCCGTCACCGAAGGGGAGTCCCGGCGGCAGGCGATGCACTTTTCTTGGTTCAAGTTAGTCATGGGGCACTCCGATTCCTGCTAGCTGTGAAGTTGCGACCGGAAGATGTCGCCCAAGTTCACGGCGAACCCTTCCAGCGTGGGCGAGGTCAAAGTCTCGCCCTTCCGGTAGGTGTTCACTTCCTCATAGCCGTTGTCGCCCAACAGCAGCACCGTCACCGCTTCGGCGTAGGGGTCCACCGGCCAGTACTCCTTGACGCCGTGTTGGGCGTAGAGTTCGCGCTTGACCGTCAAGTCCTGCCGCCGCCATAATCAACTCCCCGTCTATAAGCTCCCATCGCTCGCCGTCGGGAGTCTTGGCATAATCCTCGTAGGTGAGCTTGGTTTTGGGTTGCGGTCTGACCATGTTCTGGCCTCCGTTAATGCTTTCCGGCCAGTCCATATTAGGGACTGGCCGGAAATGCTGCTAGAATTTTAGCATAGGGGCGATTGGAGGACATCATGGACCTAATTTAAAAGTACTTGGCGCACTGTCCCTCTAGCTTCTCCAACTCTCTCATTGCCTTCATAGCAGACTCCTCATTCTGCGCCCTGCCAAGGCGCTCCACCAACTCCCAGCTTTCTTTTCACACTTCTCCTTAGAAAGGCCGCCGCAGGCCGTTACGAGAAGCAAAACTGAGAGACCAACCATAGCCGAAACAATTACCTTGCGCATAGGACCTTCCTGTTATGGATTGACGTATTACTGTCATAGCGGTTTGACTTAAGGCGCTTGCGGCAGTTACCCTATATCCAAGGCGAGGGGCAAGAGGGCGCGAGGCGCCCGAAATCAGGCAAGCAGACCGCCCCCAAATACCCCAAGGACAGATCGGTCGGACGACTAAGCTTGGGGCTTACTCTGCCCCAACACCTTTAAGACTTCCGTCATGACGATGATCAGGAAACCCACGCCCAGCGGGACTACGAAAGCTCCCAGGAAAATCTCGAACGCGTTGCGTTCAAATACATCATCTCCCACCGCCGCAAGAATGCTGTAGATAAGCCCAACCCCGATTACGGTCCCTCCCAATATCCTGCCAGCCAATATAGAATCTACCTCTATCTCCATGGTGCACCTCGGTGCACCTCGCATAGAGCATATATATTTTGGGATTGCGGGAAATGCCGATTCTCTAGAGCAATGAGGAACCCCCTTGCTGCACCGGATTCGGGTCACTCGCGACAGTCACCCTAGGTCCATGGGCGGTCAACAAGGGGGCATGAGGTGTCCCCGTTCCCATGCAAAGACCGCCCACGGTCCGGGTAAGTGGAACCTAATGATGACTGTCGCAAGGGTACAATACCCGCATCCCAGTCTCCTTGCAGTCGATTCCGTTCCTTGTAGGCGGTCGAGCATGGAAATCGGAGTGTCCATGCCCTCGGCTACCCGATGGGCCGGGGTTGAAGGGGTTCGTGCAGACGGCGGAGGAATGGCTGGCGCCCGTCACGGCGTTAAGGTGGTATAATATGCAACGAATTTCGACGAGCCGCCACTTGACCTAGCAATACTAAAACGACAAACGATAGAGGTAGGCCGCTATGCCTCCAAAGACAATGTTCGGGAAGATTTGGGACGCCCACGTGGTTCACGAGGAGCCGGGCGAGCCTGCCATTATCTATATCGACCTGCACCTGGTCCATGAAGTCACCTCCCCTCAAGCCTTCGACGGCCTGCGGTTGGCCGGGCGGCAGGTCCGGCGTACTGATCTCACTGTCGCCACCGCCGACCACAACACTCCTACCTGGAAGTTGAGCCGCCCGGTAATCGACGAGATCTCTCTAAAGCAGTTGGAAGCCCTGAGCCGGAACTGCGAGGAGTTCGGGGTTACTTTATACGACCGGTTCAGTCCATTTCAGGGTATCGTCCACATCATCGGACCGGACTTGGGCTATACCCAGCCGGGCAAGACGGTGGTCTGCGGCGACAGCCACACCGCGACCCACGGCGCCTTGGGCGCGTTCGCCATCGGCATCGGGACCTCCGAAGTGGAGCACGTGCTGGCTACCCAGACCCTGCGCCAGTTCAAGCCCGATACTATGGAGATCAGGGTTAACGGACAGTTGCCCAACGGCGTGACCCCCAAGGACGTGATTCTGGGAATCATCGGGCGCATCGGGGTGAACGGTGGGGTGGGCCACGTCATCGAGTACACCGGCGAGGCCATCCGCTCCATGTCCATGGACGGCCGAATGACTGTGTGCAACATGAGTATCGAAGGGGGCGCCCGGGCCGGCATGGTCGCGCCGGACGACATCACTTTCGACTATCTGCGAGGCCGCCGCTTTGCTCCCCAAGGCGCCGACTTCGAGGCCGCCGTCGAGCAGTGGCGGGAGTTGCCCACCGATCCCGGAGCGGCTTATGATCGGTTGGTGGAAATCGAGGCTGCTAGTCTGGAACCTTACATCACTTGGGGGATCAATCCCGGTATGGTAGCGTCGGTGACCGATCGCGTACCCGACCCGTCCTCTTTCAGCGACCCTAATGAACGGGAAGTCGCGGAGCGGGCCTTGACTTACATGGACTTGCAGCCAGACACCCCGATGCAGGATATAAAGATTGACCGGGTATTCATCGGCGCTTGCACCAACGCCCGGCTGGAAGACTTGCGGGCCGCTGCCGAGGTGGTGAAGGGCCGCAGGGCCCACCCCGACGTCTATGCCATGGTGGTGCCAGGCTCGGCCCTGATCAAGCAGCAAGCGGAGGAGGAGGGCCTAGACCGGATTTTCACCGACGCTGGCTTTGACTGGCGGGTGGCTGGCTGCTCCATGTGCTTGGGTATGAATCCGGACATTCTGGAGCCTGGGCAGCGGTGCGCTTCGACCTCCAACCGGAACTTTGAAAACCGCCAGGGAAAGGGCGGCCGTACTCACTTGGTAAGCCCGGCCATGGCGGCGGCAGCGGGTGTTGCGGGGCATTTCGTAGATATTCGGGAGTGGTAGGGATCAGATAGTGGCGTCACTGGAGGGCACTATGGTCAAAGCACCTTTGGAGTTAGCGGTCGTGCTGCCCAATCCGTTGGTGTTGGACATTAGGGCCATAGAGATGACGGAGGACCAACTCCTCAAGTTGTGCGCTGACAACCGTGACCTCCGGATCGAGCTTACGGCCAACAGGGAATTAGTTATCATGCCGCCGACGGGTTCACAGTCTGGGAATCAAGAGAGCGAATTGAACGCGGAGTTAGTGATTTGGGCTCGACAAGATGGTAGGGGCATCGTATTTGGACCGTCATCGGGATTCACGCTCTCCAATGGGGCGGTGCGCGCTCCCGACGTCTCTTGGATGCTTACGGAGCGGTGGGAGGCCCTAGAGGAGGAGGACCGAAAAAGGTTTGCCCATCTCTGTCCCGATTTCGTGGTCGAACTCCGGTCTCCATCAGATGGTCTGGCTATGGTCCAAGCCAAGATGGACGAGTACATGGAAAACGGCGCCCGGCTGGGGTGGCTCATCGACCCGTTCGAGAAGCGCGTGCATATCTATCGGCCCGGTCAGCCCGTCGAAGTGCTGGAAGACCCGGCGACGGTCTCCGGTGAACCGGTGCTGCCGGGCTTCGAACTCAACCTTCAAGAGATTTGGTAAAACCCATGTCTTCGGAAATAAACGCGCTTTCCGGGACGGTGCTCGGGGATTACGGCCATTCCATATTCAAACGGGACGGTTTTGTTTGCGTCTATTGCGGCTTCGACGGCAACGGGTTCGGCAATTGGCGGCAACTGAGTGTCAACCACCTGCGGCCCGCCGGTAGTGGGGGAACGGACGCCACGGACAATCTGGTAACCGCTTGTAACTTTTGTAATTCGGCTACTAGCCGGATGACATTCCCGGCCGACAAGAGTGCCGACGAGATACTGAAGCTGAAAAGGGAACACGTATCCAATCGGCTCAAGCCATTCTACGAGTTCTGGTCCCACGATGTGGCGCCGAGGATTACCGCCCTGACTCCCGCGCAGGGCGGCACGTATTTGCCCAATCCCTTGGTGCTGGACATCCGGACCGTCGAAATGACCGATGACCAACTCCTTCAGTTCTGCGCCGACAACGGGGACCTGCAAATCGAGCTTACGGCGAAAAGGAAGTTGGTCGTCATGCCGCCGACAGGTTCGCTAACCGGATGGCAAGAAGGCGAGTTGTACTTGCGGTTGGCACTTTGGGCCCGAGAAGACCGGACAGGTATAACCTTCGGTCCCTCGGCGGGATTCACGCTTTCCAATGGGGCGGTGCGCGCTCCCGACGCCTCTTGGGTGCTTACGGAGCGGTGGGAGGCCCTAGAAGAAGCGGACCAAAAAAGGTTTGCCCATCTCTGTCCCGATTTCGTGGCTGAGGTCCGCTCTCTATCGAATAGCTTGACAACAGCCCAGGCCAAGATGGCCGAGTACGTGGAAAACGGCGCCCGGCTGGGTTGGCTCATCGACCCGCAACAGCGGCGCGTGTACATCTATCGGCCGGGTTCGCCGGTTGAGGTCTTGGAAGACCCGCCGACGGTGTCCGGCGACCCGGTGCTGCCGGGCTTTGGACTCAATCTCCAAGAGATTTGGTAAAACCCATGTCTTCGGAAATAAACGCACTTTCCGGGACTGCGCTCGGGGATTACGGCCATTCGATATTCAAACGGGACGGTTTTGTTTGCGTCTATTGCGGCTTCGACGGCAACGGGTTCGGCAATTGGCGTCAATTGAGTGTCAACCATCTACGGCCCGCCGGTAGCGGGGGAACGGACTCCACGGACAATCTGGTAACCGCTTGTAACTTTTGTAATTCGGCTACTAGCCAGATGACATTCCCGGCCGACAAGAGCGCCGACGAAATACTGAAGCTGAAAAGGGAGCACGTAGCCAATCGGCTCAAGCCATTCTACGAGTTCTGGTCCCACGAGGTGGCGCCAAGGATTACCGCCCTGACTCCCGCGCAGGGCGGCACGTATTTGCCCAATCCCTTGGTGCTGGACATCCGGGCCGTCGAAATGACCGATGACCAACTCCTTCAGTTCTGCGCCGACAATGGGGACCTGCAAATCGAGCTTACGGCGAAAAGGAAGTTGGTCGTCATGCCGCCAACGGGGTCGCTAACCGGATGGCAAGAGAACAGGTTGGCCGCCCGTCTGGACCGTTGGGCCGACCAGGATGGTACTGGTATGGCCTTCGGCCCCTCGGCAGGATTCACTTTCCCAAATGGCGCGATACTCGCCCCCGACGCCTCTTGGGTGCTTACGGAGCGGTGGGAGGCCCTAGAAGAAGCGGACCAAAAAAGGTTTGCCCATCTCTGTCCCGACTTTGTGGCTGAGGTCCGCTCTCCATCTGATAGCCTGGCGATGGCCCAGGCCAAGATGGCCGAGTACGTGGAAAACGGCGCTCGGCTGGGGTGGCTCATCGACCCGCAACAGCGGCGCGTGTACATCTATCGGCCGGGTTCGCCGGTTGAGGTCTTGGAAGACCCGCCGACGGTGTCCGGCGACCCGGTGCTGCCGGGCTTTGGACTCAATCTCCAAGAGATTTGGTAACCGAGAGGACGATTATGGACCCGTTCACCAAACTCACCGGCGTCGTGGCGCCCTTGGATCGGGTGAATATCGACACCGATCAGATAATCCCTGCGGTGTACCTGAAGAGCATCGAACGCACCGGGTTCGGGCCCAATCTGTTTGCGCCTTGGCGTTACCATGCCGACGGCAGCCCCAACCCAGACTTTGTGCTGAATAATCCAGCCTACCGCGATGCCGCCGTTCTAGTGGCCGGCCGGAACTTTGGTTGCGGCTCTTCGCGGGAGCACGCCCCTTGGGCGCTGCACGACTATGGCATCCGGTGCATCATTGCGCCCAGCTTCGCGGACATTTTCTACAACAACTGTTTCCAAAACGGGCTGTTGCCGGTGCGCTTGCCGGATGAAGAGGTCCGATTACTCTTAAACCATGCCGAGTCCAACCCGGGGGTCCAATTGAACGTGGACCTAGAGGCACAAAGAGTCTGGTCCGAAGACGAGGCGGTCTCCCTGAACTTCGAGATAGACCCGGCCCGGCGTCACTCCCTGCTGAACGGCTTGGACAACATCGGTTTAACGCTACAGTTCGAGGACAAAATTACAGCCTATGAAGAGAGCCGCGGCCTGTAGTTCTCAGACTGTTGCCAAGCAACGCCGAACAACCGCGGGCTGATGCTATCCGCTGTCCGGCGGTGGATAGGCCCGCGCCACTTGTTCGCGGAAGTCGACTTCGTAGCGCTGCATCCGGCCTTGCCTTACCTGCTCGTCCAGGGACGGCCGTTGCACCGGACGAGGGTCGGTGGGAGCGTAGCCGATAACCCCGTTAGCCTCCAACTCCAGTATTCTCTCTTGGCTGTAACCTAGTGTCTCGGCCAGGACCAAGCGATTATCCTCGCCCAGTATGGGCGCGGCCTTGCCGGCTACCGCCGGGGTTGCCGACAGTTTCCAAGGACGGCTGGCATAAGGCAAGGGCGGCATGTTGGTGCTGGGGTGATGGGCTACCACCTCGTAAAAGCCCCGTTCCTTCAAATGGGGATCGAAGAGCAAGTCTCGACTGTCTAGCACCGCTCCGGCGGCTACTCCCGACTCCTGCAAACGCTGCATCAGTTCGTGAGCATCCCACTCCCTGGTTGCCTGGGTCACCAACTCGCTCAGCTCGTCCCGGTTTCTCCAGCGGTCCAGTCCGTTGGCAAACCTGTAGTCCTCCGCCCACTGCCCCCGATTCAATACGGCGCATAACGAACGCCACTGATCATCGTTTTCCGCAGCGATGGCGATCCAGCGGTCGTTTCCCCGGCAAGGGTAGCAGCCGTGGGGAGCGATAGCCGCCGGGTGGCCGTTGCCGGTCCGGGGCGCCACCCGGCGGTTTACGGCCCAGTCCAGCAGCGCCTCGGGGATAGTTGCGCTGGCCGTCTGGGTCTGAGAAACGTCGATGAACTGGCCCTCTCCCGTGCGCAGCCGGTGCATTAGGGCCGCCATGATCGCGTAGACCGTGAACTCCGCGGCAGTGTAGTCGGTGTAGGGAATTTCCGGCATCGCTGGCGGACCGCCTACGTAACCGGTCGTATAGGCCAAGCCCGACGCGCTTTCAGTCGCTGGGCCGGTGGCGCCAAAGGCGGACCAAGGGCCGGTGTACCCGTAGCCGGTGGAAGACACCATGATGATGTCGGGCCGTATCTGCCGCAGCTCGTCATATTCCAGTTGGAAGTTCTTGATGACCCGCGGCGTAAAATTCTCGGTGAAGACGTCGCTGATCGCGGCCAGTTGCCTTAGGATGGCCAAGCCTTCCGCTTGGGTCAGGTCCAAGGTAATGCCCAACTTGTTCCGGTTTTGCTCGTAGAAATTGGCGCCCCGGTTCCAAAACTCGCCGCTCACGTCGTTCTCGTAAACCGAGTCTCCCCGGTAGCTCTCCAACCGCTGGCAAGATTCCAAGCGGATGACTTGGGCCCCCATGTCGGCCAGCATCTTGGTAGCCCACGGAATCGCAATCAGTTGTCCCATCTCAAGGACGCGGACACCCTTGAGGGGACCTGACGATTTTTGACCTGCTGCCGTCAAATAACCTCCAACGACCTCAAGCTCGCTAATTCCCGTTCCGAAAGCCCCAGCCTTTCTCCAAAAATTGCCTGGTTGTGTTGCCCTAAAGTGGGCGCTGGGGATTGCGCTTGCCAGGGAGTACCGTCCATCAGGAAGGGAGGCCCAGGGTATTTAATCGTACCTACCGCCGGGTGGTCGATGTCCACGAAATATTCCCTAGCTTGGAACTGGGCGTCGGCCAATACTTCGTCCGGGGACTGCACGACGCCATAGATATACCGCCTCTGATGAGCAGCGAAAAACACATCCAGTTTCTGTTTTTGCAGGAAGTACCGGTCCAAGACTTCTCCCAACTCCTCGGCGTTGGCAAGACGGGCCGATGGGGTGTTGAACTTGACGTCATCCAACTCGGGCAACCCCATGAACTCCACGAACGCGCTCCAATTGAGACTGGCGCCGATGCCCGGATTGGGCAAGATGTATCCGTCCGAGGTTTGCCGCAACCGGGTCAGGTCGCCGCTGTGGTTGGGCTGCCGCCTCCGCACCGCTCCGGTGTAGGTGTAGTTGTTGACCACGTCTCTGAGGGCCGAGGCGATGCCCTCCTGAATAGAAACGTCTACGTGTTGACCTTGCCCGGTAAGCCGTTGGTGGTACAGCGCCATGAGAGCCGCGGACGCCGCGTTAGTGCCCGCCTTGAACTGGGCTTGGTGCATAGCGTGTTTCAATGGTTCCCGGTCATAGGCGCCGAAGATGTACATCAACCCGCCAAGGGCGTACTCCACCAAGTCATTGGCCCGGTAGTCGCGGTAGGGCCCCGTCTGCCCGAAGTTGGAGACCGAGACCATGACCAGCGACGGGTTTAGCTCCCGCAGCATAGGATAGTCCAGGCCCAACGAGAGCATGACCCGGGGGGAGAAATTTTCCACCAGCAAGTCGGACTCCCGGGCCAATTCCTTGATCATCTTCCGGCCCTGGGACGTTTTCAAGTTCAGGGTAACGCTTTGCTTACTGGTGTTGAGGTACAAAAAAAAGCAGGCTCGTTTCCAAGCCTGCTTCATCGTGGAAAAAGGGTGGTATGCGACGGGCCGGGTCCCCTCCGGGGCGTTCGACCTTAACCACGTCAGCCCCAAAGTCGGCGAGAAGCTTGCTACAGGCCGACCCGGCGATATGGTGGGTCAGGTCCAGCACCTTGACCCCTGCCAACGCGGAGGGCATATTCAGGGCCTTGTCCGAAAGCCCCGGAGCCGGGTTGAGGGGAGTCTCCGGAGAGTCTGGTTGTGGGGGTCCACCTCGATGCCCACCGATTCCAGGGCGGTCACCCCCAACAGAGGTTCGGCGTTTTCCTCACCGAATACGATGGTCCCACCGACGAATTCTCCCATGAACTCTATTCGTGCAGCGGTGATGTCCATTCTGATTTCACTGCCGTCGGCCAGGCCGTATACCCTCTGTCCTTCAGGGACCAAGCCAATGGACTCCAGATGCTGTCTTGGAACCAGGCAGTCCGTTGCGCCGGTGTCCACCAGAAAAAGACCCTCCCAGACCCGGTCAGGTTCAGCGATGTTCCTGATGGCGGCGGTCACCCTGGTAGCTCCCATCTTGCGCTCCTATATGTTCAGCCCGCCCTCCATACCCGCTAGAATACCCGATTACATGATTGGCATCGGTAAGAAGCCTTATGCGGATACTGTCGGAGGCGAATTTTTTCGCTGCCGCAACTGGGGCAATCGGAAGGCAAATCTGTATCCATCAACTTGGAGTGTCGAGCCTTCATATCCCGCCAAGAGCCTATAGCACGACGGTCAGCGCCAAAGGCCAGTTCGGGTAGCTTATCGTAGGAAAAGAACCGGGCGTCTAAGCACTCCTTTTTCTGTATCCGTAGCTGGCCGCCCATTATTAGGCCATAGAACGACTTGATAGGGTGCTTGTGCCCCTCCAAGATAGTTGAGATGATTTCAACTTTAAGGCCGGTCTCTTCTCGCATTTCCCGTGCGGCAGCCCGCCAGTAGTCCTCGCCATGGTCAACTAGGCCACCAGGCAGAGACCACTTGCCCTTTTTCTTACCGTAAGCGCGCTGAATTAGTAGGACTTGGCCTTTACCGTTTTCAGCAAGGCAGAAAGCTACTGGCTTAGGAATAGTAGACCTCTATATGTCTGATTTCAGGATTAAATTGAAACGCCCTAGTCTCCGGGATAGACGAGTTTAAGCAGCACGTGCCGCCGGTTCTTGGTGTAGGGCCGGACCTGCTCCGGCCACCGGCCCAATTCCACCGCCTCGCCCCAAGCCGCGCTGGTCAAAACCTCGGGGCTGTCAATTTCGTACATGGCGTGGAAGGTGGGCTCGCTCTCCAAGACCACGTTGCGAGTCTCCCCGCCAATCAGCACCGAAAAGCTCTGCTTCTCAAACCGGCTTATCGGACCAACACCTGGGACCTTGGACAGTTCCGGGCAATGCTCAGTATCGTAGACTTCATTGAACAACGCTTTCTTCTCGGGTTCGACGTCCATGCTGGCGATGAACAGGTACTTGGATTTCGGGGCCACGACACTACTCCTTGAGTTGTTTAGGCTTAGGGCCTCCACTCATGCCGGAGGCCCTCGTCTTTCCGTCGATAGAAGGATAACCGGGTCTTCCATTTGGCCGAAGCCCGGAGCAGTCCCGAGACCGGCCCTAGAGCGTGTGTTAGAAGTCCCTTCTCCTTGGGGAGAAGGTTAGGCCTGTCCTGAGCCTGTCGAAGGGATGAGGGGAAAGCTGACAGCGTCCAAACGCAGCCCACAGCAAGAATTGCCCTCGCCCTAACCCTCTCCCGGCGGGAGAGGGAATTTGTCACACACGCTCTTAAAAGGCCCGGCGGTGGGAGGCTTGAGTCTCCGAAGAGGTAATAAACTCCAATAGCACCGCGGTGCCTTCTTGTTCGGTAACCTGCCGGGCCCGTTGGAATGCGGGGATGATTTCCGCCGGGTCTTCTATCCGCTCGGCATAGCCGCCCATGGCCCGGCCCATGTCAGCGTAGTTCCCTCCCAGGTCCCGGGTGTTAAACAACTCGTGAGAGGCGGCCATGACGGTGGTTTCCGCGGCCATCGTGGAGTTGTTGAGCACCACGGTAATGATTGGCAGATCGGAGCGGACCGCAGTCTCGAAGTCCAGTCCGGTCATCCCAAAGGCGGCATCCCCCATGAAATTGACGCACACCTTTTCCGGTTGGGCCAGCTTGGCGCCGATGGTCAAACCCAAGCCCGTGCCCAGCCCGTGGGACTTGCCCCAGCCCAGGTAGGTCCGTGGGCCGTTGGATCGATAGAAGGGCGTGATCTGGTCCCGGGGTCCTCCCGAATCGTGGGTAATTATTGCGTCCTCCGGCGGTACGGCTTTCATGAAGTCCCAGATCACCCGATATGGGTTGATGGGCGCCGAATTATCGGTAAGTTTGGGACTCCACTGGCTAATCCAGCCCTCGCGCTCGGACTGGATCTCCCGGGCTACCGCATCGTCATTGGCCCGGGTCTGCCCCACAATCTCGGTGCAGGCTTCGATCATCTGCCGGAGCACCAACTTGGCGTCTCCGACAATCGGATAGTCGATGTTGTAGTCCTTGTTGATGTCACGGGGGTCGTTGGTGGCTTGGACCATGGTCTTGCCGCCGGGAATGTTCATCGACATGCCGTGCTTGGTAAAGCTACAGCCAATGCCGAACATCAGGTCCGAGCGGGCCACGAAGTGGTATACGGTCCCCGACATGGTGCCGGAGCCGCTGCCTAGGGCCAACGGATGGACCTCCGGAAAGCCGCTCTTCCCCAACAAGGTTGTCATAACCGGGACTTGGAGCAACTCTGCCAGTTCTACCAGTTCATCGGTGGCGCCAGCGTACATCACCCCTTGTCCGGCGTGGATGACGGGGTATCTGGCCTGGCATAGGGCCCTAGCGGCTGCTTCTATGTCCTGCGGGTTGCCTTGGGAGGGAACACGCCGGGATGGCAGATAGTAGAAGGCTTCTTCGGCGACTTCATCCACCGCAACGTCAACCGGCACTTCCACCAGCACCGGCCCGGGGCGGCCCTGACGCAGCGAAGCAAAGGCCCGGCGCATGATGTCAGAGGTCCGGTCGGCCGAGTTGATTTGCTCTATGGACTTGGTTATCCCCGAGAAATTGTTTATCGAGTTGAAGTGGGGCAGGATGCCGGTCCGTTCCTTGGGATGACCGGTGGGCATGACCAGGATGGGCGTCGAGTCGGAGTAGGCAGTGGCAACACCGGAGAAAGCGTTTTCCGCGCCCGGTCCGTATTGGAGCGCCACAACGCCCATGCGCTCGCCATTGGTTACCCGGCTGAACCCGTCGGCGATTCCCACGCCGACCCTTTCTTGGCGGCAGATGATGGGACGGATCCCGCCCAAGGCGGCGGACTCCAACACCGGGGTAGTCGGAAAACAACTCAGGTATTCCACTCCCTCTCTTTTTAGTATCTCGGTTATGGTGTCGATGGTGTTCACCGGCAGACCTCCTTCCGGATATGGCAGTTAAAACCGAATTTCGAACTAGGCACTGGCGCCACGTGCCGCACGATAGCGGTTTTGAAGAAAGAAGATGGCACAAGTTTTGATCTGAGCCAGCTAACCGCTTACTGGAAACGCGAACAGGAACTGTCTTTTAGACAGTAAGGAGTATACCACCGCAAGGTCTGGATTTCCCCGGCGCTTGGTCTTGTCGCGCAGGACGATTGCAAGGTTGATGCCAACGGTAATTGTCTGAATCAGGATTTACTGGATTTTGAGATTTTCAGGATATTCCCAATCCTGAACGTCCTTTAATCTTGATAGTCCTGATTCAGACGAATAAGTGAGGGTATAAGAATAGGACTAGCGTATGAAAACAAGCGCCGGTCTAGCGATTTCCCGCCGCCTCGATGCGTAGAGCGGCAGGCTTGAGGAGGGCGTAAAGAGCATCATTGACCGGCGTGGCCACACTGGTGTCCTTTCCCAGCCGCACCACCGTGCCGGTAATACCTTCCAATTCGACCGGCCGGTTATCGCTAAAGTCTTTGGCCAAGGAGGCTCGCCCCTGCCCGGGAAAGCGGTCAAGGGAGTCCATGGCCCACGCCAAGGAATCGTCCATGATGGGCGCTCCCATGGCCCGGCCTACGGCTAGGACTTCCTCGATACCGGCTTGGATCAAAGCCCTGGTTTCGGGGATAGTTCGCATTTCTTCATACACCGAGTTGGTGGCGGCGCAGACTGCCGCGGAGCCAGCGATGTAAGCGAACTTTTTCCACAGCATACCCGGCATATTTTCGTGCAACTCGACTCGCCAACCGGCGTCCAAGAAGTCCTCAAGGAGCCGGCGTCCCCGGTCACTGATCACCGGTTCCATCTCTCCAAACCCGGCAATACCGGGGCCTCCTTGAGTTACCACGCCGGGCTCCTTGATCCGGCCTTCCATGTATGCCGAGCCGATCATCACCGGTGAACGCCCGACGGCTTCGGCCAGTTGATTGCCGTTGTCGATGCCGTTTTGCAAGGTCAATACCACGGTGGAAGAGCTGACCATGGGCCGGACCGCCTCGATTGCTTGGCTGTTGTGGTACATCTTCACGGTGAACAGCACCAAGTCTTGGAGCCCGGCCTCGGCGGTGTGCTGTAAACCGCGGCCCGGGGCTTCGAAGTCCCCGTCCAGAGTGCTTTCGACCCGGAGAAAACCTTGGCGGCGGATAGCTTCCAAGTGCTCGCCGCGGGCCACGAAGGTTAGCTCATGGCCCGCCCGGGCCAGCAGCCCGCCAAAGTAACCGCCAACTCCGCCTGAGCCCATTACCGCGACTTTCATATCTAACTCACTCCCTCTTTCAAGACCGTTCCAAGTTACCCGGCAAACTTCGCTTTGGCGTTCTATTAACTCTTGCCGTCTATAGGGCTATAGGGCGCCCGTACTCGGCCCGCAGGTCCCGTTTTAGCACCTTCCCCATGACGTTCCGGGGCAAGTCGTCGACGAAGACCACCGACCGGGGACGCTTGAAGCTGGCCAGCCGTTCTTGGCAGTACCGGACTATCTCTTCCTCCGCAATCCCTTCGCCTTGGACCACGACCACGGCCCGGACCTCTTCGCCCCACTCGGCGTCGGGTACACCGATGACCGCTGCGTCATCTACCTGGGGGTGGGACCTCAACACTTGCTCCACCTCCTCCGGAGAGACCATTTCCCCGCCTCGCTTGATGAAGTCCTTGGCCCGGCCCGACAGGAAAATGTAGCTGTCTTCGTCCTGGTATCCCAGGTCGCCGGTATAGACCCACCCGGAACGGACCGCGTTTCGGGTCGCTTCCTCCTCCCGCCAGTAACCGGACATCATGCGGGCCCCTCTGGCGACTATCTCCCCTACTTCACCGGCCGCTACCGGGTGGCCGTCCTCGTCCACGATCTGGACCTCCACGTCGTCCAGAGGTTTGCCGATGGAGGACAGCCTTCTCAGCTTGGTGTCAATCTCCTCGGGTGTGCCCTCCAGAAGATGGTCTTCCGGCGGCAGCATCGTGATGGTCGATGCGGTCTCGGTCTGCCCGAAGGCGTTGATGAACCGGGCGCCGGGGAACTCTTCGATCGCTCGTCTGATAACTTCCAGGGGCATGGGCGCCGCGCCGTAGGTGATTACATCCAAAGAGGAGAGGTCAAATTCGTGGAACCTGGTATGGTCCATGAGTTGTTTCAGCATGGTGGGGACCAACATGGCCCGGTCGGCCCGGCGCTCTTGGACCAGGGTCATCCACTCCACGGGTTCAAATTGGCGCATCACGATTAAGGTGCGGCCTCCATAGACTGCTGCCAAGGCCGCTTGTAGACCAGCGATGTGGTACATCGGTACGGTCAAGAGATTGGACTCTTCGACTTCAGGATCAGCGGGGTTCACCGTGGCAAGCAGGAAGGAGGAAAAGCTGTCGTGAGTGAGCATTACCCCCTTGGGTATACCGGTGGTGCCAGCCGTGAACATGATTACCGTGGTGTCTTCGTCCTCGGCCTCGGGGAACAGCAGTTCATCTTCCGAGCCTCCCGCCAAGAAACTGGGGTAATCCGTGCTGCCGCCGGTAGCTTCGCCGTCCAAGACGACTACCGTGTCGGACGAGATCGACCCTTCCCCGTTTGTAGGAATCAGGGGCAAGTACCGCTCGCCGATGAACACTATCTTGGGTTGGGCGATCGACAGCATCCGCTGTAGCTCATCGGTCTTGGCCCTGAAGTTGATGGGTACGTAGATAGCGTCCAACTGGGCTACCGCAAAGTAAAGCTCGATGGACTGGGGGCAATTGACTTGCATCACCGCCACCCGGTCTCCCGCGCCTATGCCTTGAGCGGAAAGCGCGTTGGCCAAGCGGTTCGCGCGCTGTTGCAGGTCCCAGAATGAGACCTCTTCGCCATCGAAGTAGACGGCGGTCCGGTCGGGAACGATGGCAGCAGCGATGGTCAGGAATTCGGTCGTCCGCATTGCTCCTCCTGTTGGTCGTTCGACCGCCTTCGCCAAAGGCGATAACTCACGTTGACGCTTGGGCCGCCAGCCGGGTCTCAAGGTCCAGCCCCTGGGACAAAGGCAAGTCCAGTCCCCGGTGCCAACACTCTTTGGCCAAGCGGGCCACGTTGCCCGGCAGGGCGGCCATCCGGCGGGCCAATCGCCACGCCTCCGGCAGCAACTCCTCTGGGGAGACCACCCGAGTCAATAGGCGATAGTCCAGGGCTTCTGTAGCGTCGAAGCGGCGGCCACTAAGCAAAAGCTCTAGGGCGGTGGATGGCCCGGCGCTTCTCGGCAAAGTTTGAGTCCCGCCGGCCGCGGGTATCATACCCAATTGCACCTCGGGCAGTGCAAAGACCGTGCCCTCGGCGGCGATGCAAAGGTCGCCCAAGAGCGCGATCTCCAACCCCGACCCGATGCAGTAACCGTGGACCGCCACTACTACCGGCTGGGGTAATTCCAACAACTGGCCCCAAACGTCTCGCTCCCACCGCACTTGCCTGGCCAGCACTTGAGAGGGCGCAGTCCCGAATTCGGTCAAATCGGCGCCCGCGCAAAAGGCCCGGCCTTGGCCGGTGATGAGCAACGACCTCACTTCCGGGTCGGACTTAACCGCCTCCAACACCTCGGTAAAGTCGTCCCTCATCTGCATGTTGTAAGCGTTCAGGACCCCGGGCCGGTTCAGCGAAAGCTGGGCCACCGGGCCCTCTTTGCTGTATATGATGCTGGCAAATCCGGTCATAGAGCTTGCCTAGGGATCGAGGAGTTTTCTACATAGGGGAACTGCTAGGAGGCGCACCTTTGATATAGCTCCTCTGATATAGCTCCTCGATTTCCAACTCCGAGTGGCGCAGCCCAATGTTCGCTAGGTTATGAGCATCGCTTACTTCGAGGACCAATAGACCGTGGGCCTCGGCAATCTCCGCCACCTGTTGTTTGCGGATGTGCCAATTATGAATGTAGTTGTCGATCTCGATGGCGTGGATATTGCTCTCGATGATAATCTCCGGTGAGTAGAAACCGGGATGGCAATAGCTGCGAAATACTCCCCCGCCCGGTAGAAATAGCTCGGCTACCTGGTACTCGGCAAAGGGGTTCTGGGGCGGCCGGACCTCGATTTCCCAACCCGGGATAATAATTGTCTCGCCGGGGTAATGTAACTCCACCAAGTCCCGAAATTCGAAGGCCCAGTCCTTGTTGTGGTGGTCGGTGATCGCGATACCGTCGATACCCCGCGCCTTGATCCGGTCCACCACTTCGGCGGCCATCTCCTTGGTAGGAGGCCTAAAGTTGAATGCTTCCCAGATGTGCGTGTGGAGGTCGAGCTTGACTTTCAATCCGCTGCCCTTATTGACGTAGGCTAAACCAGAGTTGACCGGACTTTATCGGCCCAGATATTCATTGACCCAGATACTTGGGGCCTCGCCGCTCTAGGAACGACTGAATCCCCTCGGCCCGGTCCCGGGTGCTGTGCAGTAGTATGTTCAGGTCCGCTTCCAACCCCAAACCTTGGGACAGGGACAAGTCCATTGCCGCAACCACCGCTTCCTTGGCGTATCTAGCGGCGATGGGCGCGCCGGAGATAATGGACTCACCCAACCTCCAGGTTTCCTCCATCAGCGCGTCCTGTTTTACTACCCGGTTGACCAACCCCAAAGCCAGTGCTTCGGCGGCGTCCACAGTCCGGCCGGTGAGGACCATATCCCTGGCCCAAGCGGGACCAACGATACGAGGAAGCCGCTGCGTCCCGCCGTCCAGAGGGAAGGAACCCCGGTCCAGTCCGGTCAAGCCTAGGCGAGCGCCCTCCACGGTGATTCGGAGGTCCGCGGCTAAGGCCAACTCTAAGCCGTGGTCCAAAGCGTCTCCGTTAAGTGCGGCGATTACCGGGACTGGCAGACGGGCAACGCAAGACCCTACTTGAAGCGGCCTGATCCAGTCCATCAGCGCCCCAGCCTCGGTTATCTCCGAGGGTGGGGACTCCCGGCCTACCGAAAACGCATCACCCGCGCCGGTGATGATGACCAACCGTATGTCCGGGTCCTCGGCGATGCGGTGACAGGCCTCTCGGACTTCGGCGCAGGTATCCCTATCGAGGAGGTTGCCAGTGGTGGGAGAGTCCAAACTGAGGGTGGCAACCCCGTTCTGGCAACGAAATTGTATGCGGCTATATCTAATCTCAGCTTGCTCCCGGACTGTTGCGATACTCCCGTGCGCTCCCCAAGAGCCGCTGTCAGGAGCTACAATCTTAGGGCTCAGCCCGGTATCTTGACAAGGGTTACCGCCTTTAATAACATGAATCCGCACCTTCTTTACGAGAGTGCATAAAATCCGGGTGTAAGAGTTTGTCTCCCAGTGGGGAGACCTAGAAAGGAGGCCAAGGTGGCAAACTTCGTTCCGTTGGGTGAACGTGTGGTCGTTAAGCCCACCGAGCAAGAGGAGCAAACCAAAGGTGGGATTTTTCTACCGGACACTGCCAAAGAGAAGCCCCAAGAGGGCCAAGTGGTAGCGGTAGGACCGGGCCGGGTTGCTGACGACGGTAGCCGGATTCCCATGGAGCTAGCCCAAGGTGACCGGGTCATCTACTCCAAGTACGCCGGGACCGAATACAAAGACGGTGAGGATGAATTCCTGATTCTTCGAGAAAGCGACATTCTGGCCAAGATTTCCTAGACACTAAGACCGTTAATTATTATAGGAGGATTGGGATGCCCCCAAAGAAACTAACTTACTCAGAGGACGCACGCAGAGCGCTCCGTGCCGGAATCGACACGCTAGCCGATTCCGTAAAAGTAACCCTGGGCCCGAAGGGCCGCAACGTGGTGTTGGACAAGTCCTTTGGCCCGCCGCAGGTGTGTAGCGACGGGGTTACCATCGCCAAAGAAATCGAGCTTCCCGATAACTTCGAGAACATGGGCGCCCAGCTTTTGAAGGAAGCCGCCACCAAGACCAACGATGCTGCTGGTGACGGCACGACCACTTCCGTGGTTTTGGCCCAGGCTATCATCAACGATGGCTTCAAGAACGTCACCGCTGGCGCCAACCCCATGGCCATTAAGCGGGGTATTGAAAGCGCTGTTGGCGCGGTGGTAAACGAGTTGCAAGGCATGGCCCAGTCGGTGGAGACGCGGGAGCGCATCGCCCAAGTTGCCAGTCTCTCGGCACACGAAGAGGCGATTGGCGGGACCATTGCCGACGCCATGGAAAAAGTGGGCAAAGACGGCGTGATCACGGTGGAAGAGTCCAAGGGCATGTCCGACGAGATCGAGTACGTCGAGGGCATGCAGATCGACCGGGGTTACATCTCCCCTTACTTCATCACCAACTCGGACCGGATGGAGTCCTCTCTGGAGGATGCCACGGTTGTTATCACCGACAAGAAGATCTCCGCAGTCTCCGACATGCTCCCCGCGTTGGAAAAACTCCTCCAGATCGGCCGGAAGAACGTGGTGATCATCGCCGAGGACGTGGACGGGGAGGCTTTGGCTACCCTGGTGGTAAACAAACTCCGGGGAACGCTGAACGCTTTGGCAGTCAAGGCTCCGGGCTTTGGCGACCGCCGCAAGGCCATGCTCGAGGATATCGCCATCCTCACTGGTGGCACCGTCATTA